>JAJEFD010000012.1 GCA_022820645.1 Dehalococcoidia bacterium | reverse complement strand
AATAACGGACCACCCTGCTCTCGGAGAGAGCGCCAAGCCCAAGACTACAGCTCCATAAGGGGGGTAGAAGTGAGATTCACCAAGATTCCGCTCATAGCGACATTGATGGCAGTGGCGCTCTCGCTGCTCATCGTTCTCCCGGGACTCGCACAGTCCTACAACGACACGCGCGGCACGCTCTCCGGCGGCGACGACCTCAGGGTCGACGTGCTGAACAACACAGACGACGACACCGGTACGACAGCCGTAGACGAGAGCATCGCGGACTCGTACTTCAACAGCGTCCTCTACGTCTCGAACTCCGCTACGTACGATGAGACCAGTGGCGAGCGGACGGGCGGCGCGTACAACCGGGTGCGGATATCGGCCGAGTTCCCCCAGGACACAGGCGCGACCCCTGCCGTGAATCCTCCTCAGAACACGATCGACGGCGCTACCGACGCCCAGGACTTCAACTGTGGCGCGACGGCGACGGTGCGGAACAGCCGCACCAACCGCTCTTACACGGTCTACCTGAGCGTCGGCGACGCTGACACCGGCACCTCGGACACTGCAGAGCAGTCGGCCGTCTTTGAGGTCGTCGGCGCTGGCACCGAGAGCCGGACCGGCACCTGCGCCAGCACCACGGTCGGTGACTCCACCGCCACCCCAGTCATTGACCCGGCCCCCGTTGCTGCAGTTTTCGGCCGGGTTCCGGCGCGGCACGGCGACACCCTCACCATCACGGTTGCGGGCGTGCGCGGCAGCGTCACGCTCACGGTCGACGGCGAAGGCCCGGAGTTCTCCGAGATCTCCCCCGAGCACAACAGGAACGTGAACAACCAGGGCGTCAAGGTGCGCTTCGCCGTGACGGACGGAGACTCCGGCCTTGCGCACGACGGCGAGCTCGTCGACTCGCAAGACACCGACCCCAGTGCGGTCAACGGCGACGACGATAACTTCACCACGAACGAGCCTCTCGCGGACTCGGACGGCAGTTCCCGCGACATTCAGGTGGAGTTCAACGGCAGTGACAAGAGCTCCGAGGGCACCAACGACTGGCGGCAGCGCGGCGCTCCTGGCACCACCTACGCCCTTGACTTCACCGTTGGCGACGTGAACGTCGGTCGCAACTCGTGGCAGCTGATCGCCAAGGACCGCGCCGGCAACGAGACGAAGACCGACTCCGACCCCGACACGAGCGGAAGCCAGCCCTTCAACGTCACGGTGGACATCTCCTCTCCGGAGTTCCTCGAGGCGCGCACCGGCGTCACCTACGACGACGGCGACCGGAAGGAAGTGCCCCACCGCTCCTACATCGCGCTGACCTTCAAGGACGACAACGGCAACGACCCGTTGAACGCCGTTGACGCCGACAAGTTCCTCGTCGATGGCGCCGACGTCGTCGACCACATCCACCTGACCGACGAGTCGGACTGCACGAGCGACGACGACGAAGACAAGGTGTTCGCCCTGGATGGCAGCACCTGTATCGAGACCCCGTTGTCCCACGTGTACCTCGAGCTGGCCGAGCCGCTCGCGCCTGACGCGACGCCCAACATCCAGATGTTCGGCGGCGCCGTGCTCGACCTCGCCGGCAACCCCAGCAACAGGGACGAGATCGACGCGGTCGACCGCATCGCGCCCGCGGTGACGGTCACGATGACTACGGACGTGACGGACCGGCCGGTCATCAGGAACAACGGCGAGGTGGCCATAACCATCTCCGCGGATGAGGAGTTGCGCCGCCTGCCCATCGTCTTCTTCGCGGAGATCAGGGACACCAACTCCACGAAGGACAAGCAGAGGCTGGTGCTCGGCGCTCCGGTGTCCGGCGACCGTGTGCGCGCGGTGTCCGGCTCCGACAACAGCTGGGAGCGCACCTACACCTACAGCGACGTGGGCAACAGGGACGGCGCGTACGCCGTCATGGTGACCGCGCTCGACGGCAGCGACAACCTCGGCGGTACGCCCGGTTGGACGGCGGCTGCGTTCGGGGACGACCCTTCGACCGGTGACTCCGTCAAACTGAGCACGCTCGAATCGAACGGGCTGCTCCTGGAACTGGACAAGAGCATCGCCGACCCGGTCTTCGCCCTGTCGCCCGAGACTGACGAAGACTCCAGGGAGACGGAGAGCAACAACCCGTTCGTCACTATCGACTTCAAGAGCGAGAAGGACGAGTACGGCGACTTCACCGACGACGACTTGGGCAACTTCGGCGACTCCCACAGCGCGGTGGCGATCACGTCCATCACGCTGAACGGCAGCGACGTGAGCGATCAGGTGTCCGCGGTTTCCAACCGCAAGTACACGGCGGCGTTGCGCAACCTCGGGATCGGCTCGTACGAGCTTGAGGTGACAGGCCGCGACGACGCGGGCAACACCGTCACGGATAGCTACGAGTTCAGCGTCGCCGCGCGGGACCCGTACGAGATCGACCTCATCCCGGGCTGGAACCTCGTCTCGCTGCCTGGCACCCCGCTCGACTCCAGCGTCCAGGCCGTGATGAGCGACTCCATGCAGGCCTCCATCGTGCTGGCATACCAGGACGACGCCTGGCTCACCTCGGTCAACGACCAGGGCACGTGGCGCGGCACCCTCACCGACATCGTCGGCGGCTACGGCTACTGGGTACAGACCACCGCCTTCGAGTCCATCTCGGCCCTCATCCCGGAGACCGACACCTCGTCCGTCCTCCCGACCGCCAGGGTCATTGCGGGCTGGAACCTGCTCGGCGTCGTGGACGTGCAGCAGAACGACGCTGGCGACCCGCCTGCCGGCAGTTCCGAGGCTGACGACTACTTCGACAACTTCGACTGGAAGGTCGCCTACAGCTTCAATACCGAGGACAACACTTGGGAGAAGGCCATTCCGGGCGAAGGTAGCGGCGACGAGATACTCAACGGCAAGGGCTACTGGGTCTGGAGCACGGAGACCGGCACGCTGGTTCCGTAACCGAAGCCTGAACCCTTGTTCCCCGCGGGGGCTCCCAACCTCCGCGGGGAACGAACGATAAGAGAAGAACGGACCACCCTGCTCTCGGAGAGAGCGCCAAACCGAAAGACTACAGCTCCATAAGGGGGGTAGAAGTGAGATTCACCAAGATTCCGCTCATAGCGACATTGATGGCAGTGGCGCTCTCGCTGCTTATCGTTCTGCCCGGACTGGCGCAGACCACCGTTACCGACATCACCGACGGCAAGGGGGAGAACGGTCCGCTCACCGTGGGCGTCTTCGACGACATCGCTGACGCGCAGGTGAACAGGCTCGTAGAAGCGACCACGATCACTGGTGCAAACGGCCAGGCCGGCGTTTATGTCCCCAACCCCGCTACGCCCACGCACTTGGTGGGCACTGAGGGCCAGCAGGGAGGAAACGGCACTGTGGCGTTCTTCACGAACCCCCAGGTCTCCCCCCAGGACACCTTCTTCCGCAACACGCTCTACGTCTCCAACGCCGTGGACGCGTACAACACTGTTCTCATCAACGTGACGACGGACCCGGCCGTCACGGCCACATGTATGACCGAGGTTGACACCACGGATGCATTGGAAGCGGCGAACGCCAACGTCACCGCGACGGTGAAGAACAACCGTTCCGGCAAGACACTGAACTTGGAGATGGTCGCTGACGGCACCGACGACTTCCAAGCATTCTTCAAGGTCGTCCATAGGGACGCCGTGGATGCCAATCGCGACGCGATTCCAGAGTCGCCGACCGTAGGCAGCGGCCCGACGTGGTGTGCGGACATAACACCAGAAGACACTACTGACGATGGGGTAGACAACCCCACGCCCAGGGAGACAATGGCCACCAGTGCAGTTGACACCGCCGCCGATGTCGACGATACCCAGACAACTCCCTTGCAGCAGGAGATCGCCACCATCTACGCGCGGCACGGCGACCGCATCACGGTCACGGCCGGCGGGCGCTCCGTTGACCTGGTGGTCGACGGCGACGGACCCGACTTCTCGACCATCACGCCCGAGGACAACGACGTGGCGGAGTCGAGAGACACAATGTTCAGTTTCGAGGTGCGGGACGACGAGTCCGGCCTCCGCCACGACGGCGAGAGCATCACCTCTCCTGACGGCGACCTTGAGCACGTGAACGCCGACGAGGACCAGATCCTCCACGAAGAACCGCTCTCCGTGCGCAGGGGCGGCACGCTCTCTACGAACGGCGCGTCGGCTGACATCAAGGTCAACGTGCTGGAGAACCCGCTGAACGTGGACACCTCCGCTCCGACCGCCGACGACGACATCAGCGCGTCCGGCACGTGGAGCATGGCGGCCAGCCGCCCGGGCGTCGCCTACTCCTTCAGGGCGAGCGGTTCGCACCTGGACGACGCCAGCTACCTCTACCAGCTGACGGCGAAGGACCGCGCGGGCAACACGACCGTGACGGACGCCGTCCCGGACTCCAGCATCAACACCGCCGACGAGCCGTACGTCTTCCGCGTGGACGACGTCGACCCGGAGTTGACGGTCGCGCGCACGGGCATCTCTTGGGACTCCGAGGACAACGAGGAGACGGTCGACCGCAACTACATCGCGCTGGAGTTCCGCGGCGACCCGATCGACGACGTGAACCTCGACAGCATCACGGTGGTCGGCCACACCGTGGTCGGCTACATCCGCCCGACCGCTGCGCCGGCTATCAACCGGGGCGACATGCTGGAGCCTGCGGCGAGCAAGACTGCCGCGGACGACCCGGATGACGGTCAAGCAGAAGGTACCAACGACCCTGGTGATGCCACAGCACCGAATGCCGATTCGATTGCTACGGAGAATCAGATTCAGCGGACTGACATTGGGACCACCATCACGTTCGATTTCACCTTCATCGACAGTGACCCGCCGCTTCTGGAGCCTGCAGACGGCTTCAACGAACTGACTGCAGCGCAGGCAACGGTCTGTGAGAACCCGAGAGACGCGGACAGCACGGCAACTCCCCCGGTAGACGCGACTGACCCCTCCAAGACGGAGTGTGACGCGTTCACGGCTTGGTCGAACTACGAGAAAGCCCTGTCTGCCAAACGGGTGTACGACTCCGAACTGGCGGCGTTCAGGAAGCTCACCCAGTTCGACCGGGAGAACCCGGGCACGGATATCGAGGGCAACCCGATCCGCGACCCGCGCTCCTTCGTCTACCTGGAGCTCTCCGAGGACCTCGCGTCCGACGAGAAGCCGTCGGTGCTGCTGGTCTCCGGCGCAGTGCTGGACTTGGCGGGCAACGGGAACGCGTCGGCGACGCTGACGAACGTGCAGGACTGGATCGCGCCGAAGATCACGGTGACGGTCACCGGCACGGCGGGCGACCGCCCGGTGGCGAACGATGACGGCGGGTTCACGCTGGACGTGCGCGCCGACGAGGACCTGCGCCGCCGCCCGAACGTGTTCTTCGTAAGCATCAGCGCCACGAAGACGGACGCCACCGCCACGGCGGACGCGAAGTACTCCTACAGCGTCGCCAGCGTTGAGGACGTCGGATCGCTGACCCTGCAACAGGATGAGGCCCACTGGGCGAAGACCTACAAGGTGGATGGAGACTTGGACGACTTCGACGACGGGCTGATCGGCGTGGTGCTGGTCGCCCAGGACGAGGACGCCAACCTCAGTTCGACGGCCGGATGGTCGCCGAGCACGCACCGCCGCGTTTCCGGCTCGACCGAGCCCGGTCCGGTTGTGGGCAACTCGCTCAATCTGGAGAAGATGGACGACGCCGGGCTGCTGGCCGAGATCGACACGAGCCTCATGGAGGCTGCGGGCAGCGTGACGCCGAAGAGCGATGACGACGGCACGGAGACGGAGAGCGCGAGCCCGTTCATCAAGCTGGCGTTCGGCCGCGAAGCGATGGAGTACCCGCTCAACGCGGACGGCGACAACTTCGACTCTCAGTACGAGAAGCGGTACCGCGACTCGCACGCGCAGGTGGTGATCACGGAGCTGGAGTTGAACGGCGACAACGTGATGGATCGCTTGAACCGGATCAACGCCAGCGAGTTCTCGGTCATCAACCGCGACCTGGCGGTAGGCGACTACACGGTGACCTACACCGCTGAGGACGACGCGGGCAACGAGTTCGAGGGCGAGTTCGACTTCGAGGTGAAGGAGCGGCAGCCGTACACGATCCGCGTGAAGCCGGGCTGGAACCTGGTTTCGCTCCCGGCAACGCCGCTGGAGTCCGGGATAAGCGACGTGCTGGCGAACAACCAGTACATCTCGCCGGTGCTCGGCTACCAGCAGGGCGACTGGATCACCGCCGTCAACGACGACGGCACGTGGCGCGGTCGGCTGACGGAGATCGTCGGCGGCTACGGCTACTGGGTCCACGCCCGGACCTTCGAGTCCATCGAGACGATGCTCTCCGAGGTCGACCCGGCCGGGACACTCCCGACGGTGCCGGTGACGGCGGGCTGGAACCTGCTCGGCGTCTTGGACATCTTCCAGAACGACGAGGGCGACGCGCCTGGCGAGGCGGGTAGCAACGGCGATGAGGCCGACAACTACTTCGGCAGCATCCCTTGGAGGGTGGCCTACTCCTACGACACGGCGGCAAGCCTGTGGGAGAAGGTGACGGAAGGCGTCGGCGAGACCGGCGGCGAGATAGCCAACGGCAGGGGCTACTGGGTCTGGTCGCCCGAGCCGAGCACGCTCGTCCCGTAACACGGACGCGCACAGCAAGGGTACGTACGAGAGCCCCCGCCGCACACCGGCGGGGGCTCTCCGCTCCCCCGCGCCGCTTCCCCGCGCCCCTGACATCCACCCCGCGCGGGCGTCCCTTTCCTGCGCGGCAACCCGCATGACAACCGCGCCCCCGCTCCCCTAGAATCGGGCCATGCCTCGATTCCGCCCCCTCCGAGCCCCCGCGCCCCGCCTCCGCCCCTTCCGCGCCCCTGCGCCGGGCGCCCTCCTCGCCGCAGCCGCGCTGCTCCTCGCCGCGCTGCTCCTCCCCCTCGCCGCCTCCGCCCAGGACAACGGCAACGGCGGCGAAGACCGCCTCGAAAGCATCCCCCCCTTCCCCGTCGTCTACCTCCAGGGAACCGCCACCCTCGACGGCGCCCCCGTCGCCGCAGGCGAGATCGTCGTCCGCGTCGGCGACTGGGAACGCCCCACCCGCATCCCCGTCGTCGACGGCCGCTTCGACTGCGCCAGCGACCAGGGCTGCCTCCTCGTCGGCCCCCCCGGCTACATCACCGAGGACCCCCTCCGCTACATCTACGTCGGCGAACCCGTCACCTTCCACCTGAACGGCGAACAGCAGGCCGACCTCACCTACCCCTTCGCGCACATGGCCGAGCCCTGCTTCGTGGAGAGCGTCGAGCTCCGCTTCGGCGCAGGCGCCGACCCCCGCACCGACCCTCCGTGCCCCGGCGCCCCGTCCCCCGACGCCATCGTCGCCCCCCCGCCGACCCCAACCGCGACCCCCACCCCCACCGCAACCCCCACGTCGACGCCCACCCCGGCCCCCACGCCGACGCCCGTGCCGCCCACGGCAACGCCCGTCCCCGCGCCTGAGCCCACGCCGACGCCCGCGCCCGAGCCGTCGTCCGGCGGCGGCGCCGGGATGCTCATCGTGGCGATCGTGGTGCTCGTTGGCATCGCGGCCATCGTTGGCGTCGGAGTCGTCGCGCTGCGTCGCCGGCGGTCGTAGAGTCGGCATCCTGTATACTTCCCGTATGCAGACAACCCAGTCACGCCTCCCCCTCATAGACTCGATACTCCCCGGCAAGGGCCTCCTGCGCGACGCCGCGCTCGTGGCCGGCTTCGCGCTGCTGGTTGCGCTGTTCGCCCAGATCGCGGTAAAGCTCCCGTTCACGCCCGTCCCCATCACGGGACAGACGCTCGCGGTGCTGCTCACGGGCGGCGCGCTTGGCGCGAACCGCGGCGCGGCAAGCCTCGCGCTCTACATGCTCGTCGGCATGGTCGGCCTGCCGGTGTTCGCACCGTCGCTCGGCGAAGGGACGGTCTTCCACTTCATCTTTCCGTGGGAGGGCAGCGGCGACCTCGTCTGGCAGATCGCCAGCGGTGGCTACATCGTCGGCTTCATCAGCGCAGCGTGGGTCGTTGGACGGCTCGCGGAGCGCGGCTGGGACCGCAGCTGGCGCGTGCTGCTGGCGCTGCTCGCGGGCAACGTCGTGCTGTACGTTCCGGGGCTGCTCTGGCTCGGCTACTGGGCCGTGGACAACGAGTGGACGTCCGGCGCGAGCACCATCCCCGACACGCTGCAGTGGGGCCTCTGGCCGTTCGTGGCGGGCGACCTCGCGAAGCTGTACGTCGCCTCGGTCGCGCTTCCGGGCGCGTGGGCGCTCGTGGGGCGCAAGGAGCGTTAGGTTGGACATCACCTGGATAGGCCATGCGGCGTTCCGCGTGCGCACCGGAAACAAGACGCTCGTCATGGACCCGTTCCCGCCGGAGCTGGGGCTGCGCATACCGCCGCCGCAGGCGCAAGCCGACCTCGTGACGCAGAGCAGCAGCGATCCGCTTCACTCGGCGCTCGGCGTGGTGTCGGGCGAGCCGATAGCGCTCGACGGCCCCGGCGAGTACGAGGCTGCGGGGATGCACCTGCGCGGCCTCCGCACGACGCGCCGTACGCAGGAGGGCGAGCCGCAGCAGTGGAACACCGTGTTCTCCGCGCAGGCCGAGGGCATCGCGTTCTGCCACCTGGGGAACCCGGATCGGTTGCTCACGAACCGGGAGGTCGACGCGCTGGGGTCGCCGCACGTGCTGATGGCGCCCGTGGGGAGCGACACCGGACTGTCGGCAGCGGACGTGGTCGAGATCGTGCGGAACGTCGAGCCGCGCATCATCATCCCGATGCTGTACGCGCACAGCGGCAACAAGCATCCGCTGCGCGAGCTGAAACCGTTCCTGAACGAGCTGGGCGTCCGCGAGCCAGAGGCGCAGCCGCGTCTGACAGTGACGCGGGCGAACCTGCCTGACGACACGCAAGTAGTTGTGCTGCAGCCCATCGGCGCGATGCTGTAAGGGGCGCTTGCGTTGACCGTTTGCGTGGCGTCTCCCTAGAATGGCCGCCGGAAGGTGTGCCATGCAAGAGATGCTCATCGACAGTATCCGCGTCAGCCTGATGAACTATCAGCGCGTCGTCATCCTCAAGGAGCGGGAGTCGGACCGCTACCTGCCGATACGTATCGGCTCGCCGGAGGCGGACGCCATCGCGCTGAAGCTGCAGGACGTCACGGCGGCGCGTCCCCTCACGCACGACCTGCTGGGCTCGGTCATCACGTCGCTTGGAGCGGCCATCAAGCATGTCGTCGTCTGCGACCTCGAGAACGACACCTTCTTCGCCAGGCTCGTGCTGACGCTGGCGGACGGTTCGGAGTCGGAGATCGACTGCCGTCCGAGCGACGCAATAGCGGTGGCGGTGCGGGGCGGACAACTCGTACAGGGCAAGGACGGCGAGGAGCACTGGTTCTCATCGCTGCAGGAGGCGGAGGAGTTCGCGCGGCAGGAAGGCGGCGACGCGACAGCTGTGCGCTCCAAGGTGCCGATCTTCGTGGAGGACCGCGTGCTTGAGCGCGCGGGGGTCGTTGTGGACGGCAATGTAGAGGAGGAAGGCAGCGAGGGTTCGCCGCGCCGGCGGCCGCGTCCCGCGAAGCAGGGGGTCACCGAGGAAGAGATGGAGAAGCTCTCTGCATTCTCGGAATTCCTCGAGGACCTGCCGGGGCTCGAGGACCTCGGGAAGCCGGGCGAGACGCAGTAGGTGCCTCGCCGACTGAGGCTTCCCCGAGAGATTCCTCGACTCCGCTCGGAATGACAGCGCTCCCGCGCTGCAACCCTCACCCCCAGCCCCTCTCCCAGAGAGAGGGGAGTAGGAGTTGGAGTTCACGCAAGGGCTGCGGGATTCCCGCCGGTGCGGGAATGACGTGGTTATGAGCGTTCCGCTTTGCTTGCGCGGCATATTGTGATAGGATTCACGCAGCTCCTGATCAGTGTATGAAACGCCGTTCGTGGTGGGTTTCAGCGGCGCAGTTCACCGGCCTTGGCTGGTACATCGCCACGGCGATAGTTCTCCCGACGCTGGCAGGGGTATGGCTCGACGACAGAGCGGGAACCTCGCCTCTCTTCCTCCTGGGAGGGCTCCTTTTCGGAGTAGTCCTCGCGTTCTACGGGGTCTACCGGATGGCGTCGGGTTACCTCACCGGCAGCAGGGACAGCAGCCGGGACGAAGAGGCTGACGGATAGTGAAGAGTCGTTTGATCCTGTTGCCGGTCCTAGCGCTGGCCTTGCTTGGCGTGGTGCTGGGGCCGATAGGCGCCAAGCTCCTGGGCTTCGAGCGCTTGATCGACGCTCCGGCGGTGCACCTGGCGCCCCAGAAGATATTCGCTATCGGCGGCTTTACCGTCACCAACACGCTCCTCTCCGCCTGGCTCACCTGCATCGTCATCCTGCTCCTGTTCGGACTCGGCTCGCGCCGCATGGCCATGGTCCCGGGACGCCTGCAGGGCTTCCTGGAGGTGCTGGTGGAGGCGCTCTACGGTTTCATCAGGGGCATGGCGGGAGAGCGCTACGCCCGGCGCTGGTTCCCGCTCCTCGCGACGATCTTCGTGTTCGTCGCGTTCAACGCGTGGATGGCGCTGCTGCCCATCTACCCCACGGTGGGCTTCAAGGCAGAAGGCGCGGACCACGTAACGACGCACCTGCTGCGGAGCGCGGGGACGGACATCAACATGCCGCTGGCGCTCGCGCTCATCGCGTTCGTGTTCATCGAGGTGTGGGGCTTCCGCGTCCACCGGTTCGGGTACCTCCGGGAGTTCTTCCGGTTCGGGAACCCGGTGCAGACGTTCATCGGGCTGCTGGAGCTCATCAGCCACTTCATCCGCATCATCAGCTTCACGTTCCGTCTCTTCGGCAACATGCTCGCCGGAGAGATCGTTCTGTTCATGATGACGTTCCTGACCTTCTTCGTCACGCCCATCATCTTCTACGGGCTGGAGATACTGGTCGGGGGCGTGCAGGCGCTCGTGTTCATGGGTCTGACGCTCGTGTTCGCGGTGCTTGCGGTGGCCCCGCACGAGGGTCACAAGGAAGAGCACGCAGAGGCCGGACAGCACTAGACCCGCCACCGCGCGGGCAGACGAGGCGGAACGCGGAACGCGCCGCCTGAACAAGACCAAGGAGGTTTGAGGGATGAACGACTACGGAGAGATGGGCAAGTTCCTCGCCGTGGGCCTGGCCGGGCTGGGCATGGCCGGCGCCGGCATCGGCCTGGGTATCCTGGGCAGCGGCGCGATGAACGCCCTCGGCAGGAACCCGGAGGCCCGCGACGCCATCGCACCGAACATGATCCTGGCGCTGGCGTTCACCGAGGCCATCGGCATCTACGGCCTGGTGGTGGCCATCCTGCTCATCTTCGTTGCGTAAGCGGCGCGGCGTGAGCAACGTAACGCACATGAGGAGGCGGGCGACGTGCTGGCAGCACCAAGACTAGCCGAAGAAGCAACCGGCATAGGAGCGCTGGGGATAGACCCGTGGAGCCTGCTGGCTTACCTGGTCACCTTTGGCCTGCTCGTAGTGCTCCTCTACACCCTCGCGTACAAGCGCATCCTGGGAGTCCTCGACGCCCGGTCGGGCAGGATCCGGGACAGCCTGGAAGAGGCCGACCGCGTGCGGCGCGAGGCCCAGGAGCAGCAGGAGGCGATGCAACGCACCCTGCTGGAGGGGCGCGAGGAGGGCCAGCGCGTGCTCGCTGAGGCGCGCGAGGCCGCGGAACGCTACCGCGAACAGCAGGCGACGCAGGCGCGCGCCGAGGCGGCGCAGCTGATCGACCGGGCCCGCGAGGAGATCCGGCAGGAGCGCGACGCTGCCCTCGAGCAGGTGAGCTCCGAGTTCGCGTCACTCGCGGTCAGCGCCGCCGAGCGCATCATCCACCGTTCGCTGGACCCCGACGCGCACCGCGATCTGATCGACGAGGTGCTCGCGGAGGGGGATGCCCGCGCAGGGCGGAACTAGGAGCGTGGGATGGCGAAAGCGCCCATAGCGAAGCGCTACGCGCAGGCGCTCTTCTCCCTGGCGGAGACCGAGGGGAAGCAGGAAGCCTGGCTGGACAGCCTCTCCGGTATAGCGGAGGGGCTCGCAGACCCGTCGGCGGCGCTGTTCTTCAACGAACCGCGCATACCGGCGGCGCGCAAAGCGGAGGCCGCGGCGCAACTCGCTGAAGGGGCAGACCCGCTGGTGCGCAACTTCGTGGGGCTGCTCGTGCAGCGGCAGGCGGTTGGCTCGTTCGGCGCGGTCGTCAGCGAGTACGGTCGCCTGCTGAACGAGAGCCTCGGGCGGGTGCAGGCCTCGGTGACGAGCGCCGTACCCATATCGGCTGAGCAGCGGAGCACGCTGACGGCCTCGCTCGGGGCCATGCTGGACAAAGAGGTTGTCCTCGACGTCCAGGAGGATTCGGACATCATCGGCGGAATCGTCGTGCGGGTGGGAGACCAGATCATCGACGGGAGCGTGCGTTCCCGCCTGAGCGGTCTGCGGCAGAGCCTCGAACGGCAGGGCCTCCCCCGGACGGCGCGTGAAACGGAGGAGCGGGCATGACGACTCGCGGACAGGACATCGCAGCCGTACTCAAGCGGCAGATCGAGGAGTTCGGCGGCGAGACTACCCTCACGGAGGTGGGGACTGTCGTAGAGGTGGGAGACGGCATCGCCACCATCCACGGCCTGAGCAAGGTGGGCTTCGGCGAGTTGCTGGAGTTCCCGAGCGGCCTGGCCGGTCTCGCGCTCAACCTCGAGGAAGACCTCGTCGGCGCGGCGGTCATGGGGCCGGACGTTGGCGTGAAGGAAGGCGACCTGGTCAAGGCGACCGGCGAGATCGCCCGCGTGCCGGTTGGCGACGCGCTCCTGGGCCGGGTGGTCAACCCGCTGGGCGAGCCGCTGGACGGCAAGGGCGCCGTGCAGACGGACGGCATCCGCCCCATCGAGATCGTCGCGCCGAACGTCGTGGTGCGGCAGTCGGTCAACAGGCCGGTGCAGACGGGCATCAAGTCGATCGACGGCATGATCCCCATCGGGCGCGGCCAGCGAGAGCTGATCATCGGCGACCGCTTCACGGGCAAGACCGCCATCGCCATCGACACCATCATCAACCAGAAAGGCGAGGACCTCATCTGCATCTACGTGGCCGTAGGCCAGAAGCAGAGCAAGGTCGCCTCGATCCAGGCGACGCTGGAAGAGTACGGCGCGATGGAGCACACCGTCATCGTGGCGGCCAACGCGTCCGACCCCGCGCCGCTGCAGTACCTCGCGCCGTACGCGGGCTGCGCCATCGGCGAGGAGTTCATGGCGAGCGGGCGCGAGGCGCTCATCATCTACGACGACCTCACGAAGCACGCGTGGGCGTACCGCCAGATGTCGCTGTTGCTCCGCCGCCCTCCGGGCCGCGAGGCGTACCCGGGCGACGTGTTCTATCTGCACAGCAGGCTGCTCGAGCGTGCGGCGCGCCTCGACGACGCGCACGGCGGCGGGTCGCTGACCGCGCTGCCCATCATCGAGACGCAGGCGGGCGACGTATCCGCCTACATCCCCACGAACGTCATCTCCATCACGGACGGCCAGATCTACCTGGAGGCGGACCTGTTCAACAGCGGTATCCGTCCCGCGGTGAACGCGGGCCTCTCCGTGAGCCGGGTGGGCAGCTCGGCGCAGACGCGCGCGATGCGGCGCGTCGCCGGTCGCATGCGGCTGGAGCTCGCGCAGTACCGCGCGCTCGCCAGCTTTGCGCAGTTCGGCGCGTCCGACCTCGACGCGGCGACGCGGGCGCAGCTGGAGCGCGGTCAGCGGCTCACGGAGCTGCTGAAGCAGCCGCAGTACCGCCCGCAGAGCCTCCCCCAGCAGGTCTGCTCCATGTACGCCGCGGTGAACGGGCACATGGACGACGTGCCGGTGGACCGCGTGCGGGAGTTCGAGGAGCGCTTCATCGGCTACCTGGAGACCTCCAAGCCTGAGTTGATGAGCGCGATCCAGGAGAAGAAGGACATAGACGAGGCGATCGAAGAGTCGCTGAAAGAGGCGATAACCGCCTTCAAGGCCACGTTCTAGGAGATCGGGTTGCCGAGCGTCAGACAGATACGCGGGCGCATCAGGAGCGTCCGCAACACCGCAAGGGTCACGCGCGCCATGCAGATGGTCGCCGCGTCCAAGATGCGGCGCGCGCAGGAGGCGACTACCGCCTCGCGCCCGTACGCGGAGAAGCTGCGCGAGGTGCTCGGCGGGCTCGTCGGCGCGGGCGCAGTGGACCCGGACCTGTCGCATCCACTGCTGGAGCGCAGGCCGGTCAACAACGTGCTGCTCCTCGCTATATCGCCGGACCGCGGGCTCGCGGGCGGTATGCCCGGCAACCTCTCCCGCGCATCGGGCGAGTTCCTGCGCACTCAGCAGCATCAGCACCCCGTGGCCGTCATCACGGTGGGCAAGAAGGTGCGCGATTTCATGGTGCGCGCCGGCGCCGACCTCAGGGCCTCGTTCACGGACATCACCGACAGACCGACGATGGCGGACACGCTCGCCGTCACGCACCTGGTACAGCAGATGTATACCTCCGGCGACGTGGACGAGGTGCACATCGCCTATACGCGGTACGTGAATACGCTCACCCAGCAACCGATGGTGCGGCAGTTGCTGCCGATAGCCGCCGAGGGGCTGGAGGACGAGTCCGCCAAAGCCACGGACTACATCTACGAACCGGACGCAGGCATAGTGCTCGGCGCGCTGCTGCCGCGTTTCTTCGAGATGCAGGTCTACCAGGCATTCCTGGAGAACAGCGCGAGCGAGCAGTCCGCGCGCATGGTCGCGATGCGCAATGCGACCGAGGCGGCGGAAGACATGATGGACTCGCTCACGTTGGAGTTGAACAAGGCCCGCCAGAACATGATTACCGCGGAGCTGCTCGACCTGGTCGGCGGCGCCGCCGCCCTCGAAGGGTAGGGCGTCAGGAGGAGCGGAGATGGCTGCAGGAGCCGAAGGAAGAGTCGTACAGGTGATCGGGACGGTCGTGGACGTTGAGTTCCCGCCGGAGCAGTTGCCCAGCATCTTCAACGCGCTGGACCTCGACCTCGCGGGCGAGAAGCTCGTGCTGGAGGTCGAGCAGCAGGTGGGCAACAGCTGGGTGCGCTGCCTCGCACTCGGCCCTACGGAGGGCCTGACGCGCGGCGCTGTCGCGACGGACACCGGCCAGCCCATCGCCGTTCCTGTCGGCGAGCCGAGCCTCGGCCGGCTGTTCAACGTCACCGGCGACGCGCTCGACGACCTCGGCGCGGTCGACGCCAAGGAGTTCTGGCCCATCCACCGCGACCCTCCGGCCTACGAAGAGCAGAGCATGACGACCGAAGTGCTGGAGACCGGCGTGAAGGCGCTTGATCTCATCTGTCCGTTCACCAAGGGCGGGAAGGTCGGCGCGTACGGCGGCGCGGGCGTCGGCAAGACGGTCATCATCCAGGAGCTCATCCGGAACATCGCCGAGGAGCACAGCGGCTACTCCGTGTTCGCCGGCGTGGGCGAGCGCTCGCGCGAGGGGAACGACCTCTGGCACGAGATGCAGGAGTCCGGCGTGCTGAAGAACACGGTGCTCGTGTTCGGCCAGATGAACGAGCCGCCGGGCGTGCGCCTGCGCATCGCCATGACCGGCCTGACGATGGCCGAGTACTTCCGCGACACGATGAACCAGGACGTGCTCCTGTTCGTGGACAACCTCTACCGCTACATCCTTGCGGGTATGGAGGTCTCCGCGCTGCTGGGCCGCATGCCGTCCGCGGTCGGCTACCAGCCGACGCTCGGCACGGAGATGGGCGACCTGCAGGAGCGCATCACGTCCACCAACAAGGGCTCAATCACGTCCTTCCAGGCGATCTACGTGCCCGCCGACGACTACACCGACCCCGGCGTGGCGACGAGCTTCGGCCACCTGGACGCGGTCGTCGCGCTGGAGCGCTCTATCGCGGAGCAGGGCCTCTTCCCCGCCGTCGACCCGCTCACGTCGTCCTCGCGCATCCTGGACCCGCTCATCGTGGGCGAGGACCACTACAACACGGCGCGCGGCGTGCAGGCCGTGCTGCAGCGCTACAAGGACCTGCAGGACATCATCGCCATCCTCGGCATGGAGGAGCTTTCCGACGAGGACAAGACGACCGTGAACCGGGCGCGCCGCATCCAGCGCTTCCTCTCGCAGCCGTTCTTCGTGGCGGAGCAGTTCACGGGCCGCGATGGGCGGTACGTCCCCGTTACCGAGACGGTGCGCGGCTTCAAGGAGATCCTCGAGGGCAAGCACGACGACGTCGCGGAGCAGGACTTCTACATGGCCGGCACCATAGACGAGGTGGTCGAGCGCTCGAAGGAGCGCGCGGCGGCGGGAGCGTAAGACGCCATGCCCATGCGGCTCGAGATCGTAACTGCGGAGCGCGTGCTCTTCCAGGGCGACGTGGACGCCGTCGTGGCGCCCGGCATCGATGGCGAGATCGGCATCCTGCCGAAGCACGCCGCGCTGATGACCGTGCTGCAGCCCGGCGAGCTCCGCTACCGCACCGGCGACAACGAAGAGCACTTCGTCGTTACCGGCGGGTTCATCGACGTGCACGCCGACAAGGTGTCTGTTCTCGCGGATGCGGCGGAGCGAGCCGACGAGATCGACCTCGCAAGGGCCGAAGAAGCCGTCAATCGCGCTCGTCAGCGCATCGCAGAGCGCCAGGGGGACGTGGACCTCGAACGGGCGCTGCACTCGCTCCGCAGGGCGCAGGTTCGGCTCAACGTGACGCGCCGCCGGCGCGGGGCAGGCGTACCGCAGCGGGAGCGCGGCTCCCAGGCCTGAGGCCCAGCCCGCCTAATCCCCTTCCTCCCCCGTCTCTCCGTTCGCGTTCGGGTTCAGGTAGTACGTCATCGACTGCAGCGAGACGACGGGATCGACGTTCTGTATCCGCACGCCGTTCGGGACGATGGCGGACGTGGGCGCGTAGTTGAGGATGGCCTTCACGTCCGCTTCCACGAGCAGGTCTATCACATCCTGGGCCACCCCCGCAGGCACGGCGACGATGGCGATCTTCACGCCCTCGGCGTCGGCCACCTCGCGGAAGTTGGCGAAGTCGTGCACGATCAGACCGCCGGCCCATTGCCCGACGATCTGGGAGTTGGAGTCGAACGCGCAGACGACGCGGAAGCCCTCCGGCTCGAACCCCGGATAGCTGATGATCGACCTGCCGAGCCGCCCGACGCCCACGACCGCGACGTTCCACGTCTGGTCGAGGCCAAGGATGTGCCGCAGCTGGCGCAGCAGGTTGGGGATGCTGTAGCCGCGTCCCTGCTTGCCGAAGCGTCCGAAGTAGCTGAGGTCCTTCCGTATCTGTGCGGGCGTGGTCTGCAGGAACTCGCCCAACTGCTGCGAACTGATGACTTCCAGCCCTATCTCCTGGAGGTGAGAGAGCGCCCGGAGGTACTGGGGAAGACGCTCGACGACCACACCGGGGACCTGAGGTTCGGTGGTCATGTGGCTCCGTCTCCTCGATTGTGAAACGTTTGTGAAACGATAGTAACGACGTTCACAAACGTCAAGCAGGCGGGAGCGCGCCTACAGCGTCAGCTCGAGGATGTAGAGTCCGCCCTTGAGCCGGTCCACGACGTACATGATGCCGTTCTCGTCCACGTAGACGTCGTTGATGCCGTTGGACGGCGCGCCTTCCGGTACGGGCGGCACGAAGTACGCCACTTCCTCCGGCTGGAAGGGGTTGCTCGTGTCGAACACCCGCACACCCGCGTTGAAGAACGTGCCGTAGACCAGCGTTTCGGAGAAGAAGCAGGTGGGGCCCGGCTGGTTCTCGAAGACATTGTGCGCGCCGAACCGTCCGCCGCGGTTGAAGAAGTCGTTGGTATCCGGCATCGGGAAGGTGCTGATGATGACGGGGTTGCTCTCCTCCCGGATATCCATCATCCAGATCAGTTTGGGATGGTCCTCGCCGTTCTCCTTCACGGCCTCGTGGGTCACCACCATCAGGTCGCGGCTGAAGAACGGGAGCGCCGTGTGGCAGAACCCCGGGAAGGGCGGCGCCACGTTGATGCTGCCGACCACCGAGGGGTTGGCCTTGTCGGCGATGTCGAGGATGAACACCCCGGAGTCCAGGTAGCAGCAGTAGGCGCGGTCAGGGCGCTGGGGGTAGACGTTGGCGTTGTGCAGCCGGTGGCCGGAGTCGATCAGGGGATGGCGCTGCATCGGAGGCGCATCGTCTCCCTCCCGGGTGCCGGGCACCCACCAGCGTCCGGCCTCCACCGGATTGGTGGGGTCGCGCACGTCCACGATCATGTAGAACTGGTCGTCCTTCTGGTCGCGGGGCTGGAAGTCGGCGGCGCCGGTGGAGAGGTGCGCGTACTCCCCATCCACCCACCAGAGGCAGTGGCAACCGCGGGAATAGGGGCCACCCAGGTCGAGGAAGCCGATGCGCCGGGGTCCCTCGTCTGCGTTGCTGATGTCGTAGACGCCCATCCCGACGCCCGGCTGCCCCGGTCGCACGGACTGGTAGGCCACGAGCATCACGTCGTCCACAATGGCGAGCGAGTTGGAGCGCAGGTGCGGGTAGGCGAGCTCAGTCTGCACCACGAGCCTGGGGTTGGCGACGTCCGTGACGTCCACGCTCGTGATGTCCTTGGGCGCGCTCTCGTGTGCGAGGTAGAGGATGCGCCGGCCGTCGGCGTTCGCGTGGAGGTGCACGCCTTCGCCGATGTTGCCGAAGCCGTTGAGGTCGTGGTGGGAGATGAGCCGCATGTTGCGGATCTCCTGCGTCTGCGTCGCCATAGCGCCTCCTTCGGAGCACCGTCTGCGTCTGTGGGCTGCAAGTTAGCAGCAAACCGCACACGCGTCATCTGCCTCTGGCACGCGTCATGGCGCGTGCTATAGTGGCGTGCATCCTCCTCCCGCGGGGTGCGGCCCCTTGTACATCGGCTCCTGCCGCCTCACCTTCCGGTTGCACGGCAACGACTCGCTCAAGGGCAAGCGACAGGTCTCGCGCTCGCTCATCGAGCGCTTCCGGCAGCGCTACCACCTCGCTGCCGCGGAGGTCGCCGCGATGGACGAGCACCAGCGGCTCGTAATCGGCATCGCCTGCGTCAGCAACGAGTACTCCCACGCGGAGGAGATGCTGGACAAGGCCGTCGCCTTCGCCGACAACCACAACTCCGCAGCCGAGCTCGTCGACGTCGAGCGCGCCGTCACCGCCGAGGATTGAAGGATGGATGCGGCGCGGTTCGTCGAGCACCTGCGCACCGGCAGTCTCGCCGGGGAGATCGAGCACGTGCAGGAGATGGCGGAGCGCGAAGCCGCGCACGGCGAGCTCGCGCACACGCTCGATCCCCGTCTCGAAATCGCGCTCGTCGAGCGCGGCCTGCTGCCGCTCTACACGCACCAGGCGCGGGCTGTCGACGCCGCGCTGGACGGACGGGACGTTGCACTCGCCACGCCCACGGCGAGCGGCAAGAGCCTCTGCTACCACGTGCCGGTTGCGCAGGCGATGCTGACCGACCCGTTGGCCCGCGCGCTCTATCTCTTCCCCACCAAGGCGCTCACGCAGGACCAACTGCGCGGCCTGAAGGGCCTGCTGCCGCCCAAGCTCGCCGGACGCGTCGCGATCTTCGACGGCGACACGCCGACCGGCGAGCGCAGCGCGGTGCGGCGCTCGGCGCAGGCCGTCTTCACGAACCCGGACATGCTGCACGTGGGCATGCTGCCGCACCACCGCGCGTGGGCGCGGCTCTGGCAGTCGCTGCGCTACGTCGTTATCGATGAGATGCACGTCTACCGGGGCGTGTTCGGCTCGCACGTCGCCAACGTGCTGCGGCGGCTGCGCAGGCTGTGCGCGCACTACGGCAGCGACCCCGTCTTCATCCTCTGCTCGGCCACCATCGCCAACCCCGGCGAACTGGCGGAGCGTCTCACCGGCAAACCGGTGGAGGCGATCGAGGAGGACGGCGCGCCCCACGGCGGGAAGCACTTCGTCTTCTGGAACCCGCCCGTCGACCCGGAGGGGATACGCATCCGCGCGGGGAGCACGTCGTCGGCGCTACTGGAGATGCTCGTCAAGCGGGACGCGCGGACGCTCGTGTTCGTCCGGACGCGGCGCCAGGCGGAGGTCGTCTGCCTCGACGTCCGCAGGCGGCTCGAGCGGAGCGACGCTGAACTCGCGGCGCGCGTGCGCCCGTACCGCGGCTCGTACCTGCCGGAGGAGCGGCGCGCCGTGGAGCAGGGGATGCTGAACGGCGACCTGATGGGCGTCGTCGCCACGAACGCGCTGGAGTTGGGTATCGACATCGGCGGGCTGGACACCACCGTCCTCACCGGCTACCCAGGGAGCGTCGCGAGCACCTGGCAGCAGGCGGGGCGCAGCGGACGCACGCACGAGGGTGCGCTGAGCATCCTCGTGGCGCGCGACGATCCGCTCGACCAGTACCTCATGCGCCACCCGGACTTCGTCTTCGGGCGCTCGCACGAGCACGCGCGCATACGTCCGGACAACCCGTACGTGCTCGGCCCACACCTGAAGGCCGCCGCGTACGAACTGCCCCTGGCGCCGGAGGAGGGCGGACTGTTCGGCAACGGCTTCGAGCCGCAGGTGGCCGCGCTTGCCGACGAGTGCGCGCTGCAGGAGCGCAACGGACGCTGGTTCATAGCGCCGTCGGTCGAGTACCCCGCGGGCGAGGTCAACATACGCTCCACGTCACACGTGGACTATGCCGTTGTCGAGGCGCGGTCGGGCCGCGTGATGGAGCATGTCGACGAGTACTCCGCGTTCAGCCAGCTGCACCCCGGCGCGGTCTACCTGCACCTCGGCGAGTCGTACGTTGTCGAGGACCTGGACCTCGAGGCGCACGTCGCGTGGCTATCGCGCAGCGAACCCGCCTACTACACCGACGTGCACGAGCTGACCGACATCCGCATCGCGGAGACGCGCGCGACGAAGACGCTGAACGGCGCGACGGTCTGCTTCGGCGACGTGGAGGTGTCGCGGCAGGTGATCGGCTACCGCAAGCGGCCGCTCTACGACGGCGCGCAGCGGCGCGGAGACAGCCTGAGCGAGACGGCGCTCCATCTGCCCGCGCGCGTCTTCTCCACCGCCGCCGTCTGGTTCGACCTCCCGCCGGAGGTACACAACCGTGCCCGGAAGGAGCGCGCCGACCTCCCGGGCGGCCTGCACGCGATGGAGCACGCGGCCATCGGCGTCCTCCCGCTGTTCGCGCTCTGCGACCGGAACGACATCGGCGGCGTTTCCACGGCGCTGCACCCGGACACGGGCGAGCCGCAGGTGTTCATCTACGACGGCCACCCGGGCGGCGTCGGTATCGCGGAGCACGCCTACGCGGTGATCGAGGAGCTGCTCGACGCGACGCTCGGCGCAGTCGCCGAGTGCTCGTGCGCGGACGGCTGCCCGTCGTGCATCCAGTCGCCCAAGTGCGGGAACAACAACTACCCGCTGGACAAGCAAGTCGCGGCGGATCTGCTCAGGGGACTGCTGGGGAGGGGAACGCCAGTATCTCATGCAGAATGACACTATTCTTCATGCATACTGCATGATAGTATTGCCGCATGCCGAACTTGCAGGTCAGAAACGTACCAGAGAACCTTCATGAGCGCCTTCGCCGCCGTGCGCGTGAGAACAACTGTTCCATGAGTACCGTCGTCCTTGCTGCAGTGGAACGGGAGCTCGCGCGTTGGGAATGGGAAGAGCACCTGTCGCAGCGCCCCAGGACCGAACTCGGCGTTGCGGCGGCAACACTGCTCGCGGAGGAGCGCGCATTCCGCGACGTGGAGACTGGGTGAGCGGATACGTTGTCGATGCTTCCGTAGCGGTCGAGTATCTCCTGAGGACGCCCATTGGTCTGACACTGGCCGACGTGATCGAAGGCG
The DNA here is from genome assembly GCA_022820645.1 of Dehalococcoidia bacterium. Lineage (GTDB taxonomy): Bacteria > Chloroflexota > Dehalococcoidia > Lucifugimonadales > Australimonadaceae > Bin16. The sequence goes on along the minus strand of JAJEFD010000012.1, from coordinate 45,594 downwards.
CCTCTCTGGCCGCGCCTGAGTTGCTGGATGCAGAGGTGCTGTCGGTGTTGCGGCGGGCTGTGTTACGTGGGTACCTCGAGGAGGCGCGGGCGCAGATGGCCATCGACGACCTCATACAATGGCCTTTGGAACGCGTCCCTCACCGTGCCTTGGTTCCATTTGCCTGGCGGCACTACAGGAACGTCAGCGCCTATGACGCCTTCTACGTAGCAGCCGCTCGTGCCTTGGACCTGCCTCTCATGACTGCTGACGGACGCTTGTCACGAGTATCGGGGCTGGGCGTCGTGGTACAGCACATCCACATAGGGTAGCCCGGCCTTCTGTACTGGCCATAAGGCCTGTCGCACCCGGGCCTCCTGTCCCAGAATTGATGGGGGGGTGACCTCTGCTACCGCCTTCCCGCTTCTGTTCCTTGCCGAGCCGGATCTACGTACAGTGCTTTCACCAGGAAGAATAGCGTCAGGAAGGAATCGACCAGGATTCCGAGTGCGAAGAGGACCATGACGCCCTCGAAGGTGACATTCCAGGTCCCCGATACGTAGAGCAAGAATGCGACGAGGTAGACCGTCCCGTTTGTCAGTATGGACTGGTAGGCCATGTACTTCGTCAGTCCTATGCCGTAGAAGACGCTATCGGTCACCGTGTTGAACGAGAAGAGCACGTAGGGGACGAGCAGTATCCCGAACGCGGTGACAGCCCAGTTGACCGTCTCGGGGTCGTCGCTCAGCAGACCGGCAAAGCCTCTGAACATGGGTGCGATGATGATCCAGACCAGCATCATTCCCGCCGTGATTATCATCGAGGCTTGCCATAAGGCCCTGACTCGTCGTATATCGCTTGAGGCATTGGCAACGAGCGCCTTCGCAGAATCGGCAAAGGCAAGCACAGGCACGAGCATGAAGCTCCACAGTATCTGAATCGCTACGTAGTACCCGCCAATCTCCGTTGACCCGATAGTATTCACGATTCGGATAATCATGAAGAAGTAGGCAAGGTTCCGGACGAGGCTGTCCACCCCGCTCCCCAGTCCGACACGTAGGTACTCCCGCATATCGGCAAAGGAGGGTGGTGTCCGGAGTTCCTCCAGTCGCACGCGCTTCGTTCGGAGCAGCAGTACAAGCCCCACCAGGAATAGCGCAAGGCTTGCCAACAATGTCGACCAGCCCACTCCCGTCACGTCTGCTTGGAGCGAGAACGTGTGCCCTCCGAAGAAGAGGCTGTCCATTACAAATCGGAACCCAACGTTGGCGATCGCCATAGCGAAAACCAGCTTGCGCAGTCCGAGTGCCTCGAACAGCACGACGATGGCGGCGGCGAGCATGGTGAACGGAACACTGAAGATGCTGATGCCGAGGAAGCTTCGTGTCTGCTCCTGAATCTCGTCCGGTGTGCCGATGACCGTGATGAAGGCATCGCGGAACAGGAATACACCTGCGGAGAAAACGAGTGACGCAAGGAAGATGAAGGTGAATACGCTCTTCGCTCTATCGAACTGTACTGATGTGCTATTGCGTATCTGTGAACCCAGGAAGAAGAAGATCGCCAGGATTGTCGCTTCCTGAAAGACCTCGATGGTGAGCCCGACGAACTGCCACTGCGACACGATGGCCAGACTTCCGGGATCGGGCAGTTCGTTCCCGATGAGACGCACGCGGTAGAGCTGGTAGATGTTTGGCAGGCCCAGGAACAGCAGGATGAAGAGGAAGAGTCGCCAGTCCCATAGCCTGATGTAGTAACGGAAGAAGTCCCACATAAGAAATTCTCTGCTGGAGTCGACAGGATAGCACCGTCACGCAGATTGGGCCGTCCAGAGTGCGGTGGGTCCGTCAAACACGTCTTCGCCAGATGCTATCATCGGGCGCGTGCACCGAGGCGTCCGTTTCTTCTCTATCGCTCTCCTGCTGGCTGTGACAGGGCTGATCGCCGCTTGCTCAACGCAAGCGAATGAGGCCGTTGAGACTCCTCCGGCGTCCGGTGAGATCCCGCTGCGCATCCTGGCCATCAACGACTTCCACGGCCACATCGCCACTTCCTCCGACTCCTTCGGCGGTGTGGGGCGCGCCGATTACCTCGCCGCCAACGTCGAGGCCGCGCGCGCCGGGGTCGAGCACTCCGTCTTCGTCTCCGCCGGCGACCTCATCGGGGGATCGCCCCTCATCTCCGCGCTCTTCTACGACGAACCGACCGTCGAGGCGATGAACCTGATGGGGCTGGACTTCAACGGCGTGGGCAACCACGAGTTCGACGAGGGACTCGCCGAACTCCGGAGGATGCAGCACGGCGGTCCCCATCCCGTCGAAGGCGACCTGGACGGCGACCCCTTCGGCGGCGCAGAGTTTGAGTTCCTCGCCGCCAATGTCATAGAGGACGCCACCGGCGACACCGTCCTTCCCCCTTACGCCGTCCGGCGCTACGAGGGGGTTGGCGTCGCGTTCATCGGCCTCACCCTCAAGGGCACCCCGTCCATCGTGTCCCAGTGGGCAGTGAAGGGCCTGACCTTCCTCGACGAAGCGGAGACGGTCAACGCCCTGGTCCCCGGCCTGCAGGCCGAGGGCATCGAGGCCATCGTCGTCCTGCTGCACGAGGGCGGGAGGTCCGACGGCGGTCAGAACGACTGCGGCTCAGGCCTGACCGGCCGCCTCGCCGACGTGGCCGCGCGTATGGACGACGCGGTGGACGTCATCATCGCGGGCCAGGCCAACGACGAGTTCGTCTGCCGGGTGGACGGCAAGTGGGTCACCATGGCCGACAACCGGGGACGGCTGTTCACGGTCATCGACGCCGTCCTGGACCGGGCCACGGGAGACCTCACGGTGCAGGCCGTAGAGAACGTTCCCAACTCCCAGGCCGGAGTCACGCCCGATCCGGCGCTCACGGCACTCATCGACCGGTACGACGGCCTCTCCGCCCCGCTTGCCAACGCCGTCGTCGGTTCCATCACGGCGGACATCACCCGCTGGAGGAACGCCGCCGGCGAGTCCGCGCTCGGAGACGTTATCGCCGATGCCCACCTGGCGTCGACGCGAGCCGCAGACGCCGGAGGCGCCGTGGTGGCTTTCATGCACCCCGGCGGCATCCGCGAAGACCTCCTCTTCGACAGCACCGGCCCGGAGTCCGACGGGGAGTTGACCTACGGAGAAGCGTTCTCGGTGCTGCCTTTCGGGAACAGCCTCGTTACGGTGACGCTCACGGGCGCCCAGATCGAAGCCCTGCTCCAGTCCCAGTTCAGCGGCTCTCCGGACGACACCAGCGACGTGCTCCAGGTCTCGAGCGGGTTCAGCTACACCTGGGATGCGGCGCGTCCGGCGGGGGCACGGGTGGACCCCTCCACCATCATGATCGACGGCGTCCCGGTCGATCCCGATGCAACGTACCGGGTCACCGCCAACAATTTCCTGGCCGACGGCGGCGACGACTACAACGTGTTCAGGCAAGGCACAGAGCGCACCGGCGGCGATGTCGACGTCGCCGCGTTGGTCGCGTACTTCGAAGCCACCGGCACGGTCGCCCCAGGCCTTCAGGACCGGATCGCCCGCCTCAACTGACCGCATCGCTCCCTCTTCCATTGGGAGAGGGCCAGGGGTGAGGGTTGTCCGGGCCGCTGATAGACTGCGACCCATGACGGTACCCACCGGGAAAGCGGCCTACGTCTACGACGACGTGCTCTCCGGCCACGTGCTGCGCGAGGGCCATCCGATGCGCCCCGTGCGCCTGCGCCACACCTACGCGCTGCTGCGCGCCTACGGGGCGTTCGAGGACGAGCACGCGCTGCTGGTGCCGCCGCGCCCGGCCACGCTCGACGAGCTGACGACGTTCCACACCGAGGAGTACGTCGAGACCGTCCGCCGTCTGAGCGGCGGCGAAGAGGCCGACGGCGACCGGCACGGCTTCTCCGCGCACGGCGACAACCCCGTCTACGAAGGCATGTACGAGGCAGCGCTGCTCTCCACCGGCGCGTCGGTACAGGCGGCGGAGCTCATCGCGGACGGCGAGGCGTCGTCGGCGTTCGCTCCGGCGGGCGGGCTGCACCACGCGATGCGCGGCTGGGCGTCCGGATTCTGCATCTTCAACGACCCGGTCGTCGCCATCAACGTGCTGCGCAGGCGCGGCCTGCGCGTGGTGTACGTGGACGTCGACGCGCACCACGGCGACGGCGTGCAGGCCGCCTTCTACCGCGACACGGACGTGATGACGGTCTCCGTGCACGAGAGCGGGCGCTGGCTCTTCCCCGGCACCGGCGCAGTGAACGAGGTCGGCGCGGGCGAGGCCGCGGGCTACTCCGTGAACCTGCCGCTCTTCCCGTACACGGGGGACGACGTCTACCTGGACGCGTTCGAGCGCGTCGTCCCGCCGCTCATCGAGGCGTTCGCGCCGGACGTGCTCGCGGTGCAGATGGGCGCGGACGCCTACGTCACCGACCCGCTGACCCACCTCGCGCTCAGCACGCACGGCTATGAGGCGGTCGTACGCCGCCTCGGCGGCATGGGCTACCCGCTGCTCGCGTTCGGTGGGGGCGGCTACGACCTCGACGCGACGGCGCGCTGCTGGACGCTCGCCTACGGCTCGATGGTTGGTCGCGAGTGGGCGGACGAGCTGCCACCCGGGTCGGATGCCTACCTGACGAGCCTGCACCTGCGCGACGCCGTACTCCCCCAGATCGAACCGCAGCTGCATGAGAAGTCGCGCGAGTTCGTGGGGCAGCAGGTCGCGGAGATCGAGCGGCTCATCTTTCCGGTGCACGGGCTGGCGTAGGAGGCAGGCACATGCGTATAGCGTCGTTCGAGACGATGGCAGTCCGCATCCCGCGTGAGCCGGGGCCGTCCGCGCCGCACGAGGAGGCCGACTACGTCACGCTGTGCCTGCGCACGGACGATGGCATCGCGGGCATCGCCTACGCTGGTTTCGCCTCGACGCTCGTGACGAAAGCGCTGAAGGAGACGGTCGACGCGCTCGCGGCGGAGACGGTCGGTTCGGACCCGCACGCCGTGGAGGCGATCGGACGCAACCTCGCCCGCAGGGCGGGCGGCGGGTCGCCTGCGGGGCTCGTGACGCGCGCCATCTCCGCGATAGACGTGGCGCTCTGGGACATCCGCGGCAAGGCGCTCGGGATGCCGGTCTGGAAGCTGCTCGGCGCAGACTCAGGCTCGGTCCCCACTTACGCCAGCGGCTTCCTCTGGCGTCACTACGACCTCGAAGCGCTCGCCACCACCGCCGCCGACCTCGTGGGTCAGGGCTTCCGCGCGATGAAGTTCCGCATGGGCGCGGAGGCATCGGCGCAGGCGGAGCTGGCGCGGCTGCGAACGATGCGCGAGGCGGTCGGGCCGGACGTCGACATCATGGTCGACATCAACCAGGGGTGGGACGTGAACCGCGCCATCACGGTGGGACGCGGCATGGCTGAGTACGGCCTCTTCTGGCTGGAGGACCCGGTGCACTTCCAGGACTACGCCGGGCTCGCGCGCATCGCCGATGCGCTGGACACCCCTGTCGCCGCAGGCGAGTACCACTACGGCGTGGAACCGTTCCGCCACATGCTGGAGGCGCGCTCCATCGACATCGTCATGGTGGACCTGCTGCGCGTGGGCGGCATCACGCAGTGGATGAAGGCCGCGCACATGGCGGAGGCGTACAACCTGCCCGTGGTGACGCACCTCGCGCCGGAGATACTCGGCCATGCGCTTGCCGCCGCGCCGAACGGCCTCTACGTCGAGCACATGCCGTGGGCGTTCGCGCTGTTCGAGGAGGTCCCGCAGCTCGATCCCGCGACGGGACGCCTCGTGATGCCGGACGAGCCTGGACTCGGACTACGGTTCGATGAAGCCCGGATCTCGACCAGCGCACTCTAGGATGGCGCCGAGCGGCGCGGTAGAATCGTAGTTGAGATGAAGCCTGGCGACGTCATACCGAAGCCATGGGGCAGCGAGCACATCGTTGACCTGAACGACGCGTACTGCGTGAAATACCTGCGCATCCGCCGCGGCCAGCGGCTGAGCAAGCAGTACCACGAACACAAGCGCGAGACGATGCTGCTGGTGCGCGGCTACGCGCTCCTGACGCTCACCGATGAGCGAGGCCCGCAGGACATCACCATGGGGTTCGGCGAGGCGTACGTCGTCGAGCCCGGCACGGTGCACCGCATCGAGGGGATGTCCACGGAGCCGGCCGTCATCCTCGAGGTGAGCACGCCGGAGCTGGACGACGTCGTGCGGCTGCAGGACGACTACGGCCGCTAGCCTCACCATGCGCCTGGAGACGCCCCGGCTCGTCCTCCGCGAGTACACGGAGGACGACTCCACCGCAGTCCTTGCCTACCAGAGCGATCCACGCTACCTCCGTTACTACCCGTGGGAAGAGCGCACGCTCGACGACGCGCAGCGGTTCGTCCGCACCTTCATCGACTGGCAGTCCGAGTCTCCGCGACGCCGCTTCCAACTCGCCGTCCTGCTGCGCGAGAGCGGCACGCTTATCGGCAGTTGCGGCGTGCGCCGCAAGCCTGACGACGACACCGAGGCGGACATCGGCTTCGAGCTGTCGCCCGAGCACTGGGGCCGGGGCTACGCGACCGAGGCGGCGACGGCGATGGCGGAGTTCGCGTTCCGCGGGCTGGGGGTGCGCCATCTCTCGTCGTGGTGCATCGCGGAGAATGTTGCGTCGGCCCGCGTACTGGAGAAGCTGGGGATGTCGCTCGAGGGCAGGCTGTCCGCCGCCGAACACTTCAAGGGCCGCGACTGGGACACGCTGCTCTACGGCATGACCCGCGAGCGCCGGGAGGGGCGTATCTGATCGTTGCTCCGGTGAACCCACCGGCCATATACAATATATGCTCTGCCTGTAGTCACAGGCTTCCGCGTCGCACCACGCACCGGAGAAGGCACCATGAGCAACGATCAGTTGAACTACTACCAGGCCAAACTGGCGTATGAGACGGACTCGGCGGACCTGTACGAGGCCATCGAGAACGGCGAACCTGTCGTGGTGGTCGATGGACGCGCCGCGGCTGCCTACGCTCACGAGCACATCCCGGACGCGATAAGCCTCCCGCACCGGGCGATCAGCCCCGACACGACCGCCTCGCTGGACCGGTCGAAGACCTACGTCTGCTACTGCGACGGCATCGGGTGCAACGCGTCGACGAAGACGGCGTTGAAGCTCCTGACGCTCGGGTTCCAGGTGCGCGAACTCATCGGGGGGCTGGACTGGTGGAAGCGGGACGGCTATCCAACCCACGGGTCCGGAGCGGTCGTTGCGGCGGGCATCAGGTGCGGTTGCAACTGACCTTCGCCTAACCGGCCTCGTATACCTCGAGGCCCAGCGCCCGTTCGCCGGGGCCGCTCGACCGGCCGGGGCAGGCTGAGACCGCGACGATGCACGGCATCAGCGCCCGCATGTCGATGTAGTCGCCCGCCTTCACGTCGAACGGCTCCTCCCAGAACGTCCGGCCGTTCTCGTCGATGCCCGTGCGCATGAAGATGTTGAACGGGTCGTGCACGTAGTTCCCGTCGAGCCCGAACGGCTCCACCGCTTTCGCGAGGATCTCCTGGCACCCCGGCGAGTCGATGCCGTAGCGCTCCACCCTGCTCACGGCGCAGCACCGCCCGCTGAGCATGTCGTGCGTGACCGCGCCGCTGGGCGACGGCCGGTGCTCGACGGTGTCCGCGGTGACCTCGAGCATCGGACGCTCCCATGGCGCCCGCGTCCAGAGCGTGTTCCCTGCCGTGGGATGGATCGTCTCCCGGCGGCGCGTCACCGACGACCCCAGGTGCTCCCAGGGGTTGTCCAGGTTGAACGCGTTGAAGTCGATGACCTGCGGGCCCTCCGGCTGCGTCAACCGCAGGAGCTGTCCCTCCCGCAGCACAACCGCCAGACCGTCGTGCTTCCTGACGAGATGCGTCTCAAGCAGTCCCACGTCGCCCTCCGAGCGCACAGCCTACGGTACGAGCGTGCCCGGCTCCGCGGACCACACCCAGTAGCCCCTGCCGTTCACGATCTCCGGCGGCTCGCCGTCGTCCTCTGCTTCGTCGTCCTCGTCGTCCTCCGGAGCGATGCGCACCCAGCGGTGGTACTGCCCTTCGAAGGTGTAGGCGACGCGCCAATCGAAGCTGCCGAAGTAGTTGTCGGCCTCGCCGTCCCCGTCTCCCGCCCCCGGCGCCTTCCCTGCCGCGTTCTGGAACAGGTCTATGATGCCCAGCAGGTTCCACCCGTGGTTCACGCGGACCGTCGGCGGCAGCGACGTCGTCTCCGGCTCCGGGATCAGCGGGGCGACCGTTGCGAACGACGTCGCGAACACCCAGTAGCCGTAGCCTGCCTCGATCTCCGTCAGGCTGCCGCGCCACGAACCGTCCTCACCCACCGCCGCCGTCAGCCAGTTGCCGTCCTGGTACGACATCACTGCCGAGATTCCCCCGCTGGGAGGGATCACGGCGTTCAGCGACGGGTCCACCGGCGTTCCCGGCACGGAGATCAGGTTCCAGCCCGGCGATATGTCGATCTCGTAAGCGCCGCGCGCCACCACCGAGAATGCGAACTCGCCCTCGGCCTCGTTGCCCGCCTCGTCGACCGCGGTGTAGGCGACCTCGTGGCGTCCCTGCGCCAGGTTCCCCGCCTGGAGCGCGAACTGCGCATCGTCAACCCTGCTCAGCCGCGACGACGCGTCGCCGCCGTTCAGCGTGATCCCGGTGATGTACACCTTCGCGTGCGAGTCCGAGAACTCCGCGTCCGGGTTGTCGCCGCCGCAGCCGCCGTTAGTACCTGTCGGGCAGAGCGCGTACTCCTCCCCCTCCGCCGAGAACAGCATGGCCACGATCGGCCTTGCGCTCTCCGTTTCGTTGTCTTCCTGCCCGCGCCGCGGCGTCACCCGCAACTCCGGCGTCGCGTCGTCGTTGAAGTCCGTGTCCAGCTCGAGCAGCAACCCCGCCTCGTCCATCGCCTCGACGTCGAGTATGTCGTCGTCCGCCGGCTTGTCGCGGGGACCGGGCTTCCAGCCGGGTGTCGAGAAAACGTTGCGGTTCTCGTCCTCGGCCGACACGATCACGCCGATCAGTCCGCCCAGGCTGGTCAGGCGGGACGCCTCGTATGCCCTGCGCCAGTGGAGCGGGTCCTCCTGCTCCACGAGCGCGCTGCCGGTCTGCATACCCCGTATCGTGTAGACGTACTCGCCGGTCTTCGTTCCGTTCTTCGTCCCCTCATTCGTCTCGATGCCCACGAAGTAGACCGTCGGTCGGCGGCGCACCTCCTCGTCCGAGCGCACGTCCACGACGAACTCCCCGTCGCTGTTGGCGACCAGCCGCCCTTCGCCTTCCTCCCTGCCGGGCAGGGGACCGGGGGTGAGGGTTGCGTCCTCTGCGAGCGCAGCCAGGCCCACCGTGAAGAGCGGCGCGACGGTGTCCTCCGCGGTGCGGTCGACGGAGTCGTTGGGGTTGCCTGCGAGGTCGTAGACGACCCCTCCGAAGAGCAGCACGTCCGGCGTCTCGTCGGATGCCAGGTCGTCCGCCAATCGCAGGTAGATGCGGCTGCGCGGGTCGTCTATCGAGTTGCCCTCGATGTCCATGGCGGTCTCATCGCCCGACAGGCGGCCCGGGTGGACGATGCCCACGACGCGATGACCGGACACCGTGAACTGCTCATGGTCGATCCCCGATCGCAACGCCTCTCCGAAGTCCAGCATGATGGACCTGCGGTCGGGGACCTCCTTCTCCTCGCGCGTGTCGTACCCGACGCCCGCCTGCACTGCGCGGACGGACGGCTCGGTGTCGTCTACGGTGAACCGGTATGGCTGAGGCTCGTCGTTGTCGTTGTACCATCCGACGCTTACGGTCTGGTTGCCGGCGCGGTCCCGGGCTGTCACTTCCATGAGGTATGTGCCCTCGTCGAAGTTGTTGCCGCGCGCCGAGAACTCGTAGGCGACGCCCGGGCGGCTTCCGAGCAGCGTCCAGCGCCCGATGTCCGTGATGTCCGTGTCGCGCCCGACGCCGAGGCTGATGTCGGCGGCCTTGCCGTTCGGGCTGATCGAGCCGCCGGAGCGCACGGTGAGCGGTTCGCCGGAGGTCACCTGGTCGCGGTCGCCGTTGACCTGCGTGTCGTCGCCGTCCAGCGACCTGACGAGCTCGCCGTCGTGCCGCAGGCCGGAGTCGTCGTCGCGCACCTCGAACGAGAAGTCGAGGCGGCCGGAGCGCCAGGCGCTCTCGTGCTCCGGCATGATCTCCGTCAGGTCCGGCCCCTCGCCGTCCACCTCCAGCGACACCTGCCCGGCGCCCGCGATGCTGATGGTGATGGTGTCGCCGTGCCGCCCGAGGATCGAGGCGGTCTGCGATTGCGTCACTCCATCCTCGTAGTTTGGGGGGTTGGCAGTGTCGTCCCTCACGCACGCGGGTCCGTCACTGGACTCATAGTCCACGTCCTCGGCGCGCGGGTCGAGGACGCGAACGAACGCCTGGTAGAAGACATTCCCTCCCGTATCAGCCGTCACCGGCATCTGCACCGTGATGGGGGCACCGCGTCCGCTCCGCACCGTCGCCTCGACGCAGCCGTTGGTCGCCGTTACACGGGAGGAGTTGACCGCCGTGATGAGGATCGTGTTGTGGGCGGCAGGGTCGTTGGAGACCCAGAGCGTTCCGTCGAAGTAGGTGTACTGAGGCTGTACCGCCGGGTTCGCCAGGTACGCGGTGTCGTTCGTTGTGTGCGAGCCAGCCGTGGTGAAATCCGACATGGGGAGCATCGAGTAAGGAGGATTGACAGGAGGGTGGGCCCCATAGGCGTTCGCGGTGAGCGCGTTCTTCTGGAGTTGCGCGTCCGAGATGTTGGAGAACACCCCGACGCTGAACCCGCCGCTGCCGGTCTTCCCCTCGGTCTTGTCGAAGATCTGGCCGGACGCGGGCAGCAGCAGCAACGACGCGAAGGTAGCCGCGATGAGCGCCGCCAGCAGGATGAGGGGTGTGTGTCTTCGGATGATCATGGCCTTCATACCATCGTACCCCGCCCGTCACCATCACGTCACCTCGATAAGGCAACGGAGAGGCGGCCTGGGAAGGGCAGGAAAGCCGTGGGGGCGGCCCGAAGGCCGCCCCCGTCGTCTCTTACGCGGCGTAAGCGCGGTCGGTCAGACCTCTCGGTACTCGCCCTCGATGGTGTCGTCGTCCCCAGTGTCGCCGGGGCCCTCGTCGGAGGGCGGGGTGTCGTCCGGGCCGGAGGCTGACGCGGCCTCGGCCTGCTGGCGGGCGTAGACCGCCTCGCCTATCTTCTGGACAGCGGCGGAGAGCGCCTGGGTGGCCGCCTGCAGCGACGCGGCGTCCGCGTCCTCCTGCGCGAGCACGCTCCGCACGTCGGCGATGCGCGCCTCGACCTCGCTCTTCAGGTCGGCGTCTATCTGCTCGCTGAACTCCTGCAGCGTCTTCTCGGCCTGGTAGGCGCTGGTGTCGGCGATGTTGCGCGCCTCGATCTGCTCGCGCTTGCGGGCGTCCTCCTCGGCGTGCGCCTCCGCCTCCTTCACGAGCCGCTCGACCTCGTCCTTGGCGAGGCCGGAGCTCGCGGTGATGGTGATGCGCTGCTCCTTGCCTGTGGCCTTGTCCTTCGCGGAGACGTTCAGGATGCCGTTGGCGTCCAGATCGAACGTCACCTCGATCTGCGGGATGCCGCGCGGGGCGGGCGCGATGCCGTCCAGGTTGAAGCGGCCTATCGTCTTGTTCTCACCGGCCATCGTGCGCTCGCCCTGCAGCACGTGGATCTCCACGCTGGGCTGGCCGTCCGCGGCGGTGGTGAACATCTCGCTCATGGACGTGGGGATGGTGGTGTTGCGCCTGATGAGCGGCGTCGCCACGCCGCCGAGCGTCTCGATGCCGAGCGTGAGCGGGGTCACGTCCAGCAGCAGGATGTCGGTCACGTCGCCCTGCAGGACGCCGGCCTGGATGGCCGCGCCGACGGCGACGACCTCGTCCGGGTTGACGCCCTTGTGCGGCTCCTTGCCGAACAGCTCCTTCGCCCGGTCGATGACGGCGGGCATGCGCGTCATGCCGCCCACAAGGACGACCTCCGCAACGTCGCCGGCGCTGACGCCCGCGTCCTTCAGGGCCTGCTGGCACGGGCCGACGGTGCGGGCGACGAGGTCGACGGTCAGCTGCTCCAGCTTGGAGCGGGTGAGGCTCATCGCGAGGTGCTTCGGCCCGGAGGCGTCCGCCGTGACGAACGGCAGGTTGATCTCCGTCTGCTGCGCGCTGGAAAGCTCGATCTTCGCGCGCTCGGCGGCCTCCTTCAGGCGCTGGAGGGCCATGCGGTCCTCGCGCAGGTCGATGCCCTGCTCGCGCTTGAACTCGTCGGCGAGCCAGTCGATGACGCGCTGGTCGAAGTCGTCGCCGCCGAGGTGGGTGTCGCCGTTGGTGGACTTCACCTCGAAGACGCCGTCGCCGATGTGGAGGATGGAGATGTCGAAGGTGCCGCCGCCGAGGTCGTAGACGGCGATGACCTCGTCCTGGTGCTTGTCGAGCCCGTAGGCGAGCGCCGCGGCGGTGGGCTCGTTGATGATGCGCAGCACCTCGAGGCCCGCGATAGTCCCGGCGTCCTTGGTCGCCTGCCGCTGGCTGTCGTTGAAGTAGGCGGGCACCGTGATGACGGCCTGGTTCACCGGCTCGCCCAGCTTGGCCTCCGCGTCGGACTTGAGCTTCTGGAGCACCATGGCGGAGATCTCCGGCGGCGAGTAGTCGCGGTCGTTCATGACGACGGCGGCGTCTCCCGTCTTGCCGGCCTTGGTGACGTAGCCGAGCGTCTTGCGCTCGGCATCGGTCTCGGTGAACTTCCGTCCGATGAGCCGCTTCACGGAATAGACGGTGTTGACCGGGTTGGTCACCGCCTGCCGCTTGGCGACCATGCCGACGTACCGCTCGCCGTTCTTGGGGTTGACGGCGACGACGGACGGGGTCGTGCGCCCGCCCTCCGTGTTCTCGAGGACGAGCGGCTCGCCCGCGTCCATGACGGCCATCGCCGAGTTGGTGGTTCCGAGGTCTATCCCTATTACCTTCGCCATCTCCGGTCACTCCTTCGCGTGTTAGTCGTTCGTTGTCGTGTCGTCCGGCGCGCCCTGCGAGACGACAACCTGTGCGGCGCGCAGCACCCGGTCCCTGCCGCGGTAGCCTGCGCTGACGGTCATGAGGACGGCGCCGGAGGGGTGCTCGGCGCTCGGCTGGGAGGCGATGGCCTCCTGCTCGGCGGGGTCGAACGGGTCGCCCGGCGCGGGTTCGAACCGGGTCACGCCCTCCGACTCCAGCAGCGCGCGCATGTTCTGGGAGACGAGCTGCAGCCCGCTGCTCCAGCTCTCCGGCGCGTCGTCCGGGAGCGCGTCCACGGCGCGCTGCAGGTCGTCGGCGATGGGGAGGAGCTTGCTGACAACGCCGTTCGACGCGCTGCGCGCGATCGCCCAGCGCTCCTCCTCCGCCCTGCGCTTGTAGTTGACCAGGTCGGCCTGCGCGCGCTGGGCTATCGCCTTCATCTCGTCCCGCTCACGCTCCAGCAGCCCGATGGGGTCGTCCGGGGCCTGCGCCCCGGCAGCCTCCGGCCGGCCGGCGTCGGTCTGTTCGTGTTCGTCGGCGGTAAACATCGTGGTCTTACTGCTCTCCGGGTTTCCGGGGTGTCGGTCTGCTCGTTCCGAGGAACATCTCCAGGATGTCCTGCATCGCCTGCTCGAACGGCATGGCCGTACGCGCGGGCTGGGCGGGAGGGGCCTGCGCCGCTTCCATCGCCGAGGAGAGACGGTCGAAGACGGCCATCGCCATCTCGACCCCGGCAAGGTTCAGGCGCATCTCGTCCACGAGGTGCTTGATCATGCGCAGTTTCGCGATGTCGCGCTCCGAGTAGAGGCGAAGCATCCCGACCGTGCGCGACGGCCGGACGAGCCCCACGCGCTCGTACTTCCGGAGCGTCTGCGGGTGCATGTGCAGGATGCGCGCGGCCACGCTGATGATGTACAGCCCTTCCTCGACCTGTGCGCTGGCCGCAGGCTCCTGTGGAGGCTGCACGTGGCGTGCGGGCGGCGCGGCGCGCTCTCCCTCGCCGGGCATCCGGAGGGACGACAGGAGCCGTTCGGTAGCCGTTGGTCTGCGTCGCTGTTGCATCGTTGAATGCCTCGTCCGCTCCTCAGGCGGGAGCGTCAGCGCCTTCTCGGGTGCTGGTACCCGTATGATATGGATTGACACGATTCATGTCAACTCTTATCATGCAGCCAGCCCGACGAGAAACGGAACGAAAGAAGAGGAAACCGAAAGAGCCCGGCCAGCGTAGTTCTCTGTAGGAAGAGTGGGGAAGGAGGACACCGATGATACTCTTCAAAGCCTGCAAGCGGTGTAACGGGGACCTTTACGACGTGGTCGACATCTACGGCCCCTACCTGGAGTGCATCCAGTGCGGCCACATGATCGACCTGCCGGACGGACGACTCGCCAGGGCCGAAGCGGAAGGACGCGCGCTCAGAGCAGCGAAGTTGGCGGTGGTGAAGGCGGCGGCGTAGGACGAAGCGCTTGCCCTTCCCGCGGCACCTGGCGAAGCCGGAGCCCCGCCTCTCGAAAGAGGGGCGGGGCGTTTTCTTGTCCTCAGGCATCGAGGTCCGTCCCGGCGATGGTGGGGAACGGCGGGCCGAAATGGTCGTCGCCGGGAGCGAGCCTCGCGTTGACGTCGGCGATCAGCCGCTGCGTGTCCACTCCGGCGTAGGCCGGAGCGAACGCCCGCAGGATGCGGACGGCCTCGGTGAGCTGGCTGCGCATCCCCTTGTCGTTCCGGCGCAGCGCGTGTGCGAACCCCGCGCCGAGCTTCGTGAGCGCCAGCAGGAAGAGCCGCTCGGGGTACGGGGTGCTCCTCCACAGCTCTTCGAACGTGTCGTGGCTGTCGCGGAAGCGCCCGTCGTTGAACTCGGCGATGCCGCGCCGCAGCGTCCCGGACCGCGACAGCGCCGCGCCGTCGCCGGTGTCGCCGGTCCCCGCGACGTACGCGAGCCACTGCGCGTCGGCGAGGCGCCGTGCGCCGTGCGGGAACTCCTGCGGGGGACGGGTGAGCGGCTGCCGGGCCATCAGGCGGGGTCGGAAGGCGCGGCGTAGGTGTCCGAGTAGTCGTCGTACGGAGCTTCGCCTTCGAGCGACTGGTACTTGGAGGCGCACTTCACGAAGACGCGGTCGGTCATGAACACGCCGCCGGGCTCGTAGGTGCCCTCGAGCACGATCTCCGAGTGCGGGTTGAAGAAGAGGTCCGGCAGCACGCCGTCGTAGGTGGCGTCGATCCGCGCCCCGTTCTCGTGCAGCTGGAACGTCGCGACGGTGTTCTCGGTGCTCGCGCGGTCGAAGCTGTCCTCGACGAGCGCGCCTTTCACCTTGACCGACTCCCCGGCAGCGGGGCCCTGCGCGACGAGTTCGTCGACCGTGAGGTAGAACGACGTCGCGGCCTGGAACGCGGTGAAGCCGAAGTAGCCGAACGCGGCGAGCAGCACGATGCCGACGATGATGAGCTTGCGCTGCTTCGTGAGGAACGACGGAGCGCCGGTCGCCGCGATGGGCGTTGCGGGCTGTTCTGCGGGCGTGTACTGCATGGGTCTGCGCCAGAGTCTGTGAACCGCATCACATTGTAGCAGACGCGGGCGGGCTAGCGGGCGTAATTGGTTGGGTCGGCGACCGCGTCGTAGTCGCCCTGGTCGAGCCAGTGGCACCAGAGGCTTACGCCCGGCAGCTTGAGTCGGCGGTGGCGACCTTGAGTTCGCCACGCCGCAACTGCTACTTGGCGAACCTCAGCGCGGCCCGCAACGAACTCAAGTGCGGGGAGCAGATCGGTGTCGGTGGACATGATGACACCCACGTCGTACTCCCGTTCAATGGCCATGGTGACGAAGTCAATCGCCAGCGCGATGTCGACGCCCTTCTCTTCAGCGCGCACACGAGGCCACTCGGGTGGGTATCTGAGCGGGTGAGCGATAACTTGTGCTCCGGATGCCTCCCACGCGACGCACTGTTTCATGTGTGCAGCGTGTGTCTTGGAAGCCCTCCGTGGGTCAGGGCGTCCCGTGTATATCCGTACGCCATTCAGGATACATGGCGCACCGCCTGGGCCCGGGCGACTCGCGATGAGTTCGCCCAGTTTCCAAGGGTCGAACTGTCCACTTGTGGAGGCAGAGCCATCGGGGAAGAACATTTCCTTGGCGTTCAGGTAAGTATTTTGGGCATCAACAAAGAGCTTCAGCCGCAACGGGGAATCCATAATGCTCCTAGAAACAAACCCCGCCAGTCCCGCTTCGCCTGGTTCGTTTGCCTCAATCTCGGTTGGAAGCAACGCTGCCTATGACGAAGGGGAGGGCGGGGAGCATTGGAGTCAGTCTAATAGTGCGGCTTGGCTCTGTCAACCGCGGTGTGTCGTCGACTTTAAAACTAACCCCCGCCAGTTCGCCCTGCCGAAGCAGAGCGAAGGGCGGGGAAGATTAGTTTTCAGGCTACTGCCGCCTGGGCTGACGGTCAATGCCTCCTCACGCCCGGGCGGGGATGAACTCGTGCATGCGGGAACGGAGGCCGCGCTTGGTGAGCTCGCTCTCGAAGAGCGCGTGGATGCGCGGGTCCTCGTCCTCGTACTCGATCTGCATGCCGCCGGCCTTCTCCGACTTGTCCATGTTCTCGTAGCTCCACATCTTGGACTCGAGAACCGGATAGCGCGCGCCGCCGAAGTCGAACACCAGGTAGCGCGACTGCCCCGGCGAGACGTTGAAGTGCTGGTGGTAGGTCGGGCCGTCCGGCGGCGCGTAGAGTGTCCCGGGCTTCCAGTCGACGCGCACCGTGTCCACCGGGCTCTCGCCCTCCTTCCAGAGCAGCGAGTAGCCCTCGCCGGTGACGCAGAAGATATGCGCGCCCGCGTTGTGCGCGTGCGCCTTCTTGTACGTGCCCTCGAAGAACTGCGAGATGTGGCAGTGCATCGACGAGTCGCCGAGCAGGAACTGGATGTTGTTGCCCGCGGCGCCCCGGGCGACCCACGGCGGCAGTTCGAAGTTGACGAGCTCCGGCACGAAGTTGGTCTCCCACTGGTGGCGGCCCGGCTTCACCTGCCGGAACTCGCCCTCGCCGTCGAAGTACTTCTCCGCCGCCATCCGCTCCGGGAAGGTGAAGGGGTTGTCGAAGATGAAGTCCGGGTTGCGGAAGACGTTGAAGATGATGGGCAGGTCGGTGACTGCGGCGAGCCGGGCGGGCTCGGTGCCGGAGCCGTTGAAGATCTGGTGCTTCGCATTGAGCGGGATGGCGAAGATGGCGCTCGGCCCCCACTCGAACGAGTACCGGCGGCCGTCCGGACGCTCGATGACCGTCGAGCCGCGGCCGGAGATGACGTGGATCAGCTCGTCGTGCATGTGCTGCTCGGGGTTGAGCTCGCCGCCCGGCGGGATCTCCACGACGTACGCCGAGAGGTAGTCGCTCTTGCCCGCGACGTGGACGTACGTGCCTAGGCCGCCCAGACGCTCCCACGGCTCGACCGGCACGGTGTGGCAGTCGACGGCGTACCCCTCGAAGACGGGGATGTTCTCTTCCTTCAGGAAATCGCGGTAGGGGAATACCCCGTAGAAGGGATTGAATTCGACTTCGTCGCCCATGAGTAACGCTCCGTTTCGATGTATTCGGGACAGGCGTGAGCCTACACGACGCGGCCCACGCCTGCCACCCTCGCATGTCTCGTGAACCCTCACCCGGCGCTGCGCGGGGATTGTCATTCCGAGCGGAGCGCAGCGGAGTCGAGGAATCTCTCGGGGGAACGCTTCATCCGGCGAGACGCCACCTGAGAGATGCTTCGGCTCCGCTTCCAGCTGCGCTCAGCATGACAGGTTCTCCTACCCCCGCGAGCCCACGAACTCCCGCATCTTGGAGTTGAGGCCGCGCTTCGACAGTTCGCTCTCGTAGAGGTCCAGCACGCGCGGGTCCTCGTCCGTGTACTCGATCTGGTGGCCGCCTTCCTTGGTGGACTTGTCCATGTTCTCGTAGCCGACCATCTTCGATTCGAGGACGGGGTAGCGCGCGCCGCCGAAGCCGAACACGAGGTAGCGCGACGGGCCGTTGGCGACGTTGAAGTGCTGGTGGTACGTCGGGCCGTCGGGCGGGGCGTAGAGGGAGCCCGGCTTCCAGTCGACGCGGACGGTGTCGACCGGGTTCTCGCCCTCGCGCCAGAGGAGGGAGTAGCCCTCGCCGGTGACGCAGAAGATGTGGGCGCCCGCGTTGTGCCGGTGCGCCTTCTTGTACGTGCCCTGCTGGAACTCCGAGATGTGGCAGTGCATGGACGAGTCGGCGAGCAGGAACTGGATGTTGTTGCCCGCCGCGCCGCGCGCCGCCCACGGCGGCAACTCGAAGTTGACGAGCTCCGGCACGAAGTTGGTCTCCCACTGGTGGCGTCCGGGCTTCACCTCGCGGAACTCGCCCTCGCCGTCGAAGTAGCGGGAGACGTCGGAGCGCTCCGGGAACTGGACGGGGTTGTGGAAGATGAAGTCGGGGTTGCGGAAGATGTTGAAGATGATGGGCAGGTCGGTCACGGCGGCGAGCCGTGCGGGCTCGGTGCCGGAGCCGTTGAAGATCTGGTGCTTCGCGTTCATGGGGATGCCGAAGATGGCTGTCGGCCCCCACTCGAACGAGTACTTCTTGCCCTCCGGCGTCTCGATGACGGTCGCGCCCCTGCCGGAGATGACGTGGATCAGCTCGTCGTGCATGTGCTGCTCGGGGTTGAGCTGCCCGCCGGGCGGGATCTCAACGACGTACGACGACAAGTAGTCGGAGCGTCCGGCGAGATGCACGTACGCGCCGAGTCCGCCCATGCGCTCCCACGGCTCGACCTGCACCGTGTGGCAGTCGACCGAGTACGCCTCGTGGATGGGGATGCCCTCGCTCTTGATGAAGTCGGTGTACGGGAAGTTGCCGTACCAGGGGTTGATCTCGAACTCGTCTCCCATGGCTTTCGCCTCCTTGCGCCAGGATGCCGCGAGCGTACATCACCCGCGCTCGCGCCGCCAAGCGGGGGATATCCACATGGATGGACAGGATGGACAGAATGGGTGGGAGGCCCCTGTCCGGTGTAGGGGCGTCCCTCGTAGGCGCCCTTGCCTCGTCATTCCGAGCGGAGTCGAGGAATCTCTCGGGAAATCGAAGACTAATAGGGCACTATGGACGCAGCAATTCAAGTATCTCTTCGCTGGCGCCTTGTTCTTTCGCTATGTCGTAAGCGGTTTGCCCTGCATTAGTTATGGCTCTCGTATCTGCTCCATGATTCAGTAGCAACTCAATCACTGAAGAGATGTCTGTATCGTCCAAGTAGTTTCTTTTCGAGCTAACCGCACACCAATGCAGTGGAGTTTGCCCACTAATGTCTTTAGCGTTGATATCTGTTCCGTGAGCAATCAATAATGACACCAGTTCCACACTTGAAGCCGAAAGGTTAGAGTCTGAAACTGCGGAGTGTAAAGGTGTCCACTGCGGGTTATTCTCTGCGTTCTTGGCATCAGCACCATAGTCAAGCAATAATGATATGACCCGTATATCTCCTGTGTCTATTGCGGCATGCAGAGGTGTCAATAGTAAATCATTCTTGGCATTTACATCAACGCCGATTTCAAGCATTCCTGCAATCGCCAACAGCTCTCCCTTTTCGACAGCATCATGCAAATCACCTACCGACTGGTGCGTTTCAGGTTCATTGGCGTATTCGATAAATGGATTTTCACTGCCAATAAGACTAGATAGTTGGATTGCGTCTATTAACTCGAGTGGTTTATCCTCGGCGAATCGGCGTGCTTGCGGCGTGAACGTGGAGGAAGTCACCAGCACACCCTTGCTGGCCCGCTTCTCCTGCACTGCACCGTACAGCTCCCGTACATCTGCTACACCAACCTTCCGATCTAGGGTGTATCGCTTGCATTGCACGAGATAAATCCCGCCGGTGATTGGTGTGGTGTCATGAGCAATGATATCCACGCCATCATCGCCTAGCCCGCCGATTACCTCAACCGCCAGTCCTCGGCTCCGTAGCATCTGTGCAACCTGCTGCTCAAAGTCATATGGGTCTGATGCAAAATCACTGGTGAGAGGTACTTCTTGCTCATCGTCATGAGGAACTATCGGAGCTAGATAACCTCTCGCCCGCTTGTCGTATCGCCAATCCAGGGTGGGTTTTCCACGCTTGGCTTCTACACTGACTCTACAGATTGTTATCTTGCTGTTCTCCATATCGCCTATCCAGAAACGCACTATCTGCAATTGCAAATCAGCACTGAAAGCAGCGTCTATGGCAACAGGTACGGTTAGTTCGATACCACTCCAACAACGCATCGACGCCGGTATCCTTGCCCACTGCTGCTCTAGCCGTTGTTCTTCGAACACTCCTTCCCATTGCATAACACCCTTGCGTTGTCGGAAGTATTCGAACTGTTCTATATCTGCTACCAGCGTGAGAACACCCTCAGCATCATTGGCGCGGCATCCAATCTGGGTATCTCCGGTAGCACTCTCCACTTTACGCCCTACTTCTGCAAGGACAGCACGCATGAGGCGGGTTATACGTTCATTGGCATTGAGTTCACCAGCGCCAATCCTGTAAAAACCCTTTCTCTTGGGACCGCTATTGAATGCCCATATGAAGAGTATGACGCTGGCTATCAGTGCCAATAATATGAGTAGACCTTCCATCAGATAATTCCCTCCGGCACTGGCACGTACTTGCCTCTCTGTTGCACCATAGCGCGGGCATGCCACACAGGGCAACGGTTGTGGCCCCTCCTTCTCGTTCCTCTGCCACCACTGTGACATCTGCCCGTTGCGCGGATGCCGCTCCACTGCCTACCCTGTCCCCATGACACCCGAGACCACCCGCGTTCACCCCCCCGACGGCGCTCGGAGGCCTCGTTACATCGCGTTACATCGGGCTTGCATCCGGTTACGTGGCACGGTCAGGACGTAACGGGCGGGTTACAGGCGGCTGGTCGAAATCACGAGGAGGAGTAACGCAATGGAACAGGATGAAACACAAGAAAGGAACGTGGACCTCACTCCGAAGCAGACGGTGGCCATGCCCTACATCGCGGCCAACCCCTCCATGACCGAGGCCGCGAAGGCTGCCGGCATCAGCCGCGTCACCCTCTACCGCTGGATGCAGGACCCGTCGTTCCGGGCGGAACTGGAGCGCATCCGCAGGGACGCCGTCGACCTCGCCTACGCGGAACTCCGAGGGCTCGCCCTCAAGAGCGTCACCGCCATAGCCGAACTCCTCGAAGACCCTGATCCCAGAGTGAGGAGCATGGCCGCGCGCACTGCCCTCTACAACGTCGCAAGGGCCGAGGAGGTCTATCAGCTCCGCAACCGCTTCGACGTCCTCGACCGCGCTATCACCTTGCTCAAGAACTCGATGTAGGAAAGGAGCGACACGCCATGCTTGCCTCCGTCCGCCGACTCGAACGCTACCTCGTCTGCCAGGTCGCCCAAGTGATGCTCGAACCCATCGTCGAGGACTACCTCACGCAGTGGCAGATCGCCATGGATGAGAGGAAGACCTTGCCGGACCCGTTCGAGCTCGCCCAGACCATCTCCGACAACGGCGTCCCCATCCTCGCCTTCACCCCGCTCCACGCCTACCTCATGGGCTGCGCCGACAACTGGCGGCTCCCCGACCTCGACCGCATTATTGCCTGCATCGTCCACGGCCACGCAGAGATGCGCTTCAAGCTCGACCAGGTCTGCCGATGCCCCGCCCGCAAGAACCTCTGCGGCCGTCTCACCCCCCGCACCGATCCCACCCCCTATGACTGATGCGATGCACCGGAGGGAGGTGCGCTGTGTCTGTCATTTCGAGCGGAGCGCAGCGGAGTCGAGAAATCTCTCGGGGGAAGGTTCGTCATGGAGAAGCGCCTCCCCTGAGAGATGCTTCGACTCCGCCTCCGGCTTCGCTCAGCATGACAAGCCCACACCCATCAGGGCTGCGAGGTTCCTGCCTGCGCAGGAACGATGGTGGTTCACCCTCACCCGCCGCTGCGCGGCGACCTCTCCCCTCAAGGGAGAGGGGCTATCCCTCCCGCTCCCCCAGCGTGCGACGCAGGTCCTCCACCTCGCGGCGGAGGTCGCGGTTCTTGCGCCAGAGGTAGATGGCGTAGGCGAAGAAGCCCGCCCAGGTGAGCAGCGTGCCCGCGAGCAGGTAGCCGAGGTTGCTCTCGCCCGGCGCGTCCTGCGCGGTAGGAGCGGCGAGGGCGGCGGGGGCGGTGAGGGCGAGCACGAGCAGGGAGACGGCGACGGCGGTGGTGAGCGCGCGCGCCGTACGGGAAGCGGAGATCGCAGTGAGACGACGCAAGGTCCGGGAGACGGCGGTGGGAGTAGATCGGTTGCGCATCAGTGTCCTCAGGCGGCGGCGAGCCGCAGCTCCTCGACGGCGTCCTCGTCGCTGCGGAGCGTGTAGCGCTCGGCGATGAGGGCCGCGAAGAGCACGATGAAGGTGACGAACGAGAAGAGGAGCGTGAGCAGCATCTCGCGCTCCAGCGAGCCCTGTGCACCGGGGCCGGTGACCCGCTCCGGGTGCAGCCCGCCCCACCAGTCGGCCGCCATGTAGACGAACGGCACGGTCGCCGCGCCGATGATGGCGGTCACGGCGGACCAGCGTCGTCCGCGCTCGGCGTCGGGGGCGTAGGCGCGCACCATCAGGTAGCCGATGAAGATGAGCCACAGGACGAAGGTGAGCGTGCCGTTGGCGTCCCACACCCACCACGTGCCCCAGACCGGCTTCGCCCAGACCGCGCCCGTGACGATGGCTACGGTGAAGAAAACGACGCCGACCTCCGCCGAGGCGTAGGCGAGACGGTCCCAGGCTCGGTTGCGCTTCACGAGGTAGAGGACGCTGCCCGCCGCGGCGAGCGCGAACGAGAGGAAGCTGGTGAGGATGACGGGGACGTGGAAGTAGAAGAGGCGCTGCACGATGCCCATCGACCGCTCGGTCGGGGCGTAGCCGAAGATGAGGTATACGTCTATCAGCACGAGGACTCCCGCCACGAGCAGGAGTCCCAGTCTCCAGGCGCCGGTCACGCTCACTCCTCCAACACGTACTCGAACACGAGCGATGATAGCACGAGGAAGACGACGTCGAAGGCGACGATGAGCTGCAGCCAGCCGCCCACGCCGCTCCAGCCCTCGCCGTCGAGCGCCTCCCGTGCGCCGGTGACCGCGCCGATAAGCAGCGGCAGCGCGACCGGCAGGAAGAGCATGGGCAGCAGCACCTCGCGCGCCCGGGTGTGGACGGCGATCGCCGAGAAGAGCGTGCCGACCGCCGCGATGCCGACCGTCGCGGCGAGCGCGATGGCGATGAACCAGACGTTGAAGAGCGAGAGGTCGTACAGGACGAGGAAGGCGGGCAGCATGAGCGCCTCGACCGTCACGAGCAGCGTCACAACGCTCAGCAACTTGCCGAGGTAGAGCGCCTCGCGTGGGACAGGGGCGAGCCGCAGGCCGTCCAGCGTGCCGCGCTCGTGCTCCAGCAGGAAGGTGCGGTTCATGCCGAGGACGGCGGTGAAGATGTAGGCAACCCAGACGATGCCCGGCCCGATGGAGGCGATGAGTTGCGGCGACGGCTCGAAGGCGAACGTGAAGATGAAGGCGACGACGAAGGCGAACGCGAGCACGGAGAAGAGCGTCTCGCGCGTCCGGAGCTCGAGGCGCACGTCCTTGGCGTAGATGGTAAGCGCGGCGCGCAGCGTCTCCCGCATCAGGCGCTCCCCCCTGATGAACTAAGGGGCGGAGCGCTGAGCAGCGCGGCGATCTCGTCCGGCGCCGTGCTCGCAGCCTCACCCGCCGCAGCGATGCGTCCGCCGCGCAGGACGGCGAAGTCGTCGGCGGTGGCGAGCCCGCGAGCCGGGTCGTGCGCGGAGAAGACCACGGCCCCGCCGCCGTTGGCGACGGCCCGCACGACGGTCTCGACGAACGCGCGGCCCTGCACGTCGAGGCCGGAATCGGGCTCGTCGAGCAGGAGGAGGACGGGCCGGTGCAGCAGCGCCCGGGCGATGGCGACCCGCTTCTGCATGCCGTTCGACAGCCCGCGCACGCGGCGGTGGGCCCAACGCTCCGCGCCGACGTCGCGCAGCACCTCGGCGGTTCGTTCATCGGGGTCCGGCACGCCGTAGAGGCGGGCGTAGAAGCGGAGGTTCTCCTCCGGCGTGAGGTCGTCGTAGAGGAGGGTGCCGTGGCCGACGTAGCCGGTGGCGGCGCGGACGCGCTGCGACTGGCCATCGGCGTCGAAGCCCGCGGTCGTCACGCTGCCGGCGGTCGGCTTGACGAGTGCGGCGGCGACGCGCAGGAGCGTGCTCTTGCCCGCGCCGTTGTGGCCGAACAGCACGAGCACGCGGTCCCACGCCGCGTCGAGGTCGACGCTGCGCAGCGCATGGGTCGTGCCGTACGTCCTGGAGACGCCGCGCAGCTCCAGCGCGTGGCCGGAGCGCGGGGGGGCTGGTGCAGGCTGTTCTGTCATGGGAATCGGCGAACAGGGTCGGGGAACAGTGTACCCTGTTCACGAGGGGCAGGGCGGTTCGCGAACCGCCCCTACGGGGGTCACCCTCACCCGCCGCGCAAGCGCCTCGACCTCTCCCAAGGGGAGAGGTGAGGGCGAGATTCCTGCGGAGGCAGGAATGACGGGAAGAGCGCAGGAGTGACGAGAGGGATGGAGGTGTGAGCGTGGAAGTGTTCCGGCAGGTTGCGGCGGCGTTCGGCAGGCGCGGCATCTCGAAGGGGATGGAGGAGCGCGTGCCGCCCGGCCAGTACGTAACGCCGAAGATGCCGGTGATGAGCATGCGGCCCACGCCGCAGATCGACCTCGCGACGTGGCGGCTGCGGCTGTTCGGCGAGGTGGAGCGCGAGACGGAGCTGACATGGGCGGAGTGGGAGTCGCTCCTGCAGATCGAGGTCACGGCGGACTTCCACTGCGTGACGCAGTGGAGCCGGCTGAACGTGGGCTGGGAGGGGGTACCGGCGTCGCGGGTGCTGGAGCTCGCGCAGCCGACGGCGTCGGCGCGGTTCGCGATGCTGCACTGCTACGACGGCTACACGGCGAACATCGACGTCGAGGCGCTGCGCGCGCCGGACGTGCTGTTCGCGCACCGCATGGACGGCGCTCCGCTCGAGGGGCAGCACGGCGGGCCGCTGCGGTTGGTCGTGCCGTCGCGCTACGGCTGGAAGAGCGCGAAGTGGGTGAGCGGGGTCGAGTTCATGGCCGAGGACCGCGCGGGCTTCTGGGAGGGGCTGGGGTACCACATGCGCGGCGACCCGTGGCGGGAGGAGCGGTTCTCGGGGTGGCGCTAGGGGACGCCTGAGAGATGCTTCGACTCCGCTGCGCTCCGCTCAGCATGACAACCCCACTCTACGCCAGCCCCGCCGCGCAAGCGCGACGACCTCTCCCAAAGGGCGAGGTGGCTGCGAGATTCCCGCCTTCGCGGGAATGACGGAGTAAAGACGCTAAACGGCGAAGGTGTCCAGCAGAGCCTCGGCTGAGCGGGAGGTGACGCGCTCGCGGACGCCGCCCATACGCTGGTCGAGCGAGGGGCGGGAGTCGTCCTGGTAGATTACGCCGAGGGGCACGCCGCCCTGCTCGATGACGTCTCGCGCGGCGCTCTTGCTGCTGCTGTCGTGGTCGTCGGGGATCTCCCAGGCCAGGGGGTCGATGCCCTTCGCCTTGTTTCCCTTGAGGAGCGCGTAGGTGTCGTTGTAGGTGGTGCAGGGAGAGTTGACGTGGACGATCGAGAAGCCGTTGTGCTCCATGCCGCGCTTGATGAGTCCGGCAAGGTCGCGGGGCTTGGTGGAGTAGCCGGAGGCGATGTAGGTGACGCCCAGGGTGAGGTAGAGGTCGAGGGGGTTGAGCGAGGACTCGAGCTTGCCGTAAGGGGTGGAGCTGGTGACGGTGTCCTCGACGGTGGTGGGGGACGACTGTCCCTTGGTGAGGCCGTAGACGCCGTTGTCCATGATGACGGCGCAGATGTTGAGGTTGCGGGAGGCCTGGGGCGCGATGTGCTCCATGCCGATGCTGAGGAAGTCGCCGTCGCCTGCGACCACAACGACGTTGAGGTCCTCGCGCGCCATCTTCACGCCGAGGGCGAGGGGGAGGGAGCGTCCGTGGATGCCGTGGAAGCCGTAGGGCTGCTCGCCCTCGTACAGGTGGACGAGGTTGCCGGAGCAGCCGATGCCGGCGACGACGACGTTGTGGCTCATCGGAATCTCGCGCTCGATGTTCCAGTCGCGCATGGCGAACTCGAGAGCGCGCCGGACGCCGAAGTCGCCGCAGCCGGGGCACCAGAGGAAGTCGTACTCGGGGTTCTTGGCCGTTCCTGTCATGCGTTCACCGCCTGCGGCTGCCCGGCTCCGGCCAGGCGCGCCTTGATACGCTCGCCGAGTTCCGTGGGACGGAACGGCAAGCCCGTGTACTGCGTGATGGCCTCTGCCCTGACGCCCTGGGAGCGGAGGACGCTCGCGAACTGTCCCTGGTAGTTGAGTTCGGGGACGATGACGAGGTCCTTGGAGCGCAGCTCGTCCAGCAGCGCCGTGGGCAGGGGATTGAGGAACATGGTGTAGTACCACGCGACGTCCACGCCCGCGCTCCGGAGCTGTTGGAAGGCTTCCAGCGCGGGGCCCTTTGAGCCGCCCCACGGGATGACGGCGACCGACGCGGACGCGTTGTCGCTCTCGTAGGTCCCTTCCAGCAGTTTGAGCTTGCTGAAGCGCCGTTCGGTCATGTGGATGTGGTACTTGGCAAGGTGCGTGGTGTCGCCGTAGATGTCGTGCTCGGAGCCGTTGGCGACGTAGGCGCCCGCGCCGCCGGGCACGGGGAAAGCGGAGATCTCCTGCGACTCGTATCGCAGGTAGCCGTTCTCTCCCTTGTAGACGTTCCTGCTCTCGACCGGAGTTGCGGCGAGGTCAGGCTTCGGGATGTTCTGCGCGCGCTCGGCGAGCGAGTGCTCGCTGAGCAGGATGACGGGGCCCTGGTAGCGCTCGGCCCAGTTGAAGGCGTGGACGGTAGCGAAGAAGCACTCCTCCACGCTGCCCGCGGCGATGACGGGGATAGAGGAGTCGCCGTGCGCGGGGCTGAGCGCAGCGTTGAGGTCCGACTGCTCGGTCTTGGTGGGGAGGCCGGTGGCGGGGCCGCCGCGCTGCACGTCGACGATGACGCACGGGATCTCGGCCATCCAGGCGAGGCCGATGCCCTCACCCATGAGGGTGAAGCCGGGGCCGGACGTGGCGGTCATGGACTTCTTCCCGGCGAAGCCCGCGCCGACGATGCCGGTAATGGCCTCGATCTCAGAGCTGGCCTGGTAGGCGAACTTGCCCTCTCCCACGAGGTTGCGCTCCATGTAGACGAGCACGGGCGTCGCGGGAGATATGGGGTAGCCGAAGTAGAAGTCGATGCCAGCGTGCAGGGCACCGACGGAGAGCGCGTCGTTCCCCTTGATGAAGACCTGCTCGTAGTCCGGCTTCTCGGGCTCGCCGAGGTCGCTTATGGGGTCTTCTTCCGCGAGGTGGGCGAGGCCGAGGTCGAGGGCCATGTGGTTGGCCTCGACGACCTTGTCACGGCCCGCGAACCGCTGGGAGACGAACTCCTTGAAGTAGTTGACGGGCATGTTGATGAGCCTGGAGAGCCCGCCCATGACGACCATGTTGGCTGCGCGGGACTCGCCGGTCTGTTTCGCGAGCTCGTCGAAAGGAACGGTCACGCAGCGGAGGTGCTCGTCGGACAGGGGGGTCACGGAGGGGTCGAGGAGGATGATGCCTCCGTCGTGCACCTCGGTGCGATGTTCGTGGTAGGCCTCGTCGTTGAAAGCGACGAGGATGTCTATGGCATCGCCGGGGCTCTCTACGGGGGTGCGGGAGACACGCGCCTGTGTCCAGGTCGGGCCTCCAAGGATCTGCGAGGGGAAGGTAGCGAAGGTAAGCGCGTGGTAGCCGACGCCGGTAGCAGCCCGGGCCAGCATCTCCGCTGCGGTTACGACTCCCTGGCCACCTTCGCCGGCAAAGCGGACGATAATCTCACTTCGGCTGGCCATCGTCTCAGTCCTCCGTGTAAGCCTCCCTGACTGCTTCCTGTCAGATGAGCCCGGAGACGGGTGGTTTCGCAGTCAGGCACCGTGCGCAGCAAGCGGCCAGGCTGACACACGCCAACTAGGTAGGTTACGGAGCGCAGGGTGGGGTGTCAATCGGCGCGATGCGGTGAAGGCGTCCATGCAACATAAGGGTTCCCGCGCTCCAGTATTAACAGAGTGAACGATTCAGTCATCCGCGGGGGTCCAGTGAGGCGGAATCCTCTATCCCGGCGGGAGGGCTTGATTCGCGTGCTTCCGGTCAGATGAGACAGAGGCTTCAAGGCCTCAGCCGCCTGTGAGTGGCCACGAGCGCGCGCGTTGACACCGTAGAGAAGCCAGCGGTATGCTCGCCCACAGGCGCGGAGTCCGGCGAGAGCCGGATTCTCGAAGCGAATCAGGCGTCTGGCGCGGATGTTGTATCTGCTCTGCGTCCATGCAGCCCCGCTCCGCATCCCCCAATGGAGAAGGGGCTGATTTATGCCTGATTACGCCCGGGACAACGGAGGGAGGCTGCATGGCCCAGAAGGAGATCGAGCTTAAGCGCGGGCTCAGGGACGTCTACTTCGAGTCCACTGAGTCCAGCCTGGTCATCGGCGACGTAGGACGCCTCATCTACCGGGGCTACGAGATCCACGATCTGGCCGAGCACGCGAGCTTCGAGGAAGTGATGCACCTCATGCTCGTGAAGCGTCTTCCAACACGCGCGGAACTGGACGAGTTCGACGGGACACTCCGGAGCAACAGAGCAGTACCGCAGGAGTTGCTGGAGATCATCGAGCGTGTGAAGGACGCACACCCCATGGACGTCCTGCGCACCGGCATCTCCGCCCTGGCAGCGTTCGACCCCGAAGTCGACGACATCTCCCACGAGGCGACGCTCCGGAAAGGCCTCAGGATCACCGCGCAGACACCCACCATCATCGCCGCCCACCACCGCATCCGCAGCGGCCAGGCCCCGATCTCCCCCGACTCCTCCCTCTCCCACGCAGCGAACTTCCTCTACATGCTCCTCGGCGAGCGTCCCGACGACGAGACCGCCCGCCTGATGGACAAGGACCTCATCGTCCACTTGGACCACGGCTCCAACGCTTCCTCCTTCGCGGCCCGCGTCACGGCGAGCACGCTCGCCGACGTTCACGGCGCGATCGTGACCGGTCTCGGCACGCTCAAGGGCCCGCTGCACGGCGGGGCCGCCGAGGGCGTGATGAAGATGGCGCTGGAGATCGGGGAGGTCGACAACGTCGAGACATACCTCGCGGGCAAGCACGAACGGCGCGAGCGCATCATGGGCTTCGGGCACGCCGTCTACCGTGCGGAAGATCCGCGTGCCCGGCACCTTCGCGAGGGCTCCCGCCGCCTGGCGGAGAAGATGGGGGACCCGAAGTGGTTCCAGATACTCAGCCGGGTGGAAGAGCACATGCGCCCCTACGCGGAGCGCGGGATATGTGTGAACGTGGACTTCTGGGCCGGCTCCGTGTACTACCTGCTGGGCATACCGGAAGACCTCTTCATCTCCATCTTCGCCGTTGCGCGGGTGCCCGGGTACGTCGCGCAGGTGCTGGAACAACAGGACAAGAACATGCTCATCAGGCCGCAGATGAGGTATGACGGACCGATAGACGTCGAGTTCGTTCCCATAGACCAACGAGGTTAGACTGCCAGGAGAGGGGGCACGGAGCGTTATGACCCAGCAGCAGGGGATCGAGGTTGCCGAGGCGGAGCCCGGCTGTGCACATCATTGGGCTATAGAGAGCCCGAACGGGCCCACCAGTTACGGCACCTGCAAGCGGTGTGGGGAGACCCGCGAGTTCAGGAACTCCATCAAGATCACCAGCTGGGAATCGGAAGGCAGCCACGTCAACCGTAACCCGCGCTAGCCGCCCCAGCGGTTAGCACCACCCCTGTCACGGCGCATGACAGGTCTGTTCGCTCCCACCGGCGCTGACGCCGAAGCCCGCAGGCGCATCGCGCTGCGCGGCCCCATCACGTTCGCCGAGTTCATGGAGATCGCGCTCTACTGGCCGGACGGCGGCTACTACGCGTCGCGCCGCTCCTTCGGCCCCCTCGGCGACTTCTACACCGCACCGCTCGCGCATCCCGTCTTCGGAGCGCTCGTCGCGCGGCAACTGCTCGCGATGTGGCGTGCGCTCGGCAGCCCGGCGCCCTTCAACGTCATCGAGGCAGGCGCCGGCAACGGTACGCTTGCGTTGGACATCCGCGAGCACGCACGCATGCTCGAGAGCGGTTTCCCGGGCGCGCTGGCATACACGGCGGTCGACCTGCGCGAACCGCCGCCGGACTTCCCCGGGCGCTGGATACGCTCCGGCGGCATCCCGGCGGCAGGCGGCAGCGGCGTCGTGCTTGCGAACGAACTCCTCGACGCCATGCCATTGCACCGGGTTACGCAGGAGGGCGGACGGCTGAGGGAGCTGTTCGTGGACGCCGCGCCGGAGGGCGGTTTCATCGAGGTGACAGGCGAACCGTCCACGCCAGCACTCGCCGAGCGTCTCGACCGCTTGGGCGTGACACTCTCCGAGGGCTACCGCACGGAGGTGAGCCTCGCGCCGGAAGCGTGGCTACGGGAGGCATTCGCCGCTGTCGAGCGAGGCTACCTGCTGCTGATCGACTACGGCCACGAGGCGCCAGCCTACTACGACGAGTCCCGCCGCGCGGGGACGTTGCGCTGCTACTCCGGCCATACGCTGGGGATGAACCCGTACTTCGGCGTGGGGAGGCAGGACATCAGCGCGCACGTGGAGTTTACGTCCGTGCGGTCGGCGGCGATCGCGGCAGGATTCGCGGAAGCGGGGGAGATGTCGCAGGCGGAGTGGCTGCGGTCGCTGGGTA
The DNA here is from genome assembly GCA_022820645.1 of Dehalococcoidia bacterium. GTDB lineage: Bacteria > Chloroflexota > Dehalococcoidia > Lucifugimonadales > Australimonadaceae > Bin16. The sequence continues at coordinate 14,687 of JAJEFD010000012.1, read as the reverse complement.
TCGAGGGTTACCGGGCGGACGTCGCGGAGCGGAGTGGGCTGGGCCGCATCGAACGCACAGCGAACCTGCATGGGATGGACGTGCTGGTGGATGGTGAGGGGATGGGCGGGTTCAGGGTGCTGGCGTTCGCCAAGGATGCGCCAACGGACGGAGTGCTGGGGGTGAGTCTGCCGGAGTCTGCGCCCGCGCCGCTCGCGGGAGCGCGGCACATGCCGTTCGGGGGTGGGGGGTGAAGCCTCACGCCGCCCCGCTCCTTGCCTGCACCGGAGGGCCCTCACCCTAACCCTCTCCCTCAGGAGAGGGAATCAAACAGCGTGAGAAGATGCCGCGCGCGGGGGCGGTTCGCAGCGGCGTGCGGTCGCGATGAAGCCGGTATGGCCGACCATGCGGTGGTCGGGGCGGGCGCTGGTCTCGGAGAAGTGCCACGGGCGCTCCAGCAGCTCGAACGCCTCGGCCATGTGCCAGCGGTCGTCGCGGGTCAGGCGCATCATCAGTTCGTGCACCTGCAGGACGGTCGGCAGGTAGGCGGCGAAGACGCCGCCCGTCCGCAACACACCGGCGGCGTCGTCGAGCAGCAGCCCCGGCTCCGGCACGTCCGCGACGACGCGGTCGGCCTCATCCGTACCGAGCCCGTCGACGTAGGCGTTGCCGAGGACGATACGGTGGTTCGCGGCACCGGGCGCGAGGTGCGCGACGTTCCGCTGCGCTGCCTCGACGACCTCCTCGCGGACCTCGTGCGAGACGACTGAGCCGTTCGGCCCGACAGCCCGGAGGAGGGCTGCGGAAGCGGCGCCCGAGCCGAGCCCTACCTCGATGACGCGCGCGCCGGGGTAGACGTCGGCGTGCATCAGGAGGGCGGCGAGGTCCTTGGGGTAGATGACCTGGCTCTGGCGCGGCAACTCCTTCACGGCGTCGGCGAACGGCGGACGGAGGATGAAGAGGCGGTGGCCCTTGTTGGTGACGAGGAAGAAGCCCTCGTGCCGTCCGATGATCTCGTCGTGGGTGACGTAACCGAGGTGGGTCTCGACGAGCGCGCCGCTCTTCAGTTCGATGCGGTAACGGCGCTTGCGCTGGTCGTAGACGAGGGCCACGTCACCATCGGCGAACGGGGCGCGCTTGAGGTCTGCTTCGCTGCGGGAAGTCATCTGTTGCCGTTGTGAACGGGAAGGGGCTGCGACGGCGCAGCCCCTTCCGCATCGCTTCTTCGCTGCTTGCGCCTATCCCTGGAGCTTGCCCAGCTCTTCGCGGATGGCGTTGGGGTCGGGCAGGACGCCCTGGTAGGTCTCGTGGTAGCGGACGGTGCCCTGCGGGTCGATGATGGTGACGGACCTGATGCACATGCCAGAGTCCTCGTTGAAGATGCCGTAGGCGCGTGCGACCTCGCCGTGGGGCCAGAAGTCCGACAGGAGCGAGTGGGCGATCCCGCCGAGGTTGGTGCCCCACGACTTGAGGGCGGGGCGGGCGTCGGCGCCAAGTCCGAGGACGTGCGCGCCCATCTCTTCGAACGACTTCAACGCACGGTTGAAGGTAGCGGTCTGAGTCGTTCAGCCGCCGGTGAATGCGGCGGGGAAGGAGTGGATGACGACCCACTTCTCGCCTTTGAAACCGGCGAGGGAGACGTCCTCTCCGTTCTGGTCCTTGAGGGTGAAGTCCGGGGCTTGCTGGCCTACGTCGACCATGTTCGGGCCTCCTGAGAGAGGGGAATTTCGAGGAGCAGGATAGCGGGAAGAGCGGGGAAGATAAAGAGGAGGGTCGGGCTCAGGGCTGGATGAGGCCCTCCTGGGGTTGTGTCCAGGCTACCTTCGGCAGCATGGCGTGCTGTCTGGCCCGTGCGAAGGATATGTCGTGGACGGGCACGTCGATGATCACCGGCGCCGAGCGTTCCAGTGCGAGAGGGAGCAGCCGTTCCAGGTCCAGAGGGTCGTCCGCCTGCATGCCAACCGCGCCGAAAGACTCGGCGAACCTGATGAAGTCCGGGTTGTGCAGGTCAGTCTCATAGGCGCCGGAGAAGAAATCGTCCAGGTCGCGTGCGACGTTGCCATAAGCGTCGTCCCTGAAGACGATGGTGACCACGTTGATGCCGTACTTGACCGCGGTTGAGAGCTCAGCGGCGTTGAACATGAAGCCGCCGTCTCCGTTGATACAGACGGCACGGTCCGGCTGGGCGACCTTCACGCCCAGCGCCGTGGGGAACGCGCCGCCGAGGTTATAGGAGTAACCGGAGTCGACGTACGTCTTCGGGTGGTCCACCTTGTAATGCGTGCGGGAGTAGTAGCCGAGCTGGGTTATGTCCCAGACGGTGAAGGCGTCGCCGGGGACACCGTGCTGGATCGCTTCGATGATAGGGAACTGCGGCTCGTGGAGGTGGATGTCGTAGTAAGCGATGAGGCGCCGGGCAGCGGCGACCGCTTCTTGGGGCGACGAGCGGTCGCCCGCTCCGGCCTCGGCGAGGTGGGGAAGGAGCGCTTCGATGGTCGCCTTTGCGTCGCCGTGCAGGGGGATGGTGTTGGCCTGGACCCGGGTGAGTTCGGAGTCGTCTATGTTGATGTTGATCAGGGTGGAGGTTTCGCCCGCGGGGTTGCCCATCGAGAACCGCGTCCCGATGCCTATCACAACATCGGCGGACTGCATCACGTCGACGAGTTCGTTCATCTCCTGTACGTCCGCACGGGGGCTGAGGCATGAGCCGTAGCAGAGGGGGTGGCTGTCCGGGATGGCGCCCTTGCCGCCGCCGGAGGTCATAACCGGGATGCGGGTTGCTTCGGCGAGTGCCACGAGGGCCTCTTCCGCGCCCGACTGCGCCACGCCGCCGCCGACGAAGATGAGGGGGCGCTGCGATGCGGCGATAATGCGGGCGGCTTCCCGCAACTGTTCCGGGCTCGGTACGATGCGCGAGGTGGGAGCGGGGTCCCGCAACTGGACCTCGTCGCGCTCCACCCCGACCTCAGGGGGCATCTCGATCAGGACAGGGCGGGGCCGTCCGGTACGCATCTGCCTGAACGCCTCGGACACGGCGGCCGGAACGTCCCGAGGAGTGAGCACCTGCCGCCGCCACTTGGTGACAGGGGCCAGGGTGCCCCCCTGGTCCATGATCTCGTGGACAGCGCCGAGGTTCTTGCCAACCTGGCCCCGGGGAACCTGGCCTGCGATGAGGAGCACGGGTGACGAGCGGGCGTACGCGGTGGCCAGCCCGGCAGCTGCGTTGTAGACGCCCGTGCCAGGTACGACGAGGGCAACCCCCGGCCTGCCGGAGGCGCGGGCGTAACCGTCGGCCATGTGCGCAGCGCCCTGCTCGTGGCGGGTGGTGATCAGGCGGATGCCCGGCTCGTTGCGCATGGCGTCGACGATGCCGTTCAAGTGTATGCCGGGGATGCCGAATACGACTTCAACACCCTCACGCACGAGGGACTGCACCAGGGCTTCACCGCCGCTCATCCTGGCCATGCTTTCACTTCCTCCCTCGCAGGGCTATAAGCCTTCGGTGACCACCATGTTGATGTTGGCCGCCCTCGAGCGCAGGTCATCAAGCGCGGTGTACTCCGGGGAGTCCAGCCAGGCGCGAACCTGCTCCATGCTGCCGAACTCGATGATCGCGAGGCGCCTGGGCGTCCAGGAGCCCAGTCTGACTTCGATCTCGCCACCACGCGCCACGAACCTGCCGCCGTGAGCTTCAACAGTACCCGTCACGCGCTCGAAGAACTGTCCAAACAGGTCCGCGTCCGTTATCTCAACATCGGTTATCACGTATGCAGACATACTGGCACCTCTCGAGTTCAAGGTTGCTGGCGATGGCACGAATCATACAGTGCCAGCCTGTTCCGGGAGAGGCCTGCACCGTGCTCGGCACGCATACTCTTCCTTCCGCTTTTCAGTCCTCGGCAGGGCGCCAGCGGAGTTCGGGGCGGCGGGCGGCGCGTGCCTCGTCGAGGCGGGAGATGGGGGTCTCGTAGGGTGCGCCGCGCAGGAACTCCTCGTCCGTGGCGGCCTCGGCGTCGATGTGTTCGAGGGTCTCGATGAAGGCGTCGAGCGTCTCTTTCGACTCGGTCTCGGTGGGCTCGATCATGAGCGCCTCCGGCACGACGAGCGGGAAGTACATGGTGGGGGCGTGGAAGCCGTGGTCGAGCAGGCGCTTGGAGACGTTGAGCGCGGTCGCTCCGGCCCGCTTGCGCGCGGCGAAGACGACCTCGTGCATGACAGAGCGGTCGTAGGGGAGCTCAAAGAGCGGGCGCAGTTTCGCGAGCAGGTAGTTCGCGTTGAGCACGGCGTTGCCGCTGATGTTCAGCATGCCCTCGCCGCCGAGGAGCGATATGTAGGTGAGGGCGCGGATGAGCACGCCGAAGTTGCCCTGCGACGCCCCGCATCGCCCGATGCTCTGCGCGGGCATCTCGCTGCCGTAAGAGCCGTCATCCCGCTGGACGACGATGGGGCCGGGCAGGAAGGGAGCGAGCGCCTCGGTGACGCAGATGGGCCCAGCGCCGGGACCCCCGCCGCCGTGGGGCGTGCTGAACGTCTTGTGCAGGTTCATGTGGACGACGTCGAAGCCGAAGTGGCCGAGTTTGGCGCGTCCGAGCAGCGCGTTCATGTTGGCCCCGTCGCCGTAGACGAGGCCGCCCGCCTCGTGGACGATGCGGCACATCTCGACGGCGTTGCGGTCGAAGAGGCCGAGGGTGGTCGGTTGGGTGAACATCACGCCCGCGAGGTCCTCATCAGCCTCGGCGCGGACGGCGTCGAGGTCGATGTCGCCGCCGGACGTGGAGGGGATGGAGATGACCTGGAACCCGGCCATGGCCGCGGACGCGGGATTCGTGCCGTGGGCAGTGTCCGGGATCAGCATCTTGCGGCGATGGCCGTCGCCGCGGGCGTCGAGCGCCGCTCGGAGCGTGAGGATGCCCGCGAGCTCGCCCTGCGCTCCGGCGAGCGGGGCGAGGCTGGCGCTCGGCAGTCCACTGACCTCCTGCAGGTAGGTCTGCAGGGTGAACACGGCCTCCAGGCATCCCTGGACCTGCGCCTCGGGCTGCCCGGGGTGCGCGAGCGCGAAGCCGGGTGTTGCGGCGACCGCCTCGTTCAGCTTGGGGTTGTACTTCATCGTGCAGCTGCCGAGGGGATAGAAGTTGGTGTCGATGGAGAAGTTCAGCTGGCTGAGATGCGTGAAGTAGCGGACGACCTCGCCCTCCGTGACCTCGGGCAGTTGCAGATCGTCGCGGAGCATCGCCTGCTCCGGCATGAGCTGCGGCGGCACGTCGGACGCGGGGAGCGTCACGCCGGTGCGTCCGGGGCGGCTGCGCTCCATCAGCAGCCTGCGGCGGTTGTGCGCTTCCTCGCGGAGCGGGGTGCCGGGCATGGAGGTCATCGGCCTATCTCCGCGAGCGCGTCCACGAGGCGGTCTATCTGGTCGCGGGTGTTCACTTCGGTGACGCAGAGCAGCATGCCGTTCGGGTAGCGGTCGCTCACGTCCAGCCCGCCGATGATGCCGCGCTGCTCGAGTGCGGCGCTGACGTCGGCAGCAGGCTTCGGGCAGGCGACGACGAACTCCTGGAAGAAGGGGTTGTTGTTGGGAAGGCTGTAGCCGGGGAGTCCGGCGATGCGGGACGCGGCGTAGTGCGCCTTGTGGTAGCAGAGCTCGGCGACGTGGCGGAGTCCCTGCTTGCCCATGAGCGCCAGGTACATGGTGGCCCAGAGCCCGATGAGCGCGGTGCTCGTGCAGATGTTGGAGGTGGCATGCTCGCGCCGGATGTGCTGCTCGCGCGGCTGCAAGGTGAGTACGTAGCCGGTGCGGCCCTCGGTGTCCACGGTCTTGCCCGCGATGCGTCCGGGCAACTGGCGGATGTACTCCTGCCGGCAGGTGAAGATGCCGACGTACGGGCCGCCGAAGCTGGCCGGGATACCGAGCGCCTGCCCTTCGCCGGTGGCGATGTCCGCTCCGAACGCGCCGGGCGGCTTGTACATAGCGAGCGCGGTGGGGTCGCACGACATGACGGCGAGCGCACCCTGCTCGTGGGCGAGGTCGACGAGCGCCTGCGAGTCCTCGAACGCTCCGAAGAAGTTGGGGTACTGGGAGATGAGGCAGGCGGTATCCGGCTGGAGGTCCGGGGATGCAGGCGACGTCAGGTAGATCTCGAGGCCCTGCGGCTGCGCGTAGAAGCGGATCGTATCGACATAGTGCGGGTTGACGGTGTCGAGCACGGCGACGCGGGAGCGCTTCGTGACGCGGCAGGCCATGAGCGCAGCTTCTGCGAGGCTGCTCGCGCCGTCGTACATGCCGGCGTTGGAGACCTCCATGCCGAACAGTTGGGCGGTGAGGGTCTGGAACTCGAAAGTGCCCTGCAGCGTGCCCTGCGACACCTCCGGCTGATACGGGGTGTAGGAGGTGAGGAACTCGCCGCGCGTGACGAGGGGCGCGACGACTGCGGGACAGAAGTGGTGGTAGACGCCTGCGCCGAGGAAGCTCGGGTGCTCACCCGCGTGGAAGTTGCGCTGCGCCAGCGCGGTCATCTCCGCGCGCAGCTCCATCTCCGGCACCGGCGCCGGGAGCGCGAGTCCGGGGTGGCGAAACTGCTCCGGGATGTCGCCGAACAGGGCTTCGACGGCAGGCGTGCCAACCTCCGCGAGCATCGCGGCGCGGTCGTCGTCGGTGTTGGGGATGAAGGGTGAGGTGAGCGGCAAGTCAGACATACGGGCCGTGGTCAGAACTTCACTCGGTCAGCGCCGTGTAGGCTGCGGCGTCCAGCAGGGTATCGAGTTCGTCGGGGTCGTCGGGTTTGACGCGGATGAGCCAGCCCTTGTCGTGTGGGCTCTCGTTCAGCAGTTCGGGCGCGTTCTTCACTTCGTCGTTGACGGCGGTGACCTCGCCCGACACAGGGGAGAAGAGTTCGGAGACGGCCTTGACCGACTCGACCTCGCCCATCTGGGCGTTCTGGGTCACGCGGTCGCCGGGCTGAGGGAGCTCGACGTAGACGACGTCGCCCAACTCGTGCTGTGCGAAATCGGTGATGCCGACAAGGACGAGGCCGTCCGGTTCAGCCAGCGCCCACTCGTGCTCTTTGGAATAGCGGCGGTCTTCCGGAACAGGCATAGCTATCGCGACCTCTTGTAGAAGGGAAGGGCCACGATCTGAGCCGGTATCTGCCGTCCACGAACGTCCACGGAGATGGGGGTTCCGGGCTCGCTGGCCTCCCTCGGAAGATAGCCGAGGCCTATATTGGTGTCAAGGTAAGGCGAGTAGCTGCCACTCGTAACTTCGCCCACGTCGGAGCCTTCGACGAGGATGCGGTGATGGGCTCTTGGAGCGGGTCCGCGCTCCGCGGTGCGGAAGCCCGCGAGCACGCGCGCGGTGCCCTGCTCGGCGGCTGCGCGCACCGCGTCGGCGCCGCAGAAATCACGCTCCAGCCGGACGAAACGCTCCAACCCGGCCTCGATAGGGTTGACGGTTTCGTCCATGTCTGAGCCGTGCAGCAGGAGAGCGGCCTCCAAGCGGAGGGTGTCGCGCGCGCCGAGTCCGCAGGGCGCCGCTCCCGCGTCCATGAGGGCGCGCCAGAGTGCAGACGCGACTTCCGACGCGGGCATGATCTCGACGCCGTCCTCGCCGGTGTAACCGGTGCGGGCGATGAAGGCGGGCGCGCCCATGACCTCCGTTTCGACGACGTTGAACGGACGCACGGCGTCCGGGTCGAACCCGGCGACCTGCCCGGCGATGTGCGTACCGTCCGGCCCCTGGAGTGCGATCATCGCGATCTCCGAGGTGCGGTCGGTGAGGGTTGCGTTGGGGAAGCGCTCGGCGCGCCATCGCTCCAGCCATGCGAAGACTTTCGCGGCGTTCGCGGCGTTCGCGACGATCATGAAGCGCTCCTCGCCGAGGCGGTAGACGATGGCGTCGTCGATGATGCCGCCGGACTCGTTGCAGAGGAGGCCGTAGCGGGCGCGGCCCACCGGCATCGCCTCGCCGACGTCGGCGGTGTGCATCCAGTCCAGGAGGGCACGGGCGTCCGGCCCATCGACGGCGAAGCGTCCCATGTGGGAGACGTCGAAGATGCCGGCGGCGGTGCGGACGGCGCGCGCCTCGGCGAGGACGCCCGCGTACTGCACGGGCATGTCGTACCCGGCGAACGGCACCATGCGGGCGCCGAGGGAGACGTGGTCGTCGTGCAGGACGGTGGTGCGGAGGGGGGCGTCTGCCATGCATTAAGCGTAGCATAGGGAGGCTTTCGGCAGAGGAGGTGTCGGCTCATGGACCGTCTCGAATTCGGTGTGTGGGACCAGATGCAGACGTACGAGGTGATGAACGCCGCGACCGCGGCGGAAGTGTACGAGAAGCACATCCGGCAGGCGCAGCTGATGGAGCGCGTAGGGTTCGAGTATTACTGGACGCTGGAGCACCAGGGCTCCTACGTGGGCGCGATCACGTCGCCGCAGATGTTCCTGACGGCGGTTGCGCGGCACACGGAGTCGCTGCGTCTCGGGACGATGATCTGGCAGCTGCCGTTCCATCATCCGATCCGGCTGGCGCAGGACGTGGCGATGCTGGACCACCTCTCCGGCGGGCGTGCGGAGTTCGGCACCGGCATCGGCGTGCATGAGCACGAGTTCATGCGCTGGGGGCTGGACTTCTACTCGCGGCAGGAGATGGGCGAGGAGATGCTGGACATCATCGAGCTGGCATGGGGCGGCGACGGCACCGTGACGTACGAAGGGAAGTACTGGCAGATAGACGAGGCGCTGATACAGCCGGTGCCGCTACAGAAGCCGCATCCGCCGATATGGGCGGCGGTGCACAGCCCGCGCGCGATCGATTTCGCTGCAAAGCGCGGCTATCACATGGCACAGAACATCGACACCGACGAGTCGATGGTCCAGAAGTTCTCCGAGTGGCGCGAGGCGTGGAAAGGGTACGGCCACGAGGGACCGATGCCGCGCCAGTTCCTGATGCGCGTAGTACACGTGGCGGAATCGGATGAGCAGGCGCACGAGCAGGCGCGCGCGTACCTGCTGGAGGCGAACACGCTGGGGCGCGACCTGGTCACGTCCAGCCGCATCGGGTTCGGCTCCCACCCGCGAGGGATGGGGCACGAGGACAGCGAGGACATCCGGGAGCGGGGGCGCATCTTCCGCGAGTGTGCGCGCTCCTACGAGTTCTGGCTCGACAACGGGCTGGCGCTCGTCGGCAGCCCGGAGTCGGTTGCGCGCCAGATAGCGGAGGGGCGGGAGAAGATCGGGTACGACCATTTCGCAGGGAAGTTCCACATCGGGCGGATGCCGCACGACATGGTGGAATCGTCGCTGACGTTGTTCGGGCAGGAAGTCATCCCCGCCTTCAGGTAGAGGAGAGATAGATGCAGCCTCTGGAATTCGGCGCGTGGGGCGCGGTCAAGATCAACGACATCAAGCGCCTCGGGTCGGCGGCCGCGGCCTACGACGAGCACATCCGCCAGGCCCGCATGATGGACGAGCTCGGCTACCGCTACTACTGGATCATCGAGCACCAGGCCTCCTACATCGGCGCGATCACGGCGCCGACGGTCTTCCTCACGGCGGTCGCGGCGGCGACCGAGCGCATCCACGTTGGCGCGATGATCTGGCAATTGCCGTTCCACAACCCGATGCGGCTGGCGCAGGAGGTGGCGACGCTCGACCACCTGTCGAAGGGAAGGGTCGAGTTCGGCTCGGGGCTGGGAACGCACGAGCACGAGTTCATCCGCTGGGGCATCGACTACTACGAGCGCCACGCTGCGAGCGAAGAGGCGATGAAGGTGATCGAGGACGCGTGGACGAAGGACGAGGTCACGCACCACGGGCGGTTCTGGCAGTACGACGAGATGCTGCCGATGCCGAAGCCGTACCAGCAGCCGCATCCGCCCGTCTGGATCGCCTGCCACAGCCTGCGGGCGTTCGAGTGGGCGGCGGAGCGCAACAACGACGTGGCGACGAACATCTCCACCGACGACGAGCTGGTCGACAAGTTCGAGCACTTCCGGCGCATCTGGCGCGAGTGCGAGCACCCCGGGCCGATGCCACGGCAGATGCTGGTGCGCGTCGTCCACGTCGCAGAGACCGACGAGCAGGCCCGCGCCGAGGCGGAGCCGTACCTGCTGGAGTATTACGGCATCGACCGGGAGCACGTGACCAATACCCGCATCGGATTCGGGAGCGACCCGCGCGGCAAGGGGACCGACAATACGCGCTACACGCGGGCGAACGGGAAGATATTCGCGCAGGCGCGGCAGTCTTACGACTTCTGGATCGAGAACGGGTTGGCCATCATCGGCAGCCCTGAGACGGTGACGCGGCGGATAGCCGAAACGCAGGAGCGGCTCGGCTTCACGGTCTGGGCGGGCAGCCACCACATCGGACGGATGCCGACCGAGCACGTCGACAAGTCGATACGGCTGTTCGGGGAAGAGGTCATCCCCGCGTTCGACGCGCCGTCGGAGCCGGTCGTGCCGGTGAGCACGGTGCTCCAGCGTCAGGGCCCGTCCGGTCAGCAGGGGCCGTGGGCAGGGTAGCCAGGCGACGCTGGCGATTGCATCGTATACAATGATTGCACTGCAATCGGAGTAGCGCCATGACCAGCATCACCGTACGGAACATCGAAGACGACCTGAAGCGCCGGCTGCGCATCAGGGCGGCAGAGCACGGTCACTCCATGGAAGAGGAGGCGCGGCGCATCCTGCGGTCGGCGCTCGGCGAGGAACTTGCGCCAGCAGAGGACTCGGAGAAGGGCTTGGGGACGAAGATCCATGAGTTGTTCGCGCCGATCGGTGGCGTGGACGGCATCGAATTCCCCAAGCTCGAGGGTCCAAGGCCAGCCCGCTTTGATCAGCAATCGTGATTGTTCTCGATACGAACGTCCTCTCCGAATTGATGCTCGCCGCGCCTGACCCGAGAGTGCTGGCGTGGGTTGACCGCGAACCGGAGCAGGCGCTGTACACCACGGCTGTAACGGAGGCTGAGATCAGAGTTGGCATCGCCCTGATGCCGGAGGGCCGACGGCGCCACGAGCTTGCTTCCGCAGCCGAGCGGCTTCTTGAAGGTCTGCTTGCAGAGCGCATACTTCCGTTTGATCGCCGCGCCGCCCAAGCCTATGCGGCCATAGGGGCGATTCGGCATGCGGCAGGCCGCCAGTACGCCACGCGCGATTGCGAGATCGCGGCTATCGCCAGCGCGAACGACGCAGTCGTCGCCACGAGAAATGTCCGGGACTTCCAGGATTGCGGCGTCGAGATCTTGAACCCGTGGGACGGGTGAGTCGCGCTCGGACTTACCCCAGGACGGAGTAGTCGTCTGGAAGGGGGCCGCGGCCCGTGCCGGAGAGGGCGAGGGGCGCGCCTCTGCCGGACTCGACCGCGAGCGCGGCGAGCAGTTGCAGTGTGACGCCCAGCGCCTCACGTGACGGCTCGACCTCGGCGCCGATGGCATTAGCCAGGTCGAGCGTGTGGACGGTGAGTTCGAAGACGCGCGTCTCCAGGTAGTCGCCGAAGCGGATGCCGCCGTTGTCGTAGTCGATGACGGTGTCCTCATCGGTTGCGTCGAGGACCGGCTCGGCGCGCGCCCAGTCGGCGTTCATAGTAGCGAGCGGGTCTTCACCCAGCGCCTGTCCGGCTTCGCGTCCCCGCTGGGCGACGCGCTCGTCATCGCTCGGCTGCCGGAGGGACCGGCGGTAGTGATGCACGGCGGACGTGATGTCGACCGACTCGGCGCGCCGAACGCCGAACTCTTCGACACGCGTTATGGAGCGGCTGGCGTGGCCGACGAGGTCGCGGACGGTCCAGACGCCGAGTCCCGGTGCATCCCACTGCTCCGGCTGCACTTTGCCGGCTGTCTCCAAAAAGGAGACGACGGCCTGCCGGTAGGCGGCGCGGCTCACGACTGCCCCCTCAACTCCTTCGCAGCATCCACCATGTTGAGGAGCGAAGGCTTCACCTCTTCCCAGCGCCGGGTCTTGAGGCCACAGTCCGGGTTCACCCAGAGCCGCTCCGGCGGGATGACGGCAACCGCCCTGCGAAGGAGGTCGCTCATCTCCTCGGTTTCTGCGACACGCGGCGAGTGGATGTCGTAGACGCCGGGGCCTACCTCGTTGGGATAGGGGTGTGCGCGGAAGGTGTCGAGCAGCGTGCCGTCGGAGCGGGAGTTCTCCATAGAGATGACGTCGGCGTCCATGGCGGCAACCGAGTCGATGATGTCGTCGTAAGCGGCATAGCACATGTGGGTGTGCATCTGGGTGCGGTCCTCGACGCCGCAGGTGGCGATGCGGAAGCACTCGACGGCCCACGCGAGGTAGGCGTCCCAGTCTTCGCGGCGGAGGGGCAGCCCTTCGCGGAGCGCGGGCTCGTCCACCTGGATGACGCGTATGCCGGCGCGTTCCAGGTCGCAGACCTCGTCGCGGATGACGAGGGCGAGCTGGCGGCACGTCTCGCTGCGCGGCTGGTCGTCTCGCACGAACGACCACTGGAGCATCGTGACGGGCCCGGTGAGCATGCCCTTGACCGGCTGCCGCGTGAGCGACTGCGCATAGGAGATCCAGTCCACGGTCATGGGGGCGGGCCGGTGAAGGTCGCCGTAGATGATGGGCGGCTTGACGGCGCGGGAGCCGTAGCTCTGCACCCAGCCGTTCGCCGTGGAGACGTAGCCCTCCAGCTGCTCGCCGAAGTACTCGACCATGTCGTTGCGTTCCGGCTCGCCGTGAACGAGCACGTCCAGACCGGTCTGCTCCTGGAAACGGACGGAGCGCTCGATCTCCTCACGTATGAAGTGCTCGTACTGCTCGGTGGTGAGTTCGCCGCGGTTGCGGCTCGCACGCGCCTTTCGGATCTCCGGCGTCTGCGGGAACGAGCCGATGGTGGTGGTGGGGTAGGCGGGGAGGCGCAGCACCTGCTGCTGTGCCTTGCGGCGCTCGGGGTAAGGGCTCGTGCGCTGCGCCATGACCGGCGTCACGGCGGCGCTGCGCTCCTTCACGTCGGGATTGTGGATGCGGGCGGACGCCCTGCGCGACGCCATCGCGGCGGCGTTGGCGGCCAATGCGTCAGCAACGCGGGCGGACTCGCCGTTGACAGCCCTCGTGATGATGGCGACCTCTTCGACCTTCTGCTTCGCGAAGGCGAGCCAGGACTTCATCTCATCGTCGAGGTCCGTCTCGTTGTCCAGGTCAACCGGCGAGTGCAGCAGCGAGCAGGAGGGAGCGATGAGGATGCGGTCGTTGCCGAGCACGGAGGATGCCCGCCGCGCGGTCGCGATGGCCTCTTTGAGGTCCGTCTTCCAGATGTTGCGTCCGTCGACGAGCCCTAACGAGAGGGAGACGCCTTCGCCGAGCTTGGCGAGGATGTTCTCAAGGTCGGCGCGCCCGCGGGCGAGGTCGACGTGCAGGCCATGCACCGGCATCGCGAGCGCGGCCTTCGTGTTCTGGCGCAGGTCGCCGAAGTAGACGGCGACGAGGATGTTGAGCCCGGGCACTGCCGCAACGAGCCGGGCGTAAGCCCGTCCGAATGCGGAGCGCTGCTTGTCATTGAGCGTGAGGCTGAGGGCGGGTTCGTCCATCTGCACCCAGTCGGCGCCCGCCTCTGCCAGCCGCTTGAGGACATTCTCGTAGACGTCCACGAGTCCTTCGAGCAGCACGAGCGGGTCGAACGAAGGGTCGTCCGACTTGGAGAGCAGCAGGTAGGTCACCGGGCCCACGAGGACGGGGCGGGTGTGTATGCCGAGTGCCTTGGCCTCCAGGAACTCGTCGACCGGCTTGGTCGAGCGGAGGGAGAAGAGCTGACTCCGGTTTATCTCAGGGACGAGGTAGTGGTAGTTGGTGTCGAACCACTTGGTCATCTCCATGGCGGAGACGCCGGGGCGCTCTTCGGAGGCGGTGCGGCCACGCCCCATGGCGAAGTAGGTGTCGAGGCTGACCTCGCCCTCGGGAGCGTCGTAGCGTTCGGGGACCGCTCCGACCATGACGCTCGTGTCGAGGACCTGGTCGTAGAACGAGAAGTCGTTGGAGGGGATGTGCGCGATGCCGGCCTTGCGCTGGAGGGTCCAGTGCGTCCGGCGTATAGCGGCGGCGCGTTGCTGCAGTTCCTGTTCGTCTATCTTGCCGGCCCAGTACGCCTCGACTGCCCATTTGAGTTCGCGTTTCGCGCCGATCCGAGGGAATCCGAGATTGGTTGACGTAGCCAAGTCGCTCTCCTCTGCCGAAAACAGGAAGACTCAAACCCACAATGGATGCGGAACCGGTGGGAAGATTCCTGCGATGTAGTCGCCGGGGGATGACGCAGCCTTCATTGTACCGTGCGCGGGGGCGCTGACTCAACGACGAGAGGGCTGGAGCAGGCCGTGGCCTGCCGGAAGGCGCACTCCTAGTTCGCGTCGAGCCTGAAGAACTCTACGGCGTTGCCGCAGGTCATCTTGTAGCGCACCTCCTCGGGCGCGCCCTCGAACGCCTGGTCGAGGATCTTCAACGAGTCGGGCCAGTCCGACTCCTGGTGCGGGAAGTCGGAACCCCAGATGAGGTTGTCCACGTTCAACTGGTCGCGCGCCAGCACGCCCACCCGGTCGTACTGGAAGCCCCAGAGCGTGTGCTCCAGCAGGTATTCGCTCGGTGGGCGGGACAGCGGCTTGAAGCCCAGCTGGTTCTCCGCCCAGTACCGGTTCCGCTCGTACCGGATGTCAGCGCTCTGCAGGAAGAACGGTATCCACCCGATCTGGTTCTCCGCGAA
>JAJEFD010000019.1 GCA_022820645.1 Dehalococcoidia bacterium | reverse complement strand
ATGCCCAAGGAGGTACGTCTTCTTCATGGCGGGCACACTCGCTCCGTATCGTACCACCGCTTCTATTTCCGACCGTCCACTATTCCGGCAATTTCCGGTAACCTATTGTTACCGTTCGTCGAATGAGCGATAATTGGCCCTGTAGACGCCAATTCACTCCCCATCAGCAGGCCATCGAGGTGACGAGTTGGAACGACCGGACGAGCGAGACCGACGAATACGGCAGCTGGAAGAGCGCCTGTCGCGCCTGAGCGAGGCGAGTCTTCGCATCACCGAAGACCTCGATTTCAACACCGTGCTCCAGGGCGTGCTCGACTCCGCCCGCTCCCTCACCGGCGCCCGCTACGGCGTCATAGCCCTGCACGGCGACGACGGGACGCCCCAGGACTTCCTCTCCTCCGGCATGACCGCCGACGAGACGGACAGGCTGTGGACGCTGCCGGGCTGGCCCAGCCACTTCGAGTACCTGAGCGGGATTCAGGGCCCACTGCGGGTGCCCGACCTACCGGGCCACATCAGGTCGCTGGGCCTGCCGGAGCTGGTCCCCCCGGTGGCGGTGAGCGAGAAGGTGTCCTTCATGGCGACTCCCGTCCTGCACCGCGGGGAGCGCGTCGGCAGCATCTTCCTCGCCGAGAAGGAGCGCGGGCGGGAGTTCACCCGGGAGGACGAGGAGACGCTGGCGCTGTTCGCATCGCAGGCTGCATTGGCCATAGCCAACGCCCGCAGGCACGGGGAGGAGCGGCGGGCCAGGGCAGACCTGGAGACGCTCATAAACACTTCCCCGGTCGGTGTGGTGGTCTTCGACGCCGCGACCGGCGTCCCCAAGTCCTTCAACCGCGAGGCAATGAGGATCGTCGACAACCTCCGCGACCCCGGCCAGTCGCCGGAGGGTCTTCTAGACATACTGACCTTCAGGCGCTCCGACGGTCGGGAGGTCTCGCTGCGCGAGTACCCGATGGCCGAGCTTCTGAGCGTCGATGAAACGGTTCGGGCCGAGGAGATCGTGATGCAGGTCCCGGACGGGCGGAGCGTCACGGTGCTCCTCAACTCCACGCCCATCCTCTCCGACGAGGGCACGGTCGAGTCGGTGGTCGTCACCCTGCAGGACATGGCCGACGTCGAGGAGCAGGAGCGGATGCGGGCCGACTTCCTGGCCATGGTCAGCCACGAGCTCAGGATGCCGCTCACGTCCATCATGGGCTCGGCGACGGCGCTCCTGGACGTCTCGTCGGACCTGGACCCCGCCGAGATGCGCCAGTTTCACCGGATCATCCTCGACCAGGCCGGCAACATGCGAGAGCTGATCGGCGACCTGCTGGACGTCGCCCGCATCGAGACGGGCACGCTGCCGGTCAGCCCCGAACCGGCGGAGGCGGCCGCGCTGGTGGACCGGGCGAGGAACGCTTTCAAGAGCGCGGGAGGCAGGAACAACCTCGCCATCGACGTCGAGCCGAACCTGCCCCTGGTGATGGCGGACAGGCGGCGCATCACGCAGGTGCTGGGCAACCTGCTGTCCAATGCGGCCCGGCACTCCTCGGAGTCGTCGGCCATCAGGGTGAGCGTCGTTCGCGACGGGGTGAACGTGGCGGTCTCGGTGGCGGACGAGGGTCGGGGCATCCCGGCCGAGAGCCTGCCCCACCTGTTCCGCAAGTTCTCCAGGGTGCAGTCCAAGGAGCAGGGCGGAGACACGGGCCTGGGCTTGGCTATCTGCGAGGGCATCGTGGAGGCGCACGGGGGCCGCATCTGGGCTGAGAGCGACGGGCCGGGCCTCGGCACCCGCTTCACCTTCACCCTGCCAGCGGTGGAGGAAGGGGGGAGCGGCGCGGGGGTCTCACCTCGGCCCGCCCCCGCCAGGTCCCGGGGGCGTGGGCAGGCGGAGTCGGGGGAACGGGTGCGGGTCCTCGCGGTGGACGACGACCCCAACGATCTCCGGTATATCCGCGACACCCTCACCGAGTCGGGATACGCGCCGGTGGTGACCGGAGACCCGCAGGAGGCGGTCCGTCTGATGGAGGAGGAGAGGCCCGACCTGGCGCTGCTGGACCTGATGCTTCCGGGTACGGACGGCATCGAGCTGATGAAGGACATCCTCGACGTTGCCGACGTGCCGGTCATCTTCCTGTCCGCCTACGGCAGGGAGGAGGTCGTCGCCAGGGCCTTCGAGATGGGCGCCGTCGACTACGTGGTCAAGCCGTTCTCTCCCACCGAGCTATCCGCGAGGATCAAGGCGGCCCTGCGGAGGCGCGTGGCCGCCGAGCCGTCGGAACCCTACGTGCTGGGCGACCTGACCATCGACTACGAACAGCGCAGGGTGACGCTTGCCGGCCGCCGGGTGCGCTTGACCCCGACGGAGTACGGGATGCTGGCGGAACTGTCGGCCAACGCCGGACGGGTGTTGACCTACCAGCACCTGCTGGAACGGGTCTGGAGGGAGCGGGGCGACGGCAACGTGCGGCCCATGCACACGATGGTCAGCAAGATCCGCCGCAAGCTGGGCGACGACGTCGGCGACCCCACCTACATCTTCAACGAACCCCGCGTCGGCTTCCGTATGCCGAAGGGGGAAGTGGCGGGGTGAGAAATCTGTCACTGCTCCCTGAGCACGGAGCGGGCGTACCTGCGTTCCATCAACTGCCGCTAGGATGACAATGGCTCGTAAGGAGGAGAGTGACATGACGGCTGGGCGGGACTTCTTGAGGGACATTGGAGCTCAGAACAACGAGTTTGAGCGAGAATTCTTTGAGTGGATAGAGTCCTACAACGGCGAGGGCGACCTGGACATCTTGGAAGCCTTCGGGGAGATGATGCTAATCCTCGACAGGTTCATTGATTGTAGATGGGGGTGCGACGATGACCACCCGGAAAAGCACTTGTTGGCGGCTTGCGTCAGCAACATCAGGGCAATTCTCCCCCTTACTGCCTGCGGATACCCTAGCGAGGCTGGCGCACTCTTTCGGCCGTTGTGGGAGACGGTCAGTCTCATGGCGCTCTTGATGGCCTCCCGCGATGAGCTTGAGGCTTACCGGCTTGGCAACAAGAGGCAAAGGAGGAAAAGGTTCAGCGCGGAGAATGTCAGGGGGATGCTGAAGCGGGAGCGTTTCCCGGTTCTCCTAAGCGCGAGGGCTTACGGTATGGTCAGCGACTTCTACCTGCATCCGAACACGCTGGACCACATCTTCGCCTATCGGACCTCGCACGAAGAGGAAGGGTTTGTCATTCCCTACTTCCACAGAGACCTGTGCGTCAGTTTCTTCATCAACCTGGTCTCGGCAGCCACCACGGCCCTCCTCTTCTGGGCCTGCGCCCGAAACGATGAAAGCGACTTTGCTCTCGCCCATGCCTATAACGAGAGGACGGACAAGGCATTGCGAGCCTTCATCGCAAGGATGGCTCAGGACCCAACAGTCGAACGTGTGCCCACGGTCGAGGGCGCTCCGCGAGACCTGTAGTCGGCTAACCCCGTTGTTGGAATGTGGGGTTTACAAGCCCCCGAGCCAAAGCTCAAAGACGGTGCCGTCTACCGTATACGTTGGTAGGGAAGGGGGAGACTCGAACAGGCGGCGCATCATCAGCCAACGTATTCCGCGGCTGCGTCGCTCATGCCGCCTTCTCCGCCAGCTGCTCCTGCCATGCCTCGATGTCCGACCGCCTCCAGGCAATCGCCTTGGAGGTGATTCGAAGCGGAGGAGGAAACACGCCCGCTTTGACCAGCCGCCATATCGTCGTTCGGCTTATCCCCAGTTCCTGTTCTACGTCTTTCACTCTCAATAGTTGCATCGCGCGCACCTCCTCTGTGAATCGTCCCGTCAAGGCTGCCTCCAGTCCCACGATGGTACAACGCGCAAATGGCGTCAGGCCGGCAAGGACACTGGCGGTTCACGCCTACGGAAGCCGAAAAGTCACCTACTAATCTATGAATTGCTTGCTGGAATGCGACATCCTTCAACCACGGCGTTGGTCCACCAACTCCTGCTTCGTCCCGATCCCGAGTCGAGTGAGCCTGAGATCGCGGTGCTATAGTGTCGGCCAAGAGGGCGGCGCCGATATGGCTGCTCATACGAAAAGGAGGATGTATGCCCACGTTCAGCACGCTTCCGATCGGCGAGGCCCGCGCGAGAAGCGCGACCGGCAAGCGCGCGGCGCTGATGCAGGAGTACGTCGGCTACGTCCAGCGGGTGGCGCCGGGTGAGGCGGGGAAGCTGGAGGTGGGAGAGGGCGAGACGACACAGGCGGTCCGGCGGAGACTGCATGCGGCGGCCGAGGCGCTGGGGAAGCAGCTGGAGTTCCGGCGCACGGAGAACGCGGTCTACTTCTGGGCGTCAGATGGACGACGGCGCGGCAGGCCGCGCAAGAACCCGGTCGAGTAGTGTCCTGCCGCCGGTGAGAGGTCGCCATGACGATGGAGCAAGGCATTCA
The DNA here is from genome assembly GCA_022820645.1 of Dehalococcoidia bacterium. Taxonomy (GTDB): domain Bacteria; phylum Chloroflexota; class Dehalococcoidia; order Lucifugimonadales; family Australimonadaceae; genus Bin16. The sequence goes on along the minus strand of JAJEFD010000019.1, from coordinate 189,329 downwards.
ACGATTGCAAGAGTTGGCCCGCACGATGAGGGAGCAGCGTGACAACGGCTTAGCACCCAGTCATCCCAAGCCAACAGTGCGTGAGTTCATATCATGGTTCGGCTATTCCCGGCGGGGTCTGTGGTTCGTTGAGAAAGTACGCGAGGAGCTGGAGACTCGAGGACTGCATACCGACCCCGACTTTCAGCATGCGTACATCGACAGTGAGATCGCTCTTCTGGACTCTTCGGTCTCCACGCCCCCTCCAGACAACGCGCTGCGCATAGACATCCTGCCGGCTGCTCACAACCGTCCACTATCGGTGAACCCCAACGATGCTCTGAGGACGGCTATCACTCATATGATGGCCAACGATTTCTCCCAAGTTCCCGTCATGGTAGGGCCACGCGACGTGAAAGGCATGATCACGTGGGAATCCATCGGAGCCAAGAACGCAATGGGGCAACCCGGTCATGAGGCCAGGCACTACATGGAGGCAGCGGAAGTCATCGAGGGCCAACGGTCTCTATTTGAAGCTGTAGGCATCGTTGCCAGAACGGGATACGTCCTGGTGAAGGGTCCGGAGAACACAATCACCGGGATCGTCACGTCCAGCGACCTGAGCAGTCTGTTCTTGCAATTGGCCGAACCATTCCTCCTCGTAGGTGAGGTTGAGAGCCACGTGAGACGGATTATTCATGGCAGGTTCACCGGGGAGGAGCTTGTCGGAACCACGGAATCGTCCCGCGATCGGACCATCGACCACATCGCCAACTTGACTCTCGGAGACTACTGCCACCTGCTGGAAGATGTAGCCAGATGGGAGAGGCTGGACATTGCCCTCGACCGATCCGTGGTGATGAAGCAGTTGGATGCGGTCAGAGAGATTCGCAATAACGTGATGCACTTCAACCCGGAGGGGCTGGACCCCGAAGACGTGCCAAGACTTCGCAACGCATCACGCTTCTTCCAACTACTGGCCCATATGTGTGTGCGGCAGGACGGTACCACGAACTCTCGCGCCGACGCCCCAGCCAGTCTCAGCAACAAGGACGCGCGAAGGGTGAACGAGTGACCGAATACCGCAACGCTATGGCTGGCTACGTACGCGAATCTCACCGGATGATAGGGAGCGTGTTAGAACCGGCGGACTTCGACGAGGCGTTTCCATACATCTTCGGAGAGCCTACCGAAGAGGCCGGGGCTGTGTTCTTCCTCAGCGAGTGTGGCCTGCTGCTCCGCAAGGCGCAACTCCACATGACGGCGTGCCTCGTGGCGGACAAGAACAACAACTTGCACTCCCTTGGAGTCCATATGCGCGTCGTCATGGAGTGCGCTGCGGAGGTGGTTGCAACGGCGCAGGCAACTCATGAGGGGACGCCGAAGGCTTTGGCACGTACCGTCAATCGGCTGGAACGCGCCTTCCAGGTACACATGACGACAATGAGCCGGGGCACTGTCACGCCGAGTGACATCCAGAGCACGATTGAGAGCGCGAGGCGGTGGGCTGGCGAGACTGGGAGTAGACCACCAAAGCGGGTCACGGTTGCCGACAGAATGGTCGCTTTGCCGCACGGAGTGAGCTGGTACAACCATCTCAGCGAGAGTTTCTGTCACACTGATGCGGAGCGCCTCAGCGAAATCTCTTTCAGGGGTGGAGTGTTGTCTGTCAACACCCCGGTCGACCACCTGGCTTTCGCGACTCTCCTCGATTACCTGGGACATCTGGCCATTGTCATGCTCTTCGCCTTCGGGTTCCTCTTGAAAGCCACCGCAGGAAAGAGCAGCACGTTCGACGACGCGCATGAACTCTTGAAACGCAAGAGGTCGGCAACCGCCGCGTTCCGGCGCAGTGAGCTAGGAGGGCATCAAGAGGCTAGCCTGCGAAGTCGAGGAGAATGCGCGGATGGCTAGCCAAGGAATCGGCTCCCGCCAGGAAGCGGAAGCAGCATTGACGTCCGTATGTGAGGGCTTCATCGATTGCCTCAAGGAACTCCAGGCGCTTCACCTAACTATGGATGACAGCGAAGGGACACCGATAGCGTCCATTAGTGAACTGACTCTCCGCTTGCGGAAGGCACACCTCCACGCGCAATCAATCACTTCCTGGGAAATAGGACGTCATGTGCTGCACGTGATGGCCCCGGACATACGGGCCGCACAAGAGCAGTTGGACCCAATCGTCCTTACCGAACTGGCCGACAATGACAAGGTGACGCGCTCCGGGGGATGGGGTGGTTACACAAGCGACAGAGACCGAGCACTCAATCTCTTTTGCCACCCAACGGCGGTGAGCTTGATCTATGGGCCAGACCAAGGGGGGCTTCACACGGACAACGTCCGGGAACTCGCGCAGTTGGTTCCGCTGCTCGGCGGATTGGTCTCTGCTTATTGCCTTGCTTTGGGAATGATGGCTGATGCTTTGAGCCATGCGGCGCAGTCGGAGATCGTTTCTCTGCTTCAACGCGCCGGAGCGCAACTCGGCTCGGTTTCCTATGAGGCGGTCCGACCATTCGTTGAACATGAGGGCGGCGCGGCATTGCGACAGGGAGACTGTGGTAATGGGTAGTGCACGGGCGTACCTTAGAGTGGAATTGCCAACGGAAAGTTCGCTGTACGGTACGGTTAGGCCCCGTGTCCTTAATCAAAAGTGACAACTGACACTCGAGTTCCCTTGATTTACTCGTGATTCAGGAGAGTTCTGGTGCCCCCAGCCGGGAGGGATACTTCGGCCTCGGCATCTGTATAGCGATGTCCTGCGCCATTGCTTCCGTGTATCCCATCTGCTGGAGTACATCACAAGCCAAACGAGTTCATCGCTGACAATCTGTACGAAGCCTAATCGCGTGAGCGCACTGGCAGACCTTGAATTCCTTGAACGAATGTAGGGGCAGTCCGGCAAAGGTGGAGCGGGCATTGGCCTCATCCATCCTCTCTCTACATCTCTCAATCGAAGCACAAGGGATAAACGTCCCTGTCAAACGAGGCTCTCGCCTGAGCAGAGCCAGCAACCGCCGGAGCGGTGAAGGATGAAGGCAGGGAGACATAGGACGGTGGACAGTCGCCGTACGGTTCTCAGGGTCAAGATGCATGATGAAGCGGTTGAGTTCAATCATGCGACCAGTATACGGCTGATCCCTGACAAGCTTGCGCCCACTGTTCCATGACCACCCTCCGCTGCTCGAACAAATCACCACGAGCGTACGCCCGCACCGACTCATCCCCTACGACATGCGAGAGGCAAAACTCGCTAACTCGGTGATCCACGTCCTGTTCATCCGCCCACACCTTGAAAGAGGCGCGCATCCCGTGAGGCGTCCCATCTATTCCGTTCTCCCTGAGCAACTTGGACATCGTGCCGTCGGACATCACCTTGCCCGTGACGCTTGGGAACACGAGGCCGCTCGAACCCTCGAACTCACGCGCTCGCCGGAGAACATCCAACGCCTGCGGGCTGAGCGGAACGCGGTGCGGCCTCCCCTGCTTCATGCGCGATTCGGGAATCGTCCACACCGCGGAGTCCGCGTCGACCTCCGACCAACGTGCGCCGCGAACCTCCCCGGAACGACAGGCCGTGAGGGTGAGGTACTCAATCGCCAGCTTCGTGGTCTCGGCAGCATCCGAATCCCGCACCCTGCCGAGTGCAGCGGCAACGTTCCGCCAAGCTAGAGATCGTTGGTGCGTGACTGTACGGCCCGCCTTTGGCAAGGCCGCCCCGATGACATCTGCTGCAGCTGGATTGTCCTCCCTGTAGCCCTGCGCGACGCACCAGGACATCACTGTGGCGATGTATTGGCGAAGCCGACGGCCCGTCTCGCGCCGCGTCGTCCATATCGGGGTAATGAGGTCCACAACATGCGCCGACGTAATCTCGTTGACCCTCGTGGACCCGATAGTAGGGTGGACGTGCGCCTCCAGGCGAGCGCGCCATATCTGCGCCGTCCTGGTGCCGTTTTTCCAACTCCTGGCATTCAACTCAATCACTCGCTCTGCCGCATCACGGAATGTCGGCGTCCTTGCTGTGCGGACGCGGTTCGCCAGCGGATCTGTGCCGGAGCGCACATCGCGTGCGTTTGTGAACGCAATCTCCCTTGCCTCTGACAACGACACGATCGGGTAACCCCCCAAGCCGATGTAGCGGAAGCGTCCGCCCACCCTGATGCGCTGTACCCACGACTTCGTTATCCTGTCAGACATGGATCGCTGCACATGCAACGATAGACCGAACGAGCCGCGCCCGTCCGTGTACCGTCCAGGCTCGGCGACCGCCTTGACGAAAGTAGCATTGAGGCGTTTCGGCCGCTCAGTCATTACTCACTCCCTTACTCACTTTTTGAGTGATGCTATGGGTTACGGCAGGCAACGTCAAGCACCATCTGGCACCCCGTACACAAGGCCATTACGCCGTGCACGGGTTTCAACATGTAGACAGCGGAGACAATCGGAAACAAGAGACTGGTGACCTCGCGGGTCACCAGTCCAACGCCAGTCCATCCTGCGTCCGTCTTCGTCCTCGCGCAGGCTCGTGCAAAGGAGGCGTATCGTGGCCACGGTCAGTCTCGGATTCCTCAGCGCCAACTCGCGGGGCCACAGCGCCCACTACGACGACTTCCTGCGCCTCGTGCCGGAAGAGGCCGACGTGCAGATCGTCCCCCTGAACCTCTGGCAGAACTCGCTCTACGACCTGGAGGGCAAGACGCGCGAGCACATCGAGCGCACGACCGCCCTCGTCGCGGAGCATGGATGGGACGGCATCGCGCTCATGGGCGCCCCGATGCAGGTGCAGAACCCGGAGCACGTCGAGCAGCTGCGTGGCCTGCTGAACATCCCGGCCACAACGGCGCTGGAGTCCGGCGCGGCGGCGGTCAAGGCGTTCGGGGCGCGGCGCATCCTGCTGTTGACGCCGTTCGACGACGGCCTGAACGCCATGCTGCGCGAGTTCCTGACCGGCCAGGGACTGGACGTTGTCGTGCCGGTGAACAATCGCACCGACACCAGCCGCGAGGACGTGACGTCGACGGAGCGCAAGAGCGCGGACGAGGTCTACCAGATCGCCGTGGACGCCTTCGCAGGCGCGGACGTGGACGCGGTCTACTTCCAGGGCGCGCCGCTGAACCCGCTCCTTGCGGTGGAACGGCTGGAAGCCGACCTCGGTGTGCCGGTCGTCGCCAGCAACCCGGCGATGCTATGGCACATCACGTCGCTGCTCGGCCACCGCCTGCCGTCGAGCGCCGAGGGCTGCGGCAGGCTGCTGCGGGAATGGCCGGAGCGCGTGTGATCACCTGCTATAGCCCGAGTTGTCCTGCGAGGCGTATGGAACCCCTCTGAGCAGCGCCTCCATCACGAAGGCGAAGTCGTTGAACGCCGCCAGATGCCCCAGTTCGCTCTGCAGACCGTCCACCAGACCCTGAAGGGTCCATAGATCGCGACCGGCGTCATACGACTCGCGGAAGCCATCGAGCGCGCTGTACCTGTCCGCCGTCAGCGCCACGACCGCGCCGAGCGACAGCAGCGGGTCCACGAAGGCCGCTCTCACCTGTCCACCGCCTGCGATATCCGTGCTCTGGCTCCAGCCACGGCCGCTCTCCGGCTCCACCCAGCGCAGCTCCACCTGCCCCAGCGCTCCGTGCGACCGGAAGTCGTCGTGCAGTTCCAGCTCGTAGAAGACGGTCGTCGCCGCGCCCGAGTAGACCTCGGCGAACTCCTTGCGGTCCTGCGTGAACGACTCGGCGGACGTGACGCGGTTCTCGTAGCCGACGATGCGCCACGCCTTCACGGCGTCCGGGTCCCAGGTGACCTGGGCGCGCGTCTGGTCCGCGACCGGCGCTGCGAGCGCCAGCCAGTTATCGCGGCGGAACGTCGCGCGGGCCTGCTCCTCGTCGAACAGGTAGCGGTACCAGCCGTTGCCGTGCTGCGCGAGCTGCTCCAGCAGGTGATCGTTGTAGTTCTGGATGCCGACGCCCACGGTGATGAGCCGAAGCGGGTTCGCGTCATCCGGCGTCGACGTGGACTCGAGGATGGCGAACGGGTCGGTGGCGTCCACGTTCGCCACGCCGTCGGACATCAGGATGACGTAGTTGAGGGCTTCCGGACGCTCCCGCCGCATCTCGTCCGCCAACTCCACGCCCAGGTCCAGCCCGGCCTGCACGTTCGTGCTGTTGTGCGGCGCGAGAGCGGCGATGGAGTCGATGACGTGGCGGTCGTCCGGCGACGCGTTCTCGACCGTAAACCGGTGGAGCACGTCCGTGGTGAAGTGCACTACCGATATGCGGTCGTCCGCGTCGAGGCTGCGCCGGATCGCCTCGGCCGCCTCGCGCGCGATGGCCACCCGGTTGCCCTCGTTCATCGAGCCGGAGGCGTCGAGCACCAGCGTCACGTTGAGCGGGCCGTCCGCCACTACCTCTGGCGCCTTGAATGCCACCCGCGCCATGTACCTGCCGCTGTCCAGCGGATGCGCGATGAGGTCGGACGTAATGGCGAACCGATCGCTGGCCGTGGGGGCAGCGTAGCCGTAATCGAACGCGTTCACCCACTCCTCCGCCCGCACCGACGCCGGGTCGACCCGGTAGCCGGCCCGCGCCCAGTTCAGCGCCAGTTGGAACGACGTGCGGTCGGTGTCCAGGCTGAACGTGGACACGTTGTCCTCCCGCGCCTCGGTCAACGGCTGGCGGTCGTAGTCCTGGAACGTGGTGGCTCCCGGCTGGCCGGCCGAGCGCGAGTCCTCCTGCAACACATCAGGCCCGGCAACGCCGGGAATGCCCGGAGCGCCGGCTGCCCCACGTGCGCCGGGCGTCGGCGTAGCCCTCGGAGAGCGCGGCATGGGTGTCTGGGTAGGCGACGCTGCCATCATCGCCATAGGGGTCGGAGTCGGCGCGGCGCGGTAAGTATCGCCATCCACACCGGCGATACCCGGGATGCCGGGCGCCCCTGGGACACCATCCGACTCTTCCTCGCCCGCCGCTCCGGCGGAGTCCTGGGCATCGGCCGCCTCCATCATCGCCGGCAATGGCGTGGGTGTCCCAACGACCGGCGCCGCCGCAGGTATACCGCCACCCCCACTGCTGCCCACGGCGAACCACACCGAGCCTCCGGCAACCGCTACGACCGCTACCGCCGCCGTCGCAGCGAGCGCAGGCGCGAACCGGAACCCGTCCACAGGCGTCCCGACGTCGCGGAGCACCGCCCAGAGCGGCTTGGGGTCCTGTTCGCCCAGACGGCTCTCCAGCGCTCCCCAGAGGTCAGGGGTGGGAGGAACGCTGGGCGCTCGGGAAGCGAAGTGCTCCTCCAGCAGGCGCTCCATCTCCCTTTCGTTCGAATCGTTCCTGTTCATCGCTGCTCACCTGCAATTCCCTGCTCATCGCTCAACCGCTGCCGTAACGCCTGGTGTGCCCGGAAGAGGCGCGACTTCACCGTGCCCTCGTTCAGGCCCGCCGCCCGCGCCACTTCCTGCACCGACATCTCCGCGAAGTACCGCAGAACGACCACCTGCCGGTGCTCCGGGCTCAGCCCCGCTATCGCCTGCTGCAGCGTCTGCCGCTCCAGCCGGGACTCCAGCGAGGCCGCGGGGTCTTCCGCATCGCCGGGCCAGTCGCCGCCCTCGATGGGCGTCGTAACGACGTACCGCCTGCGCCGCTGGCTCATCACCTCGTTCACGAGGATGCGCATGAGCCACGGTTTGAACGGACGTCCCCGCCTGAAAGTGCGTATGCCCTTCCACGCGGAGAGGAACGCCTCCTGCGCCAGCTCCTCGGCGATGGCGCGGTTGCCGGTCATGTTGTACGCCGTGCCGAACACCACGCCCTGGTAGCGCTCCACGAGGTAGCGGAATGCGTCGCGGTCGCCGCGCTGGCAAAGCTGAACGGCCTCGTTCTCGGTCATGCCTGCTCCCGGGTCAGACATACCTCTCCCTCGATGGGAGAGGGCGCGCGCAGCGCGGGTGAGGGTGTCACCGGTGATGCGAGCACGCTCTACCGGATACTATGCGCGCTCAGCCTGAACGGTTCCCTGCCGCTTGTCAGGGTGTGACGTGCGGCGCGGCGAGCAGCAGCGAGGCGAGCGTCTTCGCGTCGTTCAGTTCGCCTGTCCGCGCCATGCGCACCGCCTCGGCGAACGGCATGCGCTCCAGCGTGATGCGTTCGTCGTCGTCCGGCGCAAGCGGGTTGGCGAAGAGGCCCTTCGCGAGGAAAGAGAAGAGTTGCTCCGACATGGAGCCCGGCGCGGCGAAGAAGTTGCCGAGTTCGATCAGCTCCGTGGCGTCCAGCCCCGTCTCCTCGCGCAACTCGCGCCGCGCGGCGTCGAGCGGGGAAGCGTCGTCCTCCATCACGCCCGCGGGGAACTCCAGCAGCGCGCGGCGCGCGGCTTTCCGGTACTGGCGCACCATCACGACGTTGCCGTCGCTCTCCAGCGGTACGATGACGACGGAGCTGGGGTGCTGCACGACGTCGCGCAGCGTCTCCGTCCCGTCCTCCAGCACGACGCGCTCGACGCGCAGGGTGACGCGCCTCCCAACCAGTTCGCTCTCTATGGCGATGGTGCGCTCGGGTTCGTCAGCCAAGGCGGGCCTCGTCCGCGGCGAGCCGCCGCGCGATGTGCACGGACTGTTCCGCGCCGCGCCGGAGCCGGTACACGAGCGTCTCGTAGAACTGGTCCGGCGAGCCTGCGCGCAGGAAGCGGGCGCGGTACGGGCTGCGCGACACCGTCACCGTGTCGTCCTTCCCCATCGGCACGTCGACGAACCCGTCCGCCGTCATGATGGCGTCGTGGTCGCTCTTGATGGTCAGCTCCACGGAGCAGTCCTCCGGCACGACGACCGGCGCGTCGAGGTCGCCGTGGGTCGCGACTGGCACGATCACCATGTCGCCGGACGCGGGGTACAGTATCGGCCCGCCCGCCGCGAGCGCGTACGCCGTGCTGCCGGTGGCCGTCGAGACGATGACGGCGTCGGCCTGGTACGTGGTGAGCTCGACGCCGTTGACGGCGACGCCGATGCGCGTGAGATGGGCGATGCGCCCCCTGCCCACGACGACGTCGTTCAGGACGGCGGCAGAGCCGCTGCTCCCGCCCCCGCCGTTCTTGAACGCCTGCACCATGCGGCGCTCGTCTATCCACGTGAACCCGCCCTCGAGGTACTGCGGCACGAGTTCCAGCGCGTCCGCAGCCTCGATCTCGGTGAGGAAGCCGAGACGTCCGAGGTTCACGCCGAGGAGCGGAACGTCGGCCTCGGCGGCCATGCGCGCCGCCCGCAGGAGGGTGCCGTCGCCGCCGACCGTGATGAGCGCCGCGGGCGCGATCTCCGCGAGCACCGCCTCGCCGGTAGAGGTGGACAACAGCGGGTGACGCGTGCCGAGCACATCCGCCAGTCCCCGTGCCAGCGGCTGGGCACGATCTGAAACGGCGTTATAGAGGATGGCTGCCTGGGCGGGGTCTATCTGCACGTCGTACCTCTTGGGGCATTATACGGGTGGCCGGAGGGAACGTTCGGGGGGAACGCTGCTCATTTCTGCTCACCCGGCCTGATCTCACCTCTGAAACCGGCCCTCCGCACGAGCAGTCCAACTGCTCATAACTGCTCATCCGCTGCTCATTCCCCTGCATAACCCCCTCATTCCTGCTCGTAACTGCTCACCTGCCTCGTGGGCCGTCTGCGCCGTTGGGTCCTGCGCATCACCACCGATAGAGGCAGCGTACGCGGAAGGGGCGCAACCGCGATAGGGGCAGGTGTCACACCGGGCCGCGCAGGGAGACGGGCTCCATCCCATCCATCACCGTTCCCCCACACGGCCTGCGTTTGTGTAGAATCGGCGATGCGCCCCCGCAACCCCAACGCCGTGTCAGCCCATCGCCCTGAAGAACCCTTGTACACCCGGAGTGAAGAGATGCCCCTGTACGAAGAGCTGAAGATATTCAGCGGCAACTCCAACCCCGCCCTCGCCAGCGAGGTCGCCGCGTACCTCGGCCTGCCGCTCAGCGAGTTGCAGGCGTTCAAGTTCAGCAACGACAACACCTTCGTCCGCATCAACGAGAACGTGCGCCAGCGCGACGTCTTCCTCGTGCAGTCGTTCTCCGTCCCGGTCAACGACCACGTGATGGAGATGCTCATCATGATCGACGCCGCCAAGCGCGCGTCGGCCGGGCGCATCACCGCGGTCATCCCCTACTACGGCTACGGGCGCACGGACAAGAAGGACCAGCCCCGCGTACCCATCACGGCACGGCTCATCGCCGACCTGCTTACCACCGCCGGAGCCGACCGGGTGCTGACGATGGACCTCCACGCCGGGCAGATACAGGGCTTCTTCAACATCCCCGTCGACGAACTCACCGCCATGCCCATCATCGTCGACGAGTTCGAGAAGATGAAACTGGAGGACCCCGTCGTCGTCGCCGTGGACATCGGCATCTCCAAGCGGGCGCGAGACATGGCCGAGGAACTGGGCGCGCCGCTCGCCATCATCGAGAAGCGCCGCACGGGGAACAACGACAGCAGCGAGCTGCTGAACATCATCGGGGAGGTGGAGGGCAAGACGGCCATCCTCATGGACGACGAGGTGGACACGGGCGGCACCATGGTCAACGCGGCGGTGGCCCTGGAGAATGCAGGCGTGAAGGCGGTCTACGCGTCCTCCACGCACGCAGTGCTCTCCGGCGGCGCGGCGGGACGCCTGAACGGCAGCCCCATACAGCAGTACGTCTGCACGAACAGCATCCCGATGCCTCCCGACAAGATGACCGGCCACATGAACATCGTCTCCATCGCCCCACTGCTGGGCGAGGCGATCCACCGCATCCACACCGGAACGTCCGTCGGCGCGATGTTCCAGAAGCGGGCCCATGCCTGACGACCGTGCATATGCGCGGTACGACCTGGGCGTCTGCGCCTTCGTCGAACCGGAGTCGGTCGGCCAGCCGGGCCGCCGCTTCTTCCGCTTGCGCGCTTCCGGAGAGCACGGCTCCGCGCTCCTCTGGCTCGAGAAGGAGGAACTGCACGAGCTCGCCCTCACCATCAAGCGCCTCCTCCGCACCGCCGTCCGTGTCACCGGCGAACCCCTCGCCTCCGCCAGCGCCGACACCCGCGCCGACCACGACCACAAGGTCTTCGCGCTCTCCCTCGGCCATGACCGTTCGACCGGACGCTACATGCTGCTGGCGCAGTGCTCCGACGAGGAGGACGACGCCATCGCCCTGTGGATCGAGCACGACACGCTCGACTGGCTCGCCGACCGCGCATTCGAAGTGTGCGACGCCGGACGCCCGCGTTGCGCGTTCTGCGGCGCGGCGGCCCCGGCTGACGAGACCCACGCCTGCCCGCGCGCCAACTGAGCCATGCCCCTCTACGCCGACTACCCTCACGCTGAGATAGCAGCGGGGCGGCACGACGTACCGCCGTCATCGCCCGACGCCGAGCGCTTCGTCTGCGAGGCGGAGATCGGCGACGGCTGGCTTCACCCCTACGCGTCCAACTACACGTTCGTCGTCCGGCTGTCGTGCGGCAACGAGGAAGGGCACGGCGTCTACAAGCCGCAGGCAGGCGAACGGCCCCTGTGGGACTTCCCCACCGGCACGTTGGGCCGCCGTGAGTGCGCGGCGTACGAGTTCGCGAAGGCGCTCGGCTGGGGATCGATACCGCCCACGGTCCTGCGCGAGGGAGAAGCGGGCGAGGGCTCGCTCCAGATCTTCGTGCCGCACGACCCCGACTCCAACTTCTTCACGCTGCGCGACGAACACCCGGATGAGGCGTTACGCCTCGCTGTCTTCGACCTGCTGGCGAACAACGCGGACCGCAAGGGCGGGCACTGCTTCCTGGGACCGGACGGATGCCTGTGGGCCGTCGACAACGGCCTCACGTTCCACGAGGACCACAAGCTGCGCACGGTGATATGGGACTACTCCGGCGAACCCATCCCCTCTGCCCTGCTCGCAGACGTCGAACGCGTCGCAGACGACCTCGGCGCAGACGGCGCGTGCGCCCAGGCGCTCGCCGCCCTGCTGGATGACACGGAGCTACAGGTGCTCCGCGAGCGGATGCGGCGCGTGCTCGCTGAGCCCGTCATGCCGTCGCCGCGCACCCGGCGCGACCTGCCCTGGCCGTGGCTGTAGCGGGACGCTACCTGGCTGTTGAGGGAAGGACTATTGAGCCTGCCTCTGCGGCGGCGCGGCGGGCGCGGCATCCGGCGGCGGGCCCTTGCCGAACGCGCGGGCGACGCGGCTGCGCAGCTGGCGGATGGGGTACGTCTTCGGCGAAACGCCGTACGTGATGCGCTCCACGGTCTCACGCCTCCCCAGCACCAGCGAGCCGCGCCAGCGGCGCAGTTCGCTGGGACGCGGGCTCACCCCCGGCGAGGTCGCGAACGTCTCGAACGGCGTCCACTCCTTGTTGCGGGAGTTGCGGAACATCACCGCGCCACCGGCTTCCCGCACCGCGAGGCAGCCCGTCGCGAGGTCCCACACCCACGGGCCACTGAATACGGTGTAGTCGAACACGCCCCGCGCGGTCATCGCCATCTCGTAGCCCGCGCTCCCCGTGTTCCGCAGGTCGCCGAGACGCCGCCGCATGTTGCGCCGGTGCTTGAACATCCGCAGGAAATAGCCGGGAACGGACGCCATCCGCCTCGGCGGGTCGGACGTTTCGATGGTGATGGGCGCGTTGTCCTGGAACGCTCCGCCGCCCCGCCGCGTGTGGATGACGCGGCCCTCGGAGCCGCCGATGTGCGGGATGTAGATGGCGCCTGCCACGGGCGTGCCCTGTTCCAACGCGCAGATCATGCACGCGAACATCGGCAGGCCGTGCAGGAAGTTCGTGGTGCCGTCGAGCGGGTCGACCACCCAGGTGATCTCCTTCGGGTCGTCGCTCTCCGACTCCGTCTCTTCGGTGACGATGGCGTGCTCCGGGAAGCGCTTCGACAGTTCCGAGCGCAGATACTCGTCAGCCGCGTGGTCGGCATCGGTGACGGGGTTCCGGTTGTTCGCGGACTTGTAGTCGATGCTCAGGGGCTGGTCGAAGTAGCGCAGGAGGATGGCGCCCGCCCCGTGAACGAGGTCGCACGCCTGCTGTTCCATCTCTTTGAGTTGAGCGTCGTCGAGCATGCCGCCTGCGCGCGTCCACGGACATGGACACGGATGAGATTGGCCCCCGGTGCTTGCACCGCTTGCGGGCGCGGCCATTGTACACGCGCCCTGCCCGTGCGGTGCGTTTGATATACTCGGTTGGCATGGCGGACCTCACTGGCAATCGCGAGCACAACGTCGTCATCATCCCCGGCGACGGCATCGGCCCTGAACTCACCGACGCGGCGCTGGCCGTGCTGGAGGCGGTGGAGGAGGCGTCCGGCGGTTTCCACCTGCGCCTGGACGTCCATCGCGGCGGCGCGGCGCTCTACCGGGAGACCGGCGCGAACCTCTCGGCCGAGTCAATCGCAGCCGTTCGGGCCGCGGATGCGACGATGAAAGGCCCGGTGGGGCTGCCTGAGGTGCGCTTCCCGGACGGCACGGAAGCCGGCGTGCTCGGCGGCGTGCTCCGGACGGGCCTCGACGTCTACGCCAACGTACGCCCCATCCGGCTGCTGCCGGGGGCGGAGGCGCCCATCAAGGCGGAGCCCGGCGAGGTGGACTACGTCATCGTGCGGGAGAATACGGAGGGGCTGTACCTCTCACGCGGCAAGGGCGTCCAGACCAGCGAGGCGGCAGCGGACACGCTGCTGATCACGCGGAAGGGAACGGAGCGCGTCGTCCGCCGGGCATTCGAGATCGCGCGGCAGCGGAACGGCGCGCCGGCGGACGGCGTCCGGCGCGTCACGTGCGTGGACAAGGCGAACGTGCTGCCGTCCATGGCGTTCTTCCGCCGCGTGTTCGACGAGGTGGCGGAGGAGTACCCGGACGTGCAGGGCGAGCACCTGTACGCCGACGCCGCGGCGCAGGCGCTGGTCGTGCGCCCGCAGCATTTCGACGTGCTGGTGATGGAGAACTTCCTCGGCGACATCCTGAGCGACCTCGGCGGCGGAACCATCGGCGGCATCGGCCTCTGCCCGTCCGGCAACATCGGCGACGAGCACGCCTACTTCGAGCCTATCCACGGCTCCGCGCCCGACATCGCGGGGCAGGACAGGGCGAACCCCGTCTCGCAGGTGCTTACGCTCGCGATGATGCTCGACTACCTCGGCGAGGGCGCAGCCGCCGAGCTGACGCGGCGCGCCGTGGAGGAATCGCTCAAGAGCGGCGCGCTCACCATCGGCGATTACGGTCAGCCGGTCGGCGGCACGCGCGCCGCGGGCGAGGCGATAGCGCGAACGGCGCGGACGCTCCATGGCTGACGACGCACAGCCGGAGCAGCAGACGTACGCGTCCTCAGGCGTCGACACCGACGAGGCCGCCAGGGGTCTCTCCGGCCTGCTCCGCTGGGTATCGCAGACTTCCGCGTTCGCGGATGGCGTCGGCGCGTCCCCCGTCCCCGGGGGGTTCTTCGCCGCCGTCCTCCCGCTCAACGACCGCACATCCCTCGCTATCTCGACGGACGGCGTCGGCTCGAAGAGCGTCCTCGCGCAACTCACCGGCGATTTCGAGTCCATCGGCTGGGACTGCGTCGCCGTCAACGTGAACGACATCATCTGCACGGGCGCACGTCCCGTCGCGCTGGTGGACTACATCGCGCTCCAGCACCCGCATGGAGAGATGCTGGCCGCGCTCGGCAAGGGGATGCGCGATGCCGCCGAGCGCGCACGCGTCGCCATCGTCGGCGGCGAGCTCTCGCAGCACCCCGACACGCTCACCGGCCCAAGCGAGGGCTACGCGTTCGACATCTCCGCGACGTGCGTGGGCGTGCTGGAGGACGGCGCAGCCCCCATCACCGGCGCGGCCATCCGGCCCGGCGACACGGTCATCGGCATGGCGAGCAACGGCATCCACGCGAACGGGCTCACGCTCGCGCGCAGCCTCCTGCTGAGCGGGGACGCGCACGAGACCGTAGGACTCACGCTGCCGGAGTGCGGGCGTACCGTCGGCGAGGAGCTGCTCCGCCGCACCCACATATACGTCCCGGAAGTGACGGCGATGCTGCGCGCCGGAGTCGACGTGCACGGCCTCGCGCATATATCCGGCGACGGCCTGCTGAACCTGCTCCGCCTCGACGCGGACGTCGAGTACCGCCTCGATGCCCTTCCCGCGCCGCAGCCCGTCTTCGAGGTGATCCAGCGCGAAGGCAACGTCGCACTGGCCGAGATGTACCGCGTCTATAACATGGGCATCGGCTTCTGCGCCGTGGCGCCCGCATCGTCTGTCGGCGACGCGCTCGCGGCCATCGCCGCTGCCGGAGGCGAGGCGGCGGTCATCGGAACGGTGCGCGAGGGGAGGCGGCGGGTCGTGCTGCCGCAACAGGGGCTGGTGGGAGAAGGCAGCGCGTTCACACAGGTATAGCGCCGCACTGGTATCATAGTCGCATGCAAGTCCTGCTCGGTGGGCCCAGAGGTTTCTGCGCCGGGGTCGTGCGCGCGATAGACATCGTCGAACTCGCGCTCGAACGGTTCGGCGCACCCGTCTACGTAAGGCACGAGATCGTCCACAACAAGCACGTCGTGGACAGCCTCCGCAAGAAGGGCGCCATCTTCATCGAAGAGACCGGGGAAGCCCCGAACGGCTCGACCATCATCTTCAGCGCGCACGGGGTCGCTCCGGAGGTCTGGAAGGCCGCGGAAGAGCGCAGCCTGAACGTCATCGACGCCACCTGCCCGCTCGTCACCAAGGTGCACATGGAGTCGAAGAAGTACGCCCGCGAGGGCTACTCCATCATCGTCGTTGGCCACGAAGGTCACCCGGAGGTCATCGGGACCCTCGGGCAATCGCCCGAGGCCTCGCAACTCGTCGACAACGACGAAGACGCCCAGAGCGCGGCTGTCGCCGACCCCAACCGCGTCGTAGCGCTCACGCAGACCACGTTGAGCGTGGACGACACGCACGAGATCATCGGAACGCTGCGCGAGCGCTTCCCGAACATCGTCGCGCGGAACGACATCTGCTACGCGACGACGAACCGGCAGGAAGCGGTCAAGGAGCTGGCGCAGCAGGTGGACGTGGTCATCGTCGTCGGAGCGCAGAACAGCTCCAACTGCAACCGGCTCCGCGAGGTCGCCGAGCAGACGGGCGTGCCGTCCTACCTCGTGGACGACGCGTCGGCTATAGACCCCGCCTGGCTGGAAGGCAAGGAACGCGTCGGCATCACGTCGGGCGCCTCGACCCCGGAATCGCTCGTGGAGGGCGTCATCGACCTGCTCAAGCCCGACTCCGTCGAGACGGTCGAGGTCACGCGGGAGGACGTGGAGTTCGTCCTGCCGAAGCAGCTGCGCGGCGACGGCGCTGAGCAGCCGGAGCGCCGCACGCAGATCAGGGGCGGCTCGGCCTAGGCCGGACCCATCCGCCTACCCCACCATCAGCGCGTCTGCGCCCCTGCGGTAGATCTGCAACGACTGCGCCGGGTTACGGTTCACGAGTTCGCGGGCGTACATGGGATGCGCCATGCTGCGCACCTCGTGCTCCAGCTCGTAGAGCGCCTTTCCCGTCTCGGGGTCGGTGATGTTCACGAAGCGGTACTGCGAGGCGTTGCTCTCCTCCGTGACGAGGTCCATCTCCTGCAGCGCCTTGTGCGGGCCGGAGAAGTCCGCGATGTAGACCGCGATGTGGTGATTGTCGTACGGCCGCGTCTCGTCCGGGTCTTCCCGGAAGAGCATCGCCTGATGCCTGCCCGCCTGCACCCGGGCCGTCGGAGAGCCGCGGCGCTCCACGACGTCGGTCGTCGCGCCCATCACCTGCCCGTAGAACCGGGCGATGCCCGGCGCGGCGCCTGCCGGAACATTGAAGATGAGGTACTCCAGCCCGATGTTCGCGCCGCCCATGCGCTCGCCGTCCGCCGGATGGCAGCGGAAGCGGTTGCCCCACGGGCCGGTGACGTCGAGGTTGCGCCCTTCCCGCTCGACGGCGAACTGCGTCCCCTCGAAACGGGGCGCCATCCTGTCGAGGCGCTCCTCCAATTCATCGACGTCCGGCGTAACGAGGCCGATGCGCCCGCGCAGCACCTGCGCCGAGTCCCGGGTCGGCAGGTGGAACTGCTCCCTGCCTATGTTCACCCACATGTTCTCGAGTCCCACGGTCATGTACGGGTCGCGGGTGTGGCCCATGCCGACGATGTGGAAGAGCGTCGACATCTGCTGGTCGGGCACGGTGAGGTTGATGTGGTCGAGCGAGACGATGTTGCCGAAGTCCTGGGTGGTGCGGTCGTAGTCCGTCATTGCTAACGCCTCCTTAAGCGTTCGGTAAGCATCGGTGTGAACGGCGCGATTATAGGACGAACGGGGGCAAGTTGTGTTGACCGCCTCCGAAGCGTCCCGGATAATCGCTCGCAGACGCCATGCTGGCGCAGAGCGCACGGCGGGCGGGCGGCAGGCGGATGTTCGGAAGCGTCGCAACCAGCACACACTCCATAGACCAGTACGCCCAGTTCGTCGGCGACGCGGCCATCGAGTCGCTCCGCGCGGCCGCCGCGCCCCTCCGCGGGGCGCGCGTGCTCTATCTCTCCTCCCCCGCGGCGAGCGGCGCCGTGCGCCGGCTGCTCCAGAGCTCCGTCCCTCTGCTGGCGGACCTCGGCCTCAACATCCAGTGGCAGCAGGTGCGCATAGCCGCCGAGTACGTGGAGATGGACCGGGCGCTCCGCAGGGCGCTCTCCGGCTATCCCGGGTGGCACGAGAGCCGCGAGAGCGAATGGCGCGAGTTCAACCAGGGGAACGCCCAGGTGTTCGACGAGGAGTTCGACATCGTCGTCGTGCACCACTCCGCGTCGGTCGGGCTCCACGCGGCGCTCACGCACCTGCACGGACACCCTCCTCCCGGCACCTGGCTGTGGCATTCCCACCGCGACTACCGCAATGCCGTGCCGAACGCATGGTCGCTCATCCGCCAGCACGCCGACGATTTCGACGCCTCGGTCTACGACTACAAGCCGTTCATCCGCGACGACGCCCCGACGCCCCGGACATTCGTCGTTGCGCCGGGCGTTGACCCGCTCAGCCCCAGCGCGCGCCCCGTGTCCGACGAGGTGCGCGAGACCATCCTCGCCCAGCGCGGGCTGAACGTGAACCAGCCGGTCATCGGCCAGATCGTGCTCAGCATGCGCGACGACGACCCGGAACGGGTGCTGGACACCTTCGCCCTCGTCCGGCAGCACCGCCCGGACGTGCAACTGGTCATCACGAACCTCGTCACCGACGAACCGGCCCTCGCCGAGAAGCTCAACGTCCTGCGCCAGCGCGCGCAAGAGCTGGGCGGCGTGCTGGTGCTCTCGGAGATGGACCGGGTCGGCAACGTGGAACTCTCCTCCCTGCGGGAGGAAGCGACGGTGCTCATCCACGAGGGTTACCCGAGGGGCATCTCCGTGGAACTGCTGGAGGAGATGTGGCAGTCCCGCCCCATCGTCAGCGCTCGCAGCTCGGTTGCGGAGGCGCTGCTCATCGAAGGCAGGACCGCCCTGCTCGCCGACAGCACGGAAGAGCAGGCCGCGGCCATCGAGCGGTTGCTGAGAAGCCCCAGGACGGCAGCCCGCATCGGTGAGGCCGCACACCGGCACGTTGCGCGTCGCCACCTCATCACGCACTACATCGCCAACTACCTGAAGGTCTTCCAGCAGATGCTGAAGCGGCGGCAACGAACCTCGAGGCGCTGAATGCCCACCCCCGTTCCCATCACCCCCAAGGCGCTGCACGAGTACGAGCCGCACATCGGCGAGGAGCGCATAGCAGAACTCCGCGCTCTCGCCGCGCCCCTGAAGGACGCGCGGGTGCTGCACCTGAACGCGACCGCGTTCGGCGGAGGCGTTGCCGAGATACTCAACAGCTTCATCCCGTTGCTGCGCGACGTGGGCATCGACGCGCACTGGCACGTCATGGAAGCCTCCGCGGAGTTCTTCAACGTCACCAAGAGCATGCACAACGCCATGCAGGGCATGTACATACCCTGGAACAAGACGATGGCCGACCTCTGGCGAGAGACCAACGAGGCGAACGCCGATGCGATGAACGGGAAGTACGACTTCGTCTACATCCACGACCCCCAGCCCGCCGGCATCCTGGAGTACCTGCGCGAGCGCGACCCCGACATGCTCGGCGCGAAGTGGGTCTGGCGCTGCCACCTCGACACGACGGAAGCGCTCCCTGAGGTGTGGGGCTTCCTGCGAGGGTACATCTCGATCTACGACGCGCTCGTCTTTACCCTCGCCGAGTACGTGAAGGAGCCCATCACCGGTCCGAAACTGGAGATCATCTGGCCGGCGATAGACCCCACGAGCACCAAGAACTCGGAGATATCGCCCGTCGTCATCCGGGACATCCTCGCCCGCTACGAGATCGATCCCGACCGGCCCATCATCGCGCAGATATCCCGGTTCGACCCGTGGAAAGACCCGCTCGGCGTGCTCGACGTCTACAAGGAGCTCAAGAAGGAGTACCCCGGCCTGCAACTGCTCATGGTGGCCGCGATGGCGAACGACGACCCGGAAGCGTGGTCGTTCTACGAGCGCATCGTACGAAAGGCCGGCGAGGACTACGACATCCACGTGCTGACGAACCTCAACGGCGTCGGCAACCTGGAGGTGAACGCCTTCCAGAGCGCCGCCGACGTGCTGCTGCAGAAGTCCATCCGGGAGGGGTTCGGACTCGTCATCTCCGAGGCCCTCTGGAAATCCAAAGCCCTCGTGGGGAGCGAGGCCGGAGGCATCCCGCTGCAGCTGGACTACGGCCGCGCCGGTCCCGTCGCGGGCACCACGCAGGAGTTCGTCGACGCGATCCGCACGCTGTTGGAGGACAAGGAAGCGCGCGAAGAGATGGGGAGGCGCGGCAAGGAGCACGTCCGCGAGCACTTCCTGACGACCCGCCTGCTCAAGGACCACCTCCGCTTGATGAACTCGCTGGCCGGGGTAACATAGCGGCGATGACCGCTAACGACGCAGTCCTCGGCATAGACGTCGGCGGCACGAAGATACTCGCCCTTGCCGCACGACCGGACGGCACGACGCTCGCGTCCGCCGTCGCGGAGACGCCGTCGCGGGACAAGGCGGAGCGCGTCATATCCGCGATGGCTGAGACCGCCCGTGCGGCCATGGCGCAGGCGGGGCTGGGGACGGACGACATCGGCTCCGCAGGCGTGGCCGCCGCCGGCGCCATAGATGCGCACGCCGGGACGATCGTGCACTCCCCGCACCTGTCCACGATGTCGAATACGCCCGTGGTCGCGATGCTCAGCCAGCTGCTCGGCATGCCGGTTGCCATCGGCAACGACGCGAACATCGCCGCGCTCGGGGAGCAGCGCTACGGCGCGGGCAAGGGCGTGCAGGACCTCGTCTTCCTCACCATCAGCACCGGCATCGGCGCCGGCATCATCATCGGCGGCAAGCTGTTCACCGGATCGGCCGGGTACGCCGGAGAGGTCGGGCACATGACGGTGGACGCCCACGGCCCCTACGGCGCGAGCACGACGCCCGGCGCATGGGAGTCCCTCTGCTCGGGCACGGCGCTGGCGCGCATCGCAACGGAACGCATCACCGCCGGAGAGCGCTCCTCCATGAGCGCCGCGCTGCACGACACCAACCGGGAAGGGTTGACCGCTCGCGACGTCTTCGCAGCCTGCCGCTCGGGCGACGCGCTCGCGCAGGACATCGTCGCCGACGCCATCGTCTACCTCGGCGCAGGCCTGACGAGCCTCGTGAACCTGCTCAACCCGGCGAAGATCATCATCGGCGGCGGGCTCTCCAACGAGTGGGACGCCTACATCGCCCCCGCCGTCGCACTGATGCGCGAGCAGTCGTTCGCGGGCATCGGCAAGCTCACGCCCGTCGTCCCGCCCGCGCTCGGCGCGGAGGCCGGTGCGCTGGGGGCAGTCGCCCTCGCCAGCGACGCGCTCTTGTCATAACGCACCGCCCGCTCTGCTATACTGCCATCCGGCCTGCGCCCGGCTATGGCGCAGGCCGGTAGTGTGTTATCGGGACGTTCCCCGGGAACGAGTAAGGAGTGTTGCGATGCCCGCTTACGGCATCGTCGGCGCCCAATGGGGCGACGAGGGCAAAGGAAAGGTCGTCGACTTCCTCGCGGAGGAGGCGGACGTCGTCGTCCGCTACTCCGGCGGCAGCAACGCCGGCCATACGGTCATCAACGAGAAGGGCGAGTTCGCCCTGCATCTCATACCTTCCGGCATCTTCCGCCCGCACGTGGACGCGGTCATCGGCCCCGGCGTCGTGCTCGACCCCGTCGTGCTCCTGGGCGAACTGGAGAGCCTCAATGAGCGGGGCGTGGACACCAGCCGGCTCTTCATCAGCGACCACACCCACATCGTCATGCCCTACCACATCATGCTCGACCAGCTGGAGGAGCAGGCCCGCGGCAACAACGCCATCGGCACCACGGGGCGCGGCATCGGCCCGACGTACGTGGACAAGGTCGCTCGTACCGGCATCCGCCTCGGCGACCTCCTCGACGAGACGTACCTCGCGTCCCGCCTGGAGAACGTCGTTGCGCAGAAGAACCGTCTCCTCACCAGGGTGTTCGACGCCGACCCCATAGACTTCGACGCCCTGCTCGACCAGGTGCGCTCCTGGGGCAACGCGCTCCGGCCGTACGTCGCATCGGTGGAGCACCGCATCCTGGACAGGCTCGCACGCGGCGCACGCGTTGTGCTGGAGGGCGCACAGGGCGCCATGCTCGACCTCGACCACGGCACCTACCCCTACGTCACGTCGTCGTCGGTCTCCATCGGCGGAGCGTGCACCGGCCTCGGCATCTCGCCGCGCGAGATCGTCGGCATCATCGGCGTCTTCAAGGCGTACTCCACCCGCGTCGGCGCGGGACCCATGACCACCGAGTTGGACGACGAGGTAGGGCACGACATCCGCGAGCGAGCGTGGGAGTACGGCACGACGACCGGGCGCCCCCGGCGCGTCGGCTGGTTCGACGGCCTCGCGGCGCGCTACTCCGCAACCATCAACGGCTTCACCTCCGCCGTTCTTACGCGGCTCGACGTGCTCGACGGCATCGACCCCGTGAAGATATGCACCGCCTACGAGGCGGACGGCAAGCGCATCCACCGCTTCCCCAGCGAGCCCGGTCTGCTGGAGCGCGCTACGCCGGTCTGGGAGGAGATGCCCGGCTGGAGCGCGCCGACGGCGGGGATCACGGAGATATCCCAACTGCCGCCGGAGGCGAAGGCCTACGTCCGCCGCATAGAGGACGTGATAGGCTGCCCCATAGACCTCATATCCACCGGCCCGCGCCGCGACGAGAGCATCGTCGTCCGGCCCATCATCCTGCGCTGACACGCGCCGGAACAGAATCGACACGGAGGAGCAGACGCGCATGAAACTCGGCTTTTTCAATGACTGGACGCTCGGCGTCGTGAAGAACGACACCCACATCGTGGACGTTTCGGAGGCGCTGGCGGGCGTACACGCCCACGGCGCGCAGGAGATGATCCAACTCGTCATCTCCCACTTCGAGCAGGTGCGCGACCCCTTCCAGAAGCTCTGCGACGTCTCGGAAGGCGTGCCCCTGAGCAGTGTCCGCATCCGCCCGCCCATCCCCCGGCCCGACCAGATCTTCTGCATGGCCGTGAACTACTTGGAGTTCGGCCAGCGGCCCATGCCGGAGATCGACTGCTTCCAGAAATCGTCCGACTGCGTCATCGGCGACGGCGACACCATCCACCTCAGCCCGGACTGCCACGCCACCATCTTCCACCACGAGGCCGAGCTCGCCGTCGTGATGGGCTCCGAAGCGAAGAACGTCTCGCAGGAAGAAGCGATGGACAAGGTGTTCGGGTACACCGGCTTCATCGACGTCTCGGCTCGCGGTTTCGAGCCCGGCGGGCGCACCAGCTTCTTCCAGGTGAAGTCCTGGCCCACGTTCGGGCCCATGGGGCCGTTCATCGTCACGAAGGACGAGATCCCCGACCCGCACGACGTGAGCCTGCATATCGCCAACAACGGCGAGGACCGGCAGGCGTTCAACACGGACGACATGGCGCACAAGATCCCGGAGTGCATCGAGTTCATCTCCCGTATCGCCCACCTGCGCGCCGGAGACGTCATCAGCACCGGCACGAACCACCAGGGCCTCGGCGCGCTGCAGGACGGCGACCGCCTCGACTTCACCGTCGGCGGCATCGGCACGCTGCACGTCAACGTGGAAGACCCCGCGAAGCGCGAGTGGCGGCGCGGCGTCGACACGGAGATGGCCGAGCGCATGCGGCAGGCCGGTGGCTCGTCGATGGGGATGGGCCCGCGCTCCTGAGAGAGCGAACCACTTGGTCCCCTCTCCCTCGAGGGGAGAGGGTTAGGGTGAGGGTGAACCGGCAGCGGAGGAAGCGATGACCACCAGCAACCCCGCGATTCGCGTAGCCGTCCACGGCGCGGCGGGCCGCGTCGGACGCGAGGTGCTCCGCGCCGTCGCCGGAGCGCCGGACATGACGCTCACCGCGGCGATCGACCGCGTGCCCCCGAGTGAACTTGCGGCCCTGCCCGTCGACGTCCCCTACTACACCGGCGTACGCGAGGCGCTGACCGCACACCCGTCGGACGCCGTCGTCGACTTCAGCCTCGCGCAGGCGACGCTCGACATGCTCCCGAACGCGCTCGCGCTCGGCACGAGGCCCGTCATCGGCACAACCGGGTTCACGCCGGAGCAGATCGAACGCATCGGCGCGCTCTGCGCTGAGCACAACCTCGGCGGCTTCCTCGCTCCGAACTTCACGATAGGCGCGGTGCTGCTCACCAAACTCGCCGCCGTCGCCGCCCCTTACTTCGAGTACGCCGACATCGTGGAGGAGCACCACGAGATGAAGGTGGACGCGCCGTCCGGCACCGCGCTCGGCATCGCGAAGGCGGTACACGAGGCGCACCCGGAGCGGTTCGCCCACAACGACCCGGAGCGCGAGCCGCTGGCAGGCACGCGCGGCGGCGACTACGAGGGCATCAGCATCCACGCCGCGCGCATGCCCGGACGCATGGCGCACCACCAAGTCACGTTCGGCGGGCCGGGGCAGACCCTCTCCCTCCGCCACGACACCACCGACCGCGAGTGCTACATGCCCGGCGTCCTCATGGCCGTCCGCAAGGTCGGCGGCCTCACCGGCCTCACCGTGGGGCTGGACAAGCTCATGGGCCTGTAGGGGTGGTTCGCGAACCGCCCCTACCCGAAACATCCCAAGCCCTCTGACCTCCCCCTCTCTGGTATCATCTAACGAGTACGTGCCTCACCCAGGGTGAGGTGAAGGAGACACTGCCGTGGCCCACCCGAGAGTAACCATCGTCGGCGCCACCGGCGCGGTCGGCAAGGTTGCGCTGACCGTGCTGGAGGAGCGCGCTTTCCCCATGGAGAGCCTTCGGCTCACCGCGTCCCCTCGCTCCGTCGGCAGGACGGTGACGTTCAAGGGCGAGGAGCTCACGGTGGAGGCGACCACGCCCGCGGTCTTCGCCGAGTCCGACATCGCGTTCATTTCCGCCAACGACGACATCAGCCGCGATATGGCGCTCGCCGCGAAGGAGCGCGGCTGCGTCGTCATCGACGACAGCGGCGTCTGGCGCATGGACCCGGAAGTGCCGCTCGTCGTGCCCGAGATCAACGCCGATGACGTCGACGCGCACAACGGCATCCTCGCCATCCCCAACTGCTCGACCACACCGCTCGTCATGGCGCTGGACGCTCTCCGGCAGGCCAGCCCTATCCGGCGCGTCATCGCCGCCACCTACCAGTCGGTCACCGGCACCGGTTCAGCCGCCCTCGCCGAGCTGGAGGAGCAGTCCCGCGACTACTTCGCGGGCAACGAGGCCCGCACCGACCAGTACCCGCACCCCATCGCCTTCAACCTCCTCCCGCACGTCGGCTCCTTCCGCGACGGCGGCCACACCTCCGAAGAGATGAAGATGCTCAACGAGACGCGGAAGATCCTGCACGAGCCGGGCCTGCCGGTCTCGGCGACCTGCGTCCGCGTGCCCGTGCGGGTGTGCCACAGCGAGGCCGTCAACATCGAGTTCGAGCGCCCCATCAGCCCCGGCGAGGCGCGCGAGTTGCTTGCAAACTACCCCGGCATCGTTGTCGTGGACGACCCCGCGACGAACGCCTACCCGATGCCGCTCGACGGCGAAGGCAAGGACGAGGTGTTCGTGGGGCGCATCCGCGAGGATGTCGCGCTTCCGAACGGGCTCGCGCTCTGGCTCGTCTCCGACAACCTCCGCAAGGGCGCGGCAACCAACGCCGTCCAGATCGCGGAGGAGGTCGTGGCGCGCGGCCTCTGGCGCTACGGCGCGGCCAAGCCAGCGGTGGAAGCGACCGCCTAGCCCAGCAGCACCCGCTCGTCCCCGACGCGGCGCGTGACCTTCTCGTCGTCCAGGTGCTCCAGCAGCGCGAGCGTGTACTTGCGCGACGTGCCCAGCAGGTCGCGCACTTCCGCGACCGTCACCTTGCCCTGCGCGCGGAGCAGCGAGGTCACCTCACCAGCGATGCGCTCGTACGTCGCGGCGTCGAACACGACGCCCTGCGCCGCGCGCACGACGCGCCCCTGCTCCGCAAGCAGCGCCAGCAGCTCTGGCGCGATTGTTGGCGCTTCCTGCGGGAACGGGTCGCGCTCCAGCGCCGCGACGTACGCGTCCATCGCCGTCCGCTGCTGCGCCGTCACCTCGACACTGTGTTCCGGCAACCGCAGCAAGCCTCCTGACGCGCTCACGACGCCGTCCGCGACCAGCCGGTCGAGCGCGGGCTGCGCGGCATTCCCTCGCAGGCCAAGCCTGCTGCGCAGCTCCTCGCGTGTTATCCCCTCGCGCAGCGGAAACTCGCGATGGAATGCTCCAAGCGTTGAGCGCGCCTGCCCGCACAGCCGCCCCCATCCTGCTGCCGTGTAGAGTTGCGCTCCGACCGTAACCCCCTCGGCGCCGAGCGCGATCGCCGAACCTTCCGCGACCGCCTCCCGCGCCAGCTCGAGCGCTTCCGCCTCCGAAACATTGGCGCGGCGCGCCAGCGCCCCAACACTCGCCGGTTCCTGGTCTTCCAGCGCCGACACCAACTGCGCCGTGGGGCTCCCCTCCGCGAGGCGTGACAGCCGCTCGAACAGCGGCGTTCGGCGGCGGCGATGACGCTTCACATCCACGTCCACGACCGTCCCGCCGCCCAGCGTCGCATCCGCCGACCGCAGCACGAAGTGGTCGCCGCGCACGACGGCAACCGGCTCCTCCAGCCATAACTGCGCCCACGCCTCTCCGCCGGGCGCGAGCTCGTCTTCCTCCAACAGCCGGACCTTGGCAGGGGCCTCGGCGGCGAACGCGTGGAACGTCGCGGGGAAGTTGTGGCGGATGCCGTGCGGCGCGTCGTCCAGCAGATGGAGACGTACGTCAACCGCGCGCGTGGCCCGCAACCAGCCCGGCCTCGTCAGCACGCCCCCCCGGGCTATCTCCTGTGCGCTCACGCCGCTCAGGTTCACCGCCACCCGGTTGCCGGGCGAGGCTGCCTCGATCTTCTGCCGGTGCGACTGCAGCCCCCGGATGCGCCCTTGCACCCCGCCCGGCACGATCTCCACCGGCTGTCCCGCTTCGAGCGAGCCGTCGATGAGCGTCCCCGTGACCACCGTGCCGAACCCCGCGACCGCGAACGATCGGTCGACCGGCAGACGCGGACGCCCCACGTCGCGGCGCTGCTGCGTCTCGTCGAGCGCGGCGTCGATCGCCGATGCGAGTTCCTGCACGCCCTCGCCGGTCGTCGCCGAGACCGGGTACACCGGCGACCCCGCGAGCGTCGTCGCCGCCAGCAGTTCCTCGACCTCCAGTTGCACGAGCGCCAGGATGTCTGCGTCGGCGAGGTCGGATTTCGTGATGACCGCCAGCCCGCGCCGCACGCCGAGCAGGTCGAGGATCGCCAGGTGTTCACGCGTCTGCGGCATCACCGACTCGTCCGCCGCCACGATCAGGAGCGCGAGGTCGATGCCGCCCACGCCCGCGAGCATGTTCTTGATGAACCGCTCGTGTCCCGGCACGTCCACGATGCTCACCTCGCGCCCGCTGGGCAGCGTCACCCACGCGAAACCGAGGTCGATGGTCATGCCGCGCCGCTTCTCCTCGGCGAGACGGTCCGGATCTATGCCCGTGAGCGCCTGCACGAGCGTCGACTTGCCGTGGTCGACGTGGCCTGCCGTGCCGATGACGTACATGCCGCGAGCATAGCAGGCGCCGCGCTTGCCGCCGATACAACACCTCTCGCCTGCTATCATGCCTAAGATTCCCGAACGCAACCGGCTCTCTCCGAAAGACACCCACATGGCAAGCGACGCATCAGCACTCCCCGGCCCCCGGTCGTTCCGCGCGGCCGGGCCTACCTACATCGCCACCATCGCCGTCGGCCACGGGCTCAAGCACTGGTACATCGCCGCTTTCGCCGTCTTCCTCCCCCTCATCGTCGAGGAGTACGAGCTCACGGCAACCGGCGTCACCGCCATCGCCATCATCAAGCAGTTCGGCGGCGGCTTCCCCAACTTCTTCGTCGGTTACGTGTCGGACAGGCTCAGCGGCTACTGGCACTGGATACTCCCGCTCTCCTTCTTCTTCGCCGCCCTCTTCATGATGCTCTCCGGCCTCGCCCCGTGGGTCTGGCCGGTCATCGCCCTGGCGTCCCTCGGCGGACTCGCCGCCTCGTTCTGGCACCCGCCGGCCATCTCCATGCTCAGCACGCGCTTCCCCGACCGCAGGGGTATGGCGATCGCCTTCCACGGCTCAGGCTCCGGCGCGGGCGAGGCGCTCGGCCCGCTCGGCGTCGGTTTCGTCCTCGCCTTCTGGCTCGCCGACGACTGGCGGCTCTACACGCTCCTCAGCTTCATGCCGGCCGTCGCCATCTCGCTCTTCATGTTCTGGCTCCTCGCAGGTGCGCCGAGGCAGCGACACGAGTCCCAGACCCAGCTCCCCCGACTGTCGGACCCCATACGCCTGCTCCGGTACCCCGTCTACGTCAGCCTCGCCTACGCCAACTTCACGCGCTCCTTCTCCCACTTCGGACTCGTCAGTTTCATGCCGGTCTACCTCGCGCTGGATGACGGTCTGGACATGGACAGCTTCGGCGTCGGTCTCCACGTCGGACTGCTGACGCTCCTCGGCGTCGTCTTCGGGCCGCTCTTCGGCTACTTCTCCGACCGCATCGGACGGCGGCTCCCCATCGTCGCCGCCATGCTCGTCATCGGCGTGGGCATGCTGATCATCGCGGCCTTCGGCGAGAACACGATTGCGTTGGACTTCACCCTGCCGCTCACGTCGATCACCCTCCAGGCCGAGGTCCTCGTCATCACCCTCGCCCTCGCCTTCATCGGGCTCTTCCTCTGGTCGAGCCAGGACGTCGTCAACGCGACTGCCATGGACGCCGCGCCGCCCGGTCTGCAGGGTTCAACGGTCGGCATCATGTTCCTCAGCAGCCTCAGCGGCGCGACGGTCGGCGCCATCGTCATGGGGATCGTCGTCGACCTCACGGACTCGTACCGGAGCATCTTCTGGCTCGGAGGCGCGGTCGCCGCCCCCGGCGCGCTCATCTTCCTCTTCGCTCCTCTCCGCCGCCGCACCGCCTGACCCCACCGAAGTTGTCATTCCGAGCGGAGCCGCAGGCGTAGTCGAGGAATCTCTCAGGGAGGCCTGCCCTCACCTCTCCCTGAGGGAGAGGTGAGGGCCCTTGGGGGCGCAGCCCCCGTCATTCCGGCGGAAGCTGGAATCCAGAGTGACCGCAGGTCACGGGAATCACAACGGCATCCTCCTCCCCATCCGTGGTAGTCTGGCGAACGCACCACTCGACACGGAGGCATTGCCATGACGTCCGACAAGGCGCGCACCGAACGCATCCAGCGGGTCTACGACTCGAAGGACTACGACGAACTGACCACCGAGTACGACGGCTGGGCAACCGACTACGACGCCGACCTCGAATCGCTCGGCTTCATCGGCCCGCGCACGGCGGCGGAAACGCTCGCCAAGTACATCTCTGACCCCGAGTCCAAACTGCTTGACGCGGGCGCAGGCACCGGCATGGTCGGCCAGGAGCTGGCGCGGCTCGGTTTCAAGCGCATCACCGCGCTCGACCTCTCTCCCGGCATGTTGATGACCGCCAACGAGAAGTTCGTCTACGAGGAACTCGTCGTCGGCGAGCTCGGCAAGCCGCTCTCCTTCGAGAGCGACTTCTTCGATTCCACCACTTGCGTCGGCACGTTCACCTTCGGCCACGCCCCGGCGGAGTCGCTCGACGAGCTCGTCCGCGTCACGAAGCCCGGCGGCTGCATCGTCTTCTCCATCCGCACGGACTACTACACCGAGGGCGGCTTCGACGTGAAGCAGAACGCGCTGGCGGAGGCGGGCAAGTGGGAGCTCGTGGAACAGACGGACCCCTTCCAGCCCATGCCCAACGGCGAGCCCGACATCTGGTACTACGTCTTCGCCTACAAGGTGCTCTGACCAACCCCTGCTAGAATCTCTCCGTGGGCCCCATCGCGATCATAGACTACGGCGCGGGCAACCTCCGGAGCGTCCAGAAGGCGTTCGAGCGCCTCGGCTACCCCGCGCGCTTCGTCTCCTCCCCCGGCGAACTCGACTCTGCCTCGGCAGTCGTCTTCCCCGGACAGGGCGCGTCGCCGCAGGCTGTCGCCGCGCTCAACGCCCACGGCATGGCCGACCCCATCCGCGACTGGATAGCAGACGGCAGGCCGTTCTTCGGCGTCTGCCTCGGCCTGCAGCTCCTCCTCGACCACTCCGAGGAAGGCGACACTCCCGCCCTCGGCATTGTGCCGGGTCACGTCAGGCGCTTCGAGCCGGGGCTGAAGGTGCCGCACATGGGCTGGAACTCCGTCGCCCTCAGGCAGCCTCACCCGCTCTTCGACGGCGTGCCGGAGTCGAGCTACTTCTACTTCGTCCACTCCTACTACGCCGCGCCGGATGACCCCTCCTGGACAGCGGGCGAGACCACCTACGGCGTCAACTTCACCAGCTTCATCGCTCGGGACAACGTCGTCGCCACCCAGTTCCACCCGGAGAAGAGCGGCGCGCCGGGCCTCATGCTCTACGACAACTTCGTGAAGCGCCTCGTGCGGGAGCAAGCCTGACGCCATGGAGATCATCCCCGCCATAGACCTGCGCGGCGGAGCCGTCGTGCGCCTCCTGCAGGGCAACTACGACCGCCAGACCACGTTCGGCGACGACCCCGTCGGCGTGGCCCGCGGCTTCGAGGCTGACGGTGCGCCCCGCATCCACGTCGTGGACCTGGACGGCGCGAGAGAGGGACGGCGCACGCAGGCAGCCGAGGTGCGCGCCGTCGCCGCGGCGGTCGGCATCCCCATCGAGCTCGGCGGCGGCCTCCGCTCGGCGGACGTCATCGCCGAGGCCATCGCCGACGGCGTCGACAGGGTCGTGCTCGGCACCGCCGCCGTTGAGGAGCCCGAGCTCATCGAGCAGGCGCTCGCTGCGCACGGAGCGGAGCGCGTCATCGTCGGCATCGACGCCCGGGAAGGCATCGCCTCAGTTGCGGGGTGGACGGAGAGCGGCGCTATCCCCGCGCCCGACCTGCTCAACCGCATGGCGGACATGGGCGTGCGGCGCTTCATCTACACCGACATCACCCGCGACGGCACCCTCACCTCCCCGAACTTCGCGGCGGTCGGCGACATGGTGGAGCGGGCGGAAGCCGCGGGCGGCGCACGCATCATCGCCTCCGGCGGCATCGCCGAGATAGACCACCTGCGCACCCTCGCCGACATCGGGGCGGAGGGCGCCATCATCGGCGCCGCCATCTACCTCGGCACGCTCGACCTCGCAGCAGCCGTCGCAGAACTGGGCTAGCCTCTTACCCTCCCCCGCTCCTGACCGAGGCGTGATAATCTAGCCGTTACGCACATCACATATCGCGGAGGATGACTGCACATGGCCGCACCCCTTGTTGATTCGACCCCGGCATTCGTCGAGGAGGCATACGAGAAGATGGAGCAGCGGCTCCGGACCGTGCGCGACCGCCTCGGACGACCGCTCACCTACGCAGAGAAAGTCCTGCTCGGACACCTCGACGACCCCGGCGACGCCGACCTCCTCCCCGGCGAGAGCTACCTCAACCTCCGCCCCGACCGCGTCGGACTGCAGGATGTCACCGGCCAGATGGCCATCCTCCAGTTCATGCAGGCGGGCAAGCCCACCACCGCAGTCCCGACCACCGTCCACTGCGACCACCTCATCACCGCGTTCGAGGGCGCCCTCGCCGACACCAACCTCGCCAAGTCCGAGAGCCGCGAGGTCTACGACTTCCTCCGCTCCTCCGCCGCCAAGTACGGCCTCGGCTTCTGGGGGCCCGGCTCCGGCATCATCCACCAGGTCATCCTGGAGAACTACGCCTTCCCCGGCCTCATGATCATCGGCACCGACTCTCACACGCCCAACGCGGGCGGGCTCGGCGCGTTCGCCTCCGGCGTCGGTGGCGCAGATGCGGTCGACGTGATGGCCGGCTTCCCGTGGGAGGTGCTCTACCCGCGCCTCATCGGCGTGAAGCTCACCGGCTCCATGAGCGGCTGGACCGCTCCCAAGGACGTCATCCTCAAGCTCGCCGGCATCCTCACCGTCTCGGGCGGCACCAACGCCGTCGTCGAATACTTCGGCCCCGGCGTCAACTCCATGAGCGCGACCGGCAAGGCCACCATCTGCAACATGGGCGCCGAACTCGGCGCGACAACCTCCATCTTCCCCTACGACGGCCACGCCGCCGCCTACCTCCGCGCGACCGGCCGGCCCGAGCTCGCTGGACTCGCCGACAGGTACGCGCACCTGCTCGCCGCCGACGCCGAGGTCGAGGCCGAGCCCGAGAAGTACTTCGACCGCGTCATCGAGATTGACCTCGACACGCTGGAACCGCACGTCGTCGGCCCGCACACGCCTGACCTCGCGCGCCCCATCTCCGAACTCGCGGACGCCGTCATCAAGGAGAACTACCCGGACCGGCTCTCGGCCACCCTCATCGGCTCCTGCACCAACTCCTCCTACGAGGACGTCTCCCGCGCTGCCAACGTCGCCCGGCAGGCCGCCGAGCACGGCGTCGGGGTGGCGGTCGACTTCCTCGTCACCCCCGGCTCGGAGGCCGTCAACGCCACGATCCAGCGCGACGGACAGATGGCCGCGCTCGAGTCCGTCGGCGCCAGCGTCATGGCCAACGCCTGCGGCCCCTGCATCGGCCAGTGGAAGCGACCCACCATCAACCCCGGCGACGTCAACTCCATCGTCACGTCGTTCAACCGCAACTTCCCTGCCCGCAACGACGCCAACCCTTCCACGATGAACTTCATCGCGAGCCCGGAGATCGTGACCGCGTTCGCCCTCGCAGGCCGCCTCTCGTTCAACCCGATGACCGACACGCTCACCGGCGCGGACGGCCAGCCGTTCAAGCTCGACCCGCCCGGCGAGGCGCCCGAGGTGCCGGAGGACGGCTTCGCGGGCCGCGGCTTCGGCTACGAGCCTCCCGCCGATGACGGCAGCGGCATCGTCGTGAACGTCGACCCGACGTCGACACGCCTGCAGGTGCTCTCGCCCTTCCCGCGCTGGGACGGCAACGACTTCGAGCGCGTGCAGGTGCTCGTGAAGGCCAAGGGCAAGTGCACGACCGACCACATCTCCCCTGCAGGCCCGTGGCTGCGCTTCCGCGGCCACCTGGAGCGGCTGAGCGATAACGCCTTCCTCGGCGCGGTCAACGCCTTCACCGACGAGCGCGGCGAGGGGCTCAACCAGGTCACCGGCGAGCGCGCCCCCTTCCCGCAGGTCGCCCGCTACTACAAGGAGCACGGACTCGGCTGGGTCGCCGTCGGCGACTTCAACTACGGCGAGGGCAGCTCCCGCGAGCACGCCGCGATGTCGCCCCGCCTCCTTGGCGCCAGGGCCGTCATCGTCCGCAGCTTCGCCCGTATCCACGAGACCAACCTCAAGAAGCAGGGCATCCTCCCCCTCACCTTCGCCGACCCGGACGACTACGACAAGATCTTCGAGGCCGACACCATCAGCATCACCGGCCTGGACGAGATCGCGCCCGGCAAGCCCGTCCGCGCCGTCATCCACCACTTCGAGGGCGGCGACGAGGAGATCGAGCTCACGCACACCATGAGCGGCGAGCAACTCGAGTGGTTCCGCGCCGGCGCCGCGCTCAACATCCTGGGGAAGTAGGCGGATGAGAGACTATGCGCCGTTCATTCTGGCGCTAGGGGCACTCACTGCTGCTTTCGGCGGCTGCTCTTCACCTGAAACGAGCAGCATTCAATCTGTACTCCAAGATGCCTGCGCCGCTGTGCGAGGCGAAGTTCCCTACGATGTTACGTACACTGTGTCCTTCACAAGCCCTGATGGAGCAGAAACCGTTAGCACGTGGGATATGAGCGTCAATGATAACAGCGAATACCACGCCGTGATATCGCCTTTCCCGACACTACCTGGATACCCCCCAGCGATGTACTCGGAAACAGCAGAAATGATAGGCGTCGGAGGTGCGATTTATCTGCGTACCCAGATGGATAATGAATCGTTCGGTACATGGCAGGAAGTCAGCGAATTCTCGCCTGCCCGAGAGATCTGCGCATATATCGATGCACCTGAATCCCAAGGCGCTGCCTACACTGACCTGGGGAGTACCACGCTTGATAGCGCAGAGGTCAGGCACATCAGGTATGAAGCCGGAGCCGACGCGGGGGCTGATGGGCTTGTCGAGGAGTTCTGGATCACACCTGCAGGTCAGATCAAGCAGCATCAGATCGATTTCACTCTAGGCGAGTTTACATCCACCTGGCTCGGAGTGCTCTCAGGTGTCGGCGAACCGAATATCATCACCAGACCCACTCTCCCAACGCCTTCACCTGCACTCCATACAGACGCCGGATAACAGGAGAGCACGTCATCATCAATCCGGACCTGCGCTTCGGCATCGCCATACCCCAGCGGTTCCCCGGCGAGATCGACGTCGCCGTGCTGCCGCCCTTCTTCGCGGCTGTCGAGGAGCTGGGCTACCACAGCTGCTGGGTGGTCGAGCAGGCCATCAACGCCCAGAACGACCTCGCCCCCATCCCGCTGCTCTCCTACGCCGCCGCCCTCACGGATAAGGCGCTCCTCGGGAGCTCCGTCCTCATCAGCGTCCTGCGCAACCCCATCAACCTCGCCAAGAGCCTCGCGACCCTCGACCGCCTCTCGAACGGACGGCTCATCGCCGGGGTCGGCATGGGCAACGCCACCGGCGCGCCCTTCTCCGAGGCGTTCGGCGCTCCGGCGGCGGGCAAGGCGTCCCGCTTCGAGGAGGGGCTGGTGCTGATGCAGCGACTCTGGACCGGCGAGCGCGTCACCTTCGAAGGCCGCTTCTGGCAGTTGGACGACGCCTTCATCAGCCCCACGCCCGTCCAGGAGCGCATCCCGCTCTGGTTCGGCGGCCACGCCCCCGCCGCGCTCGACCGCGCCGCACGGCTGGGCGACGGCTGGATGGGCGCGGGCGCAACGTCCACGGCACGCTTCCGCGACGAGCAGGAAGCGATGCGCGCCCACTTGGAAGCCCACAGACGCGACCCCGCAACGTTCACCACGTCAAAGCGCGTGTTCATCGGTGTGGAGGACGACCCGGAGACGGCGCTGCGTCGGATGCAGCCCTGGTTCACGATGCACTCCGGCAGCGGACAGCGCGCCGAGCGCGTCAGCGTCTACGGCACGCCCGAGCAGTGCGCCGAGGGCCTGATGGCGATCGCCGAAACCGGCCTCGGCCTCATCGCCCTCAACCCCCTCTACGACCACGAGCGCCAGGCCCGCCGCCTCGCAACCGAGGTCCTGCCCCTCATGGGGCTGAGCCTCTAGCCTGGTCCCCTCTCCTGAGGGAGAGGGTTAGGGTGAGGGCCCTCCGGGAGGGGCTGGGTTGTCTGGCCCCTCCCCTACCGCGTCCCGCCCAGCTTGTGCAACTCGTCCGGCAGCGTCGGCAGTTGCACGGCGATGACCGCGGGCGAGCCGTTCCGCACTTCGGTCAGGCCGCGCTTGAGCGCAGGGCCGACCTCCGCGGGGTCCGTCACCGACTCGCCGTAGCCGTTCGCCACTTCCGCGAGCTTCGCGAAGTCCGGCGGCGGGTCGAACAGCCCGCCCTCGTAGCCCGCCGATGCCGCGTAGCCTGCCGGGTACGCGTTGTCCACGCCCGCCGTTCCCGTGCTGTACGACTTGTTGACGAACACCACCGTCAGGAACGGCGTCTTGTAGTGCCCCGACGACCAGAGCGCCGCGAGCGGGCTGCCGAACATGAAATAGCCGTCGCCGGTCACGAGCACCACGTCCCGGTCGGGCGCCGCCGTCTTCGCGCCGAACGCCGCGCCGGTCCCCCAGCCGCCCGCGCTGCCGCCGCTCTTGAAGTACGATCCCGGCTGGTGGCGCCCGTGGTACGGACGGAACGCGGCGGTCGAACTCAGCGTGTCGTCCAGCACGATCGCCTGCTCCTCGAGCACCTGCCCGATCTGGTAGCCGACCCACCGCGGGCTGATGGGGTCGCGCGTCGCCACCCGCATCGCGGCGTCCTCGTCCTGCTTCCGTATCTCCTGCTTGCGCTGCGCCAGCCGCTCGCGCCGCTCCTCGATGCGTCCCATGTCCGCCTTCGACAGCATCGCCGCAGCCTGCTCGTACACCGCCTCCGCGAACGGCCCGGCCAGCACCGGCAGCCACACGTCGGCGTGGAACTCCATCGTCTTGTACCGCGATTGCACCGGGTCCGGGTCCACCCACACGATCTTCGTGCCGGGGCGCGGCGCGTTCGCAGGCATGTACGGCACAGGCGTCTCGATGACGACCACCACGTCAGCCTGCGCCGCGGTCGGCCCGGTACCGGAGAGCGGGTGCGTCGTGGGGAAGTTCATCGTCATCGTGCGCTCCGAGTCCGTCATCGGCAGCGCGAGCAGCTCCGCGAGCCGGACGAGCGGCTCGACCGACGCGCTGTTGCGGCCTGACTGCCCCAGGATGACGACCGGGTTCTCCGCCTTCACCAGCCACTCCGCGACGCGCTTCGCGTCCGACGGGTCCGGCCAGACGGGGCGAGCGACGCCGAGTTCGTCGCGGGTCGGGAACCGCGTCTTGCCCGGCAGCGGCAGCATCGCCGCTTCCTGCGGCACCGTCATGTACACCGGCCCGCGCGGCTCGCTCATCGCCACCTGCAGCAGGCGGCTGACGATGAGGCCGGGGTTGTCCGTGTGGTCGAGCCGGTGGTCGATCTTCGTGTACTGCCGCACGATCTCGCCCTGGTCGCGCGGCTCCTGCACCCACTGCACGCTGTTGGAGCGCGCGCCGCGCATCGAGCCCGGATAGGCGCGCGGCCCCGCTCCCGCCGTGATGAGCACCGGGTAGCCGCCGCGCCACGCCGTGTGCAGCCCCGCGCCGTAGTTGAACGTGCCCACGTCCACGTGCGCCGCAGTCGCGGCCGGTTGCTCGCGCACCATCGCGCTGCCGAGCGCGGCGTTCAGCGCCGAGCCTTCGTGCGTCACCGTGAGCAGGCGCGGCGCGGGCCAGCCCTTGGAGGCGGCGCGCGCGACAGCCTCCTGGTAGAAGCCGATCTCTGAGCCGGAGACGAAGAAGAAGTGCTCCACGCCACCGAGCTTCATCGCGGTCGTGATAGCGTCCGCCCACTCGTCGGCGTCGTGCTCGCTCCAACTGGGGTCTGCGGCGATGGTGCGGTCTTCTACCATGATGGGCCTCCTGGGTGCGCGGGTGCGGGATGCTGACGCCTGCAACGATACGGCGCGGGCGGCGGCGTGGCAAACGGCGCAGCCGAAGGCGCAGTGATACAGTGGGCGGGATGGCGACCGAGCGACAAGAGGAGGAGTCGGGCGCGCCGGACGCTCCGCTGGGACGGTGGGGCGCACTAGCGATCCGCGACTTCCAGCTGTTCTGGGCACAGGGGCTGTTGCAGGGGCTCGCGCGGAACATGCGCGAACTCCTCCTCGGCTTCCTCGTCTTCGACCTTACCGGCTCCACGCTGGACCTCGGCATCACCGGGATATTCATGACCCTCCCGGTGATCGTGCTCGGTCTTCTGGGCGGAGCCCTCGCCGACGCGGTGGACCGGAAGAAACTCCTCATCTACACGCAGGCGGCCAACTTCGCGGGGCTCGCCCTGCTGCCCGTGCTGATATTCACGGGCGCCGTGCAGGTGTGGCACCTGTGGCTCCTCGCGAGCTTCTGGTCTGGCATGAGCATCCTGGGGCGTCCGGCGGAGCGGGCGTTCCTGCCCCGCCTGGTGCCGAGGGCCTACGTCATGAACGGCATCACGTGGTTCGGCGCGCTCAGCCAGGGCACGCTGTTCGGCGGGCCGCTCGTCGGTGGCGTGCTCATCGCGCTGGTGGGCGTGGGCTGGGCGTTCGCCGTCAATGCGGTGTTCCTCCTGCTGGCCGTATTCGCGACGATGGCGATCCGTACGTCGGGGGAGCAGTTGGGAGAGGCCCGCCGGGTATCGCTCGCGGCGATATGGGAAGGGGCGCGCTACCTGAGGACGAAGGAGGTGCTCTGGGGGGCGTACCTGATGGACTTCGGCGTGATGTCGTTCGGGTTCTTCCGCATCATCATGCCCGCGCTGGCGGAAGACGTGTACGGGGTTGGCGCGGTCGGCCTGGGGATGCTCGTTGCGGCGCCCGCGGCGGGCTCCTTCCTCGGCACCGGCATCCTTCTCCGCATGGGCGACCCGCCCCGCAAGGGCGTCATGATCGTGCTCGCCAACGTGGGCTACTCGCTCGGCCTCGCCATGCTGGGACTCGCCGCGCTGGCGTTGTCGTCGTGGTTCTACGTCGCGCTCGCCGTGCTGGCGTTCCTCGGCCTGATGGACGTCGTCAGCTTCACGGCGAGGCAGGCGCTGATCCAGCTCGTGGCGCCCGACTACTACCGGGGCCGTGTGGGCAGCTTCTCCTCGATCCTCGCCGGGCTGGGGAACGGGACGGGCTCGGCGGTCATAGGCGGGATCTCATCCGTCGCCGGGGTGCCCGGGGCGTTCATCATCAACGGGTGCGTCTGCCTGAGCATCACCGCGGCATCCGGACTGACGTGGCGGGGCATCTGGCGCCACGACCAGCGCACCGAGGCTCCCGCCGACTGACCGAGGAGCCCTGCCCTACGCCGACGACCTGCCCTGCGCGGCGACCGCCGCCACCGCCTGCTCGATCGCCGCTTGGTCCCCGAGGTAGCAGCTGCCCTGGGGCGTGAGGTCGTCCGCGAGGTCGTACACGAGCGGGACGCCGGTGGGGATGTTCAGGTCGATGATGTCGGCGTCCGAGATATTGTCGAGGTGCTTGACGAGCGCGCGGAGGCTGTTGCCGTGCGCGACGATGAGCACCCGCTTGCCCGCGCGGATGTCCGGCGCGATCGTGCTCTCCCAGTACGGCACGAACCGCGCGACCGTCTCCTTGAGCGACTCCGTGAGCGGCATCTCGCCTGCCGGAACGGCGCCATAGCGGCGGTCGCGTCCGGGATGGCGCTCGTCGTCCGGCGTCAGCGCGGGCGGCGGAACATCGTAGCTCCTGCGCCAGAGGAGCACCTGCTCCTCGCCGTGCTCGGCGGCGGTTTCGGCCTTGTTGAGCCCCTGGAGCGCGCCGTAGTGGCGCTCGTTCAGCCGCCAGTCCCGGATAACGGGGAGCCACATGAGGTCCATCTCGTCGAGGACGATCCACAGGGTGCGGATGGCCCGTTTGAGGACGGATGTGTAGGCAACGTCGAAGGTGAAGCCCTCCTCCAGCAGCAGCCGGGCGGAGCGCGCGGCCTCCTCGCGTCCGGTGTCGGTGAGGTCGACGTCGGTCCAGCCGGAGAAGCGGTTGGAGAGGTTCCAGTCGCTTTCGCCGTGTCGCAGGAGCACTACCTGGGGCATCGTTCATCCTCCGCGTGGTGTGTCAGATGCATTGTGCCACAAGGGGCGCACTCGCGGGGCGTAGACTTGCACGATGACCAACCCTCTTCGCAGCCGGGGCGGTACGTGGCACGCTGCAACGAGACGCAGCGCCCGTTCGCGCTCCCGCATCGGATGGCTCGCGGCTGCCTGCGTCGCCGGTGCTCTTCTGCTGGTCTGGGGTCTGTGGGCCACCGGCGTCATCTTCAGCGGGCCCGTCCCGCTCCCGGCGAGCGGAGTCGACGCGCCTGTAAACGCCGGCGACTGGGCGATGGCAGGCCGCGACCCCGCGCACACCGCAGCCGTCCCGTCCCACGACGGGCTCAAAGGCGAGGATCTGTGGAGGTTCGAGACGCCGCACCCGCTCAGCGCCGCGCCTGCCGTCTCCGGCGGACAGATCTTCCTCGGAACCGGGGACGACCGGATCGTTGCATTGGACGCTGCGACCGGCGACCTCCTCTGGGAACGCCAACTGACCACCGTGACCGTCACCACTCCCGCCGTAACGCCGGATGCCGTCTACGTGGCGGTGCGCGACGGACTGCTGCTCGCGGTGGACCGTCAAGACGGGACGGAACTGTGGCGCTTCCAGGCTGACGGCGCATCCTTCGCGTCGCCCGCCGTCTACCGGGGTGTGGTCTACGCCGGGTCGTGGAACGGCACGCTCTACGCGGTCGACGCTGAGAACGGGCGGTTGCTCTGGACGTTCCGGGCTGACGGGAGCGTCGTTGCGCCTCCGGCGTTCCAGGGCGACCTGATGGCGCTCGCCGTGGACGACGGCCTCGTCTACGTGCTCGACCTCATAACCGGCAGGAAGCGGCTCATCTTCGACACGCTCAACGCCCTGGCGGAGAGCCCGGTGTTCACCGGTGAGTACTTCCTCATCGGCACAGGACGGGGAAGGCTGGCGGCGGTCGACTGGACGAAGCTGGAGTACCCATTCGAGCGCGCCTTCCGTTCGTGGCGGCAGCAGTTCGTCGTCTGGGGGTTGCAGGCGGAGCCGCCCCTGCCCAAGGGGCTGGTCTGGGGCCGGGTCCTCTCCCGCGACAGCGCCCTGAGCGGCCCGGCGGTCCTCGACGGCGTCGCATACGCGGGCAGCCGCGATGGAAGGCTCCACGCAGTGTCGGTTGCCGACGGCGCCCTGCTCTGGGAGTACGACACCGGAGCGCTCATCCATTCTGCCCCGGCGGCAGCAGGCCGCTCTGTTCATATCGGCAACGATGCAGGGGAGGTCCACGTCGTCGACCGCGTTACCGGCGAGCTTGATCGGATCGTCCGCACCGGTGTTCCGCTTACCGGCCGGATCGTCGTAACGGAGCGCGGCCTCTACGTCACCTCCGGGGAGACAGGCACGCTCATCGCCCTGCGTTAGTGAAGCCCTGTTCAGGCAGCAGGGCTTCGCGCCGCGCCCCTCGGGCCTGCGTGGTAGCGCGGAATCCCCTCTCCCTACAAGGGGAGAGGGTTGGGAGAGGGTACTGCCGAAGGTGGGGCGTGGGGCGCCTGTCATGTTGAGCGCAGCCGCAGGCGGAGTCGAAATATCTCTCGGGAGTATTTGCGTATGTGGTACGTTCCTTGAGAGGTCTCTGGCGGCTCCGCTGACCTCCACTTGTGTGACACCCGCCCCTTTCGCGGTCGCGCCCTGCCCGCGTACGCTGGTTGCATGACGTCGTACCGGCAGCACCCATAGACCGCGTCTATATCTCGCCTTCCCACCTATAGACAGGATCTATGGCTCCGGCGCCCAACTTTTGAAAACTCTGCGCACCTTGTTCAACTTTCACGGCAAGCAGGCCATGGCCTTGGGCAGAGCAACGCAAGGTGCTCAAGGTGCTCAAACGAAGCCCTTGGTTTACTCGTAACACCCGCAACAAGATGTGCAGATTTCTGGGCCGATTGCACACCTTGTTCGAGGAGGCGACTTCAGGTCTGGATGCCGGCCTCCGCTGGCATGACGGAAGCAGGCCCGCTTTGACGCGCGAGGGGGCGGGTGCTATACCCCACGACAGCGGAGCTTGGAAGGAGGCAAGGCCATGACGGTGATGGTGACGGGAGGGTGCGGCCTCGGGGGATCGTTCGCGGTCCGCTACGCGCTCGAACAGGGCGAGGACGTGGTCGCGTTCGACATCGCGATCAAGACCGAACTGCTCGACGACGTGAAGGACCGCGTCCGGTTCGTGAAGGGCGACATCTCCAACGCGTCCGAGGTGTTCGCCGCCGTGGCGGACCACGGCGTGCAGCGCATCCTGCACACGGCCAGCTTCCTCACCGGCCCGGCCTACGACCGCCCGCTGGCGGCGGCGCAGACGATGGTCATCGGCACGCTCAACGTGCTGGAGGCGGCGCGGGCGCTGAAGGTGGAACGCGTCGTGCACGTCAGCACCGGCAAGACCGTCCCGACAGCGCGCCAGTTCTTCGAGGCGGCGGCCTCCGGCAACGTGAAGATACAGCCCGACCCGTACACGAGCCACAAGGTCGCCACGGAACTGCTCTGCAACGACTACCGCGGGCTGTACGACATGGACATCGTCGTCATCTACCCCGGCCAGCTGTTCGGGCCGGGGTACGACTTCGCGGGAGGCTTCGGCAGGGCGCTCAAGCCCATCGTCGAGAAGTCCCTGCGCGGCGAGCCGGTGGTCCTCGACGCGTGGGACTCGGCTGCGGTGTCGACGCCCCGCGAGATCAACCCCGCGCCGCCCATCCGCACCGTGCCCGTGATGTACGCCTCGGATGCGGGCCGCGGCGAAATGATGGCCACGCTCGCGGACGACCTGCCCGCCAACGTCTACCGGCTCCAGTCGAAGGAGGAGCTGACGATGTATGAGATCACGCAGGTCATCATGCGGCTTATACCCGGCTCT
The DNA here is from genome assembly GCA_022820645.1 of Dehalococcoidia bacterium. Taxonomy (GTDB): domain Bacteria; phylum Chloroflexota; class Dehalococcoidia; order Lucifugimonadales; family Australimonadaceae; genus Bin16. The sequence goes on along the minus strand of JAJEFD010000019.1, from coordinate 147,577 downwards.
CACATCGAGGCGCCGGAGCCCGAGGTGCGGGGCGTGCCTGTCGACCCCGACTCGCCCGCGAACCGGGACTTCGGCTTCGCGCCCGAATATGACATGGAGGCAGGCCTCCGGGAGTACATCGACTTCCTGCAGAACGGGAAGTACCGCCGGCTCCTGGACGACTGACTCACCGGACAAGGACGGCCTGGCTGAGCATCGGTTGCGTTGGGGAGTAGTATTGAGACTGTTCGGGAGAGGAGTTCGCGCAGAGGAGGCAGCCAATGGCAACGCAGGTGATGACTAAGCGGATCGACGCGGACACGCACTTCAGCCTGACCATCGACCACAGAGAACTGCGGGACATGATCCCGCGCTCCGGCGGCGCTCTGATCGAGGAGATGATGTATCGCGATGCGCTCCAGATCGTCGATCTGGACGTGGTCAAGGCGGCGATCGCCGGCGTCGAACCTTCGCTGGACGGGCACGTGGGCGACCCGACGTGGGATGCCGAGGCGCGCCTTGCCGAGATGGACAGGCTGGGCTTCGACATGCAGGTGCTCAACACCCAACGCGCGATGCCCAACCTGCTGATGCCGCCCGATAGCCCGTTGTGGCTCCGCGCCGCGCTGGCAAGGCTCTACAACAACGCGGCGGCTGAGCTGCAGAACCGGTATCCGGACCGCTTCATCTGCCAGATAACGGTGCCGTGGGACGATATCGACGAGTCCGTCCGGGAGCTCGAACGCGCCGCGGCGATGGGGCTCCGGGCAGTGACCATCTGCGGAAGCTACCTGGACGGGAACCTCGACGCGTACGAGCTCTACCCGTTCTGGGAGGCGGTGAGCGACCTCGACCTCGCGTGCATGGTCCACAACTTCACGCAGGGGCACCGCGGGAACTTCTACGACCATCGCACCTCGTATCCGATGGTCGGCACGGAGCGCTACCACCGCATGCACATCGGGACGTACGTCGGGTTCGGACTCGACTACACCGTCGCGTGCGCGGCGCTGACGCTCGGCGGAGTGCTGGACCGGTTCCCGAAGCTCCGCTTCCTCTTCTTCGAGGCCGGGGCGTCATGGATGGCCTATGCGATGCACGGCGCCGACAGGTCCTTCTACATCGAGCGCGCCTGTGCGCGGACCAACACCCGCCCGAGCGAACTCATCAAGCAGCACTGCCTGACCGCGGTCGAGAGCATCGAACCGCTGGAGCAGTTGGTGGAAGCCTATGGCGCGAACAACTTCGTCATCGGCACGGACTTCCCCCACCCCGAGTTCCAGCGCCTGCCGAACGCCACCACCGACATCAGCGGAAGCGGTCTGTCCGGCGAGGACAAGGACAAGATCCTCGGCGGGAACCTGGCGCGCGCCCTGAGGCTCTAGAGCGTCGGACAGCATGCGTTGACCCCGGTAGTTGACATCGACTCCGATGTCCTCTGGAGCGCGATCGAGGCAGCGGGTCCTAGGCCGTGGGCTCACCGGGGCTCGGAGTCCGCTGACTCGGACGAGGCCTTGCGTGACGAGCACGCCCGCAGGCGCACCTTCATCGCGTGGTATGGCTATGCCGTGCCGACTCGCGAGGCCGTCCGCGCCGTTGCGGACTTCTTCGACGGTTGCTCGGTGCTCGAGGTCTGCGCCGGGCTGGGGTTGTGGGCGAGGCTTCTCCGTGACGAAGGCGTGAGCGTGTTCGCAACCGACGCCGACGAGCCGCTGGGTTCGCCCTATGTCCGCATTGAGCGTCAGGACGCGCTGGCGGCCATCGCCGCATATGAGGCCTGCGACGCGTTACTGCTCTGCTGGCCTCCCGATGGGCGGCCGATAGCATGGGAGTCGCTGCGAAGGTTCGGCGGGGCGCGGTTCGTCTCCATCGGAGACAGCCGGTTCACCGGAGACCCCGCCTTCCGCGAGATGCTCAGCCGTGACTGGAGTCTGGAACGGCTGCTGCCGCTGCCGTCCTGGCCCGGCATCGAAGACTGCGTCCGCCTCTACACGCGGAAGCCGCCGGAGTGAACATCGCGGAACGCCCAGGAGCGTCTACCGCGCTTGTACCTTCTCTGCGAGGACCGCGATGCGTTCTTCGAGCGGCGTGTTGAAGAGCCGCATGCCCTCTTCGCGGTCGACGAAGACCACCTGGCCCGGAACGGGAATGATCTGGTCTGATTCGGCGCCGCGCACGATGCCGACCGGGTCGATGCCGTCCTGCACGCGCGCTATCTGCTCGTCCCAGAGCTTGTGCATGAGGAGCACGCCACGGTCGGAACTGCCGAACGTCATCTTCTCGAAGTCGGGCAGGCCGCCGCGCTCTTCCCTGCCCTGGGTGCTCATGACAGCCTCATCTTCCCAGATGGGCCCCTGGCGGAGCGGGTGCCCCGTGTTCCACCAGTAGCCAACGTCCTCGAACCACCCTTCATAGAACGGGCCTCCGGCGTCGGCGGGAGTGTCGGCATGGAGCCTTCGAAGGGCGGCGTCCGATATCTGCCCGTCCGGACCGAACGGCTCGAAACTCACGCCGAACCATCGCGTCGTGTGGTCGTCCATCGGTACTGCCCAATTGATGGTGTTGGTCCGGGCGCGCTGGCAGGGGAAGAGGGCGTGCGTCTCGTGGTATTCGTAGACGCCCGGGTTCCTCGTGTTCTGGAGTGTCACGTAGCAGGCCCCCCAGGGCGTCGTCTCGAACCGGATGGGCGTGGCGGGGTCGCCGTTGTAGCCATGATGGAGCGCGTGCACCGGTTCGCCGCCCTTGAACCATCCGTGGGCGACCTCGCGGTGCCAGACGTCCAGCACGTTGTCGAGTGTCTGCAACAACGCGTTCGACTTCTGGATGCGGTTGCCCTTTCCGGCCACGCGCATCCCGTCCTCCCGGAACAGCGCCGGGTAGCGGGGGAACGGCGGCTGCAGTTCAGGCGGGCCCAGGTAGGCGAAGATCAGCCCTCCGACCTCGACGCACGGGTACGACGGGTGCTTCACGGAGTTGCGGAAGCGCCGCCCCGGCGGCTCGCAGGGCATGTCGAGGCAGTTGCCGTCGCGGTCGTACAGCCATCCGTGGTAGAGGCACCTTAATCCCTCGTCCTCCACGCGACCGTAGACGAGCGACGTCCCGCGGTGCGAGCAGTGCTCTTCCAGCAGTCCCGGCTTGCCTGTCGCGTCGCGGAAGAGCACGAGGTTCTCCCCCAGCACCTTTACCCGTACAGGGTTCTTCGCGCTGGGCCGCACCGGTCCCCGACCACCGTCGAGGTTCGCCGACGTCTCCACCGGCAGCCAGTACCTCCGGAACACTTCACCCGACGGCGTGCCCGGGCCGAGTTTGAATATCTCGTCCATCTCCCTGTTGTTCAAAGGCACCGGAACCCTCCTCCACGCAACAACGGCTGGCCATCGACCATGTTGGACAGCCCTCAGCGTTTAGATCGGCACCACCTTCAGGTCCGCGTCGTACTCGGGGTGCACGGGCACCTGGTGGCTGAGCTCGACTACCTTGCCCGTCTGGGAAGACTCGACCATCGCGAAGATAGCCTCGGCAGTTGCCATGCCCCAGCGGCCCGAGTGGTAGACCGGCTTGCCATTGACGACCGCGTCGTAGAGCTCGTGCACCTCTCCCCGGCTGTGGACACCTGATTCGCCTGTGACCTCGCGCACGCCGTCGTCGTCGTAGACGAGGACGCCCCGCGAGCCGATGCGCATGTCGCCGTGGTCGCAGGTCACGAATATCGTGCCCGGGTCGCCGGTGTCGTTGAGCCCTGAACGGTCGCCCGGTTCACGGGCGATCTGTCGTCCGAAGTTGCCGCGGCCGCCGTCAGACCGGAGCGCATCCGCGAACTGTTGAGCCTCGATCTTCCCGCCGATACGCAGGTCTTGCTTATCGGCTTCCTCGTTGCGGGTACCGCTCTGCATCTCTTTCCTGATGCGCACGAGGTTCTCTATGGAACTGCGCCCGGCGGCAGGCCCGTTGACCTCGCTCAGCGTGAAGTAGCCGTAACCGTTGTGGGTCGCCGTGGCAACGGTGCCGTCCTCGAACTCGAAGTGGGCGGTGTAGTAGCCGGGCATGGGGCGCTCCGGCATCCACTGGCCGACCTTGCCCCAGACACGCTTGACCATGCCGCCGCCCAGCAGCCGGACGGTGTCGATCTGGTGCGGGCCCTGCCGGTATGGCACGCCGCCGCCCTGGGAAAAGTCGAGTTCATCCGGCGTCCGTGGCCGCAGCATCCAGTCCGTGTAGGCGATGAGGTGGATGGCGCGCACCGCGCCGATCTCCCCGGAGTCGATGATCTTCCGCATCGTCCGGTAGGGCAGCCCGAAGCTGGCGGTGTGGGCGCAGACGAGGTGCACTCCGGCCTTGTCGCACTCCTCGACCATCTGCTCGGTCTCCTTGAGCGAGATGGCCATGGGTTTCTCGACCATGACGTGCTTCCCATGACGGGCCGCCGTGATCGTGTGCTCGGCGTGGAAGCGGTTCGGAGACGCGATGTAGACGGCGTCTACGTCGGGGTCCTTGCAGATGTCCTCCGCGCTCTCGTACACCTTCGCATCAGGGAAGCGCTCCTGGAAGCGTTCCCGCGTGACAGGAACAACGTCGCACCCGGCAGCCAGGTGAACGATGTCCGGCTGCTGCACAACCGAGCGAAGTATCTCCAGTCCTCCGACACCGATGCCGATGACCCCGATGTTGATGCGCTTCGTGGTGCTGGCGGTCTCCTCTGCTGTCGTAACCATCGCGCCCTCCTTGGATGTGGGTCTCCTCACCTGTAGGCGGATTGTGCGCTTTTTACGCCCTGCCGTCGAGTGGGCGTTTCAGGGTGTGTTTGCAGCGCCTACGAAACGGGAGAACGCCTCGTTGCCGAGGAGCCGTCCGCCCTCGGTGAGCCGCAGGGCTCCCCCAGCCCACTCCAGCAGGCCGAGCTCGATACACTCCGCCGTCGGGCCGGGGAACGCACCCGCGATGCCCTCGCCGAAGCGCTCACGGAACGAGGCATCGGCAACTCCCGCATTGAGGCGCAGGCCCATCATCATCGTCTCCGCCATGGCGTCCCGGCTGTCCACGGGTTCGCAGTAGCCGGTCGCGGCGGCTGTGCTGACGGCGTCAGCATCGAGAAGGCCGTTAGCGATCCACGCATTGACCCGTTCGATGTAGGCGCGGGGCGGGTTGACGTTGGCGAAGCGCACGCCGGATCGGTCGAGAGCGCCGGCGCCGTAGAGGTAACTGTGCGCGCCGGGGCCGACACCCAGGTATGGCAGGCTGCGCCAGTAGGCGAGGTTGTGCGTGCTCTCCCTGCCCTGCTTTGCCCAGTTGGATATCTCGTACTGCTGTAGCCCTGCGCCGGCGAGCATCGTCTGCGCGAGGAGGTACATCTCCGCTGCAAGGTCGGGATCGGGGTCCGGCGTCCTGCCGAGGCGCACGTCGGCCTCCAGCGGTGTACCGGGTTCCAGCGTGAGGGCGTAGGCGGACAGGTGGTCCGTGTCCAGCCGGACCGCCTGCTCGACGGAGCGCTCCCATGTAGCGACGGGCTGATCGGGCAGCCCGAACATGAGGTCGATGCTCACGTTCTCGAACCCCGCGTTGCGGGCTTCGACCACCGCCTGGCTGGCACGTGCGGCGTCGTGGCGGCGTCCGAGCATCGTGAGTTCAGCGTCGTCGAACGACTGCACCCCGATGGAGATGCGGTTGAACCCGGCTTCGTGCATGGCGAGCAGCCGATCGGAGGTGCAGTCGCCGGGGTTCGCCTCCAGCGTCGCCTCGGCTCCGTCCGGCAACAGGAAGGCAGTGCGTATCGTTCCCATCAGGCGTTGAAGGTCGCGCGGGGGGAGGTAGGACGGCGTACCGCCGCCGAAGAAGACGCTCGCAAGCGTCGGCCTGTCGAGCCACGCGCCCCACTGCTCGATCTCCCTCGCGAGCGCTGAAACGTAGGAGGGCATGAGCGGCTCGATGCCCGCGTAGGTGTTGAAGTCGCAATAGGGACACTTGGACTCGCAGAAGGGGATGTGGACGTAGAGCGCGAGCCTGCCGCTCAGGGGCGGTTGCATGTTGTGCCCTCCCGCTAGACGTTGAACAGGAAGTTGACAACGTCGCCGTCGCGCATGACGTAGGTCTTGCCCTCGGTGCGAAGGAGCGCCTGCTTGCGCGCCTCGGCGATGCTGCGTGTGCGGGCGAGGTCCTCGTAGGCGACGACTTCAGCACGGATAAAGCCGCGCTGGATGTCCGAGTGTATCTTGCCCGCCGCCTCCACCGCGCTCATCCCTTTCGTGATCGTCCACGCGCGGGTTTCGTCTTCACCGGTCGTCAGGAACGAGACAAGGCCGAGCAGATCGTAGGAAAGGTTGATCATTCGGTCGAGGCCCGGTTCGCCAGCGCCAAGCGACTCGCGGAACTCGGTCTCGTCCTCCGGTTCCATCTGCGCAAGGTCGGCTTCGAGTTTGCCGCAGAGCGCCGCGGCGCCTACGCCGGGTCGCGCGAGCCGGTTGCGCATCTCCGCCTCCATCACGTCGGCGCCGTCTATGGCGTCCTCGCCGATGTTGAAGACGACGATGAGCGGTTTCGCCGTGAGCAGTTGGAAGTTCTCCAGGAAAGGCCTCGCCTCGGCAGGCAGGTCCTGCTCGCGAACGGGTACCTCGTCCTCCAGTCCGGCACGGATGATGCCGAGGATGTGCTGCTCGCGGGTGAGCAGGTCGCGCTCCGCCTGCCGCGCCGAGCGCAACTGCGATGCGATGCGCTCTTGCCGCCGTTCGAGGATCGCGAGGTCGGAGAAGGTGAGTTCCAATTCCAATGTTGCGGCGTCGCGGTAGGGGTCGACCGTCTCCTGCACGTGCGGCACGGAGGGGTCATCGAAAGCGCGCGCCACGAGCAGCAGTGCGTCGCAGCGCTGGAGGAGGTTGAGGTACTCGCCGCCGATGCCCTTCGTCTTCCCGAAGCCCTCCGGCGCGGCGGGTATGTCGATGTACTCGACCTCGGCATGGACGACGCGCTTCGGTTTCGAGATCTCGGCAAGCACGTCGAGGCGAGGATCGGGCACTTTGGCAACGCCGATGTTGGGCTGCGACCCACCGCTGCGGAAGGATGCGGTCTCGGCGTGGCCGCGCGTCACGGCGTTGAAGATGGTGGTCTTGCCGGAGAGTGGGAGGCCGAATATGCCGATGGCCAAGAACAGACCTCGCGGGACAAAGATAGCGCCCCGCACCGGCGGGGCTGCGCCTCCGATTCTATCCCACCCTACCCACTGAGCGCCTGCGCGGCGAGCACCACGACAACGAACGTCAACAGGACGGCTGCAAGCGCGATACCGACAGGCGGACGACCAAGGAACGCGAGCGCGTCGTCCGGCCCGCGTTCACGTGCGTAGGCGCTGAGCAGCAACAGGCGCGCCCAGCCTGTCGCCGGGGCAACGACGAGGGCGCTGGCGCGCCGTGCAAGAGCTCCAACGAGGCGTTCGAAGAAGGTGAACACGGCTTCCAGTGGCGTCTGTATCAGAATGCGTGCGAGCGGCCCGGCTTTCCGGTAGACCCAGTCCGTGTCGATAGTGATCGTTGCCTCGCCGCCAAGCATGCGCCGTAACAGCCAGAAGCCAACTGCCGTAAAGCCGAGCATCTGGAGCGTTCGAACCACGTGGTCGGCGTAGTACGGCTCATAGGTGTTCGTGAAGGGCAGCTGATCGTACAGCGCGGTCGGGTAGACCCCGATGCCGATACACAAGGCCGCAGCCAGGACCATCGCCACGATCATCCCCCGGGGCACCGGGCCAACGTGGATGTCATCCCGCCTCGGCCCGAACCAGGTGAAGTACGGAAGCTTGAGGCCGGTGTGCAGGAACGTTCCCACCGACGCGAGATAGAGCAGGGCAACAGCCCAGTAGATGTGCTCCTTCTCAGCCGCGTAGATGACCAGCGACTTGGACACGAAGCCGCTGAACAGCGGGAACGCCGAGATGGCAAACGCCCCGACCATGTAGAGCACGACGACCAGCCGCATGCGGTCGGATATGCCGCCGAGGGCAGTGAGCGTGCGGCGGCCGGTGGCATAGACCGCGGCGCCGGCGCCCATGAACAGCAGGCCCTTGTAGATGACGTGGGCGAACGCGTGCGAGACCGCTCCGTTGATCGCGATCTCGGTGCCGATGCCCACGGCGGCCACCATGTACCCCACCTGGCTGATGATGTGGTACGCAAGCAGGCGGCGGATGTCGTTCTCCAGCACCGCAAAGACGACGCCGTAGAGCGCCATGATGACGCCGAGGATGATGAGGATCTCCCAGCCGGGGAAGCCGCGCGCCAGGACGTAGACCGCGGTCTTGGTGGTGAAGGCGCTCAGGAACACGCTGCCGGTGACCCCGGCTTCCGGGTAGGCGTCCGTGAGCCACGCATGCAGCGGGACGATCGCGGCGTTGATGGCGAAGCCTCCGAGGACGAGCCAACCGGCGATAGTGCCCTCGAAGAGGGTAAAGTCGAGCGAGCCGCCGGTGCCCAGGTGCCACAGGACGCCCGCCAGCAGTGTGCTTCCCCCCACCATGTGTACGAACAGGTAGCGCGTGCCTGCGCTGCGCGAGCCGGGATAACCTCCCGCCCAGACCAGGTAGGCGGACGTAAGGGCCATCAGCTCCCAGAAGAGCACCAGTGTCAGCAGGTCCCCGGCGAAGACGACCCCTATCGACGTACCGGCGTAGCCAAGAGCGGCCGCCTGCTGGTAGCGGTCGTTGAGGTGCCAGGCGTAGATACCGCCCAGCGCCGCGGCGATCGCGAACACGTACCCGAACACGAGGCTCAAGGCGTCGGCACGCAGCGGTTCGAGTTCGAGGAAGAGCCAGGTGAACGTCCAGGAGTCGCCCGCGTCGAGCCCCCATATCAGTTGGACGAGGACGAGCAGCGGCGCGCCGACCGTGATTGCCTTGCGGACGATGCTCACGGGGATCAGCGCGACGAGGGCTGCCGCGACGACCATGATGGCGACGGGCGGGAAGCTAGCCATCGCGGTGCTCCTCAGGCTCAGCCTCGACGTGCTCGCCGGTGTACGGGTCGTCGTGCTTCATCAGGAAGGTGTGGCCAACCCACTTGGAGATGACGACGATGCCGATGCAGCCCACCAAACCGAAGCCCACCCAGAACAGGAGCACGTCGCTGCCCGTGAAGAGGAACTCTCGATGGTCGACAAGGAACACCTCGAGCACAGCCGAGAGCACAACACCGATGACTATCGCAATCACGATGGGGCGGTCGATCGTCATGGGGTCCCTCCGGCGAGCGCAACAGACTGCGGGAAGGCGGCATCAGCAACGGTCGACGCGAGTTCGAAGAAACCGAGGGGCAGGTCCGGCGCGACGCCCCAGGCGAGTGCGAGCAGAGCCGTCACGGCGATGGGCGCGACCATGCGCACGTCGGCCTCGCCGTACCGCGTGTGGTCGGGCGACGAACGCAGGAACGCCCGGATGACGATGGGAAAGAGATAGCCCGCGGCGATCAGTCCGCTGACGAGGTAGACGATGAGGAATATCTGCTGGTTGACCTCCACCGCACCCCAACCGAGGTAAAACTTGCTCGTGAAGAGGATGAACGGCGGGATGCCGACCATGCTGAGCGAGGCAAGCGCGAAAGAGCCCATCGTGACGGGCATCTGACGCCCGATGCCGTCCAGTTCACTCACGTTCTCCTTGTGCGTCCGCACGTGGATGGCGCCGGCCACGAAGAACATCGTGATCTTGGTAACCCCGTGCCCCACGATATGGAGCAGCGCACCGGTGAGCGCAAGCGGGCCGATAAGCGCAACGCCGAGCACGATGTAGGAGAGGTGGCTGATGGTGGAGTAGGCCAGCCGCCGTTTGAGATTGTCGTGGCGCAGCGCGAGTATCGAGGCAATGAGGAGGGTTCCGGCGGACATGATGGCGAGCACGAGCCACGCGCCCATATCGTCCAGCAGCGACGCGCCGAAAACGAACACCCCTACCCGCACCATACCGAACACGCCCGCCTTGACAACGGCAACGGCGTGCAGCAGCGCGGAGACCGGCGTCGGCGCGACCATCGCGCTCGGCAGCCAGCTGTGCAGCGGCATCACCGCCGCCTTCACACCAACACCGCCCGCGAGCAGCACGAACAGCCCCCACTGCTTCGCGCTGTCCAACCCCGCGCTGTCGAGGAACCCGCCCGCCTGGAACGTGGCGTCCACGCCCAGCACGTGCAGCCAAGCCGTGGCGCCGATGAGCATCAGGCCGCCGGAGAGCGTGTACGCAAGGTACTTCCGGCCGGCGACCAGCGCGGTCTCCGTCTCCCGGTGTGTCACCAGCGGGTACGTGAAGAGCGAGAGTAGTTCATAGAACAGGACGAAAGTGAGCAGGTTCTCCGCGAGCGCGACGCCTGCCGCCGCCGCGATGCTGAGCGCAAACGCGGTGAAGAAGCGGGTCTGCTTCTGTTCATGCTCGCCTCGCATGTAACCGACCGCGTAGACGCCCGCAAGTACCCACAGCACCGAGACGAGCAGGCCGAAGATCATGCCCGCCGGGTCGGCCCGCAAGGCGATATCGATGCCCGGCGAGAGTTCCAGCAGCATCGTCCGATGGATGCGTCCGTCCAACGTATCGGTGAGCATCAACACAGCGATGACCACCATGACGATGCCCGCGAGCGTCGCCCACATATCGCGCAGGTTCGGCCAGCGTCCCGTGGTGAGCGCGGCAAGCACGGCAGCCCCCACCGGAACGAGCACGGCGGCGAACGGCAAGGCGGATGCGGTGGTCTCGCTCACGACACTTCAACCCCAGGCAGCAGAACGTGTTCCATGATGACGACGTTGATCACGCCGAGTACGACGGTCGCAGCGCCGAGCAGAACGAGCGGGAGCCAGACGTCCAGAGGAGCCTCGCGCGCACGCTCCACCACAGGACGCATCGCCGGTTGCTCGACCGGTTGCGATGCACTGTCCGCGGGCGGGCTGTGTTCGTCGCCGTCGTGCTCAGACGGTTCCGGTTTCGCCGGCCGCAGGTACACCTGCTCCAACACCTTGAAGAGGTAGACGGCGGTGAGCAAGCTGCTGAGCAGCACGACCGCAACCACTATCCACTGACCCTCGTCGAGGCCCGCCTGCACCATGTACCACTTGCTGAAGAAGCCTGCAGTCGGTGGGATGCCGACCATCGCCACGGAACCGACCGCGAACGCGCCCATCGTCAGCGGCATGCGGGGTCCCAGTCCCGCAAGGTTATGGGTGCGCTGCAACCCCACCCGGAAACGCACGGAGGCTGTCGCCAGGAAGAGCGTCGCCTTCATCGCTGCGTGGTTCACGACGTGCAGCAGCGCTGCGGCCAGCGCGAGCGGCGTACCCAGTCCGATGCCGACGGCGATGAATGCAAGCTGGCTGACGCTGCTGTACGCCAGCATCCGCCGGATGTCCGTCTGTCCTGCCGCCGCGACGGAGCCGAACACGATGCCGATCAGGCCGAGTACGAGCAGCGCGTCGGCAACGGGAACCGTGCCGGAGAGGTAGCCGGGTGGGAAGACGCTCAGGAACATGCGGAGCATCGCAAAGGCCGCGACCTTGGTCATCACCGGCGCGATGAGCGAGTTCACGGAGGAGGGCGCATGCTCGTAAGCGTCCGGCAGCCAGAGATGCATCGGCACGAGCGCCATCTTCAGGCCGAGGCCGGTGAAGATGAACACCGCGCCCACCTGCACTGCCCTCGTGCTCTCCGCCTCTTCCAGCAACTGGCGTGCCTCGATCATGTTCAGCGTGCCGGTCGCGAAGTAGATGAAGCCGACGCCCAGCAGGTAGAACGCGCCCCCGATGGAGCCGATGATGAGATAGCGGAAACCCGCAAGCATCGCCCTGCGGCCGCCGATGAAGACGAGCGCGTAGGCGGCGAGTGACGCTATCTCCAGGAAGACGAAAAGGTTGAAGAGGTCGCCTGTGATGACGATGCCGGTAAGTCCTGCCAGGAGCAACAGCACCAGGCCGTAGAAGACGCCGGGACGGTCACCTGCTTCGCGCTCGGCCCAACGCCGCGTCGAGATCACGACGAGCAGAGACACGCTCGTGACGACGAGGCTGACGAACGCCGACACTTCATCTATGAGCCACTCGATGCCGACGGGCGGCTCCCATCCGCCGAGGTAGTAGCGGATCGTCCCCTCGCGCAGCACTCGTTCCAGAGACAGGGCCGACGCAACGGTAGAGACAGCCACCGTCGCCACCGTAATGACGAACGCGCTCTGCCGCCATTTCCGCCCAAGGATGGGAACGATGACTGAGAACAGCAGGGGCGCGCCGACGATGAATGCGGGGAGTTGTTGCTCCACGGCTACTTCCTCATCTCGTCCAGCATCTCGCGTTCGTCGAGCGTCCCGAACTCGCGGTAGATGGAAACGAGGAAGCTGAGTGCAACACCGGTGATTGCCACCCCGACAACGATGGCGGTGAGCATGAGCACGTGTGGCAGCGGGTTCACGAAGTCGTCCGGGTTCGCATGCTCACCGCCGTGCACGCTGTAGAGGATGGGGAGGGTCGCCCCTTCCAGTAGGGAACCGCTGATGAAGAAGAGGATGATGGCCGACTGGAAGATGCTCAGGCCGATGACCTGCTTCACGAGGCTGCGTTTGCCGATCATGCCGTACAGGCCAACGACGAGGAGTACCGCGATCGCCCAGTACGGGAAGCGTGCTGCGATCTCGTCGATCATTGGCGCGAGCTGCCTGCGATGAGGTCGTAGATCAGCACCAGCACAGCCGCCACGCCGAAGAACACGCCGAACTCGATGATGAAGATACCCATGGAGCGGGGGGTCCGGTGCTCACCGGCGAACTGGTTGTACCACTCCACCGGAATGGGAGCATAGTCGAGGAAGTTCGCGCCGAGGATGAGCGGCAGGATGCCCCCGAACATGTAGATACCGAGGCCGATGCACGCCAGCCAGATCAGGAGTCCCTGCGGTATACGCAGCGCTGCCTGCCGGTTGCCCAGCGCGAGACGCACGAGCAGCAGCGCTGCGGCGACGATAGCCCCCGCCTGGAAGCCGCCGCCCGGGCTGAGCTCGCCGTGTAGCAGCACATAGATGCCGAACACGATGATGAGCGGAATCATCACTACCCGCACGACGAAGTGGAGTATCACGCTGTCGTAACGGTCATTCATCCCCATCCTCCTCGGGGACCCGGCGGCTGCGCTGCAGCACGAGGAGAACGGCTAAGCCGGCGGTGAAGATGACAAACGTCTCTCCAAGTGTGTCGTAGCTCCGGAAGTCGGCCAGGATGGCGGAGACGAGGTTCGGAATCACGACCTCGGACTCTGTCATCTCGGTCAACTCGGGGGAGAGATGTTGGTTCGCAGGCGCATGGGGATCCGCGCGGTCCGGCAGATCGGCCGACGCCCAGACGAGCAGGGCAACCAACCCCGCGAGGAATGCCAGCATGAGCAGCTTCAATCCGGGGTTCTCCTGTCCACGACGCTGACAGCGCCCACCAGCAGTACGCCGGTCACGCCCGCGCCCAGCGCCGCCTCGGTCAGCGCGACGTCGACCGCGCCCATCAGCGCAAGGAGTGTAGCGGCCAGGAAGCTGTACACGGACAGCGTCGCCACCGCCGCAATCATGTCCCGCACCGAGAGAGCGATCAGCGCGGCCACCACGAGCAGGCCGAACAGCGACAACTCAAGCCACCAGATCATTCGCCGTCTCCTCTCCGCCAGGGCAACTGCCCGGTGCGCAGCGCGGCCCGGGTCAGGAGGTGCGCGCCCACCGGGTTCGCAACCGCAACGAACACCAGTATGAGCCCTATCTTCAGGCTCACCAGCGTGGCGCCTTCATGCAGGATGAGGCCCAGGAGCACCAGCGCGATACCCAGCGTCTCGGACTTGGAAACGGCGTGCACGCGGGAGTAGAAGTCCGGCAGACGCATCATGCCCAACGCCGTGATGACCATGAACGCGAGCCCCAGCGCGATGAGCACGCTGCCTGCGATGCTCATGCGTCCTCCTCTTCCGCGCTGTGTATCAGCGACCACAACTGGTGCTGGCGCGTCTCCAGGTACTTGCCCACTGCAACCGTGCCGATGAAGTTGAGCAGCGCGTAGCTCAGTGCAAGGTCAACGAACATGTCGGGACGTTCGAACACGAACCCGATGAGCACGAGCAGGATGACTGCATTCGTGCCGATGGCCGCGGCGGCCAGCAGGCGGTCGAATGCGGTGCGGCCAACGAGAAGGCGGTAGAACAGCGCGGCGTTGATGGCCGCCGCAACGGCAAGCATGGTTACGAACAGCACGCTCACGGCAACACCTGTTCGACAGCAACCACGTCCGTGAGTTGCACGCTGTCGGGAGCTTCTTCGGCGAATATCCCCGCCACCTTGCGCTGGATGCTTCCCTCTTCCATGCCCTGCCTGCTCTTGGCAGAGAGACAGTGCACCATGAACATCCCGTTCGAAACGTCCACTGTCACCGTGCCCGGAGTGAGCGTGATGGACTGCGCAAGCAGCACCTGCGCTGTCTCCGACCGCAGAGACGTCTCGAACTCCACGAGGCTCGGTTCCACCGGCAGCCGGGGATGCAGTACGAGATAGGCCACGTGGATATTGGAGAGCGCTATCTCCCAGAGCAGCCACGGAGCGTAGAGGACGACGCGGAACGTTGCGGGGACGAACCACGAGGGCGGGTATGGCTTATGCCTGAAACGCGCTTCCTGGTCGCCTGCGAACAGCCAGTGGGTGAGCGCAGTCCCGATCACTGCAGCGATCGCACCCATGATGAGGAACTCGATCTGGGTGTGACCGGAGAACGCCAGCCACACGACGAAGAGGGCCAGCGTTTGGACTGTCCATCTGAACGTCTGGCGTAGCTTGGTGGGCCGGACATCCACCTGACGGGGTTCGTTGCTCATTCGACCAAGGTTCGCACTGCGCTCATGTTTCGCTCGCCTGACGCGGGTAGCAGGCTACGAACGGCGCATGAGGACTGTCAAGGATGATTCTTGCCGTTCCCGCACGGGACGGTCAACACGCTCATGGCGCGCAAGAGTGCTCGCACGGGTTGGCGAGAACCTGTAACCTCTCGTACGCAAGGAGGGGTCGGTGGCGCTTACGTTCGAGATCGGCGACGAGTCCCGCCCGAAAGGGCACGCGCTGCTCTACTTCGGCAACCCGCAAGCCGGGTTGCTGGCGACGTACGTCGTCCTCTTGCCGGTAAAGATGGACATGAGCAAGTATCTGCCGCCCATGCTCGCAGCGCAGTTGGGCGGACTCGCGAGCGAGATGATCGGCGACGGGGGTGGCAGTTTCGCCGCCCCGCCCATCCCCGAAGAGGTGGAGTCGATCGAGCCGCTGCGCCACCTGGCGGAGCTGCGCGGCGACGACTTCGTCTGGGGGGGCGACATGGTGCTGGGCGACCTGCAGGCCGCGATGCGGCAAGCCACGGAGGCCGTGCACGAATACGAAACTCTCTACCAGCGCTACCTCGATGCCAACCCCCAGCCCGCGCCGTCTGCCTCGGAACGTTCGCTGCCCGGCGACGCGGGAGACCCTGGCGGCAGCGTGCAGCAGGTGGTCTATGGACTGATGAGCGACCGCGACCGCCTCGCGGAGCTGTCGAAGCTGGTCGGGACGATGCGGTTCGCGCTCGAGTCGCAGGACGATGGCCTCGTGGAGGAGACCAACGTCTCACTGCAGGCGTTGGGGCAAGCCCTGCCCGAGCGCTTCTGGGCCGAGCGTGTGCGCCGAGCGGCACGGGATTCCTCCGACGCGGGAGCACGGCTGGCACAGTTGTACGTGGAGCGGTGCTACAGGCTGATGGAGGAAGATTTCGCGGCGGTACAAGCGCTGGAGGAGGAGATCGCCTCGCTTGCCGAGGAGGCTCCGCCCCAGGGGGACCTCCGCAGCTGAAACCGCTGCGGCTTGTTACTCCGCGTAGGTCATCGACGCCCAGGTAGGCCCGGTCTTGACGTCTATCTGCACCGGTACGCTCATCTCCAGTGCGTTCGGCATCACGTCTTGCAACATCGCGACGAGCTCCCCTTCCTCCTCTACGGGCAACTCGAACAACAACTCGTCGTGCACCTGCAGCAACATCCTGCTGCGGAAGCCGTCCTCTTCGAGGCGGCGCTGGATGGTGACCATCGCCTCGTTGATGACGTCGGCGGAGGTGCCTTGCACCGGCATGTTGAGCGCGATGCGTTCGCCCGCCTGGCGCACCGGGTAGTGCGGCGAGCGCAACTCGGGGATGTAACGCCGGCGGCCCAGGAGCGTCTCCGCGTAGCCGTCCGCCTTCGCACGTTCCACAGTGCCATCGAGGAAGGCTTTCACCGTCGGGTACGTGCCGAAGTACGACTCGATGAACGCAGCGCCTTCTTCGCGGGTGAGCTCGGTCTGCTGCGATATGCCGAAAGCGCTGAGCCCGTAGGCGACACCGAAGTTCATCACCTTGGCGAGGCGGCGCATGTCCCTGTTCACCTCGCCGAGCGGCACACCGTAGATTAGCGACGCGGTAGAGGAGTGGATGTCCTCTCCGCGCTCGAACGCAGCCATGAGCGCCGGGTCCTGTGAGAGATGCGCAAGCACGCGCAGGTCTATCTGCGAGTAGTCGGCGCTGAGCAGCATCCACTCGGGGCGTTGCTCTGCGATGAACGCCTCCCTGACGCGCAAGCCGAGCGGCGTGCGGATGGGGATGTTCTGCAGGTTGGGATCGGCGCTGGCGAGTCTGCCCGTGGCGGAGCCCGCCTGGTTGTAGGTCGTGTGGATGCGGCCCGTACGCGGGTTCACCTGCTGTGGAAGGGTGTCCACGTAGGTGGACTTCAGCTTGGTCAGCTCCCGGTAGCGCAGAACATGGCCGATCACCGGATGGTGGTCGCGCAGGTTCTCCAGGATTGATGCGTCGGTCGAGTAGCCCGTCTGCGTCCTCCGGCCCGACGGCAGTTTGAGTTCCTTGAAGAGCAGGTCCCCGAGCTGGGACGGCGAGTTGATGTTGAACTCGTGTCCAACCGCTTCGTAGGCCTCGCGCTCCTCTATCTCTATCTCGCCCGCGATCTCTTCATTCAGTTCGGCGAGCACGCTCTCGTCTATGGCGATGCCATGGGTCTGCATACGCGCGAGCACGGGCACGAGCGGCATCGCGTGCTTGTCGTGGTAGGTCGTGAGACCGTCGCGCTCCATGTCCTCGGCGAGCGCATGCTGCAGTTGCAGCGTCACTGCAGCGGCGGTCGCGGCGTATCCCCCGGCGTCCTTCACCGGGACGGCGTCGAACGTGATCTGCTTGCGTCCTGTGCCGGTCAGGTCGGTCAGCGCCTGCAACTCCACGTTCAATCGGTTGAAAGCGAGCGGTTTGAGCGACAGCGCCTTCTCGCCAGTGAGATGCGCCGCGATCACCGTGTCGAACGCGACGCTTACGGCGGTCGGCGGCAGCCCGTAGTTGGACAGCAGCGTCAGCGTGAAATTGAGGTTGTGGCCGGAGACGGGCTTACTCGTGAGCACCGGCAGGATAATGGGCAGCGCCTCTTCCGCAGAGAGCTGCACCCCTTCCGTATGGCCAACCGGCACGTAGAAGCCCTCGCTTTCGTCGACGGCGAACGCCAGCCCGACGAGTCCGGACTCCATCGCTCGTGGAACAGCCGCGTGCGCCTCCACGACGAGCGTATCCGCGGCGCGCAACCGTTCCGCAAGCGCATCGAGTGCGGCAGGCGTATCGACGACGTTCACGCGCACGTCCGCCCCGAACATCGATTGCGGCTCGACTGCAACCTCGCTTGCTGCTGCGGGCTGCTGCTCGCCGGGAGGCGGCGGGATGCGCGCGACGAGGCTGCTGAACTCCAGTTCGCGGAACACGTCCAACACCTCGTCGCGGGAGAAGCCGCCGAACGCTGCGGCGTCGAAATCGAACTCCGTCGGCGCTGCGGTCTCGATGGTCACGAGGTGCTTGCTCTTGAGCAACTGCTCCGCGTGCTCGCGCACGAGGCCCTGGATACGAGGCGGCGTCACCTCGTCCACGCGCTCGACGAGCGACTCGGCGCTGCCGAACTCGCTGATGAGTTTCACCGCGGTCTTCTGGCCGATGCCGGGAACACCGGGGATGTTGTCGGACGTATCGCCGGTGAGCGCCTTTACGTCGCGCTGCTGGTCGGGTTCGAGCCCGCCGTACCGCTCGCGAACGGCCTCCACGTCGTAGATCCGGGTGTCGCCGAATCCGGTGGTGAGCAGGACGCGGACGTGCGGTGAGACGAGTTGCAGCGTGTCGGTGTCGCCGGTGGCGATGAGCGTGTCCACGCCGTGCTTGGTGCTCCAGGCCGCGATCGTGCCGAGTACGTCGTCGGCCTCATAGCCGGGCGATTCGAGGACGGGGACGCGAAAGGCGTTCATCACCTGCTTCACACGCTCGACGTTCTGCGTGAGTTCGGGTGGGATAGGGGGACGGGTCGCCTTGTAGTCCGCGTACAACTCATCGCGGAAAGTGCGTTCCGGCGTATCGAACGCGATGGCGACGTGCGTGGGCCTGTGGTCGGCAAGGGTCTTGAAGAATGTGGTGGTGAAGGAGTAGACGCCCCGCACGTCCTCGCCTGTCGCCCGGATGGTGAGCGGTTGCGCCTGCCGGAGCGCGAACCACGCGCGGAAGACCATCGCATGGCCGTCCATCAGCAACAGCAAAGGTGTCTCCCGTTGCGCGGAGGCGGACTCCGGCTCACCGAACAGGGAAGGGGCGCCTTCCGGCGGAGACCTGCGCGCCATGCTCATACCCCTCGCAGGGGTTTGAAGAAGCTGTGCAGAAAGTTGCGCTGGTGAGCCCAGCGGTGCGCGCGCCGCACTGCCTCGTCGGAGAGTACGCCGGTGGCTGTGGTGACCTTTATCGCCTTGTAACCCTTCGCAGGCAGGAGCGGAGCGTCGTCGGACACGGTCACGGTGTAGCCCTGCTCGCGGAGCCAGTCGCGCAACGCTTCGTAACCCTTCGCCTTGCGGTTGGGAGTCACGTAGACGTAGAAGTCCTTGGAACCGGCGACTTCGTGGAAGTGCTCGTCCGCGACCTCAGTGCCCTTGCCGGAGCCTTCCCGCAGCTTGGCGCGGTTCATGCCCTGTCTGTAGACCATGCGCCGATTCTAGCAGTGCAGCGCACAACCGCCACGTACGCCCACCCGTTTCGCAGCAAGTGTTCCTACTGATCCGGCGAATTCTGCGTCAACG
The DNA here is from genome assembly GCA_022820645.1 of Dehalococcoidia bacterium. Taxonomy (GTDB): domain Bacteria; phylum Chloroflexota; class Dehalococcoidia; order Lucifugimonadales; family Australimonadaceae; genus Bin16. The sequence continues at coordinate 128,478 of JAJEFD010000019.1, read as the reverse complement.
ATTGACAGCACCTACACCGGACAGATAGCGTTACGCAGGCTATCTGCCAAAGGTCATAAGCCGTCGTGCCAGCGAGGCACGGCGACAGATGCAGGGAGGTTTCTCGCATGGCACAGAAGATTCGGATGTTTGCGGTCTTGGCGGCGTTGAGCTTGGTGCTCTCCATCGTCCTTGCTGCCTGTGGCGGCGAAGAAGAGCCGACGGCCACCCCGCGCCCGGCTGCGACGCCTACGCCAACGGCGGCGATGATGGCAGATGAGCCTACGCCGACGCCCGAGGCAATGATGGAAGAGGAAGCGACGCCGACCCCGGACACCGGCGGCGACAGCGGCCCTGCCCCAACCCCGACACCGGTCCCGCGCCCCACGCCTACTCCGTTGCCGGTCGACCCCGGCTTTGACGCTGAGGCGTACTTCTCCGGCAAGACCATCAGCATGATGGTCGGCTTCAACCCCGGTGGCGGAACCGACGCTCAGGCACGGTTCATGTCCCGCGCATGGTCGGAGTTCATCCCGGGCAACCCGCGCATCGTCGTCAGGAACCTCACGCCGAACGTCGTGCAGCGGAACTTCGTCTGGAACGCCAAGCCGGACGGCCTGACGATCTCCGTCGAGGCTACTGCGGGCATCTTCGACCAGGTGACTCCGGCTGCCGTATACGACATGCGGGAGGTCTCCATGGTCGGTGTGACCTCTGGCAAGGACCAGTTCTGGATGATTCGGGGCAATCTGCCCTACGACTGCATCGACACAGCGTTCAATGCAACGAGCCCGGTGCTGACCATCGGATCCAGCGTCCCGACGTTCGCTGACCTCGGCTCGCTCGTCTCTATCCCGTGGCTGGCGGACCACTTCAATATCCCGCTGGAGATCCGGAACGTGGCCGCCGCGGGCTCGGCCGAGCAGTACATCATGCTCGAGCGCGGAGACGTGAACAGTTGGACGTCCTCAACCGTCTGGGCACAGCTGCCCATCACGAGGCCCGGCTGGGTCAGGGACGGCTTCATCGAGCCGTTCGTGGACCTCTCCTTCCCCGGTTACGAGTTGGGGTCGAACGCAGAGGGTCCTTACAACTGCCCGAAGGCGGAGAGCTTCTTCGACTCGGAGGAGATGCTCCAGGAATGGATCGCGATCACCGGGCCGCGCACGTACGCGTCCAAGAACATCATCGGCCCGCCCGGCATCCCTGCCGGTCCGCTGCAGGCGCTGCGTGACGCACTGACAGCAGCGATGAGCGACGAAGGATTCGCAACGAGCATGACGAAGTTCACGGGCATCCCGAACAACTTCACGCCCGGAGACGTTGCGCAGCAGGAGTTGTACGACACGACTCAGCAGTTCCTGGACAACCTGGACCTCATCGGTGAGCTCCAGGAGAAGGCGTTCGAGAAGTACGTCAGGTAAGAGCCAGCTTGCAGTTCGTGAGAAGAGCCGCCCCGTTGCTCACGGGGCGGCTCTCGTAATTCCGGTTTGACACACCTCTCCTGAGCCGATAGGGTTACGAACCAACCTGCGAGCGGTGCTCCCCAGGCTCTGTTCATGTTGCCGTTTGCATACAGTACGACAGGGGAGGTTCTCGGATGGTGAAGATGTTCAGGAAGATCGGACCGCTCGGGTTTACCATCCTTGCCTTCTCCGCGCTGCTCGTTGCCTGCGGCGGCGAAGACCCAACGCCAACTCCGCGTCCGGCCGCGACGCCCACGCCCACGGCGGCGATGATGGAAGCAGAGCCTACGCCGACCGCAATGATGGAAGAGGAAACTGCGCCGACCCCCACGCCGGACGCCGGCGGCTCCACCGGCCCTGCTCCGACGCCAACGCCGCTCCCGCGCCCCACGCCTACTCCGTTGCCGGTCGACCCGGGATTCGACGCCGAGGCGTACTTCTCCGGCAAGACCATCAGCATGATGGTCGGCTTCAACCCCGGTGGTGGAACCGATGCTCAGGCGCGCTACATGTCCCGTGCATGGCCGCAGTTCATCCCCGGCAACCCCCGCATCGTGGTCAGGAACCTGACGCCGGTGGTGGTGGAGCGGAATTTCGTCTGGAACTCCAAGCCCGACGGACTGACCCTCGGACTCGAAGCGACTGCAGGCATCTTCGACCAGTTCACGCCAACGGCACAGTTCGACATGCGCGAAGTAACGATGATCGGCGTTACCTCCGGAAAAGAGGGGCTGTGGGTCATCCGCGGCACGCTGCCGTACAACTGCATCGACTCCGCATTCGGCTCGACAGATCCCGTCCTGACGGTCGGCACCAGCGCGCCCACGCCCGCTGACCTCGCCTCGTACGTTGCCGTCGGCTGGCTCGCGGACAGGCTCAACGTGCCACTGGAGATTCGGAACGTTTCCGCTGCGGGTTCCGCCGAGCAGTACGTGATGATCGAGCGCGGCGACGTGAACTCCTGGGTATCCGGCACCATCTGGGACCAGTACCCGCGCACGCGCCCGGGCTGGACGGGAAGCGGCTTCATCCGCCCGTTCGCGGACCTGTCATTCCCCGGCTTCGACCTCGGTCACAACGGCGAGGCCGACTTCCACTGCCCCAACGTCGCCGACGAGTACTTCGAGGGTGACGACCTTGACCTCTGGGTTGCGATGCGCGGCCCGCAGGTCTACGCCTCCAAGAACATCATCGGCCCTGCCGGAATCCCCAATGAGGTCACTGCGGTGCTCCGCAAGGCGCTGGCAGACGCCATGGCGGACGAGGAGTTTGCCAGCACGATGCAGGCGTTCACCGGCATCAAGAACGCGTTCACCCACGGTGACGTCGCCCAGCAGGAGCTGGCCGATACGGTCAACTCGTTCGTCGACAACCAGGCCAGGATCAACGAGGTAACGCAGTTCGTGTTCGACAAGTACGTGCGCTAGGTCGATCGTACAGAACGTCTGAAGAGAGGCCCGCCGAACAACGGCGGGCCTCTCTCGTGCTTTACACTGGGGTCACCTCTCGCGGCAACGCCAGTTCCGATTGACAACACTCCCGTCCGCCCGATAGGGTTTCATATCGGCCTGCGGGACAACCCCGTAGGCTCATTACGTATAGTCGTTCGCAGACGATATGGAGGTTTCGGATGGTGAAGATGTCCGGGAAAATCGGAGTCATCGGGGCCCTGGGCCTGATGCTCTCCCTGGTACTTGCCGCCTGCGGCGGCGAAGATCCGACGGCGACGCCACGCCCTGCTGCCACGCCGACGCCAACGGCGATGGCGGAAGCGGAGCCGACGCCGACCGCGATGATGGAAGAAGAAGCAACGCCGACTCCCCTGCCGGAAGGCGTTACGGCGGTTCCCGCAACCCCCACTCCGACCGTGCGCCCCACGGCGACTCCGTTGCCGGTCGACCCCGGCTTCGATGCCGAAGCCTACTTCGAGGGCAAGACCATCAGCATGATGGTCGGCTTCAACCCCGGCGGCGGTACCGACGCGCAGGCGCGCTTCATGTCACGCGCATGGCCGAGGTTCATCCCCGGCAACCCGCGCATCATCGTCCGCAACCTGACCCCTGTCGTGGTCGAGCGCAACTTCGTCTGGAACGCGGAGCCGGACGGCCTGACGCTCGCTATCGAGGCGACCCCCGGCGTGGCGGACATGTTCACCCCGCAGGCCCAGTTCGACGTACGCGAGTCCACGATGATAGGTATTACCTCCGGAGGCGAGGGCGCCTGGGTTATCCGGGGTACGCTGCCCTACGACTGTGTCGACTCCGCATTCAACTCTCCTGGCCCCACGATAACGATGGGCGAGAGCGCCGCTACGCCCGCAGACCTGAGCGCGGACGTTTCGATTGGCTGGTTCGCGGACAAATTCAACATACCCCTCGAGATTAGGAACGTCTCAGCCGCAGGCTCGGCGGAGCAGTACGTGATGATCGAGCGGGGAGACGTGAACTCCTGGGTAACGGGGACGATCTGGGACCAGTACCCCGTAACCCGCCCTGGATGGATCAGAGACAAGTTCCTGCGCCCATTCGCCGACCTGTCGGTTCCCGGATTTGACCTCGGCCACAACGGCGAGGCCGACTTCCACTGCCCCAACGTTGCCGACACCTACCTTGAAGGCGAGGACCTTGAGCTGTGGCTCGCCATGCGGCCGAGGGCGGTGATCGCGAAGAACATCGTCGGCCCGCCCGGAATGGCTCCCGAAGTAACGCAAACGCTTCGCGACGCCCTGGCAGCAGCGATGGCGGACGAGGAGTTCGCTGCTTCCATGCAGAGGTTTACGGGCATCAAGAACCTGTTCACCGACGGCGCGACCGGTCAGCAGATCGTCGTCGACATGGTGAACGGCTTCGAGGCCAACAGTGACAAGATCGACGAATTGCTGGAGTTCGTGCACGACAAGTACGTGCGATAGACAGCATAAGGGCGGCCCGATGGTTGTCAGGCCGCCCTTCGTGTGCATAGAATCCGCCCGCCCCACGGAGCCGAGTACGGCACTCAAGGGGCGGGCGTTTCGCGTCCCAGGATGCGGCGCGGTAAACAGCGCGACGGCGCGCAGGGAGGCAACCCTTGGGCGAACTGTACAGCGAACTCGGGCAGGCGGCAGGTTACCTGGCCGATCCCCTCTACTGGATCGCGGTCGTGGTGGCGGTGTTCGTCGCGGGGCTCACCGGCATGGTGCCGGGGGCGTCCGGCGTCATCATCATGGCGCTCTCCATCCCGTTCATCGTCGAATTCTTCAGGGGCGACCAGGCGGCCATCGGTCTCGTCATGCTCGCCTCCATGACCGGCGTGAATAACACGCTGGACTCCATCCCGGCCGTCCTCTTCGGCCAACCCTCCGCCGCTACACAGGTGACGTTCCTGGAAGGCCACCAGTTGGCGCGCCAGGGCCGCGCGGCACATACGCTCGGTGCGGTCTATGCCGTCTCTGCGATGGGCGGCCTCGTCGGCGCAGTCGTCCTCGCGATCCTGATCCCGGTGGTGAAGCCGGTCATCCTGCTCTTCGGCTTCCCCGAGATCGCGGCGGTCGCGTTCTTCGGCATCGCGATGGTCTCCGCGCTGAGCGCGGGGGCGATGGTAAGAGGACTCGCAGCAGGCGGACTCGGTGTGCTGTTCGGCACGGTAGGCATCAATGCCATCACCGGCGACGTGCGGTTCGTGTTCGACCAGCCCAACCTCTGGGAAGGGCTCCCCATCATCGTGGTAACGCTCGGCTTCTTCGCGCTGCCTGAGATGATTGACCTCGCCATCGCGCGGCGGCCGGTCGCTCCGCCTGGCTCTGTGGTGAACACCCGGGAGGTATGGCGCGGCGCACGTCACGGCTTCACAAGAGTCCCGATGGTGGTTCGTCAGTCTGTGTTCGGAGTGGTGCTCGGCGCTATTCCGGGCGTCGGCGCCGCGGTCATCGACTGGCTCTCCTATGCATTCGGCATCTTCTGGACCAAGGACAAGAGCCAGTTCGGGAAGGGCTCACTGGACGGCGTGCTCTTTGCTGAATCCGCGCAGAACTCGAAGGAGGCGGGACAGGCGCTCCCGACGCTCGCTTTGGGCGTTCCGGGCGGCCTCGCCTGGGCTCTGGTGCTGGTCGCGATGATCGCGCTGGACTTCACACCAGGCCCGCGGCTCCTGGGCGACCAGGCCGACGTCACCATCCTCTTTGTCATCACGCTCGGTATCGGCAACTTCATCGTCACGATGATCGGCATCGTCGCGACGGGCCAGCTGGCGAAGCTGACCCGCATCCCCTACCCGCTCATCGGCGGCGTGTTCATCCCCATCTCCATCCTTGCCGCGGTCATCAACTGGACGACCTGGCTCGCCCTCCCGGTGATGGCGGTCTTCATGGGCATCGGCATCATGATGAAGCTGTTCCAGTGGCCGAGGCCGCCGCTCCTGCTCGGCATCATCCTCGGTCCCATCATCGAGGAGAACTTCCTCTCCGCCCTGAACGTGGTGGACCCGGTGTCGATCGGCGGCCATGAGAGCGACGTGCTTGGCGTGCTGCTGCGGCCGCTCACCATCGCGCTCATCCTGATTGCGCTGGCCACCGCCTACTTCTTCTCCCGCGCCGCGGGGAGCCAGACGCTTTCCAGTGCGGCTGCGCAGCCGCCTGCGGGTGCATCGGGCACCGGTGAGGAGGAGCGGCCCGGCCTCATGAAACGACTGCTCGAGGTCAGGAACTTCCCCATCTTCCTGCTCATCGCAGGCGGCGTAGCCTTCTGGTGGGGGAGCCTGGGATTCGAGGCTACCGAGTCGTGGTTCCTCACGCGACTCATGGTCGTCTTGATCATCCTGCTGGCCCTCGTTCAGTTGATGTTCCACCTCCGGGAGCGTGGCCACCGGCACACCGAGATCATGGACCTTGGCATGCACAGCCTTGTTCTGCCGGGCGCCAGGCAGGCGGCACTGCTCATCGCTGGCGGGTTCGTCATGTTCGCATTGCTGACGGGCACCATCGGCCTGCGGTGGAGCGTGATGGCGCTGGCAGGCTACCTGCCATTCACCCTGCTGGGGCGGGCGAGTTTCCCGCTGACTCAGGCGGTTCCCGCTGGCATCGTCGTAGGCGCGCTATCCGCCATCGGTGCGGCGCTCATAGGCACCGCGGACACTGGCCAGATCATCGCCACCGGCGGCGTCGTGGCGCTCACCATAGTGTACGTCCTCTCGATCGGAGCTCAGGGTGTCGGCGGCATGCCGGGCATCCCGGGCGTGATGGGCACTGTCGCACTGACGTTCTCGCTTGTTGTCACCATCCTCTTCTTCGCCGGCTGGCCGGACGATTATTTTGGATGGGCATACAGGCTCCTGCCGGGCGTGGCGCCCATGCTGCTCCTCTTCGCGCGCCCTGTCCGCGAGTTCCAGCCCCCCGCGGCCCTGGAATGGCTCTTCTCCTGGCGCGTGCTCGCAGCCATGATTACGATGTGCTTCGTCTTCCTGTTCGAGTTCGTGATGGCGGACAACATCCTGTTCGTGATCTGGCCGCAGCCGGCGCTCCTCGAGTGGATCGGGCGAGAGATTCTCGGCACCGGTATGTAATCACTGACGTGTGGCGTGGCAACTGCGGTTGCCACGCCTGCCGCGCTCTGCTACCTTGCTCTCGTGGCTCGACGACGCGGTTCGTCCGCATATCCCAGACGGTCCTCCGGCAGGCCCAGGACGGGCGGAAGGCAGCGGGGACAACAGTCCCCGAAGTTCCGGGCGGCGCTCTGTGCCACCTGCCTCGTCGACCAGTTCTACCCGGAGGTCGGCGCCGCGGCCGTGAAGGTGCTGCGCCGCCTCGGAGTCGATGTCTCGTTCCCTGAGGACCAGACCTGCTGCGGGCAGATCGCCTTCAACGGCGGCTTCCGCTCCCGCGCCGCCGACGTGGCGAAACACTTCCTCGACGTGTTCGAGAACGAGGAGCAGGTCGTCGTCCCCTCCGGCTCGTGCGCCAGCATGATCAAGGTCTACTACCGCGAACTGTTCGAGGACGACCCGGAGACACTGGAGCGCGCCCAGGCCGTCGGCGAGAAGACGCGCGAGTTCTCCGACTACATCGTCAACGTCGTTGGCACGTCGGACGTGGGAGCGGCGTCAGAGGGGCTTGTCACGTACCACGACGCCTGTCACCTCCTGCGTGAACTGCGCATCAAGGAGGCCCCGCGCGACCTCATCGGCGGTGTGCGAGGCGTCGAACTGCAGGAGATGGAGAACTCGGACGCCTGCTGCGGCTTCGGCGGCCTCTTCTCCGTCAAGTTCCCCGAGATATCGACCGCCATCCTCGACGAGAAGCTGAAGACCATCGCGGAGTCCGGCGCGGGCGCTGTGGTCGCGAACGACTGCGGCTGCCTGATGCACATCCGCGGGGCGATGGAGCGGCGCGGCATGAACATCTGCGCCATGCACCTGGCCGAACTCCTGGCAGAGGACGGGACTGATGGCTGAGGTCAAGAGCGCCGAGTTCAAGAAGGCGTCCGGCAGGGCGCTGCGTGACGAGAAGCTCCAGCACTCGCTGGAGCACGTCATGGAGCACTTCGTCGGCGCGCGCGCCAGCGTCATCGAGAACGACTTCGGCGACGAGAACTGGGAGGCGATGCGCACCCGCGCCGCCGCGATCAAGCAGTCCACCCTGGAGCACCTCGACTACTACCTCGACATGGTGGACAGGAGCGTGCGGCGGAACGGCGGCCACGTCTACTTCGCGGACGATGCGGCGCAGGCGAACGCCATCGTGCTCGATATCGCGAAGCGCAACGGCGTGAAGACCGTCATCAAGAGCAAGTCCATGGTCTCCGAGGAGATGGGCATCAACCATATCCTCGAGCGCGAGGGCATCGAGCCGGTCGAGACCGACCTCGGCGAGTACATCATCCAGCTGGCGGGCGAGACGCCGTTCCACATCATCGCCCCGGCGATGCACAAGACGCGCCAGGAGGTCTCCGCGCTCTTCCAGGAGTGGCTGAAGACTGCGCCCACGCAGGACATCAAGCGCCTCTGCGTCTACGCGCGCGACGCCCTGCGCGAGAAGTTCGCCGCGGCGGACATGGGCATCAGCGGTGCGAACTTCGTCGTAGCCGAGACCGGCACCGTCTGCCTCGTCACGAACGAGGGGAACGGGCGTATGACGACGTCCGCGCCGCGCATCCACGTCGTCCTCGCGGGCATGGAGAAGATCGTCCCCGCCGTCGAGGACCTCGCGCTCTTCCTGCGCCTGCTGCCCCGTTCCGCCACCGGACAGCGCATCACGAGCTACAACACGTTCGTGGGCGGCCCGCGCGCGCCGAGCGACGAGGATGGACCGGAGGAGTTTCACCTCGTCCTCGTGGACAACGGGCGGCTCAACCTGCTGCGCGACGAGGTGATGCGGGAGGCGCTGCGCTGCATCCGCTGTGGCGCGTGCCTGAACCACTGTCCCGTCTATCGCAAGATAGGCGGACACGCCTATGGCTGGGTCTACTCCGGTCCCATCGGCGCGATCGTCACGCCGCCCATGACCAACATGAAGGTCGCTCGCGACCTGCCCTACGCCTCGACTCTCTGCGGCACCTGCAAGGACGTCTGCCCCGTGAAGATAGACATCCCCCGCCTCCTGCTGCACCTGCGGCACAAGGTGGCGGAAGGCGCCCTCGGTGAGCGCAGCACCACCTGGATGGAGCGTCTGTTCGTGGGCCAGTGGCACGGTGCGATGCGGAACCGCAAGGCGCTGGAGGGTAAGGCGAACCTCGGCAGGCTGCTCACACGTCCCTTCGCGCGCGGCGGGAAGGTGCGCAAACTGCCGTTCGCGCCGATGGTGAGCGGCTGGACAGCGAGCCGCGATTTCCCGGCGCCCGCGCCCAGGTCCTTCGCCCGCCTCTGGCGGGAGGAACTCGCACACGACAACGCCCACCCGAACGGAACGGAACAGGGATAGGCCGTGCCCCCGACACCGGAAGAGCACCCGAACAAGGCGGCTTTCCTGCTGCGCGTCCGCTCGGCGCTGGGGCGCACTGACCCCATCGTCCACATGCCGGACCACCCCTCGCTCAAGTCGAACGCCGTGCGCCAGCAGGAGAAGGTGCGCACCATCGTTGCAAGGAACGAGGCGCGCAGGAGTTCTGCCTTGGACCGTCTCGCGCGGACCGCCGCGGCTGCTTCCTGGAATGTCCGCAGGGCGGGCGACGCGGAGGAGGCAGCGAGCATCGTCGCGGAGATCGCACAGCAGTCGGGAGTGAAGAATCTCGTTCGCTCCGCTGAAGACGTGTTCAAGCGCGTGAACATCGACGCCGCCCTCCGCTCGGTGGGCGTTTCGCCCGCCATCCTCGCGTCCGGCAGGTCCCGGAGCCGGGGGGCGCTGCGCGACATGGCGTTCCGGGCGGACATGGGCGTCACGGGCGTTTCATACGCCATAGCGGAGACGGCGAGCTGCGCCGTCACACCGCGCAAGGGCGTGGCGCGCCTTGCCTCGCTCGCGCCGCCTAGGCTCGTCCTGCTCATCGAGCCGGAGCAGGTGCTGGAAACGCTGGACGACTTCTTCGCCATCACGCGGCTGAACCGTATGCAGGCCCGCGGGCGGACGATCAACTACTTCAATTTCATCTCCGGACCGTCCCGCACGGCGGACATCGAGCAGACGCTCACTATCGGCGTGCACGGCCCCGGCGAAGTGCACATGGTCATCCTCGGCTGACCGGGACTGACACAGGAGGCGGCGTATGCGCCTGGAAGGCAAGGTCATCATCGTTACCGGCGCGGCGCGCCACCTGGGGCAGGCTTACGCCGTACGGCTCGCGAAGGAAGGTGCGAAGCTCACCGTCGCCGACGTGCTCGATTGCTCGGAAACGGCGCGCCTCTGCGAGGCCGAAGGCGCCGAGGTGCTTCCGCTCAACGTGGACGTATCGAGCGAGGAAGAGACGATGGCGCTGGCGCGCCAGACCGTTGAGCGCTTCGGACGCATCGACGGCCTGCTCAACAATGCCGGCCTCATGCGGAACATCACCGGCCCCTCGCTCATGGACGTCGACCCGGACTGGTGGGACAAGGTCTTCTCCGTGAATGCGCGCGGCACGTTCCTGTGCACCAGGGCCGTCTTCCCCTACATGCGCGACCAGGGCGGCGGAAAGATCGTCAACGTCGGGTCCACCACGATGCTCCGCACGTCCAACAACGTGCGCGACAGCAACCCGCACTACGTCGCGTCCAAGGGCGCGGTGATGGCGTTCACCCGGGCCATCTGCCGCGAACTCGGTGAGTACAACATCAACGTCAACACGCTCGCGCCCGGCGGCACGGACCAGGACCCGTCGCTCACCGGCGATGAGGCCACCGAGGAAGCGGCCCGGGCGTTCGGACGTCGCGGCGTACCGAGCGATCTCGCGGGCACCGTGGCGTTCCTCTTCTCCGACGACGCGGACTTCATCACCGGCCAGCTCATCGCGGTCAACGGCGGTAAGGAAGTGTCGTAGGAGCACAGAGCCGCTCGTTGATCTCCCGGTGGACATACGCTGCGCTCCTCGCGTGCCTCGCTGCCATCCTCGTGCTCGCTGCATGCCGGGACGGGGTCGGCGAGGGATCGGTAGACGAACCGACCCCAACGCCCGTCGCCTCACCCACGTGGACACCCGCGCCCACATGGACGGCTGCGCCTACCTGGACCCCTGAGCCGACGTGGACGCCAACGCCAACGCCGGTCCCAACGTCAACGCCGACCTCGACGCCCACGCCTATTCCCACCCCTACCCCAACGCCAACGTTCACTCCAACTCCCACCCCTACCCCTACCGCCACTCCGACGCCCACACCATCGCCAACGCCATCCCCGACACCAACGCCGTCCTTCTTCAGGGGCAAAACGATAACCCTCATGGTGGGGTATGACCCCGGAGGCACCACTGACGCCCACGCCCGCTACATGTCGCGCGCATTGCCGGATTTCATCCCCGGCGATCCCAACATCAGAGTCGTGAACCTGACGCCCAACATCGTGGAACGCAATTTCGTCTGGAATGCGGAGCCGGACGGCCTGACGCTCGCGCTGGAGGCGACACCCGGCGTGATCGAACAGTTCATGACACAGGCGCAGTTCGACATGCGCGAGGCAACGATGATCGGCGTCACCTCAGGCAGAGAAGAAGCGTGGTTCATCCGCGGCACACTGTCCTACGATTGCATCGTGGACGCCTTCGACGCGCCCTTCCCTGACCTGACTATCGCAGTAGACGCACGGACGCCCGCCGACCTCGGCTCGAACGTTGCCGTGGGCTGGCTGGCCGACCAGTTGAACGTACCGTTGAGGATGAGGAGAGTCTCTGCAGCAGCCACAGCCGAGCAGTACGTGATGCTCGAGCGGGGCGACGTGAACTCCTGGGTCTCGCGCTTGGTCTGGAACCAGTTGCCGATAACCCGGCCCGGCTGGGTCACGAGCGGCTTCGTGCGGCCATTCGCCGACCTCTCAGCTCCGGGAGTCGATATCGGGAACAACGGAGAGGGCGATTTCCATTGCCCGAACGTCCACGACACTTACCTGGACGATCCTGGCGACCAGGCGCTGTGGCTTGCGATGCGACCGGACCTGGCCATGTCGTACAACCTCATCGGCCCGCCCGGGGTGTCCGCAGGGGTGACGGAGGCGCTGCGGGACGCACTCGCGTCGGCGATGGCGGATACGAGGTTCGCCTCCAACATGGAGAACTTCACGGGCATCAAGAGCCGCTTCATCGACGGCGCGACCGCCCAGCAAGACCTGACGGATACCGTGAACGCCTACATCCGGTACAAGGGCCAGGTCGACCTGATCGCGCGCGACGTATTCAACAAGTACGTCCGGTAGTCTGACTGCCCTCGCCTCACCCCTGCTTCCCGAACTCCGGCATGACGTGCTCCGCGAAAAGCGAGAGCTGCTCCTTGAACTGCTCTGCCGGCATGCCCTCCGGCCAGCGGAACATCACCTGGTCCAGGCCGGGGAACTCGGCTTCGTAGGCCTTGAGCTCCCGGATGACCAGCTCAGGTGGACCGCACAGCCACGCGCGCTGCCTGACGCCTTCTTCTATCGTCGGCACTCTCGCGGGTGCGCCGGGGGTGCCCCACGGACGTCCGTCCTCGTCGACGTAGCGCACGAACCCGAACGGCGCGAACCACTTGTACGCCTCGTCGTGGTAGGGGCGCACCTGCTCGACCGCTTCCTCTGGCGTCGGCGCGATGGACATCGCGACGCCGAGGCAGAGGTCCTCGCCGAGCTCGAGATTCCGGCCCGCCTTCGCAGCCTCTTCCTGGTACGTGTGGAATATCTGACGCGCCAGCCGGTCGCCGTTCTGCGTGATCATCCCCTTGATGCCGTTCTGCGCCATGAAGGGGATGGATCTGCCGCTCGCTATCGCTTGCCATATCTCAACCGGCTGGTGCACCGGACGCGGCACCAGCGTCACCTCCGTCGGCTCGTAGCCGCGGAACTTCTGCGGCGCCGGGATTGTGTAGTGTTTGCCGTGATGGCTGAACGAGTCCTCGTGGAACGCCTTCATGATGACTTCCATCTGCTCCTCGAACAGCTCCCGGTTGGCGTCTTGGTCCAGCAGCGGAGCGCCGAGCGTCTCCACCTCCCGCGTCTGGTAGCCGCGCCCCACGCCGAAGACCACGCGGCCATCGGTGAGGATGTCGGCCATCGCGAAGTCCTCGGCCATACGGATGGGATGCCAGATCGGGCTCACGTTGAACGCGCAACCGAACTTGAGACGCTCCGTCCGCGCCGCCAGGTACGTCCCCCACAGGATGAGGTTCGGGATGACCTCGTAGCCCTCGCGCTGGAAGTGGTGCTCCGCGCCCCAGAGCGTGTCGAACCCGAGCTTGTCCATGTGCTGCGCCACGTCCAGCGACATGTCGTACGCCTTGACGATCTGCTCGTTAGAGAGGTGCCGCTCGTCCGGCGGCGTGCCGCCCAGCCCGACGTTGTCCAGTTCCGTGAAGCCGACGTAGAGGACGGAGAACTTCGTGATCATCGCCACCTGCCTCGTAGGGGATGCGCCGCAGGATACCAGAGCACGGCGCGGGTTTCGGGCTACAGGCGCACCGTGCGCGCGGGGATGCGCTGCCGCTCTCGCTCGATGACAGCCATGACCTCCTGCGCGGCGTTCTCCAACCCGCCCGTCTCGTTGACGACGACTGCGTCGAACCACGCGGCGTCGCGCATCTCCTGCCGGGACATCTCTACGCGCAGAGCCGTCTCCTCCGCCGATTCGGTATCGCGGCTGCGCAGACGGCGTTCGAGCTCTTCCAGCGACGGCGGCGCCACGAAGATGAGCAGCGCGTCCGGCGCGAGCGCACGGATCGAGGCCGCGCCCTGCACGTCCGTCCGCACGATGGCGTCGCGCCCTTCCGCAAGCGCCTCGCGTACCGGCGCCTTCGGCACGCCGTAGAGGTTGCCGTACACTTCCGCGTGCTCCAGCAGCTCGCCGCGCTCCAGCAGTTCGAGGAACTCCTCGCGTGTAAGGAACAGATGGTGGACGCCGTGCTCCTCGCCGGGGCGCATCGCCCGGGTCGTCGCGGTGATGGCCCAGAACACCCCCGGGCGCTGTTCCCGCACGCGGGCGAGCATCGCATCCTTGCCGACGCCGGACGGACCGGAGACGACGACGAGGAGCGGATGCGGCTCGGCTGTGCTCACCGTGAACGACGCCCCACGGCTACACGCCCTCCCCCAGCGAGCCGAGGTCGTCCCAGAACGTGGGATAGGAGACCGACGCCGTCTGCGCAGACTGGACCGTCGTCTCGCCCGCCGCGATCAGCCCCGCGACGCCCATCGTCATCGCGATCCGGTGGTCCGCGTACGTCCGGTGCGTCGCGCCGTGCAGGGCGCGCCCGCCCGTGATGCGCAGACCGTCGTCTAACTCTTCGACCTCCGCGCCCATCCGGGACAGCTCGACGCGGGATGCCATGAGCCGATCGCTCTCCTTCACACGCAGTTCGGAAGCGTCGCGGATGACGGTCGTCCCCTCAGCGAAGCACGCGGCGAGCGCGAGCACAGGCACTTCGTCCACGAGGCGTGGTATGAGGTCTCCCCCGATCTCCGCGGCGCGCAGGCTGCTCGACCGCGCAACGAGGTCGGCCACGGCCTCGCCCCCTTCGGTGCGCTCGTTCTCGACGCTCACGTCCGCCCCCATCATCGCCAGCGCGTCGAGGATGCCGGTGCGCGTGGGGTTCACCCCCACGTTCCGCACGCGCACCTCCGCGTCCGGGTGGCAGACGCCCGCGACGAGCCAGTACGCCGCCGAGCTGATGTCGGCGGGCACGGTCACGTCCATGGCGCTGAGCCGTCCTGGACGCACGCGCACCGTCAGCCCGTCCTCGATCACTTGCACGCCCATGGAGCGGAACATCAGCTCCGTGTGGTCGCGCGACACCGCGGGCTGCTCCAGCGTCGTCTCTCCCTCGGCGAACAGCCCCGCGAGCAGCAGCGCGCTCTTCACCTGCGCCGATGCGACGGGCATCCGGTACTCGATGCCGTGGAGGCTGCCGCCCCGGAACGTCAGCGGCGCGAGCCTGCCCCCGTCCCGTCCGTCCACGTCGGCGCCCATCAGGCGGAGCGGGTCCACGATGCGCGCCATCGGACGCGAGCGTATCGAGCGGTCGCCTGTCATCACGGACATGAACGGCTGGCCTGCGAGTACGCCCGCCATCAGGCGTGTCGTCGTACCGCTGTTGCCCGTGTTGAGGATGTCGGACGGCTCCGCGAGGATCCCGCCGCGCACGGTGAACGCGCCGTCGTCGTGGCGCTCGATCTGCGTGCCGAGGCCGCGCAGCACGCGGAGCGTCGATGCCAGGTCGGCGCCGGTGCCGTAGTTCTCGACGCGCGCCTCGCCGTCGGCGATGGCGTTGAAGATGGCCGCACGGTGGGAGATCGACTTGTCGCCCGGCGGGGTCACGTCGCCGCGCAAGCGTCTGGGCCGCCGCACTGTCATCTGCATGGGGGACTCGCTCCTGCGCCGGAAGGTGGGGCTATTCTAGCAGCGCCGCCGATAAGGGTGGCCGGAGCGCTACTCGACGCCATCCGGCAGCGTGAACCTCCCCGTGCTGTCTGTCTCGATGGGAAGCACGCTGACGACGGCTGCGCGGTCTATGGGGCCGTAAACGTGCGGGAACGCCTCGCCGTGGGACTCCTCCTCCCGCACCTCGGACGTCAGCCGCCCAGAATCGACCACCAGCAGCACGAGCGCCCGGTGGCCCGCGAAGTGCCTGCCGAGTACGCCCCGCAGCTGCGCCGGACGGCAGTTGTGGATGAACCCCTCTGTCGCGAGCGACTCCGCCTCGTAGTACGGCGTCTCCGCGCCGCGCCGCCACGCCTCCGGCGTCGTCACGTGCAGGATATGCTCTTGCGCTATCATCTCCGGCAGTCTCCGTTCCGAGGTTCCGTCATGGCGCTTACGACACCGAACGACCGCACGCTGATCAACGTCATCGCCGCCTACGAGCGCGAACTCATGGGCCCGAAACTTACCACGAACGAACTCGCTCGTATCGCCGAGTCCATGAAGCGGATGATGCTGGACGAACTGCAGTCGGCGAAGTCCGCGCGCTGACACTTCCCGTTGCCGCCTCTCACCGCCGTACCCTATCCTGTCGCGGCTCCGCAAGCCGGGGCGGACCCCCAGGAGGTGCCCCAGGTGCAGAAGTTTCTCGTGTTGTATCACGCTTCGGCCGACACCATGCAGGCGATGATGGACTCCACGCCCGAAGACATGCAGGCCGTTATGGCCGCGTGGAAGGCGTGGGCCGACCGGTGCGGCGACGCTCTCGTCGAGATGTCCCCGCTGAGCCCGGGTGGAAGGATGACCGCGGCGGGAAGTTCCGCGAACGAGATGGGAGTGGTGACCTACTCGGTGCTCCAGGCGGAGGACATGGACGCCGCCCAGGCGCTGCTCGCGGACCATCCGCACCTGGGGGTCGCCGGTTGCGGGATCGAGGTCTACGGGACGATGTCGCTCCCCTGGCAGTGACCTCGCCCCTCAGACGCCCCTGAGCGCGTCCGCGACCGCGTAGACGGGGCGGAAGATGTACCCCAGCGGATTGGTGTCCGTCGCGAATGTCAGCGCGATCAGCCCTATGAGCACGATCGGCCCGAAGCGCTGCAGTTGAATGACCGCCGGCCACCAGCTCCGGGGCGCGACGCCCTGGATGATGCCGCCTCCGTCCAGCGGTGGCAGCGGCAGCAGGTTGAACACGGCCAGCAGCAGGTTCAGCGCGACGCCGTACCACGCGATGATGCTCGCCCACGCCATCGGCGACAGCGACTGCAGCTCATCGCGTGTGATGCTGCCGTCGAGCACCCCGATGCGGAAGAGCAGCGCGAACGCGACCGCAAGCGCAACGTTCGCCATCGGCCCGGCGGCGGACACCATCGCCATGCCTGTCCTGCCGGTCCGCAGGCGCGACGGGTTCACCGGCACCGGCTTGCCCCAGCCGAATCCCACGATGAGCAGCATGACCGTGCCCGCCGGGTCGAGGTGCCGCTTCGGGTTGAGCGTCACCCGGCCCAGCCGCGCAGCCGTGTCGTCGCCGAGCCGCAACGCGGTGACGGCATGCGACGCTTCGTGGAACGTGATGGCGATCAGCAGTGAGGCTGCGATGGCGACGAACCACACGAGCGCTCGGAACGGATCGTCGAAGAGGCCGGTGATCCCCGCCAGCAGCATCGCGCCCTAGTCGTCGTCCCAGTCGTCATCGTCGTCGGGTGGAGGCGGGGGCGCCGAGCGGGCCGCGCCGAACGACGGCTGCGGCACGGTTGCGCCGGAGCGCTCGCGGTCGCGCTGGCGAGGCGACTTGTGCGGCAGCTCGCGCAGCATCGCGAGCGTCTCGCGGAAGGCGTCGGCGGTCTGTCCCGCCGCATCGACGACGAGCGCCGCTGCTCCGGCGTCGCGCAGCTGCTCGGCGTCCGCCTTCGCGGGCAGAGCGCCCAGGTGCACGAGAAGCCGCTTCGACGTCGCACCCCGCACGCGGGCCAGCCGCATGAGCTGCGCCACCGTGAGCGGCGCTTCCAGCGAGACGAGGAACCCGTCCACCGGCAACTGGTCGATCGTGCGCAGCAGGCTGTCCGGCAGTTCCGGCTGCACCTCCATGACGAGTGTGCGGCCCTCGCCCGAAAGCGCCCCTGCGGGCGTCGCGTCGGACGAGAACACCTGGAAGTCCGCGCCTCCGGCCTCCTCGGCCTGCCCCTCGTCCGTCCACACGCCGAACAGGGTGTCGCCGAGCGCCTTGGTCGATGCGTTCAGCGCCGTCTTTTTGGCGCTGCCGGCGCCGGCGATCAGCGCGCCGTCTATCTCCGAGGCGGTCACGACCCCGGCCTGCGCCGCGTCGCCCGCGGCAACCGCGCCCAGCAGCAGCAGCGGCGCGATGGACTCGCGCTTCGCGGCGCCGCCGAACCCCAGCGGCTGGCCGGCGCCCTTCTCGGCGCGTTCGAGTTTGTCTGTGAGTTTGCCCATTGGAAGTCCCTCGTCCCTGCCTCCTCCCCGGATGAGCGATTCTACCAGCGACCCCCTGCCTGTGCTACCCTCACTCCATGGTCAGCAGCCCGCCATCCCGCGCTCCCTCCATGCCGCTGGTGAAGCGTCTCGTTGCCGGGGGAGCGGGGTCGCGCCGCCGGGCCGCCGCGCTCATCATCGAGGGTTTGGTCTCCGTGAACGGACAGCCCGCGACGAGCCTGAACCACCCTGTGAGCGCGTCCGACGCCGTCTCCGTGAACGGGCGGCCGCTTGCGCAGGCGGAGAAGCGCACCGTCTATCTGCTCCTCAACAAGCCCCGGGGCTACCTCTGCGCCGTGAGCGATTCGCGCGGACGCCCCACCGTGCTCGACCTCGTGCCGGAGGCGCTGCGCGTCGCCGGGCTCGTGCCGGTCGGACGGCTCGACGCGGACAGCACCGGCCTGCTGCTGCTTTCGAACGACGGCGCGTTCGTGGAGCGCGTCACGCATCCGCGCTACGGTGTCGTGAAGGAGTACGACGTCCTGCTGGACAGGGCGCTCTGGCCACGCGACCAGGCGCGCCTGCTGGACGGCGTCGAGATCGAGGGCGGCCTCGCACGGGCGCTGTCGGTTGAACCCGTACGCAAGGGCGAGGCGCGATACGCCGTCGAACTGGCGGAGGGGAAGAAGCGGGAGGTGCGGCTGATGATGCGCGCGGTCGGACGCCGCGTGCTCCGGCTGACGCGCGTGCGCGTCGGCGGATTGCGGCTCGGCAGGCTGCCCTCCGGCAGCGTTCGTGAACTCTCTGCGCAGGAAGCGCGAAAGGCGTCTCATGGCTGACTCCGGCAGGCTCGTCTGGATAGATATGGAGATGACCGGGCTCGACCCGGACCGGCACGTCACCCTGGAGATAGCGACGCTCATCACCGACGCAGACCTCGAGGTGCTGGCCGAGGGGCCGGTCATCGCCGTCGCCCGCACCGACGACGAGATGGCGCGCATCGACGACTGGAGCCTGCGCACGCACACGGAGTCCGGCCTGCTCGAGCGCGTGCAGGCGTCGACCGTCAGCGTCGAGGAGGCGGAGCGGCTCACGCTGGAGTTCGTCCGGCAGTGGGTGAAGGAGAAGAAGGCGCCGCTGTGCGGCAACTCCGTACACCAGGACAGGCTCTTCCTGCGGGCCGAGATGCCGGCGCTGGAGGCGTACCTCAACTACCGCATCGTGGACGTGAGCACCATCAAGGAGCTCGTGAAGCGCTGGTATCCGGACCTGCCGCCCCACCGCAAGCGCCGCGCCCACCTCGCCCTCGACGACATCCGCGAGAGCATCGAGGAACTCCGCTACTACCGCGAGCACATCTTCGTGGAGTAGGGCGGAATCGAGGGCAACCCTCACCGCGTCCGAAGGGCGCCCACGAGAGACGCCCCTACACCAGGCACCGCCCCCACGCCTCCGAGTCACCCCCATCCCCGCATCGAGTGCGGGGCAGGCTCTAACCTTCCCCCATCGAGGGGGAAGGGACCAAGCAGGGCGGTTCGCGCCGGTGCGGGAATGACGAGGGGTGCGACCAAGAGTGTCAACAGGGGCACCGGATGACATTCTTGGTCTGGATCCCAGGAGTGGAGAACGGGCCTGTTTTGACATCCTTGGTCTCCTTCTGAAGGGCGTTTCCATGGCCACGGCCTGCTTCCCGTGACCAAGGAACCAACAATCTCATGTGTTTACGATTTCCGCGGATGTTGCAGGCGTCTCATTCCGTTCCAAAGTGTTGCGTGGGGGCAAGCACCAGTGCCACGCCCCCGCGCCGTTGGGGCCGTTAGCGATGCTGACGCGGAACGCTTTGACGTTGCAGAGCGCGCGAGCCCGGACCAGGGTGGACTTCGAGACGCCGACCAGAGCGGCCTCGCGCTCGACCTCTGCGGCGGGGCGGGGGCCGTCGGCGAGCGCGCGGGTGAGGAGGGATTGCGCGGCGCGGGTCTTCGCGCCGTCGTTAGGGCGGGGCTCGGTGAGGGCCTTCATATGCGCGGGGAAGACGGGTTTGCGCCAAGCGACGGTGAAGCCGGAAGGGGGGCTCTGGATTCCCGCCTTCGCGGGAATGACGGATGAAGGGGGAATGACGGTTGAGGGGGGCAGCGCAAAGGGGATGGCAGGGGCATCGTCGCTCATGGCGGGGCGGAGGGGGACGAGGAAGCGGCGTCCGCCCGGTTCGACTACGGCGGTGGTGAAGACGACGGAGGCGAGAGGCAGGCGGTTCTGCATGGCGGTGACGGCGCGGGGGTAGTTCTGCGCGGGATTGTGGGCAAGGGCGACGACCGCCGCACCCGAGCGCGCAGCGAGCGCCTTGAGCATACCCAGGACAGTTGCGACATGGGTGCGGTGCATGGCGGCAAGGTCTTCGACCTGGTCGACGACGAGGAGGGCGGCTTTCCCCTCAGCGATGTAGTTGGCAAGCCGCCCCATGACCTTGTCGAGGCTGGGCCAGGGCGCGGTGAGTTTCGAGCCGGAGGTGGCGGGCGTCCAGAACGGGTCGCGAACGGGGGCTTTCATGCCGACCGGCTTGCGGCGGGGAACAGTTATCTCGTTGCCGTCGTTGTCGAAGAGGTACTCGACGTCGTCGTCGCCGTCATCGTCGAGATTGTCGTCTTCTTCGTAGTAGTACCCGTCGTCCTCGTCATCGGGCGGGTCGTTGGGGTAGTAGTCGACGGGGTGCGTGGGGGAGAGGAGGTCTGCAAGGTAGACACGGTCGAGGTCGGCACCAAAATGGCGGAGTGTGGGGAGGATGTCGGCCTTCGGGTTGCCGTTGAGGGGCGCGAGGACGACGGGGGCGGAAGGGAACGGGGCGTCCGGCTGATCGGGGGCGGCTGCGCCTCGTGAGACACGGGCGGCGATGTCGAGCGCGATGGACGTTTTACCGGATGAGGGGTATCCGGCGATAAGAGTGAGCTTGCCGATAGGGATGCGGTTGGGCCAGAGCCAGTCCTGTGGTTGCTGGATAAGGAACCTGAAGGGCTGGAGCCCGGCTGCCTGCGCGGCGCCGGACATATAGAACTCCCCCTCCGGCGCGATGCCGCGTTTCACGAGAGCATCCTTGATGCGGAACGGGGGGCAGACGAGGCATTGGAAGGAGAAGCCGCGGTCGGGGTCGTAGGAGACGGTGAGCGTCGGGACTTCAGCGTGGCTGTGGGAGGGACAGTGGACCATGGGGCCGTCGGCGCACCCGCAGCCGGGTACACCGCAGCGAAGGGCGCGGGTGAGACGGTCGGCGTATGCCCTGTCCTGGGGCGGGAGGGTGTCCAACGTATAGGTTTGTTCGGGCGCAGGGACGGGTTGCGTAGTCATGCACCCATCGTAGAGAGGGGCGTGACGACCGCGCAACGGGCGCGTGTCACAATGGGGATGGGCAGGATCGGGGGAGCGACGCTGTCTACCCGCTCTGAGGTAGTTGGGAATGCCTAAACGCGAGTGAGCTGATCCACTTGGTCATTCCATGCCGTCTTCATCGCCTTCGGAGTTTCTTCATCCGCTAACCGCGCCATCAGGGCAGTGAAGAAGGCATCCCTGCCCGCAGCCCCAACAGTCACGAGGGTCTGGTGAATCCAGTCCTTGATCTGGATGAAGTTCACCTCGTGACCTTGCGCAAAATAAGATCGAGCTTGGATGCGGGCTTGTTCAGCGACACCATCTGTAATCAGAAAGAGGTAATCGGCAATGGCATTCGGGGCAATCTTCGTCTGGAAGGTCGCCACAACTCGCTCTGAGCTTACTTCGCGTTCCGTCACCTCGGCAGCAAACGCAATCACGCCGTTCTCGCGTACGGTCACGTCTCCTCCAGCCCCACCCGGAGCATCCGCCACGTTGATCCCTTGTACTTCAATCTCCCAGCCAAGGTTGAATCGCCCTCGAATGCCCACGAGTGCAGCCTCAACGAGGTACATAGGGAATCGTCCGCCACTCGGGATGGCTATCAGCCCGTCCATCAGCGTCGCTATCTGTTCAAGGCTGATGCGGCCAAGCTGGGCTATGGGCACTTGCGATGCCTCACGCAGGTCGTAGAAGTGGAACAGTAGGTGGTCAATGAAATTCACAATGTTGCTTTTGCTTAGAGTGCGAACGTGTTTGATTAGGGACAGAAAGGAGTCATATCCTTCTTTATCAAGTAGGCCGCTGCGTGTGTCAGCATTAAATGCGACCGAGCGCCTGAACACGGCGAGGTAGGGGTTACCAGAACAAGGGATATGGTTGTCGCGGAGGAACGGATTTACCACCTTCTGGTCTAGCATTCGACCGCTAAATGCTAAGTCACCCAGCCCTACATACGGAAGCGTGATGTCGATTCGTCGGTCATACCATCTGGCAACCGCACAGCCTAGCAAGGCTTCGCGGTAGGACTGAGTGCTGGATTCGAATAATGTCCTAAGGGAGGTATCCACGCTCGCAGGGGTAGCCGGACGAGCGCCTTGAATCGCTGCCGTGGACACAGCAGCGAACCGTTCATCCAGGAGTGCCCGGCTCACTTCGTAGTCAACCTGCATAAAGCCTCACTAATAGTTGACCCACAGGGACTCGAACCGTGCGGACTTTACCGAATGGCACAACTTCTCAGGGGCATCGATTCGCCGGAAATCGCTGTAGAGATCTTCCATGAGTTCACAGCGATAGCCAGAAACGGCTACCTTCCCTTTGACCTCATTCAGCAACTTCGCGAGGGTGCGGTGTTCGTGGTCGCTCATTTCGTCCCCGTAGGCATGTGTGTCGCCTCGCGACTCATGGGGATAGGGAGGGTCGCAGTAGAAGAGCGTGTCACTGTGGTCGTAGAGGCGAATTACATCCTCAGCGGGCCTGTTCTCGATTTGTACCCGGACAAGGCGCTCAGCAATCTCTGGTAGAGAATCCACGCTTCCGAGCCAGCGAGATACGACCCCAGACATTCCTGCGCGGCTCGTCTGCTTGCAATTTGCCCATCGCCCTAGCGTGGCCGTTTGAGCAAGACCAGTCCGCACTTGTCGAGCACGCACAAAGAAACGCCTCGCACGCTCAAGGTCGGTGAGGCCCTCTTCGCTCTGACAGGCAATGTAGAACTCTTCCCGCGAGAAGGGGGTTAGGGCAATCTGGCGGACAAGCTCATCAGGCTGAGCACGGAGCATCCGGAAGAAGGTCGTTACCTCACCATCCAAGTCATTGTATGTCTCTACCGGTGAAGGAGGACGGTTCAGGAGCACCGCCGCTGAACCACCGAAGGGCTCGCAGTAGTGGTGCGCCTGAGGCAACAGTGGAAGCAGCCATGCAAGGTGGCTGAACTTCCCGCCGTACCACCCGAAGGCAATCTTCCGCTTGCCTTGCGGATGACGTCGCTGCCTTACAGGGGAGGATGCGCCCTCAGCGTTTACGTTGTCGAGGTAGACGGGTGACGCTGCTCGACTCATCGGACCACCATTGATCTACTAGGGCGTGGCTCCGAGTGCATTCGGTCATCTGATCCGAGGGTGGTCAAGCACATGCCTGCGCTCCCCTGTGAAGGTTGGCGGTATGGTAGCAGGCGAAGGATGCACGGTTGCAAGGGGCTGGTGTCATAGATTCCAGCTTTGCTGGAACGATGAGGGCAAGGGCACCCACAAGGGATGCCCCTACACCAGGCAGCCCGAGAGATTTCTCGGCTTCGCTCGAAATGACAGGCCGCCCACTCCCACACCCCACCGTGTGACCTGCCCGGTCACTCTGGATTCCCGCCGGTGCGGGAATGACGGGTCGTTAGCCCCCTACCCGCTTGGTCAGGTTGCGGCCGAACTCCTGCATGATGCCGTCCGTCTTGCGCTTGATGATGCCCTGGCCGAACTCGCCCAGCTTGCCCATGATGTTGGCGTCCGAGTGCACGACGAGGTTGCTGCCGCCGTCGCCCGCGTCCTCGACCGCCATGTCGATCTTCACCCGGACGTTGCCCGGCACCTTGCGGTCCGCGCCCTCGCCGGTCATCGAGACGCGCATCGCGGCGTCGTCCCGCGAGTCGATCCACAGCTTGCCCGCGAGCCCCAGCGCGACCGGTCCGACGCGCACCTTCACCGTTCCTGTGTACGTCCCGTCCGTCTCGGCGACGTCCGCCGCGCCGGGGATGCACATGCCGACGGCGGGGATGTCCGTCACGAACGCCCAGAGCGCGTCCGGCGGCGTGTTGACCTTGTAGGTGTAGCTGAAGTCCATGCGATGCCTTTCAGGGAGGATCGCCCCGCACGGCGGCGGGGCTTCTCCATGATAGGAGCGCACCCCCGCTCCGGCAACCGGGGTCCCTGCCATGGTCACCCCGCCTGCCGGTTCACCCTCTCCCCAGCCCTCTCCCCTCAAGGGAGAGGGGGCAGACCGGAGCCCTCGTGATACGCTGGCCTCCCATGAGCCTGCCCGCCCGACTGCTGACCGCCGCCTTCCTCTTGCTCCTTGCGCTCACCGGAGTCGCGGGGGTTGCGCCTTCTCCGAACGCCGCCCTGCCCGCGCTGGAGCTGGAGCGCGTCTTCCCGGCGCTGACGTTCGAGCGGCCCGTGCTGCTCACCCACGCGGGCGACGGCTCTGGGCGGGTGTACGTCGTGGAGCAGCACGGCGTGGTGCACCGCATCGACCCCGACAGTCCGGAGCGGACGGACGTCTTCCTGGACGTCAGCCCGCGCGTGAGCAGACGCGGGAACGAGGAGGGGCTGCTGGGCCTCGCCTTCGACCCCGCGTTCGCGGAGAACGGGCGCTTCTACGTCTACTACAGCGCTGCGTCGCCGCGGCGCTCGGTGCTGTCGCGGTTCGAGACCGGCGGCAACGGCCTGGGCGACCCCGCCTCCGGGTCCGTGCTGCTCGAAGTGCCGCAGCCGTACTCCAACCACAACGGCGGCATGATCGAGTTCGGGCCGGACGGTATGCTCTACGTTGCGCTGGGCGACGGCGGCTCGGCGGGAGACTCGCGACGGCACGGACAGAACCTCGGGACGCTGCTCGGGACCATCCTCCGCATCGACGTGACGCTGCCGGAGGGCGGCGTGCCGTACGCCATTCCCTCGGACAACCCGTTCGTTGGCCGGAGCGATGCGCGCGGCGAGATATGGGCGTACGGGCTGCGCAACGCGTGGCGCTTCTCGTTCGACCGCGAGACGGGCGATCTATGGACGGGCGACGTCGGCCAGAACGCGCTGGAGGAGGTCGACGTCGTCCGACGGGGCGGCAACTACGGCTGGAACGAGATGGAGGGCTCGCGCTGCTTCCGGCCTGCGTGCGACCCCGGCGCCTTCGAGCCGCCCATCGCAGAGTACGGCCGCGATTCGGGATGCTCCATCACCGGCGGCTACGTCTACCGCGGGCAGCGCATCCCCGACCTGCGGGGCGTCTACCTGTACGCGGACTTCTGCTCCGGGCGCATCTGGGGACTGCGGTACGACGGCGAGCGCGTCACGGAGCAGGCGCAACTCGCCCGCGCCGAGTTCCAGGTGCCGTCGTTCGGCGAGGACGAAGCGGGCGAGGTGTACGTGCTCGGGTTCGACGGCGGCATCTACAGGTTTGGGAGGGAGAGGGGGGCAGACACTCCCCTGCCCACACCCACGCGCGCGCCCGCACAACCAACGCCGACGCTGCTGCCTGCAAGCGGCACGCACATGCCCACGATGGCGGACGGGGCCGCGTGGGGGCTGGTGGCGCAGGTGGTGACGGTCGCCCTGCTCGTGGCTGCGTTCGTCGGAGTCTGGCGGCGGTACAGGAGGAGGCGTTAGCGGTACGTCAGGCGACCCTCACCCGCCGCGCAGGCGCGTTGACCTCTCCCAGAGGGCGAGGTGGGGAAGGGCACCCACAAGGGATGCCCCTAGACCGGACAGCGCCCCGAGAGATGCTTCGGCTACGCTCAGCATGACAACACCCCAACCCATCCCTTCCCCGCGTGCGCTGCCCGCGCACTCTGGATTCCCGCCGGTGCGGGAATGACGGGTACGCTAGCCCGTGGCGCCCCGCTTGAACATCTCCACCACCTCGTCAGCCGTGCGGACGCGCGTGAAGATCGGGAAGATGCGCTCCATGAAGAGTTTGAGGTTCTCGTCCGGGCCGGAGCAGGCGTCGCTGACGACGACGATGTTGAAGTCGAGGTCCCGCGCGGAGTAGGCCGTGCTCGCGACGCCGATGTGGATCGCGCCGCCGAACAGGACGATGGTGTCGATGCCCCGCGTGCGCAGGCTCAACTGGAGGTGTGTCTGGTGGAACGAGCTCCACCGGTGCTTGGGGATCAGGTAGTCGTCCGGGGTCGGCGCGAGCTCGTCGATGACCTCGGACGTCCAGCTGCCATGGTGCACGTTGCGGAACGCCGCGGTGAAGCCCTGCTCCGGGTCCGGCCAGGGTTCGAGCGCGTAGTTCGTGTCGGAGTAGATGAGCGCCGAGTCCATCCCGTCCGACCGGTGGTCGGCCTTCGGGTAGAACGACGGCACGCCGAGTGCGGACGCCACCTCCCGCACCTTCACGCAGTTCGCCACGATAGGCTCCATCCTGCGCTGGTTCTCCTCGCTGGAGCCCCGGAAATAGACGTTGAGCATGTCGAAGAACACGAGTCCGGTCTTCTTCGGGTCGAGCGTGTCGTACGGCATCTTCATCCTCCTCGGACAGGCGTAAGGGACGCGCCGTAGGCTATGGTTGGCCCGTCGCCGCGTCAATGCGGCGTGGGGAGGCTGCCATGAGAACCACCACACGCTTGCGCGAACTGCTCGCCGCGCCCGGCATCGTCCCCGCGCCCGGCGCGTACGACTGCCTCAGCGCCGCCGTCATCGAGCGCGCCGGGTTCCCGGTCGTCTACATGACCGGCGCGGGCACGTCCATATCCCGCACCGGCTACCCGGACATCGGCCTCACGACGATGAGCGAGATGGTGGCGAACGCGGCGGCCATCGCCCGCACCGTGAGTGTCCCCGTCATCGCCGACGCCGACACCGGCTACGGCGACGTGCTGCAGGTGCAACGCACGGTGCGCGAGTACGAGCGGGCAGGCGTCGCGGGCATCCACATCGAGGACCAGGAGTCGCCGAAGCGCTGCGGGCACCTGGACGACAAGCGCGTCGTGCCGGCAGAGGAGATGGTGCGCAAGCTGCACGCGGCGTTAGACGCCCGCGAGGACGACGACTTCACGATCATCGCCCGCTGCGACGCGCTCGCCGTCACCGGTTGGGACGACGCGCTCCGCCGCTGCGAGGCGTACGTCGAGGCGGGCGCAGACGTGCTCTTCCTCGAGGCGCTTCAGACGCGGGAGCAGGCGGTGGACGTGACCGCCCGGTTCGACGTGCCCGTGCTCTACAACTACGTCGAGACCGGGAAGTCTCCCCTGCTGCCCGTCTCCGAGCTGGAGGCGCTGGGGTTCAAGCTCGTGATATTCCCCATCAGCGCGATGCTCGCCGCGCTCAGGACGATGACCGACCTCATGCGCGAGCTGCGCGAGACCGGCACGACGGCGCACCTCGTCGCCGACCGCATGGTCAGCATCCAGGAGTGCTTCGACACAGTGGGAATGTCGGAGATGCTCGCGCTCGACGCGGCTTACGCGGGGTGAGCTTTGGCCGACACGAGACTCAGAGTAGTCCTGTGAACTCCTCTACACCCATCCCTGCTTGCCTGATGATGGCGCGCAGGGTGCCGCGGTCCAACTCTCTGTGGTCGGGAACGACAAGCTGAGCAAAGGGGTCGTCTCGTCGCAGAATCATGTGGCTTCCACGCTGTCGCCTGACAGAGAAGCCGATACTGGCTAGAGCCTTAACGCACTCCTGCCCGGATATCCTGGGCAGCCCGGTCATACGGCTACAACTAGTGCCTCGAAGCGCTCTTCGGGAACCGGCAGCCCGTCTTCCTCAAGAGCGGCCACGTACTCCCTGATGGCTTCCTTGATGTTAGCGATGGCAGCGTCCCTGGTCTCGCCCTGGCTTATGCAGCCGGGCAGACTGGGACATTCAACAACCCAGTATCCGTCCTCACCCGGATGGAGAACCACTTGCCGCATCGTTTACCCTCGCTTTGGCGGTCAGAACCTCTGATCGAGCATACCACGCAACTTCCTCTCGTATCCCGTTCCGTCCCCCACCCCGCCGGTTCACCCTCACTCTCAGGAGAGGGGATCAGGCACTCCGACCAGGGACCGTTACCCCCTCTGCCTTATGTCCCGCCGCTGAAACAGGATCAGCGACAGGCCGATCAGCGCAAGGGCCAGCACGGCGAGTACCGCGGCGTCTCCCCAGTCCATGCCGTTCACGAGCGGGTCGCTGCCCAGGTAGTAGTGGAACGGCGACAGCCATGCGATGCCGGCAAGGGCATCGTTGATGGCCGCCAACGAGGTCAGCAGGTGGAAGGCGAGAGCCGCGCCCGCGGCGCCGAACACGGCAACCGACGTGCGTCCCCTGCCCGCGCTCAGGGCCAGCGCGAGGGCGCCGAACACCTGGCCCACCAGCACCTGGAGGGCGGACGTCGCGGCTATGTTGCCTATGGACATCCCGAGTCCCCCGAGCACCGACCCGAGGGCCACTCCGGCAAATGTCGCAACCCCGACGGCGATACCGAACAGCACCATCGTGACGGCCTTCTCCATCACGATCCGGGAACGGCTTATGGGGTTGGACAGCAACAGCGCCATCGTGCGGCGCGATTCCTCCCCCGCCAGCGCTCCCGCGCCCATGATCGCCGTTACCAGGATGACCGACAGGGGGGCCATCAGGCCGAACGTCTCCAGCGTGTACCAGCCCTCCGGCGTACCCAGGTCGCCGCCTCCGAAGAGCGCGATCAGTTCCTCCGGGAAGGCATCGAAGGCAGAGAGCGTCTCCTCCGGCAACGACGCATACATCGGCCCCAGCATGACGCCCATCACCAGGAACATCGCAGCCGACGTGACGAACAGCAGGGTCTGGTAGTCCGAGACGGTCTTGAGCCATATCGACGAGACTCTGGCTGAACCGGCAAGCCGGCCGATCATCCTGTTGAGGAGCGGATTGCCCCGGACCCTGTCCAGCAGCGAGGCGCCGACGGACTGGCTTCTCAGGTCACGGCGATTGAACGCAACCACGGCGGCGACCAGAAGAGCGGCAGACGCCGAGGTCAGCAGTGCCAGGTGTCCCCACGCGATGCCGTTGTAGACCGGCTCGCTGCCGTCGAAGTAGTACCAGGGGAACGCTTTCCGCAGTCCCTCCAGCCCCTGGACAAGGGGGAGGAGGCCCACGGCAAAGAAAGACAGCACCAGGATGCCCGAGGCCGCGCCCGTCGCCGTGTCCCGGTTGCCGGTCGCGGCGCCGATGGCCAGGGCAAGCATCCCGTAGAAGACGGCGTTGACGTACAGGTGGACCGCCAGGGCTTCCACGTCCAGGCCGCCGATCTCAACGCTCAGCAGGGCGGCCATCGGGTGGACCGTGATCCAGATGGCGGCGACGGCGAGGGCCGTGAGCAGGACGAGGGCCAGCGCCTTGGACAGCAGGACGTGTGTGCGGCTCCTGGGGTTTGCGAGCAGGACGTTCATGGTGCCGTTCCGCTCCTCGCCCGCGATCGCCGCGCTGCCCATGACGAGCGCCATGACGGCCACCACCACGGCGCCGAACGATCCGAAGACATAGCCGATCGCCAGACCGCCAACGTCGACGTCCTCTCCGATACCGAGCAGCGAGCGGAACGCCTCCGGCAACTGGGTGTAGACGGTGAGGTCGATGTCCCGGTAGGTCGCCATCCCGAACAGCAGCAGGAGCGTGAGGCTGGCTGCCGAGATCGCCCACCCCAGCCAGCGGTCTCGCGCCACCTTGAGCGATATGCTGGACAGCGCCATCACCCGGCCTCCTCGTCGGAGTGGTAGTACGTGAGGAATATCTCCTCGAGGTCGGTCTCGCTCGTCCTGATGTCTTCCACGGCGTACCGGTCCGTTGCAGCCTTCAGGAGCTCGCCCATGTCGCCGTCGAAGGACATCACGACGTGAGCGCCGCTTGCGACAACGTTACGCACACCCGCCACGCCCTCGAAGACCGAGGCATCCGCTTCCCAGTCGAGCACGAACTCCACCCGGCGCATCGCCTTCGACCTCAGCTCCGCAACCGACTCCACCGTGATGAGATAGCCGTCGCGGATGATCCCGACACGGTCTGCAACACGCTGGACCTCCGAGAGCGTATGGCTGGACAGGAAGACGGTGCAGCCCTGCGCAGTCACCTCGCGCACCATGTTCTGGAACTCCCGCTGGACCAGCGGATCGAGCCCGGCCGTCGGTTCGTCCATGATCAGCAGGTCCGGCCGGTTCATGAAGGCCTGGATGATCCCTACCTTCTGACGGTTGCCTGTCGACAGGTCTCCGACCTTGCGGGAGAGGTCGGCGGCCAGCCGTTCAGCCAGTTCGTCGACGTGGGACCAGTCGACGCCGCCACGCATGTTCGCGAAGTACGTCAGGGTGTCCCGCCCCGTCAGGTTCGGGTACAGGGCGAGGTCTCCCGGGATGTAACCGATGTGCCTCCGGATCTCCACGGCATCCCGGTGCGCGTCGAGGCCGAGGATGGCCGCAGCCCCTGCAGTGGGCCTGATCTCATCCAGCAACACCCTGATCGTCGTCGTCTTTCCGGCCCCGTTCGGCCCGAGGAACCCGAAGACCTCGCCCCCTCTGACGTCCAGGTCCACGTCCTCGATACCACGGTTCCTGCCGTAGTACTTGGTCAGTCCACTCGTGTGGATGGCCGTCGTTGCCATGTGGCTGCCTCCAAGCGTTTCACGATTGGCACAATGATTATCCACGAACCGCGCTATACTGCGCCCGACCCTGTTGTGACGCAGAGGAGGCTGCTCCATGGCTCCCTACAAACGCATCTCCGGCGACTCCCACCTGGAAGTGGCGAACGAACGGTGGACGCACCGCATCGACCCCGCGTACCGCGACCGTGCGCCCCGCACGGTGAAACTCGAGACCGGCGCGGACGCGACGCAGTTGGAAGACCTGCCCCCCACCCAGAACCCGATGGACCTGTACGGCGGCAAGGGGCGCGACATCTGGTACCCCGGGGGACAGACCTACGAGTCCACGCCCGGCACCGGCCCGCCGCAGCAGCGCGTGCAGGAGCAGCAGAAGGACGGCCTCGACGCAGAGATACTCTACCCGGCCGTCGTCTGCGGCCCGCGTCTCTGGATGCAGGTGAAGGACGACGGCCTCCACCGGGCGCTCTTCCGGGGCTGGAACACCTGGCTCGGCGAGGAGTACTGCTCGGAGGCGCCGGACCGCCTGCTCGGCATCGGCGCGATCCCCGCGACCGGCATCGACGACGCCGTCGCCGAGCTGGAACACTGCAAGTCCGTGGGACTGACCGGCGTGCAGCTGATGACCTTCCCCAACGGCGGCGGCAAGCCCCTGCCGGAGGACGACCGCTTCTGGGCCGCGTCGCTCGACCTGCAGATGCCGGTCTCCATCCACGTCGAACTCGACCGGACCGGCAAGCGCAGCGGGAAGATGCTCGACTACCCCGCTGAAGACGACCGCGTAACCACGGAACTCGCGTTCCAGGTGCAGCGGTTCGCCGCCCGGGGCGGCGGCACGAACGCGGTGCAACTGCTGCTCTCCGGTCTGTTCGACCGCTTCCCCGACCTGCGCGTCTGCCTCGCCGAGACCTCCATCGGCTGGGTGCCGTTCTTCCTGGAGATCGCTGACGTGCGCTACAACCGCCACATCCACTGGGCGCAGACGATGAACGGCTTCACCCCCCTCAAGGCGATGCCGAGCGAACTGCTCAACGAGTACTTCTACTGGGGCTTCCAGCAGGACCGCTCCGGCGTCGACCTGCGCCATCACATGAACGTCAACCGCCTCATCTGGGCCGCGGACTTCCCGCACCAGGAGTCGGACTGGCCGAACTCGGACATGGTGATGGAGCACAACTTCACGGGCGTTCCGGAAGACGAGGTCTACAAGATGATCGTCCAGAACGCGGTTGACTTCTTCCACCTGCCGGAGCGGAACTAGACCGGAGCGGAACCCTCGCAGGGCCGGCACGGAAAGCAATGGAGAAGGAGGACTCACGATGACGACCAGAGACCTCTCGCTAGCCCCGAACGACCGGTTGACTCCATTCGGCTACGAGGGAGACCCGGGCCGCGACTTCCCGAAGAAGTCGCTCCGCCTCTCCCGCACGGACTCGCTGACCGTGTCGGTGCAGATTATCAACAGCGGCGGCGAAACGAACATGCACTCGCACACCGGCGAGGACGAGGCATGGGTCGTGGTCAACGGCCGGGTCCGCTTCTACGGCAGGAGCAGCACCACTGAGAGCGGCGAGGAGCTCGTCGGCGAACTGGGGCCTCGCCAAGGGATCATGATCCCCAAGGGCGTGCCCTACTGGTTCGAACCGGTGGGCGACGACCAGTTGGAAATCCTGCGCGTCTCCTCGATCGACAAGAGCATCAAGGGCGAGCGTGTCAACTACCAGCCGCTGAAGGACTGGCAGATAGACCACGAACTCGGCGGACGCGACGCCACGGCTGCGGAGCGCGGCCCTAACGCATAGCCCACAACAATTCTGGATTCCAGCCTCCGCTGGAATGACGAGGTGCCCCATGAGCGAAGCGGACGAACTACAGAACGACCTCGTGACGGCGTCGACCATCATCGAGTGGGAGTTCGGCGACATCATCGGGCACGTCGGCGTGCGGCTGCCGAACGACGAGGGCATCGCGGTCAAGATGCTCCGCGCGCCGCAGTTGCCCGGGGCCGAGAACTGGATGATGCAGTTCGACATGGACGGCAACAAGCTCTCCGGCGACGGCACGGTGCCGGGCGAGGCCGCCATCTACACCCGCATCTTCCGCGCCAAGCCGGAGGTCAACGCCATCGTCCACGCGCACGCCAACATGTGCATCGTGCTCGGGCTGGCAGGCGTGCCCATCGAGGGCGTCCATCTCGCCTCCGCGAAGTTCGGCGAGGGCCTGCCGGTATACCCCATCCCCACTTACGTCTCCGACGACGAGGACGGCGACGCCATAGCACGGACGCTGGGCGACGCGCCCGGCCTGACGATCAACGGCCACGGCATCGTGACCGTCGGCAAGAGCATCGACGAGGCATGCTTCACGGCGGTGCACATGGAGCGCACCGCGAAGATCATCCAGGCCGCCCGTCTGCTGGGGTTCGACCAGGTCGACGGCGCGTTCCGGGAGGAGATGGCCGGCAACGCCCGCAAGATGAGCGAACGCCAGGCCTCCATCAACCGGCCGAAGGTCGAGCACTCGGACGACTGGCGCTACTACACGAGGAAACTCGAGCGCGGCGAGCCGTGGAACCGTGGCTGGACCTAGCCTGACCGCCCCCCGCCAACGCAGGCGCACGAACCTCTTCTGGCCATTCGACGCGTACTACGGCTGGGCGAT
This sequence comes from Dehalococcoidia bacterium, assembly GCA_022820645.1. Lineage (GTDB taxonomy): Bacteria > Chloroflexota > Dehalococcoidia > Lucifugimonadales > Australimonadaceae > Bin16. Next base: position 95,279 of record JAJEFD010000019.1, on the reverse strand, counting down.
CGCGTGGACGGCGCTCATCGTCTCCTTCGCGTCGGCCGTCTTCTACGGGCCGGTGCTCAGCGTCTGGTTCGAGCCGATCCGCGAGGAGACGGGCTGGGAGTCGTGGGAGATCGCGGCGTCGTTCACCATCGGCAGCTTCTCCGGCTCCATCCTCACCGCCGTCATCGGCAGGGTCATGGACCGCTACGGCACACGCACCATCATGGCGCTCTCCGGCATGGTGCTCGCGGGCTGCATGGTGGGGCTCGCGTTCATGCAGGCCCCGTGGCAGATGTGGCTCTTCTTCGGCACGGGACGCGCATTCGCCATCGCGGGCGTGCAGATCGGGACGACGGTGGCCATCGCCAACTGGTTCATCCGCAAGCGCGGCGCCGCGACCTCTTTCGCCGGGTTCGGTCTCCGCGCGGGGCAGGCGCTCGTGCCGCTCGCGGCAGCCGCGATCATCGTCCTGCTCAACTGGCGCTGGGCGTACGGCCTCCTCGCCATCTCCGCCGTCCTGCTCGTAACCGCGCCTGCACTCGTCTATCTCCGTCGCAGACCGGAGGACTACGGCCTGCTGCCCGACGGCGAGCCGCCCCCTGAGCCAGCGAACGGCAGCGAGAGTGAGGCGCGCGAGACGGAGGCCCAGTGGACGACGTCCCAGGCACGGAAGACGCTCGCCTTCTGGCTCATCCTGCTTACCACCTCCATCATGTTCTTCGCGCAGACCGCGACGAACCTCCATGCGGCGCCGCACTTCCAGACGCGCGGCGTCTCCTTCGAAAGCTCGGTCGTCATCGTATTCATATTCGCTGCCATCTCGGCGGTGATGACCGTGCCCTGGGGCTGGGTGATGGACCGCATCCACGTGCGGTTCGTCATCGGGATGGTCTCTCTCCTCTACTTCGGTTCCATGGTCGTCATCATCAACGCGCATACGTTCGCGGGCGCGGTCCTCTTCGGCGTCGTGTTCGGCGTCGCGCAGGGCGGCTGGACCGTCAGCCAGCGCATCGTGGTGCCGAACTACTTCGGACGCCGCTCCGTGGGAGGCATACGCGGCCAGATGGGACTGATGACGGCGTTCATCAACCCCGTGGGACCGCTCGCCGCAGCCTGGATACGCGACCGGACCGGCAGTTACGAGCAGGCGTTCACCATCTTCGCGTTCATGTTCCTCGCCGCCATCGTGATGATGCTCATCGCCACGCCCCCCGTCCTGCGCTCCGCACCTGTTCGCCATACCGCGCGCAGCGGCGTGCTGCTGTGGGCTGTGCTCGTCGCCGTGTACGCAGTGGCGCGCCACCTGCTCAGGGAACGCGAGGACGAGTGAGCCCCTCACCGGCCGGGTGCTAGAATGTTCCCGCGCCTTCCCGGACGAGGCGCGTTCTTCGAGGGCCACCGTAGCTCAGTGGCAGAGCAGCTGTTTCGTAAACAGCAGGTCAACGGTTCGAATCCGTTCGGTGGCTCCAGCGCACGCCGCGCTCATGAAACCACCCACCCTCCCGTAACGTATCATCCGGTGCATGGACGATAGCCCCGGCACCATTGCCCCCCTACGCGGAGCGCTCATCGCAGGAGCGCTCTCGGCCATCGTGGCCGCGCTCGTCTCGCTGCCGCTCCACTCGCCGCACGACGCTCTCCTGAACTCGGCGAGCGTCACGTGGGGCGTGCTGCTGCTCGCGCTGGTGAGCGGACTCGTTTACGGGAGGCTGAGCCTCCGGCCGAACGCGGTGAGGCGCTTCGCCATCGTCATGGCGGTCGGCCTCCTGGTATGGGTGGCCGTCGCGTTCGCCGCCGGGACGATGCTGACGCGCATGGTCTCGTTCAGCGTGCCGCTCGCCGCCATAGCGTTCGGCGGCATCGCCGTGCTCACGCCCCTGCTCGCCCGAGTCCCACTCGCCTCACGATGGCCGGTTGTTGTCGTAGCGCTCATCGTCGCGGCTGCCGTCGGGATCGGCTTCGCCGGCCAGGGGGATCAGGAGAGCGGACGGCTGGAACTGCCGCCCCGCGCCGGATACGACGCATATAGAATCGACCTATAGCACTCCAGGAGTAGCCGATGCCCGCTTTCGCCTCTCGATGTCCGAAGATCATCCTGCCGCTGGCGCTCGCCGCCCTGCTCGCCCTCCCCGCCTGCGGCGCCGACCCCACCCCTACGCCCGTCCCAACCCCGACGGCGAACGTCGCCGCAGTCATTCCCACGCCAGCCCCCACACCAACCGCTGCCGCGATGTCCGATTCCACACCAACCCCTGTACCAACCGCCAGACCGGAAGCCCCATCGCCGGACGCTCCCACGACGGCTCCCACAGGCGACACGCCAACGCCTCCTCCGGCTGAAGACCCCGCGCCCGTCGAACGCTCGACCGGGGACGTGGACGGCATCGTGTTCGTTGTGTCGGACGGCTCCGAGGCGACATTCTCCGTGGGCGAGGTGCTTGCGGGCGTCTCGATCCCCAACTACGAAGCCGTGATGCACACCACAGGTCTCTCCGGCGAGGTGCGGCTCGACGGCGGCGCATCGCTCGTCACCGTGGACCTGCACAGCATGACCAGCGACGAACCGTTCCGCGACCGCTACGTCCAGAGCCGTATGTTCCCCGGCCAGCCGGCCGCCAGCGTCTCATTCGGTGACCTGACGCCCCTGCCGGGCGGCTTCACGAACGGCGACCCGGTAACGACGGAAGTCTCCGGCACGCTCAACATCAACGACATGGACGTGCCCCTGACGTTCGCCATCGAGGCGCGCGACGACGGCGACACCGTCTTCGTGCTCGGACGCTCCACGTTCACGTGGGACCAGATAGGCGAGCCGGTGCCGACAGCCCGCAGCGTCGTCAGCGTCGAGGACGAGGTCCGCGTCGAGGTGCTGCTCGCGCTCACGCCGCAGACCGGCTGACGCGGCAAACCTGTCATTCCGAGCGGAGCGCAGCGGAGTCGAGGAATCTCTCAGGGGACGCTGGTCCTGGCAAACGCCTCCCGAGAGATGCTTCGGCTCCGCCTCCGGCTGCGCTCAGCATGACAACCACGGAGCCCGCCTTGCACCGAGGAGCGCCGTAGCGCATCATTGCGCCCGCACCCGATGTGATGGAGGGAGTTATGACCGCACCCAAGGTCGTCGTCTTTGCGCCCGGAGACCAGAACAGCTACCAGCGGTTCGAGGAGGCCGGCTGCGAGATCACGCTCGGCAAGGCCTCGTGGGCCGACCCCACAGGCAACACGACGGAGGAGATCGCAGCGATGGCCGTCGACGCGGACGCGCTCGTCGGTACGTCCATCAAGGGCGGACGCATAGACCGCAGCGTCATGCTCGCGTCGGAGCAGCTCCGCATCGTCGCCAAGTACACCGTCGGCGTCGACGAGGTCGATACCGACGTCGCCACCGAGCTCGGCATCATCGTCACCCACGCGCCGACCGAGGCGAACTGGGGCGGCGTCGTCGAGACGACGATGCAGCAGATGCTCACGCTCCTGAAGAAGCCCCGCCAGCGTGACGAGGCGATGAAGCACGGCACGGCCTGGCGCACACCGGCGCTCACCGCCACCCACATCGGGCGCCGCGAGGACGGCTACCCCGGCCTCACGATCGGCATCGTCGGCCTCGGACGCATCGGCGGACGACTCGCCCAGATGCTCGCGCCCTGGCGCGTACGCATGATCGCCTACGACCCCTACCAGCCCATCGACCGCTTCATCCACGCCAACGTCGAGCGCGTCGACCTCGACACCCTCCTGCAGGAGTCCGACGTCGTGACGCTCCACGTCATCCTCACGCCGGAGACGCACCACATGATCGGCGAGCGCGAACTCGGCCTGATGAAGCCGACCGCCATCCTCCTGAACACCTCGCGGGGGCCGGTCATCGACGAGAAGGCGCTCGTCGCTGCGCTGCAGAACGAGACCATCGCGGGCGCGGGGCTCGACGTGTTCGAGGTCGAGCCGCTGCCGATGGACAGCCCGCTGCGGCAGATGGACGAGCGCGTACTGCTCTCGCCGCACGTCGCGGCACACAACCACGGCGCGGGCATCGGCCCCGGCATCGAGTGGGGGACGGAGGACGTGCTGCGCGCCCTGCGCGGCGAGGTGCCGGAGCACGTCTTCAACAAGGACGTCATCCCCCGCTGGCGCGAGCGCTTCGAGGGCAGAGCAGTTATCTAGCACCATCACAATCCCCAGAGGGAGGGAGCGCATGACCACGAACGGGCGCATCAGCAAGGCCGAGTGGGGCTCCGACGTCATCGTCGAGACGCTGCGCGGCCTCGGCATCGAGTACGTCGCGATGAACCCCGGCGCCAGCTTCCGCGGCGTCCACGACTCGCTCGTCAACTACCTCGGCAACGAGCGCCCCGAGCTCATCCTCTGCCCGCACGAGGAGATCGCGGTCGCCGTCGCGCACGGCTACGGCAAGGCCGCGGGCAAGCCGATGGCGGCCTACGTCCACAACGTCGTCGGCCTGCTCCACGCGACGATGGCCATCTTCAACGCCTCGGCGAACCGCTCAGCCGTCCTCGTGCTCGGCGGCACCGGCCCCATGGCCGCCGACGAGCGCCGACCGTGGATCGAGTGGATACACACCGCCAACGTGCAGGGCAACGCCGTCCGCGACTACGTGAAGTGGGACGATCAGCCCGCCAGCGTCGGCGCGTCGGTCGAGTCGCTCATCCGCGCATATCACATCGCCACCAGCCAGCCGGAGGGCCCGGTCTACGTCAACTTCGACGTGTCGACACAGGAGCAGCAGCTCACCGAGCCGTTCGAGATGCCCGACTTCAGCGCCTTCCCGAAGCCGACGCGCTTCCAGGCGGACCCCGACGCGCTCGACCTCGCAGCGGGACTGCTCGTCGACGCGCAGCGCCCCGTCGTCCTCGCCGATTTCCTCGGACGCTCCGAGGACGCGACCAACGGCCTCGTGCGGCTCGCCGAGCTGCTCTCGCTGCCCGTCGTCTCCGGCGGCGACCTCTACAACTTCCCGTCGCGCCACCCCCTGAACGTCACGACCTCCAAGCGCCAACTGCTGCAGGAAGCCGACGTTGTGCTCGCGCTCGACGTGTACGACCTCCAGCAGTCGCTCACCGGACAGGACTACCGCGCCCGCCAGTTGCAACACCTGCTGCCGCCCGGCGCGAAACTGATCGACGTGTCGCTCCGCCAGCTCGCCGTCCGCAGCTGGACGGCGGACTATGGCGGCCTCTACCCGACCTCGCTCTCGGTGCAGGCCGACACCGCGCTCGCCATCCCCGCGCTCGCCGACCTCGTCGAACGCCGCCTCAACGACGGCCCCGACCGTTCGAGCGCGTTGCGCGAGCGCCATGCACGCGTCGCCGCCCTGCACGACGGGGCGCACGAACAGGCCGCGAAGGTCGTCGCGGACCGCTCCGGCGAGTCGCCCATCGCCCTGCCCTTCCTCGCGTCGGAGATGTGGGAGGTCGTCAAGGACACGGACTGGGTGCTCGGCAACGGCAACCTGCGCGGCTGGACGGAGCGGCTGTGGGACTACAACGCCCCGCACCAGGTCATCGAATCTCGTGGCGGCGGCGGGCTCGGCATGGGCTTCGGCCACGCGCTCGGCGTCGCGCTGGCGAACCGCGACAAGGGGCGGCTCACGATCAACATCCAGTCGGACGGCGACTTCCTCTTCACGCCCGCGGCGGTCTGGACGGCGGTCCACCACCGCATCCCCATGCTCATCGTCATGTACAACAACCGCACCTACGGCAACGACCTCGGCCACCAGGGGCTGATGGCGGAGGTGCGCGGCAGGCCCATCGAGAGAAGGACCATCGGCATCGACATCGACGACCCGTACGTGGACTTCGCGGGCATGGCGCGCTCCTTCGGCGCGTGGGCCGAGGGCCCCGTCGACGACCCCGCCGACCTTCGCGGCGCCCTCGAACGCGCCAAGCGCGAGGTCGTCGAGAACGGTCGCGTCGCCCTCGTGGACGTCGTCACCGAGGTCGGCGAACGGTAGGAGAGGAGCACCCCATGGCAGACCTGAAATACATGCGGTTCGGCGAGCAGGCCCCCATCTCGCGCGGGAACGGCGCGATGACCTATCCCCTCGTGGGCGGCGCGGACGGCACCGACGCCTTCACCGCCGGCATCAGCCACTTCCCGCCGGGGCTCAACGTGCCGATGCACTCGCACAACGTCGAGGAGATGGTCACGGTGCTGGAGGGTTCCGGCGAGTGCGAGATAGACGGCGTCGTCAGGCCCGTCGGCCTTTTCGACACCACGTTCATCCCCGGCGGCGTCACCCACTGCTTCCGCAACACCGGCGACGTCCCTATGAAGATCATGTGGGTCTACGCCTCGACAAGCGTCACCCGCACCTTCGCGGAGACCGGGCAGACCGTCGAGCACCTCTCCGGCGAGGACCTCATCGGACGGTAAGTCGTCCTGTCACGTTGAACGGAGTCGAAACGTCTCTCGGGTAAGGACTGCCCGCTTCCCTACCTGCCGATACCGTCGAGCACCCTGTCCGCGACGCCGGTGGCGACCCAGTCCTTCCATTCGTCCGAGTTGCGCAGCCACGTGAACGCAGCCTCGCGGTACTCGCTCTCCTGCAGCACGAAGAAGCGAAACCGCCCCTTGTACGTCAGCAACTCGTTCAACTCCGCGCTGTTCAGCGTCCATTGCTTGAACAACTCGACCACGTCCGGCGAGAACTCTTCTACGTCCTTCCGTACGGCGATGAGCGACGTCGAGTCCGGGTATTCGCATGCCTGGGTGATCTCCGACGCCGCGACGGTCGATGTCAGCCGGTCCCAGCAACCCTGGCTGAACGAAGGCTCCCTCAATTGCTCGAAGCCTCCCAACTCCTCGAGGGTCGTGGCCAGCGCCGACGGCCACCAGTAGTAGAACAGGATATTCTCCCTGTTCTCGAACGCCGAGACTATCTGGTTGTACAACGCCTCCGGGGTACGGGGGTCGACCAGCTCGACGTACTCGTCCAGGCCGTACCCGTGCACCTGCTTCTCGTTGATGCGCGCGCACTCCCATTCCGTGACGCACGTGATGAGCCGGGCTTTCCCGCCGTCGGGTCCGGCGAATAGCTGCTGGTGCTGCGATTCCTGCAGGCCCTGCACCCTGAAGAGGCCGGGGTTCGCGTTCGCGGTGTACTGCGGGATGAGGAACGCGCTCTGGGAAACGACGCCCGCGAAGCTGTCGCCGAGGGGCAATAGGTTGCCTCCTCCCAAAGCCTCGTCCCAGACTGACTGGAAGGCCGGAAGCCGCACTTCCATGTGGATGTTCGTCAGGCCGTTCCCCAGGTTCCGTATCGCCTGGGTCTCGGTGCCCGCAACGGTGAGCGTTCGATACCCGTAGCCGTACTCCAGGATCGTCCGGGCGATCGCGATCTGGAGCGACGCGGTCTCGGTGCCCGGGTCGGAGAAGGTGAGGAGTTGCGCCCCCGCAACCGGGGTCGGCGTCGGCGGGAAGAGCGTCTGCCCACTGCCGGAGTCCGACCACTCACCGGGGCCGCCCTGGTTCACCGCACGCACCTGCACGTCGTACGTCGTGCCGGACGTCAGGAGATCGAGTTCTGCCTGCGTCGCCGACACGATGGTGTTCGTCACCTCGGTCCACTCGCCGTCGAGGATGCGCGCGCGGTAGCGGTAGTCGTAGTCGGTGACCGGCTGCGGGCCGGACGGCGCGTTCCACGTCACGAGGGCCTCATCCGTGCCGTTCTGCTGGACGGTGGGCGCCCCCGGAGCGACGGGTGTGGGGAATGGCGTCGCGGTGGGGGTGGGGGTGGCCGTGGGGGTAGGCGTCACCGTGGGAGTCGCGGTCCCGGTAGCCGTCGGCGTGGGGGTGAACGTCGGCGTATGTGTGGGCGTCGGCGTCGGCGTAAGCGTGGGTGTCGGCGTCAGGGTGGGGGTCGGCGTCAACGTGGGAGTAGGCGTTACCGTTGGCGTCGACGTCGGGGTTGGCGTGAGGGTAGGCGTCGGCCTCGCGACGAAGACCGGAACCGGCGTCGGCTCCGAGCACGCGGCGAGGGTCAGGAGAACGAGCGCCAGGAGGGAGACGGCGCTGATGAGGGGACGGAACATACGGCACGCTACCTCTATGGGGGACTGACTTAAGTATACCGGACGCCTCTCTGACACCCGCTCTTCCGGGTACCCAGGAGCAACATCCCGCAAGGCTGGTAGAATCTGCTGCCGATGGCGCTTTCGAAGGAAGACAACGAACTCCTGACGCGCGTGGGGCCGGAGACTCCGATGGGCGAGCTCTTCCGCCGCTTCTGGACGCCCATTCTCCTCGCGAACGAGCTGCCGGAGCCGGACTCGCCTCCCATACGGGTCAAGCTCTTCGGCGAGTTCTACGCTGCATTCCGCGACACGCAGGGCAGGCTCGGCCTGCTGGACGCCCGCTGCCCCCATCGCGGCGCCGACCTCTCGTTCGGCCTCGTCGAGGAGGGCGGCATCCGCTGCGGGCGCTGCTACTGGAAGTTCGACGTCGACGGCAACATCCTCGACATGCCGCTGGAACCGCCCGACAGCCCGCTCTGGACGGAGGTGAAGGCTCCCTCGTTCCGCATCGTCGAGTTCGGCGGCCTGCTCTGGGGCTACCTCGGCCCGCAGGACGACGTGCCCGACCTGCCGGAGTTCGAGTGGACGCGCGTCGAGCCGGAGCACCGCTATCTCTCCCGCTTCCTCGTCGAGTGCAACTACATGCAGGCCGTGGAGGGCGGGCTGGACGCCGCGCGCGTCGCCGCGCTACAGAAGGCAGGCGCGCTCGGGCCGGACGACCCGATGGGCGAGGACGCCGCGCACACGGTGCAGGCGCGCGAGACCGAGTACGGGCTGCTCGTCGGCACGGCGGTTGAATCGGAATCGCAGCAGGCGGAGATGTCCGTCGCCCAGTGGCTCATGCCGTTCTACACCACGCTCGCCTCCGGCAGGCGCGACATCTACGAGGGCACGGCCTGGGCCCCGATCGACGACGAGAGCACGATGGCGTTCGCGGTCACTTACAACCCCCGCAAGCCGCTCAGCAAGCGGCTGCTCACGGAGATACGCCAGGGCAAACGCATCCATCCGAAACTCCAGGAGGGCGCGTACCGCCGCGAGCGCAACCGCGAGAACGCCTACGTGCCGGAGGGGAAGGAACGCCCAACCGACTTCGCATCGCGGTTCGAGACCTCGTTCGAGATGGCGCTCGCCTGCCAGGAGAGCATGGGCGCGATCGTCGACCGCTCGCAGGAGATGCTCGGCCCCAACGACGGCGCGGTGGAAGGCGCGCGCCGCATCCTCATGCAGGCCGCCGTCGACCTGATGGAGGGCACCATCCCCGTCATCGTCCACAAGGGCGAGGCCTACCGCGTCCGCGCCTGGGCTGCGCAAGTCGCCGATGCCGACGCCTTCGACGAGGACGAGCAGGTGCTCAGGGGCATCGCCCCTGAAGTCTGATCCGTGGCCGGCTACTCAGGCACGCCGCTCCCCCGGAAACTCGGCATCAAGCCGGGCGCAACGCTCGCCATCGAGGACGCCCCACCAGGGTTCGACGCCACGCTCGGCGAGTTGCCGGACGACGTGCGCCGCGCCGGTGATAGCGAAACAGGCGTCGACTTGCTCGTCGCATTCCACGTCAGCCGCGATGCGCTGGAAGCCGCGTTCGTCGACCAGGCGCGCCGCATAGCGCCGGACGGCGGCTACTGGATCGCGTGGCCCAAGCGCTCGTCAGGCATGCCTACCGACATCACCGAGGACGTGCTGCGCGAGGTGCTCCTCCCCACAGGCCTCGTCGACAACAAGGTCTGTGCGATAGACGACACCTGGTCCGGCCTGCGGTTCGTCGTTCGCAAGGAGCGCCGCGCAACATGGCCGCATATCCCTTCCCCCTCGATGGGGGAAGGTTAGGATGGGGGTGAACCGGTGGGGCCGGGTGAGGCCTACCCTGCGATGGGGTACAGCTTCCGGACGTTCGTGTTCACCAGCTTGTGGATCGTCTCCGCAGACAGGTGACCGAGGTTCTCCGCGAGCACCCGGCGCGAGTTGGGCCACGGCGAGTTGGGGTGCGGGTAGTCGGTGGACCACATGCAGTTGTCCTCGCCCCACCAGGAGAGCAGCTGCCCGCCCACGTAGTCGTTGAAGAACGTGGCGTAGCAGTTGCGGTAGAAGTACTCGCTCGGCAGCATGCTCATCGGCATGGGCCGGGTGTCCTTGAAGCGCTTGTAGTAGTAGTCCCACTGCTGGAGCACGAACGGTATCCACCCGATCTCGCTCTCCACCACCACGACCTTCAGCTTGGGGAAACGCTCGAAGACGCCGGTGAAGATGAGGTCGAACAGCGAATTCGTGACGCTCTGCAGTTTCAGGTTCACGGAGCCGCGGTGCGCAAGTAGCGGGTCACCCTTGCGGTCGCCGAAGTTCATGTGCGCGCTGTAGTCGAAGCCGGTGAGGATGTGCAGGTGCGCCGGAACGTCCAGTTCCTGCATCGCCGCCCAGAGCTTGTCGTAGTGCCCGCTCGTGAACTGCAGTTCCTGCTCCGGGTACGGCACCTGCCAGACGAGCGCGCCGTACAGCCCGCCCTCGTGGGTGCGGTACAGCTCAGCAACGGCCTTGTCGATGTCGTACGTGGAGATACACGGGATGCCGACGAGCCGGTTGGGGGCGATGGAGCAGTACTCCATCAGCCAGTCGTTGTAGATGCGGAAGCATGCTTCCTGCGCCTCGGGGCTCTCGAGGCTGAACAGCCGCAGTCCGAGCGTCGGGTAGAGCACCTCGGCGGAGACGCCGTCCGTCTCCATCTCATTGATGCGCTCCTTCGGGTCGTAGCCGCCGGGGCGCTGGTCGTCCATCGCGGTGCCCGTCCTGGGGCGCGGAGGAAATTCGGGAACGTCGCCCTTCAGGTTGTCGGGCAACTTGCTGTGCCAGAAGTCCGGCTCCTCCATCACGTGGGAGTCGGCGGAGATCAGCACCTCGCCGGAGAGGTCGAGCACACCGGCCGGAGCATCCTGCGTCGTCGTCATCGCAAACCTCCTCCATACGCTTGAACGATGCCGCGAGCGTACGCCCGCGAGGGCCGTGCGTCAAACGCTCAGCGCGCCGTCCACGCGAGGTCGATGTTGTACGTCGCGCCGGTGAGCGCGCTGCCCGCATCCGACGCGAGGAAGAGCGCGAGTCCCGCCACCTCGCTCGGCTCGATGAACCGCTTGACCACCGCCTGCGCGAGCACCACCTGCTCGACCACGTCGTCGAGGCTCACGCCCGCCATCCGCGCGAGGTCCGGCAGCTGGTTCTCGACGAGCGGCGTCCGCACGAACGACGGGCAGATGGCGTTCGCCGTGACGCCGAACGCTCCCGCCTCCACGGCGGTGGCCTTGGTCAGCCCCACGATGCCGTGCTTCGCGGCGATGTAGGCCGACTTGTTCGGACTCGCGATGAGGCCGTGCACCGACGACATGTTGATGATGCGCCCCCACCCGCGCTCTTTCATCGTGGGCAACAGGTGCTTCGTCAACTGGAAGGGAGCGGTCAGCATGATCTGGAGCATCCGCGACCACTCCTCTTCCGGGAACTCCTCTATGGGCGCGACGTGTTGAACGCCTGCGTTGTTCACGAGGATGTCCACGCCTCCGTGCTCGCGCAGCACCTCGTCGGCGAGAGACCGCGTCTGTTCCGCGTCCGAGAGGTCGGCCTGGATGAACGAGCCCCCGATGGACTCCGCGACCTTGCTGCCGGTCTCCGTGACGTTGTTGACGATGACGTGCGCGCCCTCCTCCGCGAAGCGCTCCGCGATCGCCTTCCCGATGCCGCTCGCGCCACCGGTCACGAGCGCGGTCTTGCCTGCAAGCGTTGTCATATCAGAGATGCTACCCCTCCGCCCGTGTCCGTGCGCTCCGAACCCGCACGCCGACCGGCAGCGCCATGCCGCCGAGCACCGCTGCGAGCGCCGCGAACGGTCCTGCGAGCATCCACCAGTCGCCGTTCGTCGGAGCGTCACGCAGCGGCATCGCCGCGAACGCGTACAGCGGGGCGATGACAACGACGACGCCGATGGCCGCACCTGTGAGCTTCGCAGGGGCGTTGACGCCTATCCGGTGGCCCACCGCCATCCCCGCGACCCACGGGAAGAACATCGTTCCGCACGTCCAGAGCAACGCCGCCCAGTCGCCCAGCCAATCGCGCAGGGCGTCGAGCGACACCAGTGTTGCGAGCGCCAGCACCGCGATCGCGAGCGACCGCACGGCGAGTGTGCCTGTTCCCATGGTTGGCCGTCCTTCGCGTGCATGGTACCATCCAACCTCCGTGGGAGGCCCATCGCGCCTCGGCCCGCTGACCGGCGTATCGCCGTCGCGGGTGCGATTACTCATTTCCGTTTCCGGGGAGCGATGGCAACGCAGACCGTTCGCAGTACCGTCCAGTCGGTTATCGAGAAGGCGCTCGCAGGCGAGGGTCTGATGGCTGACGACGGCTATCGCCTGATCGCCTCGCGCGACCCCGCCGACCTCACCGCGCTCATGGCTGCCGCCTGCGAGTTGAACGACCGCGCCCGCCCCCACCGGCGCGTCACCTATTCCCGCAAGGTCTTCCTGCCGCTCACGAACCTCTGCCGCGACCGCTGCGGCTACTGCACGTTCGTCAAGGGACCCCACCAGCGCGGCGCGCACACGATGACGCCGGACGAGGTACTTGCGGTCGCCCGCCGCGGCGCGGAGCTCGGCTGCAAGGAGGCGCTGCTCAGCCTCGGCGACCACCCGGAGGAGCGTCACCCTGAGATGCGCGAGACGCTGCGGGACCTGGGCTTCGAGTCGACCCCCGAGTACGCCGCCGCGATGAGCAGGCTTGTGCTGGAGGAGACCGGCCTGCTGCCCCATACGAACTGCGGCACGCTCGACCGCGACGAGATGGCGGAGATAGCCCCCTGGAACGCCAGCATGGGCATCATGCTGGAGAGCGCGAGCCTCCGCCTGCACGAACCCGGCGGTCCGCATCACGGAACGGTGACGAAGCGCCCGGAGCAGCGCGTCGCCACGCTGGAGACGGCGGCCGGACTCGGGGTCGCGATGACGACCGGCATCCTCATCGGCATCGGCGAAACGCCGGAGGAGCGCGTCGACGCGCTGCTGGCGATACGCGACGTGCAGGAGCGATGCGGCAACGTGCAGGAGGTCATCGTCCAGAACTTCCGCGCCAAGCCCACAACGCGCATGCGGTACGCGCCGGAGCCGTCGGCGCTCGACATGCTCCGCACGCTGGCGGTCGCCCGCCTGCTGCTCGGCCCGGAGATGAACATCCAGGCGCCGCCCAACCTGCAGGCCGACGGCTACGAGACCTACCTGCTCTGCGGCATCAACGACTGGGGAGGCGTCTCCCCGCTGACCAGGGACTTCATCAACCCGGAGGCGGCGTGGCCGGACACCGACCGGCTCCGCGCCCTGACGCGGGAGGCGGGCTACGAGCTGCGGGAGCGCACCGCGCTCTACCCGTCGCACGTCCTCGATGGTTCGTGGGCGCGGTCGCCGCAGGTCGCGTCCCGCCTCGCTGAGTTGACCGATGGCGAAGGCTATGTGAAACCCGAACTGGAGCGTTGGAATTGAGCGAAGCAAACACATCGAACGGACAAACGGAACGCGGGTGGACCGGGCTGGAGTCGCTGCTGAGCGGAGTCCCGGCCGACATCGCCCGCATCCTCGCGAAGCCCCTCGAAGGACGCGAGGTCACGGTCGAGGAGGGTGCGCGCCTCTTCGAGGCCGACGGCGCGGCGCTCCTCGCGCTGATGGCAACGGCGGACGAACTGCGGCAGCAGGTCAACGGCGACCGCGTCACCTACGTCGTGAACCGCAACATCAACTTCACGAACGTCTGCATCAAGCGGTGCGGCTTCTGCGCGTTCAGCCGCGACTTCCGCGAGGAGGAGGGCTACTTCCTCCCGCTCAACGAGATCGTCCGGCGGGCGCGTGAGGCGGCGGACCTCGGCGCGACCGAGGTCTGCATCCAGGCCGGGCTGCCCCCAAAGATGGAAGGGTCGCTCTACATAGACCTGACGCGCGAGTTGAAGGCGGATCTGCCGGACATCCACATCCACGGCTTCTCCCCCGAGGAGGTGCTGTACGGCGCCGTCCGCTCGCGCGGGACCATCGAGGACTACCTGCGCGGGCTGCGCGACGCGGGCGTCGGCTCCCTGCCCGGCACGTCGGCGGAGATACTCGACCAGCCCGTGCGGGACAAGATCGCGCCGGGCCGGATCACCGTCGACCAGTGGACGGAGGTGATCACCACCGCGCACCGGCTCGGCATCCCCACTACGTCCACCATCATGTTCGGCCACGTCGAGACCAACGAACACCGCGCCGCCCACCTCGCGTACCTGCGCGATATCCAGAAGGCGACGGGCGGCTTCACCGAGTTCGTGCCCCTGAGCTTCGTCCACGCTGAAGCGCCCATGTTCGTGAAGCAGATGTCGGACGAGATGCGCCCCGGCGCGACCGGCGCCGAGGTCGTGCGGATGCACGCTATCGCCCGCATCATGCTGCACGGCTGGATAGACAACATCCAGTGCTCCTGGGTGAAGGAGGGCCCCAAGCTCGCCCAACTGCTCCTCACGGCGGGGTGCAACGACATGGGCGGCACCCTCATCAACGAGAGCATCTCCACAGCGGCAGGCGCGTCCTTCGGGCAACTCGTCCCGCCGTCCGAGTTGCGGCGCTGGATACGCGACGCGGGCCGTCTCCCCGTCGAGCGCACGACGCTCTACGAGACCCGCCGCGTGCACGAGGTCGAACCCGACGAGCCTGAGCCGCTGGACGTCGCAGCCGAGCACCCGGAGCGCTTCGGCTCCTACCGCGAGCTCATCAAACTCGAGGCCTTCCGCTACGAGGGGCAGCGCGCGCCCAGCCTGCAGGGACCTACCCTGCCCGAGGTACTTGCCCGGTCATCCTGAGTAGAGCGCGAACCCTTCCCGCTCGAAGTCATCATCGAAGAACAACCCGTGCGTCACCCCGTAGCTGCGCATGATGACGAAGCTCGCGCAGTCCACGAGGCTGAGTCCCCGACGGTTGCGCGCTGCGAGCAGGGCCACCGCTTCGGCATGGTCGCTCGCGTCTATCCAGTGCAGTGTGAAGTGGGCGAGGTCGTGCAGGAAGGCGAGAGCCGCTTCCGTTCCCAGCCGGCCGCGCATCAGGTCGGCGGCTTCGGAGACGACATACGAATGGACCAAGAGCGCCTCGTCGTTGTCATTCGCGGCTTGGAAGAGCGAGACCGCAACGGCATGGCGCGGGTCGTCTGCATCGACGAGCGCGTAGACCGCCGACGTGTCTACAAAGATCACGAGCGGTCCAGCCCGTGGCGGCGGCTGAACTCGTCCGCCTTCTCCTGCATCTCCGCATACATCGCGTCCGCCAGGACTTCGTCATGCCGCTCGGAAACCGGGGCGTAGTCGGACTGGTCGCTCTTCCCGATCCCGATGAACTTGAAATCGGCAAGCGTCCGCTTGCGCCGCGGCGCTTCGGCCAGATACTGCCCGACTGCCTCCCGCACGACCGCGGCCACGGAGACGCGGCGCTCATGCGCCTTCCGCCGCAACAACTCGTAGCTCCCTTCGTCCAGTTGGACCTGCGTACGCTTCATGTATGCATGATGTCATGCTTACATACGTTCGGCAAGCCTCGTCTCACCCCTCGTACCGCTACAATGGCCCCGCCATGCCGCGAGTCCTCGCCATATCCGGCGGTGTCGGCGGCGCGAAACTCGCCCTCGGCCTGTCGCGCCTGCTCGACCCGGACGAACTGACCGTCGCCGTCAACACCGGCGACGATGAGACGTTCCACGGCCTGCACGTCTCGCCCGACGTCGACACGGTCGTGTACGCGCTCGCCGGACTCACGAACCCGGAGACCGGCTGGGGCGTCGCGGGCGACTCCTTCCGCGCGCTGGACGCGCTCGGCAGGCTCGGCGGCGAGACGTGGTTCAAGTTGGGCGACCTCGACCTCGCCATGCACCTGCGGCGAACGGAGCTGCTCACGGCAGGATGCACGCTGACCGAGGCCACGCGCGCGATATGCGACGCCCTCGGCGTGCGCCACCCCGTCGTGCCGATGTCGGACGCCCCCGTTCGCACGATCGCGCAGACGGAGCACGGCGAGATGGCGTTCCAGGAGTATTTCGTGCGTCACGCCTGCGAGCCGCGCATCACGGGCGTGCGCTTCGATGGAGCGGACGACGCGCCGCCCTCCCCTGCCCTGAGCGATGCGCTGGCGAACGCCGACGCTCTGGTCTTCTGCCCATCCAACCCGCTCGTGAGCATCGGGCCGGTGCTCGCCGTGCGGGGCGTCCGCGACGCTATAGAACGCTTCGCCGGGCCGCGCGTCGCGGTCAGCCCCATCGTCGGAGGACGGGCGCTGAAGGGTCCCGCCGCCAAGATGATGGCGGAACTCGGCGAGGAGGTGAGCAACGCAGGTGTCGCGCGCCGCTACGCTGGACTCGTCGACGTGCTCGTGCTCGACGAGAGCGACGCCGCAGAGGCCCCGGCGGTCGAGGCGCTCGGCATCGCCGCCCACGTCGCCCCCACCGTCATGACGACGGACGCCGACAAGACGTCCCTCGCCCGCGAGGTGCTGGATCTCGTGTCGCGTGCCTCGCACCGACGGAGCGTGCGGTGACCGCCGGACTGCCCCACTCGCTGCGGACCATCGTGCCGATGAAGCCGCTGGCCGAGGCGAAGACGCGCCTCTGGGACGACCTTCCGCCGCTGGAGCGACAGGCCGTCGTCCTCCTCATGCTGGAGCGCGTCGTCGCTGCCGCGGTGAACGCCACGACAAGAGGAGCGTGCGTCGTCGTGGGCGGCGACGAGGTCGTGCGCGAGGTCGCGAAAGCCTCCGGTGCGCACTGGACGCCCGACGACACCGCAGGTCTGAACGCGGCGCTTTGGGCCGCCATGCAGGCTGCTTACGCTGACGGAGCGGAGGCCACGCTCTTCCTGCCCGGCGACCTGCCGCTGATAACCGGCGACGATGTGGCGGCCGTCATCACGGCGAGCGACCACTACGCCGCCACGGTCTGCGTTCGCGCGGCGAGCGACGGCGGCACGAACGCCTTGCTCCAGCCCGCCGCCGCGGCGTTCGAGCCGCTCCTGGGAGTGCGCAGTTTCGAGAGGCACTGCGAGGCCGCAGTTGCGGCCGGAGCCGCGCTGGTCACCCCCGACCTGCCGCGGATCGCCTTCGACCTCGACACCCGCGCGGACTACGAGTGGGCGAAAGAGAACGTCGCCTCGTTCGCGCAGAGCGTCTACGATTGGGAAGCTTGGCTGAACAGGAGCGGTAGATGACGAAACCGAAGATAGGCCTGCTGCTCGGAACGAGAGGGATGGTGATGCGCGCGCAGCGCGAGGGCACGCCCTACTCCGCCGACGGGATGCTGGCGCTCGCGGAGCGCGCCGAGGCCGCGGGGCTCGACTCCGTCTGGGTCGGCGACAGCCTCGTCTCCAAGCCCCGGCTCGAGCCCGTCACAGCGATGTCGGCCATCGCCGCGCGCACGTCGCGCGTCCGCATCGGCACCGCGGTGTTGCTGCCCGCGATACGCCCCCCGGTGCCGCTGGCGCACAGCATAGCCACCGCCGACATCGTCTCCGGCGGGCGCATCGTCATCGGCGCGGGCGTCGGCGGAGCCTTCAACGACGACCAGCGGTCGGACTGGATCGCCGCGGGCGTCGAGCCGGAGAAGCGGGCCGGTCGCTTCTCGGAGACCGTCCGCCTGATGAAGCGCCTCTGGACGGAGGACAACGTCTCCTTCGAGGGTAAGCACTTCTCGTTCGAGGAGCTCACGCTTGACCCCAAGCCCGTGCAGCCCGGCGGTGTCCCGCTTCTCCTTGCCACCCACTACCGCACCGGCTCCGAGGCGCAGGTGCGACGCGCCGCACGCCACGGCGACGGCATCATCGGCATCACCGACTCGCCGGTCCAGTACGCCGAGACCATCGGAAAGGTGGACCTGGCCCGCGCGGAAGAGGGGCGGGACAAGGAACCTTTCCAGTACGCCTACTACCTCACCGTCAACCTCGGCGCAGACCGCCAGGCCTCCGAGGCCGAGGCGCACGACTTCCTCATCAACTACTACAAGGTCGCGCACTGGGGCAGCTCCTGGGGGCCGTGGGGCACCCCAGGCGAGGTCGCCGAGCGCATCCGGGAGTTCGCCGACGCCGGCGCCGACACCGTCATCGTGCGCTTCGCCTCGTGGGACCAGCCGGGCCAGTGGGAGCGCTTCGAGCAGGACGTCTGGCCCGCGTTCGCGTAGTATCGTGCTGCTTGATCCCCTCTCCTGAGGGAGAGGGCTAGAGTGAGGGCACTGGAGTTACGCAACAGCCCGCGAAAGGACGAAAGCGATGGCCTGGAACGAACTGACCCCGATGGAGAGTTGGGTGATCGAGCAGAAGGGGACCGAGTACCCCTTCTCCGGCGAGTACGACGACTTCTACCAGCCCGGCACGTACGTCTGCCGGCGCTGCGACGCCGAGCTCTACCGCTCCGTCGACAAGTTCGACGCCCACTGCGGCTGGCCGGCGTTCGACAAGGAGGTCGAGGGCGCGGTGACCCGCCTGCCCGACCCGGACGGCATGCGCACCGAGATCGAGTGCACTGCCTGCGGCGGACACCTCGGTCACGTCTTCGTCGGCGAAGGCTTCACCCCGACCAACACCCGCCACTGCGTCAACTCGCTCTCCATGCGATTCGTATCGGAGGCTTGACCCTTATGAAGATCGACGTCCACACCCACACCTACTTCCAGGACTTCGCCGACTACCTGGCGACGCGCAACGAGTTCCCGAACGTCGTCATCAGGGACGGTCAGCTCATCACCGCGTGCTCGCCGGCATTCAGCATCGTCTCCCCGCCCGGACACCGCGAGATCGAGGCCAAGCTCGCCGCGATGGACGCCATGGGCGTCGACTTCTCCGTGCTCACCCACGGCATCCCCGGCCCTGAGCTCCTCGGTGGCGCCGAGGCCGACGATTGGGCCATCCGCATCAACGACTTCCTCGCCCGCGTCGTCGAGCAGTACCCGGGAAAGTTCGTGGCGATGGGAAGCCTCGGGTTCGGCGACCCTGACCGGACCATCGCGGAGGCCGAACGCTGCGTGAACGACCTCGGCTTCAAGGGTTTCCAGGTCTTCTCCAACACCTTCGGCAAGCCGCTGGACGCCCCGGAGTTCATGCCAGTCTACCGCCGCATCGCCGCCCTCGGCGTCCCGCTCAACATGCACCCCACCTCACCCCTGAACACCACCGCGGTCGAGGGCGCGCTCATGCCCGGCATGGGCTTCATCTACGACACCACGCTGGCCACGGTACGGCTCATCCAGTCCGGCATCTTCGACGATGAGCCCGGCTTCGAGCTCATCGTCCCCCACGTCGGTGGCGTGTTCCCCTACCTCGGCGGACGCATCCGCGCGAACGTCAAGGGCGCCGTGCGCCCGGCAAGCGACTACTTCCACCGCATCTACGTCGACACCGTCGCCCACGACGACGCGGCCCTCGCGCACTGCTACCGCGTCGTCGGCGCCGAAAGGATGCTCCTCGGCACCGACCACCCGTTCGGGAACGGCCACCACATCGGAATGGTCGACCGCCTCGACTGCACGGACGACGAACGCGAGGCGATCTACCACGGCAACGCCGAACGCCTCCTCCGCCTGTAAGTGTGTGGTCCCCTCTCCTGAGGGAGAGGGTTAGGGTGAGGGCCCTCCGGGCTGAGGGGGAGGGTTGGCAGAGCGAGGTGGGATGCGTTATCCAAAGGGTCTCAAGGAGGCTGACCATGACCACGAAGACAGCGAACACCCCCATGAGCGGCGGCAGCACGCCCAGCAGCGCCGTCTACGGCTCCGACTACATGGTCGAGGTGCTGCGCGCCCTCGGCGTGAAGTACATCGCCCTCAACCCCGGCGCCAGATACCGCGGCCTGCACGACTCCATCGTCAACTTCGGCTCCGGCGGCCCGGAGATGGTCCTCTGCACCCACGAGGAGATCGCCGTTGCCGTCGCCAACGGATACTTCCGCGTCACCGGCGAGCCCATCGCCACCGGCCTCCACAACGTCGTCGGCCTCCAGCACGCATCCATGGCCATCTTCAACGCCTGGTGCGACCGCTCCGCCATCATCAACCTCGGCGGCGGCGGACCACAGGACGCCAACCAGCGCCGCTCCACCGACTGGGTGCACACCGCGCTCGTACAGGGCAACGCCGTCCGCGACTACGTCAAGTTCGACGACCAGCCCGCCAGCATCGAGGCGATGCCCGAGTCGCTGCTGCGCGCCGTGCGCACCGCGATGACCGACCCGAAGGGGCCCGTGTACGTCTGCCTGGACAGCACCATCCAGGAGCAGCGCATGGACGAGGCCCTGCCCGTGCCGGACGTATCGCTCTTCCAGCCGCCTGCCCCGCCCGCCCCGAACCCGGACGCGCTCGCGAAGGCGGTCGACGTGCTTGCCGGAGCGTCGTGGCCCGTGATGGTCGTCGGCGAGGTGGGGCGCAACCCGTCGGCGCTGCCCGCCGTCGTCGAGCTGGCGGACACGCTCGCGTGCGCCGTCGTCGACGCCGAGGGGCGCTTCGGTTTCCCGAACACGCACCCGCTTGACCTCACCGGCGTCCGCGAGCGCGCGCTGGCCGACGCCGACGTGGTGCTCGCACTGGACGTGCCGAGCCTCGGCGTGCCGCTCGGGCCGTCGGTGCGCGAGCGCGGCGCGCTGCAACTCGCCGTGCCGCAGGGAACGCGGCTCATCCACGTCACGCTGCTCGACCAGGAGCGGCAGAACTGGGTGACCGACAACCAGTGGCTGCTGCCCGTGGAGGTGCCCATCGCGGCGGACACCGCGCAGGCGGTCCCGCTCCTGACCGCCGGGCTGCGAGAGCGGCTCGCGGGCAACGCTGCGGTCGAGGAGCGCCGGGCGCGCGTGACCGCGATGCACGAGGAGATGCGCGCGGCGGCTGCGAAGTGGGTGAGCGACAACTGGGATGCCGCGCCCATCTCCGCAGCCCGGCTCTACGGCGAGATCGCGGAGCGGGTAAAGGGCACGGAGTGGGCGATGGTCAACTCGCACGGAAGGCGCGTGCGCGACGTACTCGAGATCACGGAGCACGCCCACGAGCTCGGCGGCGGACGCGGCGCCGGGGTTGGCTACGGCCTGCCGTCGTCGGTCGGGGCCGCGCTCGCCTACAGGGACACCGGGCGGCTCTGCATCAGCGTTGTCGGCGACGGCGACTTCCTGATGACCTCCAACGCGCTCTGGACCGCGGCGCACTGCAACATCCCGCTCCTCGTCGTCGTCTTCAACAACCGCTCGTACTACAACGACGAGGAGCACCAGGAGCGCATCGCCCGCTGGCGCGACCGCCCGGTCGAGAACAAGGGCATCGGCATCCAGATCACCGACCCCGCGCCGGACTTCGCGACCCTCGCGCGGGCGTTCGATATCGCCGGGTTCGGGCCGGTGTCAGCGCCGGACGCGCTCGGCCCCGCGCTCGACGAGGCGATAGCTGTCGTCCGCTCAGGCAAGCCCGCCATCGTCGACGTGCTGACCCAGCCCCGTTAGGCGGGACGCACCCAGACGCGCGCCGCGACGTCCATGCCGAGCGAGACCTGCTGGCCGTCGCGGCTGACGTCCACGACACCCCGGTAGTCCGCGATCTCCTCGATGATGATGCGCCTGCCGGGGAGCACGTCGCTCTTCAC
Source organism: Dehalococcoidia bacterium (assembly GCA_022820645.1). Lineage (GTDB taxonomy): Bacteria > Chloroflexota > Dehalococcoidia > Lucifugimonadales > Australimonadaceae > Bin16. The sequence continues at coordinate 73,634 of JAJEFD010000019.1, read as the reverse complement.
GAGGTACGACAGCAGCGGGAAGTCCTCGTCCGGGATGCGCGTCACGACGTAGGTCGGGCCCTTCTTCGCCTCGCTCAGGCGGAACGTACCGGGATCGGACGTGCGCAGCGCGGTGTCGTCCGCCTTGTAGATGGGCCGTCCGTAGGGGCAGGTGTCCGGGTGGCCGAGCCGCTCCTCGATGCGCGCGATCAGGTTGGGCGAGATGCCGTGCTCCAGGCTGTGCGCCTCGGCCTCGGCGAGCTCCAGCGGCACGCCGAGCACGTCCACGAGCAGCCGCTCGGCGAGGCGGTGGCGGCGCACCACGTCGCGGGCGCGCGCGAACCCCGCAGGCGTGAGGTCGATCCGCTTCTCCCTGTTCACCTGGAGCAGCCCGTCCTTCGCCATGCGCTGCACCATGCCGGAGACCGAGGCGAGCGTCGTGCCGACCTCCTCGCCCTCCGGGATGCGGCGCAGGTAGGACGCGAGCTCGCTCATGTGCGGCTTCAGCCCGTCCTCCTGCAGGATCGCGAGCGAGAGCAGGTAGTTCTCCGCCGTGTGGGAGATGCGCGTGGAGCCGGTCGAGCGGGTTCGTGTCCGTGTCGTCATGCGGGTATTATCTCACAACGCACGAAGGAGACACCCCATGCCCATACTCAACGGACCGTCCCGCGCACCGTACGCGGGCGGCGCTCCTGGCTCGCTCGGCATCCTGCTGCACGGCCTCGGCGCCGACGGCAACGACCTCATCGGCCTCACGATGGCGCTCGGCCCCCGCTTCCCCCACATGGCCTTCCATTCGCCGGACGCGCCGCAACCCTACGTGGAGGCCGGCTTCGGCCGCCGCTGGTTCCCGATCGAACCGCCGGACGCCCGAGCGGAAGGCCTGCGGGAAGCGGGACGCATCGTCGAGACCTACGTCGGCGAACTGCTGGACGAGTACGCGCTGACGCCGGACCGGTGCGTCCTCATCGGCTTCTCGCAGGGGTGCATGACCTCCCTCTACACCGCGCCGCGCATGGAGCGTCCGGTGGCGGGCGTCGTCGGGCTCAGCGGAAGGCTGCTCTTCCCTGAGTGGCTCGCGGACGAGGCGCGCCACAAGCCGCCCATCGTCCTCGTCCACGGCGACCAGGACCCGGTGGTGCCTCCGGATGCGCTGGCGGACGCCGGACAGACGCTCGCCGACCTCGGCTTCCCCGTGGAGGCCTACCTGCTGCCGGGCCTCGGCCACAGCATCGACGTGCGCGGACTGGACATAGCGGAGCGCTTCATGGCGCGCGTGCTGGGCCAGCCGGACGGCGCCGCTCAATAAGAGGTGGCCTTCCTGCCCGGTGTAGGGGCGCCCCTCGTGGGTGCCCTTGTCCCCCTCTCCTGGGGGAGAGGGCAAAGCGCTTAAGCGCGCGGGTGAGGGCGTCACGAGGTCAGGACGCCTGGGTCTCCAAGGAGTACTCGTGGTACTTGCCCTCCTGCCCTGAGCCCCTGCCGAAGTAGTGCCACTGCGGGAAGTTGAAGTCGGACGTGATGGACCGGGGCAGCAGGAGCGCCGTCCTCAGAAACGCCTTCAGGTCCGGCACGTTGTAGACGTTGGTCTCGAACCCCCACGCGTTCAGCTGGTCCACCAACTTGCTTATCTGCGGCTTGTCCCACTTGACCGACAGCCGGTTGATGCCCCAGGAGCGCAGCTCTTCAAGGCACTCCAGCCCCTCCTCCGGCCTGTTCAACAGGATGGGAATCATGGCATCGATGGGGACCTGGAAGATGGCGGAGGGGTACGCGTCCTGCAGGATCCCGAACCCCTCCTTCCCCAGGAGGGTGGCGTTGGCGTTGAACCAGACCCGGGAATCGTCGAAACCGGCCGCCCGCAACGCCGCCAGGCTCTCGTGGACCACCGGGCCGCCTTCCTTCAGGTCGAGCTTGATGGACCTCCCGATGGCGCCCACGGCCTCCAGCACGTCTTCCAGCGGCAGCAGGTCCTGCCGGTGGCACGGATGAGCGCCGTCCAGCGGGTCGTGCCGGAGCACCAGCTGCTCGGATGCCGGGTCCAGGCGCACGTCCACCTCGCCCCATGCCACGTCGGACATCAGGAACTGGTGCAGGTTGCGCTCGTCGTTGATCCCGTGCCACACGAGCTGGACGTGCCGCGGCAGGTCCGTCTCCTGGGCCAGTTGGGTGAGGTCGTACACGTCCCCGCTGACGGAGCGCGGCGGCAGCGCCTTCCGTTGGGACTCGAAGATCGTGTCCGCGTGCAGCAGCATGATCTCGTGGGAGGGGTCCACCTCGGCGATCGCCGCCAGGTTGGCCGGCTCGTTGTCCACTGCGGCGAACACCCGGTATCCGGCCTGCTGGAACTGCAGGACCCCGGCAGCCTTCACCCGCGGAACGTTCCGGTCCCGGGGGCCCGGGTTCATGTGCAGCAGGTCGTTGGTGAACCGGACCTTGTACTCCTTGCCCAGCTCATTCAGACAGTCCAGCGTCTCCGCGCGGATCGTCTCCGTCCTGCCGGTGTTCAGTCCCACGAACGTATCGGGCTGTATCTGGAACCACCGCATGACCTCCATGACCCCGGAGAACGGACGGTGCGCCCACAGCACCGCATCCGGCGACCAGTACGCGCGCTCATACCACGCCGCGATCCGCTCGCGTTCAGTTGTGGACAGCCCGAACCGTGCCAACAGCTCCCGGACATTGTCCTCGTGTGTCGTCACTTCCGGTACGCGAAGGTTCCGGAAATAAGACGTTCCGTGGGCCGCATCGTAGGACTGGAGAACGGTGAGAACGAGGTAGCGCGTGTCGAGTATCGTGCCGTCGATATCGAACAGGATGACCAGCTGCTCTTCCGGGTACCGGCTGCGCATCGCCTCGTAGTGCGAGGCCAGCCGTTCCATCCAATTGACCGGATCCATCCAGTTCTCCGACGCTTCCTGCGACAAGTTAAGCATAGCAGGTTTAACGCCGGGTTCATGCAGTATTAACGACGGAAAACCATCAACTTACCCGCGCGAACTCGCGCAGTTCCGGCGAGACGGTCAACGGGGCGCCGGTGACGGCCTGCACGTCCTCCGGCGTGTAGCCGGGCGCGATCTCCGTGAGCACGAACCCCTGCTCCGTGATCTCGAACAGGCCCAGGTTCGTCGCCACGAGCTTGACAACCCCCACCGCGGTCACCGGCAACGCGCACCGCTCGACCAGCCGGGGTTTGCCGTCGCGCGTCGTGTGCTCCAGCGCCAGGAAGACGTTCTTCGCGCCGACGGCGAGGTCCATCGCGCCGCCGATGCCGCCCCCTTTCGCGCCGGCCACCTTCCAGTTGGCGAAGTCGCCGTTCGCGGCGACCTCGTACGCGCCGAGCACGGTCACGTCCACGTAGCCCGCCCGGATGAGCGCGAACGAGTCCGCGTGGTCGAGGATGGCCATGCCCGCCATCTCCACCACGTACTGCCCGCCCGCGTTCACGAGGTTCGGGTCCTCCTCGCCGCGCTCGGCCAGCGGGCCGTAGTTCACCAGCCCGTTCTCCGACTGGAAGACGACGTGCCGGTCCGGGTGCACGAAGTTGGAGCAGAGCGTCGGGATGCCGATGCCGAGGTTGACCACCCAGCCGTCGTGGAACTCCATCGCGAGCCGGTTGGCCATCGTCTGCCGGTCGAGGGGCTGTCTGAGGTGTTCCGTCATCGCTCGGGCGGTACCTCCTGGATCCCGTCCGGCGGGACGGCCACGATGCGGTCGACGAAGATGCCCGGCGTGTGCACGTGGTCGGGGTCGATGTCGCCCTCCTCCACCACCGGCTCGTCGACCTCGACGATGGTCACCTTCGCCGCGCGCGCCATGACGGGGCCGAAGTTGCGCTGCGTGCGGTGGTACTGCAGATTGCCGAAGCGGTCGGCGCGGCGCGCCCGGACGAACGCGTAGTCGGCGTGGAGCGCAGTCTCCAGCACGTACTCCCTGCCGCCGAAGACGCGCGTCTCCTTGCCGTCCGCCATCTCCGTCCCGACGCCGGTGGGCGTGTAGAACGCGGCGATACCCGCCCCGGCGGCGCGGATGCGCTCCGCGAGCGTGCCCTGCGGCATCAGCTCCGCCTCGATCTTCCCCGCCTCGTACAGGTCGGTGAACGGCGACGGCACGGACGGGTGCGGCGACGCCGTGAACGCGGCGTGGACCTTCGCGACGCGCCCCTCCTTCACGAGCAGGCCGGAGTCCACGCGATCGTCCTGCCAGCGTCCGGGCGTGTTGGAGATGAGCGTGAGCCCCTTCGCGCCCTGGCGGTAGAGCGCGGCGATGAGGTTCCGCGCGGTGCCGGGCCCGGCAAACCCTGCGAGCATGATGGACGCCCCGTCCGGGATGTCGGCGACGGCGGCGGCGAAGTCGGGGTAGACCTTCTCGCGCATGGGGGCAACGTTAGCGCGAAACCGGGCAATACGCCACACCCTCACCCCCAGCCCCTCTCCCAAGGGGAGAGGTGGGCCAGGCAGGGCACCCACAAGGGATGCCCCTACACCGGGCACCCGAGAGATGCTTCGACTCCGCTGCGCTCCGCTCAGCATGACAGTCTCCCAATGCCCCACCCGCAGTACCCTCGCCCCAGCCCTCTCCCCTTGTAGGGAGAGGGGATCGGACACCCCTGACCACCCCTGCGAGCGGTTCTCTGCGCCACTCCATGGATTCCAGCCTTCGCTGGAATGACGAGGTTGGCGGCGGAGGGGATTAAGGGTGCCAACGGGGGTTGGTGTTGGCACTCTAAGCACTGGTTCAACGAGTGACGGGGTACGTCGATCTGGCACTCTTGGCACTCTTAATCGGGGGTGTTTACAAGGCCGTGGCCTGCTTCCCGCCCTTAAGAGCGCAAGAGTGCCAGTGTTTTCAAGTTTATGCGCCATCGTCCGGTGTCTCATCCTGTTGCAGAGTGTTTCGCGGCGGGAGCGACCAGTGCCATGTGCCCGAGCCCGGGCCTCCTGAGGCACCGATGCGAGTAGACCTGATGCCGCAAGTGGCGCGGGCGCGGAAGAGGGTGCGCCGGGATATGCCCTGCATAGCGGCCTCGCGCTCGACCGCAGCGGCGGGGCGGGGGCCGTCGGCGAGGGCGCGGGTGATGAATGCCTGAGCAGCGCGGGTCCTTGCGCCGTAGTCACGCGTGGGGTCAGCGAGGGCCTTGATGTGGGCGGGGAAGACGGGTTTGCGCCAGGCGACGGAGAAGGCGTCGGGCGAGCTGCTCTGGATTCCAGCCTCCGCTGGAATGACGGGTGAAGGGGGAAGCACGAAGGGGATGGCGGGGGCGTCGTCGCTCATGGCAGGACGGAGAGGGACGAGGAAGCGGCGCTCGCCGGGTCCCACGACGGCGGTAGTGAAGACGACGGAGGCTTGCGCCAAGCGATGCTGCATGGCGGTGACGGCGCGCGGGTAGTTCTGCGCGGGGTTGTGGGTGAGGGCGATGACGGCTGCGCCGGAGCGGGCGGCGAGCGCCTTGAGCATGCCGAGGACCGTCGCCACCTGGGCGCGGTGCATGGCGGCCAGGTCTTCCACCTGATCGACGACAAGAAGGGCCGCGCTCCCCAGGGCGATCATGTTGGCGAGCCGCGTCATGGTGTGGTTGAGTCCGGGCCATGGAGCGCCAAGCCTGAGTGAGGGCATAGGGGTTGGAATCGTTGTCCGAGGCGGTGCGGTGAGTTCGGCGATGGTAGGCGGCTTGCGGAAGCTGTTGAGCCAGACGTAGAACTGGCGATCCTTCTCCTGCTTCCGTGCCGCCTCGATGTCTACCTCGCGCGGCGGGTCGTCAGGGTAGTAGTCGGCAGGGTGGCTCTGAGCGAGGAGGTCGGCGAAGTAGACGCGTTCCAGATTCGCGCCGAAGGCGCGGAGGACGGGGAGTACGCCGGCCCTGGGGTTGCCGTTGAAGGTCGCCAGCAGAACGGGAGCGTTCGGGAAGGCGGCGCCCGGCTGGTCGGGGGCGGATGCCCCACGGGAGACACGGGCGGCTATGTCGAGGGCGATGGAGGTCTTGCCGGAGGAGGGGTAGCCAGCGATGAGGGTGAGCTGGCCCAGAGGGATGCGGTTAGGCCAGAGCCAGTCCGGCGGCTGGGGGATGAAGAGGGAGAAGGGGTCGAGCCCCGCGTCCTGCGCGCCAGCGGAGGTGAACAGCTCCGACTCAGGGGCGAGGCCCCGCTTCGCAAGGGCTTCGAGAATCTTGTTGAGCGGGCAGCGGGGGCAGTGGAACGAATAGCCGTAGCCGGGGTCGAAGCCAACGGTGAGGGTCGCTATTTCAGGGTTGGGATGCGCCGGACAGTGGAACTTGCGGCCTGCGGCACACGAGCAGCCGGGCACTCCGCACTGAAGGGCCCTGATGAGCCGCTCCACGTATGCCCTTTCCGCCGGCGGGAGGGTGTCGGGCGTGATGATGTGTTCGGGCCTTGGCATTGGTTGCGTAGTCATGCACCCATCGTAGGGAGGGGTGTGGCGTCTGCGCAACGGGCGCATGTCAGAGATTTGACGTGGGGTGGGGAGGATGGGGGGATGGGGGAGCAGGGGGTTATCGCCAATTCACCATAGCACAGCTGGATATCACCGCAATTGACTAAATTTGCACGTCCTCAGTATGATGACACAATCCGTTTAGGCCGCACATTGGACTCGAAGAATGCAAACACAGGAAACGGAAGGAAGATATATGGTTACAGAAAACGATGAGACCATAGACATAGCCAATCTTTTCGATGAAGATCCTGCCGGCCTCCGAGAGAAAGATCTGGACGTTCAACCCATTCAAGCAGTGGTTACGTCATCCGATTGGACCACAGAAACCATTGTCACCCAGCTGAAAAAGGGCAACATTGATTTGAATCCCAAGTTTCAGCGTAGGGAAGCATGGACTGATGAACGAAAGAGTGCGTTCATAGAATCTCTCTTCTTAGGTTTGCCCGTGCCTCAGTTAGTGCTGGCCGAAAAGACAGATAACCGGGGCCAATACATCGTCATTGACGGAAAGCAGAGGTTACTTGCCCTTCGCAGGTTTGCTTCCGATGATGAAGATACCGAGTTCAAAACGTTCAGACTCACTGGCCTTAACGTTAAGCCTGATTTAGGAGGCAAGAATCTTGCTGACATGATGGTTGACCCTGCTCTATCTAAAGAGGTTCCTGCGTATGAGAATCAGCCCATTAGAACTGTCATCATCCGGAATTGGACCGATGAGAACTTCTTGTACCGAGTGTTCCTCAGGTTGAATACTGGCAACTTACCCCTATCAACCCAAGAACTGAGGCAAGCACTACGACCTGGTCCTTTCATTGATTTCATCGCTGACCACAGTGCTGATAGCGACTCCATCAAACGTGCTCTAAAATTAAAAGCCCCCGACTTCCGAATGCGAGATGTAGAAATATTGCTGAGATTCTTTGGATTCCATGAGCGGCTTCACGAGTATTCTGGTGATCTTAAGGCCTTTCTAGACTCCACTTGCGATATTCTTAATCAGCAGTGGCTTGACAGAGAATCCGAGCTTAGAGAGGTTGCTGTACTCTGCGACCGTGCGATTGATGCGACGATTAGTATATTTGATACAGGAGCGTTCCGGAGATGGGATTCAAACAGGTATCAGGGCCCATTTAATCGAGCTGTGTTCGATGTGATGACCTATTATTTCTCCCAAAGCGATATAGCAACCGCCGCACATGACAAGGCAGAAGCCGTGAAAGAGACATACAGATTGCTTTGCGATTCGGATCGAGACTTTCGCGAATCCATTCAGAGCACTACGAAGACCGTTGATGCCACATTCATTAGACTTAGCGCATGGGGTAGAGTACTGAAGGATGCCATAGGTATCGACATCGCTGTTCCATTTATGAGCGGCGGCAGAATTCAGGTGTAGGTCAATTGCCCAACTCTTCCCGGTACCGGCAGTTCAGAGGTCGACTACGCGAAATACGTCGACATTTCCTCCCACGGGAGTTTAGCCCGACAGGAACATACTCTGATCGCGAGTATGACCTTGCTATTGGGTATAGGCTCCTCGCTCATGCTGAAATAGAAGCCTGCCTTGAGGAAATCACTACAGATGCTGCAACTCGATGCGTTCAAGAATGGAAAAACATGGGACGTATTGGACGTCCAACCGTGTCGCTCATGGCCTACTCTGCGAATAACAATCACGATATCCCCACTAGATTGGACCTTGCATCTAGGCCGGACTTGTTATCCAAACTAGAGAAGGCCCATCAAGAATTTAGCAAATTTGCGAGAGCCACCAATCATGGTATCAGAGAAGAAAATGTACTCCGATTACTCTTTCCGGTTGGCATTCGGGAGGCAAACATCAATAGAGAATGGATTCAGAAGATTGACGAGTTTGGACAGAATCGTGGGGAGTCTGCTCACAAGTCTGGCAGAGCCTTGCGACGATTTGACCCACAAGACGATTATCAGACTGTCGCTACCATAGTTAAAGGCATACGCGAGATTGATGCATCGTTGATATCTATGAAATATCGTAACTTTCCCTTGTAGTATCAGAAAAGCGTCGAGCGACAGGCGCGGTTCGACAGGCTCACCATGAGCGGGGCAAGGGCACCCACGAGGATGCCCCTACACCAGGCACCCTACCCCGCACCGCCGGTCCACCCTCTCCCTAGCCCTCTCCACTCAAGGGAGAGGGGATCAAGCACCGCCGCGTGCACTGCCCGCGCACCCTGGATTCCCGCCTGCGCGAGAATGACGGGGCTCCGCCCCGCTGGGATGCGAGGTTCCTGCCTCCGCAGGAACGACGGGTTGCCCCTGCTCTCCACTACAATACACGGGCTAGGTTGGAGGTGAGCGCGTTGGGGAAGTTGGACGGGCAGACGGTGATCGTGACCGGGGCGAGCCGGGGCATCGGGGCGGAGATCGCGCGGGTGCTCGCGGCGGAGGGCGGTCGCGTGGTGTGCGCGGCGCGCACGCTCCACGAGGGCGACCATCCGCTCGAAGGCTCGCTCGAGCACACGGTCGCGGGCATCCGCGACGCGGGTCACGAGGCGTCGGCGGTCGCGGTCAACATCTCGGAGGCGGACGAGTGCGAACGGCTCGTGCAGGAGGCGCGGTCGCTCTACGGGCCGGTCGACGTGCTGGTGAACAACGCGGCGCTCTCGTACTTCCTGCCGGTGACGGAGTACGCCGTGAACCGGTGGATGCGGTCGTGGGCGGTGAACGTCCACGCGCCGTTCATCCTGAGCCGCTTCGCGCTGGAGGACATGGTCCCCCGCAGGAGCGGCCGCATCGTCAACATCTCGTCGGTGGCGGCGATCGGGCCGGGGCACGGGCCGTACGTGGGCGAGGGCGCGGAGGAGTACCGGCTGAAGGGCGGCACGGGCTACGGCGCGCAGAAGGCGGCGCTGGAGCGCTTCTCGCAGGGTCTCGCGTCGGAGGTGTACGCGGACGGCGTGGGCGTCGCGGCGGTCGCGCCGTCGCTCATCGTGCCGACGCCGGGCACCGTGTTCCACCACCTCGTGACGGGCTACGACGACCCGCGCGGCGAGCACCCGAACGTGCTCGCGCAGGCCGTGCTGCTGCTGGCAACGGAGCCGCTCGACGCGGTGAGCGGCCGGGTCTGCTACAGCCAGCAGTTGCTGCGGGAGTTCGGCTGGATAGAGGGCGGCAGCGGCCCCGGCATCGACGACGACCACCCGGTGAGCGGGTTCACTCTGCGGTAAGAGAGGCATTGTCATTCCGAGCGCAGCGCAGCGGAGCCGAGGAATCTCTCGGGGGAAAGGTGTCGTTGTGAGCGAACGTTCCCGAGAGATGTTTCGACTCCGCCTCCCGGCTACGCTCAACATGACAAGGAAGGAACGTTGAAGGAGGACTAACGATGGCGACACGGTTCCGGGCAGACCACGTTGGGAGTTTCCTGCGGCCGCCGGAGGTGAAGGAGGCGCGGCAGGCGTTCGAGGACGGCAGCATCTCCGAGGAGGCGCTACGAGAGGTGGAGAACGAGCACATCCTGCGCGTGATCGACCTCCAGACGCAGGCCGGCATCGGCATCTACACGGACGGCGAGCTGCGGCGCAGCGGCTGGGCCGGCGACTTCGGCGAGGCGGTCGAGGGCTTCATCGTCGGCGAGCCGCCCGTCCGCATGCCGTTCCAGGGCGGCAAGGGCGACTGGGAAGGCCCCGGCATCACGCCGGAGAACCCGATGGGCATGCCGGGCACGGCGGGCGGGCGCATCATCGGCGAGCGGCTGCGGCAGGTGCGGCGGCTCACCGGCCACGAGTCGGCGTTCACCCGCGAGCACGCGCCGGGGCCGTACAAGGTGACGATGCCCGCGGCGAGCTACGTCGTCGCTCGCGGCTACAAGCCGGGCGTCACGGACACGGTGTACGAGTCGCGCGCAGCCGTGCTGGCCGACGCCGCGTCGATCATCCGCGACGAGGTCGTGGCGCTCATCGGCGAAGGCTGCCCGTACGTGCAGCTGGACAACCCGCACTACCCGGACTACATCCCGGACGAGCGCCGCGCGCAGTGGGCCGCGCAGGGCGTCGACCAGGACCGGGCGCTGCAGGAGGACATCGACGCGGACAACGCGTGCCTGCGCGGCTTCGACCGCAGCAACACGCTCCTGGCGATGCACCTCTGCCGGGGGAACGGGGCCTACGGGGCATGGCACACGTCCGGCGGCTACGACCGCATCGCGGAGCAACTGTTCAGCCAGCTGGAGGTCGACTCGTTCCTGCTGGAGTACGACAGCGAGCGCGCCGGGACATTCGCGCCGCTGCGGTTCATGCCGAAGGGGAAGACGGTGGTGCTGGGCCTCGTCACGACGAAGGCCGGCGAACTCGAGTCGCAGGACACGCTGCTCCGCCGCATCGAGGAGGCGTCGCAGTACGTGGACGGGACTGACCTTGCGCTCAGCCCCCAGTGCGGTTTCTCGTCGACGCTGCAGGGCAACCCCATCACCTGGGACGACCAGTTGCGGAAGCTGGAACTCGTGGTGGAGACCGCCCGCCGCGCGTGGGGAGCATGAGGAAGGAGACACGATGACGACGTGGGGAGCCAGAAACTACGGAGACCCGTGCCGGGAGTGTGGATTTTCGTGGTCGATATCGCGGAAGGAGGCGAACGCGTTGATACTCGACGCGCCCCGCCGGTACGCAGAACTGCTCGACGGCGCGGACGGCGACACGCGGCACCCTGCCCTGACGTGGTCGGTGAAGGCATACGTCTGCCACGTCGCCGACAACCTGCGGAACTGGGCGGAGCGCATCATGAATGCGACGGCATCGGGGCAGACCCTGATATGGCCATTCGATCAGGACGACCTCGCAGAGCTCCGTGGGTATGAGCACATGCCACTCCAGACGGCCTTATGGTCGCTCGGACACTCGGCCAACATCTGGGAGGATGCGTTGGCAAGTTCAGGCGACCGTGACCTCGTTCTGGATCACCCGGAACGGGGGCTACTGTCAGCGGACGAAGTCATGCTGATGGTCGCGCACGACACCGCGCATCACGAGTGGGACATCCGGCGGTCGCTGGGCTCGTAGTGCGTTACTTCGGAGGCAGGCTCAGTGCGTATGCGGCGCCGGTGGCGACCCAGTCCTCCAGAGAGGCGTCGTCGTCCGTGGCGTCGGGGCCGACGACGACCCAGCCGCGCATCGGCCTGCCGGTGAAGTCCATCTCGCGCGCGTGGGGCCGCGCCAGCGCGGCCTCGTACTCGTCCTTCGGGACGCGGACCATGAGGTCGCTCTTCAGGACGCCGCAGGCGAGGTTGCCCTGCAGCATGAACGCGACGCCGCCGAACATCTTCTTCCGCACGAGCGACGGCTCCGGGCCGAGGATGTCGAGCACGCGCTCCGCAAGACGTTCATCGTATGCCAAGGACCGCCCTCCTCACGCTTCCCGCGCCCGCTCCTGCTCGATGAGGACGCGCCGCAACAGTTTACCGGAGGCGTTCTTGGGGACGGCGTCGATGAACTCGACCTCGCCCAGCCGCTTGAAGGTCGCGACGCGCTCGGCGACGAACGCCATGAGTTCGTCGGCGGACGGCGCATGGTCTGTTTTGCGCACCACGAACGCCTTCGGCACCTCGCCCGCCTCCTCGTCGGCTTTCGGGATGACGGCGACGTCGGCGACGCCGGGATGTTCCAGCAGCAGACCCTCCAGCTCGGCGGGCGCGACCTGGAAGCCCTTGTACTTGATGAGCTCCTTCTTGCGATCGACCACGCGGACGTAGCCGTCCTCGTCCATGCTGGCGATGTCGCCGGTGTGGAACCAGCCGTCCGGGGTGATGACCTCCGCGGTCGCCTCGGGCTGGCGGTAGTAGCCCTTCATCACCTGCGGGCCGCGGACCAGCAACTCGCCGAGCTCGCCGGGCGGCAGGTCGCGCTCGCCCGTTTCGAGGTCGACGACGCGCTCCTCGGTGTCGGGTATCGCGGGGCCTATCGTGCCGGGCCTGCCGCGCCCGTCGGTGAAGTCGGTGTTGGTCATGGGCGACGTCTCGGTGAGGCCGTAGCCCTGGATAACGGCGCAGCCGAGCCGCTCCGCGAGCCGGGTCTGCAACTCGCCGGAGAGCGGTGCCGCGCCGCTGAGCAGGAATCGGAGCGACGATACGTCGTAGTCGTCGAGCAGCGGCGTGAGCGTGAGGCCGAGGCAGACGGGCGGCACAGTGTAGAGCACGGTGACGCGGTGCTCCGCGATGAGCGACAGCATCCCGCCCATGTCGAAGCGGCCCATCATCACCTGCGTCGCTCCGGCGGCGATCGCGCTCAGCTGGAGGACGGTCATGCCGTAGATGTGGAAGAGCGGCAGGTGGACGAGCATCACGTCGCCGCGCCGGACGACGCCCTCCTCGCCGGAGCGTCCGAGGTTCTGGCGGACGTTCGTGTGGAGGTTGGCATGGGTGAGCATGACGCCCTTCTGCAGGCCGGTGGTGCCGGAGGAGAAGGGCAGCGCGGCGAGGTCGTCCAGGGGATCGAGCGCAGGCTCGACAGGCGGGCCGTTCTGCGCCTCGATGAGCGACCAGAACGACGGCACGGCGCCCGCCTCCTCAGCGATGAGGATGCGGTGTCGCACCTGCTCGGAGCCGGAGAGCGCGAGGTCGGCGGCGTCGGCGAGCGAGTGATGGACGATGAGCGCCTGCGCGCCGGACGCCTGCAGCTGGTAGGCGATCTCGCGCTCTCGGTAGCCGGAGTTGATGGTGGTGACCGTCGCGCCGGCCTTCAGGATGCCGAAGAAGGCGATCTCGAACTCGGCGCAGTTGGGGGAGAGGATGCCGACGATGTCGCCCTTCCCGAGGCCCATCGCCGCAAGTGCCGACGCGAACCTGCCGGAGCAGTCGTCGAGCTCCGCGAAAGTGAAGCGTCGGTCGCCGTCGACGATGGCGGTGTCGCCGGGCCACTGTTCGGCTGCCTGCCGCAGCAGTCGCTGCACGGGCTCCGGGTTGTACGGGGCGAGGGATGGGCGGCTCATAGGCGTGAACGTAACCGACGCGCTCATGGCAGTCAACGCGGACGGCGCACAGGCCCCGCCTCCCCGCGTGGCCTGCCCGGCCACTCTGGATTCCCGCCGGTGCGGGAATGACGGGGCTTGCGACGCAGGAGTTTTATAATGCGGGTGTTCAGCCGTGACCCGTCGCGGGTCAGAGGGGGAAGGCGATGGCATCCGAGGGGAAGGCGGAGGTATCCGGCGCGCAGCCCGCCGAGCCGATAGCGGTGGTGGGGATGGCGTGCCGGTTCCCAGGCGCGACGGGCCTCCCGGCGTTCTGGCGCCAGCTGGAGGCGGGCGAGAACGCAATCATCGAGGGCGTTCCGGGGTCCGGGGTCGGACGCATCGGCTACCTGTTCCCGGAGGACACCATCCAGAGCGAGGCTTGCCGGTTCGGCGCGTACATCGACGAGATCGACCTGTTCGACGCGGGGTTCTTCCGCATCTCGCCCGTCGAGGCGCAATTGCTGGACCCGCAGCAGCGGATGATGCTGGAGACGAGCTGGCGGGCGCTCGAAGACGCCGGGATAGACCCCGATACGCTGAGGGGCAGCCGCACCGGGGTCTACGCGGGGATAAGCAACTACGACTACCGCGGGCTGATCATGGGCGTCAGCGATACTGCCGACCCCGCCACCAGCCTCTACACCGTCACCGGCACGTCGTTCAATACGGCGATCGGACGCGTGGCGTTCGCGCTCGGGCTGCAGGGGCCGGCGATGGCGGTGGACACCGCCTGCTCATCGTCGCTCGTGGCCGTCCACCAGGCGGTCGCCGGTCTGCAGCGCGGCGAGGCGGACCTGGCGCTGGCGGGAGGGGTACACGCGATCCTGTCGGGCAGACTGCTGGAGCTGCGCGCGAACGCGGGGATGCTGGCGCCCGACGGGCAGTGCAAGACGTTCGATGCCGCGGCGGACGGCTACGTCCGGGGTGAAGGTTGCGGCATCCTCGTGCTGAAGCGGCTGCGCGATGCAGAGGCGGACGGCGACCGGATATGGGGCGTCATCCGGGCATCGGCGTTGAACCAGGACGGGGCGAGTCCGGGGCTGACGGTGCCGAGCGAGCCGGCCCAGGAGCAGGTGATCGAGGCGGCGTTGCTCAAGGCGGGACTCGAACCGTGGGAAGTGGACTACGTTGAGGCGCACGGGACGGGAACGCCGGTGGGCGACCCGATCGAGATGCAGGCCACGGGGACGGTGTACAGCCGGGGACGCGACGCCGACCGTCCGCTGCTCGTCGGGTCGGTGAAGACGAACATCGGGCACCTGGAATCGGCAGCAGGGGCAGCCAGTCTCATCAAGGTGATGCTGGCGATGAAGCACCGGGTCATCCCGAAGCACCTGAACTTCCACACCCCGAACCCGGAGATCGACTGGGAGCGGTTCGCGGTGCGGGTGGCGGCGGAGACGACCGAGTGGCCGATCGTTCCCGGTCGTCCGCCACGAGCAGGCGTGAGCGGGTTCGGGTGGTCCGGCACGAACGCACACCTCATCCTGGAGGGCTACGGCGAGCCCGTCAGCGCCGACGCAGCGAAAGCCCTGCCCGCCGGGCCGCCGACGTCGATCGCGGTCTCGCTGCCGGAGCCAGCGGCGGAGGAGCGCGAGTTGGCCCCGCGTGGAACGCGGTTGCTGCCGCTGGCTGGGAAGTCGAGGCAGGCGCTCCGGGACCTGGCGGGACGGTATCTCTCGTGGCTCGACGAGCACCCGCAGCAGTTCCCGCCGGGCAGCGCCGCAAGCGACGACGCGCTATCCGACATGGCGTGGTCGGCGAGCGTCGGTCGGAGCCACTTCCCGCACCGCGCGGGCGTCGTCTTCCGCGACGCGTCGTCGCTGCGCGAGGCGCTGCAGGCCGTCGTGGATGGGGACGAGCCGGACGGGCCGGAGCCGAGGCCTGCGTCGAAGGTGGCGTTCGTCTACACCGGCCAGGGCAGCCAGTGGGCCGGGATGGGAGAAGCGCTGTACGAGAGCGAGCCGGTCTTCCGCGCGGTGCTGGACCGGTGCGAACAATGGATGCAAGAGCATCGCGGAGCATCGCTGCTGGACGTGCTGTTCGGCCGCCCCGACGCGGCGGGCGACCTCGACGACCCCACGTGGACGCAGCCCGCGACGTACGGGCTCCAGTGCGGGCTGACAGCGCTCTGGTCGAGCCTGGGCGTGCGTCCGGACGTGGTGATGGGGCACAGCCTCGGTGAGATCGCGGCGTCGCAGACGGCTGGCGTGTTCAGCCTCGAGGACGGGCTGCGGTTCGCGGCGACGCGCGGCGAGCTGATGGCGTCGCTCCCGGTGGCGGGTGCGATGGCGGCAGTGTTTGCGCCCGCGTCGCACGTTGCGGAGACGCTCGAAGCGTGGAACGCGGCATCCGAAGGGCTGGGGCTGAGCGTCGCCGCGGACAACGGTGCGCACCAGGTGGTGAGCGGCGAGGCGTCGGAGGTCAAGCAGATCGTGCAGCGGTTCGAGGCGGAAGGTCTTCGCGTGAACCGGCTGCGGAGCAGCCCCGGCTACCACAGCGTGCTCGTCGAACCGGCGCTGGACGACCTGGCGGCGGTGATCAGGGAGACGAGCATCTCATCCCCGGCCATCCCGCTGGTGAGCAACGTCACCGGCCGTTTGCTGGAACCGGGCGACACGCAGGATGCGGCATACTGGCGACGGCATGCGCGGCAGCCGGTGGCGTTCCGGGGATGCGTCGAGACGCTGGCCGAGATGGGCGTCGACGCGGTGGTGGAGCTGGGGCCGCACGCCGTGCTGGGGCCGATGGCGAGCCTCGCCTGGCCGGAGTCGAACAGCGCCCCGGCGGTACTGTCGAGCCTGCACCGGCCTCCGCGTGACCCGGATGAGCCTGTCGTCGACTCGACCGGCGGGTTCGTCGAGGGGGTCGCCGGAGCGTACGAGGCCGGCATCCCGCTCACGTTCCCAGGACTGTTCGCGGGAGAGTCGCGGCGGCGGGTCACGCTGCCCGGTTACCCGTTCCAGCGCCAGTCACACTGGATCGATGCGCCGAGGCGGCGCCGCGCGGCCGCGGGCCATCCGCTGCTGGGCGTCCGGCACGATTCGCCGAGAGGCGAGACCTCGTTCGAGACGGAGGTGCTCCCCACAGACCCAGCCTGGCTGAGCGACCACAGCGTCTTCGGGCGTGTCATCGCACCGGGCGCCCTGTACGGGGCCATGGCGGTTTCCGCCTCGCTCGCCGGGGAGTCCGAAGCGGTCGTCGTGGAGGACCTCCAACTGCACAGCCCGCTGGTCTTCCCTGAGCAAGACGCAGAGAGCGCACCGGGACAGGAAGGCCGGAGGGTCCAGATCGTCCTGGACGCACCGGAGAAGTCGTCGTCGCGTCACTTCGAGATATACAGCCGGGGCGAGAGTGAAGAAGGCTGGACGCTGCACGCGGAGGGCACGACGCAGTCCAGCAGGGAGCGACAGACCCCTGCCCGAGTCGACCTTGCCGCGCTGAAGGCAGGCCTGTCGGCGGAGGACGTCTCCGCGTTCTACCGTGCAAGGGCGGACGTCGGCATCAACCTCGGCCCACGGTTCCGCACGCTTCAGTCGGCGTGGGTCGGTGACGGCGAAGCGGTCGGGGAAGTCGTGCTGCCAGCGACGGTGGACGGAAGCGGCCTGCAGGCGCACCCGATCCTGCTCGACGGTTGCTTCCAGGTACTGTCCGCAGCCCGAAACGTGGCGAGCGGCGAGGAGACCGGGACGTACCTCCCCTTCGGATGGGAACGGCTGTGGCTGACCGGGCCGCTGCCGGAACGCATCGTCTGCCATGCCCGCATGCGGGAGCGCGCCGGCGACACCGGAGAGCGCGAGGCCGAAGTATTCGCGGGGGACCTGCGGTTCTACTCCCCGGACGGGGTCGAGCTCGGCGGGTTGAACGGGTACACGGTGAAGCGGGCGACGCGCGCGGCCCTGCTCTCGGGGACGGAGGGGATCAACGAACTCCTCTACGAGATCACCTGGCGCGACAAGCCTCTCGCACAAGGGATGTTGCCCGCGAACTTCCTTCCGAGCCCGTCCGCCATCGCGGCGCGTTCCGCGCCGTTCTCCGAGTACCTGGCCTCGGAAGGCGTCGGAGCGGACGACCGGGCGGCATTGCTGACGGACCTCGAGCGGTTGTCGTGGTCTTACGCGCTGTCAGTGCTGGGGAGACTCGGGTGGAAGCGCAGTTCCGGCGACAGGGTGGACACCGAGGCAGTCCGGGAGCAACTGAACGTACTGCCGGAGCACCGTCGCCTGTTCCGGCGGTTGTTCGAACTGCTGGGGAGAGGCGGGGTCGTGGAGGAGACCGGGGACGGCTTCACGGTGCTCGTTGGACCGGACGACGCGCTGCCCGAAGCGGTGTCGAGCGATCCGGAAGCGTTCGCAGACCGCATCGCCGAGGTGTATCCGCACGGAGCGGTCGAGGTCGGGCTGTTCCGACGGGTCGTCAACGAGCTGACCGAGGTGCTCCTGGGCCGGGCCGACCCGCTGACGGTGCTGTTCGGGAGCGGGGAACCGTCACCGGCCGACCTGTACATGAAGGCGCCGGGGGCCAGATCGTCAAACCGGATGCTGGGAGACGCGGTCGCGTCGCTCCTGACAGCACTCCCGGACGGGCGAAGGCTTCGCGTGCTGGAGGTCGGGGCCGGTACGGGTTCGGCCACGGCGCTGGTGCTGCCGGAGTTGCCGGCGGGCAGGTTCGACTACGTCTACACGGACATCTCGGCGGGCTTCTTCGCGGAAGCGGAGACGCGCTTCGGCGGAAGCGAGGCGTCGATCGAATACCGGGTGCTGGACATCGAGAAAGACCCGGTCGAGCAGGGTTTCGAAGGGCACGGCTACGACCTCGTGATTGCGTCGAACGTGCTCCACGCGACCCGTTTCCTCGAGGAGACGCTCGGGCATTGCCGCACCCTCCTGGCCCCGTCGGGCCAGTTGCTGGCGCTGGAGAACCTGCGCGGCCAGGGGTGGATGGACCTCACGTTCGGCCAGCTGGACGGTTGGTGGCGGTTCGCCGACCCGTTCCGTCCGCACCACGCCCTCGCCGGTCCGGCAGTGTGGCGTCGATCACTCGCCAACGCGGGCTTCCCGCAGGCCGAGGTGCTGGGACTGGAGACGTCCGCGTCTGCAGAGCCGGACAGGGGCGTCATCGTGGCACAGGGCCCGGCGGAAGTCGTGGAGCCTCCAGGAGCCTGGGTGCTCGCAGGCGACCGCAGCGGCGTGGCCGAGCAACTCGCAGCGGAACTGTCGGCGCGCAACCAGACCGTGGTGCTGGCGGAGGTGGAGCCGGAGAGTCGGGAGTCGTGGCGATCAGTCTTCGAGGGGCTGCCTGCGGACGTGCCGCTCAGCGGCGTCGTGCACCTTGCCGCGTTGGACGGGCACGGGCCGGATGCCACGACCGGAGAGTTCGCGCAGGACGTGAGACACGCAGGAGCGAGCGCGCTGGCGCTGGTGCAGGGCCTGACCGACGCCGACGCGGCGCCGGAGAAGGGCTTCTGGCTGCTCACGCGCGGCGGACAAGTGGTCGAGAAGGAGCGCGGCGGAGAGATCGCCGGCGCAGCGCTCTGGGGCTTCGGGAGGGTGGTGGCACGGGAGGCGGCGCATCTCCAGCCGAGGATGATCGACCTGGAGCCCGGAGCCCCACCGCCTCTGTCGAGCCTCGTCAATGAACTCCTGTACCCGGACTCGGAGACGCACATCGCCTACCGGCAGGGGTTCCGCCAGGCAGGTCGGCTGGTCCGGCTCGGCGCCGCGGCCCAGCGGCTTACGTTGCCGGAAGAGCCATCATGGATGCTGGAGCCCGACGCAGGCGGCAGCCTGGAGGGGGTCCAGATCGCGCCCCAGGCAGCGCGCCCGCTGGAACCGCGCGAGGTGCGGGTGGCCGTAGATGCAGCCGGGCTCAACTTCCTCGACCTGTTCCAGGCGCTTGGCGTCGTCGAAGGGGGGTTGCTCGGCAAGGAGTTCTGTGGCCGGGTGCTCGAAACCGGCGCCGACGTGACCAGCGTCTCAGCCGACGACCGCGTGGTCGGATTGGGGTTCGGAACGTTCGCTCCGAGCGTGGTCACACGGGAGGAGCTGGTTGCACCTGCTCCGGCGGGAGTCCCGGCAGCGGCGCTTGCGACGATACCGACCGTGTTCGTGTCGGCAGCCTTGTCGTTCGATCTCTCGGGACTGAACCCCGGCGACCGTGTGCTCATCCACTCCGGCGCGGGAGGGGTGGGGCTGGCCGCCATCCAACTGGCGCAGGCCGCGGGAGCGGAGGTGTTCGCGACCGCGAGCGCCCCCAAGCAGGCATACCTCCGCTCGCTGGACGTGCAGCACGTGTTCGACAGTCGCTCGACGAAGTTCGGGCAGGAGATACTCGACGCGACGGGCGGCGTGGGCGTTCACGTGGTGGTGAACAGCCTGACGGGAGAGGGTTTCATCGACGCGAGCCTGTCCTGCCTGGCGCAGGGCGGCCGGTTCGTCGAGTTGGCCGCCGTGGGCATCCTGACGGAAGAGGAGATGGCGGCGGTACGGCCCGACGTCTCGTACTCCATCCTGGAGCTCGACGACCTGAAGACCCTTGACCCCGCGACGCCCGGGAACGCGCTCAGGGCCATTATGGCGCGAGTAGCCGACGGAGAGCTGACCCCGCTCACCCACGCCCGGTGGTCGCTGCTGGAAGCCGGCGCCGCGATGCAGTTCATGCAGTCGGCAAGGCACATCGGGAAGATCGTGCTGACCATGCCGCCAACGGTGAGCGGACATCTGCGGGAGGACAGGACGTACCTGGTCACGGGCGGACTGGGAGGCATCGGGTGCGCCCTTGCGGGCTGGCTGGCGGAGCGGGGTGCAGGCGCCATCGTCCTGAACGGGCGCCGTCCCCCGGACCCCGAGGTTGCGGAGGCGATCGATACGTTACGCGGACGTGGCGTGACCGTGCAGGTGGAGATCGCGGACGTCACGGACGCCGCCGCGGTCGACCTGATGTTGGAGCGCATCGACGCGACGCTGCCGCCGCTGGCGGGCGTCATCCACAGCGTGGGGGTGCTGTCGGACGCAGCCCTGACGAACCAGAGCTGGGAACGGTTCGAGGAAGTGCTTTGGCCGAAGGTGCTGGGAGCATGGCATCTGCACCGGGCGACCATCGCCCGCGACTTGGACATGTTCGTCCTGTTCTCCAGTGTGGCGGGCGTCCTGGGTAACCCGGGGCAGGCGAACCACGCCGCGGCCAACGCCTTCCTCGACCAGCTTGCCGGGCACCGGCGCGCGCTGGGGCTCCCCGCGCAGACCATCGCCTGGGGCGCCTGGTCGGGACTGGGGGAGGCCGAAGAGCAGCGGGAACGCATCGCCAGGCAACTGGAGGCAGTTGGAACGGGTTGGATCACACCTGAGCAGGGACTCAGGGCGTTCGACCAGATGCTGCGGCAGGACATGACCGCCGGGATGGTGGCGGCGGTGGACTGGCAGACGTTCGCGCAGGGCCACGAGCAGCGCCCGCCGTTCCTCGAGGAGCTGTACGCCGTTTCCTCCGAGAGCGACGCAGGAGAGCAGGCCACGCCTGCCGACCTGTTGTCCCAACTGCGGGAATCCTCAGCCGCCGAGCGGGAGGATGTGCTCGTTTCATTCCTGCAGCGGGAGTTGCAGGCGGTGATGCGGTTGCCGACGCCGCCGGCGGCATCGGTCGAGTTCTCCGAACTGGGGATGGACTCGCTGATGGCCGTTGAGTTGCGCAACCGCCTGAACCGCGCCTTCGCCGGAGAGTACGTAGCGCCCAATACCGTGGTGTTCGATTACCCGAGCGTCACGGGGCTTGCCCACCACCTGGCCGAGCAACTCGGAGAGCCCACCGAGGAGGCCATCCCGGAGCGGCGGGCGCCGGAAGTGCGGCAGCCCTCCGACGTGAAGGACGGCATCGCCATCGTGGGTATGGCGTGCCGGTTCCCCGGGGCGGAGGACATCTCAGCCTTCTGGCGTCAACTGGAATCGGGCGAGAGCGCGGTGACTGACGGACGCCCGGGCACCGGTCCGTGGAACGGGGCTCTCGGAGACCCGGCTGCCGAGGAAGCAGCCTTCCGGTACGGAGGATTCGTCGAGGACCTCGACAAGTTCGACTCCCGGTTCTTCCGTATCGCGCCTATCGAGGCGTGGATGATGGACCCGACGCAGCGGATGATGCTGGAGACGAGCTGGCTGGCCCTGGAGGACGCGGGCATGGACCCGGACCGGCTGAGAGGCAGCCGGACGGGGGTGTATGCCGGCACTGCGGGGAGCGAGTACCGGGAACTGCTGGCAGCCACCGGCAGGGCAAGCAGCTACCTGGGCACCAACTCGAGTGTCACCGCGGGAAGAGTCTCCTACGCGCTGGGACTCGAAGGGCCGGCGATATCGCTGGAGATGGCATGCGCGTCGTCGCTGGCCGCAGTGCACCAGGCGGTCATCGGCCTGCAACAGGGCGAAGTGGACGTCGCGCTCGCGGGCGGCGTCCATGCGGCGCTCTCCGCCCCGGTGGCGAGGTTCATGCTGGAAGTCGGCATGCTGTCGCCAAGTGGACAGAGCAGGACGTTCGACGCATCAGCGGACGGGTTCGTGCGGGGCGAGGGATGCGGCGTGCTGGTGCTGAAGCGGTTGAGTGAAGCAGAGGCCGACGGCGACCGGATATGGGGGGTCATCCGCGGTTCGGCGGTCAACCAGAACGGAGCGAGCCTCGGGCTGACCGCACCCAACGGACCGGCGCAGGAGCGCGTGATGGAGGAAGCTCTTGCCCGCGCCGGTGTCGAACCGTCGGAGGTGGACTACCTCGAAGCGCACGCAACCGGCTCGAATTTCGGCGACCCCATCGAGGTACGAGCGGCGGCGGCGGTCTACGGCAGAGGCCGTGAAGCCGACCGGCCGCTTCTCATCGGGTCGGTGAAGGCGAACATAGGCCATCTCGAACCGGCGGCGGGAGTCGCCAGCCTGATCAAGGCCGTACTCGCGATGCAGCGCGGGGTGATCCCCGAACACCTGCACTTCAACGACCCGAACCCCGATGTTGAATGGGACAGGGTGCCCGTCCGGGTCACCAGCGACCTGACCGAATGGCCGCCGACCCCGGACCGTCCGCGACGAGCCGGGGTGAGCGCTTTCGGCATATCAGGCGCGAATGCGCACGTCATCGTGGAGGGCTACGGAGCGCCGGAAGACGTCGCCGCAGGGAATGGCTGGCCAGCCGGGTCAGCGGCGCCGGTCCCCGCTCCAGTGCTCGACGGGGCGCTCGCCGACCGGGGGACGCGGCTGCTCCCCCTGTCGGGGAAGACGGACCGTGCCCTGCGGGAGGTGGCGAGGCGGTACCTCTCGTGGCTCGACGAGCACACCGGCAGCGCCGAAGCACTGGCCGACATGGCGTGGACGGCGAGCGTCGGTCGAAGCCACTTCCCGCACCGCGCGGGCGTGGTCTTCCGCGATAGCACGTCGCTGCGCGAGGGGCTGCGGGCGATCACAGAAGGCCATGAAGTGCCCGAAGGGCAGGAGCCGCGATCCGCGTCGAAGGTCGCGTTCGTCTACACAGACGAAGGCCAGGAGTGGGCGGGAATGGCCGAGGCGTTGTACCAGAGCGAGCCGGTCTTCCGGGCGGTGCTGGACCGGTGCGATGCCGTGTTGCGAGAGGTACGCGGCGCCTCACTGCTGGACGTGATATTCGGCAGGCCCGGCGCGACGGGTGAGCTGGACGACCCCGCGTGGACGCAGCCCGCGGTCTACGCACTCCAGTGCGCCCTGACGGCGCTGTGGTCGAGCGTAGGGGTGCGTCCGGACGTGGTGATGGGCCTCGGCCCCGGCGAGATGGCAGCGTCGCAGGCGGCAGGAGTGTTCAGCCTCGAGGACGGCCTGATGGCCGCCGCCAGACGCGGCGAGCTGACGGCATCGGGGGCGCCGGAGAGCGCGGAAGCGGCCCTCAACGGCATCACGCCTGCTTCGCCGTCCATACCCCTGGCGACCAGCCTCCCGGAAGATACGGATACCAATCTCGTGGTCGAAGTGAACCTGAGCGGCGGGTTCGTTGAAGCGGTTGCCGACGCGTACGAGGCCGGCCTCTCACTCTCGTTCCCCGGACTGTTCGCCGGAGAGTACCGGCGACGCGTCTCGCTCCCCGGCTACCCGTTCCAGCGCCGCCGTCACTGGGTGTAAGGCGGCACGCGACCGGGCAGCGCCGGAGTCAGACAACGCCGACCTCATCCAGGAACGCGAGCATCGTTTCAACGCATTCGGCCGGCTGTTCCAGTTGCAGAAAGTGCGTGGCGTCCGGCAGGAAGTCGTAGCCGATACTCTGGATGTCGCTGAGGTCCAGGGTCGGGAGGTAGGAGAACGGGAGGGTGGGATCGGCGCCGATGACCTTCACGGGACAGCGCAAGGAATCGAAGTCGACTCCCATGGCATAGACGCCGGCGTACTCGATCATCCGCGCCTCGTATTCGCGGGGGCACCGCAACTGGTAGCCCTCCCCATCGTCGCTGCTGCGGAGCGTCGTCCGCGCCACGAGATCGAAGACCCCGGGAACGACGCGCCGGTACAGCGGCGAGATCGGCAACACCTCCATGAGCTGCTCCATGGAACGAAAGCGCTCGGTGCGACGGCGCGCCAGGGCGGCGGTGTTCGCGGCCACGATATCGAAGTCCTCGTAGCCACGCCCTGGTTTGCACAGGGGCGGGTCGAACAGGACGAGCGCGGAGTACCCGCTGCCTCTGGCGAGGGAGAGCAACGATACGAGCGCGGAAACGGAGTGAAACACGCCGACCGTGGGCTTCTCCCCGTAGCGCAGGTTGACGGCTTCGAGGATGCGGTCATGGTCGGCGGCGAGCGTCGGGATGTGGTGCCCTTCAAGGGAGGTGATCTTGTTCCAGCCGTGGTTCCGCAAGTCGTGGACGATGACGTCGAAATCGCCGGTGAGGAGGGACCAGAAGGGATAGTAGAGGTCGATGGCGAGGCCGTTGCCGTGGCTCAGGATGAGCCGCGGGCCGTCGGGGTTGCCGTGGCGGCGCACGGTGATGACCGTCTCGTCGTCCACCCGCACTTCGTGGACGGAGAGAGGCTCCGGCAGCTCCCATACTGCTTCACGTTGCTGCATCAGATCGCCGGATCCAGTTCGTGAGCGATGGCTGCAACGAAGTCGTCGCCGTCGAATCTCTCCACCCGCCACCGTACCGATGGGGTCCGGGGAAACGCAAAGACGGCAGACGATGCGCCGCGGCGCATCGCCGGGGGGACCTCGAACAAGGATGGGTCCAGGGACAAACCCGTTCCTTCAGCCTTCACCAAAGCCTCCTTGACCGTCCAGAGCCTGAAGAAGGCACGAGGCCTCTCCTCCCCTTCGATCAAGGCGAGCTCCGCTTGTTCATCAGGCGTGAACACGGTTTCGATCAGTGTGTCCAGGTTACGGTGGGGAGTGCACTCCTCCACGTCGACGCCCAACCGGCCTTCGGGAGCGAGTGCGATGAGTCCGTGATTCCCGCTGTGGCTGACGTTGAAGTTGATGTCGACGGGAAGCCCCTGCACGAGGGCGAACGGCTTGCCGTGCTCAGATGCCCCAAAGGCTAGTTGCTCATTGCTGCAGCGGAGTTCATCGCACAGCAGCGCGCGGAGAGCGGCGCGACACAGAGCGAAGCCACGCCTGGGGCCGGCGCCGATGAACCTGCGAGCGCGCGCCCGCTCCTGCTCATCCAGCCAGGAGAGCGCCTCGGCTTCCATGGCCGGATGAGGGCTCAGAGCAACGTGTGTGACAGCAGCGCCTGCGACCTGTCCGACAGGGCTCCACCAGCATCCCGTGACGGAAGAGGTCGTCATTGCCAGCAGCGCCGCGTTGGTCTAGGCAGACTTGCTGTCGATGAAGGCTGCAACCTTCGACAGGTCGGAGAAGGTTGCGCAGTCATCGAGGGTGAAGGTGACGTTGAAGTCCTGGGCTATCAGCTTGCCCAGGGCAACTATGTCCGTGGAAGGCACGCCAGCGTCCGAGAGGCTGAGGTTCAAGTCCTCCGGGACATCCAGGGCCTTGCCATCCACCTCGATGTTCTCGCTGACCAGTTGCCTGATCCGTTCTGCTGTTGACGCCATCGACGTACTCCTTTCAGGTCCCGCCTGGGTGCGGGTGGGGTGGAGTGAGGATAGCCGTGCGTCCGCAGGCGGGTCAAGGAACGCTCCTGCCCTCGCGCAACGCTTGCGGCGCACGCAAGAGCGGCTTGGACGAGCATGCTGAACGGCACTGTGACATCTGCCCCTTTCGCGATCGAGCCGGCAGTTCCTAACCTCAGTAGCCAACCCGCCCCAGCGGAACCAACACAGGGCAGTGAAAGAGGTGATCAGGAATGCTGACCAAGGTGAACACGTGTGCGTTGACCGGACTCGACGGACAGATCATCGAGGTGGAGGTGGACGTCGCGCCCGGCCTGCCCCACTTCGTCGTGGTGGGGCTCCCGGACGCAGCGGTGCAGGAGTCCAGAGAGCGCGTGCGCGCAGCGATACGCAACTCCGGGTTCGAGTTCCCGATGCGGCGCATCACGGTGAGCCTCGCCCCCGCCGATATCCGCAAGGAGGGGCCGTCCTACGATCTGCCCATCGCGGTGGGCATCCTCGCCAGCAGCGGGCAGATCGACATCATGCTCGGCGAGACGGTCCTCATCGGAGAGCTGTCGCTGGAAGGCAACCTGCGGCACACCGACGGCATCCTCCCCATGGTGGGCGTCGCGCGGGACCGGGGGATGCGAACGGCGGTCGTGCCGCAGACGAACGCGGACGAGGCCTCGCTCGTAGATGGAGTGGACGTGCTCGGTGCGCGCACGCTCCGCGAACTCGTGGAGCACATCAGGGGCGACGCACCGATCCTGACGCACACGCCCACCGTGGAACTCTCCCACATCGCGCCTCAGGACTACGCCATCGACATGGCGGACATACGCGGACAGGACCAGGCGAAGCGCGCGATCGAGATCGCCGCCGCGGGCGGGCATAACCTCCTGATGACCGGCCCACCCGGCAGCGGCAAGACGCTTCTCGCACGAGCGATGGCTTCGATACTGCCACCGCTCACCTCGACCGAGGCGCTCGAGACGACCAAGGTTTACAGCATCGCGGGGATGCTGCGCGACGATACCCCGCTGGTCTCGACGCGCCCGTTCCGCGCGCCACACCACACTATCTCCCACGCGGGGCTCGTCGGTGGCGGCAGGATCCCCAAGCCGGGCGAGGTGTCGCTCAGCCACCGGGGCGTGCTCTTCCTCGACGAGCTGCCGGAGTTCGGACACAGCGTGCTGGAGGTGCTGCGGCAACCGATAGAGGACAAGGTCGTCACCATCAGCCGGGCGAACGGCTCCGTCACGTATCCGGCAAGTTTCATGCTGGTCGGAGCCATGAACCCGTGCTTCTGCGGCAACTACGGCGACCCGAGGAAGGCGTGCACCTGCTCGTCACAGCTGCTCAGCCGCTACCAGAAGCGCATATCCGGGCCGCTGCTCGACCGGATGGACATCTTCATCGACGTTCCGCGGGTGGAGTACGAGAAGCTCACGGGCGACGTGACAGGCGAGCCGTCCGCGCGGATCCGGGAGCGCGTCTGTCACGCGCGCCAGGTGCAGCAGGCGCGGTTCCGCGAGTCGTGCGTACAGTGCAACGCGGACATGGGGCCGTCCGACGTGTGGAAGTACTGCCGTATGGACGACGAGGCCGAAGGGCTGGCGCGAGCCGTGATGGAGCGCATGCACTTCTCCGCACGGGCATTCCACCGCACGCTCAAACTCGCGCGCACCATCGCGGACCTCAGCGGCGAGGACGTCATCGGCATGCCGCACCTCGCGGAGGCAGTGCAGTACCGCCAGCGCGGGGCCGAATAGGGAACGTACGCCAGACGTGGCGCAACGCTAAACTGTGCGGCAGCCCGTCACAGCGCCGTCAGGAGGAAGCGTGAGGATAGCCGTCTGCGTAAAGTGGGTGCCTGCGATATCCCGCATACGCCTCGACCCGGAGACGAAACGCCTCGTCCGGGAGGGCGTGCCGAGCGAACTGAACGCCTACGACGTGCTCGCGGTGAACCGCGCGGTGGAGTTGAAAGAGGCGCTGGGCGGCAGCATCGCGGTCTACACGATGGGGCCGCCCGATGCGCGGCGGGGTCTCGTGCGATGCCTGGCGATGGGGGCTGACGACGCGTTCCACCTGAGCGACTTCGCGTTCGCAGGCGCCGACACGCTCGCAACGTCCCGGGCGCTGGCGCTCGCACTCTCCCGCGAGGAGTACGACCTCGTCCTGTTCGGCAACAACAGCGTCGACGCGGAGACCGGACAGGTCGGGCCGGAGGTCGCGGAGATGCTCGGCATCCCCCAGATCACCTCTGTGAGCAGACTGGAGGTCGCGCAGGATGGCTCGGTCCGTGCGGAGCGCGCACTGGAGAACGGCGCCGAGACCGTGGAAGGCGCGCTACCGTTGCTCGTGTCGGTCACGGAGGGGGTCGCGCACGACGCGCAAGCCCCCCGCGATGCAGTACGCGCCGCCGAGGAACGCGAGATAACCGAGTTGACCGCCGCGATGCTTTCCGACGACGTTTCACAGTTCGGGGCGGCAGGCTCGCCGACGTGGGTCGCAGAGGTGCGGCAGATCGAACCGTCGCGCGAGGGCAGACTGATCCAGGAAGGCAGCGCGGCGGAGATGGCGCGTGAGGCGGTCGCAGCGCTCGTTGAACGAGGCGCGCTCGACACCGATGCCGACGCAGCGAACACCCCGGAGACAGCAGCCGACGCTCCCCGCCCCGGCGGGGGACCGGAGCTGTGGGTGGTCGCGGAAGCGGACGAGAGCGGACTGCGCCCTGTTACGTTCGAGATGCTGGCAGCCGCCCAGCCTGTCGCGGATGCTCTGAACGGCCTTGTCGCCGCGTTCGTCATCGGTGGAGAGGACGCCACGGGTTACGCGACCGCCCTGGGGCGATCAGGCGCCGACGCAGTGATGGCGGCATCCAGCAGCGGAATGTCGACCTACTCCACGGCGGCATATACAGCGGTGCTGGCGGAGGCCATCGCCGAGCGGCAGCCGTTCGCCGTGCTGCTGCCTTCGACGCCGAACGGCCGCGACCTGGCGGCACGCGTCTCCGCCCGGCTGAACCTCGGCCTGACCGGCGACTGCATCGGGTTGGACGTGGACGGCTCGGGGCTGGCGCAGCTCAAACCGGCGTTCGGCGGCAACATCGTCGCGCCCATCTACTCGCGCACGCTCCCCAACATGGCGACGGTACGGCCCGGCGTGTTCAGCGCCCTGCAGCCCAACCCTGCCCGGAGCGTACCGGTCGAGACCATGGAGGCAGCCACGGTGCCGGGCGACGGCTTGGCGCGGGTGGAGTTCCGCGCCGCGCCGGACGACGACGCGGCCGCACTGGACAAGGCGCGCGCGGTCGTTTGCGTCGGCATGGGCGTCGGCGGGCCGGAGCACATCTCCGAGCTGGAGGAACTGCGAGCGCTGCTGGGTGCAGACCTCATCTGCACACGAGACGTGGTGGAAGCGGGGTGGATGCCGCGGCAGCGTCAGGTGGGGCTGACGGGACGCTCCATCGCGCCGCGCCTCTATCTCGGTATCGGCGTGCGGGGCGACTTCAACCACGCAGTGGGGATCCAACGCGCGGGAACTGTGCTAGCGGTCAACAACGACCGCCGCGCCGCGTTCTTCCGTGGGCAGTCGGACATAGGCGTGATGGCAGACTGGCAGGAGTTCGTGCCCGCGCTCGTCGAGGAGTTGCGACGCCATCGCAACAGCGGCTGATGAAGAGCCGTCCGCTCGCATCCGCTCTCCTCGCCGCCGCCGTGCTGGGTCTCATCGCGACACTGGATGCGGCGCTGGAAGAGCCACAGGCAGAGCGACTCCCCATCGTGCCGTCCGAGGAGTCGCCGCTCGTCTCTGCCGAACTGCTGCGTGAGTTCGCAGGGTTCGCATACGCGGACCTCTCCGAGGAGGACTGGGAAGGGCTCGCTCTCTCGCTGCTTCCGGGTAGCGAATCGACGTGCGGGCCGGAATCGCTCGCCGTCCACGCCAGGGCAGCACAGCGCGACGCGGCGAAGGCCATCGAAGCCGCTATCGCTCGTGAGGACGCAGGGCGCGCGCAGTTCGTCCGTCTACCCGCCGTCGAGTGGCATATCGCCGGCATGAACGCAGCGGATCGGCAGGCCACGGTCGAACGTCGCGCACGAGCCCTGGGACGAGACGCTGTTCCGCCCCTGGCGCACGAGGACCGCTGGCGCGTAGCGAACGGCGCCTGGTGGCTGGAACCCGAAAGCGTCGCGCCCGGCTGCGGCAGCGAGGTCCGTGAGGAGAGCGCACCACTCCCCGGCTATGCAGTCGAGAGCGGTGGCTCCTTCGAACGTCCCCTGGCGATGGGAACGCCGGTCAGCGCAGTCTCGCCGGAAGGACGCGCGCTCACTGTTACGCTCACTGGAGCGGAGCGAGGCGTCAGCCCTGCACCCCCGCAACACGGCTACGAGCACGCCTACGCAGAGGTGCGCGTAGAGTCAGCGGACGGCTCCCAGCTCGGCCTTCCCCCCGGGTTCCACGCCGCATCGTTCGACGGCTGGTTCCTGCATGAGTCCGGCCCGGTGAGCACCGAGGTCTGCCCCGGCACGGAACACACCGGCGTCACGTGCCAGCTGATCTCGGGCCGCTTCCTCGTTGCAGTGGACGATCCTTCTCCACGGTTCGCGTGGACGCTCACCCCACCCGGCGAACGCATCGAGGCTCTCGCGTGGTGGCGGCTGCCCACGGTAGAACGTGGCGGTGAACCACCGGTGCGCGAGCTCACGCCCGAGGAGGCGGGACGCACCACGGGTGAGGCATCCATCTCGCGGGATGCATGGCGCACCGACTTTTCACGCGTGACGGCTGACCTGAGCGACGCGGTCGTGGTTGCCGGTGGGCGCGGGGCTATCCCCGTTATCACTGAACCACGCTACGAGACGATCGAGCAGGCCGACGCGTGGATCAGCGACAACGAACCTGTGCTGGCAGCATTCGCGGGAGACGAGGCGCGGGCGTACCCGATACGCCTCCTGCTCCTGAACGAGGCTGTGAACGACTGGCTCGGCGGCTCGCCGCTGCTGGTCACGTACTGCCCACGCTGCAACAGCGTGGCAGTGTTCGAGCGCAACGCAGGGACGCTCACGCTCGAGTTCGGCGCCGCCAGTGCGCTCCGTTCCGAGAACCGGGTGCTCTTCGACGAGACTACCGAATCGTGGTGGCAACAGGCGACCGGCAAGGCCATCGCGGGTGAGTTCGCGGGGCTCCAACTACGGCCGGCAGAAGGCGCCCTGATCTCTTGGGGCGATTTCAAGCGCGCTTACCCGGACGGGACCGTCCTCTCCCGGTCATCGGGCTTCGACCTCGATTACGAGTTCAACCCGTACTTCAACATCGACTTCAGCCAGCCGCCTCCATCCGCAGGCGAGGTCGACCGGAGGCTGCCGCTCCGCGCGCGCGTGCTCGGACTGGTGAGTGACGACGATGCGCTCGCGGTGCCATTCTCGGAGCTCTTCTTCTCCGGGGCGGTCAACGTACAGATCGACGGCGCACCCGTGGCCGTGTTCTGGCAACGGGGCACCTCGTCCCCGCTCAGCAGCGCGGACGTCGCACAGGGCAGGGACGTCGGCGCGGCCTTAGCGTTCGACGCCCGGAGCGGGAACCGGACGCTCACGTTCCGGTCAGAGCGCGGGGTGTTCACGGACGAGCAGACGGGCTCGACCTGGAGCATCACCGGGGAGGCGTTGAACGGACCACTCGCAGGCAGCCGCCTGAACGTCTTCCCGCACGTCAACAGCTTCTGGTCATGCTGGGCGGCGTTTCGACCGGCGACGGCGGTATACGCAGCTAGCTGACGCTCCAGCCCGCGTCCACCAGCAGGTGATGGCCGTTGACCGCGCCCGCTTCCCTGCTTGCGAGGAACACCACCGCGCCGGCGATCTCCTCCGGCTGCAGCCGTCTGCCGATGGGTGAATGGCGCAGGAAGTCGGCATCGTTACGGGCGGAGTCCGGGTTTCGAGTCATGGGCGTGTCGGTAGGGCCGGGCCCCACAGCGTTGACCGTGATGCCCTGCATCGCCCATTCCGTGGCCAGCGACTTCGTGAGTGCAACCACGCCTCCCTTGGCCGAAACGTACACGGCACGGTTCGGGCCTGAGGTGACGACCAGTTGTGACGCGACGTTGACGATGCGTCCATAGCCCGCGTTCAGCATGTGCCGCGCCGCGGCCTGCGCCGCGAAGAAGACGCCCTTCAGGTTCACGCCGTGCACCGCATCCCAGTGTTCTTCCGACACGTCGAGAGCGCTCGAGCGGGAACTGACACCGGAGTTGTTCACGAGGATATGCAGCCCGCCGAGGTCGGCGGCGATAGAGTCGAAGACCGGGGCTATGTCGGCAGTGGCGGTCACATCGAGGTCGTAGCCACGGGCCTTCCCGCCTTTGGCCTCGATCTCCCGCACGAATGCGTCCACGTCGGAACGCTTGGCAGGCAGGTTGGTTACGGCGACGGTAGCGCCCGCCTGGGCGAGCGCGGTGCTGACGGCCCCGCCGATGCCCTGACTGCCGCCGGTGACGACGGCGACCATGCCGTCCAGTCTGAAGGGCCCCTCTGTCATGGTGGGATTATAGGCGCTGGGACAGGCCCAGTCCTACAGGTAGGTGAACCCGGCCGGAAGCGAGGCGTGACCACCGCCGTAGTCACTCTCCTTGGGCACCGGGTTCCGCAATTCGTCGCGGGTCACGTAGTTGTAGGAGATAACGCCGATGACCGTCGATGCCACTATCGCCGCCACCACTCCCAAGATGATGAGCGAAAGGTATACGAGGCGAGCGTTGCGAGGCGCGGCGCTTGCTACGGACATGGGTGATCGGGCCTCCGGCGGAGCATCGGTATCGTATCGAACCGTCTTCGTAACGCTACTATAGGCGGCGGCGCGCCGCAAGGCGTTGAGCGTGATATGCGGGCCGCAGGTTCCGTGGAAGGGCGTATCATTACCATCTGCACGGGGCGGGAACCGGAAGGTATCGTTACAAGCGACCGTGCTCCGGGTGAGACGTGCCACTCGATCCACTGACAACCGACCTCCAGGTCCAACGCTTGATCGCCGGCAGCATTCTGGTCGGCTCTCTTCTCGCAGCGTTTGCCTTCTACCTCGTGACGCGGTTCATCACCCGCAAGTACCTCATCGGGGCGAGCGGGCGGACCTACCGCCTGGCGCACTCCGTCATCCGCGCCACGTCCAGACCGGGGGCGCTCTTCCTCCTCATCCTGGGAGCACTGATCGCCCTGCTCCTCTGGCCGGACGCAGAACCCTGGCACGGCCAGATCACAACCACCGGCGGGGCCGCCCTCGTCATCGTGGGCGCCTTCGCCCTGTCCAATGTCTTCATAGCCGTTGCGAACTGGTACAGCCTGACCGTAGCGATATCCACCAAGACGAATCTGGACGACCGGATACTCCCGGTAGCGAAACGGGTGATTCCGCTCTCCGTCTACGCCATCGGCGGGCTCATCGTTCTGGATATGCTGGGCATCAGCATCAGCCCGCTGCTGGGCGGTCTCGGCATCACCGGTCTGGCGGTTGCGCTGGCGTTGCAGCCGACGCTTAGCAACTTCTTCGCAGGAACGAACATCCTCTCGGAAGGAGTGTTCACGGAGGGGGACTACATCGAGTTGCAGGGCGGCCCCGCGGGATACGTGCAGTCGGTGGGATTGCGGAGTACGAGGATACGCACCTGGCTGAACAACGACGTCATCATCCCCAACTCCGTCCTGTCCAGTTCGATCATGGTCAACTACAGCCGCCCCGACCCGCGGATGAACGTCCTCGTCACATGCGGTGTGAGCTACGACAGCGATCTAGCGCGTGTCAACGAGGTCGCGCTGGAGGTGGCGCGCGAGACTATGGCTGCGAACCCCGAGGCTGAGAACGAGGAGCCGTGGTTCGGCTTCGAGCGCTTCGGGGACTCCAACATAGACTTCTGGGTATTCCTGCAGGCGAAGGACCGGGTCGGCTCGTTCATCGTGACGAACGACCTGATCAAGCGCCTGCACGCGCGCTTCCAACAGGAAGGGATAGAGATCAACTACCCCGTGCGCAAAGTGGTGTTCGATTCCCCTGCCCCGCCCGGCGCGCCGCCGGGAACGGAGGGTCGGTGAGCGGCCTGCCGGACCTGCTCACGAACCGGGGCGAGGCGCTCGCGCTGCTGAGGCGCAGCCCCGCCTGCGTCTTCACCGACATAGACGGCACCCTCTCCCCCATCGTCGCCGACCCCGCTGCCGCCACGATGCCTGCTGCGACCCGCGCTGCGCTGCAAACGCTTGCGGAGCGGGTCGCGGTAGTCGCGCTCACCGGACGGAGCGTCGCGCATGCACGTGCGATGGTCGGCCTCGACACGGTGGTCTACTCCGGCAACCACGGGGCCGAATGGTGGGAGGAAGGAGCGGTGAGCATCGAACCCGCGGCGGAGCCGTACGTGGAACGGGTGCGGGAGATCGCGAAGGCGGTGGAACGAGGCATCACCATCCCCGGCGCCCTCCTCGAACACAAGGGAGTGAGCCTCTCCGTGCACTACCGGAATACGGCTGAGCCTGATACCGCCCGGTCAGACATCCTCGACTTCCTCGATGCACACGCCGGGGGGATGAACATCCGCGAAGGAAAGATGGTCGTGGAGGTGCGCCCACCGGTCGAGCTTTCCAAAGGAGAAGCGGTGCGCTCGTTCACACGACGCAAAGGGCTGGCGTCGGCGCTCGTGCTGGGGGACGACCGCACGGATGCGGAGGCGTTCGCAGTCGTCCGGGAGATGCGCGACACCGGGGCCATCCACGGACTGTGCGTGGCGGTCGCAACGGCCGACGCTCCGGCGGAGCTGCTCGCGTCGGCGGACTATGCGCTGGCGGATACGGCGGCGGTAGGACGGTTCCTTACCTGGCTTTCGGGGGAGTTGTAGCGAACCCCGAAGTATGGCAGATAAGATGGCGAAGCCGATGCCTATGAGATACCTCCCCGTACTGCTCATCCTCGCCGCTCTGGCCGCTTGCTCGCAGGGCGACGAACCCGACGTCGACGCGACGGCAACCGCAGCCATCGCTGCATCTCGAGCAACCGCTGAAGCAGCGCAGGAACGCGAAGATATAGCAGCCACGATAACCGCGGCTGCTCCGACCCCGCGTCCGTCGCCCACTGCGACCGGGACACCCACTCCGAAGCCTTCCCCCACAGCCACCGCAACCGCCACGGCAACCCCGACTCCGGTCCCGACAGCGACGCCGACTCCGCGCCCCTTGCGGGTGGGCCCCTTCCCAACCTCAACGCCCGCTCCGCCGCCGCTTGTCTTCGCCGACCCCTCGAGGCCACACACGATAAAGCTGGCGGAACTCCTCAACGAGAGGAACCGGCTGCTGTACGAGATACCGGACTTTGCGGGCCAGCCGTCTTCCGAAGAAGTGAACGTCTGGAGCAGGGCCCTCCGGGACTGGGTGGAGGCGCAGGAAGGCTACTGCGGCAACGTGAGCAACTTCGAACTCGAGCGGGCGAACTGCAACCAGATGGCGGTGGACGCGCTGGAGATGCAGCGCGCGTTGTCCGGCTGGCAGCGCCGCCCCTAGGCCCGCTAGAGGCTGAGCACGCTCGGCGCGAAGAGGTCCTCGACCCTCGGCTTCTCCGCGATGAGGTGCTGCTCATGGAGAAAGTCGATCACGGTCTCGATCATGGGGCGGTTCGCCTCCACCCCGTAGACGAACGGGTCGCCGTCGAGCAGATTGCGGGTCTGCGCCATGTACTCCCTGCCGAACACCATGAACGAAGGGATGCGCTCGTTGAGCGTGGCCTCGGCGCGCCGCTTGGCCCGTGCGAAGGCGTCGTACAGGTTGAACGCGGCCCACGGGTACTTGTCGTAGGTCGACTTCCTGATGGTGTACATCTGCGTAGCCGGGATGAAGCCGTACTTCGAGTAGAAGCGCGACCCTTCCTCGATGAGGTTGGGAAAGAGCGGTCTGACCTTGCTCCAGTCGCCGCTCCCGCGTATCCGGGAGGAGCGGTCGATGACGTTGCCCTGAGCGCCCGCGCCCGCTCCCAGACCGGAGACGGCGTCGATCTCGTTGCTGAGGATCATCGAGGCGAGGCTCTCCGTCTCCGGGATGCGCTCGAACGAGATGCCCTCAGGTGGCTCGAAGCCGGTCACGCCGCCGTGGCTGAACTCCTCGCTCCGCTCCATGAACCAGTGGATGTCGTACTGCGAGACGCCGAAGTCGTGTTCGAGCACGCCGCGCAGCCAGACCGACGCGGTCATCTGGTATTCGGGGACCCCCACGCGCTTGCCCTTCAGGTCGGCGGGGACGCTGATGCCGGAGTCCGCGTGGTGGCGGAGCTCGGCGTGCATGAAGCGGCGCGACGCGAACACCGGCAACGCGACGGCGTCGTACCCCTTGCTCCGGGCGATGATGTACGACGCTACGGAGAGAGAGGAGACGTCGAACTCGTTGAAGGTGAACTGACGCCAGTAGCCGGTTGAGCCGTCGGCCCGTGTGGCCGTGAGCTCTATCCCCTCCGGCTTGACCTCGCCCTCGAACAGCGGGTTGACGATGTCGGCGGGGCTCCCGATCAGGCTCATCCGGACGTCGGACATGGAAGCACCTCCTGTCTGTGTTAGTGAGCGAGGTCCGGCGGCACCGGCACCTGGTGCTCGAGCAGCACCTCGCGCCGTTCACGGGCCGACCGCATCAGGCCCAGCTGGACCTCCAGCGTGGCCATCCCCCAGCGGCCGTCGTGGAATATGGGCTCGCCGAGCACGATGCCGTTATAGGCCTCCTCGATCGTCGGGTCGCCGCCGCCCTCTTTCACTTCGATGGGTTCCTCCCGGAGGCCGTCGTCGTTGTAGACGTAGATGCCGTTCGGCGACTGGCGCAGCA
The DNA here is from genome assembly GCA_022820645.1 of Dehalococcoidia bacterium. Taxonomy (GTDB): domain Bacteria; phylum Chloroflexota; class Dehalococcoidia; order Lucifugimonadales; family Australimonadaceae; genus Bin16. The sequence goes on along the minus strand of JAJEFD010000019.1, from coordinate 37,345 downwards.
GGCCGCGCTCGCAGGTAACGAGCAGCAGCCCGAGGTCGCTCTGGAAGCGCTGCCGAGGAGGGCCCGAGGGGGCTCCCCCACCCTCCAGGGCATTGCGCTGCCCCTGCATGCTGGCTATCCGCATCTCATCCTTGGCCCGGGCCTGGTCCCACGTGCCGGTATTGATGCCGTTCCGGACACGGGCGCGGCCTTCAGCGCCCACGCCCGCCTCCATCTCCCACGGCAGCAGCTCGGAAGCCATGAAGTAGCCGTAGGCGTTGTAGACGATGGTGGCCGGCGTGCCATCCTCGAACTCCAGGTAGGCCGAGTAGTAGCCCGGGGCCCCGGAGCGCCCCTCCATCCATATGCCCGTCGTGCCGCGCACGCTCCGGATGAGTCCGCCGCCGAGGAACCGCAGCGAATCGATCTGGTGCGGGGCCTGGCGGAAGGCGACGCCGCCGCCACGCTCGGCGTCGACTTCTTCCGGCATGCGTGGACGGAGCATCCAGTCGGTGAACGACATCACGTTCATCGCCCTGATGGCTCCAACCTCGCCGGAGCGGACGATACGCCACATCGTCTGGACGGGCGGGTCGAACGCGCGGGTGTGGCCTGAGAGCAACTTGACGCCGTGCTTGTCAGCGGTCTCGACCATGAGTGACGCTTCTTCGAGCGACAGGCACATCGGCTTCTCGACAACCACGTGTTTCCCGTGCTCAGCGGCGAGTACGGTGTGAGGGCAGTGGAAGTGGTTCGGAGTCGCGATCCAGACAACGTCGACATCCGGGTCGTTGCACAACTCCTCGACGCTCTCGTAGGCCCTTCCTCCAAAGTCATTCAGGAAGGCTTCGCGGGCCTGCGGGCGGATGTCGGCTGCGGCTACGACTTCGACCTTCGGCTCATCGCGCATCGTGTTCAGCACCCCGCCGCCCGCGTTGCCGACGCCGATGATGCCGAACCGCAGGACAGGTTGTCCGTTCGAGGAAGAGCTGGATGTGGTCACGATGGCGCCTCCATTCTCAGTTGTCGACGGCGTCGAGGTCGAGGAGCTGGCGGCGGAGCCAGTCGGTGATGTCCTCGCGCTCGATACAGTCCCGCATGAGGTCGGCCCTGCGTTTGCGCTCCTCGGGCGGCATCGAAAGCGCCTCGTCGAGCGCCCGGGCCAGGCCCTCCACGTCGGCGGGGGCGACGGGCAACGCGCCTACACGGAGTTGGGCGTAGGCCCCGGCGGACTCCGAGAGGATGAGAACGCCGTCCCTGCGGTTGACGATGGGGCCTTCCTTGGCGACGAGGTTCATGCCGTCGATGACGGCGTTGACGAGCAGCACGTCGTAGAGACGCATGCCGGCCATGGCCTGGGTGTAGTTGTTCTCGTAGAAGACCTCGATGGGCGTCCAGTCGGGCGTGCCGAAGCGGTCGTTGATGCGCCTGATGGCGGTGTCCACTTCCTCCACATAGCGCTGGTACTGACGGATGTGCGTCCGGGAAGGGACGAGGAACGCGAGGAAGCGCACGTTGCCGCGCAGGTCGGGACGCCTGTCCAGCAGCGTCTCGAAGGCCGCGAAACCGCGGACGATGTTCTTGCTGGGCTCGGCACGGTCGACGCGGACGATGGTCTGCTTGCCGAGGAGCGGCGTGAGCCGCTGCTCGTACTCGTCGGCGCGCGGGGAGTCCGCGATGTCGCGCACCTCGTCGACGTCTATGGAGATGGGGTAGCAGCGAACGAGGGTGGTGCGGCCCTTGTAGTGGACGCACGACCCGTTACGGTCGACGACTGCCCCGTCCAGGAAGGCGTCGCAACTGCCGAGGAAGGAGCGGACGTCGCGCGGCGCCTGGAAGCCGACGATATCGGCTTGGCAGAGGCTGTCGCAGATGGCGGTGCGGATCATGGCCGGGAGGAGCTCCCAGTAACTCGCGGTGGGCCACGGGATGTGGACGAACTCGTGGATGCGGGCGTTCGGCAGCTGCTCCCGCACCATGCCGGGGACGAGGTAGAGCTGGTAGTCGTGGACCATCACCAGCGGCCGGGCGTCGGTCCGGGCCGCCTCGTCCACGACGGCGTCGGCGAACTCGCGGTTGACGTGGACGTAGCCGTTCTCCCAGGCGTCGTAGACGGCGGCGTCGACGCGGGGCGTGTACGGGGAGCTCCACATGTAGTGCTGGATGAACCAGAGGAGGGGGTTGCAGATGATGTTGTAGTGCTTGTGGTAGGCACGGCGGGGAGTGTTGATGAACCTGACGGAGACGCGCTGGCCAGGGAGCGGGGACGGGACCGCCCTGCCCTCGTTCGCCCGCGCGGCCCGGCGGTCGCCCTCGCTCATGGCCGAGGCGATCCAAGTGAAATCGACGTGGTTCGTGAGTCCGCTGAGCGCGGTCACGACGCCGCCGCTGCCGCGGCGGGCCTGCAACTCGCCGCCGGACGCGACGTGGTACTCCATGGGGCCGCGGTTGGAGACGAGGATGAGGCGCTGGTCCCGAAGCAAGTCGTCTGCAAGGGCCTGCAGGGAACCACGGGCATTCGATGGGCTGGTGCTTTGCATAGGTAGCCTTCTTCCGCGCGCCACGTGCGCCCGAAACCCGCCGCCCATCGTGTGGAATCCTGCCAGGGAGAAGGAGCTGGACCGCGCGCCGGCCAAACGGTCTGAACGCTCCCACAGAGGCGCATCCGAGCGAGCGCACGCTAGCATACGGCATGGGGAGGGTCAAACGAACAGAGCACCGGAGACCCACCCTCACCCGCCGCGCAAGCGCGTCGACCTCTCCCCGAGGGAGAGGTGGGATGCGGGCACTTCGCGCACTGGATTCACGGCCCATGGAACGGGTTGGGCCTCGACCGTCCCTGCCCGACGAGCGGACGCTTCGCAGGGCAATGGCAGGTCTTCTCCATGTTTTCGAACGGGTTGCCCTCCGCGTAGGCGTGGGCGATGGCCGGCACGATGCGTCCTTCCTCCGGGATCTCCCTTCTCCTCTCGCAACTCTGGAGGTAGCCGGTGATGGGGCCGGGGCTGAGTATGGGTATGTTCACGGCTGCAGCAGCCATGAAGAGGTCCGTGGGGTCCGGCGGTGACCAGCCGCCTTCCACGGCGTCTATCCACCGCTCGACGTAGTCCTCGGCGATGGGTGCGAGTTTCGCCTGCGCGGCGAGACAGCCCAAGTAGCGGTCGAGCGCCCTGATGCGGGCCCTCATCGCTGCTGCCTCATGTAGGTGATGGCGTTCTCCAGCGTTTCGAGCTGCCGGCTCAGTTCCCGCTGCTCGCGGAACGACTGGGACATGGAGAGCGCGGTCTTCGACGCGCGGTGGACGATGCTCTCGTTGTCGCTGTCCATCAGTTGAGCGATGCGGATGACGCTCTTGAAGGTAAGCCCTTCCAACTCCGTGTAGGCGAGGTCCGCGATGTTCCTGCGGACGCGCTCCAGTTCGGCGCGGAAGGCGGGCTCGTTCATCCAGCGCATGAGCGTGCTCTTGGCTATCTGAGCGGCTTGTGCACCACGTGTGAGGGTCGGCTCTGATGCGATGTACGGGAGAGCCGCAGCCTGCCGGGGGCTGATGAAGTTTTTTCTGACGGTCTCATTTGGTCTCATTCGGTACCACGCCTCCTCTACGGATTCAGTCCTGTGCCCTGGCGATGCCGCCGGTCGGGCCGGGCCGTCGGAAACAGGGTACGGAGGCGTGGTTCGTCCGCGCAACGGGCGGATGTCACAATTCGTTCACCCTCACCCGCCGCGCAAGCGCGTCGACCCATTCGGCAAGCTCAGGGCAGGCTCTCTCCCCGAGGGAGAGGTGAGGGAGGCCACCCGAGAGATGTTTCGACTCCGCTCAACATGACAAGGCCACGCCACTCGACCTCCCCGAGTACCCTCTCCCTAGCCCTCTCCCCTTGTAGGGAGAGGGGACCAGGCACCGCACCCGAGAGGGATTCCGCACGCTTAAGCGCGGGACTCCGCTGCGCTCCGGTCGGAATGACAGGTACCGCCCTCTCTCCGCCACGTGAAAGCGTTGACGCGCGGTTGTACACTCGTTACGTGGCTTGTGCAGCACGATGGCGCATCTGCGCCCTGCGCAGCCGGGAGTGAGTCCTGTGAAGGACAGATTGCTCCGACCCGCGATGACCGTCTTCTCACTGGTGGCGGCTTCCGCCTTGGTGTGGAGTTGCGCGTCCATCCCTCCAGGCTTAGATGACGTCGACGCGCGGGAAAACGCCGTTCTCGTCTCTCGCACGCCCACGCCCGCAGATGGGGAGGAGGACGATCAGGACGACGACCAAGACGACGAAAGCGACCCTCCGGAAACGGATGCCGATACGCCCGAGGCCGACGGCTACGGCCAGCTCTCCGGAGTTCCTCGCGCGGTCGTAGCGGGAGAAGATGACACCCCGCTAACCGACAACGACGGCACCGACTCCGACGGCATCGACACGCCTACCCCCACCGACAACGACGGCACCGACTCCGACGGCATCGACACGCCCACGCCTACCGACAACGACGGCACCGATTCCGACGGCATCGACACGCCCACACCTACCGACAACGACGGCACCGATTCCGATGGCATCGACACTCCCACACCTACCGACAACGACGGCACCGACTCCGACGGTATCGATACGCCAACGCCTACCGACAACGACGGCATCGACTCCGACGGTATCGATACGCCAACGCCTACCGACAACGACGGCATCGATACCCCGACGCCTACCGACAACGACGGCATCGACACACCGACGCCCACCGACAACGACGGCGTCGACACCCCCACGCCTACCGACAACGACGGCGTCGACACGCCAACGCCCACCGACAACGACGGCACCGATTCCGACGGCATCGATACGCCAACGCCACAGACCGAGTCCGCCCCGGACAGCGACGACAGTGGCAACGACAGCTGAGGAGAGGACTAAGGCTTCGGTCGCCGCCGTACCGCTGTTTCCGCAGATAGCCCTGCCTGAAGACCCCGGCCTCCCTGGGCTGTCCGATCTCTTCGACCCGGAGTGGGTATGGCTGCGGTACTGCGAACACGTCGGGAACCTCGAGGTCCCGCCCGAGCAGGTCCGTATCCGGCAGTTCACGCACACCCCCGGCAGGACCGCGCTGGTCAGCTACGTGGTTGAGTGGCCAGCGGAGGACTACATCCCCTCGGACTATTTCGCCGTCATGCTCCGGCGCGACCATCCGGTGGAGGTCTTTCAGTTCCCGGACGACCCGTACCTGCCCGGGTTGAAGGAGGCCGCCGACCCGGAGACTGCACTCGACTTGGTCAACCGTCACGTCATGGCGGTGCCCGCGCGCCAGGTCCGTGTCCAGGTGGTCCGCTACCGGCCCGGCAACCGCGCCGTGCTGCGTCACAAGGTAGGGAGGGTGAGGCTGTACGTCCGCGTGATGCGTACCTCTGCCATACCCCCGCTGCTCCGCGCCGCGGAGCTCGTAGGCACCTCATGTTTCGCAGTCCCCCGCCTCGCAGGCCACTGGCGCAAGGGCGGAACGATCTGGCTGTCGGAGATACCCGGCAAGAACCTGCGCGACCACATCCGGCGGGGCGGTCAACTTTCCCCGACGGTACTGCTCGAAGGGCTGGAGACGCTGTGGAGCGCACCCATCCCATCGGACGGCGGTCTCCCCTTCGACCTGCCGGGGTTGTACAACCGGGCGAAGCGCACCATTCGATACGCCGTTCGTGGGAACGAGGAGGCGCGCGCCCATCTGAGAGAGGCTGTGCAGTCCCTCGACCCGTTCGTCGAGTCATGGAAGCCGAGCGGCATGGCGCACAACGACTTCTACGACGACCAGATGCTGGTGTTGCCTGATGGCAGGGTGGCGCTGGTGGACTTCGAAGAGACAGGTATGGGCGACCCTCTGCTTGACGTCGGCAACTTCCTTGCTCACCTGCGCTGGGCGTCTCACTCCAGGGAGGAGGAGAGTACCGGTACGAGGACCGTGTACCGCGACCTCTTTCGCCGCGCCGCACTCGAGCGTTTCGGTTGGAGCGAGCGAGACCTTGCGCTGCGCGAGGCGGCCTGCATATTCAGGATATGCACGAACACCGTGCGCTACCCCCAGCCGGACTGGCAGGAGCGGCTGCAGTCCGGGTTGGCATTGGTGAAGCAGGCGCTGGGCTGATACGCCGCGGCGGTTCACCCTCACCCGCCGCGCAAGCGCGTCGACCTCTCCCCGAGGGAGAGGTGGGATGCGAGGTCCCTGTCTTCGCAGGAACGACGGGGACTGCGCCCCGCGTCCCACAACAGTTGATGATGACATTCAGTGGCATTTATACGCATTTTGATTACATAGTGATGACTTTTCCGCAAGAGTATTGACATTCAGTGGTATATTAGGCGGGCGAACGAATCAGAAGACACGCAATAAGCAAGCGTATCTGCCAACCCTGGCGCTAGAGAATGAGATTGAGAAGAGCTGTCGCACTCATGTTCTGCATCGTGCTCTGCGTGGCCTGCTCCGCGCCTGAGCCCATGCTCCCCACCGCAACGGAGCCTGCTGCACGTCCTACCGCTACGCCGCTGCCGAAGGCGACGCCGGTTCCGCCTTCCTCGCCGGAACCTACTGCGACGCCCACCGAAGCGCCCACTCCAGTCCCGCCTACTGTCACTGCCACTCTCACTGCGACCCCGACTACGACCCTGCCGAGGACAACGCCAGTCCCAACATCCACGTCTCCGCCGACGGCGACCCCCACCGCAGCCGGGGCAGCTATCGACCCGTGCGCTCTCATGGGGGACGTGTACGACGTGGTAGCGGAAGGGTGGGGCGAGGGCTTCACCATGGAGATCGAAGAGCGGTATAGCAGCAGCGACGTGGAGCGCGTGATCCGGTACATCAAACCCGACGGCACGCTGGATGGGCAGGTAGAGGAGATCAGGAAGGACGGCGTCATCTACCACCGGCAGACCGGCGGCAACGTGATAGACGAGGGCATATGGGTCGAAGTCGGCGAGTACCGCGACCTAGCGCTACCAATCCCATGCTTGGGGCGTCCTATCGAAGGCCCGGTGCCCCTCGGCGGTCTCGCCCAGACCTGGACGTGGGACGTGCCAGATCCACAGGCAGGGAAGATACGCTACGAGTATTGGGTGGACGTCAATGGCCGGCCGGATCAGGCACGGCAAACCTTCCTCTCCCAGGACGAAGCCATCGTCGAGGGCGTGGTGGACTACTGGTACTCCGGGTACGGTGAGCCCAACGAGATCGTCGCGCCTATCGTGGGGACGAGCGCATCAGGTACCTCGCCGGTGGAAACGCCTACACCCGGCCCGGCGCCAACGCAGAACCCGGCAACCCCTACGCCAGTTTCGCAAGCTTTCCTGTACGCGTACGAGGTGTGCGGGTGGATCCCCGAAATACGCAGCGATGCAGTAGCGGAAGGCGGAGTATGGAGCGATGCGGTGAGTATGATGGAGAACAGGACGGTAGCCTTCGGCTACGAGACGCCTCCCCCGGAACTTCAAGCGATCCATGACACCTTCCTGGAATTCTTTGCGGCGATGCGGGAGCGTGCGCTGCAGTACCCTTCAGACGAACCGGCGTCCTTCCAAGTGCTGCTGGCAGACGGCCGCCCGCTCGAGCTCCTGAGGAAACTCGAAGCGATGAAGGATGCCCTTCCGGCAGATTTGCGCGCCCTGCTGGTCCAGTGGAACTGTTTCGAGGAGTAGGAGGCCTAGATATGAGTGCTAAGCGAAGCGCGGGACTCCGCTGCGCTCCGCTCGGAATGACCGCACCCCGCTTGACTCGCCTGCGCAGGTGTACGATAATCTGCGCTTGGACGGGCCTGCGGGCCGTCTTTTTTGGTTGAGGCGGATGCCGTCCCGGCCCGAGTGGCGCAACGGCAGCGCAGCCGATTTGTAATCGGCAGGTTGTGGGTTCGACTCCCTCCTCGGGCTCCAAGTCTCACCGGGGGAGAGGGCCTCTCCTACGGAGAGGGGTCGGGAGTGTTAGGATACATTCATCGGACAGGCGCACAGCCTCCGTGGAGGGATGGGAGAGCGGCTAAATCCATCAGACTGTAAATCTGACGCCCTCAGGGCTACGCAGGTTCGAATCCTGCTCCCTCCACCAGCCGCGCCACACAACAGCAGCACGACACGCCCACATAGCTCAGGCGGTAGAGCACGTTCTTGGTAAGAACGAGGTCATCGGTTCAAGTCCGATTGTGGGCTCCAGGCGACCGCAAGGGGCCGGGAGCGTTCCGAAGGGGCTCCGGGCCGGTGACAGCGAGCAAGCAGGAAACAAAGGAACCAGCAGAGAACAGCAGGAGGCAGAGGGTTAGATGGCAAAGCAGAAGTTCGAGCGCACCAAGCCCCACGTTAACGTCGGCACGATCGGGCACGTTGACCACGGGAAGACCACGCTGACAGCGGCGATCACCAAGGTGCTCGCACTGGGCGGCGGCAGCCAGTTCCGCGCTTTCGATTCGATCGACAGCGCTCCGGAAGAGAAGGCCCGCGGCGTGACGATCAACATCGCCCACGTCGAGTACGAGTCGCCGAACCGGCACTACGCGCACGTTGACTGCCCCGGCCACGCCGACTACATCAAGAACATGATCACCGGCGCGGCGCAGATGGACGGCGCGGTGCTCGTGGTCTCGGCGCCGGACGGCCCGATGCCCCAGACGCGGGAGCACATCCTGCTCGCGCGCCAGGTGGAGGTGCCGCGCATCGTCGTCGCCCTCAACAAGGTCGACATGATGGACGACGAGGAGTTGCTGGAGCTGGTGGAACTGGAAGTCCGCGAGCTGCTGAGCAAGTACAACTTCCCCGGCGACGACACCCCCATCGTGCGGCTGAGCGCCCTGCAGGCGCTCGAGTCCGACAGCGCCGACCCGAACGCCCCCGAGTACGCGGGCGTCCAGGAGCTGGTGAGGCAGCTGGACGAGTACATCCCCGTCCCCGACCGCCCGCGCGACGGCACGTTCCTGATGCCCGTGGAGGACGTGTTCTCCATCAAGGGCCGCGGCACCGTGGTCACGGGCCGTGTCGAACGCGGCGTCGTCCACCCGGGCGACGAGGTGGAGATCGTCGGTATCAAGGAGACGCACAAGACGACGGTCACGGGCGTCGAGATGTTCCACAAGCTGCTGGACGAGGCAGAGCCGGGCGACGCGGTCGGCACGCTGCTCCGCGGCGTGGAGCGCGACGAGATCGAGCGCGGCCAGGTGCTCGCCAAGCCCGGCTCCATCAAGCCGGTCAAGGAGGCGGAAGCCGAGGTGTACGTGCTCGCGAAGGACGAGGGCGGCAGGCACACGCCGTTCTTCAGCGGTTACAAGCCGCAGTTCTACATCCGCACGAGCGACGTCACCGGCGAGATCGGTCTGCCCGAAGGGGTGGAGATGGTGATGCCGGGAGACAACACGCAGATGCACATCAAGCTGATCAGCCCGATGGCGATGGAGCCGGGGCTGCGGTTCGCCATCCGCGAGGGCGGCAGGACCGTCGGCGCAGGCGTCATCACGAGCGTGACCTAAGGAGCGATCGTGGCCAAGAAGCGAGGAGACGTCCGCCAGTTGATCAACCTGGCATGCACCGAGTGCCGCGAGCGGACGTACCACAGCCAGAAGAACCGGCGGAACGATCCGAACCGGATGGAGTTGAACAAGTTCTGCCCGCGCTGCAGGACGCATCGACTCCACCGCGAGGTACGGTAGCGTGGCACAAGCCCGAGGCCGGAACAACCCGCTCCGCTCGATGATGGACGAGGGCCAGGTCCGCCGCAGAGGCAGGCTGGCGTTCATCGGCGAGGTCTGGAGCGAACTGACGAAGGTAACGTGGCCTTCACGAGAGGACGCCGCACGCCTGACACTGCTGGTGCTGGGCGTGTCGGCCGTCGTGGGAGTGTTCCTGGCCCTGTGGGACCTCGGTTTCAGCACTTTGGTGGAGCGGGTGTTCCTGTAGGCAGGGCCACACCCCGGCGCCTTTCATCCGACTAAGAAAGACAGAGGCTCATGACGCAACAATCCGTCATACCGGAGATCGAGTCTCACTGGTACATCGTGCACACGTACTCCGGCCAGGAGGACCGTGTGAAGCGGAACCTGGAACTGCGGATCGAGTCCATGGACGTGAAGGACAAGATCTTCAGGGTGGTGGTGCCGACCGAAGAAGAGATCGAGATGAAGGAGGGGAAGCGCAAGTCCGTCCAGCGCAAGATATTCCCCGGCTACATCCTGATCCTGATGCGGATGGACGACGAGAGCTGGTACGTGGTGCGGAACACGCCGGGCGTTACCGGTTTCGTCTCGTCCGAGGACGAGCGCGAACGCCGTCCGAAGCCGGTGCCGCTGGAGGACCGCGAGGTGGAGCACATCCTGAACCGGATGGAAGAGCCCACCCCGCGCATCAAGGTGGGGCTCGCCGCCGGGCAGATGGTGCGTATCACGGGCGGGCCGTTCGCCGAGTTCATGGGTTCCGTGGACACGGTGGACGAGGACAAGGGCAAGGTACGCGTGCTCGTGTCGTTCTTCGGACGCGAGACGCCGGTCGAATTGGACTTCCTGCAGGTAGAGAGGGCGTAAGTGGCGAAGCGAGTTCGGGCGGTTCTGAAGCTACAACTCCCGGCCGGGAGCGCGACACCCGCGCCTCCGGTGGGGCCGGCGCTGGGTCAGCACGGCATCAACATCATGGGATTCGTGAAGGAGTACAACGCTCGCACCGCGAACCAGGTGGGGACGATCATCCCCGCCGAGATAACGGTGTTCGAGGACGCCTCGTTCACGTTCGTGACGAAGACGCCTCCCGCGTCGGAACTCATCCGCAAGTCGATGGGCGTGGAGAAGGGCTCCAGCAACCCGCGTCACGAGCGCGCCGGCTCGCTATCCCGCTCGGCCATCCGGGAGATAGCGGAGACGAAGCAGAAGGACCTGAACGCGGCCAACCTAGACGCCGCCATGAAGATCATCGAGGGTACGGCTCGCAGCATGGGCGTTGCGGTAGAGGGAGAGTAGGCATGGCGAAGCACGGCAAGCGCTACCGCGCCGCGGCGGAGACGGTAGACCGGCAGCAGCGGTACGAACCCGCAGCGGCGATCGGGATGCTGCGTCAGACGGCCACGAGCAAGTTCGACGAGACGGTGGAACTGCACCTGCGCACCAGCGCAGACCCGCGCCACGCCGACCAGCAGCTGCGCGGCGTCGCCTCGCTCCCCCACGGACTGGGCAAGCCCGTGCGCGTGGCCGTGTTCGTCGCCGGTGAGCGGGCGCTCGCGGCCCAGGAAGCCGGGGCGGAAGTCGTCGGCGCCGACGACCTCATCGAGCGCATTGAAGGCGGGTTCCTCGACTTCGACGTCGCTATAGCGACGCCGGACATGATGGGCAAGATCGGACGCCTCGGCAGGCTGCTGGGCCGCAGGGGCCTCATGCCGAACCCGCGCACGAACACCGTCGTCCAGCCGCAGGACATCCCGGACGCCGTACGCGAGGCAAAGAAGGGGCGCGTGGAGCTGCGGATGGACCGCACCGCCATCATCCACTCGCCGGTGGGCAAGACGAGTTTCCCGGACGAGCAGTTGCTCGAGAACGTGGCGTCCGTGATGGACACGGTGAACCGGCTCCGCCCGGCCGCGGTGAAGGGACAGTTCATCAAGACCGCGCACCTCACCACCACGATGGGCCCCAGCGTTCCGCTGGACGTGGGCTCGACGGTGGCAATGAAGGTCGAGTAGACTGGGTAGGACAAGCGAACAGCCAACGCCGAAGACCGTGGGTCCCCGCATCGCGGGGTTAAGCCGGAAGGGCCCACCGAGGCGCGCCTGATCAGCCTCATATCCCGTATGAGAGCGCAGGGCCCGCGTCTTCGGAAGCGGGTCTTTTCTTATGGAGAGGTGAAACAGTGCCGACGGAAGCGAAACGGGAAGCAGTGGCAGAGTTGGCGGAGCGCCTGAGCAAGGCCGCCATCGTCATCGCCACGGACTTCTCCGGTCTCAAGGTCAACCAGATGACCGAACTGCGGCATCGCCTGCGCGAGCAAGGCGTCGAGTACCGGGTCGTCAAGAACCGCATCGCGTCCATCGCCGCCGGCGAGTCGGGGGTCGAGGCGTTCCGGGACATCCTGGAAGGCGCGACCGGCGTGGTGCTGGGCTACGACGACCCGGTAGCGGCGGCGAAGGCCGTGAACGAGTACGTGCGGCAGACACGTGCGGAGCTGAAGGTACGCAAGGGTGTGATGGACGGGGCGCTGATCAGCGAGGCGCAGGTCGTCGCGCTGGCGGCACTGCCGGGCAAGGACGAACTCGTCGCCAAGCTGCTGGGGCAGATGAACGCTCCCATCAGCGGCCTGGTGAACGTGCTCAGCGGCCCGACACGGGCGCTCGCCATCGTGCTGCAGCGCCGCGCGGAGCAGCTGGGCGCTGCCTGATCAAGAACGAGAAAACGGAACCGGAACAGGAGGACCACGTGGCAACGAAAGAAGAACTCATCGAGTCGATCAAGTCTCTCTCCGTGCTGGAGCTCTCGGAGCTGGTGAAGGCGCTGGAAGAAGAGTTCGGCGTGAGCGCAGCCGCACCGGTGGCGGTCGCCGCCGCCCCTGCCGCAGGCGGGGATGGCGCAGCGGAGGCAGCGGAGGAGCAGTTCGAGTTCACCGTGACGCTGACCGACATCGGCGCGAACAAGATCAACGTCATCAAGACGGTGCGCGAGCTGACGAACCTCGGCCTGCGCGAGGCGAAGGAGATGGTGGAGAGCGCGCCCGTCGCCGTGCGGGAGAGCATCAGCAAGGAAGAGGCCGAGGACACGAAGAAGAAGCTGGAGGAGTCCGGCGCAACGGTTACCGTCGCGTAGGGGACCCACAGTTCAACGTGGAAGCAAAGGGGCGGTCTTGCAGAAGGCCGCCCTTTCCGCATAGCGGGAGGAGGATGCCATGTCGTCGTTGGGACAGGTGATCAAGGACGCGCTGAACAGGAACGAGGAGTACATGCTGGCGGCGGTGGAAGGTCTCTCCTCCGAGGAGTTGCACCAGCGCCCGGCGCCGGAGTCCAACCCCATCGGCTGGCTCATGTGGCACCTGTCGCGGGTGCAGGACTTCGCCGTGTCCAGCATGGGCGGGCAGGAGACAGTCTGGGTGCGCGACGGCTGGTACGAGCGGTTCGGCATGACGCCGGACCCGTCCTACCGCGGCAACGGCGACACCAACGAGCAGGTGGACGCGTTCGCCTCGCCCCCGGCAGAGACGCTGCTGGACTACTACAGGGCCGTGCGCGCCAACACGGACGCCTTCCTCGACTCGCTGACCGAGGCCGACCTCGAACGCATGGTGCCGCCCGTGCGCGGCACGGAACTGGTGCCGCTGCGCGAGCGCCTGCCGGGCATCATCGTGGAGTCCATCCATCACGGGGGACAGGTCTGCTATGCGCGAGGCGCGCTGCAGGGCCGGGGCTGGTTGAGCAGGTGAGGCTGGATTCCCGCGTTCGCGGGAATGACGGAGGTAATCACCCGCCCCAGGACTCGTAGTGGGTAACTTCGGAGGCGGGCTTACGCCGCGCGCCGCCGAACCGTTCCCCTTCCGCGGGGTAGCCCATCGCGATCATACAGGCGGTGGCGTAGTCGTCCGGTATGCCCAGCAGGGCCTTCACCTCCCCTTCCCGCCGCATGTGGAACGTCGTGATGACCGTCCCGATACCCAGGGCAGTGGCGGCGAGCATGAGGTTCTGCGCCGCGGGATAGATGGACGAGCCGGTCTGGAACGACGGCCTGCGTCCCCCTCCCGCAGCGATGCAGGGGAAGATGAGCACCGGCGTCTCGGCCATGTGCTCCGCGAGGTACTCGGCCGAGCGGTAGACGGCGTTGCGCGGGCGGCCGGGGTCAGAGGCGTACATCGAGACCCACCCCTCGTGATACCACTCCGCGATGCGCTCCTTCTTCACCGGGTCGGTCACGACGACGAACGCCCACGGCTGGCGATTGCCGCCGGAGGGGGCGTGGGTCGCGGCCTCGATGATGCGCTCGATGGCCTCTCGCGGTACGGGGTCGGGTTTGAAGCGTCGGATGGCCCGCTGGGCGTAGAGCGTCTCAAACAGTTCCGGTTCCGGCATGCGGTCCTCCTTAACTTGCTTCACCCGTTACCAACGCTCAGTGCCGGGCTCGCCCTTGAACGGGCCAACGACGTTGGACGTTATCCAGCCACCGTAGTAGCCGCCCGGCTGCGGGGTCACGCGCTCATCGCCAACATAGCACGCGTCCGCCCTACCCGCGTGGAAGGCGAACCATCCGGCTATCGCCTCGTAGCCCTCGAACGGTGACGGGTAGCTCCATGCAGCCGCCTGGGCCTCGCGTCCGCGCACGCTGAGCGTCCAGTAGGAGGCCTCGCCCTTCCATTCGCAGAGCGTCGTGTGGCTCATGGGGCGGAGGAACACGCGCTTCACGTCTTCCGGCGGGAAATAGTAGACAGGCGCGCCAGCCGTCTCGCAGACGCGCATCCCTCGCGTGGTCTCGGCAACGGTGACGCCCGCGAACTCGACGTGCAGTCGCGCGCGGACAGGTTCCACACGAGGCGGGCGCGGGTAGTCCCACACGGACTCCTGGCCGGGGGCGGGCGTCTCGATATCCGCCGGACGCTCGCGCGGGAATGCCCGCCAGTACGCTATCTCCTCTTCCGTCGTTCGGTCGGCCATCGCGGTGTGACACCAGCCTGTAGCGCGTTCGCGGTTCTCTTTCGGATGATATCTGCGATGAGCGAGCCGGATACAACGACGACCGCCGAACGGATACTGCACGAACCGCGATACCGCCCGGTGCTGATACGGGACATGCCCGGCGAGCAGCGCCCTCGCGAGCGGCTGCGCGACGCCGGGCCTGACGCGCTGAGCGACGCTGAACTGCTCGCGATCCTGCTGCGGACGGGCACGAGAGCGGAGAGCGCGGTAACGCTGGCGAGCCGGTTGCTGTCGGAGGCGGGCGGCCTCGAACGCCTCGCGCGGGTGTCGCACGGCGAGCTGTGCGCGTTCCACGGCTTCGGTGAGGCGAAGGCCGCGCACCTGCTGGCCGCGCTGGAGCTGGGCAGGCGCGTCGCCGCGTCGAACGACGAGCAGGGCCCTCCCACGCTGCAGACGTCGGTAGATGTGGCGCGGATGATGAAGCCGCTCATGGAGTTCCTGCCGCAGGAACAACTGCGCGTGTTGTCGCTGAACTCGCGGAACCAGTTGCTGGCCACGTCCACGGTGTTCGTGGGAACAGTGAACAGCGTGAGCGTGCGTCCGGTCGAGGTCTTCCGGCAGGCCGTGCAGGTGAACGCGCCCAGCGTGGTGATGGTGCACAACCATCCGTCCGGAGACCCGGACCCGAGCGCAGCAGACGTGGCGCTGACGAAGGAGATCGCCGCCGTCGGCAAGACGCTGGACATCAAACTGGCAGACCACGTCGTCGTGGCGCGGGACGGCTACGTAAGCATGCGCGACAGGGAGATCATCAAGTAGCCGCGCACGCGAAAGGGCCTTTCGTCAGGCGAGGGCGCGAGGGAGAGTTAGCGTATCCTTGAGCACAATGGCGCAGCCGATGGGGGCGCGCCCGAAGGAGAGAGACCGATGGCGGAAGTTTCCCAACACGAGCCCGGCATGTTCAACTGGGTGGACCTGATGACCACCGACGTGGAGAGCGCGAAGGAGTTCTACTCCCGGATCCTCGGATGCGAGACCGTCGACAATCCGGTGAGCGACGACTTCGTCTACACCCTCTTCAGCCGGAACGGCAAGAACATAGCGGGGCTGTCCCCGATGATGCCGGACATGCTGGAGCAGGGCGTGCCTCCTCACTGGAACTCCTACGTCGCGGTTGCGAACGTGGAGGAAGCGGCAGCGAAGGCGGCCGGACTGGGCGGGACAGTTATCATGCCGCCGATGGACGTGATGGAGTTCGGGCGGATGACCAGCATCCTCGACCCGACCGGCGCCGTCGTGAACCTGTGGGAGGCGAAGGCGCACATCGGCGCGGACCTCATCGGTGAGCCGGGCGCGTTCTGCTGGGCCGAACTGTACACCCACGACACCGGGGCGGCGGGCAAGTTCTACGCCGGCCTCTTCGGGTGGGAAGCGCAGGAAGTGCCGGGCGCAGGCGGCATGCCGTACAACCTGTTCACGAGCGGCGGAGCGCCCGCGGCGGGGATGCTCGCCATCCAGCCGATATGGGGCGAAGTGCCCCCGAACTGGACTGTCTACTTCGCGGTGGAGAACCTCGACACGGCGCTGGAGCAGGTACAGGCGATGGGCGGCAGCATGCAGATACAGCCGATGTCCATACCGAACATAGGACGTATCAGCCTCATCACCGACCCACAGCACGTCTACGTGATGCTCATGGAGTTGGAGCAAACGGCCTGATCCGCGTCCAAGCCAGAGCAGGTGGGCGCCGTTGCCTGCCTGCTCCAAGGGTGAGGTGAACGCAGCGCGATGGAACATGGGACCGAGCTGTTCGACGACATCGTCGTCATCCTCGTAGCGGCGGGAGCCGGCGGGCTCGGCGCACGCCTCCTCCGCCTGCCCCCCATCATCGGCTACCTCGTTGCGGGCGCCATAGTAGGGCCGCACGCGCTTGGGATGGTGACGCAGTTGGAAGACGTCCAGACACTGGCGGAGTTCGGCGTCATCCTGCTGTTGTTCGCCGTTGGAGTGGAGATATCGCTGACCGATCTGCGCCGCCTCGGTTGGCGGGTGCTGGTCGCCAGCACGGGACAGATCACGCTGACCATAGCCGTGGGCTACGGCATCGGGACGGCGCTCGGCTGGGACGCGCAAGCGTCGCTCACGGCGGGTCTGGCGCTCTCCCTCAGCAGCACCATGGTGGCGCTGAAGACGCTGAACGACCGTGGTGAACTGGGAACGCTGCACGGGCGCATGGCAGCGGGGATGCTGCTGGTGCAGGACCTCGCATTCGTGCCGATGATGGCCGTGATCGCCGCGCTGGGTGGAGAAGGAGAATCGCTGGCCCTTGAGCTGGCAATCAGCGCCGCGAAGGCAACGGCCATCCTGGCGGGGGTCTGGTTCATCGGCTCGCTCGGCCTGCCCTGGCTGCTGAAGCGCGTCGCGCTGGTGGGGGCACGGGAATCGTTCGTCGTCACGGTGATGGCCGCGACCCTCGGCGCTGCGGCGCTCACGTCCTGGGCAGGGCTCTCCGCGCCACTCGGGGCATTCATCGCGGGGCTGGTCCTGAGCGAATCGGACTGGGCTGGGCACCGGGCCCTCTCTGAAGTAGTGCCAGTCCGCGACGTGTTCGCCGCGCTCTTCTTCGTCTCACTGGGCATGCTGACGGACGTTGGCTTCCTCGCCTCGCACCTAGGCGAGGTTGGGCTGTTCATCGGTGCGTCGATCGTGGTCAAGCTCGTCCTCGTGTACGCGCTGGTACGCGCGGTTGGCTACCTGCCGTATACAGCAGCCCGCGCCGGCTTCCAGATGATCCAGATAGGCGAATTCAGCTTCATCGTCGCGGGAACAGCGGTTGCGTTGGGAGTCGCGGGCGAGGAGTTGCTGCCGCTCATCATCACGTCTGCTGTGGTCACGATGGCCATCACGCCGGGGTTCGTCGCCGCCGGAGCGCGGGCGTTGACATCCCTGCGGACCCGTTCGACCTTCTTCGATCGACACTTCGCCGGCGCCGCGGAAGCGGAAACCGCGGTCGAGCGCGCTCCCCGTCTGCAGGAACATGTCGTCGTCGCAGGGTACGGGCGCGTGGGGGCGCTCATCGTGCAGGAGGTCGAACGCCTCGGAGTACCCTACGTGGCCATCGACTCCGACCCGGCGCTCATCTCCCGGAATACGAATGGCAACAACCGGCTCATCCTGGGCGACGCGACGAGCGCCGCGGTGCTGGGGGCAGCGGGCGTGCAGCAGGCGCGGTTGTTCGTCGCCGCGCTCCCTGAACACGTATCGGCGCTGGTGGCGGTGCAGAATGCGCGGAGGCTCAACCCGGAGGTCCGCATCGTGAGCCGGGCCGGGTGGCAGGAAGAGGTGCGCGCCCTTGAGGGAGTCGGCGCCGATGCGGTGGTGTGGCCGGAGTTGGAGGCGGCGCTGGAAATGACGCGGGTATCCTTGCTCGACGTAGGCGTGGCGAAGCCCGTGGTAGAAGAGCTCGTCGAGGAAGCCCGCGTCGAGATGGGAGAGTTCGCCTCGGAGGAGGATGCTCCTTCGTCCGGCGAGTCCTAGGGTTCGTCGGTGTAGCCCGCCATCTGGGAGGTTGCTCCCCGCTTGGCCAGTTCCTCCTCGAAGTGCGACCGTATGGCCGGGTCCTCCTGCGCGAACTGTATCTGCGGCCCGCCGGTGTTCTTGTAGCGCGCGCCGACGTACCCGGCGTACCGGGGGTTGCCGTAGCGCAGGACGAGATAGCGGATGGGCTCCGCGCTGCAGTTGAAGTGCTGGTGATAGCCCGTGCCCGGCGACATGAGCGTGCCGGCCCTGTAGTCCAACTGCTCCCACTCGGTGCCGGGCGACGGGTAAACGCCCTCCGGCCACTGCAGGTCGTACCCCTCCCCGCTCAGGAAGAGGTAGGCAACGTCTGAGACGAGACCCGAGCGCTTGCGGTTCGCCTCGCCGGTATGCGCCTTCTTGTAGGTCCCCGCGGGGAACTCGGAGAGGTGGCAGATGAAGTGGCCGTTGGCCATGTTGATCATCATGTTCTCGCCGGGGCCACGGGCGGTCCACCTGTCCAACACGACGTTGTGCACGTTCGGGATGAAGTTCGTCTCCATGAACCGGTCCTCGATCTTGGACGACTTCCCGCTGAAGTAGAGCTCGTCGGTGGGGTCGAAACGGTCGGGGAACGTCATGGGGCAATCGAAGATGAACTCCGGGCTGCCGTAGAGGTTGAAGGCGGTGGGGGCGTTGGTCGCGCCGTACAACCGCACCGTCTCTTCGCCGCTGGCGTTGTACAGCTCGTGCCAGGCGTTGAGCGGGATGGAGAAGACGCTCCCCTCCTGCCACTCGAAGGTGTGCCTGGGCTGGCCCTCGTACCAGACGGCGGTCGCGCCGCGACCCTTCAGCACGAAGAAGATCTCCTCGTACATGTGGCGTTCGACGTTGAACGTTCCGCCGGGCGGAATCTCGCAGACGAAGCGGATCGTGCCTTGGTTGTTCACGAGCGCGCCGTCAAGCGGGTCGGCGGTGAGGTCGAGCAGCGCGGCTTTGGTGCCGGTGCGCTCCCACGGTTCGACGCCGATGGTGTGGATGTCCTCAACGAGCTGCTGCGTGTGCACCTGCAGCCCCTCATCGGTCACCCACTTCTCGTAGGGGGTCAGCTTCCAGGGTTCGTAGCGATCGGTGAAAGAGACCATGTGCGCCTCCTGTGTCGTCTCTCCGGTTGGCCGGAGTATACGCCCGCGCAAGTGGGTTTGCGCGGCGCGAATCAGAAGGTGCTACGCTATCGCCGTCGAAGAGGCATCAGGAGTCCGCAAGACGGAACCGAGCAAGGAGGCCAACATGGTGCAGCAGGCAGAGAAGTTGCAGATCAAGACGACGGGCATAGACCACGTGGTGCTCTGGGTGAACGACCTCCCCCGCGCCAGGCGCTTCTACATCGACGTGCTCGGCATGAGCGTCGGGCACGAGAACGAGTGGCAGTGCTTCCTCCGATGCGGCGAGCACGACCAGGTCGCGCTGTTCGACGCGGCACGCATCGACGGCGCGATGAACGGGCGCGAGCTGAACCACATGGCGCTGCGCATGGAGCCCGCGGGCTACGAGGAGACGAAGGCGCGCATCGAGGCGGAAGGCATCGAAGTGCGGGGCCGCACCGGCGACCCGACGTGCATCTACTTCAACGACCCGGACGGCCACACGCTGCAGTTGCTCTACAAGGGACACGACGACTGATGGCAAGCGCCAAGGAGGCCGCGCGAGCCGCCATAGACGCCTCGCGCGGCGAACTGACGGCACTGAGCCGCCGCATCCACGCGAACCCGGAACTGGGCTACGAAGAGGAGCAGGCGTCCGGCTGGCTGGAGGAAACGCTGGACGCCGCGGGCTTCGCCGTCGAACCCGGCATCTGCGGCCTGCCGACGGCGTTCCGCGCAACGAAGGGCTCCGGCCCCTTGCACGTCGTCGTCTGCGCGGAGTACGACGCGCTGCCCGGCATCGGCCACGCCTGCGGGCACAACGTCATCGCGGCGAGCGCCGCCGGGGCAGGCATCGGCGCAGGAGCGGTGGCTGACGACGCAGGGTTGACCGTCACGGTGATGGGCACGCCCGCGGAGGAGGTGCTACGCTCCGGCGGGAAGATACGCCTGCTGGAAGGCGGCGCCTTCGAGGGCGCCCACGCCGCGATGATGACGCACCCAGCGCCTTGGGACGTGGCGGTGTGGCCCATCGTTGCGGCGTCGTTCTTCGAGGTGCACTACGAGGGAAAGGCGGCGCACGCGTCCGGCTTCCCTGAGCAGGGCGTCAACGCGGCGGACGCGCTGACCATCGCGCAGACGGCGATCGGGCTGCTGCGGCAGCACATCCGCTCGACGGACCGGGTGCACGGCATCGTTACGCACGGCGGCGACGCGTTCAACATCATCCCCGCGCACGCCTCCGCGGACTACGCCGTGCGCGCCGTCACGCTGGACGACCTCGCGGAGGTCTATGAGAAGGTCATGCGCTGCTTCGAGGCCGGAGCACTGGCCACCGGCGCGAGGCTCAGCGTCATCGGCGGCGACAGGCCATTCGCACACCTCGAACACGACCTGGAGATGGCGTCGGCGTACCAGCGGAACGCGGAGCGCCTCGGGCGGCGGTTCCCCGCGCCCGGCGGATCAAGCCCCGCAACGCCTGTCTCGACCGACATGGGGAACGTCTCGCTCGCCCTGCCCTCCATCCATCCGGCGATAGGGATCGACTCGCTGCCGGCGGTGAACCACCAGCCGGAGTTCGCGGCGGCATGCGCCACGCCCGCCGCCGACCAGGCGCTGTACGACGGCGCGGTCGCGATGGCGTGGACGATGCTGGACATGGCGGAAACCCCGGCGCTGCGGGAGCGTCTGCTGGAGAAGTAACCTCACCCTCTGTAAGCGGCGGCTTAAATCGAGAGAGCGGGAGCCGATGGCTCCCGCTCTTCTTGCACTTGCTTGCAGAGTCGGATCAGAAGGCAACCACGACGATCAGGACCAGTACGATCGTGATGACGATCCCAGCGGTAATCGTGCCTTTGACGGTGTCGAGAGGATTCTTCATGATGACGCTCCTTTCTCGTGCTCGACTAGCTCCAGATGACCGGCAGATGCACCGCAGCCACCATGAAGAAGAGCATGGGGATGGAGAGCATGGTGTTCGTGCGGGAAGCCAGCAGCGCGGTGCGCGCCCACTTCGGCTGATCGGCCGGAGCGGCAGTCCCGTTCGCCAGCGTGTCGGACACCGCCGCGATGATCTTCTGCTGGTTCGGCCAGATGATCATCCAGACGTTGTAGGCCATGATGATGCCCAGCGTACCGCCGATGAGGATCGACTTCCCGCGAGCCGTGTCCAGCAGGTAGGAGCCACCGGCGTTGAGGTCGCCTACGCCAGCCTCTGCGCTGATGATGAAGAGGAGGCCGAAGAGCAGCGTCGACAACGAAGCCCAGCGGAAGACGTTCAGCGAGAACGGCAGGATGGTCGTCTGGTAGTGCGGCCTGGCTTCTGCCGGCATTCGTGGGAGAGCGATCGCCTGTATGAAGTTGTAGAAGTACAGGATGCCTATCCAGAGTATGCCGCTCAAGATATGCCCGTAACGCACGAGGTCTAGGTAAATCTGTTCTGCGTCTGACATAGGTATGCTCCTTTCCCGGCAGTTTGTCCGGCGAGATTACTCCACGACGGTAATCTTGCCAACCATCCCTGAGCCTTCGTGCCCGGCCACCGTGCACACGAGCCTGTATGTTCCAGCCTCGCTGAAGGTGAAGGTCTCTACCTGCGGCTCCTCGTTCTTCGGCACCACCCAGTTGATACCCAACTCCTTCACGGTAAAGGTATGCGGTTCGTCCTCGGATATCAAGCGGAATTCCACCGTTTCGCCGACCCTGAACTCGAATGCCTTCGGTTCGTAGACGTAGTTCCGCATGTCGACGTCCAGCACGCCGTCGGTCGGGACAGCAGGTGTCGGGGTGGGCCCAGAGGGGCATCCCGTGAGGACGCCCAGTGCGACAACGACTACTGTGAGGTAAAGGGCTAAGGTGGAACGCATCTTCACAGTTGTATCTTACAGCGACGCCATCGCCTCGCGAGCCTGTTCCGCGGCGAACGCGATGTCTTCCGTGGTGTGCGCGAGCGAGACGAACGCCGCCTCGAACTGCGACGGCGCCACGTAGACCCCGCGTTGCAGCAGGCCGTGGAAGAACGCAGCATACCGTCCCGTGTCCGAGGACGCGGCTTCTTCCCACGTCGTCACCGGCGATCCAGTGAAGAATGCAGTGAGGGCAGAGCCGACCCGGTTCACGGTAACCTCGATACTCGTAGCGTCTCCGGCAGCGCGCAATCCGGCCTCGGTTTCCACTCCGAGCGCTTCCAGCGCCTCGTAAGCGCCCGGCTTCGCGAGTTCCCGCAGGCAGGCGATGCCTGCAGCCGTGGCGAGCGGGTTGCCGGAGAGCGTCCCTGCCTGATAGGCCGGGCCGAGCGGGGCGGCCATCTGCATCACGTCGGCGCGCCCACCGTAGGCGCCCACGGGCAGCCCGCCGCCGATGATCTTGCCGAGGCACGTGAGGTCCGGCCTGATGCGATAGCGCTCCTGCGCTCCTCCATACGCCACACGGAATCCGGTGATGACCTCGTCGAAGATGAGCAGCGCGCCGTTGTCGTCGCAGAGCCTGCGCAGACCCGCAAGGAAGCCGTCCGCCGGTGGGACGACGCCCATGTTGCCCGCGACCGGTTCGACGATGACCGCCGCGACCTGGTTCACGTTCGCATCGAACACTGCCTCGACCGATGCGAGGTCGTTGTACTCCGCGACGAGCGTCTCGGCGGCGTAGCCGACAGGCACACCGGCGCTCGTCGGGACGCCGTAGGTCGCCGCGCCGGAGCCCGCCTTCACGAGCAGCCCATCCGCGTGGCCGTGATAGTTGCCGTTGAACTTGACCAGCTTGCTGCGGCCCGCGTAGGCGCGGGCGATGCGTATGGCGCTCATCGCGGCCTCGGTGCCGGAGTTCACGAGGCGCAGCATCTCGATCGACGGCATGGCGCGCGTGATGAGTTCGGCGAGCTCCAGCTCGCGTTCCGTCGGCGCGCCGAAGCTGGTGCCGTCGGCAGCCACACGCTGCACCGCCTCGACCACTGCGGGATGCGCGTGGCCCAACACGAGCGGCCCCCAGGAGCCAACGAAGTCGAGGTATTCGTTGCCGTCCACGTCCCGGACGCGCGCGCCACGGCCGCTGTCGATGAAGGGAGGGGTCCCTCCGACCGCTCCGAACGAGCGGACAGGGCTGTTGACACCGCCGGGGATGAGCCTGCGAGCGCGGGCGAAGAGTCGTTCCGAGTTATCGAGCCGCATCAGAGCATCGCTATCCTGACCCGCAGGGCCAGCGGGTCGCTCAGGGTCGAGCGGTACTCGGTGTAGTTGGCGATGAGCGCCCAACGCTCTCGATAGACCGAGAGGCGGTCGCTCAGCGGTTCGTCGGAGGGGGCGTCCAGGTGAAGGACCCACTCGGGTTCGCCGGGCGCGCCCGTGGCGAAGCGCTCGAACACGGCGGAAGGTAAAAGCCAAGCTTCCGGCCCCTCGGTGACACACATGATGAACAGGTGCGGACGCGGGCGGAAGCGTCGCATCATGAACGAGCGGCTCTGTTCCGGCGATACCGGCTCCCTGATGACGACTTCCACGTACTGGCCGTCGCCTGTCCTGACAGCCAGGTCCACGTCCGCGGAGCCGCCCACCGGTTCGAAGACGGCGGCGTGCCGCTCGATGAGATTGTCTACAACATGTTGCCTGGCGCCTGCGTCGGTCATGGGTCAGGCGTTGCTCCGCAGGAGCCGGGCGGCGTCCTTCGCGAAGTAGGTGATGACGATGTCGGCCCCGGCTCGCTTGATGCTGGTGAGCGTCTCCAACATCGCGGCCTGCTCGTCCAGCCAGCCACTGGCCGCCGCGGCCTTGAGCATCGCGTACTCGCCGGAGACGTTGTAGGCCGCGATGGGGAGGTCGAACGCTTCGCGCGCCCGCGCGATCACGTCCAGATACGCGAGCGCGGGCTTCACCATGAGAACGTCGGCGCCTTCGGCTGCGTCCTGCTGCAGCTCGCGCATCGCTTCCCGTGCATTCGCGCCGTCCATCTGGTACGCCTTGCGGTCGCCGGACTGCGGAGTGGACTCGGCCGCAACGCGGAACGGTCCATAGAAGGCGGACGCCATCTTGGATGCGTACGCCATCACCGGCACGTCCGTGTGCCCGGCTGCATCGAGCGCGGCACGGATCGCCCCCACCTGCCCGTCCATCATCGCGGACGGTGCGACGACATCCGCTCCGGCATCGGCCTGCGAAACGGCGGTGCGGGCAAGCAGGTCGAGCGTCGCGTCGTTGTCGACGGTGCCGTCGTCGAGCAGCACACCGCAGTGGCCGTGGTCCGTGTACTCGCAGAGGCACACGTCCGTGATGACGAGCATGTTGGGCAGCGCCTGCTTCAGGGCAGACGCCGCTTCCTGGATGATGCCGTTCGGGTCGTACGCGCCGGTGCCGAGTCCGTCCTTGCCCGGCGGCAGGCCGAACAGGAGCACCGCGCGGATGCCGAGCTGTTCCGCTTCCGCTGCTTCCCGGATGAGGTTGTCTATGGAGACCTGCGCCTGCCCCGGCATGGGGTCGATGGGCACACGAACGTCGCGCCCGTGCGTTACGAACACGGGGTAGACGAAATCGGCGGGGCGCAGCGACGTCTCGCGCACCAGCTCCCGGAGGGCGGGCGTGCGCCGCAGCCTGCGGGGACGGACCGCGGGGAATGCAGCACTCCCGGCGGGGGCCGACCGTCTTGCCAGTAGCTCACTCATCGCCCAGGACCTCCAGCACGGCGTTCGCTACGCCGGGCACGGTATGCTCCGCAGCTTCTCTGTCCACCCGCACGCCAAGCTCGGACGCGGTCCTGCTCGTGACGGGGCCGATGGAGACCACTCTGCACCCGTTGATGAGCTCCGCGCCTCCGAGCATGCTCACGAGGTTCCGCACCGTAGATGAACTCGTGAACGTCACCGCGTCTATCGTACCAGAGGCGAGCGTCTCCCTGGCGGCCGCCGACGCATCCCCGGGTACGGCGGTGTGGTAGGCGCTGATCTCCGTGACGAGCGCCCCCATCTGCCGGAGGCCGTCGGGCAGCGTGGGCGGTGCGATGTCTGCTCGCGGCAACAGGATGCGGGCGCCCCGGATGTCGAGCGATGCGAACGAGTCGGCGACGGAGCGCGTCGTGTACGCCGCGGGCATGAGGTCGGCGATGATGCCATGGCGCAGGAGCGCGGCCGCCGTGGCCGGCCCGATAGTCGCCACCCTGGTCTGCGAGAACGCTCTCGCGTCCCTTCCGGCTGCCTCCAGGCGACCGAACACGGCGTCCACGCCGTTCGTGCTCGTCAGGACGACCCAGTCGAAACCGGTGAGGTCAGCCAGCGCAGCGTCCAGCGCCGACGTATCGGAGAGCGGTTTCACCGCGATCGTGGGCAGTTCCACCGCCTCGGCGCCATACGCGGTGAGCAGGCCGCTGAGCGTGCCGGCCTGCGTTCGCGAGCGGGTGACCAGCACGCGCTTGCCGAAGAGCGGGGTGCGGTCGAACCAACGGAGAGCGGGCCGCAAGGCAGCGGTCCCGCCGATGACGGTGACCACCGGCGACGTGATCCCGGCCTCGTTGCCCTTCTCCACGATGTCCGCCAGCGTGCCGCTCACCGAACGCTGGTTCGGGAGCGTCCCCCACTGGGTCACCGTGGCGGGAGTGTCCGCAGAGCGTCCTTCCGCAAGCAGCGTCCGGACGATCGCCGGGAGACTCTGCCACCCCATCAGCACCACGAGCGTTCCGCCCACGTTCGCGAGCGCCTTCCAGTCCACCTGGGGGTCCGGTTTGGCAGGGTCTTCAGAGCCCGTGACGACCGTGAACGCCGCCGCGATGTCCCGGTGCGTAACCGGCACACCGGCATAAGCGGGCACCGCTATAGCCGACGTAACGCCGGGGACGACCTCGAACCGCACTCCCGCCTCGGCGAGCGCCATCGCCTCCTCGCCGCCACGCCCGAATACGAACGGATCGCCGCCCTTCAAGCGGACCACCGTCTTCCCTGCCGACGCGGCCACCACGAGCCGCTCATTGATGAACGTCTGGAACTCGCTGGGCGTGTCCGGTTCCTTGCCTACGTAGACGAGCTCGGCATCCGCCGCCAGCGCGAGCACTGCGGACGAGACGAGCCGGTCGTACACCACCACGTCCGCCTTCCGCAGGAGTTCCGCACCCCTGGTCGTGATGAGGCCGGGGTCTCCGGGGCCGGCCCCCACGAGGTAGACCGCGCCGCTCGTGGTCATGGGCCTGCCTCCTTGAGCAACGCGGAAGCCCCTTGTTCCAGGAACGCCTGATACGCGGCCCTGCCCAGCAGGTCGGGTTCGGACGCACTCCCCGTCACCTCAACCCGGTAACTCGTGGAGCCGTCGGACGGCGTCACTGTCGCGAACAGCCGCATCCGGTCTCCCTGCACCTCCGCGAACGCACCCAACGGCAGGCGGCAGCCACTGCCCGCGGCCCGCAGCAGGGCGCGTTCCGCCTCGACCGCGGCCTCGGTCGGCTCGTGCACGAGCCGGCGCAGGAGCGCGAGCAGTTCACGGTCGTCGGAGCGCGCCTCGGCGGCAAGCGCGGCCTGCCCGGGAGCAGGCGTGCAGACGTGCGGAGAGAGGCGCTCCGCGATGCGCTCCGTCATCCCCAAGCGCTCCACCCCTGCCGCCGCGACGATAACGCCGTCGTAGTCCGGCCCCTCCGACTTCCGGATGCGTGTTTCCACGTTCCCACGGATGGGGAGCAGCGAGATGTCCTTGCGTCCGTGAGCGATCTGCGCGGCACGGCGCGGGCTGCTCGTCCCGATGCGCGCTCCTTCCGGCAGATCGAGCAGGCCTGCGTTCCAGCGGTCTATCAACACGTCACGCGGGTCTTCCCGCTCCAGCACCGGCACGGCAATCAGCCCGTGCGGCTGGCTGGTCGGGAGGTCTTTCAGGCTGTGCACGGCGAGGTCTACCCGTTCGTCGAGCAACGCCTGCTCGATGGCGGACGTGAACACACCGAGTCCCAGCGTCTCGATGGCGGCCTCCGGCTGCTCATCCCCTGTCGACGCGATGGTCTCGATACGGACGTCCCAGTCAGGAGCAATGGATGCGAGCGCGTCGGCGACCGCGTGTGTCTGCGCAAGCGCCAGCCTGCTCCCGCGTGTCCCGATAGTGAGCGTGCGCGGCATGGCCAGCGCGCTACTCGTCCAGTCCGAAGAGCTGACGAGCGGACTGTGTCACGGATTCGTCGTTGCGCTCGCGCAGGTGTGCGGTCGGCTGGTGGAGGAGCTTCTTCACCAGCGCCCTGGTCATCTGCTCGATGCGACGGGCGTCTTCCTCCGACAGCCCGTCCATGCGCTCCACGGTCCGAGCGACCTCGGCTGCGCGTATCTCTTCGGCATCGTGGCGTATCGCTGCGATGGTCGGGGTAACACCGCGCGCCTTCCACCACTGCCGGAACTTCGCCGTCTCCTCAGCAACTATGGCCTCCACCTGGCGGGACTCGGACTCGCGCTGCTGCCGATTGGCCTCCGCCAGCGATTCCACGTCGTCCAGGGTGTAGACGTGGACGCCCGGAACTGCCGCGGCCACAGGATCGACGTCACGCGGGACGGCCATGTCCATGATCGCAAGCGGGGTCCCCTTCCTTCCGGCTGCCGCCTCCTCGATGAGCGACGCGGACAGGATGAAGTCCGGCGCGGCAGTCGCGGTAACGGCAAGGTCGGCCTGCGCAAGCAACGAGGCAAGGTTGTCCAGCGGCGCTACTTCCGCATCCAGCTCCCGTGCGAGCTCAGCAGCATTCGCGGGAGTCCGGTTGGCGATGACGATGCTCGCGGCTCCGGCGTCCCGCAGCGCGAGACCGGCGAGGCGGGAGGCTTCTCCCACGCCGATGATGAGCACGCGCTTACCCTCCGGCGTCCCGATGGCCCGACGCGCCAGCGCGATGCACGCTCGGCTCAGCGAGAGGGCGTTGCGGCCGATGGCCGTCTCCGTGCGAGCGCGCTTGCCGGTGCGGAGCGCGCTGTGGAACAGGTGCGCCATCACTCCGCCGGAGGCGCCCTGCTGCCTCGCGGCGCTGAACGCGCTCCGGACCTGTCCGAGCACCTCCGACTCGCCGAGGATCTGCGAGTCGAGTCCCGATGCGACACGGAAGAGATGCGCTACCGCCTCACTCTGGTCCAGGGTGTACAGATGCTTGCGGACCGACTCCGCGTCGACCTCGAACTGCTCTTCGATGAACCCTTCGATGGCGCGCGCTCCGCGCTCGAGGGACGGCGCGAGCGTGTAGATCTCCGTCCGGTTGCAGGTGCCGACTATGACGCCGTGCTCCGCGTGGCGCTGCAGCGCCTCGAGCGCAGCGGGCAGCGTCTCGCTCGTGACGCTCAACCGCTCCCGCGTTTCCAGCGGCGCGGTGTGGTGGCTCAGACCGGTCATGACGATGCGCATCGGCCTACGACTCCGCGCCCGACAGCAGCGCGGCGCGCAGCCGCTGCCGCGCCTCGCTGCTCTTACCCGCCCGGACCAACCCCAGCAACTCCTCGTCCATCGCCTCCTGCCATGCCTCCGGCGGCGCATTCCTGTCCTGCGCTTTCAGTTCCGCACGAACGTCCGCAAGCGCGTCTGCCGCGTCCGCCCACTCGATGCACCGGCAGAACGCGTCGTGGTCGTAGTGCACGGGGTTCTGGTCGCCGCCCATCAGCTCCCGCAGCTTCCGTGCGAGCGCCGGGCTCGCCCCACCCGTGGAGATCGCCACCGTAACGGGTCCGCGCTGGACGATGGACGGCGCGATGAACCCGCACAGCTCGGTAACGTCCACCACGTTGAGCAGTGTTTTCTCACGTTCTGCTTCCGCATGGATGGAACGATGCAGGTCGGCGTCGTCGGTCGCGGCGATGGCCAACCACGCTCCGGCAAGGTCGCCGAGAGCGTATGACCGGCGTATCCAGCGCACACGGCCCTCCGACGCCAGGCGCTCCAGTCCGGGCGTAGCATCGGGGCTGACGAGCGTGACGTCCGCGCCGGAGGCGACGAGTTGGGCGGTCTTGCGCTCAGCCACTTCACCACCGCCGATAACCACCGCGCGCCGTCCCGTGATGTCCAGATAGGCAGGGTAGTAGTGCGTCAATGCGGGCCTCTTACGAGCGTTCTCAGTGTACTAGCGTACAGCACCAGCGTTCCGGTGCACACTGCCTCAGGCGTCCGCAGAGCGTCACGGACAGACGTTCCCACTCCGATTTGACGCACCCGCCCCCGTGCTCTATATCATGCAGTGTTTACGAACCAGCCGCACAGGAGGAGACGGTGGTAGTTTCCGGACACACTTTGGACTTGGCAAAGGCGCGGGAAGTCGCCGAGAGGCTGTTGGACAACCTCGGCAAGGTGATCCTTGGGAAGGGAGACGAAGAGCAGCTGGCCGTCATGGCGCTGATGTGCCGAGGGCACCTGCTCATAGAGGACGTGCCGGGCGTTGGCAAAACGATGCTTGCTCGCAGCATCGCGAGGTCCATCGGCGGCACTTTCCGGCGTATCCAGTTCACGCCCGACCTGCTCCCTGCCGACATCACCGGCGTATCCGTCTTCAACCAGAAGAACGGCGAGTTCGAATACAGGGAGGGCCCCATCGTCGCGCAGGTCGTCCTCGCGGACGAGATCAACCGCGCGTCACCCAAGACCCAGGCAGCGCTCCTGGAGGCGATGGAGGAGCGCCAGGTCACGGTCGACGGCGTGGCGCACCCCATGCCGGAGCCCTTCATCGTCATGGCAACGCAGAACCCCATCGAGTACGAGGGCACGTTCCCGCTGCCCGAGACCGAACTGGACCGGTTCCTCGTACGCCTGCACCTCGGCTACCCGAACAGGGAGGACGAGATCCGTGTGCTGGAAGCGCAACAGTACGCACACCCGGTGGAGCAGCTGGAGGCGGTGGTTGACGAAAGCGACCTTGTCGCACTTCAGAACGCGGTACGCGGCATCCACGTCTCGGACGACGTGAAGGAGTACATCGTCGCCATAGCGGATGCGACTCGGAACCACGGCAGCCTCTATCTCGGTGCATCGCCAAGGGGGTCGCTGGCGCTCTTCCGGCTCGTCCAGGCCAAGGCACTGCTCGAAGAACGAGACTACGCGCTGCCGGACGACGTGAAGGCGCTGGCGTATCCGGCGCTCGGGCACCGCGTCATCCTCAGCTCGGCGGCGCGTATCCAGGGCACCACGTCCGCAGACGCGATAGCGGACGTGCTGGAACAGACGCCGGTAGCGGGAGCGCTCCCCGGCGCGTGACGCGCCGGGGCAGCGTTCGACAGGCGGGGATGCCACAGTGAAAACGCGCATCGTGTGGGCAAGCGTGGGGGCGCTGCTGCTTATCCTGGCGTTCTCCACCGGTGGAGCGCTCTACTACCGGCTCTTCCTCGGCCTGCTCGTCGTCCCGGCTCTCGGTTTCCTCTCCAGTGTGCTTGCGGCGCGCCGCATAGAAGGCGGCGTGCAACGGCTCACCTCCTATCTCCAGGTGGGCGATACCCTGGAAGAGCGCATCGTTCTGCGCAACACCCACTGGTGGCCGAAACTGCTGCTGGAGGTGCAGCACGATACGCAACCCTTCGGACGCGCCGGGCGCATCGCCACGCTCTGGCCGTACGGATCGACTGTCTGGACGTCGTCCAGCCACTGTGAACGCCGCGGCATCTACCGGTTCGGGGAGCTGGAGATAACCAGCCGCGACCCGTTCGGCCTCTTCAGCAGGACGATGCGCGTGGGGAACCCGCAGACGGCGCTCATCTACCCCGCCACCGTGGACCTTTCCGATTTCTTCGTACTCTCCGGCAGAGGCTGGACGGAGGGCATCATCCACGGACGCACCTTCACTCCCAGCCCTATCGCGTCCACCGTGCGCGAGTACACATCGCACGATGCCGTGAGCAGAGTGCACTGGCCTGCCACCGCACATACCGGCAGGCTCATGGTGAAGGAGTTCGACCGCGAACCGTCCGGGCCGGCCGACGCCATATGGGTCGTGCTCGACCTCGACGAGCGCGTACAGGAGGGAGAAGGCACCGAAAGCACGGTTGAGTACAGCGTGACGACTGCCGCATCGGTGGCGAAGCGCTTCCTGGACTCAGGGCGGAGCGTCGGCGCGGTGTTCTCCGGGCAAGAGCAACTCATCATCCCCGCCGCTCCGGGCATCGCGCAGATGGGGCGCATCTTCCAGGCGCTTGCGCTGATCGAACCCGGCAGCGCAGGAGGCGTGCAGGAGGTGTCGGAAGCGGTCAAGAACGAACTGAGCACGGGCGCAAGCATCGTGCTCATCACCGCTGCGCCTCCCGCCTCCGTCTCTTCCGCCGTGGAGATGTTGCGCGCCACCGGCGCGGCGGTCGTTCCGGTGCTCCTGGACGCTCCCAGCTTCAAGGGAGGGCGCGGCACTTCCGTAACCCGAGGCACCGGGTTCGATGCCTACGTCATCCGCATGGGAGACGAGATCGGCCAGCGGTTGGACTACCACTCCGCCCCGCCGGGGCTCGCGGTGCCGGCCCGGGAGCTGCAGGGTGCGTTGACGTGACCACGCTCGTTGAACGCGCCAGGGCTGTTGACGTCATCTCCCTGTGGGAACGGTTCATCGGGGGGATGGGGCTTACGCTCACGCTGGTGGGGCTGGTGCTGTTCTCGGTCGTCATGCCCCTGCAGGAGGGCAACTGGGTGCCGGGGATGCCGGCGCCGCTCCTCATCGGCGTGTTGGGAGGTGCAGCAGGCTGGGCGATGCACCAGCGGGGCTGGACCGCCCGCCGCGCGATCGTCACCGCCGTCGCCGCCGGTCTGGTGCTGTCGGCGTATGCGGGCACGACCGCGGCTGAGGGGTTCGCGATCACGGCCCGTGCCGTCAACGCGATCGAGGACATCGCGCAGTGGATAGCGGCCATCTCCACGGACGAGACGCAGGCCGGGACGATCGAGTTCGCCATGTTCCTCTCGATCGCCGTCTGGCTGTTGTGCGTGTCCAGCGTCTGGCTGGCGCTCCGCAGCGCGCACGGGTGGTCGACGGTGCTGTTCGGCGGAGTGGTGCTCGCCTTCGCCCTGTCCAATCTGCCGGGAAGCCTGGGCTGGCGACTCGGCATCTTCATGGCGACAGGCGTCATGCTCCTCATACATCTGAGCACGGTCCGGCGGATAGAAGGATGGCGCGGACGCGGCGCAGTGTTCGACGCTCGAACGGTGCTTACGCAGTCCGGCATCGTGCTCGCCGTCGGAATGCTGGTGACGGCAGCGATCGCGGCGCTCCCGACGCCCAACGTCGCCCCGCTCGGAGTGGTCTCACGCGCGGTAGACGACACGGCCCAGGAGATAGGAGCGCACTTCAGCAGGCTGTTCAGCGCGCTGCCGTCCCGCCGGGACTACAAGACCATCACGTTCGAGCAAGAGACCCGGTTCCAGGGAAACCCCGAACTCACCGACGAGCTGCTCTTCCTCGTGAGCGGCCCCCGGGCATACTGGCGCGCCCGCTCCTACGCGGTCTACACCGGCAGCGGATGGGTGACCGCCGAGGACTCCGAGTTCGTTCCGTTCGAGGACGTCGCCCCCTCGGACGAAAGCCGCCTTGCGCCCCGGACCAACGCGTTCCGCATCGCCGCCGCAACCGACACGCTCTTCTCCGGCGGATTGCCCGTCGACTTCGACGAGCCCGCCGAGGCGTTGACGACTCCCACGTCCGGCCCCGGGGCAGTGCAGGTGCGCTTCTCCAAGGGCCGGGAGTACTTCCCGACACGCGTCAACATGAGCTACATCAGCACCGGGCTCGAATCGATCGCCACCCCGTTCGAACTGCGGAGGGCGGGCGAGGAGTACCCGGAGTGGGCAGAGGCCTACCTCCAACTGCCTGACACCCTGCCCGACCGCGTGCGCGTGCTCGCCGAAACCCTCGCTACGAATGAAGAGAACCCATTCGACAAGGCGGTAGCCATCCGCAACTACCTCCGCCGGGTGCCGTACAACCTTGATATCACTGCCCCGCCGGAGGACGCAGACGGGGTGGACCACTTCCTCTTCGAGATGGTGGAAGGCTACTGCGACTACTACGCTTCCGCAGCAACCGTGCTGATGCGCGCCGTGGGCATACCTGCCCGGTACGTGCTGGGCTACGCTCCCGGGCGCCTCAACACCATCCTCGGCGCGTACGAGGTGCTGGAGCTCAACTACCACGCCTGGGTCGAGGCGTACTTCCCGGGCTACGGCTGGGTGAGCTTCGAACCGACGCCCCCCGACGCCATCGAGTTCGGCGGGGTGGACTTCGGTGAGTCTCCCCTGCTGACGGAAGACATCGACATCGGTGAGTTGGGGGAGATACTCGAGGACGAGGAAGAGGACGAGTTCGACGTCGACTTCACGCCGCGCAGGGAGATGCCCGCGTGGCTCGTTGCGCTGCTTGCGCTCGCGGGCGCCGTAGCGGTCGCCACGCCCGTGCTGCTGTGGCGCGAGTGGTGGTGGAAGCTGGGTGCGCTCCCGCGCTCAGGCGAGCTGTTCGCCAAGATGTGCCGCCTCGGCGCGGCGCTCGGCCTGCGGAAACGGCCCGACCAGACCCCCTCGGAGTACGCAGCGATGCTGTCGGCGGCGATACCCGAACAGCGCAGGCAGATCCAGCGCATCACGCGCGCCTACATCCTGCACCGCTACGCTCCCGGCAGAGTGCCGCTCAGCGACCTGCGGGACGCGGAATGGTCATGGGGCAGCCTGCGCTGGGCCATGATCAGGCGTCTCTTCCGCGTGCGGCCTGCCTAGGTCTTCGCCGTCTCTCCGACGTACCAGGACTCGACGGCGTAGCGGATGTCGTCCTCGGCGCCGCTGATGCCGGCCTCCAGCGGGATGAACTTGATCCGCGGCACCTTGTCCCTGCCGAGCGCCATGTGCTCCGTCGGAACGTTGATGGTCTCGGCGGCTTCCCTGCTGCGGAACACGTTCATCGGCTCCCCGCCGTCCGCGACGATCTGCATCTGCTCGGTCAGCAGCCTGCGGTAGAGGATGATGCCGACGTCGGACTTGCCGAGCCGCTCCAGGTAGCGCTTGGCGACAGGCCCCTGGGTCTCCCAGGCCATCTTGTCCTGGTCCACCGTGAAGGTGGTGTCGTACCGGCCTGAGGCGTCGCGGTGCGGGACGTACTTGTAGGGGATGCGCTCCTGCTTCGGCACCGGCTGCCCCGGCGCGACCCGCCACGAGTAGTAGATGAAGTGCAGCGTGTGCGTGTCGTCTATCGGCACGCGGTACTGCAGCGTCTTGGACTGGAAGCCGCCCACGTAGAGGATCTGCGGGAAGAGGATGGGGTGCCCCACCTTCCAGTCGTCGCTCTCCTTCGTGTAGCCCTCCAGCACGCGGCGCTTGATGATGCCGTGGTCGAAGACGTCGAACCCGATCTCCTGGTGCGGGATGCGCGGCGGCATCGTCGCCATGAGGTCGGGCGAGATCGCCTGCTGGTAGTTGGTGTAGAAGCGGTGCAGCCACTCGACGTGCACCGGGTCCAGCGAGTTCTCCATGCACTGGAGCCAGTTGCAGTCGAGCGTCGTGATGCCCACGTCGTGCACGGCGTCGTCCCACTGGAACGGGTCCCAGACGGGCAGGAAGGGCGCGGGCGCAGGGCCCATGTACGCGAAGATGAGCCCGCCCATCTCCTGCACGGGGTAGCCGGCGACCTTCACCTTCTCCTTGAAGCGCCCGTCCGGGTGGACGGTCTCTTCGAACGGCTGCTCGATGCACTGGCCGGTCTCGTCCATCATCCAGCCGTGGTACATGCAGCGCAGGCCGTGCTCTTCCGGTATACCGTAGGAGAGGTCGACGCGGCGGTGGGGGCAGAAGCGGTCGATGAGGCCGAGTGTGCCCGACTTGTCCTTGTAGAGGACGAGGTCCTCGCCGAGGATGCGGACCGCCTTCGTGGGACGGTCGTCGAGCTCCGCCGTGGCGGCGACAGGGTGCCAGTAGCGGCGCATCAGTTCGCCCATCGGCGTTCCGGCCCCGACCTGCGTGAGGCGTTCGTTCTCCTGCTGGTTCAGCATGACGCGTCCTCCTCTTTCCTACATCTGCGTCCGGGTAGCAACTGGCGGGATTGTAGCACCGGCGGGTTTGGCGCGACCAAGAATGCCAACGGCAGCAGGATCTGACATTCTTGGTCGGTCATCTACGAGTAAACGGACCCTGCGTTTTGACATCCTTGGTTGCCTTGGTCGGGGCGTTTCCATGGCCGTGGCCTACTTCCCGCGACCAAGAAACCAACAATACCAATGAAACAGAAGTTGGGGCCGACGACGGGTGTTCATTCCGTCTCATTCCGTTGCACCGCCGATGTCAGCTGCCGCCTTCGCGGTCATGGAACCATGGTAGAGAAGGAGGCGTCGTCCGCACAACGGGGCGGTGTCGCAGTGGGGGCGAGCAGCGGGTTACCGGGGCCGAGAGACAACGGTTGATGATGACGTAGTGGTGACGTTTTTGAGGCGGTTTTATTACTGAACCATGACTTTCTCGAAAATCGCATCACTGTACGTTGACATCGAACAGGCATCTGATGCAGTATCCTCCTTCGCGTTTCGAACCCGCCAATTTCTCTGGCCCCGCAACAACTGACGGCAGGATGAGATGCCGATAAGCGATATGACCGGTGAGCACAGCCGATGATTCTGGTCCTACTGCTAGGTGCACCAGTGGCCGCCGCGGTCTTGTTCGCCATGGTGACGGTGCACCTGGCAATCCCCTGGCTCATTGCGAGCCTGCTGTTCGCTCCGTTCGCCGGCCGGATGTACGAGCGGGCGGCCTCGGCAGCCGGAGTGCAGCAGGATCGCAAGACGCTGCGGCGGTCAGGGATGCTTGCCGGTGCGTTGCTCATAGTCCCGTGGGTCTACATGATGAGACGCCTCAAGGGGCAGCGCACCGGCTCATGGATATTCCATCCGAGAACCGCCTATCTCCTCTGGCTGCTGGTACCGACCGTATTCTTCATCTTCTTCTCATTCGAATTCGTCATACACCTGCTGGAATCACGGCCACTCTCCGTGCGGATGTTCATCGCCGTGGCAGCCGTGCCCTGCAGCGTCTTGACGCTCCTGCGGGTAGCCAGCACTCCCCGGTTGCCGCCGCCCTACCAGCCCGCGAGTCTGGTCAGACCCTACGCATGGACGACCTTCTGGATGGCGGTCGCCATCTTACTGGCCGCACTCGTCTTCATTGAATTCGGAAGACCTGCCCTCATCTACTAGGCCGTGGCCGGGTGACGCAAAGGGGAATGACGGTGACGGAGCCGCGATAAGAGGAACTGCCGGAAGCGGAGACGGGCGTGGACCCTGTGGTGCTGCTCGTGCTGTCCCTCATGCTCCTGTGCGGGTGCGGGCTGATACTGTCGATATCGAGCACGACCGACCACAGCCTCGGCGATACCATCGCCGACGTGGTTGGCGTGGTGGGTGTGCTCCTCGGGGCGGTGCTGTTCTGGCGGGCGGCGAAACGCCTCTATCGGTAGGAGGGAGTGACTCGTCATGACCGTGGAATGGCACCCCAGCGCGGTTGCAGCGGCTGGGCTCCTGTTGTTCCTAGCATGGCTGACCTTCACGTGGTAAGCATCACCCTGATGGAGAACATGGACAACGGGACGGCGAAGACGGTGCTCACCTTTCGAGGGCAGGTCACACGCATGCAGTTCTGGACGGCATGCGGCTGGTTGCTGCTGGTCTGGGTGGTGTTGTTCTTTGTCGCCGTAATGGCGGGCCTGGCAGGAGGGGTCATCCCTCTGCTATTGGCATACTGCTGGTTCGCCTATACGGCATTCGCTCTCTACGCTTGGACTGCGCTCGTGGTGGGCAGGCTGCGCCATCTGCGGACAAGCCTGTGGTGGGTGGCGCTCTGGCCACTGACGGGCCCTGTGCTCTGGACGATTGTGGGAGTACTGCAAGCGCATCCTTCACAGACAAGGTGTCGTGGGCTTGGAGCACTACCAGCAACCGGT
The DNA here is from genome assembly GCA_022820645.1 of Dehalococcoidia bacterium. Lineage (GTDB taxonomy): Bacteria > Chloroflexota > Dehalococcoidia > Lucifugimonadales > Australimonadaceae > Bin16. The sequence continues at coordinate 260 of JAJEFD010000019.1, read as the reverse complement.
GAGCGCAGCCGATGATTCTGGTCCTACTGCTGGGTGCACCGGTGTTCGCAACGGTGATGTTCGCCATGGTGATGGTGCACCTGGCAATCCCTTGGCTCATTGCGAGCCTGCTGTTCGCTCCGTTCGCCGGCCGGATGTACGAGCGGGCGGCCTCGGCAGCCGGAGTGCAGCAGGATCGCCGCACACTGCAGCGGTCAGGGATGCTTGCCGGTGCGTTGCTCATAGTCCCATGGGTCTACATGATGAGACGCCTCAAGGGG
>JAJEFD010000001.1 GCA_022820645.1 Dehalococcoidia bacterium | reverse complement strand
TGGATCCCTCCGTGTTCCGCTCCGACTCCGTCCTGGGCGTGCCCGGCCTCATGGACGCCTACCGCGCCGGCAACGTCGCCCTGGCCAACGCCCCCGGCACCGGCGTCGCCGACGACAAGAGCATCTATGCCTACGTCCCCGACATGATCCGGTACTACCTCGCCGAGGAGCCTCTGCTCCGGAACGTGGAAACCTACCTGTGCCGCAACCCCGAGGGCCTGGAGTACACCCTGGACAACCTGGACAAGCTGGTGGTCAAGCGGGTCGGAGAATCCGGCGGGTACGGCATGCTGGTGGGGATACACGCGTCGCCGCAGGAGCGCGCCGACTACGCCCAGCAGATTCGCGCCAACCCCAACGACTTCATCTCTCAGCCCAAGCTGGACCTTTCCCGTTCTCCCTGCCTCATCGACGGCAATTTCGAGCTGCGGCACGTGGACCTGCGACCTTTCATCCTCCATGGCCGCCGGACGCGAATCGTTCCCGGGGCCTTCTGCCGCGTCGCCCTGCGCCGGGGCAGCATCGTCGTGAACAGCAGCCAGGGCGGGGGCGGCAAGGACGTCTGGGTACTGGAAGAGTGAGGCGGATGCTCTCTCGAAGCGCTCAAGGGATCTATTGGATGGGCCGTTATCTCGAACGGACCGAGTGCATGTGCCGCCTGCTGCAACTCCAGACGGAAGCACTGGTAGACCGTCCCGCGCGCGACATATACGTCGGATGGCGCAGACTCTACGGCGTGCTGCGCCGCATACCGCCGGGTGGCATCCTGGCTGTTGCCGATAGCGACGACTTCACCCTGGCAGACTCATACACGCTCGCGGGAGACCTCACTTTCGAGCGTTCGAACCCTGATTCTGTATGGAACTGCTTCTCCCAGGGCAGGGAGAACGCGCGACAGATGCGCCATTGCATCAGCGCGGAGATGTGGCAGAGCATCAACCTGGCATTCCTGCGCCTCCGGGACATGGACATCGAGAACATCTGGACGCTTCCGGAGGGATTCTACGCCGGGCTGGCCGCGGAGACCGATGCGTTCGACGGCGCAGCCCAGGCGACCATGTACCGAGACGAGGGATGGAGCTTTCTCCGCCTGGGCGGCTTCATCGAGCGGGCACAGTTCGCTCCTGCCATCCTGCTCCAGCAACTCGCGATAGATGCGGAGAGCGACGGTTACGCGGAGGAAGACTGGACGAGCCTGCTGGAGGCCTCGCATGCGCTGGAGGTGTACAACCGGCGCTATGGCGCCGCAATCCACCCGCAGTCAGCGCTCGACCTCCTGGCGACCGACCCACTATTGCCCGGTTCGCTCGGGCGGACATTCACTCAGATCTCCCAGGAACTCGCCAGACTCGGAACAGGACCGGGCACAGACTCGGGCCGTGCGGCGCAGCGGTTGACGGGGCGTATGCTCTCGCTCTTGCAGAACGAGTGGCCGGACAGCAGGGAGCGCGAGGGCTTACTGCGCCGGGTCCTGAGTGAGGCAACGAACCTGCACTTCATGATCAACGAGGCCTACTTCGACTACCCGCTCACCGTTCGTGCCGAGTAGGGTGCGCGGAGATCGAGCCTGTCCCCGAGAATCCCGCCAGGAGCGCAACGATGACCGAAGCACTCGCCCGTATCAGTTCCGGCAGGCCGTGGATCACCATAGGCGTGTGGTTGCTGCTCGTGCTGGTTGCCCTTGGAATCGTTGGTCAACTACTCCCCACTGCTACCACCACTGAACTCCGCATCATCCCGAGGTTCGGCGAAGTGGGTTCGGTGACGGCCAGTGAACTGCTGGAAGGCAGCCCGATCGAGCCTCCGCCCGCTGAGATCGTCATCGTTCATTCGGGAACGTTGACAGTGGACGATAACGCATTCGAGACGAAGGTCCAGGAGGTCACCGGCAAGCTGCGGGAGTTGGAGCCTGAAGTCATACGGGCCAGCACGAACTACTACGAGGTACTGGACGCCACTCCGCTGGACTCTCTTGCCCTCGTCTCAACGGACCGCAGAAGCGCCATCGTGGCGGTCCAGATGACCGGCACGCTCGGCGACGCGCTGGAGAACATCGAAGAGGTCATCCACGTCGTGGAGGAGGCGGACGGGCAGGACGGGTTCGAAGTGCTGATCGTCGGCGACGTGAGCAGCCGCTTCGAGCAGGCGGAGCTGTCGGCGGAGGATCTGGAACAGGGCGAGCGATTCGGTCTCCCTGTAGCACTCCTCATCCTCCTGGTACTGTTCGGCGCTGTCGTGGCGGCGCTGATACCCGTCGGATTGGCCATCATTTCGATCCTCGTCACGCTGTCAATCGTGGCGGTTATCGGCAACATCTTCGGCGAACTGGTCTTCTTCGTGCTGCTGTGGATCACGATGATCGGCCTTGCGGTAGGGATCGATTACAGCCTCATCGTGGTGTCCCGCTTCAGGGAGGAGCTGGCTCGCGGCCTGAGCGCGCGGGACGCGGTCATCAAGGCAGGGGCGACGGCAAGCCGCACGGTGTTGTTCAGCGGCATGACGGTAGTCATTGCACTGCTCGGCGTGTTCATCGTTCCGCACACCCTGTTCTTCGCGACCGGCCTGGGCGCGATCCTGGTGGTCATCGTTTCGGTCATGGCGACGCTCACCTTCCTGCCAGCGGTGCTCACTGTGCTGGGGCCGCGCGTCGATCTGTTGCGGCTTCCGTTCCGCCGGAGCCCGGCTGCCGCGTCTTCAAGAGAGCAACGTGAGGGTTTCTGGGAGTTCATCACGCGGAAGACGATGCGGTACCCCGTCATCAGCATCCTGGTGGTCGGTGGGGTGATGGTCTGGGCGTCGGTGAACTACTTCGGCATCAATACCGGTTTCAACAGCGTCGAGACGTTCCCGGAAGACTCGCACACCCGCGAGGCGTTCACGGCGCTGGAAGAAGATTTCCCGCTCGGGTACGGCTCGGCGAACCCAGCCAGGGTGGTCATCGAGGGCGATATCAATGACCCGGCGGTTGCGGCCGCGGTGCAAGCGTTCAAGCGGGCCGTAGTCGGCGATCCTGCGGTTGCCGAAGCGCTGCAGAAGATCCAGCAGGCCGTGGAGAGCGATCCGGCTCTCATCGCAGCACTACTGCAAAGCAACCCGGAGATACTCAACGATCCGTCAGCTGCTGCGCTACCTACGGAAACGCACGGCAACCTCACCATGATTGCGATACCGGTACCCGGCGCGCCCAGCGGAGCGGCTGCGTTCGGCCTGATCGAACGGCTGAGGGACGACTATATCCCTGAGGCGTTCTCCGGCGTTCCGGCTGAGGCACACGTGGGAGGCATCTCAGCGGAGTTCCTGGACTTTGACACACAGCTCAGCGCCTACCTGCCCATCATCTTCGCATTCATCCTCGGCGTGAGCTTCATCCTGCTTCTGGTGGTCTTCCGCTCCATCGTCATCCCCATCAAAGCGATCATCATGAACCTGCTCTCGGTCGGCGCTGCCTACGGGTTGATGGTGCTCGTGTTCCAGAAGGGCGTGGGGGCTGACCTGTTCGGGTTCCAGCAGATCGAGACGATAGAGGCGTGGCTGCCGCTGATCCTGTTCGCCATCCTCTTCGGGCTGTCCATGGACTACCACGTCTTCATGTTGAGCCGCATCCGCGAGCGCTACGACCAGACGCACGACAACGCCGAATCAGTGGCGTACGGCCTGCGCTCGACCGCAAGCCTCATCACGGGCGCTGCGCTCATCATGGTGGCCGTGTTCAGCGGCTTCGCTTCGGGCGACATGGTCGTGAACCAGCAGGCGGGGTTCGGGCTTGCGGTAGCCGTCCTGCTGGACGCAACACTGGTGAGGAGCATCCTCGTTCCAGCGAGCATGCAGTTGCTCGGCGCGCGGAACTGGTACCTGCCGGGATTCCTCAACTGGCTGCCCCAGATACAGGTGGAGGCCGAAGAAGATTAGCCGAGGAACCGGCGCGCTCCTATCCGAGAAAGCGACGGATAAGGGCGGCCTCTTCGATGAAGTGCCGCGTCCGGGATGTGCGGTTCCGTACGAGCCCGGCCCAGACCGCCGTGGTCAGCCCTTCGTGGACGCGGTCGATCTCCTGGGTGAAGCGTACGAACAACCGCCGGTAGTCGTCGCCGAGGAGTTGCGTGATGCGCGTTTCGTTCGAGAAGCGCAGGGCGGCGCTGAGGTCTTCCTGGAGGCTGGGATAGATCTCGCGCAGGTAGGCGAAGTCGTCCTCGTTGAGCGCGGCGAGCCCGAGGAGGTCCGGGGGCACTCCTATGGAGTAGAGCGTGGCCGCGAATGCGATGGCGCGCGGAAGGGCTACGTCCTCCGCGCCCGGAAGCGTGCGCCCGTAGCCGAAGAGGCCGACGTGCAGTTTGCGCTCCCGCCTGCGCGGTATGTGAGCGGATACGGAGGCGATGGTGGGGGCGAGTTTGCGCACCTGTTCCTGGTAGGCCGCTGCTGCCCTGTCGATGATGTCGTTGACGCGTGCCTCGTCAACCGGCGGAGCGGGTTGGCGCTCGTACGCGTGGAGCTGCGCGATGGCGTCGACCACCTGCTCGCGTGGGTAGTCGAACTTGAACGCAGACTGCACCGTGAGCGTCTGTACGCTGGGATATTCCCGGAAGATGCGGTCCACGTTCACAGGGGAGAGGTGCCCCCGGAAGGGCGCCGAGCCTGCGCCGATGATGGGATAGAGAGGGATGCCCAGTTCGCCCTCGAGGCGGTCCAGCCGGGCGAGGGCGGTCTTGAGCATCAGTTCGGCGCCGACGATGCCGTTGTTCAGCGCAGGGTCGCTCCGGGCGAGAAAAACGCGCTGGTACTCGACCTCCCATCCCTGCAGGTACTCGCGGACGATGTCGTCCACCGTCATCATCTGCTCCCGCTCTTCGAAGAGCGGGATGACGCGGATGTGCTTGGGGTAGAAGTCGCCTATCCAATCGCTGACGGTGCTTCCGTCCGGCAGATGCCTGCTCTCCTGCCCTGCGATGAACTGCGCGTAGTAGTCCCGCACCTTGACTATCTGCGCGGCGTTGGTGGTGAAGGGAAGGATGACTTCCTGGATGGGGGGTTCGAGGTCGCCCTCGTAGAACTCGTTCGCGACGTCGTAGGCGATGGGGATGCCCTGGAGCGCTTCGACGAGGAGCTTGCGCATCTCCAGTTCGATGGAGGGATTCGGGACGCGGAGGGTGATGAGGGCGTCGCGCCCCAGTTTCAGCTCGTCGGAGAAGTAGCCGGGATAGTGACTGAGCAGTTTCTGGATGACGTGTGTGTCGGTGTCCTTGCCCTCGGAGTCCCACATCTGCTCGTCGCAGCCGAGCGCCAGCACATCGGCGGCCTCGATGATCTCCCCGTCGCCCTTGATAACGCCGTCGATGGCGTAGGCGGGGGCCTCCGCGTTGTCCGGGTGCTGGGTGCTCATCACTCGCGGGATCAGGGGCACGGCATCAACCTCCTTCGCGTCAGGCGCATGATACCCGTACAGGCGCTCGCGCGGGCAGCACGGGGTTATCTGTCTGTTACAGGGTGCGTTGGATGAAGCCGGCCTTCCGGCGCCATCGCGTGTTCACCTTCACCCATAGTTCGAGAAAGGCCGGGCGCCCCGTGAGCGCTTCGATCTCAGGACGCGCGAGGACACCGACCTCCTTGAGCGCTCCTCCTCCCTTGCCGATGAGGAGCCGCTTCTGGGAGGGCGTGTCCACGTAGACCACTGCCCGGATGTAGTCGGGCGCCTCTCTCTCACGCTCTTCGAACGTAACGACTTCCACGGCTGTGTCGTACGGGACCTCGTGGGCGTAGTGTTCGAAGATCTTCTCGCGGACGAGTTCACCCACGAGGAAGCGTGTCGTGCGGTCGGTGAGCATCTCCGGCGGGAAGAGGGCGTCCTGCTCCGGCAGATGCGCACCTATCGCTTCCGCGAGAGGGATCAGCCCGTCGCGTTCGAGAGCGCTCACGGGCACGATCTCGGCGAATGGGTGGGTTTCGGCGTAGCGCGCCATGACCGGCAGCAGCTTCTGCTTGGCGATGGTGTCGGTCTTCGTGAGCACGAGCAGCGCGGGCACGTCCACCGAGGCGATCTGATCGATGAGCGCTCGTTCGACGTCGCCGGGATAGCGTGGCTCCGCGGCAAGAACGACGGCATGGGCGTCGCCGAGCGCGCCGGAGAGCTGGCGGGCCATCGCAGCGTCGAGTTGGTCGCGGCCTTTCCGAAGGAACCCCGGCGTATCGATGAGGGCGGCCTGGAAATCACTGCCGTTCAGGACGCCGAGCAGCCTGTGACGGGTCGTGTGGGGTTTCGCGCTCACGATGGACAGTTTCTGCCCGAGCAGGGCGTTCAGCAGCGTGGACTTGCCGACGTTTGCCCTGCCGACGATGGCCACGAGCCCGCTGCGGAAGTTGGTAGTTGGGCTACTCACACTTCAAGCATACTCGCTCGGAGAAGTCGGTGACTCTGGCGTCTCCCGCTGTGTATAGTGACTGTGCCGCGGTCATTCGCGGGCGACGATGCGTATCTTCCACACTCGTTTCCCAAGCCTCTTTGCCATCGCAGTCCTGCTGCTGTTCACGCTGGCTGCGTGCGGCGAGCCGTCGCCCGGAGTCGTACAGTTCGAAGCGCGTGCGACTCCTGAAGGGCCCAGCACGCCCACTCCTACGCCTGCGCCAACCCCCACCCCCACCCCTGCGCCAGAAGCGACGGCGACCCCCACACCTGAACCGACCGACACGCCTACGCCCACGCCGACACCAACGGATACGCCAACGCCGGAAGAGCCGGGGATACTCACGCCACAGCCGGACGTCTCCATCGTCATGCAGCCGGAGACCGTCATCAGCGCCGGTGACCGCCATACGTGTGCGCTCCCGCCCGGTGGGACCCCCGTCTGCTGGGGCAGCGACAGCCTGGGACAGGCGATGCCGATCGCCTTCCTCCCGCTCAGGACGATAAGCAGCGGAAACAACCACTCATGTGGACTTACCCTGGAGGGAGCGGCCATCTGCTGGGGCGGCGATGCCTTTGGCCAGATAAACGCCCCCGCCGACCAGACGTTCCTGGCGCTCAGCAGCGGCGACGATTTCACGTGCGCGCTCACTTTCGACGGCACCCCGGTCTGCTGGGGCGGTCAGGGGATCACCCCTCCCGATGGGGAGAAGTTCACCCAGATCAGCAGTGGAGGACGCCATGCGTGCGGACTCCGGCCGGATGGTAGTGCGGTCTGTTGGGGAGACGACGCGGACGGCAAGTTGAACCCACCGGCGGGGGCATTCTTCGCTATCGCGAGCGGTGGAGACCATACGTGTGCGCTTACCGCGCAGGGCACCCCGGTCTGCTGGGGCAGCGACAGCTCCGGTCAGCGGACGAACGCACCGGTCGACGTCGCTTTCCTGTCCATCAGTAGCGGGGGATCGCACTCCTGTGGCCTGCGCGGGGATGGGACTGCGCAATGCTGGGGTGACTGGGGCGGCGCTGAAGTCCCGACCGATGCGTTCTTCCAGATCAGCTGCGGGCGCAATTATTCCTGCGGTACGGTGAATGGAGTCCAGGAGTGCGTAGGAGAAGTGCACACGTGCGGAGTGACCTTCCAGGGCACCGCCGTCTGCTGGGGAGATAACAGCGCTGGACAATCCACGCCGCCCGCAAGCCTGACCGGTCCGGGGCAGTCCGGCGACGGGACGGATGCGGAAGCCACGGTGGAGCCTACCGAGGGATTGGTAGTGGATGGCGAGGTGATACCTCTCCCACCCCCTATACCTGGCGTTCCGCCTCCAACGTCCTAGCCTGAACCTGGCTACTCGCTGCGGAGGCGGGGGATGAACTCCGCCATCTGCGATTCCGCGCCAGACTTCGCGAGCGTCTCGAGGAAGATGTCGTGGATGATGGGGTCTTCGTCCTCGTACTCGATCTGTGCGCCGCCCTGCTTCACGTCCACGTCGGTGTCGCCTTCCATCGCCACGCCGAGTGAGAAGTAGTACTTCTGGCTTCCCCAGCGGAATGCGAGGTACCGCGCGGGCGTGGCGCCGCCGTTGAAGTGCTGGTGGAACCAGCCGTTCGGGGGTACGACGAGCGAGCCGGGCTTCCAGTCGACGCGTTCCATGCCGTCGTGGGGGCTACCGTGGGATGGCCAGAGCAGCGAGTAGCCCTCGCCCTTGATGATGATGACGTGCGCGCCCGGGCCGTGCCTGTGCGCCTTCTTGTACGTGCCGACGGGGAACTGCGAGACGTGGGCAGTCTGCGTCTGGTCCGCGAGCTCGAACTTGATGTGCGCTCCCCCTGCGCCGCGCTCTTTCCAGGAGAACGTCGTGAATGTCTCGATGTCGGGCACGAAGTTGGTCTCCCAGGCGTTGGTGCGTCCGGTCGTGGCCGTCCACATCCTGCCCTCGCCCTGGAACTGCTTCGGGTTGCCGATGCGGTCCTCGAAGACGTAAGGATTGTTGAAGACGAAGCCCTCGTTGTGGAAGAGGTTCATGGTGATGGGGGCAGTGGTGACCGCGACGAAACGGGCAGGCTCCGAGCCGCTGCCGTTCATGTGCTGGTGCCAGACGTTGATGGGGATGGAGAAGACGCTGCCGCGCTTCCACTCGAAGCTGACGCGGCTGTTGGGGTCGTCGCCAACGAGGGTCGCGCCGCGCCCTTCGAGGACATATATGTTCTTCTCGAAGATGTGCTTCTCCGGGGCCATCCTACCGCCCGGCGGTATCTCAGCGACGTAGGCGCCGTTGGTATCGCCGGCGCCGTCGAGGTTGATGTACGTGCCGAGGCAGTCCAGGCGCGCCCACGGCTTGACCTCGACGGTGCGGAGGTCGTCCACGGCAAATCCGGTGATGACGGGTATGCCCTCCTTCTCCTGGAAGGCGCGGTAGGCATCGTATTTGACGATCCGGTCAAAGTCCGGGCGTGTCTCTGGCGTGGACGTTGTCATCGGGCTCCTCCTGTGTGCGGACGAAGCTGGCTGGAGTACGGGAAGTAAAGGGGAGTACCTGGAGCGGGCGATGGGATTCGAACCCACGGCCCTCTGCTTGGGAAGCAGATGCTCTACCCCTGAGCTACGCCCGCGCTGCGTGAGATTGTAGCGCGGTTCCGGCGAGTTGGCACGCGCTACCGCGCGAGGCGCGACCATGCGACCGCCATCGCGACGCCGACGGCTGCGAGGCGGAAGAGCCCACCGATAGAGAGATCACCAAGCGCGCCGATGAGGAACGGGAGGGTGGCAAGTGCCACGCTGCCCAGCGCCATCCACTGATAGGTCCGGCCTCTGCGCCGGTTGACGGCGGCGCTGACGACCTCGCCCAGGGCGTACCCGAGCCCCAGCATGATGAAGAAGGTGAAGAACCCTCCGAAGGGGAGGAGCCTGAACACGATCTGCAGGGCGATGAACCCGGCCACCCCCGCTCCGAGGGCTGCGGCAATGCCTCTGGTCACGTAGCTCATAGAGACGGCGTGGGTCGGCAGCCCGACCGGCGCGCCGCACTCCTTGCAGCGTATGCCGACCGGGTGCTGGCGCATGCACTCGGTGCATATGGGCTTCTCGCAGTTGCCGCACCGCAAACCCGTTTCACGGTTAGGGTGCCAGTGGCACGTGGGCAGTTGCGTCATTCCGTCTCCGGTTGCGGCGTGTTGCGCTGGACCCAGGCGTCGTGGTCTGCGATGTCGCGGTCGTACATGAGCCGGTTGAAGAGGAGTTGAGGCAGCGGGACGTCGGAACCGCGCAGCGAGTTCGACGCGAGGCGCTTGACGACAGTGATGAGCAGTAGACCCGTCATCAGCAGGACGACGGCGGCCGGACGCTGGAAGTAGAGCGCCACGAACGGCAGGGATACGAACCCGAGCAGCACCCAGACGCCGGAGGCCTTGGTGAACTGCCATCCGGCGCTGGTGATGACGATGAAGAAGGCGAGTTCCAGCCGGCCGAGGGCCAGGAGCGCCCCGACCGAGGGCGCCACCCCCCTACCGCCCTTGAAACCGAGGGACACCGGCCAGTTGTGGCCTATCACGGCGAGCAGTCCTGCCGCTGCCTGCACCTCTATCTCCAGGCCGAGCGCGCGGGCGAAGTAGACGGGGGTGAGCCCTTTCACGAAGAGGTCGAAGATGCCGACGGGCAGTATCCAGAAGCGCCCGACGTTGTAGTAGACGTTCGACGCGCCGATGGTGCCGCTGCCGACCTTGCGGAGGTCTATGCCTTTGACGAGGCGGGCGACGATCCAGGCGGCAGGCACAGAGCCCAGCAGGTACGCGTAGAGGAGTACCAGCGCTATCTGTAAGGAATCGTCCATCGCAAGAGGCTCTTATCCCGCTCCGGCAAGACGCTCCAAGGTTTCGAACACTTCCGGAGGCGGGCCGTCCGATCCGGGAAGCGCCTCGTTCTCGTTGCCCATCGCATGATAATCGCTCCCGCCGCACGGCAGGAGGCCGTAGCGTTTGGCGAGGCCGAACAGGGCGCGTTGCTCATCCGCGTTGAAGTTTGCGTAGTGCGCTTCGAGTCCCACGATGCCCATATCAGGCAGCCGGGGAACGAGCGTTGCGTACTCCTCGACGTAGAGGGGATGCGCGAGGACTGCCGCACCGCCTGCGCTCCTTATCGTGCGCGCGGCGTCTTCCAGCGTTACGCCCACGCGACCGACGAACGCAGCGCCCCCGTTGTTCAGCAGCCCATCGAACGCGTCCTTGTACGTTGCCAGGTAGCCTCGCTCCACCATCGCGTGCGCGATGTGGGGACGCCCGATGCTTGCGCCGTCCGCGAGTTCCCGGACGCGCTCCCAGTCGAGCGGGTAGCCGAGTCTGGCGAGGTTATCGAGCATCCGCAGTCCCCGCTCTTCCCGCTCCTGACGGAGCGCGGTGAGCTGCCGCTGCAACGCGGCGTCAGCGCGGTCCACGAAGTAGCCGAGCAGGTGAACGTCCGAGTTGTCCATCGTGGGGTGCGAGGCGCTGATCTCGATACCGGGGACGATACGCAGCGCGGGATGAGCGGCGGCGGCGGCGATGGCCTCGTCCAGCCCTTCGGTGGAGTCGTGGTCGGTGAGCGCAGCGACATCGACCTCCCGATGCGCGAGGACTTCTACGAGTTCGGTGGGCGTCAGGCGTCCGTCCGAACGCGTGGAGTGCATGTGGAGGTCTATTTTCATGGCTCGCCGGGCGGGGCTGCCCGCACTCCAAATCCGAGTGCGGGCAGCCGCATCGTCCGTTCTAGTGGGCGACCTCGGTAGCCCTGGTCTCGCGCACGACGGTGACGACGATCTCGCCCGGGTAGACGAGGTTCTCCTCGATCTTGCGGACGACCTTGCGTGCGAGGTTCGATGCAGCGACGTCGTCTATCGCGTCCGGCTCGACGAGGATCCGCACCTCGCGGCCCGCCTGTATGGCGTACGACTTCTGCACGCCATCGAAGCTGTTGGCGACGTCTTCCAGGGCTTCCAGCCGCTTGAGGTAGAGCTCGACGGTGTCACGGCGGGAGCCGGGACGCGCGGCGCTGATGGCGTCAGCCGCCGCGACGACGAAAGCCTCGACAGACCCCCTGTCGTCGTCGTGGTGCTCGTTGATAGCGGCGGTTACGGCAGGCGTGAGGGAGTAACGCCGGGCAACCTCCTCGCCGAGCTCGATGTGCGTACCCTCGAATTCGTGGGTGAGAGCCTTGCCGATGTCGTGGAGCAGTCCACCGGCCTTGGAGGTCTGGACGTCCGCTTCTATCTCACCGGCAATCAGCCCCGCGATGCGCGAGACCTCGACGGAGTGCTGCAGAACGTTCTCGCCGTAGCTGTAGCGGTACTGGAGCCTGCCGAGGAGCCTGATGAGCTCGGGGTTCAGCCCGCGGACGCCTGCGTCCAGCACGGCCTGCTCCCCGGAGCGGGCGATGGAGTCCTCGACTTCCTTCTGCGCCTTGTTGACCGCTTCCTCGATGCGCGCGGGGTGGATGCGCCCGTCGGCGATGAGGTTGGTGAGCGCCACCTTTGCCACCTCGCGGCGGATGGGGTCGAAGCAGGAGACCGTCACGGCCTCCGGCGTGTCGTCGATGATGAGATCGACGCCTGTGGCGGCTTCGATGGCGCGGATGTTGCGTCCCTCGCGCCCGATGAGACGGCCCTTCATCTCGTCGTTCGGCAGCGCCACCTGTGAGGTGGTGGACTCATTGACGACGTCTGAAGCCAGACGCTGGATGGAGAGGGCGATGGTCTTCTTCGCTTTCTCGTCCACCTCGTTCAGCATCTTCTGTTCGAGGGTGTAGTAGCGCTTGGCGAGTTCGTGCTCGGCCTCGTCCTCCGCGGCCTGCATGATCTGGGCCTTCGCTTCCTGCACGCTGAGGTTCGCGACCTGTTCGAGCTTGACGGCCTGCTCAGCCTTGATGGCTTCGGCTTCCTCGTACTGCTGCTCGACGTCCTGCTCCCGGTCGGCCACGCGCAGTTCGCGTAGTTCCAAGCCTTCCTGGCGGCTGTCGAGGCTCTCGCTCCGGCTGGCAAGGCGGTTTTCCGCTCGCTGCACCTCGCGCCGCCTGTCGCGCAGTTCGGCCTCAGCCTCCTGCTTCGCTTTGAGCGCCTCTTCCTGGGCCTCCAGCAGGGCGCGTTTCTTCTCTTCCTCAGCGCTTGCGAGTATGCGAGCCGCCTCGTCCTGCGCTGCTCCCATGCGCCTGTTCCGTCCCCTGCTCCGGGCGAACAAGACCACTACGATACCGACGATAGCCCCCGCCACTGCTCCCGCAATACCGACAATCAACGCTTCCATGAGCGTCTCCTTTCGGGCTCGACCTGCGCGCGCGTCCCCACCGAGGAGGACCGGACAGGCCGGCCATGGCTATAGACAGACGACGGTTCCCGGGTCCCGGGAGCGGCAGCGAAGCGAGTACGCCAAGACCGCCCAGCAGCGCGAAGGCCGCTGGCGCGAGGAGGCGGGTGTGGTGCCCGCCGTTTTGCGCGTTGGTGCAGCGCACGTTATCTGCCACCGCCGTCCTTTATTCCCGGCGCGTGGCAGCCAGTAAGACGATGCCGGTTACCCGGTTGCCGGGGCCGCCGGTTGGAGCTCGGCCTCGGGAACGGGAGCCTCGCTGTGTCCGTTCGCGGCGTCGATGCCGCGAACCTTCGCCTCGATCTGAGCGGCGATATCCGGGTTGGCGCGGAGGAACGTCTTGGCGTTCTCGCGGCCCTGTCCCAGGCGTGTCTCGTTGTACGAGTAGTTCGCGCCGGACTTGCGGACGATCCCCATCTCCACACCGAGGTCGAGGAGGTCTCCTTCCTTGCTGATGCCTATCTTGAACATGATGTCGAACTCGGCCTGCCTGAAGGGCGGGGCAACCTTGTTCTTGACGACTTTCGCCCTGACGCGTGAACCGACAGGGTCCGTCCCCTGCTTGATCGTTTCGATACGCCGCAGGTCTATGCGGACGGAGCTGTAGAACTTGAGCGCCCTGCCTCCCGGAGTGACTTCCGGGCTCCCGAAGAAGACTCCCACCTTCTCCCGCAGCTGGTTCACGAACACGACCGCGGTGTGGGAGGTGTTGGTGGCGGCAGTGAGCTTGCGGAGCGCCTGAGACATCAGTCGCGCCTGCAGCCCGACGTGGGCGTCGCCCATGTCGCCTTCGAGTTCTGCCCGGGGCACGAGAGCGGCCACGCTGTCCACGACGACAACGTCCACGGCGCCGCTGCGCACGAGGTACTCGACGATCTCTAACGCCTGCTCGCCGGAGTCAGGCTGCGAGATGAGGAGTGAGTCCACCTGCACGCCGCACTGTCCGGCGTAGGTGGGGTCCAGTGCGTGCTCAGCGTCTATGTAGGCGGCGGTGCCGCCGCGACGCTGCGCTTCCGCGACGATGTGGCTGCAGAGCGTGGATTTCCCTGCGGACTCCGTTCCGAATATCTCGGTGATCCGCCCCTTTGGGATCCCTCCTATACCCAGGGCCAGGTCCAGCGAGATGGAGCCCGTGGGGATGGCTTCCACATGCAGGCTCTGGGTGGCTTCGCCCAGCCGCATGATCGCCCCGTGCCCAAACTGCCGTTCTATCTGCCCGAGAGCCAGTGCCAGCGCTTGTTCCTTGTCAGACATGTCCTTTTGGCCTCGTCTCCTGGCTGCCACATGCCAGTGTTTTCATCGTATCACACCCACTATCGCGGGCTGTGTGGCGGTTGCTGACGAGTTTGCCATGCATATGGTGCAACCGCGCAATGGGCATGTGTCACAAATCCGGAATTCCACAAATCCGGATGTCTGCAGGGGCGCTCGTGGGAGGTTGAGGCTCAGGAGGGGCGGTAGCGGTTGACGATGGGGAGGCGGCGGTCGCGCCCGAAGTTGCGGCGCGTGATCTTGACGCCGGGGGGCGCCTGGCGGCGCTTGTACTCGCTGCGATCGACGAGGCGCACGGTAAGCTCGACGGCATCCCTGGGCATCCCGGCGGCGAGCATCTCGTCGAAGCTGCGGTCGTCCTCGACATACGCCTGCAGGATGGGGTCGAGCACGTCGTAGGGAGGGAGGGAGTCCTCGTCCTTCTGGTCAGGGCGGAGCTCGGCGGTGGGCGGGCGGACGATGATCGACTCCGGGACGACCTCCCGTCCGGCCATCACGTTGCGATGGCGTGCGAGCTGCTGCACGAGGGTTTTCGGCACGTCCTTGATGACGGCGAACCCGCCCGCCATGTCGCCGTAGAGGGTGGCGTAGCCGGTGGCCATCTCGCTCTTGTTGCCGGTGGTGAGGACGATCCAGCCGAACTTGTTGGACGCCGCCATGAGCAGGTTGCCCCGGATGCGCGCCTGCAGGTTCTCTTCCGTCGTGTCCGGCTCCTTGCCGGCGAACTCGTCAGCGAGCGTTTCGAGGAACTCGTCGAAGATGGGGCGTATGGGCAGGGAGACGAGCCGGACGCCGAGGTTGTCGGTGAGCGCTTTCGAATCGTCCCAGGACTGGTCGGACGTGTACTGCGACGGCATGAAGAACGTAGTAACGCGCTCCGGCCCGAGCGCGTCGGCGGCGATGGCGGTGGTGAGCGCGGAGTCTATGCCGCCGGAGAGGCCGATGACCGCGCCCCTGAAGCCGCTCTTGAGCACGTAGTCCCTGGTGCCGGTGACGAGGGCCTGGTATACCTCCGTGAGCGGGTGCAATTCCTCTGTGATTGCGGGGGGAAGCGGCTCGCGCGGAGTTGTATCGCTTGTGCCGGACAGGAAGTAGCGGCGCGGCTCGCCGATGGTGTCGAGTCCGGCCCGGGCGAGCGGACCTTCCGGATCGGGAGAGCCGACCTCGTCGGCGTCCACGTCCACGAGCAGCAGTGATTCCTCGAACTGCGGGGCGCGTGCGATGAGTTCGCCGCGCGGGTCGAAGACGAGGCTCTGGCCGTCGAAGACGAGTTCGTCCTGGCCGCCGATGAGGTTGACGTAGGCGATGAAGCAGCCGTGTTCGCTCGCGCGGCGCGAGAGCATTGCGCTGCGCTGGGCGTAGCGGCCCTGGTGGTACGGAGAGCCGTTGATGGTGACGACGACCTCCGCACCCGCGAGCCGCTGCACGGTGGCGGGGCCGGTGTCGTACCAGATGTCCTCGCAGACGTTGACGCCTGTCTGCACGCCGTTGATCTCGAAGACGGGGCACTCGTTGCCGCGCGCGAAGTAGCGCTCCTCGTCGAACACGCCGTGGTTGGGGAGGAGGATCTTGCGGTAGATGGCAGCGACGCCTCCGTCGTGCAGAACGGCGGCGCCGTTGTAGATGCGGCCTTCCATCTGGTCAGGGTAGAGGGCCGCGCCGAGGTGGAAGGGCTCGCCGTCCACGAAATCGGGAACACCCACGACGATGGTGATGCCGTGCGCGACCCCGGCGATACGCTCCAGCTCGGCCCGGGCATCGAGCAGGAACTGGCGCTTGAAGAGCAGGTCCTCCGGCGGGTAGCCGGTGAGGGCCAGTTCAGGGAAGGCGATGAGGTCGGCCTGCCGTTCACGGGCCTGTTGGACGAGCGCAAGCATGCGTTCGGCGTTGCCGTGCAGGTCGCCGACGGTTGCGTTCATCTGGCCGAGGGCTATGCGGATGGGCCTCACGAGTCGCCCCAGTGCAGATTCAGGTAACGGGGGCTGTGCGCTGGTAGTCCTGGCCGGCCAGCGCGTGCGGGCTCAGGGAAGGGCTACATACCAGAGCGGCGGCGGCGCCTGGCGGAACGGCGGGCCGCGATGCGGGCCTTCTCTCCCTTGGAGCGGAAGAAGCGCCGGTCCTTGTGGGCCTTGAGGATGCCGTTGCGGGTGACTGCCGCGCGGAACCGCGACACGATCGCCTCGGGCGGCTCCCCGTCTCTCATTTCAACGTATGCCATGAATGCTCCGTGCGCATGCGCCGCGCGGAGGTGATGCTAGCACAGCGCCCCACTCACCGGCAAGGCGGCGCGATTGACAACGCTCCGGCGCGGCGGTATGTTGGCGTTAGCAGTCGCCACACGCGACTGCTAACTGTGAGAGAGGCCTACCGCTCATGCCTACCTACGCATACCAGTGCGAGTCCTGCGGTAACGAGTTCGATCTGCGGCAGAGTTTCAGCGCGAGCACCGAGCAGCCGTGCCCGGCCTGCTCCGGCCTCAGCCGCCGCAGGATCTCGCTCCCCGCTGTGATCTACAAGGGCTCCGGCTTCTACACGACGGACTACGCCCGCAAGGGCATGAGCGACTCGTCGTCTTCCTCATCGTCGTCATCGTCCGCTGCTGCTTCCTCGGAGAAGAGCAGCACCAAGACGGCGGACTCGAAGAGCAAGGCGTCCAGCACGTCTTCCACCTCCTCTGAGTAACGGATGCGCGCGGTTGTCCAGCGCGTGAGCAGCGCCTCGGTGTCGATCGACGGCGTGGTGGTGTCGCGCATCGGCGCAGGTCTGGTGGTGCTGGCAGCGGTGGGCCGTGACGATGCGGACGCAGACGCGGACTACATCGTCGAAAAGACCGTGCACCTGCGCGTGTTCCCCGACACCGAGGGGCGTTTCGACCGCTCGGTGCTCGATGTGGGCGGCAGCCTGCTGGTGGTGAGCCAGTTCACGCTGTACGGCGACATGCGCCGTGGACGGCGTCCGTCGTTCACGGAGGCGGCGCCTCCGGATGAGGCTAAGGGGCGGTTCGCGGCCCTCGTGGAGCGTTTTCGCGCGGCCGGTGTTCCCATAGAGACGGGACAGTTCCAGGCGATGATGGACGTTGCGCTGGTGAATGACGGCCCCGTCACGCTCATCCTGGACTCGTCAGACCGCTACCGCCCCCGGCGCTAGGGAAGCGCGCAACAGGTGGAGATGACCGCATGATGCTCCGATCGACAGCACTGTTGGGTTCTCTTCGCCATGCTCGTTGTTGCGACTGCATGCAGTGCGGATGAACCGCTTCAACCGGTCAGCGCCGCAGAAGCCGAGCGTATCAAGGTGGAGCTGGAAGGCCGCTCCTTCCGCCAGTTCGAGCCAGGCAGGGACGCCGACCGGCGGAAGGCTGTCGTTATCGATTTCTTCGGACCGGTCGGCATCTACGCCCAGTATGCCGAGGGCGGGCATGTGGTCGATGAGTGGGAACTTTACGCGCAGGACTACAGTATCGAGCAACGCAGTGGGGGCTCCGAGATAACGGTCCGGTTCACCGAGCCCCGAACGAGGCAGCAGTTCCCCACGCAGTGCAGCGACTGCGTTCCTGTCTCCGGTTTCTCCATCTCGATCAGGGACGTCTTCGATGCAAAGGAGATAGCGTTCAGGCTGAACGATCCGGAAGGGGTGCTGCCCTCGCCGTTCCCTGTGTTCACGTCCTGGACGAGATTCCGCGAGGACGAGATCTTCAACTAGACCTCTCACTCGCCGACCCGCGCTTGACCGCATCCGCCCAGGCTTGCTAGCGTGCCAGCATCCGCTGGAATAGGAGGATGTGATGAGTGCCGCGATGAACAGGTCCGGGGGATGGGCTCTCGTGATAGGTCCGCTCCTTGCGTTGGGGTTCTTCCTGATAGAACCGGGCGGCCTGCTGATAGACAGCGCCGACTCGACCGACGCGGTTGCCAGCATCACGGCGAAGTCGGCGAACACGGCGCTCGCTCACCTGACCGCGCTGGTCGTGCCGTTCGGTCTCGCGCTCCTGCTGTTCGGGTACATCGTCCTGCAGGCCGGAGCGATCCGGGAAGGCGGCGGCATCGGAGCGGCGCTCCTCGCCGTCGTGTTCCTGGGGACAGGCATGATCGTCTGGGGGATAACCCAGGGGTTGAACCACCCGATCTCCGAGATCGACGTTTCGTCGGCGGAATCGATGGCGACAGGGCTGGCGCTCTACGAAGTGCAGTCCGCGGCCCGTGTGCTGGGCGGACTGTTGGTCGCCGCCGGGTTCCTCGTCCTGGGCCTGAGTCCATGGATGCGCGCCCGCTCCAACGTACTTGCGGCGAACGGGATCGTGGTCGTCTCCGTTGTCTCGCTCGCCGGCCTAGTCGTTGGGCTCTTCTCGGTCGATCTGCGCCTGGAGGGGATCACCGTATCGAGGGCGTGCTACTTCATCTGGGTTGCCTGGAGCGTCTACCTCGGAGTGCAGCTCATCAAGAGCAGCGGCAACGAAACCGGCTGACGCGCCCGAGAGGAACGGCATGGGAGGGGCGAGCGTAGTCGTGAATGGCACAGGGGTCGAGCGCTACGGCTCCGGCGCTGCTTGCGCCAGCACGTCCTCGTCCGGCACAACTTTGAGAAACCGCCACGGGAACATCAGCCCCCGCGCCTCGCAGAAGGCGTCTATCACGCGCCACAGGTCGCGGTCGCTTTCGATACCGGCGAGGGCCGCGAACTCGCGGAAGCCGAGCGTATCGTTCCCCGTTGTAACAAGCCGGTGGGCTTTTTCGTCCCAGGCGACCATCAGGGTTTCGATGCAGCATCCCATAGCGGGATGATAGCCCCGCTCAACTCGATTGACACGCCCCGTCAGCAGTCCGGCCCCGGCGGGGGTGCGGGTCCGCTGGAGCCAAACCCGCGCTATACTCTCCACCAACTCGCAAGGGCTGGACGGAGGCGTGGCAATGGGCAATCTGCTCAAAGGGAGAGTGGCGGTCGTCACCGGCTCGGGCCGGGGTATCGGACGCGCCCATGCGATGGCGCTCGCGGAGGAGGGGGCGAGCGTTGTCGTGAACGACATCGGCGTCGAGCGCGACGGCTCCGGCGGCACGCGCGCTCCGGCGGACGAGGCGGTCGCGGCGATACGCGAGAACGGCGGCGAGGCTGTTGCGAGCTACGACGACATCTCGGACTACGAGGCGGCGGGCAACCTTATCAAGACGGCGGTGGACAACTTCGGCCGGCTGGACATCCTAGTGAACAACGCAGGGACGTTCCAGTACCGGCTCTTCCACCAGTTGACCGAACAGGAGTGGGACGGACTGATGAACGTGCACCTGTTCGGGACGTTCAACACCTGCCACCACGCCGTGAAGGTGATGATGGAGCAGCGCTACGGGCGCATCATCAACACGGCGTCGAGCCAGTGGCGCAACCCGGAGGGGCGCGGGAACTACGGCGCAGCGAAGGGCGCCATCGTGTCCCTCACGTGGGGACTGGCGTTCGAACTGCGGAACCACAACATCACTGTGAACGCGCTCGCGCCGATGGCGGCGACGCGAAGCTTCGGCGACGACACCTACCGGAACATGCTGGCGGACGCCGGGCTGGACCGGAAGAAGAACCCGGCGGAGCAGGGCGACAACCGTGCGGGACCGGAATTCGTCTCACCGCTGATCGTCTGGCTCGCTTCGGACGAGGCGGCAGGGGTCAACGGGATCGTGTTCAGAGCGGGGTCGGGCAAGATCGGGCGTTACAGCCACCCGACGGAGATCAGGACGCTGTACCGCGAGGCGGGCAACGGCGACCCGTGGACGCTCGATGAGCTGGACGAGGTACTGCCATCGACGGTGTTGCTGGGCGAGACGAAGGCCCCGTTCATCCCATAAGGCGGAGGAGGAGCGCCATGGCAGACGAATACATCCCGCCGAGAGGAACGAGGCTCGCTGGCAAAGTGGCCATCGTGACGGGTTCCGGCCGGGGCATCGGCAGGGCGCATGCCATCGCGCTGGCCGCCGAGGGCGCGAAGGTGGTGGTCAACGATCCGGGGGTCGAGCGGACGGGTGCGGGCGGAAGCAGCGCCCCTGCCGACGACACTGTGGCGTTCATCAGGGAGAACGGCGGCGAGGCGGTTGCGAACTACAACTCGGTCGCGGACTACAACGAGGCGGGCCAGATCATCAAGACGGCGCTCGACGCCTATGGGCAGCTGGACATCCTGGTGAACAACGCGGGTATCGCGCGCGAGGGACTCTTCCACCAGATAACGCCGGAAGACTTTGCAGCGGTGGTGGGGACGCACCTGAAAGGGACGTTCAACACCTGTCACCACGCAGTGCCCCTGCTGATGGAGCAGCGCTCCGGCCGCATCATCAACACGGCGTCGAGCCAGTGGCGCAACCCGGAGGGACGCGCGGCGTACGGCGCGGCGAAGGGCGGCATCGTGAGCCTCACGTGGAACCTCGCTTTCGAGTTGCGGTACCACAACATCACGGTGAACGCGATCGCGCCGATGGCACAGACGCGCGGGTTCATCAACTACAACCACCCCCAGGTGCTGGCCGAGGCCGGCATCCCCGCGAAGAAGGCTGGCGACGAACTCGCGATGAACCGTCCGGGCGGCGAACACGTGTCGCCCATCGTGGTGTGGCTGGCGACCGACGCAGCGGCACATGTGAACGGCTGCGTGTTCCGTGCCGGGAGCGGCAAATACGGGTTCTACGCTCACCCTACCGAAGTGCGGACGGTCAACAAGGACTGGCGCACCAGAGGGAAGTGGACGATAGAAGAGGTGAGCAGGATCCTCCCGAGCAGCCTGCTGTTCGACGGCTCGACCGCGCCCTTCATCCCGGCGGACTAGGGCGCCCGCGCCCGCTCATGCCAGACCTGCCGTTCGTCATCGGTTCCGCCGTCACGGTGCTGTTCGCCTCGCTCATCCAGGGAGCAACCGGGTTCGGGTTCGTCGTCACGTCGGCGCCTATCATGGCCTCGTACCTCGACCCGAAACTCGTGATCCCCGTGCTGTTGATCCTCGGGACGATCCTGAACTTCCCGCTGATGGTGCACACGCGGCGCGAGTTCAGCATCGCGCGCATATGGCCGATGATGCTTGCCGGCGTCGTTTGCACCCCCATCGGAACGTTCATCCTGACGCGGCTCGACGCGCCGCAGATCAAGATAATCCTGGGGGTGGTGACGGGCACGGTGGCGCTGGCGCTGTTGCTCGGACTCCAGCGCACGGCACGCAATCAGCGGCTCGCCTCTATACCGGTCGGCGCGGCGAGCGGACTGCTCACGGGGGCGACCGGCCTCGCCGGCGCTCCCGTCATCCTCTTTTTCGCGAATCAGGGCGTTGAGCAGCGACAGTTCCGCGCAGATATCATCTATTATCTGGCAGGGGTATCGCTTTCGGCGTTCCCGAGTTATGCCGTGGCGGGCGTTCTGACGCTCGAATCGGTACAGTTGGCGGCGGTGCTCCTACCCGCGGGGGCTGCGGGTGTTTTCGGCGGCATATGGCTCTCCAGCCG
Organism: Dehalococcoidia bacterium; assembly: GCA_022820645.1. Classification (GTDB taxonomy): domain Bacteria; phylum Chloroflexota; class Dehalococcoidia; order Lucifugimonadales; family Australimonadaceae; genus Bin16. Next base: position 31,131 of record JAJEFD010000001.1, on the reverse strand, counting down.
TATTCCGGCGCTGGTGTTCCGGCGCATAGCGCTGGGGATCGTGCTGATCGCTGCGGTAATCGCGATCACGTCAGGAGTAACGGGATGAGGCTGTCCCGCTCGATACGGTATCGACTGGCCTCGGTGGCGGCGTTGGCGCCGCTCTACTACACGTCGGTCACGGCCCGTGCTATGCGCAAGGCCCCACCCGGTTACAGTTCGACGCAGCACACGATGAGCCGGCTCGCTGCGCGGGGTACATCGAGCGCCAGGCTGATGAACGCTGCGTTCGCGGGTTACGGCGTGCTCGTGCAGGGGCTCGGGCCGCTGCTGCACCATGAGGCGAGAGGAGGGAAGCGGGGACGCGCCCTCTGGGGACTCGTGGCGATATATGGGCTCGGCGCGGTCCTTGCGGCGAAGTACCCCACGCGCAGCGAGCGGCAAGTAGTGCCGGGCATCACGGAGAACAGCGCCCACAACATCGCAGGTGGGATGACGCTGGCGAGCATCGGCCTGCTCATGGCGTTGTCTCCCCGCGCGCTGAAGGAGCGTCCCGCGTGGTGCGGGTGGTGGAGATGGTTCTCCTACGGCATGTTCGCCGCCACCTGCATCCTTACGCTGCCGTACTACTCGCGCACGTGGCTCCGCAAGCGGGGGTTGTTCCAGCGCAGCCTTTTCGTCACGACGATGACGTGGGTGATGACGACCTCGCTGCGCCTGCGCAGGCTGTCCTGAGGCCGATCGGTCCCCTACCTGATGGGGGCCTGCGGAACGTCCGCCCCCATACCGAAGCGCTCAACCTCTTCGTCCGTCCCGTCCCATGCTGCGATGGCGTCCACGGCGTCGCGCTCCTCGGGTGAGAGCATCCAGTCCGACGTTGCTGCGTTCCCTGCGACCTGCTCCTCGGTCATCGCCCCCGCTATAACCGAGCTCACCGCCGGGTGTGCGAGCAGCCATGCGAACGCGAGGTCGAGGATCGTGTGCCCGTGCTCGTTCGCGTAGGCGTCGAGGCGTGAAAGCACGGCCCGGGCGCGTTCGTCGCCCTGCAACTGGCCGACCATACGCCTCGCGCTGCCGGGCACCTCAGCGCCCGCCGCGTACTTGCCGGTGAGCCATCCGCCCGCGAGCGGGAAGTAGGGCAGGAAGCCGATGTTGTGCTCCGTGCAGTAGGGGAGCAGTTCGAGCTCGACCTGCCGGTGCATGAGGCTGTAGTTGTTCTGGGAGGAGACGAACGGTGCGAAGCCGCGCTCGTCGGCGGCGCGGTTGGCGTCGGCGTGGCGCCAGCCGGAGTAGTTGCACTCGCCGACGTACCGCACCTTGCCCTCCTTGACCAGGTCGTTCAGCGGTTCCAGGTACTCCTCGTGCGGAACGCCGTGCGGGATGAAGTGGATCTGGTAGAGGTCTATGACGTCGGTCTGGAGCTTGGTGAGGCTTTCCTCGACGTTCTTCATGATGCGGTCGCGGGGCGACTCGCCGTCCAGGCTGTTGAGGTTGAACTTGGTGGCGATGAGGAAGTCGTTCCGCTGGCCGCGCAGCGCCTCGCCGATGTGGACCTCGCTCTGGCCGCCGCCGTAGATGTTGGCGGTGTCGATGAGATTGATCCCCACATCCCGGCACTTGTCGAGCACGCGCTTGCTGTCTGCGTGGTCGCTGATGCGGGAGGGGTTGCCGAAGTTGTTGGTGCCGAGTCCGATGACGGATACGTTGAGGTCCGTTTCGCCGAGTCTGCGGTACTGCATTTGCTGCTCCTCTGAGAAGTGTCAGTGGGTGTTGCGCCAGGCGCCAAGAATGCATGATAGCGGATGGATGCGCTGGCTGGCGTGGCGAAGGGGGTTGCTATACTCACGGGGCTGTCGCCGAGAGCGGCTTCGGAGGAGACATGGTTGCGTTCGCGTCAAGCGCCGCTCGGGCGGTTCTGGTCTGCTGTGCGCTGCTCCTCGTATCGGCTCCGGCCTGCGCCGGCGGTTCGGAGAGTGCAGCCACTCCATTGAAGATCGGGCTGCTGTTCGACTACAGCCCCGATTCGGAAGAGAAGGCGCGCGACCGGGAACGGGCGTTCCACCTGGCGGTGCAGCACGTCAACGCTGCAGGAGGAGTGTTCGGGCGTCCCGTCGAGACAGTGGTCAGGGATTCAACGCGCGACCCCACTGTGGCGGTGGAGGAGGCCCGGCGCATGATCGAGGAAGACGGCGTTCATGTCCTGGTCGGGCCCAACTCCAGCGCGAACTCGCTGCCCGTGGCGGAACAGGTAGCCGGTCCTGCGAGCATACCGGTCATCAGCCCGTCGGCCTCGTCCTCACTCCTCACCGGCGCCGTGGACAACGATTTCTTCTTCCGCGCCACGCTGTCCGACGGCGCACAGGGGCTCGTGCTGGCGCAGCTGGCGCGCGACCTCGGCTTCGCGAACGTCGGCCTGGTCTACCGCAACGACGCCTGGGGGCGCAGCCTCTTCGAGTCGTTCGAGCGAGCGTGGACGGGAGAGTTGAAGGCTGTCCTGCTCCCGGCGAGCCAGACGACGTTCCTGCCCGAGTTGCGGGAGACGGCGAGCGGGGGCGCCGAGGCGCTCATCGTGCTCACGTTCGAGGGGGAGGGGGCGGTCGTCATCAGGGAGGCGGTCGAAACCGGTCTCTACAGCAGGTTCGTACTGCCCGGCGCCTTGAAGAGCCCTGCCCTGGCTGCTGCCGTCGGTGGGGCTCTCGCGGGCGCATACGGTACGGCAGGCGCGGCTGCGCCGGAGAGTACGGCCCTGGCCGAGTGGGATGCCGCGTTCGTTGCGGAGTACGGTAACCCACCCGAGTACGCCTACGTGCGGGGGACGTACGACGCCACGATCGCTCTCGCACTGGCGGCGCAGGCTGCGGGAAGCGTCGACGGGACCGCCATCCGTGACCAGCTGCGCAGCATCGGCAGCGGGCCCGGGACAGTGATAACGCCCTCAGCCGCGGGAGTGGCGGAGGCGCTGCGAATCCTCGGCGATGGCGGAGAGGTGGACTACGAGGGAGTCGCCACCACGATGGACTGGGACGGCAACGGCGACCTGCGGCGTGGCCACGTCGGCGTCTGGCGGTTCATGGACGACGGGATGGCTGAGGACCTCTATACCGTGCCCTTCGACTCTGGAAGCAGCCGATAGGAGCGTAGATGGACATCGGATTCGTGGGGATCGGCATGATGGGCAAGCCGATGGCGGTGAACCTGCTGAAGGCGGGGCACAACGTCACGGTCGTCAACCGCAGCCAGGGCAAGGTGCAGGAACTCGCCGGGATGGGAGCGACGCCCGGGGGGTCGCCCGCTGATGCGGCGCGTGGCGCGGAGGTAGTCGGGCTGTGCCTCGTGGGCGACGCGGTCGTTGAGTCGGTGCTGTGCGGTGAGAACGGCGTACTGGAAGGGGCCGCACCGGGAACGATCGTGCTGGACCACTCGACCGTCCACCCGGAGTTCGCGCGGCAGATGGAAGAAGCGTGCGCGGCGCGGGGCGTGACATACCTCGATGCGCCGGTGTCGGGGACGGGCGACGTGGCGTGGGGAGGCAGGCTGACGGTGATGGTGGGAGGAGACGCCGTTGCATTCGAGCGCACCCGTCTCGCGCTCGATGCGGTGTCGGCGAACGCGCGGTTCATGGGCCCGGTTGGCAGCGGCAACATGGCCAAGCTGCTCAACAACATGGTGAAGGACATCAATCAGTTGGGTGTGCTGGAGACGTTCGTGCTCGGCGCGAAGCAGGGGTTGGACTGCGGGCTGCTCTTCCACGTCATGCGCAAGGGCGCGTCCGTGAGCCGCCAGTTGGAGCGCATCCTGCCCAAGATACTCGATCGCTCGTTCGAGCAGACGTCGTACGTCTCCACGAACATCAAGGACCAGGACCTGATGGAGTGGATGATCGGACAGGCGGGGCTGGAGTTGCCGTTGCGGAACGCTGCACGCGATTCGTGGCTGTATGCCGCCGAACAGGGACTGGCCAATGCCGACCCACCCGAGGCGATCAAGGCGCTGGAGCCCATCGCGGGCGTCGAGGTTGCGGGGGAGTTGCTGCCTTCCGACGCGGACGTGCCGGCGCACGGCGGCGGGTACGACGCGCTGGACACGGCAACGGCCGCGATGTACGAAGTGGGCGTATTCGAGGCGTTCGCACTGACCACGAAACTGGGGATGGACGCCCAGGCGATGTACGAGGTGATGCGCACCGCGTCCGGGGCATCGGCGCGGTTGGAGCGCATCGGGCAGGTCATCCTCGGCGGAGCGTCCGGGGACCCGCAGCCGTCGGTGGACGATTACGTCGCCTGCTACGAGCCGCTGCTCGCCGAGGCGAGGCGCGGCGGACTGCGCATGCCGTTGCACGAGGCGTCGGTGTCCCTCTGGCGCAGGGCGGCGGAGCAGGGACTGGGAAGCGGGCCGTCATCCGCTGCGTATGCGCTCTACGCGTAGTTGCCGGTAGACTGCGCACATGGAGTACGTCGAGGTAGACGTCGAGGCCGGAGAGAACTGCGACCTCTCCGTGACGCGCATGTTCGAGGCGCTGGAGCCGCCGTACGAGGTGACGTGGGTCGAGTCCGCGTTCCGGCCTGACGGCTGGGAGGGCCCGTGCGACGTGGTCGGCTGGTCGGGCGGGGAGCCGGTCCCGGCGATGGCGGCGAAAGTGTCGGACTCCGGGGATGGTGTCGTGGTGCTGGTGTACGGCGGAGACGAGGGGCTGCGCCTGCGTCCGTCCGGCTCGTCGGCGGAGTGGTCTCTCGACGACAAGGAGCAGTGGGGCGAGCCGTGTCTCCTGCTGGAGCTGACGCTGGAGGTCAGGTAGCACGCCTTGCTCCGTGGCCTGCCGCGTCGGGGGCATACTGTACAATGCCCGTACGAGTGACTCCCACGTCCCCATAGCCTTCGGCACGGTATCGAGAACGCAGCATGGCACTCCAGACGGCAAACGCAGACGCCGGACAGGGCGGTGTTCAGTTGCGCTACCGGCGGATCGTGGTCAAGGCCGGCACGAACGTGCTCACCCGCAAGACCGCCCACTTGGACCGCTCCGTCATGGAGTCGCTCGTCGACCAGATCGCGGACGTGGTGGAGATGGGCGCGCAGGTGGTGCTCGTCACCTCGGGCGCCATCGCGGCGGGGCACGAGGCTGCGCCCGGTGTCGTGCAGGGTAAGAGCGTCGCTGCGAGCCAGATGCTTGCGGCCATCGGACAGAGCCGCCTCATGCACGCCTACCAGGAGCTCTTCTCGCGGCGCGGGATCGTCGTCGCGCAGACGCTCCTCATCGCGCGGGACGTGGACGACCGCGTGGGCTATCTGAACGTGCGTAACACCCTGAACGGGCTGCTGGAGCGCGGCGTCGTGCCCATCGTCAATGAGAACGACGTGGTCGACACGAAGGAGATCAACGGCCAGCGCTTCGGCGACAACGACACGCTCTCGGCCATCGTGGCGAACGTCATCGACGCCGACCTGCTGCTGATGCTGACGGACACCGGCGGGCTGTTCACCGCCGACCCGAACCGCGACCCCACGGCGGAACTGATACCCCAAGTCGACCGGATAGACGATGCCATCATGTCCCTCGCGGAGGTGCACACGAGCACCGCGACCCGCGGGGGGATGGCTTCCAAGCTCCTGGCGGCGCAGCATGCCACGGGCATCGGTGTGGCGGTGGTGTTCGGCCTCGGCGGAGACCCCGCCGTCGTGCGGGAGGCGGCATGCGGTCAGTTGAGCAACGGCACGTTCTTCCCTGCGAGAGGGTCCGTCGTGGAGAGCAGGAAGCGGTGGCTGCTGAGCGGCATGACGAAGAAGGACGCGGGCCTCGTGGTGGACGATGGGGCGGTGCGCGCTCTCTGTGAGCAGTCGCGCAGCCTGCTGCCGGCAGGCATCCGTGAGGTGAACGGACGGTTTGTGCGGGGCGACGTGGTGGAGGTCCTCTCGGTGAGCGGCTCGCGCCTCGCCTACGGGATAGCGAACTATGACTCGTCGGAGATGCGGAAGATCGCGGGGGAACGCTCCGACCGGATCATGGAGTTGCTCGGGCACCACAACGGCGACGAAGCCGTGCACCGCAACAACATGGTCGTCGTCTGAGGACGAAGGAGAGGTACATGGCAACGGGAACGGCCACATCCGAACTCATCACGAAGGCGCAGGCGGCGCGTGAGGCCTCCAAGCGCGTGCGCATGCTCTCCACCGAGCAGAAGAACAGCGCGCTGCGCGCCATCGCCGACGCTCTCGAGGCGAACTGCCCCACCATCCTGGAGGCGAACGCGCGCGACCTCGCAGCCGGACGCGAGGCCGGACTGAGCGAGGCGCTGATGGGGCGGCTGCTGCTGAACGAGCAGCGAATAGGCGGGATGGCGAACGACGTGCGCGCCGTCGCGCTGCTGCCCGACCCGGTCGGGGAGTGTTTCGACTCCCGCACGCTGCCGAACGGGATACGCGTGGAGCGGCGCAGGGTACCGCTGGGCGTCATCGGCTGCGTGTACGAAGCCCGCCCGAACGTGACGACGGACATCGTGTCGCTCTGTCTGAAGTCCGGCAACGCGGTCGTGCTGCGTGGCGGCAAGGAAGCCGTCCACACCAACACTGCGGTTGCCGCGCTGGTGAAGGACGCACTGGCGGCCGAGGACGCCGTGCCGGAGGCCGTGCAGTTCGTGACCGACACGGACCGGGCCATCGTCGACCAGATGATCCGGCTCAACGACTACCTTGACCTGTTCATCCCGCGTGGCGGCGAAACGCTCATCAAGTACGTGCGCGACAACGCGACCGTTCCCGCCATTACCGGCGGCGTCGGGGTTGTACACGTCTACGTGGATGCCGGCGCAGACCTGGAGAAGGCGTCCGGCATCATCTACAACGCCAAAACGCAGCGGCCGGACGTGTGTAACGCGCTGGACACGCTGCTCGTGCACGTCTCGGCCGCTCCGGCGTTGCTGCCTGGCGCGGCGTCCCGGCTCACGGAAGCGGGGGTCGAGTTACGGTGCGACCAGCGGGCGCTGTCGCTCATCGGACCGGTGCAGGAGTCGCAGGTGCGGGCTGCCGGGCCGGACGACTTCGGGCAGGAGTTCCTCTCGCTCACGATGTCGGTGAAGGTCGTGGACTCGCTCGACGACGCGCTGGAGCACATCGACGAGTTCGGCTCCGGGCACACCGAAGCGATCGTGACGGAGGACTACAGCGCCGCGATGCGCTTCACCGATGCCGTGGAGGCGTCGGTCGTGCTCGTGAACGCGAGCACGCGCTTCAACGACGGCGCTCAGCTCGGGCTGGGGTCGGAGGTCGCGATCAGCACGAACAAGCTGCACGCGCGCGGGCCGATGGGCCTGCGAGAGCTGACGAGCTACAAGTGGATAGCGCTGGGCGACGGACAGGTGCGCCCCTGAGCAGCGCTTCTTCCCCACGTAAGGCGCAGGTCGAGTCAAAGGAGAACCCATGATCCGCTTCGAACGCGAGTGTCGTACGCCGTTCTCTGAGGTGTACACGCTCTACGAGGACGACCAGCCCCAGCCGCAGGGGCGCTTCGACGTGCACTTCTACGGGCGCATCATCCACGCCACACTGTGCGTCTCCGAGCGCTACACCACCGACGAGATACAGGACATCATCGCCGACCTCGACGACGAGCTGCTGGACGCCATCGGCCTCGAACGGGACGATTTCGTTGTGCACGTCCACCAGGGGCGGGAGGTCGGCGTGTTCTCGGGCAGCGCGTTCGAGGAGGGCGAGGAGCCCGGCTCCGAGAACTAGGAGCGATGGGACGGCGCGAGGGGCCTCGTGATCGTTGACTTCCATACACACCTGCTGCCCGCCTCTTTCAACGAGCGGCGCTCGGAGATAGCCGCGCGCGACGCCACGTTCGCTGCGCTCTTCGGCACGGGCGGGTCGATGGCTATAGCGGAAGACCTCATCGCGGCGATGGACGAGAGCGGCGTCGACTTCTCCGTCGTGCTCGGCTTCGGCTGGTGCGACCGCGACGTCGCGCGCGAGGCGAACGACTGCCTGCTGGACGCCGTCGCGCGCTACCCCGGGCGCATCGCCGCATTCTGCTCCGTGCACCCCGGCTGGGGAGACGACGCCCTGCGGGAGGCGGAGCGCTGCGTCGACGCGGGTGCTGTCGGTATCGGCGAGCTGCACCCTGCACTGCAAGGGATCGACCTGGCGACAGACGACTTCGTCGAGCCGCTGGTGCGGTTCGCGGTGGAGCGGGGACTGCTGATCAACGTCCATGGCTCGGAGCCCGTTGGCCACGTCTACCCCGGCAAAGGCCCGACAACTCCCGAGCGCCTGCTCGCGGTCGCGGAACGCTTCCCCGATGCGCGCTGGGTGTTCCCGCACTGGGGCGGCGGGTTGCCGTTCTATGCGCTCATGCCCGAGGTGCGCGCCGCGCTCGCCAACACCTGGTTCGACAGCGCGGTGTCGCCGTTCCTCTACGACGCGGAGGTGTTCGACGTTGCGACGCGTGCCGTGGGCGCTGAGCGCGTCCTGTTCGGCTCGGACTACCCGCTGCTGCGTGCGTCCCGCGTGGCGGACCAGGCGCGCAGCACGCTCGATGCCGCGACGGCGCAGGCGGTGCTCGGCGGCAACGCCGTACGCCTGCTGGGGCTCGCCGATGACTGATGCGCCGACGTTGCCGGACTACCTGCGCCCCGGCCTCGACCTCGTGTTCGTAGGCATCAACCCCGGAGCGTACTCGGCATCAGTCGGCAAGTACTTCGCGACGCCGCAGAACCGGTTCTGGGGCGCGCTCAACCGCTCCGGCCTGATCGGCGGGCGCGAGTGCGGCCCCGGCGACGAGGCGTGGTTGTTCGAGCATCGCGCCATCGGCTTTACGGACGTGGTCAAACGCGCGAGCAACAGCGCGTCCAGCCTGCGCGCCGCAGACTTCCGTGCGTGGGCGCCCCTGACGCGCGACAAGCTGCTGGCCGCGTCGCCGCTCGTGGTCTGCTTCAACGGCATTACCGGCTACAAGTGGTTCCTGCAATACGCGGAGGGACGGAAACGGGACGACGTTGCGCTCGGCGAGCAGCCGGACCGGCTCGGCGACAGCCGCGTGTTCGTTGCTCCGAACCCCAGCCCGGCGAACGCGTCGTACTCGCTGGACGACATCGCGGGCTGGTACAACCGCCTCGCCGACCTGATCGCCAGCGCCAGGACAGAGCGCGATGGCTGATGCCGCTCCAGTGCAGGGGAAGCGCAACCTGCGCCTCTTCGTGGCGCTCGCCTTCCCGGACGAGGTCCGTACCGAGTTGCGGCGTGCCGCCGACGCGATGCGGGCGTTCGCGCCGCGCGGCACGCGATGGGCGAACGTGGGCGGCGCGCACCTGACGCTGCGGTTCATCGGCGGCACGCCCCCGGACGCGGCTCCCTCACTTGGCGAGGCTGTCGTTCGCGCCCCCGAGGGCATCGCGCCGTTCGAGTTGTCGCTGGGAGGTGCGGGCGTCTTCCCCCCGCGCGGAGCGCCTCGCGTGCTGTGGGTGGGGGTCGACGGCGCCCTCGATGTGCTGACCGACCTGCGCGATAGCGTCGAAGACTCGCTCGAGGCGACAGGCATCCCACGCGAGGAGCGCACCTTCGCACCGCACGTCACGCTCGCGCGGGTCAACGCGAGGCTGTCGCGGGACGAAGCGGAAGCGCTTCGCACGTCCATGGCGGCGCTCGACGTCCACCCCGTCGTATTCGCGGTAGAAGAGGTCGGGCTGTACCACAGCGACCTGCTCCCCACCGGCGCGGTCTACACGCGCCTTGCGTCGGCCCATCTCTCGTCATTCCCGCGAAGGTGGGAATCCAGTCGATCGATTTCTGAATTGTGACACCTGCCGGTTTCGCGGATGACTGCGCCGTGCTAACCTGATTCTCAACAACCGGTCCGCCGGAAAAAGGAACGCACGCACGGGGACGAGCCCCGGCCTAGTAAAGGGCCGGGGCTTTTTTTCGTTTCCGGGACGTCCACCCGCGGCGGACACACAGGAGGCACAGGCATGGAGTCGCATGAAGTGAGCGCAGGGGTGAGCGAGCGCGAACGTTGGGAGCGGGAGCGGTTGCTGGAGTCGTTGGACGCGTACCGGCGGGGACTGGCCGACGCGCCGGTAGTGCAGAAGTTCTCGGTCTGCCACGCCGTCGCGCCGAACGAAGACCGCCCGTTGACGGTCGTCGCGTCGGACGAATCGGCCGACCGCCTGGGCGACGTGGTTCGTGCCGGCGGCTGGGAGCTGGGTGCGTACAAGCGCAACCCCGTCTTCCTGTGGGCGCACGACTACACCCGTACGCCCATCGGGCGCAGTTCGTGGGTGGGCGTGGACGGCGGGAAGCTCGTTGCGACGGTGGAGTTCGCGCCCACGGCGTTCGCCCAGGAGGTGGAGTTGCTCTACCGGCAGCGGTTCCTGCGCGCCGTGAGCGTCGGCTTCCGCGCCAGGGAGTTCTCCTTCCGCAAGGGACGCGACGGCTCGGTGGGCGGCGTCGAGTACACGAGGCAGGAGTTGCTGGAGCTGAGTGCGGTGCCGGTGCCCGCGAACCCGCACGCGCTGGCGAAGGCGCTCGAAGGCGGACTCGACGCGCCGCGGCTGCGTCCGCTGTTCACGTTCGACCTCCCGCCGTCGTGCATCGCGCCAGAGGACGCACAGCGCGTGCTGAGCGAGCTGCGGCGTCTGCGGAGCCTGGTGTCCGGATGAAACAACAAAAACGGCCCATCGCGGGCCGGGAAAGGAGGAGAGCGATGCGGATAGCACAGGTGGTGCGCGTGGCGTTGCAGGCGGCGCGGCTGGTGGATGTCCTCTGCCGGGTTGCGCCGGATGCCGCCGGGGCGCTGGAGAGCGGAGCGCGGTTGATGCGTGAGTCGGCCCGCGCCGCGCCGGACGGACTGACCCGCACGGAGCGGGACACGCTGGCGTCGTCGGCGCGCCGGTTCGGCGAGGCGATCGCGGAAGCGATCGAGGCCGCGCCGGTCATCGAACAGGAGAACTGATCCCAAGAAGGAGGAGAGATGTCTGCGATAGACGAGATGCAGAAGGAGATAGTGGAGACGCAGGAGTTCGTGCGCGAGCGGCTCGGCCCGGTCACGAAGGAGCTGACGCTCATGCGCGAGGAGCAGGAGCGGCTTGCGGGCGAGGTGCGCCGCGTGCTGGAGCACGACCGCTCGGTGCGGCGCGACGCGCTGCTGGGCCGGGGCTCGAACGACCGCGTCCGGGTGCGCGGCGGGAAACTCGACGGCTTCGACCTCGTGGACCTCGCCGTGATGCGGAGCCTGCTCGCCGCCCAGCAGGCGCGCCCCCAGGACTACGACCCGCGAGCGCTCCGCGCTTGGCAGGAGAGCGTCGCCAAGGCGATGGACTCCACCACGGCGGGCGCGGGCGACGAGCTGGTGCCCCAGGAGGAGGCGCGCCAGCTGTGGGCGGACGTGAACGTGGAGACGGCGGTCGCCTCGCTCTTCGAGACGGTCACGATGCCGTCCAACCCGTTCGACGTTCCCCTGCAGCTGGGCGACGTCAACTGGTACCCCGGTACGGCGAACACGGCCACGACGGCGACGGACCTGAAGACCGCGAAGCAGACGCTGACGGCGTACGAACTCGTCGGCATGGTGCCGTGGGCCTACGAACTGGACGAGGACGCCGTCGTCGCGATGATGGCGGAGGTGCGCTCCACGCTGCTCCGCAACGCAGCGCAGGTGCTGGACGACGTGCTCCTGAACGCGGACGCGTCCACCTCTTCCAACATCAACCACGACGGCCAGAATCTCGCCGCCTCCGCGGCGGGCAAGGCGCACTACCTGCTGGGGTTCGACGGCCTGCTCCACCTGCCGCTGGTGGACAACTCGGCGATGCGGAACGACTTCAACGCCAAGCCGACCGTCGACATGTGCAACCAGCTCCGGCGGATGCTGGGCAAGTACGGCGTGCGTCCATCCGAACTGGCGTTCATCACGGACGTGGGCACCTACATCGCCATGCAGGCGGTCGACAGCTTCCAGACGCTGGACAAGCTCGGTCCGCGCGCGACGCTGCTCACCGGCCAGCTGGGCGCGGTCGAGGGCGTGCCCGTCATCGTGTCGGAGCAGCTCCGCCTCGCCGACGCGGACGGTAAGGTCTCGTCGGACGGCAACGTCGCGGACACCGGCCGTCTGCTGCTGGTGAACCGCACGCAGTGGCGCAAGGGCTTCAAGCGCGAGTTGCTCATCGAGACAGAGCGCGACATCCAGAAGCGCCAGAACGTCATGGTCGTCAGCATGCGCGTGGCGTTCGCGGAACGCTCCGGCGACCGCGCCAACGCGACGCACACTGCGCTCCAGTACAACGTGAAGCACGCGTAGCCCACGTCGTTCCTTGGGGAGTGGTGAGGGGGCGGGCGCATCGCGCCCGCCCCTGTTCTACATCTTCGTCATTCCGAGCGCAGCCGAGGAATCTCTCGGGTGACGCACTGTCGCGCGCCAACGCTTCCTGAGAGATGCTTCGACTCCGCTCAGCATGACAGGTCCATCCCTGTCGAACCCACCTCCGGCCCGCTGAATGCGAGCCGCTCCGCCATCACGCGCACCGCCTCCGGGTTGCTGTCGATGAGGAAATAGCGCCTGCCGTTGCGCGCCGCAGCCTCGCCGGTCGTCCCCGACCCCGAGAAGAAGTCCAGCACGAGGTCGCCGGGGTTGGAATGCACCCGCACGATGCGGTTGAGGATGGCGATGGGCTTCTGCGTCGGATAACCGGTGCGCTCGCGCCCGACCGTGGGGACGATCGTCTGCCACCATACGTCCGTGGGCGTCTTCCCGCGTGCGGCCTTCTCGGCTCCCGCGAGTCCGGGGGCCATGTACGGCACGCGGTCGATCTCGTCGTAGTGGAACGTGTACCGCGCCGGGTCCTTCACGTACCAGAGCAGCGTGTCGTGCTTCGCGGGCCAGCGTGACTTCGGCCTTCCGCCGTAGTCGTACGCCCAGATGATCTCGTTCATGAAGCAATCGCGCCCGAACAGCGCGTCGAGCAGCACCTTGCAGTAGTGCGCTTCACGGTAGTCGATGTGCAGGAAGAACGAACCCGTGGGCGAGAGGATGCGGTGCGCCTCCACCAGCCGTGGCTCCAGGAACGCGAGGAAGTCGTCGAAGATGTCGTCGAACGATTGCGCGCCGAGCCGCACCGTCCGGTAGCGCTTGCCCTGAAATCCCGTGCGGTCGCCGTGGTCGTCGTCGCGCACCGTCCGCAAACGCTCGCGGCGCTGCGCTTTCCCCGTGTTGAAGGGCGGGTCGATGTAGATGAGCGCCGCCGCGCCGTCCTCGACGGTCGGCAGCACGTCCATGTTGTCGCCGAGCACGATGCGGTTCACGTCAGCCCCCGGCTTCCAGCAGCGACCGCACGTGCGCGGCTGCTTCCGTCAGCGATGCCACCACGCATACGCCGTCGGGCGCGGGCGGCCCCGGCTCGCGCTGGACGAGCACGGCCTCGATCCCCGCACTCCGCGCTCCCTCCACGTCCGCCGGGATGCTGTCGCCGATGTGCACGGCTTCATCGGGCTGTGCCCTCGCCTGCGCAAGCGCCAGTTGGAAGATGCGCGGGTGCGGCTTGCTGACGCCTGCGCTGCCGGTGGTCGAACGCACCGGGAGGTAACCGGCGATGCCGAGCCGTTCGAGCAGACCGTTGAGCTCCAGCCCCATGTTGGAGATGACGCCCAGCGTCAGCCCCACCGAACGCAGGTCGGCGAGTGCGGACTCCGCGTCGGGGAGAAGCGTCAGCTCGTCCGGCGCACTGCGCACGCGCTGCCAGACGCGCGCCGCAACGTCGAGGCTCACGTCCGGCGCGCCGGCGTCCGCCAGCAGCCGGCGCTCGTACTCGGCGAAGAAGGCGTCGCGCTCCGGTTGCGTCCGCTGCTGCACGGGGCGCTTGGCGTTCTCCTCGTCCATGTAGGCGTTCGCCGTGCGGTAGCCGCGGGCGATGGCCTCCTGCTCCAGCGCGATGCCCTCCTCCGCCGCCGCGGCTTGCTGCAACCCTTCTGCCGTCGGCCAGTCCGCCAGCGTCCCGTAGAAGTCGAAGAACACGGCCCGTATCATGCGGTTCAGCCTACCACCGTTGTTGTCATGTTGAGTGAAGCGCAGCGGGATCGAAACATCTCTCGGCCCATCGCTCCCCTTGGGAGAGGGGTTGGGGGTGAGAGTGAACCGGGAGACTGATGGACATACCGAAACGACTGCTCCGCTCTGGCCTCGACGTGCTGTTCCCCGTCCGCTGTGTCGGCTGCGGCAGGAGCGGCGCATACATCTGCGTAGCCTGCCTTGCGAAGGCGAGGCGTCCGCCGCCGGGTCCTCCGCCTGAGAGCGGTCCGCTCGCCGACGTGCTGACGCCGTTCGCCTACGAGGGTGTTGTGCGCACCGCGGTGCAGTACCTCAAGTATCGCGGTCTGCGCTCCCTCGTGCCGGAGATGGCGCGCCCGATGGCGTGGGAGTTGGCGGTCACTGTCCCGCCGCCGTTCACGCTCGTGCCGGTGCCCTTGCACCCCGCACGCCGACGCGAGCGCGGCTTCAACCAGGCGGAGCTGCTGGCGCGGGAGCTTGCACGTTTGTTGGACGCTCCGCTCTCGACCGGTGCGTTGCGCCGCACGAGGGACACGTCGTCGCAGGTCGGCACGTCAACCCGGGCCGAGCGTCTCAAGAATGTGCGCGAGGCGTTCGCTCCCACAGACGGGATGGATGGAGCGACCGTCGTTCTCGTGGACGACGTCACTACCACCGGCGCGACGCTCCTGGCGGCTGCACAGGCACTGCTTTCCGCGGGCGCCGCGCGGGTCTACGGCCTCACCTTCGCCCACGAGGAGTGATACGCTGGCCGCCCCGCCGCACGCGGGGAGGAGGGAACCCATGAAACTCTGTCTGTTCGAAACCAGCGACACCCCGGGCGATCAGCGTCTCGGCGCGGTGGTCGATGGCGGCGTCGCCGAGTTGACCTCTGCCCTCGGCGACGCCGCTGCGCTGCCGCCGCAGGCGCGCATGGAGGCGGTCATCGACGGCTTCGAAGGCCTGCGCGGCGCCTTCGAGCGCATCATTGCAAGCGGGGCGTCGCACGCTGACGGCTCCTTCCGGCTGCGCGCGCCGCTGCCGAGGCCGAGCAAGATACTCTGCTGCATCGGCAACTACTGGGAGCACGCCGAGCGGGAGCCGCGCCCGCTCAACATGTTCCTGAAGTCGCCGGACGCCGTCATAGGGCCCGGCGATACGATCGTGCTGCCGTCGACGACCGACCCGTGGGTCTTCCAGCACGAGGCGGAACTCGCCATCGTTGCCAGAGGCCCGGCGAAGGACGTGAGCCGGGAAGACTTCGCAAGCGCGGTGTTCGGGTACACCGGCCTGATCGACGTGTCGGCGCGCGGTGAGGGACGCCGCACCTGGCGCGCGGGCAGCTGGATGGGCAAGTCGTTCGACACCTTCGGCCCGCTCGGCCCGGTGATCGTCACGGCCGACGAGATCGTCGACCCGAACGACGTGCACGTCCGCTTCTGGAACGACGGCCAGTTGCGCCACGACTACAACACCGACGACATGGAGCACCGGGTGCCGGAACTGATCGAGTTCGCAACGAGCATCATGACGCTCAACACGGGCGACGTGCTCAGTTGCGGCACGAACCACGAGGGGCTCGGCCCCCTTCAGGACGGGGAGACGGTGGAGTTCGAGTTGGCGGGCATCGGCAGCATGACGTTGCACGTATCGGACCCGCTCAAGCGCACCTGGGAACGCGGCATCTACATGGGCCCGGACTCGACCGCCCGCCGTTAGGGAACAAGCCCCGTCGTTCCTGCGGAGGCAGGAACCTCGCCTTCTTGCCTCCGTCATTCCCGCGAAGGCGGGAATCTAGGGGCGTTGTCTGATCCCCTCTCCCTACAAGGGGAGAGGGCGAGGGAGAGGGTACTGTGGGCTGGTAGGCGCGGGGCTTGGGATTGTCATTCCGACCGGAGCGCAGCGGAGCGGAGGAATCTCTCGGGCTCCCCTCTCCCTCTGGGAGAGGGGCCGGGGGTGAGGGTTGCCGCGCGGTTGACCGGCGCGGCATATCGTCCTAATCTCGCGGTATCGAGAGAAGCGCTGAACGTTCAGAGGGAGGTTGCCATGCTGAGTGCACTGGATAACGAACGGTTGGCCCGCATCGGTCCCGGAACGGAGATGGGCGCGCTGATGCGCCGCTACTGGATCCCGTTCCTTCTCACCGAAGACATCCCCGAAGCCGACGGCGTGCCCGTCCGTGTCACCCTGCTGGGTGAGCGGCTCGTCGCGTTCAGGAACAGCGTCGGGCAGGTCGGACTGGTCGACCGTCTCTGCGCGCACCGCAACGCGGACCTCTTCTTCGGGCGCAACGAGGAGATGGGCCTCCGCTGCACCTACCATGGCTGGAAGTTCGACGTCGACGGCAAGTGCGTCGACATGCCGTCCGAGGCCTCGGACAGCAGCTTCAGGGACAAGATCCAGTTGAAGGTGTACCCCGTCAGGGAGCGCGGCGGCGTCCTCTGGACGTACATGGGCCCGAAGGAGCACATGCAGCCGATGCCGGAGTTCGAGTGGACGCGCGTCCCGGACGACCACCGCTACGTCTCCTGGAACTTCCAGGAGAACAACTACGCGCAGGCCATCGAGGGCGGCATCGACACCGTGCACTCGGTCTACCTGCACAGCGCCATGGACTCCCACCGCCGTCTCCGCGACTGGCAGGAAGCGGGCAAGGACACCGGCGATGTGACGAAGATGTACCGCACGCGCGAGAACCCGCCCAAGCTCAAAGCGCTCGAGACCGACTTCGGCCTCATCATCGGCGGAAGGTATCCCGGCGACGAAACCCAGGACTACTGGCGCTTCAACCTCTTCTGGATGCCGTTCTACACCGCGCCCCCCGGCGGTGGCGAGGGGAAGATGATGCACGCGTTCGTCCCCGTCGACGACGTTACCACGGCTCGCTGGTGCTTCACGTGGAGCACCACCGGCAAGCCGCTCTCTGCGAGGCACATCGCCGACCTCCGCAAGGGACAGGGCGTCCACGCGCAGACCATCCCCGGCACCCACTGGCCGGTGCGCAACATGCGCAACGACTACCTGATCGACCGGGAGGAGCAGAAGTACCTCACCTTCACGGGCATCAAGGGCACCGGCGAGCAGGACTTCTCCGTGCAGGAAGGCATGGGGCAGATCTCCGACCGCACGCGCGAGCACCTCGGTGTCACGGACATCGGCATCATCGCGATGCGGCGGATGCTCCTGCACTCCGCGGCGGCTATCAGGGAAGGCTCCGAGCCAACCTCGGCCCGCAGCCCCGACGCCTACCGCGTCCGCCCCGGCCAGACGATGATTCCGCACGATGCGGACTGGGCGACGCACGAGAACCTCAAGGAGGCCATTGCTGCCACCTATTGATCCCCCTCTCCCTACAAGGGGAGAGGGCTAGGGTGAGGGTACTCTGGGGGTATGGGCCGGAGGTTGTCATTCCGAGCGGAGCCGAGGAATCTCTCGGGAGTATCTGGTGTAGGGGCGTCCTTCGTGGACGCCCTTACGCTTGCCCGAAGTGCGGCATGACCTCTGCGGCGAACCGGTCGTAGGTCGGCAGCAGCGCCTCGGGCGTGCAGAGCGCGTTGATGATGAAGTGGGTCACGCCTGCGTCGACGAACGCTTCCAGCGTCTCGATGCAGTCCGACGGCGTGCCGAGCGGAAGCGTCTCCGGGTCTATCGCCCACGCGTCGTCGCCGAAACGGTGCCGCATTGCGGCCTGCACCTCGCGGTGCGCGTCGTCCTTCGTTTGCCCCATGCAGAGGTACATGTTGCACGACCATTCGAACGCCGCCGGGTCCCGCCCGAACGCTGCGGCCATCTCTTCGATGGCGGCCTTGCCCTCCGCGTAGCCTCGCGGCGTCATGCCGTTGGGGTGGAACCCGTCGGCCCATCGCGCCGTCCGTTCCAGCGTATGCCGGATGAACCTGCCGTCCCACATCGCACCTGTCCAGATGGGCAGGTGCGGTTGCTGGACGGAGCGCGGTTCCAGCGTGACGTGCTCCATGCTGTGGAATGTCCCGTGATGTGTCACGTCCGTCTCGGAGAGCAGCCTGCGCACGAGTGCGAGCCGCTCATCCGTGATGCCGCGCCGGTCATCTACGCGCACGCCCTCGACCCCGAAGTCATCGTTGTAGACGCCGCCCGACCCAAGCCCCAGCACCATCCGCCCGCTTGAGAGCACGTCTATCGAGGTCGCGATCTTCGCGATCTGGTACGGGGTATGGAACGGCAGCACGGCGACGCCGGTTCCCAGGCGCATGTGCGTGGTGCGCTGCGCGACGGACGCGAGCAGAGTGAACGCGTCGAGCGTCGGGAGCGTCTCCAGTTCCGGCACGAAGAAGGAGCGGTACCCCAGCGCCTCGGTCCGCTCGGCGAAATCGAGCGGGCCGATGACGCTTGCCATCGAGGCGCCGTTGTACTGGACGCCGAATGCGGCCAAGGGCAACTAGCCTGCGGTTGCTTCGAGCGCGTAGGGGATCAGCTCCGCCCCGCGGGCCCGCTTCTCGCTGCGGATGATGATGGCGGCGCTCCGCTCTCCGATCGTGATCTCCTGGTGCGCCAGGTGCGGCGGCACCACGTCCACGTCGCCGGGCTCGATGCGGAAGGTGCTGTCGTGGACGACCTCGCCACCGTCGCGGTGGAAGCGGTTGATATCCTCGGCCCCCTGCACCAGCCCGTACATCGTCCATATCTCCCCGTGGTCGTGGACGGTCGTGTGGTGCCCGGCTTCCTTGGCCATCGCGGTGACGAGGAACCCGTAGTCCGGGTCTTCGTAGAAGAGCAGGTTGCCGGTGCGGTCACGCCCTGTGCTTGTCCGGTCGGTTGCGGGCCAGTTCTTCGCGTGTTCCTGCACGACCGGGTCTGAGGCGAAGTCGCGCAGGAGTTCTCCCGTCCGGGTCCAGCGCTCCTCGTCGCTCATCTCCTGTGCGCACAGCGCACGGACCTCGCTCACGAACTTCTCTGCTGCTTCCAGCATCGCTCTCCTCCTCTAAGGCTCCGTATTCCACCTCTCCCCCTGGGAGAGGTCGTCGCGCAGCGGCGGGTGAGGGTTGTGCCCTACAGGCCGTACAGCGCTCGCGGGTTGTCGTACAGGACCTTGGCCTTCGCCTCATCGCTCACGTCGTCCATCTCCTGGAATACGCGGATGGCGTCCATCGCACTGGAAACGTCCGTGTGGCCGTAGTCCGTTCCTATCAGGATGTTGTCCTCGCCGCCGTGTTTCAGCACGAAGGGGATGTCGTCCGATATCTCGCAGGTCACGTAGACGTTGAAGTGCTTGAGCACGTTCTCCGGGGGCGGGCCGAGGTTCCGCGCGATGAACCGCTGGCGCACCTCGCGCACGATCCATGGCACCCAGTTCGACGACGCCTCGACGAACCCCCATCGCAACGTCGGGAAGCGCTCCGGCACCTCGCTCACCATTATGACGCCGCACTCCATGACCGTCGGGATGCGGAACGGGGTGAAGCCGCCGGTACGATCGAACGGCGACCGCAGCGTCTGGAGCATCGCGCTGCTGCCGTTCGATATATGGATGGCGACAGCAAGATCGAGCCTCTCCGCTTCGGCGTAGAGCGGGTAGAAGTACGGGTCGACCAGCGTGCGGCCGAGCTCCAACGGACGCAGGGCGATGGCGACCGCGCCGTGCTCTTTCGCGTAGCCGATCTGCTCGATCGCCGCCTCGATGTCGAGCGTCGGCATTACGGCGCACCACCGCAGGCGCCCGCCCGCCTGCTGCCACACGTCGGCCAACCACCGGTTCCAGCTGCCGCAAAGGGCGACGTCGGCTTCCGGCACGTCGGTCACCGGCTCTATCCACATCGTGTTGTGGAGCACCTGCACGTCGATGCCCAGGTCGTCCATGTGCTGCAATCGCTGCGAGACGTCGCCGAGCTCGCGCGAGTCCTGGGTGGAGATGAGGTCGCGCCCCACCTGGGCGGAGAGCCGCTGCAACTGCTCCTGCGTCGGCGTTGCGTTGCGGTGGCCGCGCACCTTCCCGCCGATGACCCAATGCCCCTGGTTGGGGTTGTCGGGATTCACGAACAGCGTTGGCCGGAACTTCTCCTCGTGCGGCAGGAGATAGTCCCACGTGTGCTCGGACTCGATGACGTGGGCGTCGCTGTCGATGACCCTGGTCTTCGCGATTGTTGCCATGAGCGCCTCCTTCTCGACTTTACATGCGGTTCTGCCACCCTGCACGCGCGAACGGCAGCGTGAACATGACAACCCCCAGCGCCGCCGCGCTGATCCCCGCGATGTACCAGAACAGCGACTCGAATCCCCAGGTGTGCACGACGAAGCCGACCAACAGCGGGCCGATGCCCGTGAAGATGAAGTTCGCTCCGTCCAGTACGCCCAGCGTCGACCCTTCCAGTTTGCGTCCGTGAGCGATGTCCAACGCCCACGTCTGGACCAGCGGGTTGACCACGAAATTGAACGCCCCCATCACCCCAACGAGCAACGTAAACATGACGCCGGCGCCCGAGAGCGCGAGGAGCACGGCTATCGCCACCTTGGCGGTCAGCGCGATGACGATGACCGGCATGCGGCCGATGCGGTCCGACAGGTACCCGAAAGCGGGATTGGTAATGGTGCCCATCGCCGTCAGCAGGGCGAGATGGAATCCGATGCCGATCTCGCTCATGCCCAGGTGTTCCGACAGGTACAGCGGGAGCCACAGGAAGAGGCCGCCCTGCCCGAACCCCGCTACCGCCTTGATGAGGATGAGCAGGGTGAGGATCCTGCCGTTGTCCTTGAACAGTCCCTTGAGGTCGACCAGTTGCGCGGCGATCGGGCGGGATTCCCCTCTCGAACGCGCGCCCACGTTCTGGAACGCCTCCGACCGCCGGAGGAGCGTCCAGAGGAAGAACATGAACAGGAGCGCCAGCGGGAACGCCGCGAGGAATATCTGTTGCCAGAGCAGGTACGCCAGGAGGAACCCCGCTAGGAGCGGGCCGGCGGTGTCGCCTATCGACCCCGCTGAGCGGTCGACCGAGATCATGAATCCCCTGCGCTTCGGGTATATCTGGGAGAGCAGCCCGCGTGCGGTGGGATGCCATATCGACCCGGCTATCGAGGCGACCATCAGGGCCCCCAGTATCAGCACGTAGGTCGGCGCAGCCCCCACCAGGAAGTATCCCAGCCCCATGGCGGTAAGGCTCAGGTACAGGATCAGGAGGCGCCGGTGCTGCAGCCGGTCCACCAGGAAGCCGCCCACCGTCGAGGAGACTCCGCTGCCGACCTGTCGCACGGTCCCGACGAGGCCCGCCGTTATCGGGTTGAGTCCCAGCGCTGCGTAGATGGTTGGCAATATCACCCAGAACGCGTGCCCGTACAGGTGCTGGAGCGTATGGCTGGTGATGACGGCGCCTGCCGCCACGTGGTCGCGTAGTTCGGGCTCGGTGGAGACTGCGGTTGCTGTGGCCATCGTTCCTCCGCTGACATCGCTCTGGGAACTGCACTCTACAACCCGGCGATTGTACTACCACCAACAACTTGCTGCGGACATGGGTTGTCATGCTGAGCGGAGCGCCAGCGGAGTCGAAGTATCTCTCGGGTTGTGTGGTCCCTTCCCCCTTGACGGCGGAAGGCCAGGATGAGGGTGAACCGGTGGGGCGGTTGGCGGCTCAGCTCTGGTACCGCACGAGGTCGCGCACCGCGAGCAGGGCGATGATCAGCGTTGCCGCTCCGATGGCTGAGCCCACGAGGAGCGCGTTCGGCGCCAGTATCGCGGCCGCCATGGCGCCGACGATTACCTGGCCGAGCGATGGGCCGCCTCGGTTGGAGAGCTGCAGCACTGCGGTCGTGCGGCCTCGTATGTCGTCCGGGACCGCCATCTGCACGATGGTCGAGCGCATGATGGCGCCGATGCCGTCTGTGGCTCCTACCAGTGCGAGCGCCGCGAGGGAGAGCAGGAAGTTGGTCGACAGCGCGAACAGCGCCATGGACACGAGATACGCTGCGTAGGAGCCCACCACCATCGCGCCCTTCTGCTTGAAGTCGCCGAGGAGCAGGAGGGCGCCGGAGCCAACCAGGAAACCCGCTGCCGGAGCGGAGAAGAGCAGACCGTAGCCGAACGGGCCGGCCTCGAGGATGTCCTTGAATATGGGCATGACGCCCCGGTGATGCGTGAACAGCATCGCGACGACGTCCAGCAGCAGCATCACGAGGATCGTGTGGGTGCTGAACACGAAGCGGAACCCCGCGAGCATCGAGTCCACGCTCATGCGCCGCCGTCCGCCCGAAGCGTCGGGCGGCATCGGGCTGACGAGGAACAGCGCGCCGATGGTGGGGATGAACACCACGAAGACAGCGGCGTACGTCCACCCCGCCCCGACGAGACCGATGAGCAGCCCACCGATGGCGGGGCCGATGAGCATGGAGGCATGGCGGGCCGCCTGGTTCATCGTGATGGCGTTCATCATGTAGTGCCGCGGCACGAGGCGGGGCAGCATCGCCATCCGCGCAGGACCTTCGAACGTGTTCACCGCCGACGTGACGAGCGTGGTCATGTAGATGTGCCACACCGCGATGTTGTCCGTGAGCATCAGCGCCGCGAGGACGCCTGCAAGCGCGAAGTTGCCCGTCTGCGTCAGGATGAGCAGCGTCCGGCGGTCGACGATGTCGGCTATCGAACCTCCGATGAACACGAGGATGAGCATCGGCGCGAACTGGAAGATACCGAGCAGGCCGAGGCTGAGTGGGTTCCCGGTGAGCTCCCAGATGACCCAGAGGTTGGTGACCTGGCGTATCTGGAATCCCATGAAGCCGACGACGAAACTGACGAGCACCCATCGGAAATCGCCGAATGCGAGCGAACCCCATGGCCTGATCCTGGCGGCGGACGCGGGCTCCGCGGGTTCTGTTCGTCGGTCCGGGGGTTCGGTCACGCACGCTCCTGTACGAAAGGCGGCCTGTGCGGTGCATCTCCCGCATCCGCCGCATCGAACCAGCCGGCGGTCGGGAAGCGTCTCTATGTTAAGGCATGCGGCAACCGCAACAACGCTGCCCTGGCAGCCTCGGCATTCCCGCATGACCCCCTCTCCCTTGAGGGGAGAGAGCGCCGCGGAAGCGCGGCGGGTGAGGGTGGATCGGCGGGGAGCATGGGGATGCTGTCTGGTGTAGGGGCGTCCCTTGTGGGCGCCCTTGCTCCCGTCGTTCTTGCGCAGGCAGGAACCTCGCATCCCATCGGCTCCCTCTTGGAGAGGTCGCCGTGCAGCGTCGGGCGTAGCGCAAGCCCCTGCGCGTGTGCCATCCGCCTCTTACGCGGTGCCGCTCCCATCCGCTACGCTGGGCGTATGACCTGCGCACCGGCCCGACCTATAGACAGAATCTATCGCTGGCGGTGGAGATATAGACGAAACCTATGGGAACCGGAGCAAACTTGTAGATCGATGGGCCCCTTGGTCCCTTGGTCGTGGGAAGCAGGCCATGGCCTTGGAAACACCCCCGACCAAGGCGACCAAGAAGCTCAGAATCGCTTGGGCGGTTACTCGTAAGAACCCGACCAAGGAGTTCAGAATTCGGCCCCCAATGAGCTTCTTGGTCTGACCACCGGCTCCCTGAGGAGGACACCATGACCCAACAGTCCATACCCACCATCCGGTTCGGAACGTCGTGGTCGACGCAGTTCCGGTTCACGCAGGCTATAGGCCGCGGACTCAGCGAGTTGAAGCGCGTCGATGCCACGGTGCACGTCCTGAGGCCCGGAGGCGTGGACGCGCTGGCCGACCGCACGATCGACTTGGTCTTCTCAAAGTGGGTGGTCAACGAGCACCGCTACTCCGGCAGGGGCATCCTTGCCGGGGAGAAGCCTGACGACTGGCTGCGGACCATCGCGTGGCTCCCGCAGGAGGACCGCTTCCTCTTCGCGATGGCGCCGTGGACGGGCATCGAGTCGTTCGAGCAGCTCGTGGCGGAGAAGCCGGTGCTGCACATGGCTGGCAGCGGAGCCGAGGTTGTGCTCCGCGAGTACGGCTTCAGCTACGCTGATGTCGGGAAGTGGGGAGGCTCGGTGAGTCACATGGACCACACGGCGCGCGCTGCAAGGGCACGTTACGACGCCGGGCAGCTCGACGCGTTCTGGGGTGACGGCAGCGCCTACGACTTCTCGGCCTGGCCGTGGGTGGGGTCTCGCGGCTACCGCTTCCTCGACATCAGTGAGGAGGTCATGCAGCGGCTGGAGGCGAAGGGTCTGCGCCGCCAGGTGACGCCCGCGGGCTTCGTGCCCGGCATCGACCGGACGCTCACCGCGCTGGACGACTCGCACATCGTGCTCACGTGCCGCGCCGACCTCGACGACGAACTGGCCTACCTGCTCGCGAAGGCGATAGACGACAACAAGCGCGACATCGAGCTCACGTCGATCCAGATCGACTACGACAACGGCGAGGCCGGAGGTCTCCCGATGATCAGGCCGACGTACTGGTCGTCGCTCACGGGACCTATCGGCCGCCAGTGGGACGAGGCGATTACCGGCGCCCCTCTCCACGACGGCGCGAGGCGCTACTACCAGGAGCAGGGGTACCTGTAGTGTCGCTAGAACTCGATGCCCTGCTGGGCCTTGATGCCCTGCGTCTCGTAGGGGTGCTTGACCATCCGCATCTCGGTGACGAGGTCGGCGAAGTCGATCAGCTCCTGTGGGGCGTAGCGGCCCGTGATGATGACGTGCAGCGTGCGCGGACGCTGCTTCAGCGTATCGATGACCTCGTCGACGGAGACCCACCCGTAGTGCATGGCGTAGGTGAACTCGTCCAGGATGATGATGTCGTCATCGCCTTGAAGGATGGCTTCCCTGCATCGGCCCCACTGCTCCACCGCGAGGGCCGTCGTGCGGTCCATGTCCTTCGACAGCCAGGTGAAGCCGTCGCCCAGCGCCTCGATGCGTATGCCGAGCCGCTCGGCTGCTCGCTGTTCACCGAACCGTGCGCCGGTGTGCTTGATGAACTGGAACATCCTCACCCGGAAGTCCCGTCCCCAGGCGCGGAAGAGCACGCCGAGCGCCGCAGTGGTCTTGCCCTTCCCGTCGCCGGTGTTGACGATGACGAGGCCGTGCCGTTCGCGGCGGGGTTTCATGGGCTGTGGGTTTTCCCTTGCCGACTCTGGTTCGCTCACGCCTCGACTCCATGGGCTGCCACTGGGGCCTTCTCAACTGGCGCCGGTGCGCCGTTGTCCGACGCAGGTGACGCGTGTGCATCTGCCGGGCCGATCAGGCTTATCGCGAGTGTGCCGGTCACCGGATCGGGGTACACGGCGGATCGGACGCCGAAAGCGGACTCGATGGCCCCCGGCGTCAAGACCTCCTCGGGAGTACCCTCGGCAAGCACCCGCCCCTCGCTCAAAAGCACGAGGCGGTCGCAGTAGCGTGCCGACATCTGCAGGTCGTGGATCGCTGCGACGGCGGTCAGACCTTCGTCGACGAGTTCGCGCACGAGGTCGAGCACCTTGAGTTGGTGGAACACGTCCAGGTTGGAGGTCGGCTCGTCTAGCAGGAGGATGCGCGGTTGCTGGGCGAGCGCACGCGATACGAATACCCGCTGGCGTTCTCCTCCGGACAGCGTATCGAGCGTCCTGTCGGCGAACCGCTCGGTATCGGTCTGACGCATCGAGTCGCGGGCGATGCTGTTGTCCTTGCTCCCTTCTATCTGGAAGCGACCCAGGTGCGGATACCTGCCCATGAGCACGAGTTCGAACGACGTGAAGCCGTGTGTGTACGGCGCGATCTGGGAGACGAGCGCCATGCCGGCGGCGACGTCCCTCGAGGACATGGAGCGCAGGTCCGTTCCCTCCAACAGGACAGCACCGTGTTGGTGCACGAGCATGCCTGACAGCGCCCTCAGCAAAGTGGACTTCCCTGCGCCGTTCGGGCCGATGAGGCCGACGAACTGTCCCTGCTCGGCGTGCAGACGCACATTGTCCAGCAGCGTCTGCGCGCCGACGCTGTAGGAGAGGCCTTCCGCGCTGAGCGCTTGTAGCTTGTCACTGCTCATCCGCTGTCTGGAAGGCTGAACGGAGCGCTCTCCGACGCGGGGAAGTCGTTCGGCCATAGCAGCCGGGCGAGCTCTTCAGCTCCAAGGATGTTCCAGTAGGAGAGCGTGGTGGCGTGCTTGCTCTCCACTACGTGCACTGCACCGTTCTTCACTGCCGGAACTTCGGCAAGCGCTGCGTTAGCAAGCAGGCTTTCGCGGAAGTCCTCCCCGCCAAACTCTACCGGCTGAGGGATGATGATGACCTCCGGGTTCATGGCGATGACCCCTTCCAGGCTGGTCAGTTGGTTGCTCTCGACTCTGGCCTCTTCGGCTGCGTTGATGCCTCCGGCAGCCGTGATGACGCCGCCCTCCGTCGAGTTGCCGCCCGCTACCCAGAGCTGGTCCGAGTACTGCGTAAGCGCGAGAACCCGTGGACGAGGTTGTGCCGCCCCGGTGATGGCGACGAGAGAATCGTACCGTTCGCGTACCTCGGCTGCGAACTCGAGGGCGCGCTCCTCTTCGCCAAGGATATAGCCGATGAGCAGGATGTTGTGGATGCGCGCCTCAGGGTCGTGTTGCAGCTCCGTCTGCACCACCGGGACGCCGGCCCTCGACAGGGCCTCGATGCCCTCGGCGGGGAAAAAGGGGCTGGTGACGATGACGTCCGGCGACTGGGCGATGATTGTCTCCGGGTCGCGTGTGACCTCAGGTTTGTCCTGCATCAGCGAGGCGACGTTGGAGAATGTCTCGCTCTTCGTGGGGTTCCCGACTGCAACGAGCCGGTCGCCGGGGGCAAGCGCGAGCACTACTTCGTCGTGTCCGACAGAGGCGGTGATGATGCGCTCCGGTCTAGCGGGGATGCTCACGACGCCGTTCAGCCCCTCGACCTCGCGTGGCCAACCGAGGTTGGTGGAGTCGACGATGCCCGGTACGTTGTCGGGCAGCCTGACTACGGGCTCGGGAGTCGGCGTGGGCTCAGGGGTTGGAGTTGGTGTTGGGTCTGGCGCCACGGTAGGTGTGGCTGTTGGCATTGCCGTCGGTGCCGGGGTTGGAGTCGGAGTTGGTTGCGAACAGGCTGCCAGCGCCATGACGGTAATGGATACGAACAAGGTGACGATGAGGGCGGCGAAGTGTCGGACCGGCAAGGTGACTCCTTTCGTGGGGTCGTGTCTCATAGCGAATAGACCTGACGTTTGTTCCTGATGAGCAGGAGTATGAAGAACGGCGCACCGACGAACGCGGTGAGGATGCCGACGCGGAACTCGGCTGGCTGGATGATGGTCCTGGCTACTGTGTCGGCCACGGTGACGAAGACCGCGCCACCGAGTGCGCTCATGGGGATGAGCACCCGATGGTCCGGGCCGATCAGGAGCCGGAGGATGTGCGGGGTCACGAGGCCGACGAAGGCGATGGTGCCGCTGACGGCGACGGCAGTGCCGGTCACCAGCGCCGCCGCAGCGAGGAGGAGGATGCGTGCCATGCCGACGCGAACGCCCATGGAACGGGCCTCGTCGTCACCCAGCATCAGGAGGTTGAGGTCGCGCGCCATCAGCAGGATGACCGCAGCACCGCCGAGTATCAGCGGCGCGGAGATGCGGACGTGCTCCCAGGAGCGCGAGTCCAAGCCCCCTGCGAGCCAGAAGAGGATCTCGCGGAGTGCTTCGTTGTCGGACAGGAGGATGATGATTGCCGAGACGATGGCGCCAAGGAACGCGTTGACCGCGACACCGGCAAGCAGAAGCGTTGCCATGGAGAAGCGTCCGCCAACCGCGGCTATCCCATACACGAGGAACGAGGCTGCCATGGCGCCGATGAACGCGAAGGCTGGCAGTGCAAGTAAGAAGAGCCCCGCCATGCCCGTGGCGATGGCAACCACCGCACCCAGTGCTCCTCCTGCCGACACCCCGATGATGCCGGGGTCGGCCATGGGATTGCGGAACAGACCCTGCATCGTTGCTCCGGCCACTCCCAGAGCGATGCCTACGACGGCGCCGACGAGTATGCGCGGAAGCCTGATCTGTTCGATGACGAGCCGTTCGGTATGGCCAAACCCGGCCGCGTCGAACCCCAGTGACGACAGCACGATGGAGGCGACGTGGCTGGCGGGTATGCTGACGGGCCCAAGGCTGAGCGAGACAGCTGCGCTCGCCAGGATCAGCAGGAGCAGTGCGGATGCGCCGATGACCAACCGGCTGGTAACGGCCATCCGGCGGTAACCGCGCAACGTTGTGAGTCCGACAGCCCTCACACAAAGACCTCCGGCGGATCTCCGCTGGAGGTCAGGTTTCACGCTGCCGGAATTTCACGTCCGGCGACCGAGGGACCCTCTCTTAGGCGGAGAGTGGTCACCTCTCGTTCAGGCAGGTCTCCTGGCTTCGCGGGCGGACTCATCTGCTGGGGGCCCTTCCCATCGATGTCTTCGACAGTGGGCTCCGGCTCCAAGATCCCGCTTACAGTGGCGCTACCGCGGCGGACTCACACCGCCTTCCCTATTCTCCCTGGGACGGGCACCTGAACGAGCAGTGATCGTATGTGCGTAACGAGAAGGCACACTATGGCGTGGGCTGTGGGCTGTCAAGGATGGGTGTGACACGCTTACCGGTGAGGCCACGCGCTTAGCCTGCGTGGCCTATGGAAGCAGACTCCCCTATCATCAGGACTTCAGGAAATCCTCCGTAGTCCAAGAGGCAAGGTGCGGAAGGCGCTCCTGTGCCAAGGAAGTAACCGATAGCAGCCGATACCAGACATGTAAACGCTGGCTCGAAGTGGGCGGTGCTCGCTGCAGCAGGGGCGAGCACGCTCCTCGGCACTTCCGATTTCTCGATAGTTGCGATTGCGCTTCCCTCCTTCACCGAGGTGTTCGACGCGTCCACTTCCACCGTCGTCTGGATCGCTCTTTCCTATCAGCTCGTCGTGCTCGGCCTGGCGCTGCCGATGGGCCGGCTGGGGGACCAGTTTGGCAACAAGACCGTCTTTGCCACCGGAGCCCTGATCTACGCAGTCGGCCTCGTGGGCGCTGCCGCTGCGCCAAACATTCTGACGCTGATCGCGCTTCGGGCCGTCCAGGGCGCAGGGGCTGCGATGATGGTCTCTCTCTCGCTGGGGTTGGTGTCGAGCGCCTTTCCGCCTAGCGAACGCGGCAAGGCGTTGGGCTTGATGGCTTCCGTCGCCGGCTTCGGGCTCATGTCAGGTCCGGCGCTCGGCGGCGTTCTCCTCGAAACACTGGGCTGGCGCTCCATCTTCTGGGTGCGAGCGCCATTCGGGTTTGCGGGATTCGTTCTCGCTATGGTCTATCTCCAGGACATACGGGCGACCGCCGACCGGCGAACCGATTTCTCCGGTGCGGTCCTGCTGTTCGCGGCGCTGGTGCTGATGGCTGTGGGGCTGAACCGTGGCTCTGCTGAGGGCTGGACGTCGCCGCTGGTTCTCTTCGTGTTCCCACTGAGTGCGGTGGCCATGACGGCCTTCTCGTTCCACTCGGTCCGCACAGGGAGCCCCGTCGTAGACATACGGATGTTCCTGAACCCGGCCCTCTCGGTTTCCAGTGGACTGATGCTGATGGCTGGCGTTTCGATGATGGCCGTCACCTTTGCGATGCCGTTCTACCTTCTCATCGCGCGGGGGCTGTCACCGGCGATGGCCGGCCTGATCATGCTGGTGGCCCCCGCTATGTTCATCGTGTTTCCCCCGTTCACGGGACGTCTCTCCGACCGGATCGGCCCGCGGGTTCCCACGACGATTGGGCTGAGCCTGTCGGCGATGGCGCTCTTCTTGCTCGCGAACCTGAATCTGGGTACGTCGATTCCGGTCATCGTGGGGACCCTGGTCCTGAGCGGCGTCGGCGGCTCGTTCTTTCAAGCGCCGAACCAGAGCGTCATCATGAGTGCAGCCCCGCGGGACCGCGTTGGCACAGTCTCCGCGCTGATTCCGACCCTTCGTTACATCGGGATAATCACGGGGGTCGCGGCCTCAGAGGCAATCTTCACCTCGGGCCTTGGCGAGCCGGGGCTGGGCGGAGCGAGTGCAGAGACAGTGACAACCGCCGCGAGAACCGTGTTCCTCGTCTTCGGTGGGGTGGCTTCACTCGCTGCAGCGGTAGCGCTCTTCCGCACTGGCGGACGCTCATGAGTCGGCGGCGATTCCAAGGCGTCCCATCGTGGGGACATGGATCTGGTAAGTCTGGTGGGCCAAGCGGTACTGTACTGCGAACCTTCGAGTGGGAGGTGGCGCTATAGGTGCCGGTGTTGTCCTCTTCGGTGGTGGTTCAATCTTCATCTGACCTTAACGCCGAGCGCAACAACCTACGCCCCACTGGGATGGTGGGGGAGCGCCTGTTTCAATTCTCACCCCGGCCTAACGCTGGGTGCAACTGATCCCTTAGAGCTTCGTCTCGTCCGCAGCCGTGTTTCAATCCTCACCCGAGCGTAAGACCGACTGCAACCATCGGAATAATGGCAACGATGCACTACGCAAAGCCGTTTCAATCCTCACCCGCGCGTAAGGCCGGGTGCAACTCGCTTCACTCGCAGGATGATCTCGCCAGCGCCGTTGTTTCAATCCTCACCCGCGCGTAAGGCCGGGTGCAACACCAGTACCGCCGCGAGGAGCAGCCCGACCAGCATCCGTTTCAATCCTCACCCGCGCGTAAGGCCGGGTGCAACGGGCGCGCTGGTCAACGCGCAGCTGGACACGACTCCAAACTGGTTTCAATCCTCACCCGCGCGTAAGGCCGGGTGCAACGTGACGGACGTTCCAAGGCCGACAGCCGCCATGATGAGGTTTCAATCCTCACCCGCGCGTAAGGCCGGGTGCAACCCGATGATCCAGAACGAGCACGTCGCGCGAGAGGGGTTTCAATCCTCACCCGCGCGTAAGGCCGGGTGCAACTGCCCCCGCGCCGGACCTCGTGGGCCACGGCGTCGATGTTTCAATCCTCACCCGCGCGTAAGGCCGGGTGCAACCTCGTTGACCTCCTCGGTCTCGTCGCCCCAGAGCCCGAAGTTTCAATCCTCACCCGCGCGTAAGGCCGGGTGCAACGTGTAGCCGCAGGCGTGGCACCGAGGATCGGATAGCCCGTTTCAATCCTCACCCGCGCGTAAGGCCGGGTGCAACCGTATCGATACGGTTGCTCCTGCTACTCCTAGCCAAGGTTTCAATCCTCACCCGCGCGTAAGGCCGGGTGCAACCTTGCTGATTCTGATGCTG
>JAJEFD010000002.1 GCA_022820645.1 Dehalococcoidia bacterium | reverse complement strand
ATCATATTTGACGGTTTAGATGAGGTGCCATCATCGAGTAACAGAGAACAGGTTTTGAGTTCCATTCGTGACTTTTGGGTTGATGTCAGTAATGATAACGCGGACATCGTAGCTATTGCTACCAGTCGCCCGCAAGGTTATAACGAAGACTTTTCGCCCGACTACTACGAACACCATTGGCTAATGCCGTTATCTCAAGAAATAGGGCGACACTATGCCGGAAGACTTGTTGAAGTGCGTTATGGGAGTGATATTGATCGTAAGCGCAAGGTGCTGTATCGCCTGGAAAGGGCGTTTGAGAACGATTCAACAGCAAGACTGATGCGTTCACCTCTGCAAATCACAATCATGGCGGCTCTAGTGGATTACATGGGTCAGCCGCCTGAAGGCCGATGGAGTTTGTTTAAGGCGTATTATGAAGTTATTTATCAACGCGAAGTAGAAAGAAATATACCTGCGTCAGAATTGCTTCGCCGTTACAAACCCGATATTAATGCCATTCATAATCGCGTGGGATTGGTGCTCCAAATGGACTCCGAGGAAAGCGGTCGCACCGATTCGAAATTGGAATCACCGAGATTCAGGGCACTGATAAGGGGTCGACTAACGGAGGAAGGACACCAAGGAACGGATCTAGACTCACTCACGGATGAAATCGCTGATGCGGCCCTGGAACGACTAGTTTTTCTGGTAAACCCTGAGGGGACGCAAATTGGGTTCGAAATTCGCTCTTTGCAGGAATTCATGGCTGCGGAATGCCTCATGGAAGGGAGCGATAAAGATGTTCAAAAGAGGCTCCAAGAGATAGCCCCTCTACCAAATTGGCGAAATGTTTTATTGTTCGCTTCAGGAAAATGCTTCGCTGACCGTCAACATTTACGTGACACAATATCTACTTTGTGTGGGGCTTTGAACGAGACCGGCACGGACTCAGTTGTTGGAACTTTCCTGATGGGCTCGACTGTGGCTGTCGAATTATTGGAAGATGGACTATGTAAGAATCAACCAAAATATGCGGAAATGATTACACGCGCGGCTCTGAGAGGCATGGATTCGGCCGATTCTGCTCTGCACGCTCGGATCGCTGATATTTACGAGGAAGATGTCAAACCTGTATACTTAGAAGAGATTCGGCGACGTCTAACTGATGGGCGTTTTTTCGTACGACAAGGTGCTTGGGAAACGTTAAGTTTGCTGGCAACCCAAGGCATTGAATGGGCCATTCAGTTGAGTGAATCGGAGTGGCCGACGGATCCAGGCGAACAATGTAGGATTATTCAAAACAATGGAACCTTGGGCAGGAATGGCTGGCTAGCTAAAAAAATTGACAATCTTTTCCCTCGATTGTCCGTGTCAAAAGTAGAGGAGATCGTTCGCGGACAACCGTTCTACCAAGATCCGCCATGGGGAAGACTACATAAAGTCCTTAGGTTTGGTGGGCGTAGATTGGACGAAGGATGGCTAAATGTCGTTCTTATTCAAAATCGTACTGCAGAACTCTCAATCATCGGCCTTACTTGCAACCATAAAGAATGGATTCAGGAAATGGAAGCTTTGGATGTAGATGACCCAAGCTGGTTGGTCTACCAGTCGGCAGCTAGGTTTTTACAGAATCCATCGCATGAGGTGCTCGCTGATGAGCTTGAAGTAATTTCACAACTCGTCGATTTCCCTGTTTCTAAGGATCCGTTTGATTGGATAACGAGAATTCCATGGCCAATGCTTGCCTGTTTGCAGGTGGTTGATAATAGATTCGAAATGCAAATGCTGGTAACGCGAGTGAGACGCGGCGAACTCGGCACATTAGATGACTGGGTCGCAGCTGAACACCGATGGGCCCGGGATGGATTGACAGAGGAGGACTTGCTGTCGATGACGCAAGACCGACTACCGTATGACGTTAACATTCGGAACTTGGGATTTCCTGTAACTCTGGCCATTTGGCCAACAGCCTGGTATATAGGCCCAAACGGTTTATTGACAGAGTTGGTTGAATTGCATGAACGGTCAACGACAAGAGCCGCACGCACCTTTCTTGCGAATATGATTCATGTTGCTTTATTGCATCTACAGTTGATTAGAGGTCGAGACGATTCAACTTCGATACGAATATTGGATCTAGAATACTTGAAGAATCTGTATCAAGAATTGCCTAAAGGGCATTCGATCCCTCTAAACGTTGTTTTGGAAGGCCTCAATGACTCCTTGACTGAAATCGAAGACTTTTTCGCGTTCACCACTCAACAGGATAACAAGTTCGGAATGGTCATGTTTGCCGAATCACTACACCAGACGCGATTTGAGCGCCTAGAAGATTTTTTCCGGCAGACGAACGGTAATCCTGATTTGCTGCCTATTCTAGGAAATCTTGTTGAACAGGGGATGAAGGTAAAGGAGACCTTGCTGATACCTGCTCCTGATGACGTTGATGGTGTTAGTCGGAAATGTGGGGCTTTACTGGCTATGCTTGGACAGGCAACTTGGCAGGATGACAGACAAGATGCTCTGCTTGTATACTTGGGTAACTTGGCAAGAGAATCCAGTGATATCGTTGGTCGGGTGATAGAAGCGGTTAAGGCTAATCGTCCCACGGGAGTATTTGCGGAGCTGTTTTGTGTTCGCTTGTACGAACTGGTGTCATCCGAGGACTACACGACGCAACAGAATTATGTTGATATGTTAGGGGAAGTGCTGGGAAGGCGCGTTAGCAGATTTCGAGTAGGTGCTGGAGAGACAAAGTTCAATCTGCCTGAGGGAGTAGTGCGGTAGGTGGCGCGACATTCGGTTGCCCTCTTGTAGTCCGTCCCCCTCCCTCCCCACGTGTGACACCTGCCCCTTTCGCGGTCGCGCCCCGACCGCGTACGCTGGTTGCCGTGGCGGGACTGCGCGGGACACTCGGCGGCGCATGGGCCGCGGGGCGAGTGAGCCGTAAAGAGCGGAAATGAGCGGTAATTGCACCGGAATGAGCTGCGGATGAGCGGTTATGAGCTGTTAGACAGCTCACATGGAGGGCCGATTTCAGAGGTGGATCGGGGCCGGTGAGCTGAAATGAGCTGCATTTCCCCCCGGAACGTTCCCTCCGGGCAGGGGTGAGGGTGGCCGGTGCTATACTCGCCGGACTGCCACCCAGGGCTGGAGAAACATGAACACCGAGATCATCGCCGTCGGCACTGAGCTCCTCATGGGCGAGACCCAGGACACCAACTCGTCCTGGCTCGGCCAGCGCCTGCCGGAGTTCGGCCTCGAGCTCAAGTTCGTCACCATCGTCGGCGACGACCTCACGCGCCTCACCGAAACGCTCGACCGCGCGTGGCGCAGGTCGGACGTTGTCATCGCGATGGGCGGCCTCGGGCCGACGCTCGACGACATGACGCGCGACGGCATCGCCAACATGCTCGGCGAGCAGATCACGACGGACCCGGAGCTCAAGGTGTGGCTG
The DNA here is from genome assembly GCA_022820645.1 of Dehalococcoidia bacterium. Classification (GTDB taxonomy): domain Bacteria; phylum Chloroflexota; class Dehalococcoidia; order Lucifugimonadales; family Australimonadaceae; genus Bin16. The sequence goes on along the minus strand of JAJEFD010000002.1, from coordinate 393,030 downwards.
GAGGAGAACTTCGCGCGCCGCAACATCAACCCCATGCCGCAGCAGAACTACCGCCAGGCCGGCATCATCCCCTCCGCCGTCGCCATCCGCAACGCCATGGGCACCGCGCCCAGCTGGTGGATAGACAGGGGCGACAAGATACTCATCACACTCCCCGGCCCCCCGCGCGAGCTCACCAACATGTGGACCACCGAGATCGCCCCGCGCCTGAAGGAGCGGCTCCCCGGCCAGAAGATCATGGCCCGTACCTTCAAGACCATCGGCCTGAGCGAGGCAGCCGTCGACGAGATGGTGCGCGACGTCTACGACGTCCCCGGCATGGACTTCGGCGTCTACGCGAAGCAGGACGGCATCTACCTCCGCAGCATCGCGAAGGCCGACACCGAGGCCGAGGCCCTCACGACCCTCCTCCGCGCCGAGACGATGGTGCGCGACGCCCTCGGCGACTACATCTGGGGCACCGACGAGGAGTACCCGCCGGAGCGCGTCGGCGACCTGCTGCGCGAGAAGGGCTACACGCTCGCGGTGCTGGAGTCATGCACCGGCGGCATGATCGGCGCCGCGCTCACGGAGATCCCCGGCTCGTCCGAGTACTTCAAGGGCGGCGCCATCACCTACTCGGACGAGATGAAGGTGCAGTCGGGGGTGCCGCGCGAGACCGTCGAGGCCCACGGCGCGGTGAGCGAGGAGACCGCCCGCGCGATGGCCGACGCCGCGCGCAGCACCTACGGCGCCGACTGCGGCATCAGCGTCACGGGCGTCGCCGGCCCGGGCGACCAGGACGGCGTGAAGGCGGGCACCGTCTACATCGGTGTGTCGACGCCCGGCAGCGCGAGCGTCGTGCGCCACGAGTTCCCGTCGCGCCGCCCCCTCGTGCGCAACCGCGCCGTCACCGCCGCCCTCCTCCAGCTCATCCGCGCCCTCCAGTCCGAGTAGAGGATTAGTGACACAAGCCGATTGCTGTATACGGCATCCGCCTGTAGCCTGAAGGTCAGAGGTGATCTTCAATCATGACCACAGCCGAACACCCAATTACCCGGTCGGAACTCAGGGAAGAGTTGGACCGCACCTTGCAGAGCTACGCGACTAAGGTCGATGTGTCCGATCTCAAGGCCGACTTGCATCAGTCCATGCACCAGATGGAGAGTCGGCTGCTGCGTTGGATGGCAGGTTGGACGACCGGCGGAATGGTGGCCATCACCGGACTGGTCCTCGCAGTACTCAGGCTCGCGGGAGACTGACGCCTGCCCCTAGTGCCCCCCGCCTGACGACGAGGCGGCGCGCTCCTCCCGGTAGAACACCTCCTCCGGGAAGATCTCGTCCCACGGCTGCTTGCGGGCGCTGAGCCCCTGCTCCAGGGAGAACGTCTGCGCCATGTCGAACGCCTTGGCGTTCGCGGTGATGCCGTAGGCGAACGGGTCCGGCCCGAACACGCCGTCGACCTCCTGCTGGAACTGCCGCCCGAACACGTAGAGCGTGGGGGGCATGGCGCGCAGCCGCTGGATGGCGAGCCGCTTGGACGACTCGAACGCCTCCATGAGGCTCACCGCCACCCAGGGGTGCTCCTCGACGATGCTCTCGCGCACGACCGTCACGTGGTGGGGCGGGAAGACCCCGTGCTTCTGGAAGAAGCGGACGGACTCGGCCTTTGGGTCGGAGAAGAGGGTGGGGAAGTCCGGGTTGTCGATGAGGTTGACGCTCTGCATGCGGTCGATGCCGGAGCCCTGGGCGGAGCCGATGCCGATGGAGGCGTCGAGCTCGCCGTCGAGGTACATCGAGCTGAAGTCGGTGGTCGCGTGGCGCAGGTCGAGGTCCTCGGGCAGGCCGAGTCCGGCGTCTTTCGACGCGCCGGTGTGGCTGAAGTGCTCGCTGCGCTCCATGAACCAGGTCATGTCCTGCGGCTCGACGCCCCACTCCAGTTTCAGGATGCCGCGCGTCCAGAGGCCGACGGACTGCTGGTAGTCGCCGATGCCGAAGCGCTTGCCCTTCAGGTCCTCCGGGTGGTCCTGCCGGATGCCGGACGCCTTGCGGATGTAGACGTTGGTGTAGGAGAAGGTGCGGTTGTGGAACACGGGCAGCATCCGGTACGGGAAACCGAGCGGACGCATCCGCAGGTACGACGACATCGACATCTCGGAGACGTCGTAGCGGTGGTACTTGATCTGCTCGTAGAAGACGCGCGGCACCGCGCCGGGCATCCCCTGGTAGTCGAGCGTGATGCCGTCCGGCTTCACCTCGCCGCTGATCATGGGCATGACGCGGTCGTAGGCGGTGATGGCGAACGAGAGTTCGAGGTTGGACATGGCGGGCCTCCGCACGGGCAGGGTGCGGCGATGATACCCCAGACAGCGCTGTGCCGCGCGGCGCTACCCGATCTCCAGCGTGCGGAAGACGCCGCGCTGCAGGGCGGCGGTGGCGAGGAGTTGCTCCAGGACAACCTGTGCCTCGGGGCGGCGCAGGTCCAGCGACGACGCGCCGATGGCGCGGTAGAGAACGCCGGAGCCGACCTTCGCGCTCACCTCGCCGCCGATCTCTTGCGGCAGGTCGACGCCGAGCGCGAGGGCCATCGCCTGCGCCTGCAGCGCGCCGACGCCGGAGGCGTGCGTCTTGGTGAGCGCGCGGCGGTTATAGAGCAGGGTATAGCCGTTCTTGTTGCGCTTGATCGTGACCGGGGTCTCGCCGCGAGGGCGGTTGATGAGGCGCTCCGCGTAGTCGAGCGCTTTCGTGCGCGAGAGGGCCATGCGCTATCCCCGCTGTACGCCCATGTTGAGGCCGAAGTAGCGGGCGACGACCGCGATGCCGAGCGTCATGAAAACGATGAGCGCCCCGACGACCGATGCTTCCTCGAAGCGGCCGTCGATGATGTGGTCGAGCTGGAGGATGGCCAGCGGCCGGGTCGACGACGTGGTGAGGATGGCGATGTGGCTCACCGCGCGCGTTGCGCCGACGAACGCGAGCGTCCCCACGGCGATGAGCGTCGGCGCCATGAGCGGAAGCACGATGCGTCTGAACGTGTAGAGCCAGCCCGCGCCCGCGAGCCACGAGGCCTCTTCCAGTTCGGCGCTGATCTGCAGCAGGTTGCTCTTGAGCAGCTGCACGCCGATGGTCATCGAGGTCACCGAGACGGCGGCTATGAGCGCCCAGTGGGTGCCGAAGAGCGGCCGGAGCAGCGGGATGTTCAGGAGCACGAGCATGAGGCCGAGACCGAGGACGATGCCGGGGATCGTGATGGGCATCCAGGAGACGAAGTCCAGGACGTGCCGCCCGATGAAGCGGGTCCTGACGACGATGTAGGCGACCGTGGAGTAGACCGTCATCGCGACGCCCGCGGCGCCGAAGGCGATGATGAGCGTGTTCTTCACCGAACTGAGGAAGATGGGGTCGGCCAGGACGTCCGTCCAGTTCTCCATGGTGAACGGAGAGCCCGTCACGTCGAAGAACCCGAACAGCTTCATGAAGGTGCCGAGCATCATCATGCTCAGCGGCACGACGGTGATGAGGCTGATGAAGAACATCGCACCGGCGAACGCGGCCCAGCGGAACTTGCCGAGCGGGAAGAGCTGGGGCTTGAACTGGCCGGTGATGGTGGTGTAGCGCCTGCGCCTGGCGTTCCACTGCTGCAGGAGGATCAGCGGCGTCATGAGCACCAGCACCGAGACGCCCAGCGCCGTGGCGTTGGCGAACGAGGGCGGCTGCTTGGCGACCTCGCGGAAGATGAACGTTCCGTAGTTGAAGAACTGGATAGGGGGACCGACGACACGCTCGATCTCGAAGCTCTCAAGTCCGAACAGGATGCCGAGCAGGACGACCGTCATGATGGCCGGAGTCATGATGGGCATGACGATCCGCACGAGGGTGAACGGACCGCTGGTGCCGCAGACCCTCGCGGCCTCCTCCAGCGAGGCGTCCATGTTCTGGAACACGGGGCGCAGGAGGATGGCTTTGACGGCGATCGTCTTCGTGACGAGGTGCAGCCAGACGATGCCGGCCATCGAGTAGATGTTGAAGGGGCCGCTGCCGCCGAACAGCCCCGCCCACGCCTGGTTGAGCAGCCCGAACTCGGGCGCGAGGAGCAGGATGTAGCCGAGCACGACAGGCAGCGTGGGGAGGAAGAAGGCGACCCAGAAGGCGAGGTCTATCCACTCCTTGCCCGGGAGGTCGGTGCGGGCCGTGAGCCAGGCGAGCGTGATGCCGATGGGGGTCGCTATCGTCTGGACGATGACGACGATGAGGATGGTGTTCCACAGGGCCTGGATGAGACCGGGGTTCTGGTAGGCGGACACCCAGTTGGAGATGCCCCATCCGGCGCGCGGGGTGAAGACGCCGTCGCCGATCTTGAAGCTGTCCACGAAGAGCAGGAGGATGGGGTAGAGGACGATGACGCCCACCCACATGATGACGATCATGAAGAGGACCGTCTTGACCTCTACCCTGAGCAGCGCCGGGCGCAGCTGGCCTATTCGGGTTGCCATGCGCTGACTGCTCCTTCGGGCAGGTAGACGGTGAGGGGGTCTCCTTCCTTCTTCCGGGTGTCCCGCGGGAGCGAGATCATCACCGCGTTTCCCGCGAGCTGCAGGTAGCACTCGTACCGGTCGCCGACGAACAGCAGGTTCTCGATGGTGCCTTCCAGCAGGTTGGACTCGGCCCCGGGCTCTCCGCCAACGATCACGTCTTCCGGACGCACCGATAGGGTCGCGGCGTTCCCCACGACCAGGTCCTTCGACACGTGCGCTCCCGCGATCACGCTCTGCGAACCGCCGTCGATGCTCACTTCGAGCTTGCCGGAACCGTCCACGGAGACGACGGTGCCGGAGAGCTTCAGCATCTTGCCGAGGAAGTCGCGCACGAAGGAGTCCTCGGGCTGTTCGTAGAGCACCTTCGGTTCGGCGACCTGGATGGCGTGCCCGTCGCTCATGACCGCTATGCGGTCCGAGAGGCTGAGCGCTTCCGTCTGATCGTGCGTCACGAACAGGACGGTGATGCCGAGCGTCTTCTGGAGTTGCTTCACCTCGACGCGCATCTGCTCCCGCAGTTTCGAGTCGAGGTTGCTGAACGGCTCGTCGAGCAACAGAACGGCGGGTTCGTAGATGAGGGCGCGGGCGAGCGCAACGCGCTGTTGCTGGCCTCCGCTGAGCATCGGCGCGGGGCGGGACTCGAGGCCGTCCAGGCCGACGAGGTTGAGCACGCGCTCCACGCGCTCCCGTATCTCGGCGCGCTTCATCCGCCGGATGCGGAGCGGGTAGCTGACATTGTCGAAGACGTTCATGTGCGGCCAGATGGCGTAGGACTGGAACACCATACCCATCATGCGCTGGTGGGGCGGGACGAACGTGTTGCGGGGGACGGAAGCGACCAGCCGGTCGCGGACCCATATCTCGCCGTTGTCGGGCTGCTCGAGGCCGGCAACGAGGCGGAGGGTCGTCGTCTTCCCGCAGCCGCTCGGCCCGAGCAGCGTGAATATCTCTCCCGCCTGCACGTCGAGCGAGACCTGGTCGACAGCCTTGGTTGTGCCGAAGGTCCTGCTCACACGGTCCAGTTGGAGGATGCTGTCCGACATCGAAACCCCGGCGTGGTACTCAGCGAGCCGATCGGGAAAGCCGTCTGCCGGTGAGGCGCATCACGCCTCACCGGCAGTGGTCAGCCTTACTGTATCAGGACGCCCTGTACCAGTTCCGTGAACCGGGCGCGGTCTTCCGCGAGCGCCTCGTCCTGGCTGAGCCGGAACGTCGTGAGGTCTTCTTCCGTCACGGTCAGGTTGCAGCGGCCGCACTCGACGTCCTTGCGGCGGCTGTTCGTGGGCACCGCCTCGTTCCACAACTGCTGGTGCTCCTTGGTGAGCAGCCAGTTGACGTAGACCTTCGCGGCGTTGGGGTGGGGCATGTTGTTGTGCAACTGGAGCGATTCGCAGGCGTTGCTGAGGCTCGGGGCCTCCTCCGCGAGAGATTCGATGTGGCTGAGGTCGACGCCTTCCGCGATGAAGTCGCGGAGCGCGTTGGTGTCGACGGTAGTCGCTATCGCGTACTGCCCGCGGAGCAGGAACTCGATCTGCTGGCGGTGGTCGCGTATCACGACGGGTTCGTTCGCGAGAAGGTCGTTGAGCCAGTCCTCTCCGTACTGGAGCATCTGCATCATCATCGTGTTCTGGGCTGCCCCGCCTTCGGAGCTGAGGGCGATGATCTGTCCCTTCCACTTCGGGTCGACGATCTGCTCGACGGAGTTGAGCTCCGACTCGGGGATGATGTCCCGGTTGACCCAGAAGCTGTCTCCCGCCGAGGAGGTGAGGACGATGGGCCAGGCGAACTGCTTGGTCTTGTCCAGCCAGACGCCGTCTATGCCGCCGAGCCAGACGTCCGGGTCGCGGACCTCCGGCAGGATGAACCACTCGTCGAAGTCCAGCGGCGCATGGGTGCTGTTGGTGTGCATCGCGCTGAACGTCGTGGTGTCGGCGCCGCCGATGCGGATGTCGAAGTTGTGCTGTCCGAACCCGGCCTCGCGGACGACGAGCGGCCAGAGGTCGCGGCTGTTGAACGGCTGGTGTTCCAGTGTGATGTTCGGGAACTGCTCGGCCCAGCCCTCGTTCATGGCGCGGCGGCGGCCCTCGCCTCCGCAGGAGGTGACGACCACTTTGCCTTCCTCTTCCGCCGCGGCGACGGTCTCTTCCCACCGGATCTCCCACTCGGGGCGCGACGGCGTCGGCGTTGCCGTTGCCACCTGCACCGGCATCGGCGTGGGCGTGGCTTCAGGCATCGGCGTTGGCGTGGGAGCGGGGGTTGGCGTGGCAGTGGGGTCCGCTCCACAGGCAGCCAGCAGCGCGGTCATGGCCGCCAGCAGTGTCACTAACAAAGTACGTCGTAACCGCATCGTGGTTTCCTCCCTGTTCGTGTAGTGCGGTGTTGTGTTCGAGGGCAAGGGGTGCGCGTCAGCGCGCGGCAGCCCCCACTTTCAGGTACTTCCTCCACGAAGCGCGCCAGTCTTCGCCCGCGGGCACGATGGCGTCCGCGCAGATCAGGTCCTCGTAGTCGTTGCGGGCAGGGTCGTGCGTCACGTTGGGCGGTTCTGCGCCGTCCTGTACGGCGCGGATAGCCTGCAGCAGCAGGCGGCGGTGTGCGGCGATGGCCTTGTCCGTGGTGCCGAGGTGCTCCACCGAGCGGTCCTGTACCGCTCCCTGCGTCTCGGTTGCGTACTGGTCGTGCACGACGAAGAAGCGGCCCATGCCGATGAAACTCGTGGCGACCATCTCCTCGCGGTCCTGCATGAAGCGGTTGGATATGTTCCGGTGCGGCACCCAGCCGTCGCCCATCTGGGCGTAGAAGTCCTCGCGAAGTTGCTCCTTGTCCAGCGGGCCGCCGCGCTTGAAGTTGACGCGGAACTTCCAGTGGTGGGTGTCGTCTATGGGGACGTGCCAGTTGATGTTGAAGCCGTCCACGCCTTGCGGGTTCGGCGCCATGTTGGGGTAGACGAAGTTGGTCACGCGCACGTAACTCGCGCCGTCACCGCCGTCGCGTACGGAGAATATGCGCAGCCCGAAGAAGGTCTCCTCCACCTCGATCGTCGGGCTCACGTCGTGGGTGAAGTAGGAGTTGGAGGAGCCAGTGCCGCCCACGACCGCGCGCGCCCGCTCGTCCTCGCGCAGGAAGCGGTGGAGGTAGGAGAGGTGCACGGGGTCTATGTTGCCCTCGTTGCCCTGCAGGTAGTTGCACGCGGAGAGGACCTTGGACGTAAAGACGGACTCCACGGGGGCAGTCAGGAACTCGTAGGCAGGGAGCAGCGGCGGCTCGCCGGGGCCCATGTAGGCGAGGATGAGGTCGCCGGCTTCGACGCACGGGTAGGCGGGGTGCTTGACCTTCTCCTTGAAGGTGCTGCCCTCCGGCTCCCCGGGCTGTTCGAGGCAGTTGCCATGGACGTCGTACAGCCAGCCGTGGTAGAGGAAGCGCAGCCCGCCGTCCTCGATGCGTCCGTAGCTCAGGTCGGCGGCGCGGTGCGAGCAGTGGATGCCGAGCAGGCCGAGCTCCCCGTACTGGTTGCGGAAGAGCGCGAGGTCTTCGCCGAGGATTCGCACGTGCAGGGGAGCGCTACCGGGCGGCAACTCCTCAGCGAGGGCGACAGGGTGCCAGTAGCGGCGGAGCATCTCGCCGCCCGGCGTCCCCGGCCCCGTCTGGGTGAGTAGCGCATTGTCTTCCGGGCTGAGCATCGCTGTTTCTCCTCGCAGCGTCGTCTCCGCCGACCGTACCCTGAGGGCAAACTAGCCCAGCACACGGGTAAAGTCAATATAAGGATCGGAGGATACCTGCATCGCGCAGGGCGTAGCGGTACGATTCACGCGCATTGACAGGGGAAATGGCAATCCATACATTCATGGGAGACGCATGGATGGACGGGCATAGAAGCTGCTGCGCGGGAGGAACCGATGTTGACTCGTGAAGACAATGAGCTGATGACTCGCGTTGGCCCCGGCACGCCGATGGGCGAGATGATCCGGCAGTACTGGACGCCGGTCATGCGCTCATCCGACCTGCCTGAACGCGACAGCAGCCCGGAGCGCATCCGGCTGCTGGGTGAGGACCTCGTCATACTGCGGGACACGAGCGGACGGGTCGGTCTGATGGCGGAGAACTGCTCGCACCGCGGGTGCTCGCTCTTCTACGGCCGCAACGAGGAAGACGGCATCCGCTGCATCTACCACGGCTGGAAGTACGACGTGACCGGCCAGTGCGTGGACATGCCCAACGAGCCTGCGGCAAGCAACTTCAAGACCAAGGTGCGGCAGCGGGCGTACCCCTGCATCGAGGCGGGCGGCATGGTGTGGACCTACATGGGCCCTCGCGAGACGCCGCCGCCGCTGCCCGACCTCGAGTGGATGTCGGTGCCGGAATCGCACCGGCGGCTTACGCCGTTCCAGCGGGAGTGCAACTGGGTGCAGGCACTGGAAGGAGACATCGACACGAGCCACCTCTACTTCCTGCACGGGAGACTGAACCCTGCCGACCCGCCCTCCGTGGGCGTGTGGCACGAGGACAAGCACCCGAAGCTGGAAGTGGTGCCGACGAACTACGGCGTCGTCTACGCGGCGAACCGCGAGGAGGACCCCGAGACGACGTACTGGCGCGTGACGCAGTTCATGTTCCCCATCCACACGCTCTTCCCCGGCTACCCGGACGGAACCGTGCCGGGGCACATCTGGGTGCCGATGGACGACTACCACACCATCGTCTGGACGGTGCTGTGGAACCCGGTGACGTCGCTCGAATCGCTGATGGGGCCGACGGGCGCGATGGCGCGCGGCGGCAGCGGCGTCGGCGAGTTCTTGCCGAAGGAGGCCGACAGCCTCTCCTGGTGGCGGCCCGCGTTGAACCGGAGCAACCACTACGGGCAGGACCGTGAGGCGCAGCGGGAGAAGACGTTCACCGGCATCCCGACCATACCGCTGCAGGACCAGGCCGCGACCGAGAGCATGGGGCCGATCTACGACCGGACGCAGGAGCACCTGGGCACCTCCGACGCGATGATCATCCGGGTGCGGCGCAGGCTGATCCGCGCGGCGCGGGAGCTCCGCGACCTGGGCGTGACGCCGCCCGGCGTCGACAACCCGGAGTGGTACCGCGTGCGGACGACGTCGGCGACGCTGCCGAAGGGCGCGGACTGGCTCGACCAGTTGGAGGAGTGGCTGAACGCCAGGTCCAACGAGATCCCCGAGGCGAAGCTCAGGGTCCCAGGCTAGCCGGTTCCACCCCCGCCGAGGGCCCTCACCCTGACCCTCTCCCTCAGGAGAGGGAACCACGCATGTTCAGAGGGTGCCGGCGGCGCGGGCTGCCGCGACGTCGTCGGGGTGGCCCCAGGTCTCAAAGCCGCCGAGGCCCTGCTCCTCGTTGAAGCCCATGCAGCTGATCCAGCGCCCGGTGATGCCGCTGCCGTCCTGCTCGGCGAGGTGAAGCGCGAGAGGGACGACGTTGTCGGCCCGCACGCGGCGCGGCGTCCAGTTGGACCGCTCCTGTCCCAGCTTCATCCGTATCTCGTGGCGCACCTGCTCCTGTTCGTCGGAGCCGGTGGTGGCGGTGTGGCCGGGGAGCATGACGTTCGCGGCGATGTTGTACTGCTGGAGCTCCTTCGCGAGGTAGATGGTCATGGAGCCCATCGCGGCCTTGGCGGGCTGGTATGCGCCCTCCCGGCTGAGGCCGTAGAAGACGGGTTCGCCCTGGCCGGAGGCGTGGGCGTTGAGCAGCTGGCTGGACGAGGAGTTGATGATGCTGCCGCTGCGCTTCTCGATCATCGGCTGGACGAACCGCTTGATGACGCGGAGGTTGCCGAAGACGTGCGTGCCGAACATCTTCTCCCACTCGCTGATGTCGGTCTCGAGGACGGTGACGCTGCCGTGGGTATCGAGGTAGAGGTCGCGCTGGCGCGTGCCGCCGTTGTTGATGATGACGTCCACGGTGCCGAACTTCTCGATCGTCTTCCGGTACGCCTCGTCGACGTGCGACTGGAGCGTGATGTCCATCGTGCAGACGAGCGCGTTGGGGTTCTCCCTGATCTCTTCGAAGAAGTCGAAGTCGTCGTTGGAGACGCCGGTGGGCACCCACGAGAGGTCGGTTGCGACGACCTTCGCCCCTTCCTTCAGGAACGCGCGGACCATCTCGCGCCCCATCCCGCGCGCGCCTCCGGTGATGAGTACGACCTTACCTTCTACCGACATGGCTGCCCTCCTTGCGCACAGATCTATCGAATGCCCTGACTCTACCAGAGAAGCATGAGGGAATCACGGAAAAGGGCGCCCACGAGGGGCGCCCTGAGGTCATTCAGCGCTGGTGCGTCCGCCCTCACCCGCCAGCCCTCTCCCAGGAAGAGAGATGGCGCGCTAAAGCGCGTGAGAGATTCCTCGACTCCGCTGCGCTTCGCTCGGAATGACAAACGCCGCTAGACGGCGCACTCGCCCTCGCCGCGCTCCAGCTTGTAGAGGATGGTCTTGCCCCAGTCGATGTAGGTGTCGAGGTTCTCCTTGTTGAGGGCGCCGACCTCGCGGAACTGCCCGGCGAGCTCCTCGAACGGGGCGGTGCCGACGCGGTCGACGAAGTCGTTGAACGACTCGCCGTCCTCGCGGTTCGACTGGTAGTGAGCGAGGATGCCGTCCATGAAGGCGGGGACGCGCTTGGCGGGCACCTTGGCCTTCACGCGGTGGCCGAAGCGGACGGGGTCCTGGTTGCCGTAGTTGCCCGCGAGGAAGACCTCGTAGGCGGGCACCTGGTTGCCGTCGCCCTTGGTGGCCGCGCCGTGGAAGCCGATGTTGGCGATGTGGTGACGCGAGCAGCCGTTGGGGCAGCCGCTGACCTTGACGTGGAGGCCCTTGATGCCAGGGTCGTCCACTCCGTGGCTGCGGATGCTGCTGCGCAGCGCCTCGGCAACGCCCATCGAGGAGGTGATGCCCATCTTGCAGCTGTCGGTGCCGGGGCAGGAGACGACGTCCGTGATGGAGTTCGCGCCGTCCTCGGCGAGGCCGGTCGCCTTGAGCGCGGCCCACACGTCGAACAGGTGGCCCTCCGGCACCCAGCGGTAGAGGATGTTCTGCTCCGTGGTCGCGCGGATGCCGCCCGCGTACTTGCGCCCGATGTCGGCAAGGACGGGGAACTGGTGCGCGTAGATGTCGCCGAGCGGCAGTGTGACGTAGACCGCGTAGTAGCCGTCCTGCTGCTGCGGGTGGGCGTTGTCCCTGCGCCACGCGAGGAACTCCGGCTCGTCGTGCGCTTCGACCGGCACGAGGGCATGGGGCTCGTCGATCATCTCGGGCGGAAGCTCCATCCAGGGCGTGGGGTCGAAGTCGGCCTGCGCCCAGTCGCCCCGCATCTCCTCCTCGACCTCCTCGCGGAAGGCGTCGATGCCGATGCGGTCGACGTAGAACTTGATGCGCGCGCGCATGCGGTTCTTGCGGAGCTCGTCGGTGCGGTGGAAGACGCGGATCGCGGCCTCCGCCACCTTGAGGTACTCGCTGACGGGCACGAAGTCGTAGAGCGTCCAGGCGAGGCGGGGCATGATGGAGGTGCCGCCGCCGATGCGCATCTCGAAGCCCTTCTCCGGCTCACCGCCGTCCTCGCGGTCGCGGAGCCTGGGGATGAAGGCGAGGTCGTGGATGTCGGCGACCACGTCGTCGTTGCCGCCGCTGGAGAAGGAGGTCTTCCACTTGCGCGGGAGGGCCTGCGTGTACTCGTGGCGGACGAAGTAGCGGGCGTAGGCCGCGAGATAGGGCGCGACGTAGAACGGCTCCTCCAGCTTCACGCCGGAGAGGGGGTCGCCCGCGACGTTGCGGACGGTGTTGCCGCACGCCTCGCGGGTGATGAGGCCCGCGTCGCCGAGGATGCGCATGACGTGCGGGGTGTCGGCGAGCTTGACGAAGTGGACCTGCAGGTTCTCGCGCGTGGTGATGTGCCCCTTCTTGAGCGGGGCGTACCCGCTGACAACGTCGCCGAACGCCTCGAGGTGTTCGGGGGTGAGCGCGCCGCCGGGGATCTTGATGCGCATCATCTGCACGTCCGGCTGGCGCTGGCCGTAGACCCCGCGCACGAGGCGGTACATGATGAACTGCTCCTCGGTGGGCCACTCGCCGTTGAGGTAGCGGGTCGCCTCCGTCTCGAAGTCGTCGACCTCCTCGGGGACGTAGGGGAGTACGCCCTTGGAGTAGTCGTACTGCCGCTTCTCCTCGATGGTCTTGGTGCCACGGATGATGGGGCGGGGGGCGGTGCTGGTCATCTGATTCTCCTCTTACATAGCAGTGCGCCCTTCTCCGGGTTGCTGAGAAGGGCGCAGTTTTTACGGCGTGCGAGAACTGTCGGCCCTACGGTCGACAACAACAAGCGCACATCGTGACGGCGATGTTCATCTCGCGGGGCAGTATAGCACACGCTGGCAAGAGGGCGCTATGGGGGCAGCGCCGGCGCCGTGCCGGGGAACGTTCCGGGGGGAATAGCGGTCCATTTCGGCTCATCCTCTCATTTCCGTTCGTAGATGCGGCGTTCCGGTGGGCTGTTCGACAGCCCGATCAGGGGCCATCCGCAGCTCTTTATGGGTCATCTACGGCTCTTTCCGGCCCATTCCGGGCCACCATGCCACTCCCTCACCGGCCCTTACCGCGCGGGGGCGTCGCTACAAAATCATGGTAGGGAGTCGGGCGCCCTCGGCGCAATGGGGGCGTGTCAGAGTCGGGTCGGTCCCCGTCCCCGTCTCCGGCGTGGCCGGTGGGGTACGTGGTTGGGGAATGGCACGATGGAGCCCGGCGGCTAGGGTGTGGGTGTGGGGGTAGGTATCGCAGTCGGAGCCGGCGGCTCGCCTTGCAGACTCACCGCGAACGAGCCTGACGAGTGCGCCAGCGCATTCGTAGTCACCTCTAACGTGTAGGTTCCGGGCTCGAGTCGGCGCGTGATGTCAGACTCATGGTGACTGCTCGCGCCGGACGCGCCGGACGACGAGCTTGTCGGAGCGTTGTCGTTCTGATCCAGCACAGAACCAGTCTTCGAAGCTCCAGACAGCAGGTACAAGTAGAGGTCGTCGTTCTCAGAGGCCGCTCGGATAGTGAAGTCCTGCGGGCTGTCGATGCTGAATGTGTAGTAGTGCGCGTTCGCGCCCGTGCGGTTCCCGGACGAGCACTCAGAATCCCACTCTTGGGAATCCAACTCGTCCGACATGAACACCCTGCGGAGATTCGTCTGGCACGCCCCCGAGTCCGGCTCCGTGGGGTACACCTGCAACTCCAACACCTCGACCTCCGGGTTCGCCCGTGTACCCATCCGCTTAACGGGGATCCGTATGGCGTCGTTCGTGAAAATGATGTTCGCGATTTCCTCATCGCTGAACTTCAAGCCCGTTGCGCCGGTGGACCCCACAGCGCCGCCAGCCTCGTGGCACGCGTCGCCGGTGCAGATGTCCGCCGAAATCCCTACAGTCTCGCCGTCGGTACGGGTATCGAGGTCGTGACCAGATATCCACTTCTGGTAGAAGACCCCGCCGGGTGGCGGAACGTAGCCACCCTTGTCCAGCGTCTCGACTTCAGGCTGCGGGTTCGGCCTTGGCGGGAACGCGCTGAACCTCGTGTAGGTTCTGCCCTTGACCTGCTCGTACGAACCCGTCAGGTCGAACACGATACCGTCCGCGACTTCATAGCGGTCGCCATCGATGATAGTGGCAGTCCAATCATCTACTGCGCGCCACTCCAGCCGGTACGTGACGTAAGGCCGGTAGGTTTCGTTGTAGACCCCTATGCTTGAGTCCGCGTACGCCTTGTAGACAGCCGTGAACGGCGGCCACTCGTGTAACCGGAGACACGTCTCGCCCTCCGGGCAATTCTCTATCGGATCGTCCCGTCCCAGGGTGGTCATCGTCAGGCCGTATCCGGCAAGCGCCAGTGCAAGCACGACGACGGACGCGACTATGAGTCTGGGTTTCGTAAGCGTCAGTATGGCTGGGCCTCCTCCGTATCAGCACACGTCTGTGGTTGGGGAATGGCATGATGCAGACCCGCGGCCAGGGGGATTCGTGCGCAGGCTCGTGACTCGGAGGTCCCCGGCCTCCAGCGGGATCAGCAGCTCGTCGTTCGTGAAGATGATGTCGTACTCGTCGAACAGCACACCTTCTGCGGTGTGGCCGCTCGCGCCTTCTTCCGGCGGGGTGCAGTCCGCGCCATCGCAGACATACACGTCGAGGAAGACGATGTCCCCGTCGGTGCGGCCAACTATACCGAGGTTGCGCAGGTGCTCCGGGTTGAAGAGGCCGAACGGCACCATGTAGTGGTTGTCGCCGAGCTCTTCGACGCGCGTGGAATCCCAATGAGCATCGTAGATCGTGAACGTCCGGCCTTTCTGCTCCTGGTAGGAGCCCGTGTAATCGCGTGTGGTGGTAGTGCCGTCAGGCCATGTGCTGACGAGTGGGGTAGCCGCTATCGTCGTGGCCTTCCAGTCATCGTCGGCGTTCCAAACGAGTCTTCGGGTCTCCCTGCTGACTTTGACTTCGCCATCCAGTGTATGAAGCTCGGCTCCATCCACCTCGATGATCGCGACGAACGGCGGCCAGTCTGGCGGGTCCGGGATCGCCGCCTCCTGCGACCGGACATCTGTGCCGCCGTCGGATACCGCGAATGCGGCCCCGATGAGCACCGCGAGCACGATAGCGCCCGCGATGGCTGCGGTTCTGGTTCTGGCTGTGAATCGCACCAGGCGCCCCCTGGTTGTGACTCTATCCGAACATATGTGACTTATGTGTTACTTTTTGCCGGATTCTCTATAACTTCTTGTGACGCGGGAATAACGAAAGGGGCGGCCAGTTGGCCGCCCCCAAAGGTTCACCCTCACCCGCGCTTTCAGCGTGCCCTCTCCCCTCAAGGGAGAGGGGAGCTGCGAGATTCCCGCCTCCGCGGGAATGACGGAAGGCGGTTTACGGAGCGATCATGTCGCCGGAGACCTTCTTCTTGTAGGAGTTCCAGACGCCGTCGCGCGGGGGGTTGCCGCCGATGCTGCGCATGAGCTCCTTGAAGTGCGGGTACTCGTGCTGCGGCGGACGGTTCACCGATTCCATGACGAGCTCGTCGGAGAGGTAGGGGTGGTCGGAGCCCTTGGCGACGAGGCCCCAGTAGTTCATGCGCGCCTGCTCCTCCAGCTGGAGCATGCTGACGACGGAGTCCTGGGGGTCCTTGCCGGTCATCGAGGCGCCGTGGCCCTTCATGAGGACGAACTTGTGGTCGCCGAGGCACTCGGCGAGTTCGAGGCCTTCCTCGTGGCTCCAGACGGTCTTGGTGTGCGGGTAGATGGGGTGGGGCTGCTCCATGACCATCTGCGCGCCCTCCTGCGCCATCGGCACGATCGGCTCTTCGAGGACGGTCATGAGGACGACGTTGCGCGGGTGCACGTGGACGACGGAGTTCACGTCCGGGCGCGCCTTCATGATGGACGAGTGGATCTTGACCTCGGAGCACTGGGTGGAGCGGGCAGGGCCGTCCACCTTGTAGCCGTCCAGGTTGCAGACGATCATGTCGTAGTACTGCATCTCCTCCAGGGCGTCGATGGCGTAGCCACGGCCCTTGACGACGAACAGCTCCGGCTGGTTGGGGACGCGCATGCTGACGTGCCCCAGAGCGGCGGTCACGCCGGTGGCGAGGCCCATGTGGGAGAGGATGCGGGTTGCCATAGCGACTTCGTACTTGATCTCGTCGATCTCTCGGGACATCGGGACCTCCTTTGCGTTCGGTCAGGTTTTGTGGCGCAGGCCTAGAAGAGGCCGAGGTCCGCCGGCTGGGCAGCGGCCTCTTCCGGCACCCAGGTGCGGAGCACCTCCTCGATCATGGGGACGATGGGGCTGTCCCCGCCCTCGCCGGGGCGGTAGCGCCCGTCCGGCTTGATGCCGTGCTTGACGCTCTCCATCGGCAGGGCGATGTGGTTGGCCTTCGCGGGGTCGCGGAAGACGTTCATGGGATCGCCGCCGTCCTCGACGACCTTCATCTGCTGGCGCAGCATCTTGCGGAAGAGGATGAGGCCGATGTCGGACTGGCCGAGCATCTCCTTGTCGCGCTGGGCGACGGCGCCCTGGGTTATCCAGCACATGTAGTCCTGGTTGAAGGTGACGCCGGTGTAGAAGCGCCCGTCCGGCTCGTAGAGCGGCACGTAACGGTAGGCCGCGACGTCCTGCTGCGGCACGGGGGTGCCGGGCTTCGCGCGGTAGACGTAGTAGGAGACGTGGTAGGTGTTCTCGTCGTCGATAGGCACGCGCCACTGCGTGGTGGTGCGGACCTGGTCGCCGACGAAGAGGATGTTGGGGAACATGATGGGGTGGCCCTTGGCCCAGTCCTCGCCGTCCTCGGGGAAGCCCAGCTGCAGCCTGCGCTTGATGATGCCGTACTCGAAGGCGTCGAACGCGATCTTCATGGTCTTGGGCTGGCTCTCCGGCGGGGCGGCGACGCCGTTCCGGACGTAGTTGCCGAAGTAGAAGTGCAGCCACTCCGTGTGGACGGGGTCGACGGAGTTCTCTTGGCACTGGAGCCAGTTGCACGGCAGGTGCGAGATGGCGATGTCGCGCACCGCGTCGTCGTAGGTCAACTGCTCCCAGTGGGGCAGCAAAGGCGCGGGCTGCGGGCCCATGTAGGCGAAGATGAGCCCTCCGAGCTCCTGCACGGGGTAGCCGGCGACCTTGACCTTCTCCTTGAAGCGCCCGTCCGGGTGCACCGTCTCCTCGAAGGGCTGCTCGATGCATTGGCCGGTCTCGTCCATCATCCAGCCGTGGTACATGCACCGCAGGCCGTTCTCCTCCGGTATGCCGTAGGAGAGGTCAACGCGGCGGTGGGGGCAGAAGCGGTCGATGAGGCCGAGGGTGCCGGACTTGTCCTTGTAGAGGACGAGGTCCTCGCCGAGGACGCGGACCGCCTTCGTGGGGCGCTCCATCAGCTCGCCGGCGGCGGCGATGGGATGCCAGTAGCGGCGCATGAGTTCGCCCATCGGCGTGCCCGGACTGACCTGCGTGAGTTCTTCGTTGACGTGGCTTGGGATCATGTTCTCCTACACCTCGTTGTACTCAGTTCGTATCGCCTCGTACTGCGTGCGCTGTTGCGCACCGTTCTGGATTCCAGCCTTCGCTGGAATGACGGGTATCAGGCGTCACCGAGGCGGTAGAAGCGGCGGGCGTTCTTGTGGAGGATGGCCTCCTTGTCCTCGTCGGTCAGTTGCGGGTTGTCCAGGAGCTCCTGCAGCTCGTGGCGGCAGGTCTCGGTCGTGACCTCGTGGGGGAAGTCGGTCGAGAAGAAGAAGGGCTTGTTGCCGACCTGGCTGACCGCGAACGCGATCGCGGGCTCCTCGCCCTCGCAGCCGATGAAGAGGCGGTCGTTGTCGATCTGGCGCTGGATGTACTCGTGGACGCTGTCGCCGATCTTTGGGCCGAGCATGTCGTCGTCGCGGAGCTGGTACTCCATGTGGGTGCTGTGGGAGCGGTCGAAGCGCTCCAGGCACATGACGAACCAGCCGATGCCGACCTCCAGGAAGCCGAAGCGGGCGTTGGGGAAGCGCTCGAAGACGCCGTTGAAGACCATGCCCGCGAGAGCGATGGCCTGTCCGGCGGGGTGGCCGAGCGCGTGGACGGGGGCGTAGACGTTCATGTGGTCGAGCCCGATGCCGCTGTGCGCTCCGCCGTGGACGGCGATGGCGCAGCCGAGGCGATCGGCCTCCTCGTAGACGGGCCAGTAGAGCTTCGAGCCGAGGTGGTCGGGCAGGCCGAAGGAGGGGAGCATCGCGCCGACGAAACCGAGGTCCTCGACGCAGCGGCGGAGCTCCTTCACGGCCTCGGCGGGCTCCTGCATGGGGATGAGACCGACGCCGTGGAAGCGACCGTCGCGCTTGCAGTAGGTGTCGTAGAGCCAGTCGTTGTAGGCCTGCGCGGTGGCGATGGCCCAGTCGCGGCTGACGATCTTGCCGTAAGAGAGGGCGGTGGTGGGGTAGAGGACGGTGGCGTCGATGCCGACGTCGGTGAGGAAGACCTCCCAGCCGTCCGGGCCGACGAAGGCGCCCTTGCGGTCGCGGCGTCCGGGGGTCTCGACGAAGTGTCCGGCGTGGAGGTGGTCGAGGGGCGGGAAGAGGGAGGAGTTGAGATTGCGCGACGGGTGGTCGCGGAACTTGGGCGGGAGGAACTGGGCCATGGCCTGGATGTCCTCCATGATGTGCCCGTCGCCGTCTACGATGATCTCCAGGTTCGTGGTGGTCATGTGCTGCCTCCCGGTTTGCGTTGTCTCAATATGCGGTTCGTGCGCGGATTCTAGCAGGTCACACGCGGGTGGGGCCGTCGGGGCCGGCGATCTCGCCGATCGGCGCTTCCCGCCCTGCGATGAGCGAGTCTATGTCCGGGTCGTCGCGCTCGTGGAGGAGGGCGATGGGAACGGCGGGCATGGTGGTGATGCTCACGCCCACACGGACGCCGAGTTGGATGGAGTAGCGCGCCGCGGCCTCGTTGTCGGGCGCCTGGATGATGCTGACGAAGTCGTAGGGGCCGAGCACGGCGTAGAGGCCGAGGCCGGTCACGTCCGGCACGTGCACCTCGGCGGCGGCCTCCGCGATGGAGTCCGGGTTCGACACGACGGCGTGCTGTCCCTCCGGTGTGAGCTTCATCAGAAGGATGTAGTTCGCCATGGCGCTCTCCCTGTGGACAGGATGTGCGGATTCTAGCAGGCGGCGTGGGGTAGCATACGGATACGGACTTCAGAACCGGGGGTATCAGATGGACTTCGCTTCGCTGCGTGACTCGATCGCCTGCATGGAGTCGATGACCTACATGAACGCGGGCTGGGCCGGCCCGAGCCCGTCGCAGGTGGTTGAGCGGATGCGGGATGCCGGGGAGCGCGAAAGCGCGGGCGGGCCCGCCGGTCCGGAGGGCCGGGCGTTCGCGGCGGCGGTGGAGGAGGAGGCGCGCACGGAGGCTGCGGGCCTCTACAACGTCGACCCGGCGGACGTGCTCATCACGCACGGGACGTCGGAGGGCGTTGCCATCGCGCTGTTCGGGCTCGACTGGCAACCGGGCGACGTGCTGCTCACGACCGACCTGGAGCATCCGGGCATCGACTCGCCGGTCGCGGTGCTGGAGGAGCGCGGCGTGGAGATCAGGCGCGCGTCGATACCGCCCGACGCTTCGGCGGACGCGTGCATCGAGGCGTTCCGGTCCGGCCTGGACTCACGCGTAAAGGTCGCGGCGCTCAGCCACATCATGTTCACGACGGGTCTGCGCGTGCCGGCGGAGGAGATCGTGGCGGCGGCGCACGAGGTTGATGCGCTGGTGCTGCTGGACGGGGCGCAGACGGGAGGGCATATCGCGATGGACTTCGCCGCGATGGGCGTCGACTTCTACGCCACGTCGGGGCAGAAGTGGCTGATGGGGCCGACGGGCAGCGGCGCGTTCTACGTGCGGCCCGACCGGAGGGAGCTGCTGAAGCCGTTGCTGCGGCTGTCGGGCACGGGTTTCCGGTCGGGGCTGGCCCAGTACTCGCTGGCGTCACAGGGCGTCGCGGAGCGGGCCGGGTACGCGGAAGCGGTGCGCATCAATCGCGAGTTGGGCCCCGAGCGCGTCGAAGAGCACACCCACAGGCTGGCGTCGGCGCTGCGCGCGGAGCTGTCCGGCATCGGCGGGGTCAGCATCACCGGGCCTGCCGACGGCCCGACGGCCTGCGCCATCACTGTGATCAGCGTCGAGGGCTGGGAGGCGCCGGCGTTCGTCGAGGCGTTATGGGAGACGCATCGCATCGTGGCGCGTCACGTGGCGCATCCCCCAGGCGTGCGGATCTGCACGGCGGCGTTCAACAACGAGAGCGACGTGGAGCGCGCGGTCGCAGCGATAGCCGAGCTGGCGGGACGTTAGGGGGATAACGCGGCGGGCAGTTCCACCGGCACGTCGTAGTCGCCGTTCGAGGCGCGCACCTCGTAGCGTGTGCAGATGCTGCTCTCGGGGGCGTCGAAGTCCCAGTGCATGTCGTAGGCCGGGATGCGGTGCGTCTCCGCGTCGAGGGTGATGCCGACGCGGAGCGTCGCGCTGTGCGCCCACGGCGGGGGAGGGACGTTACCGAGCGTCCCATCGAGGACGATGTTTCGCTGCGAGGGACGGGTGACGCGTATGTCGCCGGGGCCGGCGTGGGTGATGACGTTAAGGAGCATCTCCACGAGGTCGATGAACGCGAGGCGCCAGGGTGTCGCCTCGTAGACCCGTTCCAGGTTGTCCTTCTTCCACCCGCTGCCAGTCTCGCTCCATCCCGTCCAGCCGGACGGCTGCGCGTAGGTCAGGATGAAGCCGCCCGAACGACCGTCGAAGCGGACGAGGGTGGGGTAACCGCGAACGAACCGGCCGACCGCATGGCTGCCCGAGAACTCGCGCTCGCAGCCGCGGTCGGGCCAGCCACCGCGGACGTCGAATCGCGCCGAGCCTGCCTCCAACAGCGCGGCGTAGGCGCGTTCCGCGAGCCGGATGCCGTCGTCCTGAGCGGCAGGGGGAGGGTCGAGCAGTTCGTCGGCGAACACGATGAGCCGTTGGACCTCGGGCATCGTCATGCCAGGAAGGACGAGTGGGTGCGCGTGCAGGCGCAGCAGGGCCATGTCCGAGTCGCTGAGCATGGGCAGACGGAGCGCGGCATTGACTGACATCACGCTGCGTACGGCGGGGCGGTGGTGCATCGCGGCGAGCGCGTGCAGCGCCTCGTGGAGGGTCGCGTGGACGATCTCGTTTTCAGTCAGCGGGGCTTCCTGCGGGTCGTTCAACCAGACGCTCATGGATGCGCTCGTGATGGCGCCGTTTTCGTAGGACTCGGCCCCTCCGCAGCCGACCGTGTCCTGGCAGAAGGCGTCGAGGCCGAGGCTCGCGGCCCGCGTGGACGGCACGCCGACGTACGCCCTGAGCGTCGCATCGGCTTCCGTCCGCACCCACTCGACGTCGAGGTCCAACAGGGGGGCGAGTTCGTTCAGCACCTCTTCGAGGATGCGCACGTAGCGCGCGTCGCCGGAGGGGTCGGTCCACACGCGCACGGGCTCGTCCGGGGGCCACTTCAGCACCGTCCCGGACGTCCATCCGGCGCACCCGCCGAGGAAGTCGTTCTCGTAGGCCGCGTCGCGTCGTGGCCTGTCGCTGAAGCACTCCCAGGTGTCCCGCTCGACGCCGACGATGCGCTCGGGCACCACGACGGTGTTCGAAACCGTGCTGTCGTCGAGCACGGCGCGCAGTTCGGTGCCCATCGGCACGCGGAGACGCAGGGCTGCCTCTTCGCGGCCGACGCCGTCCGGCAGGACGAGGCCGTCCAGCGGACCGCCGCAGCCGCTCACCGGTCCGCCGTTCAGCGTGCATTCCACCGTGACGGTGGGGGCGTCCCGCGCAGGAGCGTCGCCGTCGTTGCGGAGCTCGACCGACAGCTCGACTTCTGCCGTGCCGTCCTGCCGGTAGCCGAACACCGTCAACAGTGCGTCGAGCAGGAAGGCGGGGGCGGGTTCGTGCGGTATGGGAGTCGCCGTGGCCGGGACAGGGGCGAGCGTAGCGTTTGGCGTGGGAGACGGCGCGAGCGTGGCGGTGGAAGTGGGCGTCGGTGTTGAATCGCAGGCAACCAGCAGCGCCACCATGACGATGGCGCCGGCGAACGCGGTCAGCGCAGGGGCTCCACGCGCGAGGGGGCGCGGGCGGTTCACGCCAGGCCGAGCTCCTTCTCCGTGGCGGTGAGGGAGCGCTCGAAGATGTCGGCAATGTCGTCGATCTCCTCCGCGGTGACGCAGAGCGGCGGCGCGAAGAAGACCTGGCGCGTCGCACGGGTGTAGAGTCCGCCGTCCAGCAGACGCTGGTTGAGGCCTTCGACCGCGCCGGGCGTTTCGGCGAGGGGCGTCTTCGCCTCCTTGTCGGAGACGAGGTCGATGGCGCACATGAGGCCGAGGCCGCGCACGTCGCCGACGGTGGGGCGGTCGCGGAGCGCTTCGAGCCGTTCGAGGAGGCGCTTGCCCATCCGCTCCGAGTTCCCGATGAGGTCCTCGCGCTCCATGATGTCGACGTTCACGAGGCCCGCCGCGCCGCCGGCGGGGTGTCCGCCGTAGGTGATGCCGTGGCGGTACGTCGTCTCCGGCCCGCCCTGGAACTCCTCGAACACGGCGTCGCGCACGACGCACGCACCGACGGGGAAGTAGCCGCTGGTGATGCCCTTCGCCATCGTCATCATGTCCGGCACGACGTTCCAGTGTTCGACGCCGAACCACCTGCCGGTGCGGCCCCAGCCGGTGATGACCTCGTCCGCGATGAGCAGCACGCCGTGGCGGTCGCAGATGTCGCGGAGCATCGGCCAGTACTCGGGGGCGGGGATGGCGACCCCGGCGGAGAAGGAGACGGGCTCCGCGATGACGGCGGCAACGGTCTCCGGCCCTTCCTCGACGATGATGTCCTCGACGGCCTGCGCGCACTTGATGCTGAACTCGGACGGCGAGAGCGATTCGTCCTCACGGCGGTAGTAGGCGGGCTGCGGGGCGGTGCGGAAGTTGTCCGGCAGGATCTCGCCGTAGCTGGGGCGGTCGAGGACGGCGGAGGTGGAGACGCTGAGCGCGCCGCGCGTCGTGCCGTGGTAGGAGCCCTCGCGCCCGATGAACTTGCGCCTGCCGGGCTCGCCGCGGTTGTAGTGGTAGCGGTAGGCGATCTTCAGGGCGGTCTCGACCGCCTCGGAGCCGCCGCTCGTGAAGTAGGTGCGGTTGAGGTCGCCCGGCGTGTGCGAGGCGACCTTGGCGGCGAAGCGCACCACCGGCTCCGAGCCGTACTTGAACGTGTTGGCGTAGTGCAGCTTGCCCAGTTGCGCGGCGACGGCGTCAACGATCTCCTGCCGTCCGTGGCCGACGTTCACGAGCATCAGCCCGGCGATGCCGTCGTAGCCCCACCTGCCATTGCCGTCCCTGATGCGGACGCCGTCACCCTCGTCCATGAACGTGACGCCGTTCTCGGCGAGTTCGCTCCAGTCCTGGGTCGGCATCCAGAGGTGGTTGAGGGCTGCTTCCTGCAGTTCGTCGTGCGGGTTAGTGGTCATCGTGTGCTCCTTACTACGGCCCCTGTTCGGCGGCGGGGCGTCCGAGCTGGGGCCACGCGGCAGGCGCCGCGGCGGCCTCCAGGCGCTGTTCAATGGGCAGGCTCTCGTCCCACTTCGACGCAATGATGCGTCGCCCGGTGGTGCCGTCGGCCTCGTCGGACGCGAGCCAGACGATGGGCGCGCGCATCACGACGGGCTGGATGAGGGCGTCGCGGTCGCGTACGTCGGCGTCCGAGATGAAGTTGGTGTTCGTCGCCCCGCCGGGGATGAGGACGTTCGCGGTGACGCCGGAGCCGTCGAGCTGCTTGGCGATGATGGCGATGAACGACTCGTGCGCGGACTTCGAAGGGCCGTAGGGGAGGTTGCGGATCATGGTGTCGAGGCTCGTGGTGACGCCAACGATGCGTCCCCAGCCCTGCTCGCGCAGGTGGCCGATGGCGGCGCGCGCCATGAGGAACGGCCCGTTGGTGTTGACGCTGAGCGCGTGCACCCACTCCTCCGGCGGCAGATCCCAGAATCCGCCGGGGCGGCGGCTGGGCACGCCCGCGTTGTTGATGACGATATGCAGCCCACCGAGGCCCGCGATGGTCTCGCTCACGGCGCGCTGGGCGTCGTCCCAGCTGTTGACGCTGCCGACGACGGGGAGCGCGCAGCCGTCGCCGCCGATTTCCCGCGCGTCGTTGACGTTGCGCTCCAGTTGGTCGGCGTCGATGTCCATCAGGGCGACGCGCGCTCCGGCTCCCGCCAGCGCAAGCGCCATCTCGCGCCCCATGCCCATGGAGCTTCCCGCGCCGGTTACGAGCGCGACCTTGCCTTCCAGCGGCTTGTCCGCCATCCACGTCCTCCTGCGTCGCCGGGGTGTCACTCGCAAGCCTATCACGGAGCGGACTCGATGCGGTGACGTGCGGACCTATGGAACGACGCTGAACCCCGGAGGCAGCGGCGCGCGACCGGTCAGGGCGAAAGCCACCTCTGTGCCTGTGCCCTCGCGGACGGCGTAATCGGCGAGGACGTACAGCGTGGCCCGGACGCACTCGCGCGGCGGCTCGGTTTCGATGCCCAATGCCTTGGCGAGGTCGACGGTATGTATCGTCAGCTCGGCGACGCGGCTGGGGAGGTACCGGGACAGGGGACGTACGCCGCCCGGCGTGTGCATTGGGTGGTCGTCCGGGAGGCGTTCCACGAGGGCGAGTACCCGGTCGGCGAGTGTGCGGAGCGCACTCACCGGGTCGTCGCCGAGCGCTCGCCCCGCCTGCCGTCCGCGCTCCGCGATCTCATCGGGCGTGCCGAAGCCGCTTCGCACCGTTCCCTCTGTGGCGTACTCCTCGACGAGCAGGATGGCGCGGCTCGTGTGCCCGACGAGGTCGCGGACGTTCCAGACGCCGAGCGCCTCGTTCGTCCATGCGTCGTCAGGGATACGGGACGCCGTATCGAGGAAGAACGCTACCGCTTCGCTGAAGGTCTCTTTGCTCAATACCGCTGCCTCCGCCAGCACCTCATTGTTTGCGAGCGTCCTACTGGAACACCCCGTCGTCCGACAGTGCGCGGAACTCGCTCTCGGGCATGCCGAGCAGTTCGCGCATGACGTACTCCGTGTGCTCGCCGAGCAGGGGAGCGCGGCGGTACTCCGGCGTGGCGTCCGAGAGCAGGAAGCAGTTGGCGTCCGAGGCGTAGCGCCCCATCTCCGGGTGGTCCATGAACACGAAGTGACCGCGATGCGCTTCCTGGGGGTCGTCGAAGAGGTCGCGGCAGTCGCGCACCGCGCCGGCGGGGACGCCTGCGGCCTGGCAGGCCTGCATGACCTCGTCCGGCGAGCGGGTGATCGTCCACGCCTCGATGGCGGCGTCGAGCTCGGACTCGCGCCGCTTGCGCCCGTCGAGCGCGGCGAGGCCGGGGTCGTCCGCGAGGTCGGGGCGGCCTATCGTCTGTGCAAGCGCGCGCCATTCGGCGTCGGTGAGGCAGGCGATGGCGCACCAGCGGTCGTTGCCGTCACAGCGGTAGACCGCGTGCGGGGCCATGTCGGGGTCGTGGTTGCCGTTGCGCGTCTGGATGCGCCCGTTGGCGAGGTAGTCGAGCACGGGCGGCCCCGCGAAGTAGAGCGCGGCTTCCAACTGCGAGAGGTCGAGGTACTGCCCCTGGCCGGTCCGGCGCTTGTGGTCCAGCGCGGCGCAGACGGCGGTGAACGCTATGTGGGGGATGAGGAAGTCCGTGTACGCGCCGTAGGGACTGACGGGCACGCGGTCCGGCCAGCCGGTGAAGTTGGTGTGGCCGGAGAGCGCGGTGAGGACGGGGCCGAAGCCGGGTTGGGAGTCGTACGGGCCGCCGCGCCCGAGCATGGAGGCGCTGAACATGACGAGGCCGGGATTGTGCTCCCACAGCGCGTCGTAGCCGAGCCCCCACTTCTCCATCGTGCCGGGTGTGAAGTTCTCGGTGACGACGTCCGCCCACTCGGTCGCGAGACGGAACGCGAGGTACCGCGCGCGCTCGTCGCCCATGTTGAGGCTGAGCCCGAGCTTGCCGCTGTTGTAGTTGGCCCAGTAGCCGCTGCGGTTCGTCCCGGGCTTGCCCTCCGCGAACGGCAGGCCGTGGCGGATGACGTCCGGCCGCAGCGACGACTCGACGCGCAGCACCTCCGCGCCGAAGTCGCTGAAGTAGCGCGTCGTCATGGGTCCGATGACGACCCAGCAGAAGTCGAGGACGCGCAGGCCCTCGAACGGTTGGGCGAACGGTTGGGTCATCGCGCCGCTCCCGATGCACGCAGGCCCGCTATGTCATCCGGCGATAAGCCGAGGCCGGTCAGCACCTCCTCCGTGTGCTCGCCGAGCTTGGGCGCGCGGCGGAGCTGGAGGGGGCGCTCGCTCGACTTCACCCAGGGGCCGAGCGTCGTCATCGAGCCGCCGTCCGGCGCCTCGGTCTCCCGGAAGAAACCGCGCGCCGCGAGCTGGGGGTAGGAGCAGACGTCGGCGGGGTCGTTGACGGGGAAGAGGAGGACGCGCCGCTTGATCGCCTCTTCGGAGAGGTAGTGCTTCGTGCGGGAGCGGAAGAACGCCTCCAGCGTTTCGCTCATCGCGTCGAGCACGTCGTCGGGTAGCTGGCCGAAGCCGTACGTGCCGAAGTCGGTGCCGCTCAGCAGCGGGTGGCCCTCGCCGTGCTCTTCCATCCACGTGCAGAGGGCGGCCATGCCGCGTCCGCCGGTCGCGCCGCCGGGCTGGATGTAGTTGACGTAGCCGTCGGCGCACTCGAAGTTCACGCGCAGGTTGCGCCCGTCGCCGATGGGGCGGAAGGGGCCGGAGCGCTTGAGGATGATCTCGTTCATGTCCCAGAACTGCGGCGCGTGGGAGAGCGTTCGCGTGAGCGCCTGCTGGCAGGAGACGTCGACGCGCTGGCCGCGACCGGTCTTGACGCGGTGCGCGTACGCCGTCATCGCGCCGGCCGCCCCCGCCGCGCCGCCCAGCGTCCAGAACTGCGGCACGCTCACGCGCAGCGGCGGGCGGTCGGGGTCGCCGGTGAGGTAGGCGAAGCCGCTGAGCGCGGAGCCTGTGAGGTCGGTCGCGGCGAAGTCGCGGTACGGGCCGTCCTGTCCGAACGGCGTGATCGAGACGTAGACGAGCGCGGGGTTGAGCGCGTGGACGTCGTCGTAGCCGAGGCCCAGGCTGTCGAGGTAGCCGGGACGGAACGACTCGACGAGGAAATCGGCGGAGGCGATGAGCCGTCGCAGCGCCTCGCGCGCGGCGTCCGACGCGATGTCGAGCGCGGCGCTCTTCTTGTTCGCGGCATAGAGCTGCCAGAAGAGGCTGTTCTCGACACCGGGCTCGTCGCGGTAGAAGGGGCCGATGCGGCGGGCGGGGTCGCCGGTGGTGGGCTCGACCTTAATCACTTCCGCTCCGAGGTCGGCGAGGACGCGCCCGCAGAAGATCCCCCGGTCGTCGGCGAGGTCTATGACCCGGTACGGTGAAAGCATCGTCAGGACAGGCCCGGCTGGAGGCCGAGCGCCCCGGCGAGCCTGCGGCGGTGGTAGCGGGGGCTGCCGAGGTGATGGTAGAGGGTGCGGGACATGCGGGTGTGCAGGGTGAGGCCGTATTCGCGGACGATGCCGACGCCCGCGTGCACGTCGTGCGCGGCGTTGCAGGCGAGGTAGTAGCCCTCGCTCGCGAGCGCGGCTGCCATGTGCACCCCGCTCTCCGCGGGCCGTCCCGTGTCGAGCTTCCAGAGCGCCTCGTAGGTCGTCCAGCGCGCGGCGTCGAGGTGGTTCACGATGTCGATGATGTGGTCCTGCACGCGCTGGAAGCGCCCGATGGGCTGCTGGAACTGGCGGCGCGTCCGGCTGTACTCCAGGCACATCTGGAAGACGCTCTCCAGCCCGCCGACCTGGTACGCGGAGAGCACGGCGGTCGCCCTGAGCATCGCGCGCTCGAAGGCGTCCCAGCCGTCCGACGCGCCGCCGAGCAACGCGTCCTCACCTATAGCGACGCCGTCCAGTAGCACCTCGCCGAGGCCGGTCGAGAGCCCGGGCAGCGTCCTGCACGCGACGCCGGGCGCGTCCGAAGGGACGATGAAGAGGCCGACGCTCTCGCCTCCGGTACGGGCCGCCACCAGGAAGTGGGTCGCCTCCAGGGCATCTGGCACGTGAAGCTTCACGCCGCTGAGCGTGTAGCCGTCAGGGGTTCGCTCGGCGGTCGCCTGCACGTCGCCCCGCTCCCAGCCGTACTCGGGTTCGGTGACGGCGACGGCGAAGACCGCGTCGCCGCTCGCGATGGCGGGCAGATGCGCGGACTGTTGGTCGGCGCTGCCGCATTCCTGGAGGACGAGCGCCGCGAAGACGCCGGACGAGAAGTGCGCGCCGGGCACCGGACCCCTGCCGAGCTCCTCGAACAGGACGCCCGCGTCGCTGAACGAGCCGCCAACGCCGCCGTGCTCCTCCGGTACGAGGCTGCCGAGCAGGCCGGTCGACGCGAGCGCGGGCCATCCCTGCGCCACGTCCACGGTTCCGGCGTCGATGGCGACGAGCATCTCCTTGCTGAAGTCGCGGCGCAGCAGGTCCTGGATGGTGGACTGCAGCATGCGCTGCTGTTCGTTCAGGAGCAGGTCCATCGCTAGCGGAGCCTCCCCGGCTCTTCCCGCACGTCGCGCCCGATGCCGAGCCGCCGCGCGATGATGACGCGCTGGATCTCGGCTGTGCCGCCGGGGTGCTGGTCCACGATGGCGCCGCGCTGGTGGACCTCGACGTGGCCGTCGGCGACGGCCCACTCGTCGGGCGCCTCGACGAGCGCCTGTGGGCCCATCACATCGAGCACGGCGCGCGCCTTGGAGAGCTGGCCGCGCTTCTGGTAGAGGTACGCCTGCGCGCCCTCGTAGGTGAGCTGCTTCCCCTGGCCGCGCCAGGCGTAGTTGCGGAAGTGCAGCAGGCGCGTCACCTCAGCGTCGATGTAGAAGTCGACGAGGCGGTCGCGTACGTCCTGGTCCTCGAGGAGCGGCCTGCCGCCGCGCTTCGCGTTGCGGGCGTAGTCGAACACGCGCTCGGTGAGCGGGTCGTCGCGGACGGCGCTGCGGAGCAGGCCGTGTTCGATCTCGAGGTGCGTCCCCGCGACCTTCCAGCCGTTGCCCTCGCCGCCGACGAGGTTGAACGCCGGGACGCGGACGTTGTCGAAGTAGACGGTGTTCTTGATGCCGCTCGCGGCCCCGCGTTCCCCGCCGACGAAGAGCAGGTCCATCTGCTCGACGGTGATGCCCGGCAGGTCCATCGGCATCATCAGCCAGCCGAGGTTCTCGTGGCGCGGCGCGTCCGGGTCGGTGACGACGATCATCCAGGAGTACTCGGCGCCGTGGCTGCTGCCGACGAAGATCTTGGTGCCGTTGACGACGTACTCGTCACCGTCGCGGATGGCGGTCGTGCGGACGCTCGCGAGGTCGGAGCCGGACTCGGGCTCGGTGAGCAGTTGCCAGGTGCGTATCTCGCCGCGCAGGATCATCGGGAGGAAATGGGCCTTCTGCTCCTCAGTGCCCCAGACGAGGATGGCGATCCCGCCAAGCTTGCCGCCGGTGTCGTAGTAGGGCGGGAGCGGCATGTTGTAGCGGTCGAGCTCCTCCTCCAGCGCCATGGCGAGCTCCATGGAGAGGCCGCCTCCGCCGTACTCGGCGGGCATCGTGGGGTAGAGCCAGCCCTTCGCACCCAGCCTGCGCCCGAACTCGCGCTGGAGTTCGTACTCTTCGCGGGTGAGGTTGGCCGGGTCGGGGTGGTCGGGGATGCTGGGGACGTTCGCCTCTATCCAGGCGCGCGCCTCCGCGCGGAACGCTTCCTGCTCAGGCGTCCATTCGAGTTCGAAGTCCATGGCAGGCGGATGTTAGCAGATGGCAGGTGTGGGAGAAGCCGCGGACCTCGCCTCTAGCGGTCTCGCCTACAGCGTGATCTTCTTGTACAGCTGCGGCAGGCGGCGAGGCAACTCCATGATGTCGGGCAGCACCTCGTAGTTGAGGTCGCCCGTCATGGTGCGGAGGTAGTCGTGGCCGTTGCGGTCGACGGTGAGACAGAACGGCGTGATGTCCAGGTTGCGCGCCTCCATCAGGGCCATGCGCGTGTCCTGCACCGCGTACTCCTTCTCGACCCCCTCGCGCGAGTAGCCGCGGTCCTGCGGGCGGCCGTCGCTGATGACGAACATGAACTTGGTCTTGGCGTCCACGTTGGCCAGCTTGGTGGTGGCGTGGCGGATGGCCGGGCCCATGCGCGTCGCGTGGAGCGGGGCCACCTTGTCCATGCGGCGCTTCACGCGGTCGGAGAAGAGCTCCTCGACCTCCTTGATGACGTAGAACTCGACGTTCTCGCGTCCGAAGCCGGAGAAGCCGTAGACGCCGTAGCGGTCGCCGATGGTCTCCAGCGCGTTCATCAGCAGTACCATCGACTCCTTCTCGACGTCGATGATGCGCTTGTAGGGGCGGCGGGCGGTCTCGCCTCTGCGGGCGCGGAGCCACGCGGTGTAGGCGACCGGGTCGCCGGGCGCGTTCCAGTCGGACTCGCGTGAACTCTCCTCGACAGCCTCAGCGGTCGACGCGCTCA
Source organism: Dehalococcoidia bacterium (assembly GCA_022820645.1). Lineage (GTDB taxonomy): Bacteria > Chloroflexota > Dehalococcoidia > Lucifugimonadales > Australimonadaceae > Bin16. The sequence continues at coordinate 362,452 of JAJEFD010000002.1, read as the reverse complement.
TGTCGAGCAGGAAGACGACGGCAACGTCGCGTTCGTCCTTGTTGCGGCGCCAGTAGATGCGCTCGTCCGGCGTCATCTTGTTCCGCAGGTCGATGAGCGCCTCGATGCCCGCGTCGAGGTCGACGTCCTCGCCCTCCGGCAGCCGCTTCACCTTGCGGTACATCTCCGGGCGGACGGACTCGAACTGCCGCCTGATCTGCTCGATCAGCCCGGCGTAGGAGTGCATCGTCTCGTTGTAGAAGGCGGTCTCGCCGGAAACGGCGAGGCGCTCCTGCACGATGCACCAGCGCGGGCGGTAGTCGTTGGCGCGGAAGTCCCACTCGTCGTAGGCGTAAGAGCGCGGCTCCAGGGGTTCGAGCGGCCCGCCTTCCTCGTCCACGTGCGGTATCTGGTTGTAGCCGGAGCCCGCGGGGTTCTGCGGAGCGTCCGCGCCCATCTCCTTCATCATGTTGGCGGCGACGGTGGTCACCTCGGCGTCGTCGGCGAAGTCGATCTCCGTGGACTCGCGTAACGCCTGCTCGAGTTCGGCCTGCGATATGCCCTGCGCGCTCTCGGAGCCGTCCTCTTCGCCGGGCTCGGCCTGCCCGCGCATCTGGGCGAGCAGCTGCACCATCTCCGGCTTGAAGTCGCCCCGGTAGTCGACGTCGTCCGGCGATTCGTACTCGTCGCCCGACGCCTCCTCCTGCGCCTCCTCGGCCTCGGCGCGCAGGCGCTCGACGATCTCTTCGAGCGTCGGTTCGTCGAAGCCGGCGTTGGAGAGGTCGACGTCCTCCCAGTCGTCCAGCGGCACGAATGCGTTGGGCACCTGGGAGAGCGTGTAGTACATGCGCAGCGCGGCCTCGGCGGAGTCCTCGACCGTGGCGTCGCGATTGCGCACGCTGCGAAGCAGGCCGGCGAGCTGCCGCGCCTGCTCGGCGTAGGTGGAAGGGATGCGGGCGCTGCTCTGCCCGAGGCTCTGCCGGATGAGCATCTCCATGAGCGCCTGCTGGGCCGGCATCATCTCGATGGGGCCGCGCGACGCGAGGGCGTCGTTCTGCACGCGCTCGTAGCTCGGCGCGAGTCCGCGGTACTGCTCCACGATGCGCTGGTCGATGCGGGCGCTCTCCGTGGTCGAGAAGAGGTCGGCCGCCATTGCGCGGACCGGGAAGAGGTCGAAGAACGAGGCGACCTCGGTCGTGCCCGGAGTCGCGCCGAGACCCTCCGCGATGCCCTCTCGGTAGTCGTTGAACCCTGCCGAGGGCGCGTGGAAGTCGAAGTCGAAGCTCTGGAACTCGAGGTGCCCCACCTGGTGCGTGGTGACGACCTTGAGCCATGCGAAGTTCTCGCTCTTGGTGTCGCGCAGGTCGACGGTGGGGGGCAGGAAGACGCTCTTGCCGTCGGTCGTGGCGAACTCCACGGAGACCCAGCCGATGTTGCGATGCGTGATGTCGGTCGATTCCTGCAGTTCGACCTCGGTGCCGGCGAGCGCGTTGGAGTACATGCGGAGGAGTCCGTGCACCTTCTCCAACTCGATGCTGGATGAGAGCTGGTCGAGCAGCGTCTCGGCGCGGGCGGACTCGAGCCGGAAGTAGGCGATGCCCGCGTCCGGGTTCTCCTTCAGGAACTCGAGGCCGCGTCCGAACCAGGTGTCCAGTTGCGCGGGGCTGATGCGGTCAAGCACGTTGGGCGCGGTGCGCAGGAAGGCGCTGACGGCCTCGGCGGAGGTGTCGGCGAGGTCTTCCGCGCGCTCCAGCACCATCGTCTGCAACTCCTGGGGGAGCAGGCCGAGCGACTGCGCGCTCTCCACCATGAAGGCGGAGACGTTGCCGAGCCCCTGGCGCGCGAGCCGTTCGCTGAGTGCGAAGTAGCGCGGGCGCAGCCGGCGGTCGACGCTGTTGCCGACACGGGTCGCGGCTTCGAACGAGCCGCGCACCTCGCGCCAGCTCGTTTCGGCGAGCACCTTGGCGAGCGAGATCAGCTCCTCGCGCTCGCTGACTGCGGGCAGAACGCGCTGGCCGAGCACGAGCGCCTCGGCGGCGAGGTCGTAGGAGCGGCTCGCGAGCGTCTGCACGAGCGAGACGAACAGTTGCAACTCGTGGAAGTTGACCTGCTGCACGAGTTCGTCGCTGACGTCGAAGAAGCGCGCCGCGAGGCTGGACGATTTCCAGGTGCCCTTGGAGAGCCCGCGCCCGAGCCCGGCCCATCCGGCGATGTGGCGGGGCGCGAGGGTGGGGAGGACGCGCGGGCTGGCGCGGAAGAACGACGCCGCGATGACGGGCGCCTCAGCGGTGAGTTCGATGCCGCTCTCGGCCCACCGCTCGAACTGGGTGAAGCCGATGGTCTGCACGACCTGGGGCGATGCCTTGAAGTACTCCGTGGCTGCTTCCCATGCGCGGGGGCCCTGCGATGCGATGCGGACGCCCTGCTGCGCCCAGCGCAGGGCCGGGGCGGGGCCGAGCGCTTCCGTCACCTCGTCGGCGACCGCTTCGTAGGCGGAGATGAGAGCGGACGGGTGCTTCTTCAGCTCCTCGATGACGCTGTCGTGCTCGTTCGTCACGCCGTCTCCTTCTCCTGCCCCGCGTCTCCGGGGCGCAGGTCCCGCAGCAGGTCGAGCAGTTGCGCGAGGATCCAGGCCGTCGCGCCGAATACGAGGTTGGGGCCGTGCACGTACGCCTTGCGCTGCAGCAGACTGCCGTCCGGCTGGAGCCTCGCCTCGTGGCGTTCCGCGGCGTCGGTCAGCAGATGGTCGAGCGGGATCTCGATGATCTCGGCGACCTCGTTCTCGTCGACCTCGAACCGGTACGGATGCGGGATGACCCCGACCGTGGACCAGACGAGGTAGTCCGTTCGAGTAAGGACAGGTTCCAGCGAGCCGATGACGTCCACGTCCCCGGGGGCGATGCCCATCTCCTCGTGCGCCTCGCGGAGTGCGCACGCGAGCATGTCCGGGTCGCTCGGTTCGTACTTGCCGCCGGGGAAAGCGATCTCGCCCTGGTGCATGCCGACGAACTGCGACCGCACGTTGAGGATGACGTGCCACTCGCCGTCGTGGTAGTGCAGCGGGATGAGGACGGCTGCAGGCCGCGCGCCGTCCGCGTTGGTCGGAGGGGAGGGCTCGCGGGCGGCGAGTGCCGCGCGCAGCGCCTCGATGCGGGAGGCTGCTTCAGCCGGTACCGGCGTTGTCTGCAAGGTGGCCGCCATTACGGGAAGATGGAGGTCACGATCTCCATCACGCTCGCCTGGGTCTCGTGGTCGTCGGTGAGGCCCCACACGACGGCGACCTCGCACGCCCTGCGCGGCGCGATGCCGTGCTCGATGAGCTTGCCGGCGTAGATGAGCAGGCGCGTGCTGACGCCTTCCTGCAGTCCCTGGCCGATGAGGTTGCGTATCTTCTCGCCGAGCAGCGCCAACTGCTGGGCGGTCGTGATGTCGACGCCGCTCTCGTGCTGGATGATCGGGCCCTCGAGGTCGCGCGGCGGGAAGTCGAACTCGATGGCGATGAACCGCTGGCGCGTCGAGTGCTTCAGGTCCTTCAGCGCGCTCTGGTAGCCGGGGTTGTACGAGATGACGAGCAGGAAGTTCGGGTGCGACTCCAGCACCTCGCCGATCTTCTCGATGTGGAGCAGACGGCGGTGGTCGGAGAGCGGGTGGATGAGTACGGTGGTGTCCTTCCGCGCCTCGACGACCTCGTCGAGGTAGCAGATGCCGCCGTGCTTGACCGCACGGGTGAGGGGGCCGTCTATCCAGCGCGTCCCCTCCGGTTCGAGCAGGTAGCGCCCGACCAGGTCGCTCGCGGTGAGGTCCTCGTGGCAGGCGACCGTGACGAGCGGCGACATCTGGTCGGCTCGGCCGTCGCGCTTGCGGGCTTGGTTGAGGCGCCACGACATGTACTCGACGAAGCGTGTCTTGCCGGAGCCCGTCGGTCCCTTGAGGAGGATGGGCACGCGCTGCGCGTAGGCCGCCTCGAAGATGTCGATCTCGTCGGCAACTTCGAGGTAGAAGGGCTCCTTATCGATGAAGTACTCTTCGATGTTGTGCTGCTGATAGAGTTGGGTTGCCTGGTTCGCCATGTGTCGCACTACCTTACGGACAGGATTCTCTCTTCCCACAGTCCCTGAACGCGCGCCCGCAGGTCTTCCGGCGAGCCCGAGTTCTCGATGATAGCGTCTGCCTTGCTCAGCGCGGCCTCGGCCCCGCTCTGCGCCTCGGCGCGCCGCCGCACGTCCTCCGGAGTCAGCCCGCGCTTCTGGAGGCGCTCCAGCACCGTTGCGGGAGGCGCTTCGACGACCCACACCTCGTCCGCGAGGTCGTCCCACTTCGCCTGGTAGAGGAGCGCTGCGTCGATGACGACGGCGTGCTCGCCGTTCTGCCGGTGCTGCTCGATCGCACGCGCCACCTGTTGACGGATGAGCGGGTGGATCGCGGCGTTCAGCCAGGCGAGCGCCTGCGGGTTGGCGAAAACGAACTCTCCGAGCCGGGCGCGGTCTATCTCCTGGTCGTCGTTCAGTATGCCGCTGCTGAATATCTCGACGAGACGCCTCCAGCCGATGGTCCCTTTCGCGTAGGCGCGGTGTCCTTCTGCGTCGGCGTCGATAATCACTGCGCCGAGGCTCGCAAGGATGCTCGCGGCCTCACTCTTGCCAGTGCCGATCCCGCCCGTCAGCCCGATGACCCGCACGTTGCCCCGGAGCCTCCGTTTCCGCGCCGCACCCTCCCGGTGCATAGCGCAATGGCTGAGTTTAGCACGCGCAGAAGCGAGCGTACACGTTAACAACCCACCCCCTGTAGAATCCGGGGAAGATGACGAACCTGCCGGACGTGCGGCCCGCCTCCGCGACGGGGCCTGAACTGCGCGAGCGGACGCTGGAACTGCTGGAGTTCCCCCGCATCCGCGAGGCGCTGGCGAGCCATACCCGCACGCCGATGTCCCGCGAACGCGCGCTGGCGCTTTCGCCCGTCTACGACGCAGCGGCTGTCGCCGAACTGCAGCAGGAGACTGCCGAGGCCGCGCTGCTGCTCGACGAGTCGCCGTCGCTTGCGCTCTCCAACGACCCGCGTCCGCTGGTACAGCGCGCCGCGATGGGCGGCATGCTCCTCGGCAGCGAACTGATCGCCGTCGCCGACGGGCTCGATGCCGCACGCTCGGCGAAGGCCCTCGGCGGGACGGCGCGCTCGCGGACACCGCTCCTGCGGAGCCTCACGCGGAACATCGCGGACCTGCGCCCGCTGGAGCGGGAGCTGCGCGCGAAGCTGACGCCCTCGGGCGAACTGAAGGACGACGCCAGCCCGCTGCTGCGGCAGCTCCGCTCCGAGAGCCGCGACGCCTACCACCAGGCCTCGGCCGGGCTGCAGGCGTACGTCGACTCCGACCTCGGCGCGGAGGTGCTGCAGGACAACCTCTACACCGTGCGCGGCGGCAGGCTCGTGCTGCCGGTGAAGGCCGACTTCAAGGGCAGGATGCCCGGGATCGTCCACGGCTCGTCCGACTCCGGCGCGACGCTCTTCATCGAGCCGTTCTCGAACGTGCATCGCACGAACCGCTGGCGCGAGGCCGGCGACGCGGAGCAGGAGGAGGTGCGGCGCATCCTGCAGCGCCTCACCGTGAGCGTGGCGCGCCGCGCGGCGGAGACGATGCACGCGCTGGAGATGGTCGCACGGCTGGACGCTGCGCTCGCGAAGGCGCGCTATGCCGGCACGTACCGGGGCGTCGCGGTGGGGGAGGGCGACGCCGTGCGGCTCGTGGAGGCCCGCCACCCGTTGCTCGGCGCGGCGGTGCCTGTCTCGCTCGCGCTGGAGCCGCCGGTGACGGTGCTCGTCGTCACCGGCCCCAACACGGGCGGCAAGACCGTCGCGCTCAAGACGCTCGGCCTGATGGCGCTCATGCGGCAGAGCGGCCTGATGCTCCCATGCTCCCCACAGACGTCGCTGCCGCTCTTCGACGGCGTCTACGCCGACATCGGCGACCAGCAGAGCATCGAACTCGCGGTCTCCACGTTCAGCTCGCACGTGACGGCCATCGCCGGGATACTGGCGCACGCGACGCCCCGCTCGCTCGTGCTGTTCGACGAACTCGGCACGTCGACGGACCCGGAGGAGGGAGCGGCCCTCGGCTGCGCGGTCGCGGCGCATCTCGCTGAGCAGGGTGTGCCGTGCGTCGTCACGACGCACCACCGGCCCCTTGCGGCGCTCGCCGAGGAGCACGAGGCGATGGAGAACGCCAGCGTGGAACTCGACCCGCAGACGCTCCGCCCCGCGTACAAGCTCACGATGGGCCTGCCCGGCAGGAGCTACGCGATGGACATCGCGGCGCGGACGGGGCTGGACGCGCGCATCGTCGAGGCCGCGCAGCAGCGGCTCGGCCCCGTGCACCGCGAGACCGAAGGGCTGCTGTCGGCGATACGCTGGGAGCGTGCGCTGACGCGGGAGAAGCTCGACGAGGCGGAGGCGGAGCGCGCCCGCGCTGCGGAACTGTCGGCGGAACTGGCGAAGCAGGTCGAGGCGCTGGAATCGGCGCAGGCGTCGGTCGTGGAAGAGGTGCGGGCCGGGTTGCGCCAGGAGGCGAACCGCGTCCGTGCGAAGCTGCGGCAGGCCGAGTCCGCGGCGGAGTGGCAGACGTTCCGCGGCGAGCCGCCGCCTCCGCGCGTGATGGAAGCGGCGTCCGGCGACGTGGCGGACGTACAGCGCGCGCTGCGCTCGCGGGTGTGGGGGAAACGCGCTGCGTCAACTCCGACGGAGCGTAAGACGAAACTCGCGGTTGGCGAGACGGTGGAGGTGGGCGCGCTTGGCATCAAGGGCTCGGTGCTGACCGAGCCCGACAACTCGGGGCGCGTGGAGGTGCTCGTGGGCTCGGCGCGGCTGCAGATGGACGTGTCGCGCCTGCGCCGCACGGGAGAGCCCGTCGAGGAGGAGCGTCCCGTCCGCTCCAGCGTTGCGATTCCGCTCTCCACGCCCGCGCCCGGCATCGAACTGGACGTTCGCGGCGAGCGCGCCAACGAGGCCGTCGAACGGCTCGACGCCTACATCGACAGCGCCCTCGCCTACGGCCTGACGCACGTCCGCATCGTGCACGGGAAGGGGACGGGCGCGCTGCGCAACGCGGTCTGGCGGCGGCTCGCGGACAGCAGCGCGGTGGCGTCGTACGCGTTCGCCCCACGCGAACGCGGCGGCGACGGCGCAACCGAGGTGGAGTTGCGGTAGGTCTCCTATAATGGACGCGACGGTGCTCCCGTGGGGGTGAGCGAGATGCAGAACATCGGGTTGGGACTGCTGCTGATAGGGCTGGCTGGGCTGTTCGGCTACTGGGTCTTTGCGGTGCTGGCAGTCGTTTTCGCGGACGCTGAGATACCGTTCTTCATCAGGCTCTCCCTCTCCGCTGTCATCGTCGGATTCGTGGTACTGATGGCATCGGTCGTCCGCGACCGGATACGAGAGAGCAGGACAGAGCGATTCGAGGAGGTTGACCGATGATCCTTGCCACGTCCGATTCAGTCCCGGGGAAGCGCGTCACCGAAGTGAAAGGCCTCGTGCAGGGCAACACGATACGGGCGCGGAACATCGGACGCGACATCGTCGCTGGCCTCCGCAACATCGTGGGCGGTGAGGTGACGGAGTACACGCGGCTCATGGCCGAGTCGCGCGAGCAGGCCATCGCGCGGATGGTGGAGCAGGCCGAGGGCTTGGGCGCGAACGCCGTCGTCGGCATGCGGTTCGTCACGTCGATGGTGATGACCGGCGCGTCGGAGCTGCTCGCGTACGGGACGGCGGTCGTCGTGGAGGACGAAGGGTAGGGGTCAGCCTCCCTGCGTCTTGCGGTAGTCGGCGATGGCGTCCTGGAGCGTCGTCCAGCCGAGCAGGGCGCACTTGATGCGGATGGGGAACTCGCGCACGCCCTGCAGCGCCACGATGTCGCCGAGCGCGTCCTCTTCCTCTTCGGTGAGCTCGTCGCCCTGCATGACGCCCTTGAACGTCTGCACGAGCGCCTCCGCCTCCTCGATCGTCTGACCGCCGAGGTGCGAAGCCAGCATCGAGGCCGACGCCTGGCTGATGGAGCAGCCTTCGCCCTCGAAGCCCGTCTCGCTGATGCGCCCGTCAGCGTCGAGGCTGATGGTCAAGACCACCTGGTCGCCGCAGAACGGGTTGAAGCCCGTCGATTGCAGGTCCGGGGCCGGGAGCAGGCCCTGCTTCCGGGGGCGGCGGTAGTGGTCGAGGATGATGTCCCTGTAGAGGTCATCGAGCCTGTCGGGCATCTGCATCGCCGAAATACTCCATCGTCTGCCTGAGCGCGGAGATGAGCACGTCCACCTCCTGCTCCGTATTGTAGAGGTAGAAGCTCGCCCGCGCGGTTGCGGGGACATGCAGCTTGCTGCGGACGAGCGGCATCGCGCAGTGGTGCCCCGCGCGTATCGCGACTCCGAAGCTGTCCAGCACCTGGCTGATGTCGTGCGGGTGGATGCCGCTCATGTAGAAGGAGACGACGCCCCCGCGCACCGAGAGGTCGGTAGGCCCGTATGTCTCGACGTCCTCGAGTTCGCGGAAGCGTTCGAGCGCGTAGCCGGTGAGCGCTATCTCGTGCTCGCGGACCTGCTCCATGCCGAGGCCGCTCAGGTAGTCGACCGCCGCGCCGAGCGCGATGGCGTCCGCGATGTTCGGCGTGCCGGCCTCGAACTTCATCGGCGGGCGGCTCCACGTCGCGCTCTCGTACGTCACCTCCAGCACCATCTCGCCGCCACGCAGGAACGGCTCGACCTCCTCGATGACGTCGGGCGAGATATAGAGCCCGCCGATGCCGGTGGGCCCCGCCATCTTGTGACCCGAGAATGCCATGAAGTCACAGCCCATCTCCTGCACGTCGACGGGCATGTGCGGGACGCTCTGCGCAGCGTCGACCAGCACGCGCGCGCCCACGCGGTGCGCCGCCTCCGTGATCTCCTTCACCGGCGTGATGGTGCCGAGCACGTTGGACATGTGCGTGAGCGCAACCAGCCTCGTGTTGGGGCTCAGGATCTCGTCGAGGTCGGACAGGTCGAGCGTGTAGTCCGCGCCGACGGCCATCAGGCGCAGCTCGGCGTCGTTCGTGCGCGCGACGTGTTGCCACGGCACGAGGTTGGAGTGGTGCTCCATCTCCGTCGTGACGATGCGGTCGCCGGCGCCGACGCGCTCCGCGGCCCACGTGTGCGCCACGAGGTTGATCGCCTCCGTCGTGTTGCGGACGAAGACGACGTTCTCCGGCGACGGCGCGTTGATGAACGCGGCGACCTTCTCGCGCGCCTCCTCATAGGCCATCGTCGCTTCCATCGCGAGCGTGTGCGCGCCGCGATGGACGTTCGCGTTGTACTGCTCGTAGTAGTCCACGAGCGCGGCGATGACGGAAGCAGGCTTCTGCGAGGTGGCCGCGTTGTCCAGGTAGACCAGCGGCACCCCGTTGACCATGCGGTCGAGGATGGGAAAGTCCTTCCGTACCTGCGCGATGTCGTACATCACCGGCTCCCGCTCAGGCACTCGGCGACGGCCTGCTCGACGTGCTGCCGCACCGCCCCGTCCTCTATCGCGTCCAGCACCTCGCTCACGAACCCGTGCACCAGCAGGTTCCGCGCTACGTCCTCGCCGATGCCCCGGCTCTTGAGGTAGAAGAGGGCGTCGGCGTCGAGTTGCCCCACCGCGGCACCGTGCGTACAGGTGACGTCGTCGGCGTATATCTCCAGCTTCGGCTGCGTGTCCACCTCTGCGTCGGAGGAGAGCAGCAGGTTCTTGTTCACCTGGTGCGCCACGGTCTGCTGCGAGTCCGGCCGCACGAGTACGCCGCCCGAGAACACGCCGTGAGAGGAATCGTCCAGGATGCCCTTGTAGACCTCGTTGGACGACGCACCGGGCGCCGCGTGGTCCACGAACGTCTGGTTGTCCACGTGACGCTCGCCCGCGCCGTAGTACAGACCGCAGAGGTTGACGTCTGCGCCGGACGCGCCGAGCAGTGTGGCGGTCTCGCGGCGCACCAGCTGCCCGCCGAGGTCGACGACGACGGACGAGACGCGGCTGTCGCGCGCCTGCTCCATGCGCGTCGTGGCGATGTGGAAGGCGTCGCCGCTCTCGATCTGGAGGGTGCAGAGGCGAAGGTTCGCGCCCGGGGAGGTGACGACCTCCGTGAGCGCGTTGGTGAGGTACGCGCCGCCGTCCAGGCTGTGGAAGCTCTGCAGCACCGTCGCGCTGCTGTCCGCGCCCGCGGCGATGAGTACGCGAGGGTGCGTGACGACGGCCTGCGCGCCGGTGGAGATGAAGAGCAGGTAGATGGGCTCCGGCACGAACGTGCCGTCCGGTATCTGCACGAACGCTCCGTCGCGCAGGAATGCCGTGTTGAGCGCGGTGAACGCGTTGCCTTCCGCCGGGGCGAGCCGCCCCAGCTGCTCGCGCACGAGCGGAACGCGGTACTCGATGGCGTCGGCGAGCCGTCCCACGACCGGGCCGTCGCCGTGTCGTCCGAGCACGTCGCTGTGCAGCCCGGCCTCGCTGACCGGTTCCGTCGAGAGTCCCGGCTCGTAGTGGCCGTCCACGAACACGAGTTGGTGGACGCGCGGGCAGGGGAGTTCGTACGCGTGCAGGTCGATGCCTGCGTCCGGCGCGTGCTCCGCCAGCGTGAACGCCGCCTCGGCTATCGGGCGGACGTTGGTGTACTTCCACGGCTCGTTGCCCTTGCGGGCGGTCGGGAAGCCGAGGCGCTCGAAGTTGCCGAACGCGCTCTTGCGGACGTCCCGCAGCCACGCCGGACTGATCTCCGCGCCGTTGTGCTCGAAGCGGTGGAACTGGTCGGCCCAGGATGGAGTGGCAGTTGCGTGCTGGGTCATCGGAGCGTCAGACGCCTGCTCCGGCCTCGAGCCAGTCGTAGCCGCGCTCCTCGATCTCCTTCGCGAGCGCCCTGCCGCCGGAGCGCGCGATGCGGCCGTCGATGAGCACGTGGACGTGGTCCGGTTCGAGGTAGGAGAGGACGCGGTCGTAGTGGGTGACGAGGATGGTGGACGTGCCGGGGACGCTGAGGTCAGTGATGCCGCGTGCGACCTCGCGGAGCGCGTCCACGTCCAGACCGGAGTCGATCTCGTCCAGGATGCGCAGGCGCGGCTCCAGCACCGCCATCTGCAGCACCTCGTTCCGCTTCTTCTCGCCGCCGGAGAAGCCCTCGTTGACCGCGCGCTTGGTCATCGCCGGTTCCATCTCGACGGCCTTCGCCTTGCTGCGGATGAGCCGGTCGAACTTCAGCGGGTCGAGCTGCTCCTCGCCTGCGTTCTTGCGCAGTTCGTTGTAGCCCGCGCGCAGGAAGTGGTCCATCCGCACGCCGGGTATCTCCACCGGGTGCTGGAACGAGAGGAACAGTCCCCTGCGGGCCCGCTCTTCCGCCGGCAGCGCGAGCAGGTCATCGCCGTCGAACGTCACGCTGCCTGCGGTGACCTCGTAGCCCGGACGCCCCGCGAGCACGTACGCGAGCGTGCTCTTGCCTGAGCCGTTCGGCCCCATGATGGCGTGCGTCTCGTCCACGCCGACGCTCAGGTCGACGCCCTTCAGTATCTCGACGCCGTTCACCTCGGCGTGCAGGTCTCTTACTTCGAGCATCAGCCGACCGTCCCCTCCAGGTTGACTTCGAGTAAGCGGTCCGCCTCGACCGCGAACTCCAGCGGCAGCCGCTTCACGACGTCCCGCACGAAGCCGTTGACGATGACGGACTGCGCGTCCTCGCGCGCGAGCCCGCGCTGCTGGCAGTAGAACAATTGCTCCTCGCTCACCTTCGTCGTGGACGCCTCGTGCTCCACGCTCGCGGAGCGGTTCTGCACCTCGATGTACGGCACCGTGTGTGCGCCGCACTGGTCGCCGATGAGCAGCGAGTCGCACTGCGTGAAGTTGACCGCGCCCTCCGCCTTCGGCAGCACCTTCACGAGCCCCCGGTAGGTGTTGTTGCCGTGGCCCGCGGAGATGCCCTTGGAGATGATGCGGCTGGACGTGTTCTTCCCGATGTGGGTCATCTTCGTGCCGGTGTCCGCCTGCTGGCGTCCCTTCGCGAGCGCGACCGAGTAGAACTCGCCGGTCGAGTGGTCGCCCTGCAGCAGCACGCTCGGGTACTTCCACGTGATGGCGGAGCCCGTCTCCACCTGCGTCCACGAGATGCGCGACCGGTCGCCCGCGCACTTCCCGCGCTTCGTGACGAAGTTGTAGATGCCGCCCTTGCCGTTGTCATCGCCGGGGTACCAGTTCTGGATCGTCGAGTACTTGATCTCCGCGTCGTCCAGCGCGACGAGTTCAACGACCGCCGCGTGCAGCTGGTTCTCGTCCCGCATCGGCGCGGAGCAGCCCTCGAGGTAGCTGACGTACGAGCCCTTGTCCGCGATGATGAGCGTGCGCTCGAACTGCCCCGACCCCTCCGCGTTGATGCGGAAGTACGTCGACAGCTCCAGCGGACAGCGGACGCCCGGCGGGATGTAGACGAACGAGCCGTCCGAGAAGACCGCCGAGTTCAGCGCCGCGTAGAAGTTGTCCGAGTGCGGCACGACGGAGCCGAGGTACTTGCGCACGAGCTCCGGGTGCTCCTTCACCGCCTCCGATACCGACGAGAAGATGACGCCGTACTTCGCCAGCGTCTCCTTTGCCGTGGTCATGACGCTCACGCTGTCGAAGATGGCGTCGACCGCCACGCCCGCGAGCCGCTTCTGCTCCTCCAGCGGGATGCCCAGCCTCTCGTACGTCTTCAGGATCTCGGCGTCGACCTGGTCGAGGCTCTCGAGTTCCAGCTTCGGCTTCGGCGCGGCGTAGTAGCGTATCGCCTGGAAGTCGATGGGCGGGTGAGTGACGTTCGCCCAGGCGGGGAGTTGCGCGTCGCCCAGCAAACGCATGAAGTGGTGATACGCCTTCAGCCGCCACTCCAGCAGCCACTCCGGCTCGCCCTTGCGCTCCGATATCCACCGCACGATCTCCTCACTGAGGCCGGGCGGTGCGGACTCCTCCTCTACCTCGGTAGTCCACCCGTACTTATAGGACTGCTCGGCGAGTTCTTGGACGGTGCGGTTTGTCATTGCTGTAAACGCTCGTCATTCCCGCGGAAGCGGGAATCCAGGGCGACCGTCAGGTCGCGCGGTGGGGTATGGGGACGGGATGTCATGCTGAGCGGGCTGAAGCATCTCTCGGAGATGTATTGTCGACTACGGGAGTCAACAATAGGCTATGGCCGCGACCCTCTCCTGTCAAGGACGCCACGCTCACGCGTCCCGGTTCAGGTACGCCTCCAGCGCCTCGCGTGAGGTGTGCCTGCACATGAAGCGTGTCTCTGAGGTCAGCTTCTCCATGCTCACCGTCCACGGCCACCGGATGAAGCCCAGCCCGGACGATGGCGAGTCGTTCTGTAGATGGGTGCGCCACGCCAGCTCCGTCAGTGCCGAGGCGAGCGGACCCGGGAGCCGGACCAATCGCTTCCCCGCAAGCGACACGGCTTCGCTCCAACGCACGCTGCCGGCCCCTCCTACGTTGAACACGCCCGGGTGCGGCTCCGTAGCGAACTTCACCAGCACCTCCGCGAGGTCGTCCTCGTGGATGAACTGCATCCGCGGGTCTTCGCCCCGGACTCCGATGAGCAGCGGCTTGTCCAGCGCGACGGTGATGAAGTTCGCCGCGTTCGGCCCCATCACGACGCAACTGCGCAGGATGGAGACGCACGCCTCCGGATGCTCCCCGGCGAACGCCTGGAAGAGCGCCTCGCACGCGGCCTTGTCCTCCGCGTAGGCGAACCTCCTTGGAGGGCGGATAGGGGCATCCTCGGTCAACGCGACAGGATTGTCGCGGCGCGGACCGTAGACGGTCGCGCTCGACATGAGAACGATGCGCCCCACGCCCGCGTTCGCGCAGGCGCGCAGCACGTTCTCGGCGCCGCCCACGTTGATCCGCCTGCCCTCAGTGCGCTTGCGGAGCTGCCGCAGTACGAACGCCAGGTGCACGACCGCCTCCGCCCCCGCGAACGCGTCCTCGAGCGGCTCGGTCATGTCCTGCTGGATGTGCGTGTAGCGCTCGTGCTCTATGGTGGCGGGGAGCACGTCCACGCCTGTGATGCGCTCGATGTCCCGCGTTTCGAGCAGGCGCCGCACGAGGCGCGTGCCGATGTAGCCTGACGCGCCGGTGACAGCCACGGCGCGCGGCGTGCTCACCCCGCACCGTGCTCCGTCGGGGCAGCCTCGTCGGAGAAGTCGAAGCCCAGCTCCCCGAGCCCCGCGACCTCGAACCCCAGACCTACCTTGTGCGGCCCCGGCGCGACTGCCCCGCCGCGGTAGGAGATGGTCGTCGTCTTGTTCATCGCGAGTGTGAACGGCACGCTCTCGGACACCGCGTCGAAGGCGGTCTCCTCGCCGTCGATCTCGAACGTGGACGCCGCCAGGTCCAGCGGCTCGCCGTCAAGCGTCAGCGGCAGCATGCGCTTCGCGTAGCCGGAGCCCAGCTTGTTCTGCAACTGGAACGTGAAGCCGTCAGTCGTCGTGGTGAGACTGCCCTTCACGTATAGCCTGCGGAGCAGGAACGGGGGGACCTTCATGCGCTCTCCACCTTTCGGCTCATGCGGAAGAGCGCGGTTTCAGTAGCGATAGCTTCTTCCGGCAACGGCTTGGGCGTGCCGAGCGTCTTCGCCGCTGCGTAGATATGTGCGATGTGCTCTGCCAGCTGGCAGACGTGCAGCGCCTCCGCGAGGTTGCTTCCGACGCCAACGAGCCCGTGGTTCCGGATGAGGGCCGCGTTCCGTTCACCGAGCGCCGCAACGACCGCGTCGCCCAATTCCTCCGTGGCTGGGAACGCGTAGTCGGACACCTGGATGCTGTCGCCCAGCACAATGACCATCTCGTCGATCAGGGGCGGGAGCGGTTCTCCGGCCACCGCAAGGGCGCTTGCGTAGACCGAGTGCGTGTGCATGACCGCGCGGACGTCCGGGCGGGCGCGGTAGATGGCGACGTGCATCAGCATCTCGGTCGACGGCAGCCCGTCGCCCTCGACGGCGTCGCCCTCGAAGTCGGTGACGACGACCTCGTCGAGCCCCATCGTCTCGTAGTCCTTGCCCGCCGTCGTGATGGCGAGCAACTCCTCGCCGCGCACGCGCGCGCTCACGTTGCCGGACGACCCCACGACGAGGCCGCTGCGGTGCATCGCCCGCGCGCTCTCGACCACCTCGAGACGCAACTGCTCGTATGTCGTTCCGTTCGTGTTCATTGCGGATTAAGGATACCAGCGCACACCGCCGGTGTGGGAGGCGCGAATCCCCTCTCCCTTGAGGGGAGAGGTCGCCGCAGAGCGGCGGGAGAGGGTGAACCCCTACAGCTCCTCCGTCAACGCGTCCAGCCGCTCGCGGATGCGCAGCCACCGCTCGTACGACTCCCCGCATTCCCGCGAGCGCGGGCCGGGCTCGACGCTCGTCCCGTTCGCGGCGAGGTCGGCGCAGCGTGCCGCGAGTTCGCTCGCGGGCGTGGACGCCAGCGCCGCCGCGCCGGTCGCGGTCGCATTGCGGTGCACGCGCACCGGCTCGCCCAGCACGTCGGCCAGCAGTTGCGGGAAGACGGCGCCCTCCGCCAATCCGCCGCTGAGCGCGAATGTCCCCGGCTCCGTGCCCGCGACGCTGCGCGCAAGCGCAATGCTTTCCCGCATGGCAAACGCGGCATTCTCGTACGCGGCGCGGGCGACGTCGGCGGCGTTCAGCCCTTCCTGCGTGATGGGCACGGGCAGCAGCACGCCGCCCATGGTGATGCCGGGATCGGAGAGATCGATGGCGCGCGGGCCGAGGAACGCGGCAACGGGACGCCCGCTCTCGAAGGCCGACCGAGCCAGTGCGTCGAACCGTGCGAGCGATGCACGGGGCGCGATCAGCCGCCGCGCGGCGTCGAGCATCCGTCCGGTCTCGCCGGGGTGCGCCTCCACCGTCCACCTGCCGTGGACGCCGTGCAGCGACGTCCACGTCCGCGCCTGCGGATCGAAGGCGGGTGATGCTGTCGTCACCTGCACCGGCGCGCTCCACCCGGCGGCGCAGGCCGCCGCGCCCTCCGACGCCGCTCCGCAGCCGACCGCCGCGGCGTGCGAGTCCGGCCCCGCAAGGTGGACCGGCGTCGTGTGCGGCAGCCCGGTCGCCTCGGCGGCCTCTGCCGTCAGTTGCCCCACTGGGGCGTCCGGCGGCAGCACGTCCGGCAGCAGGTCGAGCGGTACGCCCAGCCGTTCCAGCAGCGCCCCGGCGGGCTCACCGGACGCCACGTCCAGCAGTCCGGCTTCCCCGAGTCCCGGCCTCGTTTCGGCGAGCGTTTCGGTCAGTTGGAGCGCGGCCCAGGCGTCGAGCCCCGCCGTCTTTGCGATGCGCCGTGCCGTGCGCGGTCGGCTCTCCCGCCACCACGCGTACTTGGCCGGCGCGAACAGCATGGAGGGCAGATGGCCCGTCGTCCGGTGGATGAGCGCGCCGTGGGCGTCGTCCATGGCGCCGCCCTGGAAGACCGCGCGGGTATCGTTGTTCGCGCCCGCGCTCAGCGTCTCCAGGTCCGTGTCGAAGAAGCACGTTGCCAGCCGCTGCCCCGTCACGGCGACTGCCGCCACGTTGCGTGGCCCTGCGGCCTGCGCTCCCTGCGCCAGCACGCGCAGCAGATGCCCCCGGAGCAGCCGTGGGTTGTAGGCATGCGCCAGCGTTCCGGCACGGTCGTTGGTGACGGGGTAGGGCGCGCGCGCAATCTCCAGCGGCGTACCGCCGTCGAGCGCGACGAGCGCGCACCGCAGGCGGCTGCTGCCGAGGTCGAGCACGAGTATCACGGGCGGCATAACGCGCGGAAGCCTACCATCCGCCTGCCGCCGCCGCATTGACCGCCGCGCGCCGGTTCCGGTAGAAAGAACGTGCCATGAAGAACGGGTTCAAGGTCCTCGACAGCGATATCCACGTCATCGAACCGGCGAGCCTCTTCGAGGACTATCTCGAAGCGCCCTTCCGCTCGCGCATGCCCGTCATGCAGCGCAGCGACGTCACCGGCGTCGACACGTGGGTGATCGACGGCAGGCCGTTCCCGCTCTGGAACGAGTGGCCGGAGTTCGCAAAGGCGAACGCGCTGCTGAAGACGAAGAAGGAGCGCACGCCGTTCCAGGTCAAGGCGTTCGAGCACGGGTTCGACGCCGCGACCACCCTCGAGGCGATGGACATCGAGGGCGTGGATGTCGCCGCGCTCTTCCGCACCAACGGCGGCACGTGGATCGTCGGGCTGGACGACCTCGAACCCGACTACGCCGCAGCGCTCTGCCGTGCCTACAACAACTGGATGCGCGACTACTGCGCCACCGACCCCGACCGGCTGAAGGGCATCGCGCTCCTGCCGCTGCAGGCGCTCGACCTCGCCATCGAGGAAGCGCGCCGCGCGGTGACGGAGCTGGGCTTCGTGGGCGTCACCGTCCACACGGAGCCGGTCAACGGCCGCCTGCTCTACGACGAGGAGGTGGAGCCGCTCTGGACCGAGGTGGAGCGGCTCGGGGCCGCGGTCTGCCTGCACGGCACGTCCACCGCGCCGGGCCGCGAGGACATCAGCCGCAAGTTCCTGCGGCACCCGTCGCCGCGCACGATGACACATGCCCTCAGCTTCCCCACGCAGATCATGGGGGCGATGGCCGGCCTCACGATGACCGGCGTGCTGGAGCGCCACCCAGCGCTGCGCGTCGCGTTCCTGGAGGCCAACTGCGGCTGGCTCCCCTGGCTCCTCTACCGCCTGGACGACCAGTACGCCAAGTACGTGGAGACCGACCTCTCTTTGCAGCCGAGCGAGTACTTCCTGCGGCAATGCGTCCTCTCCATGGAAGCGGACGAAGAGTTGGCGGCCGACGTGATGGAGCGCTACGGCAACGACATCATGGTGATTTCCACCGACTACCCGCATCCGGACAGCGCTTTCCCCCACGCGATGGACGAGTTCTTCGAACTCGACCTGCCGGACGAGTCCCGCCGCAAGGTGCTCTGGGACAACTGCGCCCGCCTCTACGCCCTCGACGGCTAACCCTTCCGTTGCTCCCACACGTCCGGGTTGACGAGCCGCAGCGGCTGCTCGCCGCGCGCGAAACGCTCGAAGTCCTCGGCCACCATCGCCGAGTGCCGCTCGATCGTCTCCCGCGTCGCGCCGCCGATGTGGGGCGTGAGCAGCACGTTCGGCAGGCCTAGGAACGGCGAGTCCGGCGGGATGGGGTGCGCTTCGTGCACGTCGAGCGCGGCCCCGGCGAGCCTGCTCTCGGCGAGCGCCGTCGCAAGCGCCGCACGGTCCGCCACGGACGAGTTGGTGACGTTCACGAGGTACGCGCCGGGCTTCATCGCCGCTATGCGGGCCTCATCCAGCATGCCCATCGTCTCGGGTGTGTCCGGCACGTGCATCGACACGAAGTCCGACGCCGCGAGCAGCGCGTCGAGGCCGGTCATCTCCACGCCCTCGGCCTCATGCACGTAGGGGTCGTACGCGAGGACGCGCATACCGAACCCGGCGGCGATCCGCGCCACGGCACGCCCTATCGCGCCATAGCCGACGATCCCCAGCGTCGCCCCGGCCAGCTCGCGCCCCCGGAAGCGTACGTAGGGGTCGGTGGGGTCCTCCCACCGGCCCTCGCGCACGTACTGTTCTCCCGCGTTCGTGTGACGCGCGAGCGCCAGCATCTGCGCGACCGCGAACTCGGCGACAGCCTGCGCGTTCCGTGCGGGGGTGCGCACGATGGCGATGCCGCGCTCGGTCGCGGCGTCGAGGTCGGCGTGGTGGAGGTCGCCCCGGCAGATGGCGGCTATCCGCAGTCCGGTCGCTGCGTCGAACAGCTCCTCGAACAGGAAGTCGGCCTCGACAGCAAGCGCGTCGAATCCCTCTTGCGTCAGCCGCCCGCCCAGCTCCTCCGGGTCCCAGAGCATGCGCGTCTCCGTCCACGGCTCGTACGCCACGCGGCCAAGCGCGGCCAACCGCGCGAGCCCCTCGTCGGAGAACGGCGCCAGCACGAGCGTGTTCATCGGGCGTCCGGTCCCCTCTCCCTTGAGGGGAGAGGGTTAGGGTGAGGGTGAACCGGCGGTGCGGGTGCGGGTGCTTTGTCATTCCGAGCGGAGCGCAGCGGAGTCGAGGAATCTCTCGGGGCGGCGTACGGCTGTTTGCCAACGTTCCCCTGAGAGATGCTTCGGCTGTGTCTCAGGCTCCGCCTTCGGCTTCGCTCAGCATGACATGCTGCTATCGCGTACGTCAGCATTTCTCCTCACAGCCTCCGCGGCGATGTTGCCGCTGCGCACCGCGCTCTCCATCGTTGCAGGCCAGCCGGTGTCCGTCCAGTCGCCCGCAAGGAAGAGGTTGGGCAGGGGCGTGGTGGACGGCAGGCGGTTGTCCGGCCCGTCCGGGAGCGAGCGGAATGTCGCCCGCTGCTCCTTCACGATGACGAACCGCGTGATCTCCGCGTCCTGCGCGCCGGGGAAGAGCCTCGCCAGCTCCGGGATGAACGTCTCGCGGAGCGCCTCCTTGGTCATCGGCCAGAACTCCCACGCACCCGACAGCGAGACGGTGATGTATTGCCCCGGCCCTTCCAGCCCCGCGATCTCTGTGCGGTTGAACACCCACTGGACGGGGCTGTCCACGAACGCGAGGAAGTCGAAGTCCGCGATCTGCCGGTCGTACCAGACGTGCAGGTTGACGATGGGCGACCACGTATGCGTCGCGGCGGGCGCGAGAGCGGTGTGCTCGCGCACCTCCTCTGGCAGCAGACGGAGCAGCACGTCCGGCGTCAGTGCGCTCACGCAGGCGTCCACGGGCAGCGTCTCGCCGTCCGTGAAGCGCACGCCGGTAACGCGCCCGTCCTCCACGATGATCGCATCCGCTGTCCTGTCGAGCAGCACGTCTGCGCCCGTTTCGGTGAGCCGCTCCCGAACGGCGTCGCCCATGATGGCGGAGAGCCCCGCCCGGGCGAAGCCGATGTTGCCGCCGTTGCGGTCCCGCAGCAGCGCCTCCTGGAAGAGCATGAACCCGGCGCTGGCGGAGACGTCCTCCGCCGAGTCGTTCAGCGCCGGGATGATGAGCAGGTCCCAGAACGCGTCGATGGCCCGCTCCGACTGCCAGTGCGAACGCAGCCACTGGTGGAACGACTCCCGCCGGAGCGCGGAGCGCTCCCGCTTGCGCTCGAGCCACATCAGCAGCAGCGCGGGTATCGCCCGGAGCCGCTCGCCGACGCTGATATGCGGATAGCGCAGCAGCGACGGTAGCAGGTGGAACGGCGCGGGCAGGGGCAGGCCGGAGAGGATGCCGCGCTTGCCGTTGGGCGCGCGGACCTCGACGTGCAACCGCTTCTGGCGGCTCGTCAGTTCGAGCGAGCCGATCTCGTCGAGGAACGTGCGGTAGGCGTCGCAGCAGCCCAGGAAGACGTGCTGCCCGTTGTCGATCTCCTGGCCGGTCTCGCGGTCGATGAACGAGTACGCCCTCCCGCCGAGGTACGGTCTGCGCTCCACGAGCGACACGCGGTAGCCCGCGTTCACCAGCCGCCACGCCGCGGCCATGCCCGCCAGCCCGCCCCCGAGCACCGCGACGGAGGTCAGCGCTTCAGGACGCTGCGGAGCCGGGCCGTTGTCCACAGTCTGCATGTCAGGTTGAGCTTCTCCCAGGACGAGAGGCTCACGCGCTTCGAGAAGACGTCCCAGCCGCGCGAGGCCATCCTGTTCAGGAGGCGATTGTAGAGGTGGTGCAGCCCTTCCGCACAGCCGCGCGACTCCGGTTCGAGGAGCGGCATCAGCCGCGAGGCCGAGTCGAAGTAGCGTTGGGCGCGGTTGGCCTGGAAGCGCATCATCGCGCGGAACCGCTCGTGGACGACGCCGTCGCGCAGGTCGTCCTCCGTGTAGCCGAAGCGCGCCATCTCGTTGAGGGGCAGGTAGACGCGGTCGCGCTCGATGTCCTCCCGCAGGTCGCGGAGGATGTTCGTCAGTTGCATCGCCAGACCGAAGTCCACCGCGGTCTCCTGCGCGAGTGGCACGTCCCGGTAGCCGAAGATGCGGATGGAGACGAGCCCCACAACCGAGGCGACGTGGTAGCAGTAGTGCCGCAGTTCGTCGAAGTCCGCGAACCGCCTCGGCTCCAGGTCCATCTCAACGCCCGTGATGATGTCCTGGAAGAGCGATTCCGGGATGTCGTACGTGGCGGCGGCGTCCACCAGCGCCGTGAGTATGGCGCCCTCCGGGCGTCCGGTGTAAGCGTCGCGCAGGTGCTCCCGCAGCGCTGCGAGTTCGCTCCGCTTCTGCGATGGGGCGCCGTCGCCGTCGGCGATGTCGTCGGCGAGACGGCTGAACGCGTAGGCGGCGTAGATGGCGCGCCTGCGCGGGTGGGGCAGGGTGAGGAACGCGTAGTAGAAGTTGCGCGCCTCCCGCTTGGTGACCGCCTGGCACTCCTCGTAGGCGGCGTCCAGCGCGGAGTTGTCCGTCGAGGTCGTCATGGGCGGCGCAGCGCGGTCAGCCGGACTGCTGTCGAGAAGATGAGCCACAGTTTCCGGTAGCGCGTTACCACCGGACGCTCGCTCAGCACGTCGTAGTCCTGCTTGCGGATGGCGTCCAGCACCCGCATGCCGCCTTTACTGAAAAGCGCGATAGCCAATCGGGCCCGTCCGCTGAGGCGCGACGCCAGTGGCAGCCCCTCCTCGAACAACGCCTGCGCGCGGTCGACCTCGCACCGCATCAGGTCGCGAAACGCCTTGTCCGCGACCCCGTTCGCGATCTGCTCCTCCGTGCAGCCGAAAGCTTGTATGTCCTCCAGCGGGATGTAGATGCGCCCCATCGCGTAGTCGCGCGCCACGTCCTGCCAGAAGTTGGCGAGTTGGAGCGCGGTGCACGTTGCGTCGGAGAGCCGCACGTTCTCATCGGTCGCCTCGCCGAGCACGTGCAGCACCATGCGCCCCACCGGGTTGGCGGAGTGGTCGCAGTAGTGGAGCACGTCGGCGTACGTCTCGAAGCGCCCCGACCCCTGGTCCATCCGGTTCGCCTCGATCAGCTTGTGGAACGGCTCTTCCGGTATCTGCGCGCGACGGATGGTGTCCTGCAGCGCGACCATGATGGGGTGCGTCGGCTTACTAGTGTAGGCGCGCGTAAGCTCCGCCTCCCACTCGTCCAGCAGCGCGAGCCGGTCGCCCTCCGCCTCGTCGCCGAGGTCGTCGGTATGACGGCAGAAGGCGTAGACGGCTTCGAGCGCGGGCCGGTGCTGCCGGGGCGTGAACCGCGAGATGACGGTGAAGTTCTCGTAGTGCGAGCGCGCGAGGTCGGCGCAGTAGGCGTAGGACTCGGCGAGGGAAGGGGGTTGGGCTGTGGCATGGAACAGCGCCATGCGGGGCCTCAGCTTCCGTAGACGCTGATGACTACCTCTCGCGTCCGGGGATGGTCGAGTTCGACCAGGAACACGCTCTGCCATGTGCCCAGCGCGAGCTCGCCGTCGATGATGGGGATGGTCTCGCTGGACGGGAGGAGCAGGTGCGCGCAGTGCGCGTGGCCGTTCGGCACCTCGTCGGGCGTCATGTTGACCGTGCGCACCGCGAAGTCGTTGTGGGCGTAGTAGGCGTCTTCCGGCGCGATGTTGCGCAGGAACCGCTTCATGTCCTCGATCAGCAGGGGCTCGTGCTCGTTGATGACGATAGAGGCGGTGGTGTGGGCGGTGAAGACGCACAGCAGCCCGTCGCGTACGCGGGAGTCGGCGAGCGCCCATCGGACGTGCTCGGTGATGTCGTAGAACTCGGGGGCGGAGCCAGTCTCGATGCTTATGCGGGTTACGGTGGTGCTCGTCATGCCCTCATCCTCGGGGTACGGCCATTCTGCGACTGAGAAGGCCGGAGTTGATACGGCTCTTAGCAACGTAGCACCGAGAGTGTTTCCGAGTCAATGCCTTAGCGGCCCCGTCAGTGATATTGAGACAACGGCGCGGGCGTCCTTACCCCTATTGCCACGCCCCGAGTATCGCGCCGCCGACCAGTTCAGTTCTCCGAGGTCGATGCTCATGCGTTTTCCTCTCGTGCTACATGTCCCGTGTGGCGAAGAACTCCGCAACCGCACGGAGCAGTTGCTTCGACTCCTCCGGTATGGCGAGGGCGTCCACAGCGGCGACCGCCTGCCGGGCCTGCTCCTCCGCGATGCGCTGCACGTACGCATCGCCCCCCAAGCGCTCGAGCATCGCCATCACGCCGTCGAGCCGTTCGCCCTCGATCTCCTCGGCCCGGTACGTCTCCTCCAGCCAAGGACGCTCCTCTTCCGAGGCGTTGTCGAACAGGTAGACCGCCGGGAGCGACTTCTTCTTCCTGCGGATGTCGGCCCCCACCGCCTTGCCGGTGAACGCCGGGTTGCCCCAGACGCCGAGCCAGTCGTCCCGCACCTGGAAGGCGAGGCCGAGCCGCATCCCGCATTCGCCGAACCCCCGCGCCGTGGCGAGGTCGCCGGTTGCGACGAGCGCGCCCATGTGCATCGCGCTCTCCAGCAGCGCGCCGGTCTTGCGCCCGATCATGTCCAGGTAGTCGGCGACGGAGACGCTCTCGGCGGCCTCGAAGGAGAGGTCGAGGTACTGTCCCTCGATCATCTCCAGGTACCTCTTCGTCAGCTCGGCGATGGTGCCCTGTGCGACGTCCGGCGTTGTGCCCCCTGCGGTGAGCGCTCCTGCGGTGTGGTCTGCGATGACGCGCATGGCGTTGCCGGCAGTGAGTGCCGTCGGCACTCCCCAGAGGCGCCACAGGGTTGGCGTTCCACGGCGGGTCTCGTCGCCGTCCTGGATGTCGTCGTGGACGAGCGAGAAGTTGTGGATGAGTTCCAGCGCGGCGGCGGCGGGAAGCGCGTCGCGCCAGTCGCCTCCCGACATCTCGCACGCCGCGAGGCAGAGGATGGGGCGCAGCGCCTTGCCGCCCCCGCGCGTGGGTGTCCCCTCGAGGTTCTCCCAGCCCATGTGGTAGCGCAGCATGGGGGCGAGCTCGCCGCCCGCCTCCACCGCCTCACGGAGGCTGCGCTCCACGTCCGGCAGGAAGCGCCTTCCCAGCCCGGCTA
This sequence comes from Dehalococcoidia bacterium, assembly GCA_022820645.1. Classification (GTDB taxonomy): domain Bacteria; phylum Chloroflexota; class Dehalococcoidia; order Lucifugimonadales; family Australimonadaceae; genus Bin16. The sequence continues at coordinate 338,460 of JAJEFD010000002.1, read as the reverse complement.
TCTGCTGCTCGGCGTTCGTCACCATCGTATGGTCCCGTCATTCCCGCGCAGGCGGGAATCCAGTCCCCTCTCCTGAGGGAGAGGGCGCGCATCGAGATGCGCGGGTGAGGGCCCTGCGTGGGTGGAGTGGAGTGGTCCGATTGCGCAAGGCTCCCCCGCTACGCGCCGAGTTCCGTGATGAGCTCCGCGGTGTGGAGCACGCCCAGGCGGAAGTAGTCGAGCCGGATGTTCTCGTTCGGCGCGTGGATGCGGTTGCCGGGGTAGTCGATGCCGCACGAGGCCACGGGGACGCCGAGGATGTGCTGCACCGGATGCTGCGGCCCCGTGCCGGTCATGCTGGGCACGATGTACGGCTCGCTTTCGTAGACGCGCCGGGCCGAGTCCGCAACCTGCCGCACGAACGGGTCCTCTATCGACGTGCGCGCCGGGTGCTCGGACGTGAGGCTCGATATCGTGACGTCGCTGAACCCGTTCCGGTCCAGGTGTTCACGGAGGCTCTGCAGGATCTCCTGCGGGTCCTGGTTCGGGACGAGGCGGAAGTCGAGCTTGGCCCGCGCGACGGCGGGCAGGATGGTCTTCGCGCCCTGGCCGGTGTAGCCCGCGCCGAACCCTGCGATGTTGGCTGTCGGCTCCATGATGAGGCGGCGGCGGAACTCGTAGCCCGACGCTTCGCCGACCGCCATCTCGACGCCGAGGTCGTGCAGGAACTCGCGAGACGTGTCGGGCAGGGCGGCTATCGCTTTCGTCTCGTTCTCCAGCGCTGGCCGTATGCGGTCGTAGAAGCCGGGGATGGCGATGCGCTCGCTCTCGTCCTTGAGCGTGTTGAGCGCCCAGATGAGCCGCCAGGCCGGGTTCGGCACGACGGGCGCGTATGACGAGTGGGAGTCCGTCTTGGCGGAGCGGCACTCCAGCTCGACGTAGAGCAGTCCCTTCACTCCCAGCATGACCATCGGACGCCCGTCCCAGTTCACGCCGCCGCCTTCCCATATGCAGACGTCCGACTTGATGCGCTCCGCGTTCTGCTCCACGAAGTCGTGGAAGCCGGGGCTGCCGATCTCCTCCGCGCCTTCCAGGCACCAGCGGATCGTGATGGGCAGCTCGCCCATCGTGTCGCGCACTGCCTTGACGGCGGCGAGCCGTGCCGCGATGGGCCCCTTGTCGTCGGAGATGCCGCGACCGTACAGGTAGCCGTCGCGCTCGGTCGGCTCGAATGGAGGCGTCTCCCACTCGTCGAGCGGGTCCGGCGGCTGCACGTCGTAGTGGTTGTAGAAGAGCAGCGACCTGTCGGACGCGCCCTTCATCTCCGCGATGATGCCTGGATAGCCGGGGTCGGCGGTTGGGACGAGGCCGGCGTCGAAACCGGCGTCGCGCAGCATCTCCACCACCATCTCGCCGCACTCCAGGACGCCGAGCCGCTGCGCGCTGATGCTCGGTTGCCGCGTGAGCCGCTTCAATCCTTCGATGGTCTCGTCGAGGTGCCCGTCTACGTGGTCGGTGATCGCTTGCTGCATCGCGTTCCTATTCCTTCGTCATTCCAGCACCGGCTGGAATCCAGGGTGCGCGGGCAGCGCACGGATCCTGTGCATCCTGTCCATCCATGTTCGGTCCTACGCCTTCGCGCGCTGCTGACGCCGCCGTTCGGCGCGCGTCTCGTGGATGATGGGCCAGACGGACTCTGCCTCGCACTCCTCGCCCTCGCCGACCTCCCGGAGGTCGGTCACGTAGACCTCGCGGGCGGGCTCGCCGGTGGACTTCACGTCGTTGACGTGCATCCACGTGTGGACGGCGCGGTGTGCATCCGCTATCTGCTCGTGAGGGCCCTTGTACTGGGCGACGGCAAACTTCCCGCCGGGGAGCGAGTTCGGCTGCACGCGCCCGTTGCCCTCCACCTCCACGTCCACCGGGTAACCCACCTCCACGTCCACGAGGAACGCGCCGACCTCGTAGTAGACGCCGAAGCCGGGGCCGGTAGGCTGCACGCCGACCGATTCCAGGTAGTCCGCCGTCTCCTGGAGCAGCTGGACGACCTTGGGCGTCACCTTGTTGATGGTGGTCTTCGCCCGTACCGCCGCTATCTTCTGCGGTTTGATCTCTCGTATCTGGATGCCGAAGTCCACGTCGACCTCCTTCTTCCGTCACTCCCGCGCCCCTCCGTCGTTCCCGCGCCCTCCCGTCATTCCCGCGGAGGCGGGAATCCAGTCCACCTCTCCCTTGAGGGGAGAGGAACGCGCTTTAGCGCGCGGTGAGGGTGAACCCTAACCGCCTCCGCCCGACGCACCCTCCACGATGCCGGGGGCAGTCATGCGCGCCGGGTCCAGCAGCTCTTCGAGTTGCTCGTCGGTGAGACCGGCCTCCGTCTTCGCCAGCTCTCGTATCGTGATCCCCTGCGCCGCCGCGGTCTTGGCGATGGCGGTTGCCTTGTCGTAGCCGATGGCGGGCGTCAGGCCGGTGGCCATCATCAGCCCCTGTTCGACCATGTCCGGCCCCTTGCTCGTGGCGTTGATGCCGCGCAGGCACTGCTCCTCGAAGTTCGCCGTCGCGGACGCCAGGAGCGTGATCGCCTGGTGCAGGTTGTACGCCGCGACCGGCCAGTAGGTGTTCAGTTCCAGGTAGCCGCCCTGCGCTGCAGCCGCGACCGCAGCGTCGTTGCCGATGACCTGGCAGACCACCTGCACGACCGACTCCGGTATCACCGGGTTCACCTTGCCGGGCATGATGGACGATCCGGGCTGCACGGTGGGCAGTTCCAGCTCCGCCAGCCCCGCGCGAGGGCCCGACGACAGCCAGCGCAGGTCGTTCGCGATCTTCTGCAGCGAGACCGCTGCTCCGCGCACCGCGCCGCTGGCCGCGAGCATCGTGTCCTGCGTGCCCTGCGCCTGGAAGTGGTGCGCGGTCTCGCGTACCGGCAGCCCCAGCTCCTCGCCGAGCGACGCGCAGGTGCGAGCGGCGAACTCCTCGTGCGCGTTGATGCCGGTGCCGACGGCGGTGCCGCCCAGCGCGACCTCGCACAGCGCGTCTACGTGCGGGCGCAGGCGCGCGATGCTCAACTCCAGCTGGCTCGCGTACCCCGCGAACTCCTGTCCAAGCCGGATGGGCGTGGCGTCCTGCAGGTGCGTCCTGCCGGTCTTGATGATGCCCCAGAACTCCTCGGACTTTGCCGCGAGCGCCGCCCGCGCCTGTTCGAGCGCCGGGATGAGTTCGCCGTTGAGCGCCTCGGCGGCGGTGAGATGGCTCGCCGTGGGGATGACGTCGTTGGACGACTGCGCCATGTTGACGTGGTCGTTGGGGTGGACGTTCACGCCGGGCGTCAGCTCGCGGGCGCGGCGCGCGATGACCTCGTTCGCGTTCGTGTTGGTCGACGTGCCGGAGCCGGTCTGGAAGAGGTCAACGACGAAATGCTCGTCCCACTTGCCGTCGACCACCTCGGTCGCAGCCGCCTCGATGCTGTCGGCGACGGCCTGATCGAGCAGGCCGAGCCCGGTGTTCGTCCGTGCCGCGGCGCGCTTGATGCGGCCGAGCATGTGGATGAAGGCGGGAGGGTAGCGCAGGGTGCTGATGGGGAAGTTGAGCACGGCGCGCTGCGTGGACGCGCCCCAGTAAGCGTCCGCCGGCACCTCCATCTCCCCCATGGTGTCTCTCTCGATCCGGGACGCTTTCGCTTCGGTCATCTTGACGATCGGCTCCTTCGTTGGCGGGCGTCCCCGCCGGTTTCTCACGGTGCCCCATCTTATCAAAACAGGGAAGGCCAACGCCTTCTCGCTGTCGTACGGGGAGAGTAAAGTAGAGTCTCTGAGAATACCTCGCGGCATAGGCCGTCTGCAGTGTGAACATGACCGAGAAGTCTCCTGCCCGACAGGCAACCTCCGTAATCCTGGCCTCGATATTCCTATGGGTACTCCTGCTCCTCGCGATGTGGTTCGCGGAAGGCACGGACCGTACCCTGGGGCACGGCCCCCTCCCGAGTGCGCTCAGCGGTATGGCCGCGTACCTGCGGACGATACTCGTTGGAGTTATCGGCATCGTCGTGGGCGGTGCGATGATCGTGGGCGTTCGAGGCAGCGCGCAGTTCGGCGCGCGGTACTCATGGCTCATCTACGTCTTCGTCGTGGCGCCGCTGGTGCTCATGCTCTTCATCCCGCTGGAGCGCTTCAACTCCGGCACCTTCCTCGGCCTGCCGGCGTTCCTCGTCGGTATCCCCGGACGGATGGTCATCGCGACCTCGCTGGGCGCTCTGCTGCTCGGGACGCTGGGCCTGCGGGTGCTGCTCAAGGCCCCGCCGGACGAGGGCGCTGCCGCGGCGCTGACGCAACGTTCGAGTGGCGGCGGCGCGGCCCGGGACGCTGCTCCGGGGCGGTTCACCGGCCTCGCGTGGCGCGCGCTCTCCTTCATGCAGGAGGAGGCGAAGCGTTTCGAGCAGTCGAACATGGGCACCGAGCATCTGCTCCTCGGCGTGCTGAGCGACTCGCGCTCGCAGGCGTCGCGCATCGTGTTGGAGCTCGGGGCCGACCCGGCTTCCATCAGGCGCGAGATCGAGAACATCATCAGCAGGCGCGGGCCGCTCTTCGGCGGGACCGCGAGCATGACCCAGCGCTGCCAGCGCGTCATCGAGCGGGCGGTGCGCATATCCCGCAACGGCGGTCTTCGCACTGTCGGCACCGGCCACCTGCTGCTTGCCCTCGTGGAGAACCCCGAGGACGTGGCCGGACAGCTGCTCGACAGCTCCGGCGTCACCTCCGACCGTGTGGCTTCCGTCATGCGCGGGATGCCCCCGGAAGCCGACTAGCTGGCGTTCCAGCCTGTCATTCCGAGCGGAGCGTAGCGGAGTCGAGGAATCTCTCGGGCCTCTCCGTCGGTCCTGTGCTTCAGCGCGCTGCTCCCCGATATCCGCATATACTGGTGCCCTGGGGGCCGGTAGCTCAGTTGGTCAGAGCGGACGACTCATAATCGTCTGGTCGCGGGTTCAAGTCCTGCCCGGCCCACCACGCTTTTCGTTTTCCTATAACTCGAAGGGATTCTGCAACTCAACGCCAAGCTGGTTGAAGTCACTCACGTTCCGGGTGACCACTGTCAGCCGGTGCACGCTGGCTGTCGCTGCAATCATGGCATCCTCGCTCATGGTATCCGACTTCCTGTGCATGAGCCGTGCCCACTCCCGAAAGGCAGGCGCGTCCATCGGCAAAACACCATACGAGGCCAGGACCTTGTCCAGCCAGGCTTCCAGTTCTTCTGCCTTGTCCTCGTCCTGCTCACGCGTGATTTCGATCCCAGCCTGTATCTCTCCGATCGTGACGGCAGAAACGAAGAGTTGCTCAGCTGGCACGTCTGCGATCCAGTCCAGGACAGCGGCATGGGGGCGAGGGCGCCGCAGCTCCGAGACCACGTTGGTGTCGAGGAGGTACAAAGGCCTACTCCATGGGCAAATGCACTCGGTGACGATACTGGCGACGTGGCGGAGTGAGTTCCTCGGTCCGTGCTTCCGAGGCCAGAAGCAGCTCTTTCAGGTCCGGCCTGGTCATTCGCTCCAGCCTCCGCCATTGCTCGATAGGAAGAAGTACTGCGGCCTCGACGCCGCGCTTGGTCACGATCTGAGGTCCTTCGGCAAGGGCGGTATCAAGGAACTCGCTGAATCGCGATTTGGCATCCTGCACGGGCCATCGCTTGCTCATGGTGCACTCCAACCATTATTCTGATTCTGACTAGATATCAGACTAGTTTAGAACTCTCGTCGATGTCAATTTTGCTGACACTTTTCGCGGTTCTCGATTTTTGTCCTGCCCGGCCCACCACGCTTCCCGAGGCTACGAGACGCCTCTGCTGTCCCCACGCACGACAGAAGGGCCAGCGCACGCTGGCCCTTCCTCGTTCGTATGCAAGACGCGGACTAGCCTGCCTCGGGACGCTCGGGGTACTCGAAGAAACCGGCGCAGTACGTGCTCGGACGCGGGTCGTCCGGGTTCGCTGCGTAGTCGGGTGCCCCGCGCGGGTACACCTCGACTCGCGACCGGCCTTGCGGGTCGCACATGGCTACGGGGGTCGATGCCAGCACGTTGAAGTCGGTGTCGGTCACGGTGATGCCCGCGATCCCTTCAGACATCACGCGCTCGAACCGGCCCATGTCGAAGCGTGCGGCGAAGTTCCCCGACTCGTCCACCGCCTCGATCGGCGGCTGCACGTTCTCGGTGATCTCGTTGATCACGGTGCCGGCGAAACCTCGCCCGATGCTCGTCTGGAGCAGCACGTGTATCTTCTGCCCCGGATGGAACCCGGTGCCCATGATCGCGAAGCTGCTGCCGCTGTGCAGTTCTCCGACGCCTGGCCAGACAGCGACGCTTGGCGCGAACGACGCGTCATCTCCCTGGGCCTTGGACCCGAACGGCGTGACTCCTGACACGAGGGCGAGCAGTAACGCCAGTCCCAGCGCCACGATGATGGCTGCGGTTGTGGTCTGTCGAACGATCGTACGGCGCATGGGTGCCTCCTTTGTCGGTCGCGGTGCGGTTTACCGCCCGAGAAGCCAGTCGAGTATAACGCGGTCAGGCCAGATGACGTGCATGATTGCGTCCAGGACTCCGAACACGACTGCGGCCACGAGAATGCCGGGCACCAGTGCCCACAGCCTCTTGCGGCCTCGCCATTGCAGCGTCGCGAATCCGAAGAGGACTGCGAACGCAACCGTGGCGTACTGGAGCCCGACGATGGCGCCGCCGATGACCATGGCGGCGAGCCACGCCGAGATCCCGAGGAATGCGCGGAATGCTACCCGGTCTGTGCCGGTGCGCATCCCCAGGTCCATGATGTCCACCTGCTCCGAGCGGTACACGTTCATGCGGAACGTCTCGTACAGGATGAGCGGGATGAGGGCGGCGCTCAGGTACAGGGGCAGGAACTTCGCGGCGCCGGTGTTCAGTCCGCTGACGTCCACGAGGAATGCGATGACCACCGCAAGCATCGCGAAGGGGAAGAGCGAGTCCCACGTCCAGCGGGGGCGCAGTTGGCCCAGGAGCCTCCTCCCCCATCCGGCGGTTGCCGCCGCCGCGGGGCCGTCCCCGGAGCCGCCCTGCACCGGTGGGGCTCCTCCCTGTTGGGCGGCGGCCGAAGCGATCTGACCGACCGCCGTCCCCCTCGCCATCGCCTTCGTCAGGTAGATGACGCTGAGGATCGCGAAGATGAGCAGGATGATCGAGATGGGCCGCGTCAGCATCCCCAACGGGCCGAACACGCCCACCGCCGTCCACAGGTTCTTCTCGATGATGGGCCCGAGGATGAAGCCGAGGATGAATGGGGGACGCGGCCAGCCGAGCCACTTCATCGCGAGGCCGAGCATGCCCGCGCCGATGAGCACGAGGATGTCGCCCCACGCCGTCGTCGACTGGAACGCCGCGATGAACACCAGCGGGAACAGTGCGGCCGCCAGCAGCGGGTAGGGCACCAGCGTCACCTTGGCGATCTGGCCCGTCGCCACCACGCCCATCATCGTGATGAGCAGGTTGCCCAGCGCCAGCGTAACGACGATGGCGACCATCACGTCCAGGTGCTGGTCGAGCATCCCCAGGCCCGGAGCGATGCCGTAGAAGAGGAGCCCGACGAGCACGATGGCCCACGATGAGCCGCCGGGGATGCCGAACGCCAGCGTGGGGATCGCCTGGCCGCCCTCCTTCGAGTTCTGCGCCGACTCGGCGAACAGGACGCCGTCCAGCGACCCCCTGCCGAACTCCGTCTTGTCTTTCGACAGCGCGATGCCGAACGCGTACGAGAGCCAGTCGATGACGGCGCTCCCGATTCCCGGTATCGCCCCCATGAACACGCCGAACATGCTCTGCCGGATAGCCACCCGCCATTTGCCCGCGCCGTACCGCGCGCCGGACAGGACCTCCCGCGTCGAGACGGTCCCCGGCGCCGAGACCGGACGGCCCGTCATGGTCAGGTCGATCAGCTCGGGCAGCGCGAAGAAGCCGATGAGGGTCGGGATGAGCGGCAGCCCGTCCAGCAGGTAGATCTGCTCGAAGGTGAGCCGTGGAAGGCCCTGGATGCCGTCGGTGCCGATCGTGCTGGCCAGGACGCCGAGCAGCCCGGAGATGACCCCTTTGATCATCGCGCCGCGGCTCAGCACGGACACCATCAGCACGCCGAACATCGCCATCGCCGCGATCTCGGGGAACGAGAACCGGACGAGTATGGGGCGCATGAACGGGATCATGGCGAGCAGTGCTACCGCCCCGACCACGCCGCCGATGGCGGACACGGCGTAGATAGCCCCCAGCGTGTGCGCGGCCCGCCCGCGCATCGCGAGCTGGTGTCCTTCCAGGAACGTGACCTGCGTGGCGGCGCCCGGGTAGCCCAGCAGGACGGCGGGCACCGAGTCCAGCGTGTTGTTCAGCCCGCCGAGGGCCGCGAGGAAGATGATGCCCGCGGTGGGGTTGTCGCCGAAGTTGAATAGCAGGAAGGGGATGGCTATCGCCGCGATGGTCGTGCTGCCCAGACCCGGGATGAGGCCGATCGTCCCCAGCAGCACGACTGCCAGGATCAACATCGTCCAGTAGAGCGGGTCTCCGAGGAACCCCAGGGCGGCAATGTACTCGGCCACGCTGCCTGACTCCTTAGGCGCTAAGTGCTATGTGAGCGATGAGCAACTCCGGCAAGGGAGTTGCTCATCGTCTCGCACGTCTACTGGGGAAGGAACTGCGTGTACACCGCCTTGATCTCGTCGGCGTTCGCAGCCCAGTTCTCCAGTTCCGCGTCAACGACTTCTGGCGCGAGCCTGCCGCCCTGGTCGACCGGGAGACCGACGAGGCTCTCGTAGATCTCCTGGTACTCGGGGTCGTTGAACATGTCGTCGAACGCCTTGCGCAGCACGGCAAGTACCTCTGGCTCGATCGTCTTCGGCGTGAAGAGGCCGCGGTAGAACGCCGTGTCCTCCAGGTTCATGCCGGACCAGACCGCCTGCTGCTCCTCAGTCAGCAGATCGACTACGGGTGGAAGGTCGTCCGGAACGTCTATCTCGCCGTTGTTGGCGAAGACGTCCGCCGAACCCAGCATGGCGAACGGTTCCACGACGCCGTCCGCGAACCAGCCCGGACGCGAGCCGGGTGTGCGGTACCACGCGCTGCCGGAGATGTAGCTGTCGGCGTCGCCGCGGTCGAACGTCGTCAGGAACGTTGCGAACCCGGAGCCGATCCCGTAGAGCGGCCGCATCGGCAGGTCGAGCCATTGGGCAAGCGCCAGCGCCTTCGCCGTACCTGTCTCGGACTCGGTGTTCAGCCCGACGGTGAACTCCTCAGTGCCGCCGGATGCCTCCTGGATGCGGTTGTACGGAGCGTCGCCGGAGATGATCCACATCGTCGTGCGCTGCATGATGCCGCCGACCGACGTGTAGTCGCGGAAGTCGTACCGAACGCCCGGCCGCAGGATCTGCGAGATGGGGTTCGCGCCGGTGTTGGCGAACAGCCAGAGGCCGTCGCCCTGCGAGTTCTCGTGCCACCAGTTCCCGCCGACCGTGCCGGTTGCGCCGTCCTTGTTGACCACGATGGACTTCGGGTTGCCGGGGATGTACCTCGGCAGCACCCGCGAGACCGCTCGCGCGTGCGCGTCGATGCTGTTGCCGGGGTCCCACGCCACGACGATGCGCAGCGTCTTGCCCTCGAAGTGCGCCTCGGCATCGAACGATGGCGCCGGGACCGGTGTCGCTGTGGGATCTGCCGGAGCGCTCGGCGCCGCTGTCGCGGGTGCGTCAGGGGCGGTTGTTGGAGTGGGGGTAGGGGGCGCCGGCGTGGGCGTTGCGGTCGGGTCGGAGCCACAACCGGCAAGCGCCGTCAGCAGCCCGGCTGTGAGAGCAAACCCCAGAAGAAGTTGCCACATCTTGTTTCTGTTTCTCATGAGGCCCTCCTGCTCCGAAATTCGCCATCGGATTCGGCGCTGTCGGCAATCATCAGCAACGCACTCCTGCGTGTCAAGCAGAACAAACGCGTTGACCGGGCCCTAGTCCCGCTCGTCCTCAAGGAACCACTCGGTGGGGAGTTCGCGTCCCAGTCCGGCCTCTTTCGCCAGCTCGTACGTCCGGTAGGCAACCGCGGCGAACTGCAGCCCGGAGCCCGGCACGTTGTAGTAGCAGGTCAGCTGGTCGTCGCTCGTGCGTCCCTGGGCCTTGCCCGACACGAGGTCTGCAAGCGTCGGAGCGCTGCTGCGGTCGACGCCCCGGTAGGAGCTGTCGAAGTGCCCGGCGGGCAACCCCGAGTACTCCTCGTCCTGGCCGACGAAGAACCCCTCGGCGCCTCCGTTGTTATGCCGCACGACGACGTCGAACTTTTCGACCGACTCTCGCGGCAGCTCCTTCGGCAGGACGGGCGTCACGTGCATGCCGGGTGCCATGTACTGCGGGTGGATGATGGGCTGCGCCGAGTCGGTGCACCCCGCGACGATGTCCGTTCCCTCGGTGACCTGGTCCGGGCTGTCGACGGCGATGACGTTGATGTCCAGCTTGTCGCTCATCTCCGCCGCGTACGCCTCGCGGTGCGCCTTGGTGGGACTGTACACCTTGCAGTAGTCGATCTTGCGCACCTTGGCGAACGCTTCCAGGTACGTCCGCGCCATCCCGCCCGAGCCGAACATGCCGACCGACGTGGCATCCTCCCGCGCCATGTAGTTCGCCGCGACTCCTGCCGTGGCGCCGACGCGCATGTGCTGGATGTGGCCGTCGTTCAGGATGGCCAGCGGCTCTCCGTCCCACACGCTGAACAGCATGATGATGCCGCAGTACTTGCCCGGTTCGACGCAGTACTTGTCGAGCGTCTGGCCGTCCGCCTCCCACGGGTAGTGCATGATGTCCGACTTGAACCGCATGGCGAACACGCCCAGTCGGCGGCTCGCGCCCTGCAGCGTCCCGAACACGTAGTACTTCTCGTCCCCCACGGGCACCCACACGTCCCAGCGGCCTCCGGGGGGAGCGGTGACCGCTTCCTTGTTCGCGAGGTCCTTGTAGGCCGTGTCCAGGTACTCCAGGCAATCGTCCATCGTCAGGACGCGCCGCGCTTCTTCCGTGTTGATGAGCAGAGTCACGAGTCACCTCCTGCAGCGGCGCATACGCCCTTCGTCGGCCGGCGGCGCCATCATGCGCCTGCCTTGGGCGATGCGCAAGTTAGCCCCGAACGGGGTAGGGATACCGGCGGGGCTCCGGTGCATGGCGTAGAATCCGCCCATGATCATCGACGTCCACGGCCATTACACGACCGCCCCACGCCAGTTGCGCGAATGGCGCGCCCGCCAGATCGAGAGCGCCGGACGCCCCTTCACCGAGCCGCTGTCGATCAGCGACGACGAGATACGCGAGACCATCGAGAACGGCCAGCTCAGGCTGCAGCGCGAGCGCGGAACGGACGTGGCGCTCTTCTCGCCGACCGCGGGCGGGATGGGGCACCACTTCGGCGATGCCCGGACGAGCATCCAGTGGAGCCGTACGGTCAACGACCTCGTTCACCGCGTCTGCACCATGTTCCCGGACAACTTCATCGGCGTATGCCAGCTCCCGCAGTCGCCCGGCGTATCGCCGACGGAGTGCATCGCCGAGCTCGACCGCTGCGTCAACGAGCTCGGGTTCGTCGGCTGCAACCTCAACCCCGACCCGACCGACGGCTACTGGACCGACCCCCCGCTGACCGACCGCTGGTGGTACGGGCTCTACGAGCGGATGGTCGAGTTGGAAGTCCCCGCGATGGTCCACGTCAGCATGTCGTGCAACCCCAACTTCCACGGGACGGGCGCCCACTACCTGAACGGGGACACCACGGCCTTCATGCAGTTCCTCCTCTCGGACCTGTTCAGGGACTTCCCGACGCTCAGGTTCGTGCTTCCCCACGGTGGCGGCGCCGTCCCCTTCCACTGGGGCCGCTACCGGGGCATCGCGCAGGACATGGGCAGGCCGCCCCTCGACGAGTTGCTGCTTCCCAATCTCTACTTCGACACCTGCGTCTACCACCAGGAGGGCATTGACTTCCTCGTCAAGGTCATGGGCGCGTCCAACGTCATCTTCGCCTCCGAGATGATCGGCGCCGTGCGCGGCGTAGACGAGCGGACAGGCCGCTACTTCGACGACACCAAGCCGTACGTCGACGCCGTCCCCGGCATCACCGAGGACGAGAAGCGCCGCATATTCCAGGACAACGCGCTGGAGGCGTACCCCCGGCTGCGGAGCAGGCTCTGAGTCCCACCTCTCCTGAGGGAGAGGTCGACGCGCGAGCGCGGCGGGTGAGGGCCCTGTGTGTGAGGCGGAATCGGGGTGCCTGGTGTAGGGGCGTCCCTTGTGGGCGCCCTTCCGGCCTGATCCCCTCTCCCTACAAGGGGAGAGGGTTAGGGAGAGGGTACTGCAGGAGCAGCGGGGCCTGTCCGCGATGGATTGCACGAAGATCTGAGGAGGGGACCCATGGGCACGATCCGAGTACTCTGGCGCGATGCCGACCGCCTGCCGTACCTCTACACCATGCGGCGCGCCGCCGCGGCCTACGGCACGGAGGTCGTCCTGGAGCGGCCCGAGGGCCGCGAGTACGCCGAGTTGCTGTTCGACGGCAGGGGAGAGGTGCTCGCGGAGAACTACTGGAACCAGCAGCTCAACCGCGCGAAGGGAATGCCGCTCGTGTCCATCGCGGCGGCGGTGACCACCATCAACGAGCGGCTCTACGTGCACCCCGGCGTCACGAGCCTCGACGACCTGCGCGGCAGGCGCATCGCCGTGCGCGACGCCCGCCCCACCAACCTCATCGACCCGCTCTGGCTCCGGCGAGCCGGGCTGACGGAGTTCGAAGTCGTGCTCGTGCCGGACTCGGAGGGTCGCTGGATGCCCTGGCAGCGGGTCGTCGCCGGGGACTGCGAAGCGGCGGTCGTCACGAACCTCTTCTCGGACGTGGCGGTCGAGGCAGGACTCGTACCGCTCGATATCGGCTCCTTCGGCTTCCTGGGGGGCGTCGTCTACACCACGTCCGAGGAGCTGCTCGAGAGTCGTGCCGGGGACATGGAGAACCTCGTTCGGGCCGCGTTCGACGCTGCGAGGCTGTTCAAGGAGGACAAGCAGGCGGTGCTGGAGGTGATGACCTCCATTCCGGACGGGCTGATGACGGCGCGAGGCGCCACGATCGATACCCCTGAGGAGCGCGAGACCGTCTACGGCCACCTCGCCGGAGAGCTGGCCGACCCGCCGGTGCCGATGCCGCACGCCATCGCCAACTTCTACGACATGGCGGTCGAAGAATATCCGGAACTCGTTGGCTACAACCCGCTGAGGATGTGGGACCTGCGCATCGCCCGCCGCATCATGGACGAGCGCCGTTGACACGCATCCCGCCGGGGCTATAGTTGCAGCCATCCCGCCGGTTCCCGCCGGTGCGGCATCACCGGAGGTGCGTCATGTCTATCGCCGAGGACAACGAGATCCTGACCCGCGTGGGACGCGGTACGCCGATGGGCGAGCTGTTCCGCCGCTACTGGATACCGGCGCTGCTTTCCGAGGAGTTGCCCGAGCCGGACTGCGCCCCGGTGCGCGTCAAGCTGCTCAACGAGGACCTCGTCGCCTTCCGCGACAGCAACGGCAGGGTGGGGCTGCTCGGCGAGTACTGCTCGCACCGCAGGGCGTCGCTCTTCTACGGACGGGTGGAAGACTGCAGCATCACGTGCGTCTACCACGGCTGGAAGTACGACGTGGACGGCACGGTGCTGGACATCCCCGCCGAGCCGGAGACCAGCAGGCTGAAGGACACCATCCGGCACACCTCCTATCCGTGCGAGGAGCGCAACGGCGTCGTGCTCACCTACATGGGGCCGAAGGACAAGATGCCGCTCGTGCCCAACCTGCCGTGGTTCACCCTGCCGCGCGACCACGTCGTCGTCGGCAGCAAGCTCTTCCTCGAGTGCAACTGGCTCCAGGCGCTGGAAGGCGACAACGACAGCATCCACTCGGCGTACCTGCACCGGCGCATATCCGCGGAGGGAGACCCCATGAACCAGGCGCGCAGGCGCCCGGCGCGCGTCGCCATCGACAGGTTGCCGTGGGGTGTCCGCGCCGCGACCATCTACCCCTACGACGACTCCCGGGAGATGGTGCGCACCAACACCTTCCTCATGCCCTGCATCGGCAACACGCCGCGCGGCGATTCGCCCAACGGCTACAACGAGGCCGTGCACACCATCTACCAGGTGCCCGCCGACGATTACACCAACTGGCGCTACGACTTCGAGGTCTGGTGGGACAAGACCGTCGACGACTCGTACGCCCGGAGTGACCGCGCCGAGGTGGGACCGGACTTCATGAGCTACTACACCCGCGCCAACAACTACCAGCTCAGCCGCGAGGAGCAGAAGTCGGGCGACTACTGGAGCGGGGTCGCTGCCCGCAACCACACGCAGGACAAGATGGTGACCGAGAGCATGGGCGCCATCAGCGACAGGAGCCAGGAGAACCTCGGCGCAAGCGACATGCACATCATCGCGATGCGCCGGTTCATGCTCGAGGCCGTGCGCACGATGGCGGAGGGCGGCGACCCGCCGGGCCTCGCCTGGACGCCGGAGGAGAACCAGCCCCGCGACTACCCCTACATGATCACGTCCGTGCTCCCCACCGGCGCAGACTGGAAGGAGTGCCTCCCCAAGGTCTGATCCCCTCTCCCTTGGGGGGAGAGGGTCAGGGAGAGGGTGAACTGGCGGGGAGGGTGTGTGATGCGGTGTCCGGTGTAGGGGCGCTCCTTGTGGGCGCCCTGTTCGTCCCCTCTCCCTTGAGGGGAGAGGGTCAGGGAGAGGGTGAACCGGCGGGGAGGGCGAGCCGGACGCAGCCCTACTCCCGGCTGGGCCCGACGCGCACGTCCTTGAGGTTCGGGTCGCTGGCCGCGACGTGCAGCAGTTGCAGCGGCTCCGTCCCCGAACTCTCGAACCAGTACTTGAAGCCGTGCGGCATGACGACCCCTTCCTGCGCCCCCAGCTCGGCCAGTAGGACGTCGCCCTCGCCGTAGAACCTCGCGCTGCCCTGCAGCACCATGAAGAACCCATCGCTGTTCGTGTGGTGGTGGAGCTTGTTCTCGCCACCCTCCTTCACGAGCTGCATGTCCGCCCACAGCCTGTCGGTGTGGCAGAGGGGCGTCAGGTTCTTCGCCCGGTCGTTGTCCGGACGTTCGTAGCTGAACCGTTGTGGCTCCATGTGCTGCAACCTCCCTTCATCGCTGCGCCGGGAGTGGAGGAGTTGCCTACAGCCCCGTGATGTTCCCCTTGCTGTCCACGTCCAGCGCGCGGGGGGTGCCGGGGAGGCCGGGCATCGTGACGATGTTGCCCGCGATGGGGTAGACGAACCCCGCGCCGGTCGACGCCCGCACGTCCGATATCTCGAACGTGTAGTTCGTGGGCCGGTTCTTCAGCGACGGGTCGTGCGAGATCGAGAGCGGCGTCTTCGCCATGCAGATGGGCAGCCCGCCGAGCCCCTGCTCCTCGAACCGGTCGAGCTGCCGCGACGCCTGCGCGCTCCAGCGCACGTCCGACGCGCCGTAGACCGTCTCCGCGAGCACGCGCACCTTCTCGCGCAGCGGGGCGTCGAGCGGGTAGAGCCACCGCGCCCGGGGCGGTCCCGGCTCGGACGTGCGCACGACCGCCTCCGCAAGCTCGACCGCGCCCTCGCCGCCGTCCTCGAAGCCGCTGCAGACGACCGCTGCCGCCGCTCCCGCCTCGATCGCCGCATCCTGCATCACCACCGTCTCCTCCGGCGTGTCGGAAGGGAAGTGGTTGATGGCCACGACAACCGGCAGGCCGAGCTTCCGCACGACGCCGACGAGGTGCTGGAGGTTCGCGCAGCCGATGCGGACGGACAGCGGATCGGGGTAGTCCAGGTCCTTGATCCCGACGCCCCCGTGGTGCTTCATCGCCCGCACGGTGCCGACGAGCACCGCCGCGCTCGGGCGCAGCCCGCTGGTGCGGCACTTGATGTGCATGAACTTCTCGAAGCCGAGGTCCGCGCCGAACCCCGCCTCCGTCACGACGTAGTCCGCGTAGCCGAGCGCCAGCCGGTCCGCGACGACCGAGCTGCAGCCGTGCGCGATGTTGCCGAACGGCCCGGTGTGGACGAACGAGGGCTGCCCCTCCGTGGTCTGCACCATGTTGGGGAGGATGGCGTGCCGGAGCAGCGCCATGAGCGAGCCGACCGCCCCCACGTCCTCCGCGGTGACGCGCGCCCCGCCGCTCCCCGTGGCGACCGTGATCCTGCCGAGGCGGGCGCGCAGGTCGTCCAGCCCGGACGAGAGCGCGAGCACGGCCATAATCTCGGACGCCGTGACGATGTCGAACCCGGTCTCGCGCAGCGGGGCGTTCGCCGAGCCGCCGAGGCCGGAGACGATGCTGCGCAGCGCGCGGTCCTCGATGTCGACGACGCGCCGCCAGGTGATGTCGGACGGCTTCACGCCGTCGATGCGCCCTCGGTAGATGACGTTCTCGGCTAGCGCGCCGAGCAGGTTGTGCGCCGAGGAGACGGCGTGGGCGTCGCCGGTGAAGTGGACGTTGATCTCGTCTTCCGGGATGACCCGCGCCATCCCGCCGCCCGTGCCGCCGCCCTTGATCCCGAATATCGGGCCGAGCGACGGCTCCCGGAGCGTCGTCACGACGTTCTTGCCGATCTTCCCCAGCCCCTGTGTGAGGCCGACGCTCGTGGTCGTCTTGCCCTCGCCCGCGGGCGTGGGGTTCACGCCCGTCACGACGATGAGCTTGCCCTTCTGCTCCGGGCGCATGGCGTCCAGCGACACCTTCGCCTTCGTGTCGCCGAAGGGGATGAGGTGCTTCGGCGCGATGCCGAGGCTCCGCGCAACCTCTCCTATAGGCCGCAGTTCATCCATACGTTCATCCGTCGTTCCTGCGCAGGCAGGAACCTCGCATCCTTGGGGGGTGGGCAGGGCTGTCTGGTCCCCTCTCCCTTGAGGGGAGAGGGTTAGGGAGAGGGTGCGCCGGCGCGCGGTGAGGGTGGGTCCCCGTCCTACGCATCCTGCAACGCCTCGTACACCTTCTCCGCGGTGGCCGGCAGGTCGCGCACGCGCACCCCGCAGGCGTCCGCGATGGCGTTCGCGATGGCCGCCGCGGTCGGCGCGTTGGGGCTCTCGCCGATAGCCTTGATGTTGTACGGGCCGACGCCCTTGCCCGGCGTGTCCAGCACGACCGTCGTGAGCTCGGGGATGTCGGCGATGTTCGGTATCTTGTAGTCCGCGAACGAGAGCGTGGAGACGAAGCCGTTCTCGCGCACCAGCTCCTCCTGCAGGCCTAAGCCGATGCCCATCATGGCGCCGCCGTTGATCTGCCCCTGGTGGCCGATGGGGTTGATGATGGTGCCCGTGTCGTGGACGGTCGTCAGCTTCGTCAGCCGTATCTGGCCGGTCTCCGCGTCGACCTCGACCTCGGCGATCTGCGCGCAGTAGCCGGTGACCGGGTTCTCGTAGCCGCCCGAGGCGACGCCCCGTCCGACGACGGGCGTGCCCACGCGCGCGATGAGGTTGCTCCACGGCTGCGACTCGCCGGTGTCCGTCCGCACGAGCATCTGCCCCTGCACGACGAGCTTCTCCTCCGGCCAGTTCTGCAGCTCCGCCGCGAGCTTGAACAGCTCTTCCTGCGCTTGCCCGACGGCGTCGTGCGTGGCGACCGTGCCGAGGTTCGTGACCCGGCTGCCGCCCACGCCCTGGTCGTTGTCGAACAGGCCCGTGTCGGCGACGACCATGCGCACGGCGTCGGCGGGCAGGCCGAGGTCTTCGGCCACGACCTGCTGGAGCACCGTGTACGCGCCTGCGCCCTGCTCGAACAGGGGAGTGGTGATGAGGACGGAGCCGTCCGCCTCCATCGACACCTGCGAGTTGATGCGTCCGCCGCCGGGCGGGCGCTCGCCGACGGAGACGCCGCGGCCCACGCCGGACGCCTTCGGTGCGTTGTAGCCCGACGCCTCAACCGCGACTTCGAGCGCTTCGGCGGCGCGGTTCTCGACGAACACGTCGCCGAGCGCGGTGGGCTCGCCGTCCTCGACCAGGTTCATCAGGCGGAACTGCACCGGGTCCATCCCGAGCGCCTTTGCGACCTCGTCGATGTGCGATTCGAGGGCGAAGACGGCCTGCGGCTCGCCCGGCCCGCGCATGTGCCCGCACGGCGTGTTGTGGGTGTAGACCATGTCCTCCACCACGCGCGCGTTTTCCGTTCGGTAAGGTCCTCCCGCCGCCTTCGCGCCCCCGAGGTGCCCCGCGGGCTTGAACCCCGCGTACGCGCCGCTGTCGAACACGATGGAGACGTCGTGCGCGGTGATGGAGCCGTCCCTCTTGACGCCGGTGCGCATCCGCAATTTGGACTGGTGGCGCGGGTTCGCGGCCAGGAACTCCTCCGCGTAGTCGAACACCATCCGCACCGGCCTGCCGCCGACCGCCTTCGAGAGCACGTAGCCCAGCGCGACGTTCATCGGCGACCCCTTGCCGCCGAAGTCGCCGCCGATCGTGACCGGGTGGAAGACGATGCTCTCCGGCTCCACGCCGAGCGGCCCCGAGATCTGCGAGCGCACCGCGTACGGCGCCTTGCCCGGCGTCCACACCTCCGCGGTGCCGTCCGGGTTCACGCGCACCGTGGCGTTGTGTGCCTCCATGTACGTCTGGTGCTGCGAGGGCGTCGTGTACGTGTTCTCGACGACGAGGTCGGCCTCCCGCAGGCCGGCCTCCACGTCGCCCTTGCTCCACTCGAAGTGGACGACCACGTTCGTCGGCTCGCTCACCTCGTACAGCAGCCCCTTGAAGCCGTGCATGTCCGGGTTCACGAGGATCTCGTTCTTCATCGCCTCCTCGGGGTCGGTGACGGCGGGCAGCTCCTCGTAGTCCACGTCGATCAGTTCGAGCGCGCGCTGCGCGATCTCCTCGTCGTCCGCGACGACCGCCGCGACCTGCTCGCCGACGAACCGCACCTCGCCCTGCGCGAGTACCGGCACGTCGACGATGCGGCGTCCCCAGCGCATGTTGTCCGGGATGTCGTCGCCGGTGAGCACGGCATGGACGCCGGGCAGCGCGAGTGCGGCGGACGTGTCGATGCCGCGTATGCGGGCGTGCGGGAAGGGGCTGCGGAGGGTCTTCGCCCACAGCATGCCCGGGATCTCGAAGTCAGCGCCGTAGTTGGCCGCGCCGGTCACCTTGTCTTTCCCGTCGATGCGGGGGACGGGCGTGCCGACGACGCGTGGTGCGGTGGTCATATGCTCTCTACTCCTGCCGTGGTGTGTATGGCGGCGCGTAGCATAGCAAACCCCGCGCGCCCTTTCCCCGTCATTCCCGCGAAGGCGGGAATCCGGAGGTGTGCGAAGCGCACGGTCGCACGGTGGGGGACGTGGCGGGGGACGTCTGGCCCCCCACCTCTCCTGAGGGAGAGAGCCTGCCCTGAGCCTGCCGAACGGGTCGACGTGCGAAAGCGCAGCGGGTGAGGGCCCTGCGGTGGGGCCGGGTAGCGGAGTGTCATGCTGAGCGGAGCGCAGCGGAGTCGAAGCATCTCTCGGGCAATGCCCGGTGCGTCCCTTGTGGGCGCCCTGCCGTAGTACACTCCCCGCCCATCCTCAAACAGGAAGGAACCGGCAGAATGCGTATCGAACTGACCAGCATCCACGTGGACGACCAGGACAAGGCGCTGGCGTTCTACACCGAGGTACTGGGCTTCGTGGTGAGTGAGAACTTCCCGGTGGGGGACTTCAAGTATCTGACAGTCGTCTCACCGGAGGCGCCGGACGGCGCCGAACTCCTCCTGGAGCCGAACGACAACGCCGCTGCGCAGGCGTACCAGAAGGCGATCTACGAGCAGGGCATCCCCCACGCGGCGTTCCTGGTCGACGACATACAGGCGGAGTATGAACGCCTCGAGGGGCTGGGCGTCGTATTCTCGATAAAGCCGATCGACGCCGCGGGCGGCTCGCAGGCCATCTTCGACGACACGTGCGGCAACCGCATAATGATCTACGAGGTGATTAAGGGCGGGTAGGGGAAAACCCTGAGGTGAGTCGAGATTCGCTACGAACCGGATGAGAAGTGTCCGCCATCGGTGGCGGTAACTTCGGCGGCGCAGATATTCGTACCTAACACCATCGGCCTCATCATGCTGGCGGTGCTGGTGATACGCGCGGCCGAGGAGTCCGAAGCCTACCTGGGGTGGGCGATATTCGCCGCCCTGGTGGTTTCCGGGGCCGGAATGATCCTGCACACCCTCCGGTTCCGGTATTTCGGTTCGGGCCGCCTCGTCGTCACGAACTTCAACGTCCCGTTCCTGGCGGTCTGCGCGCTGGCTCTCCACGCCGGCGGTCCTGGCCTGCTGGCGAGCTTGCTGGTGGCCTCCACCCTGTTGCAGTTCGTCCTGACCCTGCGGCTCGCCTCCCTCCGCCGGGTATTTACGCAGACGGTCAGCGGAGTAGTGATCATGCTGGTGGCGGTATCGGCGGTGCCCTTCATCATAAGCACCGCTGTCGTTCCGCCCGAAGGCGCGTCGGCGATGCTGTTCGTGACGCCGGGACTGGTTGCCCTGGCCGCCGGGGCATTGATATCTCTGCAGGGCACTCCGGCCTGGCGCATGTGGATCCTGCCGGTCACGGCGGCTGCCGGCCTCGTGGTGGCTGTGCCCCTGGGCTACTACGATGCGGACATCATCGCCGGCGCTCCATGGGTGAGCCTGCCCGACTTCGGATGGCCGGGGCTGGACCTGACCTTCGACACGGATTTCTGGGCCCTGCTTCCGGCGTTCGTGTTCGTCAACCTGACCGCCTTCATGAAAGCGGTGGGAGACCTGTCGGTGATCTATCGCGCTTCCTACAGGAGTCATTCAGCCATCGACTTCCGCTCGGTGCAGGGAGGCCTGGGCGTCTACGGGCTGGGCACCCTCCTCTCCGGCCTTGTGGGGACGTTGCCCGTCGCGGCGCCGTGGGCGGCCACCGTGGTCTACATAGGCTTTACCGGCGTCGCCGCCAAGAGCGTTGGGATATACTTGGGACTGCTGACCATACTGATAGCCCCCTTTTCCAAGTTGATCGCCGTACTTGTCGCCATTCCCAGCCCTGTGGTCAGTGCGGTGTACGTCATCATCTTCGGCATGCTGTTCGTCGAGGGCGCAAAGACGGTCTTCACGGGCCGGGTGGACCAGAAGAAAGCCACCATCGCCGGCGTCTCCATGGTGCTGGGCCTGTCCGCCGGGACGTTCAGCGGGTTCTTCGAGGGGATCACGAGTCAACTGGTGGGCAATACGCTCTTCTTCGGCGGTACGACCGCCATAGCCATGACCGTATTCTCCGAACTATCGAGCTCCCGCCCGAGGAAACTGCGGATCGACCTTGCGCAGTCTTCGCTCCCTGCCGTTGACGACTTGCTCAGCCGGTTCGCCGACAACCAGTCCTGGACGGAGGAAGGGAAGGGCCGGCTGCGCCTGGTGGGAGAAGAGGTGATGCTGAGCCTCCTGGAAGGAGAGACCGGCGGCGCGGACGGTCAGAGGCGGAGACTGGTCGCCACGGTCCGCCCCGAAGGCGGCGCCGCCGAACTGGAGATCGTGGTCGCTTCGGACGACGTCATCCAAGGGAACATCGAGAACCGCATGGCCTATCTGGATGAGGGCCAGGCGCTGGAAGACGAGCAGGAACTCTCCATCCGCATCCTGCGCCACTACGCCTCGTCGGTGCATCACCGGAAGTACTACGGCATAGACGTCGTCAGCTGCCGCGTGGACAGGTAGCGCCTCGGAGTGTCATTCCGAGCGGAGGCGTGGACGTAGCCGAGGAATCTCTCGGGGGATGCAGGAAGCGCGCGCCCCGGCGGACGCGCGCTCCTGACTCGACAGCGGTTCTGCGTCGGACTCCCTATGACCCGTCGGGATTGCCCGGCTGGTCGTCGTAGTAGCGCGACATGAAGATCAGCCCGTCGTGGCGCACTGCCCACGTATGCGCGTACAGCGTCTCCGACGACCTCGTGTTGGGGAAGACGTAGCTTATCCAGAGGCCGTCCTCCGTCGCTTCCACCATCTCTTTGCCGATCTCCCGCTGGCGGAAGGTGGCAAGGTCCTTCAGGTCGGTGCCTATGAGGTGCTGGGCGAGGGGAGCGACGCGGAGGATGTCGTTCTCGTCGGTCAGGGTCAGACCCCACTGGCCGTCGAGGCTCTCCTTGCTGTTGTAGTGGGCTACTGTGGCCTCCAGTCCGTTGTCCTCGTAGTACGCGATGGCCTGCTGCACGTACGCGGCGGTCTGGCCCGCGGGGTCCTCGACCGGCACGTAGTAGCCGGAGGCGAAGAGCATCCCGTCGCGGCGTACGGCGTAGCCCACCTTGGGGACCTCCTCCAGCGTTACCGGGTGGGGCCACAGGTATTCCACCCAGACCCCCTCCTCGGTGGCCTTGGCCAGCTCCTCGCCGAGCCTGTATCCGTCGGAACCCACCACGTCGTTGATGTCGGTCCCGATGAGCTGCGGCAGCAACGGGTGGACGTGGTAGATGTCCGCGTCGTCGGTAGCGAAGAGATACCACTCGCCCTCGAAGCTGGCGACGCTGTTGTAGTAGTTGAGCATCGCCTCGAGGCCGTCCTGCTCGTAGCGCTCGATCGCCCGGTCCACGTACTCGACGGTGTACTCCCGGGGGTCGGCGTCCCGCCAGGCCGGTTCGCCTGTTTCAGGCTCGCCTGCGTAGTAGCCGGAGGCGAATATCAGCCCGTCGTGCCGGATGGCCCAGGTGACCTTCTGCTGTTCCTTCCGGGAAACGGGATGGGGCCAGAGGTATTCCACCCACACGCCCTCTTCGGTGGCCTGTGCTATCTCCTTGCCCAGCTCCTGCCCGTCGGAGCCGACAACGTCCTTGATGTCGGTACCGATGAGGTGCGCGAAGATGGGATGGGCCAGGTAGATGTCGTCCGCGCCGATGAGGAACAGGTAGAACTGCCCGTCGAGGCTGTCCTGGCTGTTGTAGTGAGCGATGACCGCATCGAGGCCCTCGCTGTCGTATCTGGCTATGGCCTTGTCCACGTACTCCTGTGTGGAGTGCGCTATATCTTCCACCAGGGCCGAATGGCTGGCGGAGAACACCAGTCCGTCGTGAAGAACGGCGAGGACCCGCCGAGGCTCTTCCTGCTTGGTGGTCGGGTTGATGCCCCGGGCCGTATCCCAGCCGCCTGCTTCGGTGGCAAGGCTTAACAGGTCACCGAAGGCACTGAACCGCGAACCGGGGCCGATGTATTGGCCCACCAGGGCGGGTATGGGGCGGTACGCCAGCAATACGCTTTCAGCCCTGTCTATGAGGATCAACGACCTCTCGTTCTCGATGCTCGCCTCGGACGCATAGAACTCCACGGTGGCCTCGAGGCCGTTCTGTCCATAGAATTCTATGGCCTTCGTCACGTAGGCGTGGGTCAGGTCCTCGTCCGACTGAACGGGTTCAGGCGTTGGGGTGGCCGTCGGCGCCGGTGTCGGGGTGGCAGTGGGCGTCGGCGTTGCCGTGGGGTCGGCGCTGCAGGCAACTGCAAAAGCAACTGCAAAAACGGTTAAGCAAGCAATGGCCCGGAGAACGAACGATGCGCTCAGGCCGTCCGGTGCGCGGAGGTACGTTGGTCCTGTCCGTTTTGTCACCGGCTCCCTGTGGTTGGTTAGCAATGGCAAAGTGCACACCTCCATTTTCAACCCTGCAATCTTAACCCATGATGGTTTCTGACAGTGTCTCAAATACAGTATCAAATAAACTGTATCTACGGGTGTTCTGACGTCCCATCCTGTCCATCCTGTGTATTGATGTTCGTTTGCCTCCTGTGCGCGTACACTCCCGTTGTCCCGGCACACAGCAGGCAACACGCACAGGAGGCGCGGTATGTCCGTAGAAGGCAAGGTGGTCGTCGTCACGGGTGGCGCGAAGGGCATCGGCCGGTGGGTGGCGAAGACCTTTGCGAAGGAGGGCGCACGCCTCGCGATCGCCGACGTCGCGCCCATGGACACGGTGATGGGCGAGGTGCAGGCGCTCGGCGCTGAGGCGATGGCCGTCCGCACCGACGTCTGCGTCGAGGACGAGGTGCGCTCGCTCATGGACCGCGTCTACCGGCGCTACGGGCGCATCGACGTCCTCATCAACGACGCCGCTATCGTGACCCACTTCCACGAGGGCGCGCCCCGCTGGCCCCGCATCCGCGACATGGACGAGGCGTTCTTCGACAAGGTGATGCGCACCAACCTCGGCGGCACGTTCCTCTGCACCAAGCACGTGCTCCCGTACATGGAATCGCTCAACGCCGGGCACGTCATCCACTTCGGGCAGGGCACCCTCAAGGTGCGGCCCAACGCCGCCCCGAACATCGGCACGTGCGTCTACGGCGTCTCCAAGCTGTCGATCCGGGCGTTCGCCAAGTTCGTCGCCGAGGAGGAGCGCGAGTTCAATATCTGCGTGCTGAGCATGGGGCCGGGCAGCGGCGGCGGGGACGAGCGTGCGCGCGAGACGGGCGCAGGCATCCCCGGCGGTGGCGGCGGCATCGTCACCGAGGACAGCCCGCAGTGGGCCCGTGAGAGCCCGCGCCCCGCGCAGGTGGAGTCGGTCGGCGATCGCTACGTGCTCGCCGCCCAGGCGTCGATGGACTTCTCCGGCCACCAGGTCACCGTCCGCGACGGCGCCCTCGCCATCGTCGAAGACTAGGATTGTCATTCCGAGCGAAGCGGAGCGTAGCCGAGGAATCTCTCGGGATTCCCCGCTCATGATGAGCTTGTCGAACCACCCCGTCGTTCCTGCGCAGGCAGGAACCCAGCGTGACCGTCAGGCCATACCGTCGGGAGCGGAGACGAGGTGGTGTGTGAGTGATACCGTCCTCATTTTTTGCTTGCCTAGTACACTGGATCAGGGAGATTGACTTGGAGCCATCAGGCTGAAGACGGAGGAGCCGTGACGGAGTACGAAGAGAAGTTGGTACCTGAAAGGCTGAATGTTGGCGTCTACAAGAGCCAGTTGTACCATCTGCAAAGAGGAATCTGCCGCATCTGCGATACCGAGACTCACTGGAGAGACTTCGTGGTAGATCACATCAGGCCCATCCATCCCCGAGAAGGAGAGGAAGGCGGAGACAACAACGTAGAGAACCTGCAAGGCGCATGCAAGACATGCAATGCCAAGAAGAGTAACAGGCCCGAATACAAACCCCCTGAGGGGGGGTTCCAGTTGAATACGTACCAGTTCTTGGAATGCGCCATCATCGTCAAGGACAAGGAGAACCACTACGAAGGCGAGCGCGGCCTATGGCGCGCTAAGCGGCTGACAGAAGTTCTCGTCTCGAAGGATAGGTGGGAGACCGGCAAGGAACTGGTTGAAGCCTTGAGGGTGGCTGGGTACGAGCTCAACGAGGACTTTGTTGGTCGATATCTCAATGCGTTTTGGGAGTGGGACAGGGTCGACTATGACCCTCAGCCTGCCGAGTTCGACCTCGTAACCGATGAATAGGCAAACCCTCACGCCAGCCCTCTCTAGCCAGGCGGGAGAGGGAGCAGCAAACCTCAGGAGTAGAGTGAATGATGACCGCATTGGAAAGGTTTGAGCAGGCATTCGGCCCCTCGTACGCTAGGAAGGGTTACGATGCGATACAGATTCGAGAAGGGGCGGTGCTCTACTTCCGCCGTGGATTCAAGAATAGAAACATCGCCCGGATTAACCTTAAGCGAGTATGGAACTTTCCTAACGGGGGACTGCTCGCGGCATACCTGCGGGGTACGGAAGACGCCATAGACTACTGTATCGGGCCAGAGCACTGGGATCACGCGATTGAGCTGATGCAAAGATAAGGGTCTTGGGACTCACGTGTGACTTGGTGGCCACCTTAGATTCCCGCTTTCGCGAGAATGACGCCCCAGGATCACCCCCGCCTCATCCTCCGGCACCCCGAACCGGCGTAAGACGTCCTCCGTATGCTGGCCGAGCGTAGGGGCGGGCATCCGCACTTGGCCCGGCGTCGCCGACATCTTGACCGGGATGCCGAGGTTGTTGATGACCCCGGCGACCGGGTGCTCCAGCGGCGCCACCATGCCGCGCGCCACGACGTGCTCGTTCGCGAAGACCTCGTCCATGCCGTAGATCGGCCCCGCCGGGACGCCTGCCTGCTCGAACACGGCCAGCCACTCGGCGGAGGTGCGTGTGCGCGTCGTGCGCTGGATCTCCTCCGCCAGCGCCTCGTAGTTGCGGACGCGGTCCGGGTTCGCGGCGAAGCGGGCGTCGGTCAGCAGGTCGGGGCGCTCCAGCGCGGCGCACAGGCGCTCGTAGTTCGCCTGGTTCGCCACGCCGATGTTGAAGTAGCCGTCCGCGCTCTGCATCGCCTGGTACGGGGCCACGAGCCGGTGCGCCGACCCCTTGGGGCCGGGCACGGTGCCGGAGCCCCAGTACTCGGCGGCCTCCCAGACGGTGAGGGCGATGGCGGCCTCCAGCAGCGACGTGTCGATGACCTGCCCCTCGCCCGTCTTGAGCCGGTGGACGTAGGCGGCGAGAACGCCGTTGGCCGCGAACAGCCCGGCGCTGAGATCGGCCAGCGGGATGCTCACTTTCACCGGCGGCGAGTCCGGGTAACCCGTCACGCTCATCATGCCGGACATCCCCTGCGCCAGCAGGTCGTAGCCCGGTCGGTTCGCGTAGGGGCCGGTCTGCCCGAAACCGGAGATGGAGACCCAGATCAGCTCCGGGTGCTCCCCGCACAGTTTCACAGGACCGAGCCCGAGCCGCTCCATCGTGCCCGGACGGAAGTTCTCGGCGAGCACGTCGGCCTGCGCGGCGATGCGCCGGAACACGGAGCGATCGACTTCGTTCCGCAGGTCGAGGACGATGCTCCGCTTGTTGCGGTTGATGCCGAGGAACGCCGCCGACTCGCCGTTGATGAACGGCGGGCCCATACGCCTGGAATCGTCGCCTCCGGGCTTCTCGACCTTGATGACGTCCGCACCCATGTCCGCGAGCAGCATCGTGCAGAAGGGGCCGGCCATGACTTGCGTGCAGTCGAGGACGACGACGCCCTCCAGCGGCATCGGGGCCATGGGCTACCTCCCCTGGAAGCGCGGCGGGCGCTTCTCCATGAAGGCCCGGTATCCCTCCTGTCCGTCCTCCGTATCGAAGATGGAGAGGGGCAGCCAGCGCTCCTCATCGGTGAGGGCTGTGAGACTGGGGTTGGCGAGAACCGTGCGAACGATGCGTTTGTGCGCGGACTGTGAAAGTGGGGCGTAGGTCGTCATCTCCCTTGCCAGGCCGTAGGTGTGCTCTACCAGCCGGTCGGCGTCGACGACCTCCGTCAGCAGGCCGATGCGCAGCGCTTCCTGCTCGTCGATGCGCCGTGCGGTCAGCAGCAGGTTGGCCGCGTGCCCCGGTCCTACGAGGTGTAAGAGTCGGCGCATCTCGTTGTACCCGACGAGCACCCCGATCTTCGCCACTGGCACCCCGAACGTGCTGCCGGTTGCGGCGATGCGGAGGTCGGCGGCCATCGAGAGCTCGCAGCCCCCGCCGACGCATATCCCGCGGATCATGCAGATGACCGGCTTCGGCATCTGCTCGATGGCGTCGAGCGCGCCCTCGAAGGCGTCGGCGTACGCGCGGGCGAGGTCGCTGTTGCTGCGGTGGGCGGGGAAGTCCTTGATGTCGGCCCCCGCCGAGAACGCCTTCTCTCCCGCGCCGGTCAGGATGACGACGCGCACGCTGTCGTCCGCACCGAGACGCAGCGCGGCGTCCCGCAGCAGGCCCCACATCTCGAAGTCGATGGCGTTGTGCTGCCCCGGCCGGTTCAGCGTGATCGTCCCGACCCCGTCCCCCACCTCGACGAGTACCTTGTCGCTCATGGAGCAGCCCCCGTCGTTCCTGCGGAGGCAGGAACCTCGCCTCCTGCGAACGACGGCGCAGCCGCCGTCATTCCCGCACCGGCGGGAATCCAGGGTGCGCGGGCAGCGCACGCGGCGGGGGGACGCGTGTAGGGCCTTGTCATTCCGAGCGGAGCGGAGCGGAGCCGAGGAATCTCTCGGGCGTCAGGTCCCCTCTCCCTCGAGGGGAGGGGGTTAGGGTGAGGGTGAACCGGAGGGCACGGCGGATACGTTGCGCAAAGGTCGCTCATGGAGCGCAAGTATAGCCGCCATCAGCCTCGCCGCGCCCCTGATGTCTTGCCCTGCCCGCAAACGTGGCGGGAGGCCCTCACCGTCGGCTGCGCTCATAGAGAGCACGCACGACCGCAAGTCCGACCACTGGCACGATCAGTATGCCTAGGAAGATGAGCCAGTTCGAAGAGAGCACAGCGGCAAGCAACGACAGCGGAACCACGATGATCACAGCCATCAGTGCCTGGAGATCGCGCTGTGGAGAGCGCGCAGCACGCGCAGCTTGCTCGTGAATATCGCCGACAACCACTGTGTCTGCCGCGTGGTCGTGAGGAGCGCGCTTGGTGGACAGCATGGAGCAAAGGATGACAGCAGCGGCGACCGCCGCGAGGAGCACGGCAAACGGGGAGATCAAGGCGCCAGGTCCTGCCCAGAGATCCACGTCATCGTAGAAGGGCAGTTCGAGCACCCAGGGAGCAGACAACACGCCCAGGGAGCCGCCTCGAAAGAACTCACGACCGAACAAGGTCGCCCGGGCGCAGCGAGAGCCGTCTGTGTTGACGATGGACAAGCCAAATATATGTTTGCCCAGGGTCCTTCGCCAGCGCCAGTGAGAAAGGACGGAATACAGCGCGTAGTAACCGGCCCACATGGAGAGGGACCATATCTGAACGGTCCCTTCGTCCGCAGTGTGCCGGAGGTCCGGGGCAACCCACATGTGAACGGGTATGAGCGCCAACAACATGAACGGGATAATTGCGTCCAGGGCTCCGGCGAACATGCGCGGGGCTGCGTCAGCAGGTCGTGGAGTCTCGTGCGTTCCCAATGACTGCCCCTTATGTTGCGCCTGCAAGTCTCCGCTCACCAGCTCCACATAGTGTGCTTTCACATGCCACTGACCGGGATTGGAGGCATGGCGAGCCTTAGTCCGTCCGCCTGCCGGGAGGGCGGTAACCATTCTTGTACCTGTCGTACGTATCCACGGCGAGATAGATTGCCAACAGTACACCGAGGAGGACGAGCAGGTTAGGGGAGAGCACTGCGACAGTCACTAACACAGGAGCCAGTATGAGAACAATCATCAGCCGATATTGATCTTGCTGTAGATTCGCAGAGGGCTGGGCTGTCGTTCGCGGAGCGTCTCCGATGACTACCGTCCCCACGATGTGATCGTGCAAACCGCGCTTCCAGAAGATGACGGGACAAACGATCCAGACAGCGGCGCCGAAATAGACCGCCAAAATGCCCATCAGCAAGAAGACGCCGAAGATTCCAGAGTCGGGGGGAGTGTCTCTGGGTGGCAGGGGCGGCAGGAGTGGGAGGGCCACGAAAACGAGTGAGGCCCCTCGGCCCAGTTCACGCCAGATGAGAGTCCAGGGCGAGCATTGCGAGCCATCTGCACGAGTTACGGAAAGGCGGAATATCTGCTTGCCGAGGGGTCTCCCCCAGCGCCAGTGAGAGAGAAGAGAGTACAGCGCGAAGTATCCGGCCAGAGGAAGCAGGAGCCATACGCCGCGAGGCAGTAGTAGGTCCCATGGCGCCTCCAGCTCCGGCAACGACGAGAGCGGGGCGGGAACCTGATGGAGCAGCACAAGAGGCACACTCCCATCCACGATTCCCGCGCTTATCCGCCTCGCCGTAAGGGGTATGGCTGTAACCGCGCGTTCGTATGTGCCAATGACCGTGTCCATGGTCGGCACCGTCCATCCCGCCCCCCTACAGGTCCCCGCTCACCAGCTCCGTGTAGTACTTCCACACGCCGCCCACGGGGATGGGGGGCATGTTGGCGAGCGGCCGCGCGAGGTGCGGCGCCTCGCGCATCGCGGCCTGGCCCGCGGCGAATTCGTCCATGCTCTCGTCCGGGATGCCCTTGTAGTCCGGCCCGAACGCGGCCAGCGCGACCCAGTTGAGGCGCGACTGCTCCTCCAGGTGCAGCATATTCATCACGGACTGTTCCATGTTGCGCCCCGTCGTCACCGCGCCGTGTCCGCGCAGCAGGAGCGCCGGGCTGTTGCCGATGGCCGCGACCACCTGCATGCCGTCCTCCTCCGTGATGATGAGCTTGGAGTGCGGGAACACGGGGATGTCGTTCCGCACGAGCTGGTGCCCCTCGTTCGACATCGGCTTGAGCTTCACGTCGTTGAGGCCGAGGACGTTCGTGTAGCGCGGGTGCGTGTGAACGACCGACAGCACGTCCGGGCGCTCGCGGTAGATGCACGAGTGCATCTTCACCTCGTAGCACTGCGAGGTGCCCTTGGGGCCGTCGACGAAGTTGCCGTCCATGTCGACGACGATCATCTCCTCCGGCCTCACGACTGCCAGGGCGTCGGTCTCGTAGCCGCGACCCTTCACGACGAAGAGGT
The DNA here is from genome assembly GCA_022820645.1 of Dehalococcoidia bacterium. Classification (GTDB taxonomy): domain Bacteria; phylum Chloroflexota; class Dehalococcoidia; order Lucifugimonadales; family Australimonadaceae; genus Bin16. The sequence continues at coordinate 308,052 of JAJEFD010000002.1, read as the reverse complement.
CCGGCTGGTTCGGCACGCGCATGCTGACGTGTCCGAGCGAGGCGAGGATGTGCGTGGCAAGGCCCATCTCGGCCAGTACCCGGTTGGCTATAGCGACTTCCCGTTTGACTTCGTCGATTTCGCGTGACATGGGGGCTCCTCCGTGGTTATTGAGACTTCCCCGCTTGTTATCACCGGCCGCATGGCGCGTCAAACGGGCGCGTGGTACTCGAACAACTCCGCCGCTGCCGCCGCCTCCGCCACGAGCGCGGCTACGTCCAGCCGTGCCTCGTGCTCCGCGATCTGCTCCGGCTTGACGGCAGTCGCCGGCGAGCGCGGGACGAACAGCGTGCAGCAGTCCTCGTCCGGCAGGATCGACGTCTCGTACGTGCCGATGACCTGCGCCTGATCGATGATCTCGCTCTTGTCGAGACCCACCAGCGGGCGGAGGATCGGCATCCCGGCGGCCTCATCGACCGTTGCGATGTTGCGCAGCGTCTGCGAGCCGACCTGCCCGAGGCTCTCGCCGGTAACGAGCGCCTGCGCGCCTTCACGCACGGCGACCGCCTCCGCGATGCGCACCATGAAGCGCCGGTACGCGATGACGCGCAGCGGCCCCGGCACCTCCAGTATCACGCGGCGCTGCACGTCGGCGAACGGCACGAGGTGGAGGCGGGTATCGTACTGCCACGCGTTGAGCGACTCCGCAAGCTCCTTCGCCTTGTCGCGCGAGCGCCCCTCGACGAGCGGGAAGGCGTGGAAGTGGACGAGCACGGCCTTGCAGCCGCGCCGCATCATGCGCCACGCGGCAACGGGTGAGTCGATGCCGCCCGACATCATCACCGCGACCTTGCCGCCGGTGCCGACCGGCAGGCCGCCAGCGCCCCGGTAGTCGTCCGCGTACACGAAGGCGTCGTCGCGCCCGACCACGATCCGGAAGTCGGCCTCGGGATGCCCCAGGTCGACGCGCGCGCCGGAGACCTCGCGTATCTCGTCGCCGAGGCGCACGTTGAGGTCGTGGGAGGTGAGCGGGAACGTCTTGTCGCTCCGGTTGGCCGAGATGCGGAACGTCGAGAAGGAGCGCGCCTGCGCGGTCTCGTGAAGGAGCGCGGAGACTGCCTCGTAATCGGGCTCTGTGCGCGCGGCGAGGCTGAACTTCACCGCGCCGAACACTGTCGCTGTCCGCGCCCTGACCGCCTCCCAGTCCGCCTCGGGCGCGAGCCGCATGCGCACCAACATGCGCGACGCCCACACGCGCTCGACGCCGAGCCCGGCGGTCGCTCGTTCGAGGTTCTCGACGAGGCGTCGTACGAACATCGGCTGGTTCTTGCCCTTCAATCCGATCTCGTGGAACCGGACGAGCACGTCACGCGGCTGCTGCACCTGGCACTTCTCCTTGGAGGGTTGATTGTACTGGGCAGGCGCCCCGAATGCGCCGAAAACGTCCCGTATCACGCGTGGCGCGCAGCGGTGGGTGTGGGATAATCGACGTACGATGGCAGATGCGGAACTGCAGATCGACCTCCCCGATGCGCCGGCAGATTCGCTGACCACGGAAGACCTGCTGGACATCTACGCCACCATGCTCCTCGTCCGCACGCTGGACGAGCGGGTGTGGGCGATGAACCGGCAGGGCAAGGCGGCCATCGTCGCATCGAGCCAGGGCCACGAGGCCGCGCAGCTCGCCTCCGTCTGGGCTCTCCGCAAGAGCGCGCCCGACTTCTTCTGCTTCACCTACTACCGGGATCTTGCAGTAACGACAGCTCTCGGGCTGACGGCGGAGGAGTCGTTGCGCGGCTTCCTCGCGAGGGACGGCGAACCGCTCTCCGGTGCGCGCCAGTTCCCCCAGCACGGGGCTGCGCCGGAGCTGAAGTTCATCAACCACTCCAACGTCATCGGCACACACGTTCCTCAGGCCGTCGGTTGGGCGCTCGGGGTGAAGATGCGCGGCGAGGACACGGTCGTCGCCTGCTTCTTCGGCGACGGCACGACGAGCCAGGGCGAGGTGCACGAGGCGATGAACTTCGCCTCCATCCACAGGCTGCCCATCGTCTTCTTCGTGGAGAACAACAAGTACGCCATCTCCGTTCCCATGTCGCGCCAGATGGCCATCGAGCGGTACGCGCTGCGGGCCGAGGGGTACGCGATGCCGGGTACGACCGTCGACGGCACCGACGTGCGCGCCTCGTACCAGGCGGCCTCGACCGCGGTGCGGCTCGCGGCGATGGGCGGCGGCCCGAGCATCGTCGAGTTCGACGTCGAGCGTTACCTGCCGCACACGAGCGACGACGACGACACCGTCTACCGCGACCCTGCCGAGATCGAAGAGGCGAAGAAGCGCGACCCGCTGGAGAAGCTGCACGCGCTGCTCTCCGGCACGGGGATGCTCTCCGAGGAGCGCGACGCCGCGATGAAGAAGCGGGCGCGTGACGAGGTCAACGTGGCGACGGACGTCGCCGAGGCCGCGCCGTTCCCCAGCGACGAGGACGTGTTCCGCCACGTCACGAGCGAAACGTGAGGGTGAAACGATGGCAGTCGTCACTGTCATAGAAGCGATACGCGACGCGATGCGCGAGGAGATGCAGCGCGACGGGTCCGTGTTCGTGATGGGTGAGGACGTGGGCCGCCGGGGCGGGGTGTTCCTCGCCACCAGGGACTTCCTCGACGAGTTCGGCGAGCAGCGCGTCGTCGACACGCCCCTTGCCGAGGCCTCGATAGCCGGCATCGCGGTCGGCGCGGCGTTGTCCGGCCTGCGCCCCATCGCCGAGGTGCAGTTCGCCGACTTCATCTGGCCCACCGTGAACCAGATGATCGGCGAGGCCGCGCGCATCCGCTACGGCTCCAACGGCAAGCTCAACGTGCCGATGGTGCTGCGCTCGCCGTACGGCGGACACGTGCGCGGCGGGCTCTACCACTCCCAGAGCGTCGAGTCGTACTTCGCGCATACGCCCGGGCTGAAGGTCGTTGCCCCGGCAACCCCGTACGACGCCAAGGGACTGCTGAAGGCCGCGATCCGCGACGACGACCCCGTCATCGTTCTGGAGCACAAGCGGACGTACCGCTCGGTGCGTGGAGACACGCCGGACGAGGACTACGTCGTGCCCATCGGTTCGGCGGAGGTGAAGCGCGAGGGGACCGACGCCTCGGTCATCACCTACGGCCTCACGCTCCACTACTCCATGCAGGCGGCTGCCGAGCTGGAGAACGATGGCGTGAGCGTCGAGGTCGTCGACCTCCGCACGCTCCGTCCGCTCGACACCGAAACGGTGCTGGAGTCGGTGCGCAAGACGAGCAAGGCGCTGGTGGTGCACGAGGACAACGCCGCCGTGTCCGTGGGCTCGGAGGTGAGTGCGCTCATCGCGGAGCATGCCTTCGAGTACCTCGACGCGCCCGTGATGCGCTGCGCGGGGCCGGAGATACCGGCGATGCCGTTCGCGCCTACGCTGGAGGCGGCGTACATGCCTACCGCGGAGAAGATAGCCGCGAAACTCAGGGAACTGGTGGCGTACTAGCATGATCAGGATCATTGAACTGCCGCAGGTGGGTGAGTCGGTTACGGAGGGCGTCATCGGCAAGTGGCTCGTGGAGCCGGGGCAGCACGTCGAGAGATACGACCCCCTCGTGGAAGTCGTCACCGACAAGGTGAGCATGGAAGCGCCGTCGCCGTACACGGGCGTATTCGTCCGTGCGCTGGCCGAAGAGGGCGAGACCGTCCCGATGGGCCAGCCGATCTGCGAGATGGAAGTGGAGGACGAGGGGTCCCCCGTCGTTCCTGCGGAGGCAGGAACCTCGCAGCCTGATCCCGTCATTCCCGCACAGGCGGGAACCCAGGGTGCGCGGGCAGCGCACGAGGCGGGGAGCGGGGATGAGGGCGGTGAATCATCTACCGCAGCGCCGGACGACCCCCTCTCCCTTGAGGGGAGAGGTCGCGCTGAAAGCGCGGGAGAGGGTGAACCCGCAGCGGATGATGCGGAAGAGGCACCTACCGAAGAAGAGTCGGCTGACGAAGACACCGGACGCGTCGGCGGCGCATGGGCGATGCCTGCCGCACAGGGTGCGGATGCGCAGGGCGAGGAGGCAGGCCAGCACACGTTCGAGTTCATGGACAGCGTCCGCAGCGTCGGCCCCACGGGTTCCGGCGAACGCGGAGAGGGACGCCCCGACGCGCTGCAGGAGCAGGCGCTCGCCGAACGGGAGCACGAGACCCCTGCGCCGAGCGTCGCGGAGCCGGACCGCAGTCACGTCATATCGCCGCTGGTCGCGAGGCTGTCGGCGCAGTACGGCATAGACCTGTCGACGGTCCGGGGTACCGGCACCGGCGGCCGCATCACGAGCAAGGACCTGCTCGAAGCCGTCAGCCGCATGACCTCCGGAGCGCAGGAGGAGGAAGCAGAAGACCCCCTCTCCCTCGAGGGGAGAGGTCGCGCTGAAAGTGCGGGAGAGGGTGAACCGGAAGAACCGGAAACGGCTGCGGAGCCCGCACTTGAGGAGGTTGCAGAAGAGGCCGCCCCCGAAGCGCCGGAAGCTGAAACCGGGGCTGAGGCCGCAACCCCCGTCGTTCCCGCGGAGGCGGGAATCCAGGAACCCATCGCCGACGAGGACGTTGCGCTTGAGGAAGCGGCGGCAGAAGACCCCCTCTCCCTCGAGGGGAGAGGTCGCGCTAAAAGCGCGGGAGAGGGTGAATCAGAGGCGGAGCCGGAGGAGACTGCCGAAGAAGCGGAAGCCGAGGCTGAAGAGCCAGTGGAGGAGTTCACGGAGGAGGAAGGGGTTGAGGACGTCGAGGAGGCGCTGAACGAAACTGAGGAAGCGGCGCTGGGGGCTGTTGCCGTCGAGCCCGCTCCCATTCCCGTCATTCCCGCGGAGGCGGGAATCCAGGAAACCCCTGCTGGCGAGGACGTTGTGCCGGAGCAGCCCGCCCCCGCAGCAGCCGAAGACACCTCCGTGATGCCCCTCACCCCCGTGCGCCGCATCATCGCCGAGCACATGGCGCGCTCCTCCCGCGAGATACCCGCCGCGTGGTCGATGGTGGAGGTCGACGCCACCCGCCTCGTGCGGACGCGCGACGCGCTCAAGGCCGCGTTCGAGGAGAGGCACGGCATCCCGCTGACGTACCTGCCGTTCGCGGCGGGCGCGGTGGCCGCTGCCTTGCGCGAGCACCCGCGCCTCAACGCGCGCTGGGACGACGGCCACATCACGCTCAACAACCGTGTCAACCTCGCGGTGGCGGTCTCGACCGAGGCCGGGCTCATGGTTCCGGTGCTGCGCGACGCCGACACGCTGACCATCGCGGGCATCGCCGCCGAGCTGCGCCGGCTGACCGACGGCGCGCGGGCGGGCACGCTCGGCATCGACGACGTGCAGGGCGGGACGTTCACGCTCAACAACACGGGCGCGCTCGGCTCCGTCGTCTCCGTGCCCATCATCAACCACCCACAGGCCGCGATCATGACGACGGAGGCCATCGTGAAGCGTCCGGTCGTCGTCGAAGGCGATGCCATCGCCGTGCGCTCGATGATGAACCTCTGCCTCACCTTCGACCACCGCGTCTGCGACGGCGCGGAGGCCGCTGCATTCCTGAGCGCGGTCAAGGCGCGACTCGAAGTCATCGACGAGAGCATCGGGCTGGGGTAGGGCACACGCACGGCAAGCCTCGTCATTCCCGCACCGCCGGGGATCCAGGTGCGCGGGCAGCGCACGCAGGGGTGGGGAACGGGGGTTGGGGTGTCATGTTGAGCGGAGCTGGAGGCGGAGTCCCGCGCTTTAGCGCGCAACATCCTCTCGGGGAGCGTTCGCGTGAGGGTATTAGAACTTGACGAGGAGTAACGATGCCTGAGTCCGAGATTACGCTCCGCTACGGCATGAACCCGCACCAGACCCCGGCGAGAGCCTTCGTCGACCAGGGGTCGCTCCCGTTCGAGGTCCGCAACGGCTCGCCCGGCTTCATCAACCTGCTGGACGCGCTCAACTCGTGGCAGCTCGTGCGCGAGCTCCGCGCCGCGACCGGCATACCCGCCGCCGCGTCGTTCAAGCACGTCAGCCCCGCCGGAGCGGCGGTCGGCGTGCCGCTGACCGACACCCTCGCGCAGGCGTACTTCGTCGACGGCGCATCGCTCTCCCCGCTCGCGGCTGCCTACGCTCGCGCTCGCGGCGCCGACCGCGTCTCGTCGTTCGGCGACTGGATCGCGCTGTCGGACGTGGTCGACGAGTCCACGGCGCGCCTGATACGCCGCGAGGTGTCGGACGGCATCATCGCGCCGGGCTTCACGCCCGAGGCGGCGGAACTGCTCTCTGCCAAGCAGGGCGGGCGCTACTGCATGCTGGAGGCCGACCCGGACTACGAACCGCCGGACGAGGAGACGCGCACCGTGTTCGGCGTGCGGATGCAGCAGGGGCGCAACGACGCCTCCGACTGGGCTGCCCAACTGTCGAACGTCACCGGTGCCGACGGCGGCCTGCCGGAGTCGGCCCGGCGCGACCTCACCGTCGCGCTCGTCACCCTCAAGTACACGCAGTCGAACTCGATGTGCCTCGCGCTGGACGGGCAGGTCATCGGCAACGGGGCAGGGCAGCAGTCGCGCATCCACTGCACCCGGCTTGCCGCGAGCAAGGCGGACACCTGGTGGCTGCGCCAGCATCCCGCAACGATCGGGCTGCCGTTCAGGGAGGGCATCGGGCGCCCCGAGCGCGACAACGCCGTCGACGGCTTTCTGCGCGACGACCTCGCGCCCGCTGAGGATGAGGTCTGGCGCGCCGCGTTCGCCGGGGTCCCGCAGCGCCTCACGCCTGCAGAGCGGCGCGAATGGCTCGACCAACTCACCGGCGTCTCGATGGCCTCCGACGCCTTCATCCCGTTCCGCGACAACATCGACCGTGCGGCGATGAGCGGCGTGAAGTACGTCGTGCAGCCCGGCGGCTCCATCCGCGACGACGACGTCGCCGCCGCCTGCGCTGAGTATGGCATCGCCATGGCGCTCTCCGGCGTTCGCCTCTTCCATCACTAGGGGGAATCCCCATGGAACTGACCTTGCTCGGCACAGGCACGCCCCAACCCAGCCCGCGGCGCGCGGGGCCCAGCAACCACCTGCGCATCGGCGGTGAGTCCGTCCTCGTCGACACGGGCACCGGCTGCGTGCGCCGCATGGTGGAGGTGGGGGTGGACACCACCGATCTGGACTACATCTTCCTCACCCACATGCACTCAGACCACACCATCGACCTCGCCCACGTGCTGCTCACCGGCTGGATCCGCTACCGCAAGCGACCCTTCACTGTCGTCGGCCCGGCGCGGACGCGGGACTTCGTCGAGCGGCTCGTCCACGCCTTCGAGGAGGACATCCGTATCCGCCGCCTCCACGACCGTGTGGGCGAGGACGTCATGAACGTGCGCGTCGTCGAGGTGGACCACGGCGACCGCATCGAGGGCAACGGCTGGCGCGCCACAGCGCTCGAGGTCGAGCACGGCTACGTGAAGCCCGCGCTCGGGTTCGTGTTTGAGGAGGACAGCAGCAGGCTCGTCGTCTCCGGCGACACCGCGGTGAGCGACGCCATCGTCGATGCCGCCGCGTCCGCCGACATGCTGCTGCACGAGTTGATGTACACGCAGCCGCACCGGGGCGGGCCCGCGCCCGACGGACGCGACTACCACGAGGTCGACCGCGAGAATCTCACCGAGTTCGCGCGGCGCATCGCCAACTCGCACACGTGCCCCCACGGGCTCGCGGAGGTCGCCGCCAGGTCCGGCGTCCCGCACGTCGTCGCAACCCACATGGGAGAGGTCGACGAACCGTGGTCGCGCGAGGTGATCTGCGCCAACTACGAAAGGACGCTCACCTTCGGCGAAGACCTCATGCGGTTTACGGTGTAGGAGGAGCCGGTTTCATCCCCTCTCCTGAGGGAGAGGGTTAGGGTGAGGGCCCTGCGGTGGTGGAGTTTGGGGCGGCCCCGCTACGCTGGTCCTGGCTGGATCAGCAAGGGAGTAGGAGCGACGATGGGATCGGGAACCATGACGCACCACGGCGAGGTGCACTGGCTCGGTGAGGGCATCGACTACGCGTGGGCGTGGGGGCTGCAGCGCGAGCTGCTCGAGGAGCGGGTTGCCGGTGAGCGGAGCGATACGCTGCTCCTCTTGGGTCACGCGCCGGTCTACACCGCGGGGCGGCGCTCCGTGCCGGAGGACGTGCTTGCCCAGCTCGACGCCCCCCTCATCGAGACCGACAGGGGCGGGCAGACGACCTACCACGGGCCGGGACAGCTGGTGGGCTATCCTATCGTCTCGCTGGCCGACCTCGGCCTCGGGCCGAAACGGTACGTCGAGGCGATCGAGAGCGCCCTGATCGCGGCGCTGGCCGAGTACGGCGTCCCCGCCCACCGCGAGGCAGGGCTGACTGGGGTGTGGACTGATGCGGGGAAGATCGCCGCGATAGGCGTGAAGGTCTCGCGCGGCGTCACGATGCACGGCTTCGCGCTCAACGTCGCGACCGACCTCCGCGCCTACGAGCCCATCGTGCCGTGCGGCATCGGCGACAGGCCGGTGACGTCGCTGCGCGCGCTCGTGGGGCGCGCGCCGGAGTTGAAGGAGGCCGCGTACGTCGTGACGGAGGCGCTCGGCGCGTCGCTGGGCATCGCGTGGCGCGCCCGTTAGTGGTCCACTCGGGCATTGGCATTCGCTGGAACACCATGCGTGTGTCCTATGCCCCGTCATTCCCGCACCGACGGGAATCCAGGGTGCGCGGGCAGCGCACGGGGGTGTGGGGGTGCTGCGTTAGCCCCTAACGCGCATCCCTTTTTCATGTACGGGCAGGTTGCCGCTCCCTAGAATTGCTCCATGCCCGCGACCCGTGAACTGCTCGCGCTGCAATCCGTGGACGGTGAGCTTGCCGTCCGCCGAGCGAGGCTGACCGAGATTGCGCCGCTGCTGGGCGACGACTCCGCGGTACGCGCGCTGGCGAGTCGTCTCGCCTCGGAGCAGGCGGAGGTCGACTCGGCGCTCTCCCGGCAGCAGGAGTTCGACTCGGTCATCGCCGGTTTCACCGAGCGCGTGGACGCCGCCGAGAAGAGGCTCTACAGCGGCGTGGTCGTGAACCCCCGCGAACTCCAGGACCTCCAGGCCGACGTCAACATGCTCAAGCGGCAGCGCGGCCACGAGGAAGACGCGCTCCTCGAAGTGATGGTGGAACTCGACACGGCGCGCGGCAAGCGCGACGCCTCCACGCAGGAGTTGGAGTCGCTGAACGTGTCGTGGGCTGCCGAGCAGGAGTCGCTCACGGCGGAGAAAACGCGGCTTGAGGCCGAGGTGGCCGACTTCGAGCGCCGCCGCGCCGACACGGTCGCCCGCACTCCCGCGCCCGAGGTCGCGCTGTACGAGCAGGTGCGGAGGAATCACCCGCATCCCGTGGCGCAGATGCACAACAACGCATGCAACACGTGCCGCGTCGGGGTCCCGATGCGCACGGCACAGGAGGTGCGCACCTCCCCGGCCCCGGTTCGATGTCCGAACTGCGGGCGCATCCTGCTTCCGGAGTAGAAAGATGCGAGCGATAGGCTATTTCACCGTGGACACGGAGGCCCGGAACGCCCGCGCATCCAGCGAGGCGCTGATGCAGGCGTTCCAGGAGTACTGCGAGACGAGGCGGCACATCCCGCACGGAACGTTCGCCGACCTCAAGGGGGAGGGCGGCGGCGAGGGCTGGCAGGAGATGATGGACTTCATTCGCGAGAACCGCCAGGGCTACCTCGTCGTGACGCCGGACGCGGCCCACCTCGGCACGACGCTGGAAGAGCAGGTGGAGCGCGTGCTGGAGATGGACGCCCTCTCGTCCAAGGTCGTGTGCGACGACCTCGACCTCCCGGACCCGCTGCAGAACGCGCTGCGCAACTCGCGGAAGGCGGCGCAGCGGAGCGAGCGCATCAGGGCGGGGATGATGGCCAAGGCTGCGAAGGGCCTCGCCCTCGGCAAGCCGCCGTACGGCTACTACGTCACCGCTGACGGCGCCTTCCACGTCTCGCCGAAGGAGTCGGAGGTGGTCAAGACCATCTTCCGCCTCTACCTTGCGCGGGGCGGCAGCGTGCGGTCGGTCGCCGCGGAACTGAACAAGCGGAACGTCCGCACGAGGAGCGGACGCCGGTGGAGCCTCGTGACGGTGCGGGACGTGCTGCGCAACGCCGCGTACATCGGCACCTACCACCGCTTCGGGATGCGCATCCCGGGGAGCTATGAGCCCATCGTCTCGTCGTTCGAATTCCGCCGGGCGCAGGACCGGCTGCAGGAGCGGAGCCCGTCGCAGCGCACGTCACGCCCCGCGCCCGTGTTCCTGCTCTCCGGCGTGCTCTACTGCCACCATTGCGGCAAGCGGATGATGGGCATCGTGCGCCGCCAGACGTGGCGCCGGAAGGACGGCGAGCGGGCGCGGGCGCAGTACCGCTACTACCAGTGCCAGTCGCGCATCAACCGCAACCAGTGCAGTTACCGCACGATGAAGGCCGACGAACTCGAAGAGGAGGTCGTGCGCGTCGTGCGGGAGCGGCTCGCGGCGGGCGAGCGCGGCGACGACCCCGGCGACGTCTCGTGGCTCGCGGGCGACAAGGCGCGCTCCGAGGCGACGATGCAGTCGCTCGACCGGCAGTTCATGGAAGGCGTGCATCGCGCGGCGAACGGGACGATGTCGCTGTCGACGCTGCGGGGCGGTTTGGAGCAGCTGCGCGCCATCAAGCACGACCTGGGCGAGCAGGTGCGGCAGGCAGGCGACAGCGCGGCTGCGCGCGCCCGGATCGAGGCCAACGTCACGAAGATCCTCAACGAGTGGGACGACCTCCCGGACGCCGAGCGCCGCGACCTCCTCCGTTCCGTCGTCTCGAAGGTCGCCGTCAAGCGCGGCAAGCCGGAAGTCACCCTCCGCTAGAAACTTCGTCATTCCAGCGAAGGCTGGAATCCAGCGGGGGGTGACTGCGGGGCGCCTGATCCCCTCTCCCTACAAGGGGAGAGGGCTAGGGAGAGGGTACCCTGGTGGGGTGTGGGTCCCTGTCATGTTGAGCGGAGCGCAGCGGAGTCGAAACATCTCTCGGAGAAGTTCAAATGCACGCCCGCCTCCCGATCCCCCCATCGAACGGCTACCCCTTCGACCTCGCCAAAGTCCTCTACAGCGGTCAGGACTTCCGCTGGCAGGAACTGGGGCAGGGATGGCACTCCGGCGTTCTCGACGGGAACATCGTTCACGTTCGCCAGGGCCACGGCGGCCTCGAATACCGGGCTCACACCGACCTCGAATCCCTCCTCGTCTCCTATTTCCGCCTCGATGAGGACGTCGATGCCATCTACGCCGCGCTTTCCCGCGACCCTGACATGGCGGCACTGGCGCAGGCTTACCCGTGGCTGAGAGTGCTCCGGCAGCCCGACCCCTGGGAGTGCACGGTTGCCTACATCTGCTCTGCGAACAACAACGTTCCACGCATAAGCAGGATTGTTGAGGACATAGCTGAGAAATTTGGGAAGCAGGTACAGCTCGGTCAGGACACTCGCTACACGTTCCCCGGCCCCGAAGTCCTGGAGGCCGGATCGGTAGCTTTAGCTGAGATGGGGCTTGGCCTGAAACGGCATATCCATATCCCGGATGCTGCCCGTCTAGTCTGCAGCGGAGAATTGGACTTTACCCTGCTCTCATCAGCAGAGATTCCGTATCCCGATGTGAAGCGGCGGCTCATGCGGGTTCGCGTCGGCGGACCGAAGATCGGCGTCGGACCGAAGATCGCGGATTGCATAGCCCTGTTCTCCCTGGACAAACCTGAAGCCTTCCCGGTAGACAGGCACATCAGGGAAGCGCTCAGGTCCCGCTACCTTCCTTCCGGCGCCCGTATCAGCGATAAGCAGCTGGATAAGCAGTTGGAAGAGTCTGCACGTGCCCGCTTCGGCAAGTACGCCGGCTGGGCAGGTCAACTCCTCTTTCAGTCCTCATGGAGCGCAGCCTCATAGGAACGACAGGTCCTGTCATGTTGAGCGGAGCCGGGGGCACAGCCGAAACATCTCTCGGGTAACGTTTGTGTTCACCAGCGCCTGCCCCGAGAGATTCCTCGACTCCGCTACGCTACGCTCGGAATGACAGGCTTCGCCGCGCAGCGGCGGGTGAGGGTGCCCCACAAGCGTATACTGAACACGTCAAGAGGGCCGGGCGGCCGCTCCGGCGTCGCCGGGGAGGAAAGTCCGGACTCCGCCGGGCAGGGTGCTGGGTAACGCCCAGGCGCAGCGATGCGACGGAAAGTGCCACAGAGACGATAGCGCCGATGGCCCCGCGTTCGCGTGGGGGACAGGCAAGCGTGAAACGGTGCGGTAAGAGCGCACCAGGTCCCGACGCAAGCCGGGATGCTGGCAAACCCCACCCGGAGCAAGGCCAAATAGAGGGACTCCTCCCATCGCGGAGGGCAGCGCCCGGCTGTTCGTCCCCGGGTAGGCCGCACGATCCCTTCCGGCAACGGGGGGACCAGATAGATGGCCGCCGCCTCGCAAGCGAGGTACAGAATCCGGCTTACAGGCCCTCTTGACGCTCGCCCTCTCCTGTCCACCAACCGACGCCCCATAGTTGCGCAGGCAACACTTCATCGCTTATCATGTGCTTGAGCGCAGCAGCCGGTTGATCCGATCGGCGCGCACAACGAACGGGGACGAGCCCCGGCCTTCGAGAGGCCGGGGCTCTTTTGGTTAACGAAGGGTCGCAAGCATCACGAAGGACTGGCACCGAACGGAAGGCACGCATGAGCACAGAGGTCCGCTATTCAGAATACCGGGACGATCCCGTCGGGTTCGTCGAGAACGTTCTCGGCGCGGCGGGGAAGCCCTACTCAAAGCAGCGCGAGATGCTCGAGGCCGCCACTGCCTCTCGACGCGTCTCCGTCGTCGGCGCGAACGGCTGCGGCAAGGGCTGGGCGCTCGCCCGCCTCATCCTCTGGTGGGTCGAGACGCGCGCCCAGGCGAAGGTCGTCGTCCTCTCGTCCACGAACCGGCAGGTGCGCGAGGTGCTCTGGCAGGAGCTCGCCGCCGTCTGCGATGCCGCAGGCGACACCCTCAGCGGCAGGATCACGAAGGGCCGCTACACCATCTCGCCGGAGCGGTTCGCCATCGGCTTCGCCACGAACAACCCGGACAACATCCACGGCTTCCACTCGCCGGAGCTCCTCCTCATCGTCGACGAGGCCCACGCCGTCAAGGAGTCCCACTTCGACGCCGCGGTCCGCCTCAACCCGTCCCGGACGCTCCTCGCGGGCAACGCCTTCTCCACGTCCGGCACGTTCTACGAGTCCCACCACGCGAAGCGCCACCACTACCACCACATGCGCATCTCCGCCTACGAGACGCCCAACCTCACCGGCGAGGAGCCCGCCGCCCCCGGCCTGATCAATGCCGATGACATCGCCGACAAGGCGCTGCAGTGGGGCGCCGACCATCCCAAGTTCATCGCCGCCGTCTATGCGCAGTTCCCCGACGCGCTGGAGGACTCGCTCGTCGGGCGCGCTGCCGTCGAGGACGCCATGCATGTGGACGCCCCCTCCGGCGAGGGCGCGCCGAGTGCGGAGGAGGACGCGCAGCAGCCCGTCTACATCGGCGTGGACGTCGGCCGGTTCGGCGACAACGAGTCGGTGCTCTGCGCGCGCAGGGGGCAGCGCGTGGTCGCGCTCAAGTCGTTCGGGCGCGTGGACCTCATGCGCGTCGCCGGCGAGACGGCGCTGATGGCGCGCGAACTCGGAGCGGAGGCGATATTCGTGGACGAGGGCGGCCTCGGAGGGGGCGTCGTCGACCGCCTGCGCGAGTTGCAGGCGCCCGTTCACGGCGTGCAGTTCGGGCGGAAGGCGCCGCACCCCACGCGCTTCGCCAACTACCGCTCCGAGATCTTCTGGGAGTTGCGCCGTCTGCTCAACGACCGCCTCATCGCGCTGCCGGACGACGAGGAGATGGCCGCGCAACTCCTCTCGCTGCGCTACGACGTCTCCAGCTCCGGCCAGGTGTGGATGGAGAGCAAGCGCGAGCTGCGCAAGAAGGGCCTCCCTTCGCCCGACCGCGCCGACGCGTTGGCGCTCGCGTTCATGACCCCGCCGTCGCTCCAGATATGGACCGGCTACGAGCCGTTCCTGCTGCACCCCCGCCCGCGTCCGCCGGTCGGCATCCCCGTCGTTCCTGCGGAAGCGGGACGCGCTTTAGCGCGCCCTCGCCAGCCCGGGGATGGGGAGCACACGGACGATGGCCTGGGTTCCACCACTCTGCCGCCGCACCTGGGCGTGTGGTGATGGGGACGGTTTACAACCCGAACAGGTACTTGATCGCTGCGGCGAACCCGCTGACGGTCAGGGTCAGCATTGCGCCGAGGGTTACGACCATGATGTTCCTGATGACGTTCAGTCCGCCTTCCACCCTCGCCACGCGCGAGCCGACGTCTCCTATGCGTTCGCCGAGTTCGGCGTGCTGGCGGGCATTCTCCTGCACGAAGTTAAGGAACCAGGCGGGTACGGCGTCGGCTGTTGCGGCTTGGGGGTCCGTGGTCATGGCGCTCCTCGGATGCTGTGAGTCTAGCACGCATCGTAGGCCATCGCCCTGCTTACCACACAACGGGGCGGTGTCACAGATTGCCTGCCACGCTGGGCCTGTCGAACCACGAGCGGACACTCGCGTCCTTCGACAAAGCTCAGGACGAGCGGATGGGGATGTTGTCATTCCGAGCGGAACCGTCGGCGATAGCCGAGGGCAGAGTCGAGGAATCTCTCGGGTGGCACGCCGCTGTGCGCCGACGTTCTTCCGGAGAGATGCTTCGACTGCGCTTCAGGCTGCGCCTTCAGCTTCGCTCAGCATGACAGTCTTACCGCGGTACCGCGAGCTCCAGCGCGGGCGGCTCGTCCACCTTGGCGTAGAGCCAGTCGTGCATGTGCTCGTACCAGGACTCGCCCTTGGGGAGCGTGCCGATGGCGGAACGCACGCGGTACCACTCCGGGTTGTCGACGCACGGGGGCGTCACGTTGTCGTAGTGGAGCGCCTTCGCCGCGTTCAGGAGGCGTCGCCGCACCTGGATGATCATGCCGTCCGAGCGTCCGAGGTGCTCGATGCTGCGGTTCTGGACGGGGCCCATGCTCTCGGTGACGGCCTGGTCCTGCAGGAAGACGGTGGCGATGCCGGTGAATGTCTCGGTGCGCTGCCGGCCACGGTCGATCTCGTAGTCGTTCGTCTTGTTGGCGCGGGGGCGGAACCGCCCGAGCCCGCCAGCGGTGTCGGGGAGCAGCTCGCCCGCGGGATGCGTCGCGTTGCCGAGCACGCCGAAGCGCCTGCTGTCCGCGATGTTCTGCGTGGGATGCCAGGAGACCGTCCAGACCATCGTGTGGTGGTCGTCCATCGGCACCCACATGTGGCCCGGCACCGTGCCGCCGGGAGCGGCGGGGAAGAACGTGAAGACGGGGAAGAGGAACTGCGTGATGCGCCAGTACGTGGTCTCCTCGTTCTCCTCGCGGTTCGCGCCGTAGACGACGCCGTACTTCGTGGGGACGACCTCCAGCGTGGGGTGCTTGTCGTTGTGCCAGACGCCGATGTTGCCGGAGCCGTCCGGGTCCAGCCGTCCGTGGAGGAAGAAGAGGTGGCTGGTGTCGATGTCGCCCTCGAGGCCCTGCATCCAGTTGCAGGCGCGCTGGGCGAGCGAGAAGTTGCGCTGCTCCTCCGGCATGACGGTCCACTCGAAGTCGGGCAGGCCGGGCGGCTCGCCCTCGCCGAGGTACGCCCAGACGACGCCGCCGTGGATCGCGCCGCGGTACGCCCACGCGCGTATCTTGTCCTTGAAGTTGCTCTCGCCGGGCTCGTTCGGCATGTCGACGCACTGGCCGGTGACGTCGTACTTCCACCCGTGGTAGACGCAGCGCAGTCCGCCCTGCTCGTTGCGCCCGTAGAAGAGCGAGGCGCCGCGGTGGGGACACGTCTCGGAGAAGACGCCTACGTCGCCGTTCGAATCGCGGAAGACGATGAGGTCCTCGCCGAGCAGGCGGAAACGCTGGGGGTCGCAGTCGGGGCCGCCGAGCTCCTCGACGGGCATGACGGGGAGCCAGTAGCGCCGCATGAGTTCGCCCATCGGCGTTCCCTTGCCCACCTGCGTCAGCATCTCGTTGTCTGCCGTGCTCAGCATGGCGAATCCTCCGTGTCCTGCTTGGACTGTGCTCCGATTACGCGCTATCTTATAGCCGTGTCGTCACGGTTGCTATTGTGGCGGCGGCAGCGCTCCCGCTTCAAGAGGGCAGGGACGCAGAGGAAGGAGCACTTATGGCCATCAATCCGTACACGCTACCGGCGGACCTGCAGGGCTGGCGCGGTGAGTCGATCCCCGGAGCGCACAAGCGCAAGTGGTTCACGCTCGTCGAGAACGACAAATGCCTCGTGACGGCGCTGCTGCTCATCCCCGGCGAGGTCGGCATCCGCCACTCGCACGAGTCGGGCGAGCTGTCGGTCCACTTCTCGGACGAGATGCGGCCGGAGGTGACGTGGAACCCGCCCGGCATGGTGCACGGCGGCGTGCCCGCGCCCGCGAACCCGGTCGAGGCCGCGGTGGAGGGGCTGATAGACGAGGAGGCGATCAAGGCGTCCGGCAACCCGGAGTTCGCCCGGTTCGTCGCGAGTGTGCTCGAGGCGCACGTGAAGCGGGTCGACGAGATCGTCGCGGAGCGGACACGTCCCGCGCCTGCGCCGCGCGTCATCGTGGACGTGCTCTTCCCGCCGTTCAAGACAACCATCGTCGACCCCGGCGTCGCGGACGGCAAGACGGTCACCGGCCAGTGGTACGACTAGCGGGTTTTGCGTAAGGGCAGGGCGAGCGGCAGGCTCGGGACAGTAAAGGAGGCATCCGATGGTGCGAACGTACAACGGCCCGATCTACGACGGCGACGGGCACGTGCTGGAGAACAAGGAGGCGATCATCGACCGGATGCCGGACGACCTCCAGGCCAGCCGCGCGGTGACGCGGATGCGCAGGCGCGGCATCTTCCCGGAGCTGGACAACTACCACAACCTGCTCAGCATCTCGCCCGAAGGCTCGTTCTCCAACCCGGAGGAGGTGCGCGGGTGGACGCGGTTCATGGACGAGCTGAAGATCGGCGGGGCCGTGATCTATCCGACCGACGGGCTCGCGGTGGGGCGCATGGTCGACCTCGACCAGATCGAGATGGTGACCAGGGCCTACAACGACTGGGTACACCAGGAGTACCTGCAGAAGGACGACCGCCTGCAGGCGGTGGCGCTGCTGCCGATGCAGGAGCCTGAGCTTGCGGCTGCAGAGTTGCGGCGCGCGGTGGAGGAGTTAGGGATGTGCGGCGGGATGCTGCCGGCCACCGGGCTGCAGGGCCACCTGGGCGCGAAGCACTTCTGGCCCGTCCACGAGGAGGCGGACCGCCTCGGGTGCTGCCTCTCCGTACACGGCGGCTCGTACCCGGACCTGGGCTTCCACGACCTGAACATCTTCGCGGCGATACACGCGATGGGGCATCCGTTCGGCATCATGATCTCGTTCATGGGCATGCTGTTCAACGGCGTCTTCGACAGGTTCCCGAACGTGCGCTACGGCTTCATGGAGGGCGGCGTCTCGTGGTTCCTGATGGCACTGGAGCGGAGCGAAGGCTCCTACAACGCGTTCACGCCCCTCGACCCGAACCGGCGCTTCCTGCAGTTGCGGGACGGCGACAGCGTGCGCGACTACATCCTGCGCCTGGTCCACGACGGCCGCATCTTCGTGGGCGTTGAGGGCGACGAGCCGGACCTCGCCCACGCCGTGCGGACGATCGGCAGCGACCCGTTCATCTGGTCGAGCGACTTCCCGCACGAGGTGACGGTGGAGACGTGCGCGCTGGAGATCCGGGAGCTCGTCGAGAACGAGGAAGTCCCGGACGCCGACCTCGAAGCGATCCTCTGGAAGAACGCCGCGCGGATGTACGGCCTGCGCACGCCTGCCGCCAGCGCCCGATAGACGGAAGACAGCCTGCCGGAGGAGAATGGTTGCAGGGTCCTGTGGCGCTGACGAGCGAACAGAAGCGCGGCAGGAAGCGAGGTGAAACGCATGACGGACTGGGAGAAATGCCCGGCAGTGGAAAGCGTGCCCGGCAAGCTCAGCGGAGCGTGGGTCTTCGCCGGCACGAGGTTGCCTGTATCCGCCCTGTTCGAGAACCTGGAGAGCGGCGCTACCGTAGAGGAGTTCATGGAATGGTTCCAGCCAGTGGATGAATGGAAGGTCAGAGCCGTCCTCAAACACGCGGCCAACTCCCTGAGAGCCCCGGTGCTCGTGAGCAGTTTTGAAGATACTGTTTGATCATGGAACGCCCGCTCCCCTCAGGCGGGACCTCCACGGACATACGGTCGATACTGCAGCAGAGAAAGGGTGGGACAGCCTTCTCAACGGAGAGCTGCTGGACAGGGCCGAGCAGGAGGGCTACGAAGTCCTGATCACGACCGACCAGAGCATGAGACATCAGCAGAACCTCGCGGGCAGAAGGCTGGCCATCATCGTTCTGCTCAGAACAGCATGGCCCTACGTGCGGCTTCGGATAGAAGACATCCGTGCCGCCGTTGCCGAGGCGCAGCCGGGAGAACTGAGGGAAGTCTCCATCTGAGCGCAGCCACCTTCGATCAGCGTGGCCGTAAGCCTCACAGTTGGCGGAGCTTGGGGTCGAGGTAGTCGCGGAGCCAGTCGCCGAGGAGGTTCATGGAGAGCACCGTGAACATGATGGCGAGGCCGGGGATGACGGAGAGCCACCAGGACGTGACGATGAAGTCGCGGCCCTCGGCGACCATGACGCCCCACGCGGGGTTCGGCGGCGGGATGCCCGCGCCGAGGAAGCTGAGCGACGCCTCCAGCAGGATGACGTTCCCCACCTGGAGCGTCGCGAGGACGATGATGGTGTTGAAGACGTTCGGGAGGATGTGGCGGAAGACGATGCGCAGGTTCGAGGCCCCCGCGACGCGGGCGCGCGCGACGAAGTCCATCTCCTTGAGCGTCAGCACCTCCGCGCGCACCTGACGGGCGTAGCGCGACCAGAGCAGCAGCGCGACGACGGCGACGGTCGTGGCGGTGCCGGGCTCGAACAGGACGACGAGCACGAGCGCGAGCAGGATGAGCGGCAGCGAGAGGTTGATGTCGACCAGCCGCATGATGACGTGGTCCCACCAGCTCCCGAAGTAGCCCGCGACGAGGCCGAGCAGCGAGCCTATCGTCCCGCCGACGGCGAGGGCGGCGAGGGAGACGAGGGCCGCCGTGCGCGCGCCGTAGATCATGCGGCTGAGGATGTCGCGTCCCTGGCGGTCGCTGCCGAGCGGGTAGCTCCAGTCGCCGCCGTCGGTCCACGCGGGGGGCAGCAGGCGTGCGCGCAGGTTGCCGTCTATGGGGTCGTGGGGCGCGATGAGCTCGGCGAAGAGGGCGGGGATGACGAGGACGATGAGGAGCACGGCAACGGGGATGACGGGGTAGCGGCGCAGGAAGGACCACACGCGGCCGGCGGCCCGGGCGCCCGGCACACGCGCGACAGGGGCGGGGGAGGTTGCGACGGCCATCTCAGCCCCTCCCTCCGCCGTAGCGGACGCGCGGGTCTATGTAGGCGTAGAGGATGTCCACGATGAGGTTGATGGTGATGAACATCGCGGAGATGAGGATGACGAGTCCCTGCACGACGGAGTAGTCGCGCGCCCGTACCGAGGTCAGGGCGAGCTGGCCGATGCCGGGCCACGCGAAGACGGTCTCCAGCGTCACGACGCCGGTGACCATGATGCCGGCGATGATGCCGAACAGGGTGAGCGGCGGGATCGCGGCGTTCTTGAGCGCGTGCTTCCAGATGACCTTCCACTCCGGCGCGCCCTTGATGCGAGCGAACTTCACGTACTCGCTGTCCAGCACGTTCAGCATCGCGGAGCGGGTGAGGCGCATGAACGCGGCGACGGAGAACCAGCCGAGCGCGATGCCGGGCAGGATGATGTGGGTGAAGCCGCCCCGACCGGAGACCGGGAGCCATCCCAGGTTTACTGAAAAGATCCAGATGAGGACGATGCCGAGCCAGAAGGGCGGGAGCGACTGACCCAGGAGGGCGATGACCTTGCCGATCATGTCGATGGGCGTGCCCTTCTTGACCGCCGATATGACGCCTATGGGCACCGCCATGAGCACGCTGACGAACATGGCGAAACCGGCCAGTTGCAGGCTCGCGGGGATGGCGTTGCCAATGAGGTCCATCGCGCTCTGGCCCTGGAACTTGATGGACGGGCCGAAGTCCAGCCGGAGCGCGTTGCCGACGAAGAGGAAGTACTGCTCGATGAGCGGTTTGTCGAAGCCCCAGAGAGCGGCCACGCGCCTGAGGTCCTCCTCGGTCGCGTCGGCGGGCGCGAGCACGTCCAGCGGGCTGCCGGTGATGCGGACGAGCGTGAAGACGATGATGCTCACGCCTATGAGCGCGAGCACGGCCTGGAAGAGCCGGATGACGATGTAGCGTTGCACGCGGGCTATGTTAGCGCATCGCCCCCGTTTCCTTCTGCACGAGGGCCATGGCGCGGACGCCGGCCTTGTAGTGCTCCTCGGGCGTGACGATGGGGCCGGGGTGGTAGGTGTAGTCGTTGCCGGGGGTCAGGAACTCCTCGTACAGGAGCTCCCGGTGGCCGGGCCAGGTGACGGTCATGGCGTAGCAGGCGAAGCCTGGTACGTAGAGCTGGGCGATGCCCCGCGCGTCGGTCTTTGAGCGGCCCAAGCCGGCGACGGCCAGTTCCGCGCCTGCCACGGAATCGCCTTCGCGGTCGAATATCTGCACGCTCACGTTGGGGCGCGGCAGCAGGCCCATGGAGAGCCTGCGCAGGAGCCGGGGTCCGCGGTCGAGCAGGGCGTCCTCCGCGACCTCTCCGACGACGTCGGACTCGAACCCCGGTCCCTTGGGCGTCCGCCAATCGGGGCCGTACTTCCGTCGCAGGTACTCCTCGGGCGGGTTGGGGGTGCGGAAGCGCTCGCCGATGAACTCGATCTCTCCAAGGGTCTCAAACAGGTGCAGCGGCAGCTCGACGCCCGGAAACTCGTACGCCCTGCCGTTGATGATCTTGTGGCACGTCCAGTCCGTGCGGATGCCGTCCTTGATGAGGGCGACGCTGACGTGGCGGACGTTGGGCCTTATGCGCGGGTAGAAGCCGTGCGACCGGAATGCCTCGCCGACGCGGTAGATCGTGTCCATGTCGAGGCCGTGCATCCCGATGACGCCCGCGGTGTCCATCTCGTCGTCCCAGGGGATGAAGCGTCCCTCGCGCACGGCGCCGAGGAGCGTGCCGGAGCCGATCCAGAAGTGAACGCCCTCCTCGTCGAAGATGCGCTTCACTTCCTTGAGCCGTGCTGCGGCGACATCGGGATCAAGGGGCGTGGGGTCCTTGATGGTCTTCTCGTAGGCTGCTTCGCCTGCTGCGTCCCTTTCGGTCATGGTGCGCCTCCTGTCTCTCACCCTCACCCGCCGCGCTGCTGCGCGACGACCTCGCCCTCGAGGGAGAGGTGGGCTGCGAGTTCCTGCCTTCGCAGGAACGACGAGGGATGCTCAGCGTGACAGTTTTTCCCTCCACTCCTCCCCATGTGCGCTCCGCTGTCGCGCACGCTGGATTCCCGCCTTCGCGGGAATGACGAAGATGGCAGGAACGACGGGGCGGGCTCCAAAAGCGGAGCCCGCCCCGTGAGCGGTCGTTACTTAGCGACGGCGCCTTCGAGGTGGTCGATCGGGGCGCCGGAGACCATGCCGGAGTAGATGAAGTCGGCGACTACGTCGGGGTCGGCGACGACCTCGTTCGGCAGGTAGAAGAGCGGGATGTCCTGGTGGAGGTTGTAGTACATGTCGCCGAGCTCCCGGAGGAGGTCATCGCGGTCCTGCGGCGTGTTGGTGTCGAGGGCTTCGCGCATGATGGCCTCGGCGGCCGGGTCCTGCAGCCCGATGTAGAGGACCGGGATGAGGGAGCTGCCATAGACGTGCACGGTCACCAACTGTGCGCCGCTCGTTGCGATGGGCACGACGTGGTTGTCCCAGCGCATCTCACGCTGCTTGGTGCGGTACTCCGCAGCGTCGACGCTCTGTTCGATGACGTCGACACCGATGTCGCGCCAGTAGTTGGCGATGGCCTGCATGACGTCCACGCCGGCGGGGACGGCGGGCTGGACGGTGAGCTGGATCGTCGTCTGCAGCTGGTCGATGCCGAGTTCCTGCAGACCCTGCTCCAGGAGCGCCCTTGCGGCCTCAGGGTCGTAGCCGTACTCGTCCGGGAAGCGGGTCACCCACTCGGGGTTCCAGCCCACGCGCTGCGCGTTGTCCGGCAGATAGTGGTTCTTGTACATGGTGAGACCCTTGCCCGCGAAGAAGGCATCGTTGAGTTCATCGCGGTCGATGGCCTTGTTGAGCGCCTTGCGGACGTTCAGGTTGGCGAGCGGCGTGTTGGGGTAGGCGGGGAACTCCTTCTGAGCGAGTTCGCCGCTCCACTCGCCGTGGCGGTCGTTGGCGAGGTTGGGCCCCGCGGGGACGTAGACGCCCTGCCAGGCGAGGAAGTAGCGCGCCGCGGGGACCTGAGCGGTGAAGGTGACGAAACCGCGCGACTCCGCGTCCACGAGCAGCTCTTCCGGCAGCTTGGCAAGGTGGACCTCGCCCGCTACCAGTTTCGCGTGCCGGGTGGATGCCTCGTTGATGAACTGGAACTCGAACTCGGGGAAGTCCGGCGTGTCGCGCCAGTGGTCTTCCACGCGCTCGTAGACGACGCCGGTCTGCTCGTCCATGGAGACGATAGTGTAGGGGCCGGTGCCTGCGAGCGGTACCTCGTTCCCGAGCGGGTCGCGTCCGTCAACGAGTTCAGCGAGGCGCGGGTCGTCCTCGTAGGCGCCCCACTCGGAGGACTGCTTGCTTGCGAGCAGTCCGGGACCGCGCGAGAGGAAGTCCGCCTTGCTGGCGATCTCCATGCCGCCCTGGATCTCCGAGATGACTTCGAAGACATCGGCGTTCGGGGCCTCGGTCCGGAAGACGACCTCGTAAGGGCCGACGATCTCGACGTCCTTGACGATGTCGCGCATCGTCCGAGCCTCGCTGCCGACGTCGTCCGGCAGGATGTTCATGAGCCAGGAGAAGCGGACGTCCTCGGCGGTGAACTCGCCGTGGCCGTTGTGGAACTGGACGCCCTCGCGCAGCTTGAACCGCCAGGAGTGGCCGTCCGGCTCGAGGCCATATTCGACCGCGAGCTGGGGCACATAAGCGCCGTTCGTCTTGTCGAAGCCGACGAGGTACTCGTAGTGCGGGCGGATGTACCAGTTGCTGGCCTGACCGGGGATGCGCCGGATGTTGCTGAAGTCGGTCGGGGACGCAACGGCCATGATAACGCGGTCGACGGCGGGGCCCATGGGTTCAGGCACAGGGGTAGCCGTCGGGTCGGGCGCGGGAGCGTCCGGCGTCGTTCCGGACGGGGCCGGCGGGCTTGTCGGCGTGGGCGTTGCGGTGGGGTCTTCGCCGTCGCACGCCGCGCCGAACAAGGCGAAGAGAGCCATGACCCCCACAACCGTAACCAAACGGGCCTGCTTCCTGATGTTACGCACGACTCCCCCCTTGCCGCGTATGAGCGTATGCTCTTGCAGAACCGTTCGCCGACGTTAAGATTAGGCGAACGACCCGAGCAGGGGCGCATTATACGCACGGAGACGCAGGCACGCCAAAGGCGCGAGCGCCATGAATGGTAAGGAGGGGCCGCATGTTGAGCCACGCTGACAACGAGCTCATCACCCGCACGGGCAGGGGCACGCTGATGGGCGCGCTCTTCCGCCGCTACTGGCTGCCCGCGCTGATCTCCGACGAGTTGGAGGCCGACGGCGCTCCGGTGCGCTTCCGCCTGCTGAACGAGGACCTCGTCGCCTTCCGAGACACGAGCGGCGAGGTGGGCATCCTCTCGGAGTACTGCCCGCACCGCGGGGTATCGCTCGCGCTCGCCCGCAACGAGTACGACGGCCTGCGCTGCCTCTACCACGGCTGGAAGTTCGACGTCAGCGGCCAGTGCGTCGACATGCCGACCGAACCCGTGGAGAGCGGCTTCCGCAACAAGGTGCGGGCAGGGGCGTACGCGGTGCGGGAGCACGGAGGCGCGGTGTGGGTGTACATGGGCGCTCCGGAGAGCGAGCCGCCGTTCCCGGTCTACTACTGGACGACGGTGCCGGACTCGAACCGCATCATGGCGAAGTGGATACAGGACGCGAACTGGCTGCAGAGCCTGGAGGGCGGCATCGACACCGTGCACGCGTCGTTCCTGCACAACAGCGCGGAAGGGCCGATGGTCGCTCCCGGCGCGCAGAGCGGGAACAACCTGATGTTCAACGACACGAGGCCGAAACTGGAGATAGAGGAGACCACCTACGGCTTCCGGTACGCCTCGATACGCAAGGGGCCGGATGAGGCCAAGCGCTACGTGCGGATAACGCCCCACATCATGCCGGCGTCGTCGTACCCGCCGTTCTCCCGGGAGGACAACCGCATCTGGAACATGTGGGTGCCTCGCGACGACGGCACCTGCTGGGCGTGGGACGTGTGCTTCAACGAGACGAAGCCGATGTCCGACGAGCTGAAGGAGCAGTTGAAGGAGTACCGGGGCTACTACGCGTTCGACCCGAAGACGTTCGTGAAGTACGCGGGGCCGCAGAACATGTGGCTGCAGGACCGCGAACTGATGAAGAAGGAGAGCTGGTCCGGCATCCGGGGGCTGTTCGTGCAGGACAACGCGGTGCAGGAGAGCATGGGGCCCATCGTCGACCGCACCATCGAGCACCTCGGCACGACGGACGCGGCGATCATCAGGGCGCGCAAGCTGTACATCAAGGCCGCCATCGCGCTCGCGGAAGAGGGCGTCGAGCCGCCGGGCGTGTGGGAGCAGGGCGACTACGAGTTGATCAAGTCGGACGCGTACGTGCAGCCGGTGGACAGTCCATGGCGGGTCGAGCGTCCGCTGGAAGAGCGGTTCGCGGTCGGGGTGTCGTGAGCAACGTCGTCCTGGACGTGCAGGAACTCCAGACGCACCTTTTCACCAAGTGGGGGGTGACGCGCGCTGTCGACGGCGTGAGTTTCCAGATACGCGAGGGCGAGACGCTGGGGCTCGTGGGGGAGTCCGGCTCCGGCAAGAGCATGACCGCGCTCTCGCTGCTGCGCCTGCTGCCGGAGGCCGCGCGCATCGTCGGGGGGCGCATCCTGCTCGACGGCGACGACATCGTGCGGATGCGGATGGCGGACGTGCGCCAGATGCGAGGGCGCAAGATATCGATGATCCTGCAGGACCCGCAGACGGCGCTGAACCCGGTGTTCACCATCGGCAACCAGTTGACGGAGTCGATCGCGGCGAACAGGGGCAGGGGCGAGGTTCCTGCCTCCGCAGGAATGACGGAGAAGGGCGCAGGAACGACAGGAGTGGGCGCAGGAACGACGGGTAAGGGGCAGCAGTCGGTCAGGGAGCGGGCGGTGGAGGTGCTGCGGATGATGCGGGTTGCGGCGCCGGAGCGGCGTCTCTCCGACTTCCCGCACCAGATGAGCGGCGGCATGAAGCAGCGCGTGGTCGGCGGCATCGCCATCGAGAGCCAGCCCCGGCTGCTGATCGCGGACGAGCCGACGACGGCGCTGGACGTGACGATACAGGCGCAGTACCTCAACCTGCTCAAGGAGATACAGCGCGAGACGGGCGTGGCCATCCTGTTCATCACGCACGACCTGGGCGTCGTCGCGCGGATGTGCGACAGGGTCGCGGTGATGTACGCGGGGCGCATCGTGGAGCAGGGGGGCATCCACGAGATATTCGACAACCCGTCGCACCCGTACACGCAGGCGTTGCTCGGCTCCATCCCGAAGATGGAGGAACGGGTCGAGCGGCTCACCGCGATAGAGGGGCAGCCGCCCGCGCTCTTCGCGCTGCCGCAGGGCTGCCGGTTCGCGGTGCGCTGTCCCCACGTCCACGATCGGTGTGAGGAGACGTACCCGGTGGAGTTCACCGGCCCTGGGGGACACACCGCCGCCTGCTGGCTGATGGAGGAGCAGTGGAAGCCGACGTCCTCGTAAAGGCCGAGAACCTGCAGAAGCACTTCCCCGTGACCGAGGGGCTGGTGCTGATGAAGACGGTGGGCTGGGTGCGCGCCGTGGACGGCATCAGTTTCGAGGTGCGGCGCGGCCAGACGCTCGGGCTCGTGGGCGAGTCGGGCTGCGGCAAGACGACGACGGCGAAGCTCGTGCTACGCCTCGAACGGCCGACGGGCGGCACGATCTCGATGGACGGGCAGGACATCCACGCGCTCGGCGGGCAGGAGCTGCGGCAGTTCCGCATGCAGGTGCAGGCGGTCTTCCAGGACCCGTGGAGCTCGCTCAGCCCCCGGATGCGGGTGCGGGACATCATCGCGGAGCCGCTCGTGGTGAATAAGCACGTGAGCGCGCGCGAGGCGCGCGAGCGCGTGCTGGAGTTGCTGAACAACGTGGGACTCCGTCCCGAGCAGGCCGACCTCTTCCCGCACGAGTTCAGCGGGGGGCAGCGGCAGCGCATCGCGATGGCGAGCGCCCTCAGCGTCGAACCGTCGTTGATCGTGCTCGACGAGCCGGTGTCGGCGCTCGACGTGTCGGTGCAGGCGCAGATCATGAACCTGCTGCGCGACCTGCAGGTGCAGCACAACGTGAGCTACCTGATGGTGTCGCACAACCTCGCGACGGTCCGCTACCTCGCGCACGAGGTGGCGGTCATGTACCTCGGGGAGATCGTCGAGCGGGCGGAGACAGATGACCTGTACGAGCATCCGCTGCACCCGTACACGCAGGCGCTGTTCTCGGCGGCGCTCCCGGCGCACCCGGCGCTGCAGCGCGACGAGATGATCCTGCAAGGCGAGGTGCCGAGCCCGCTCAATCCGCCGTCCGGCTGCCGGTTCCACCCGAGGTGCCCGTTCGCGAAGGACGTCTGCGCGGAGGTCGCGCCGGAGTGGAAAGAGGAGACGCCGGGGCACTTCGTGGCGTGCCACCTGTACTAGGGCGGCAACCCTCACCCGCCGCCAGAGGCGGCGACCTCTCCCCGAGGGAGAGGTGGGAAACGGGCGCCCACAAGGGACGCCCCTACATCAGGCGAGGTTGCGCGCTAAGCGCGGGAACGACGGACAGCCCGAGAGATTTCTCGACTGCGCTTCGCTTCGCTCGAAATGACAAGGTCCCCATACCCCGCTCCGCCCCACGTGCGCTCCGTTGTCGCGCACACTGGATTCCAGCCGGTGCTGGAATGACGGAATGGGGCGGCGTTGACCGGCGGACGCCACGCTCCTAGACTCCCATTGTCCGCAAGAGGATAGGGAACACCCTCACCCCGCGCTGAAGCGCGTTACCCTCTCCCAGCGGGAGAGGGTGACAAGCAAGGGAGGTACGCCATGCTGACGAGGGAAGAGAACGAACTGCTCTGCCGAACGGGGCCCAGCGATCCCGCAGGGGAGCTGCTCCGGCGCTACTGGCAGCCGGTCGCGCTGGCGGAGGAGATCGAGCCGGGCAGCGCTCCGATCCCGGTGCGCGTCCTGAGCGAGGACCTGACGCTCTTCCGCGACCAGTACGACCGCCTCGGGCTCGTGGACCGGCACTGCGCCCACCGCGCGGCGGACCTGAGCTACGCGCGCATCGAGGACGGCGGGCTGCGCTGCCTGTACCACGGCTGGCTGTACGACGTCCACGGCAACTGCCTCGAGCAGCCGGGGGAGCCTGAGGGCAGCACGTTCAAGGACAAGATCCAGCTGCGCTCGTACCCGGTGATGGAGCGCGCGGGCGTCGTGTTCGCGTACCTGGGGCCGGGCGAGCCGCCGCTGCTACCGGCGTACGAGTTCCTGGACATCGCGCCGGAGCACCGCGTCGTCACGAAGATCTATCACGAGTGCAACTACCAGCAGGGGAACGAGGGGAACATCGACCCGCAACACCTCTCGTTCCTGCACTTCTTCATCCGCGAGGACGCCAGCGGCAGCAGGGTCGCGACCGGCAACGTGCAGGGCGGGGCGGCGACGTCGAACCGCATGATGGGCGACGACCCGTCGCCGACGATCGAGGTCGAGGAGACGGACTACGGCATCCGCATCTACGCGGTGCGGGACACGGACGCGGGCGACGATTACGTGCGCATCACGAACTTCATCTACCCGAACCTGGCGTCGTTCCCTGCGTTCCCGGGCGTGTTCGGGGTCAACTGGCACGTGCCGATAGACGACACGCACCACTGGAAGTTCATGTTCATGGTGCGCTCGGAGGGGCCGCTGCCGAAGGACGCGCTCGGGCTCACGATGTTCGAGGGGCTGAAGGACGACTACACGAACGAGCGCAACCTGCGCAACCGCTACCTGCAGGACCGCGAGGAGATGCGGACGCGCAGCTTCCTCGGCATGGGCCCGAGCTTCCCCGTCCACGACATGTGGGCGACGGAGGGGGAGGGTGCGATACAGGACCGGACGACGGAGCATCTGGGCTACACGGACAAGGCGGTCGCGCTGTCGCGGCGTCTGCTGCTGAGGGCAACGCAGCAGGTGCAGGACGGGGCGGAGGCGCCGCACGTGGTCCGCGAGGCGTCGGCCAACGTCTTCAACCACATCGGCGCGTGGCAAGAGGTCATCCCGAAGTCGGAGGATTGGTCGTCGGTGTGGAAGCGCAACGCGGAGGCGCTTGCGGCACGGATGGGCACGAACGGACACAACGGGGCGTAAGTTTTTGGGTGAGGTTGGGTAGGGGGGGCATCCCCGAGAGATGCTTCGACTCCACTGCGCTCCGCTCAGCATGACAAGGCTCACCCCACACCCCCTCCAAGGGCCCTCACCCCAACCCTCTCCCTCAGGAGAGGGAGCCGGCTGCGTTGACACTCCGCAGGGGGCGGCTTACCTTTACTCGCACCATGCTGACGCCTGACCAGAACGATCTGCTCGCCAAGGTGGGGCCGGGGACGCCGATGGGGCGGCTGATGCGCCGCTACTGGCATCCGGTGGCCGCCGTGGGGGAGCTGGACGACAACCCGGTGAAGCCGATACGCCTGATGGGCGAGGACCTGGTGCTGTTCAAGGACGTGTCGGGCGAGTACGGGCTGCTGGAGCGTCACTGTCCGCATCGCCGGGCCGACCTGTCGTACGGCTGGGTGGAGGAGGACGGCGGTCTGCGGTGCAGCTACCACGGGTGGCTATTCGACACGGAGGGACGGTGCATCGGTCAGCCGTTCGAGCAGATCGCGCACCCCGAGGCGAACTTCAAGGAGAAGGTGCGCGCGACGGCGTACCGGGTGCAGGCCAAGGCGGGGCTGCTGTGGGCGTACATCGGCGAAGGCCCTGTGCCGGAGCTGTGGGACTGGGACCGGTACCACGACCGGGGCTTCAAGCAGGTGGTGTTCTCGGAGATCCCGTGCAACTGGCTGCAATGCCAGGAGAACTCGATAGACCCGGTCCATTTCGAGTGGCTGCACTCGAACCAGTCGCTGCGCCTCGGGGGGAGCAAGGAGTACGCGCCGACGCACACGCGCATCGCATTCGAGGAGTTCGAGTTCGGCATCCGGTACCTGCGCATCAGGACGGACACGGACGAGGAGAACGAGCTGTGGAAGGTGGGGCGGGTGTGCCTGTGGCCGAACGCACTGTACGCGGCGGGCCACTTCGAGTGGCGCGTGCCGGTGGACGACGAGCACACGCTGAGCGTGGGGTGGTTCATCGACCCGATGCCGGGAGAGCAGCCGTTCGAGCAGGAGCGCATCCCATACTGGCACTCGCCCATCGTGGACAGGGAGACGGGCCGCTGGATATCGAGCCACATCATGAACCAGGACTTCATCGCGTGGGTTGGGCAGGGGAACGTGTCGGACCGGTGGAACGAGCACCTGGGGGAGAGCGACCGGGGAGTCATCATGCTGCGGAAGCAGTTCATGGACGACCTGGCGGTGATCGAGGACGGGGGCGACCCGAAGGGGGTGCTTCGGGACGCGAGCCGGAACCACAAGATGCCACTGCCGCGCATCCGCACGGAGATCGGGCAGTTCGCGCCGACGACGCACCCGCCGGTCTTCCCGTTCCTCGTGGACCAGCCGAAAGAGATCGAGGCGGAGTACCACGCGCTGTGGGCGGAGTACGGGGGCGCGCTGGCGCCCCAGGGATACGAACGCGATGCTGACGCCTGACCAGAACGATCTGCTCGCCAAGGTGGGGCCGGGGACGCCGATGGGGCGGCTGATGCGCCGCTACTGGCATCCGGTGGCCGCGGTCGGGGAGCTGGACGACAACCCGGTGAAGCCGATACGCCTGATGGGCGAGGACCTGGTGCTGTTCAAGGACATGTCCGGGGAGTACGGGCTGCTGGAGCGTCACTGTCCACACCGCCGCGCCGACCT
Source organism: Dehalococcoidia bacterium (assembly GCA_022820645.1). Lineage (GTDB taxonomy): Bacteria > Chloroflexota > Dehalococcoidia > Lucifugimonadales > Australimonadaceae > Bin16. The sequence goes on along the minus strand of JAJEFD010000002.1, from coordinate 277,706 downwards.
CTCGTATGGCTGGGTTGAGGAGGACGGCGGTCTGCGGTGCAGCTACCACGGGTGGCTGTTCGACACGGAGGGGCGGTGCATCGGTCAGCCATTCGAGCAGATCGCGCACCCCGAGGCGAACTTCAAGGAGAAGGTGCGCGCGACGGCGTACCGGGTGCAGGCGAAGGCGGGGCTGCTGTGGGCGTACATCGGCGAAGGCCCTGTACCGGAGCTGTGGGACTGGGACCGGTACCACGACCGGGGCTTCAAGCAGGTGGTGTTCTCGGAGATCCCGTGCAACTGGCTGCAATGCCAGGAGAACTCGATAGACCCGGTGCACTTCGAGTGGCTGCACTCCAACTGGTCGCTCCGTCTCAAGGGCGATCCCGACTACTCCCCGACGCACACGCGGGTCGGGTTCGACGAATTCGAGTTCGGCATCCGGTATCTGCGCATCCGCGCGGACACGGACAAGGAGAACGAGCTGTGGAAGGTGGGGCGGGTGTGCCTGTGGCCGAACGCGCTCTACACGGGCCACTTCGAGTGGCGGGTGCCGATAGACGACGAGCACACGCTGAGCGTGGGGTGGTTCATCGACCCGATACCGGGAGAGCAGCCGTTCGAGCAGGAGCGCATCCCATACTGGCACTCGCCCATCGTTGACAAGCAGACGGGCCGCTGGATATCGAGCCACATCATGAACCAGGACTTCATCGCGTGGGTTGGGCAGGGGAACGTGTCGGACCGGTGGAACGAGCACCTGGGGGAGAGCGACCGTGGGGTGATCATGCTGCGGAAGCAGTTCATGGACGACCTGGCGGTGATCGAGGACGGGGGCGACCCGAAGGGGGTGCTGCGCGACGCGTCGCGGAACGACAAGTTGCCGCTGCCGCGCGCCAATGTCCGGACCGGACAGTACGAGCAGACGAGGTACCCACCACGTTTCCCGTTCCTCGTGGACCAACCCGAGGAGGTCGCCGCGGAGTACCACGCGCTGTGGGCGGAATACGGGGGCGAACTGCCCGCCTGAAGTGTCCTTCTTCCGCTGACCTGCACAGAAGCTGTGGCATCGCCGGACCTGTCGTTTGACAAGCCATGCAAGGCCGTTAGAATGTAGTCCACAGTTCCTGTGGAGTTGCGCGGATGAAGAACATCACCGTGACTGTGGACGACGAAACATATCGTTCGGCACGCATCAGAGCGGCGGAATTGGACACGTCGGTGTCCGCGATGGTCCGCGAGTACCTCCGATTACTTTCTGTAAGACAGATGGAGGAAGCGCGCTCCGAAACTGCGGGTCAACGGCGCGACAGGCTGCTGCGCGAGGTCATCCAGGACTTCGACGCGCGCGGTACGGCGTTGCGGGCAGCGGACCATCTGTCCAGGGAAGAGCTGTTCGATCGCGCCGCCGCGCAGATAGACGCAGAGGTGAAACGCCGCAACGAGCGGAGCCGCGACCGGCGTTTCTGACCCCTGCGTCTTACGTCGTGTCGCTGGCAGGCGCGATGCCCATGCCGTCGAGCATCGCTCGCACCTTCGCCTCGATCTCGTCGCGGATGCGGCGCACGGTTTCGATGGGTTCGCCCGCAGGATCGTCCAGCCCCCAGTCCTCGCTGGGGACGAACACGGCAGGGCAGGCCTCGTCGATCGCGCACCCCATCGTGAACGCGTAATCGGCCTCGTCCACTATCTGCTGGTCGATCAGTTTCGGGTACTGCCCCGTCAGGGGGATGCCCCGCTCCGCCATCGCCTGCGCGACGAGCGGGTTGAGCTCGCTGCCGGGCATCGTGCCCGCTGAACGAGCCTCCACAGTTTCACAGGAAAGCGCCCGCGTGAACGCTTCGGCCATCTGGCTGCGTCCCGAATTGTGGACGCACACGAACAGCACCCTCACGATCGCCCTCCGTTCTCCCCGCGCAGCAGGCGGTAGCAGAGGGCGGCGAGGGAGGCGCCCGCCACCGGGCCCACGACGTATATCCAGAAGCTGCCGAGTTCACCCGCGACGAGGGCAGGGGCGAACGAACGCGCCGGGTTCATCGACGCGCCGGATATCGGACCGGCGAATATCGCCTCCAGCCCCACGGTCGCGCCGATGGCGATCGCGGCGGTCTGGCCGACGGCGCGGACGTCCGTTGCGACGGCCATGATGACGAACATCAGGATGAACGAGAGCACCGCCTCCAGCGCGAGCGATTGCAGGTCGCTGCCGGACGGAAGCGTCGCGCCCATCGAGCCGACGCTGCCGAACATGGCGAGGAGGGAGAGGCTCGCGACGGTTGCGCCGGTCAACTGCGCCGCCCAGTAGAGCGGGGCCATCCGAACTGGAAAATGACGCGCCAGTGCGAACGCGAACGTGACCGCAGGGTTGATGTGCGCGCCGGATATGTGGCCTGTCGCGTAGATCATCGCGGCGACGGTCAGACCGAACACGATGCCGATGCCGAGCGTGCCGATGCCGCCGCCGTTCAGGTCGTCGATGATAATCGCGCCGGTCCCGGCGAAGACGAGGACGAACGTTCCCACGGCCTCGGAGGCAAGGCGGCGCAGCGTCGGTGCATCGAACATGGGCCGATGATAGACGCGGGGCGTCGGGATTCGGTTAACGGTCTGCTAACTAACGGTCTGCTAACGGCGGGGCATCCGAGAGATTCCTCGGCTCCGCTGCGCTTCGCTCGGAATGACAAGCTACTCGGTTTGACCTGCCTGCGCTGACGGGGTAGGTTGCCTGCAGCACGCCCCTCCGGGAGATTCGATGGCTGTGCAGGCCCCGAGAAACGACTTCAAATACCTGCTGCTGACACTGCACCTGCCCTCCATCTCCATGGGACTCGGGCTCGGCCTCACCGTTCCCGTCATCCCGGAGCTGGCCCAGCAGATGGGCGTTGCGCTGGAGGGCGCGGCGCTCGTGTTCGTTTTCCAACTGCTCGGAACGCTCGCTGCGCCGCTGCCGACCGGGTTCCTCATCGACAAGCTGGGACGGCGCCGGGTGCTGCTCGCGGGGCCGTTCATCACGGCGGCGGCATCGCTGCTCGTCGCCAAGGTTGCGCTCGAGGGGGCGGACGGTTCGTTTCTGGAGCTGCTGATCTACCGCTTCCTCGCAGGGTGGGGCGAGCAGATGTGGATGATGAGCCGCATCACCGTCATCGCCGACACGGGAGCGTCGAACCAGCGCGGCAAGCAGGTCACGCAGATGTTTGGCGTGCAGCAGATCGGCAACCTGTCGGGCCCGGTGGTCGGTGGGTTCGCGGCGGTGCTGCTGGGGCTGTGGACGCCATTCGTGATGCACGCGGCCATCGTTCTCATCGCGGTCATCCCCAGCTTCTTCATCCTGCGGGAGTCCGCGCCGCCCGCGCGTCCGCGCCAGGCATCCGCTTCGGGCGAGGCTCCGCGCGGTGTCTGGCGGCACATGACGGCCGCGCCGATACCGGCGGTGTTCGTCGTGCAATTCCTCGCGAACGTCACGCGGGGAGGCGTGTTCGGCGGAGGCGTCATCGTCACCTACGCCGCATACGAGCCGTACAGCATGGAGCCGGACGAGATCGGCGTGCTGCGCGGAGCGATGGCAGCGGTCGCGATCCCCATCGTCTTCACCGGCGGTTACGTGATGGACCGGTTCGGACGGAAGTACACCATCATCCCGGGGCTGCTCCTTTCGGGGCTGTCCATGGTCTTCCTGGCCGTGACGGCGTACACGGGAGCCTCCCTCGCGTGGTTCATCGCCGCGTTCGTCGCCGTGCACATGTCGGTGAACGTCATATCGGGCAACATGCAGACGCTCGGCACGGACGTCGCGCCTGCGGAGGCGCGGGGCAAGTTCTTCGGCGTATCGCGCACCGTCGCGCAGGCGGGGGCCACGCTCAGCCCAGCGAGTTGGAGCTGGCTGTATGCGCTGTCCGGCGCCACGGTGGGGTTCGGATTCCTGAGCGCGACGGCGTTCGTGGGCGCGCTCATCGTCATTTTCCTGATACCGGAGACGCTGCGGCGGGGAGAGCTTGCCCCCGCAGCACAGTCAACCACAACCCACACCGCCCCCGGAGGGCCCTCACCCTAACCCTCTCCCTCAGGAGAGGGGACCAGGCACCCGAGACAGGGGCAAGCAAGGAGGAGAGCGTCATGGACTACCTGGACGAGAACAACCGGCTGATCACGGCGCCGGAGCCGCGCTGGATAACGAGCCCCAAGCGCCTGCGGGTGTTCTTCGGCGGCGAGGCCATCGTGGACACCACGCGCGCGAACCTGTTCCGGGGCGGAGGGCCGCCGGTGTACTACTTCCCAAAGGACGACGTGCAGCAGGACGCGCTGGCGGCCACCGGGCGTACCGAGACGAACGCACGCGGGACGATGTCGCTGTTCGACGTGCGGGTGGGGGAGCGTTCGGCGGAAGGCGCGGCATGGGAGTACACCGAGACGGCGGACGACGTGGCGTTCCTCGCGGGGACGGTGGCGTTCCGCTGGGGCGAGATGGACGCCTGGTACGAGGAAGAGGAGGAGGTGTTCGTCCACGCGAAGGACCCGTTCAAGCGCATCGAGACGTTCAGGTCGGGGCGCCACGTCGAGGTGCACGCGGGCGGGGAGAAGGTCGCCGACAGTACGTCGCCGGTGGTGCTGCTGGAGCCGGGCCACCCGCTGCGCTACTACCTGCCGAAGATGGACGTGCGGATGGACCTGCTGCTCCCCAGCGAGACGGTGAGCCGCTGCCCGTACAAGGGGAAGGCGAACTACTACTCCGTGGGGACGGAGAGCGGCTTGCTGGAAGACGCGGCGTGGTGCTACAAGTATCCCACCACGGAGACTGCAGGGGTCGCAGGGCTGGTCTGCTTCTTCAACGAGCGGGTGGAGGCCATCCGCGTGGACGGCGAGGAACTGGAGAAGCCGGTGACCAACTGGCGGAGGTAGGGGCACCCTCACCGGCTGCCATGCGGCAGCCCACCCTGGATTCCCGCCTTCGCGAGAATGACGGGGCAGGGCAGGAACGACGGACAGGAGAGAAGGAGGAACGGACATGGCCGGAACCAGGAATGGCTACTCGGAAGCGGAATGGCAGGCGCGGGTGGACCTCGCCGCGGCGTACCGTCTCACCGATCACTTCGGCATGACGACGCTGGTCTACAACCACATCACGGCGCGGGTGCCGGGCACGGACGACCAGTTCCTCATCAATGAATACGGCCTCGGCTACGACGAGGTGAAGGCCTCCAACCTCGTCAAGATAGACCTGGACGGCAAGGTGCGGGAGGAGGGCGATCACCGGATCAACTTCGCCGGCTACGTCATCCACTCCGCCGTCCACGGGGCGCGGCACGACGTCAACTGCGTGATGCACACGCACACGCCTTACGGCATGGCCGTCTCCGCGCTGGAAGAGGGCCTGGTCCCGCTGCAACAGGACACGTACCGCTTCCACGAGCGCGTCGCCTACCACGAGTTCGAGGGGCTTGCGGTCGACACGGACGAGTGCGAGCGGCTCGTGACCGACCTCGGCGACAAGGACGCGATGATCATGCGGAACCACGGCCTGCTCACGGCGGGCCGGACCGTCGCGGAGGCATGGACGCTGATGTGGCAGCTCGAGCGCGCCTGCCAGGTGCAGGTGCTCGCGCAGTCGACGGGGCAGGCGCTTCACCAGGCCCCGCTGCCCGCCATCGAGAAGACCGCCGGGCTCCTCGGCCAGATGCACGGCTCGATGGAGTGGGAGTGGCTGCTGCGGGTGCTCGACCGGAAGGACACGTCGTACCGGGAGTAGGGGGGCAGGACGTACGATATGGAAAAGCCGTTGCCTGATAAACCTGACGATGAACTGTTAGCAGAGCTCCGCCGAGAGATATTCGGAGGCAAGCCTCTCCTTGGGAGTTCCGCCGACTTGATTAGGGAGGCCCGCGAGATCAGGGATGCCGAAACCGAAGGGTGGGCGTGAGCGGTTTCGGTGGTGGTTGACGCGAGCCTCGCGCTCAAGTGGCTGCGAGGTTCCTGCCTTCGCGGGAACGACGGTGATTCGACAGGCTCACCATGAGCGGGCGCTACCCGAGAGATGCCTCGACTCCGCTGCGCTTTGCTCAGCATGACAGGCCCCACCGCCGCCCCACCGGTTCACCCTCACCCGCCGCGCTGTCGCGCGTTGACCTCTCCCAGGGGGCGAGGTGGATAAAGGCGCTTCGCGCGCTGGATTCCCGCCTTCGCGGGAATGACGGGGGCTACGCCCCGCGTCTGGTTCACCCTCACCGGCTGCCATGCGGCAGCTTCCTCTCCCAAGGGGCGAGGTGATAAAGGCGCTTCGCGCGCTGGATTCCCGCCTTCGCGGGAATGACGGGGGCTGCCTACGCGCGTTCCAGCGCGTTAACGATGGCGTCGCCGATGGCCTGCGTGGAGGCTGAGCCGCCGAGGTCAACGGGCATCGTTTCGCCGTCGCGGAGGACGCTCTCGACGGCGGCGTCCACGGCGTCGGCGGCCTCGGTCTCGCCGAGGTGTCGGAGCATCATCGCGCCGGAGAAGACGGTCGCCATGGGGTTCGCGATGCCCTTGCCGGCGATGTCGGGCGCGCTGCCGTGGACCGGCTCGAACACGGACGGGAAGGCGCGCTCCGGGTTGATGTTGCCGCTCGGCGCGAGGCCCATGCTGCCGGTGATGATGGCACCGATGTCCGTGAGGACGTCGCCGAACAGGTTGCTCGCGACGACGACGTCGAACGACTGCGGACGGCGGATGAAGTTCATGCACGCCGCGTCCACGAGCAGCGACTCGGTCTCGATGTCCGGGTACTCGGCCGCGACCTGGTCGAACACCTCGTCCCAGAGCACCATGCCGTAGCCCTGCGCGTTCGATTTCGTGATGGAGGCGACGCGGCGCTGCTTGTTGCGGGAGCGCGCCAGCTCGAAGGAGTAGCGCACGACGCGCTCGATGCCGCGCCGGGTGAAGACGGAGGTCTGCACCGCGACCTCCTCCGGGAAGCCCTTGTACTGGAAGCCGCCGACGTTGGCGTACTCGCCCTCCGTGTTCTCCCGTATGACGATCATGTCGATGTCGCCGCTCTCCATGCCCCGCAGCGGGGAGGTGACGCCGGGCAGCAGGATGCTGGGCCGCTGGCATACGTACTGGTCGAAGCCTCGGCGCATCGGGAGCAGGAGGCCGTTCAGCGTGACGTGGTCCTGGATGTCCGGGTGGCCCACCGCGCCGAAGAAGACGGCGTCGAACCCGCGCAAGGCGTCCAGCCCGTTCGCGTCCATCATCCTGCCGTGCTCGAAGTAGTAGTCGGAGCCCCACGGGAACTCGGTGTAGGTGAACCCGACGCCGAACCGGCGTTGCGCGGCGTTCAGCACCTTGATGCCTTCCTCGATGACCTCCGGCCCGATGCCGTCTCCGCGGATGACCGCTATGTCGTAATTGCCCATGCGCGCGCCTGCCTCCGTTCTTGTGTGGGGTGGTGGGGAGATTCTACCCGTATTGGAGCAGCCGCACCCTCTCCCTCGACCACCTGCACCGGGTTGGTTTCGCAGGAACGACGAGTTACCGACCTGACGTTACAATTGGAAGAGCAGGGAAGAGCCATGAATCCGAAATACCGGGTGCATCGTAGTACCTCACGTAGAGAAAGAGTGCCGCGCTATGGCGAGCGGTGAGAACGTGTCCCTCACTCTGACTGCCCAACCGGACGCCGTTCTGGCTTCCCGTGTTGCGGCCGGTGACGCGGGCTCGCTCGAGGAGCTCTACAACCGCTACGGCGTGCAGGTGTTCAGCATGGCGTACGGGATACTCAGGGACTACGCACTCGCCGAGGACCTCGCCCAGGAGGTCTTCGTGGCGCTCTGGACGCGGGCAGGGCGGTTCGACGCAGCGAAGGGCGTCTTCCGGCACTGGTTCCTGCACCTGGCGCACAACCGCGTGATCGACGAGGTGCGCCGCAGGCGCCGGGCCGCACTGATGGACGCCGACAGGGCGCCGGAGGACGCGACACTCGGGCTCGTCTCTTCCGGCGACACCGCGGACGAGGCGATAACGTCCGTGCTGGTCGGCGAGGCGCGCGAGGCCCTGCGCGCACTGCCGGAGGAGCAGCGCGTCGTCATCGTGATGGCATACCTGGAAGGCGCGACACAACAGGAGATAGCGCAGCGCACGGGGACACCGCTCGGCACGGTCAAGACCCGCCTGCGCCTAGGACTGAGCAAGTTGAGGCAGACGATGAATGCACCCGCACCGGAGGGGGCGTGATGGCCGACGAGCCGTTAGAGCCGCAGTACCCTCACCCTGACCCTCTCCCAGAAGGAGAGGGGAATGAGGCGGGGGACGAGATAGCCGGGCTGCTGCCGGCCTACGCCCTCGGGGCGCTGGACGCAGCGGACGCGCTGGTCGTCGAACGCGCCCTCGATCGCGAGCCACGCTACCGGGAGATGCTGGAGCAGCAGCTGGAGAGCGTTGGCGCGCTCGCGGCCTCCCATACGTTCGCGGTTCCGAGCGCCGAGGTGCGCGAGCGCATCATGGGACGGGTGCGCGGTTCCGCCGCGGAGCCGGTTGTGCGTCCCGCGCCGCGCGTGCCGTTCGCACTGCTCGGCGTTGCCGCCGCGCTCGCCGTGGCGGTCATGGGGCTGGGCGCGTTCTCGACCATGCAGCAGCAGCGCGTGGTGCAGCTGCAGGGCGAGGTGGACGTGGTGACCGCAGAGGCGGAAGACGTCCGCAGCGACCTCGTCGGGCTCAGCGACATGGTCGCGGACAGCGTTGCGATGACCGCCCTCACGCCCGCGCAGCCCGTATCGGAGACCGAGGAGGCGCCGAAGGAGCAGGAGGCCCGCTATGGCGCCAGGCACGCCCGAGGCATCCTCATCACGAGGCCGGACGGCCAGAGCATGCTCGTCGTGAGGGGCCTCAGCGCGCTGGAGCCCGGTTTCATCTACCGGGCGTGGTGGTGGGACCAGGAGCACCAGACCAAGAGCGCGGCGGTGTTCACCGTGGGAGAGGGCGGCTACGCGTGGGTCCACCTGCTCGGACACCCCGGCGGCATGAGCAGGCTTGGCGTCAGCGTCGAATCGGAGATGGGCGCGGTCGAACCCGGCCCGCAGATCGTGCTGCACGGCCACGTCCGCGTGGTGGGGGGTGGGCAGTAGGGGGAGGCCCTCACCCGCCGCTGCGCGTCGACCTCTCCCCGAGGGAGAGGTGGGCTACGAGGGCACCCACAAGGGATGCCCCTACACCAAACTTCTGGATCCCAGCTTTCGCTGGAATGACGGGGGCTGCGCCCCACGTCCGGTTCACCCTCACCCGCCGCTGCGCGGCGACCTCTCCCCCGGGGAGAGGTGGGCATACAAGGGCACCCACAAGGGATGCCCCTACACCAAACTTCTGGATTCCAGCTTTCGCTGGAACGACGGGGGCTGGGCTAAAGGAACTCGGGCGGGCGTTTCTCAGCCCAGGGGTGGGCGGCCTCGAACGCGGCGGACGCACGCAGCAGCGTCGATTCCTCGCCCATGCGTCCCACGAGCATCAGCCCGACGGGCAGGCCCTCGGCGGTGAAACCGCACGGGATGCTGGCTGCGGGCCTTCCCGTAAGGTTTGCATGCAGGCAGAACGGCGTGAAGCCCCACGAGGGATGCACGTCCCGCCCCGCGATCGTCTTCGGATTGCGCTCGACCGGGAACGCGGGGACGGCCATCGTCGGGAGCGCGAGCACGTCGTACCGCTCGAACAGTTCGTCGAACCAGTGGCGGTGCCACTCGCGCATGTGCAGCGCCTCGGCGTAGCGCGACGCCGGCCACGTCTTCGCGTCGGTGAGCCACTTGAGCAGCATCGACGGCAGGAAGTCGCCCTGGCCGCCCTCGATGGCCGGGCCGAGGGTTATGCAGAGGTCCGTGAGCATGAACGTCACGAACGCCCAGATGGCGTCGTCCGTCGTGACGGCGGGCATGTCTTCCTCGACGCTCGCGCCCAGTTCCGCGAACGCTTCCGCACCCGCCTGCGCGAGCGCCAGCACCTGGGGGTCGGTCGGCTGATCGTCCATCGCGCCGCCCCAGGCGATGCGCAGACCATCGACGGACGGCGCTTCGAACGCCGCGAGGTAGTCGCCGGAGGGCTGTCCCAGCGAGCGAGGGTCGCGGCTGTCCGGCCCGGCGAGGATGTCCAGGAGCAGGGCGGAGTCGCGGACGTTCGTGGACATGGGGCCGTTCTGCGACAGTCCTCCCCAGGTGGCGTTCGCGGTGTAGTCGCCGGGTACGCGTCCCGCGCCCGGCTTGATGCCGTAGACGCCGCAGAAGCTCGCGGGTATGCGGATGGAGCCGCCCGCATCGCCGCCGTTGCAGAGCGGCACGAGCCGCGCAGCGAGCGCCGCGCCGGAGCCACCGCTCGACCCGCCGGACGTGCGCGTCGTGTCCCACGGATTGAAGCACGGCCCGGCGATCGTGCTCTCGGTCGTGCCCTTCCAGCCGAAGTCGGGCGTGTTCGTCTTGCCGACGATGATGGCGCCGCTCGCGCGGATGCGCTCGGTGACGATGTCGTCGTTCTTCGGGACGTTGTCGCCGAACAGGAGCGAGCCGAAGGTGGTGCGGATGCCTTTCGTGGCGTTGAGGTCCTTGACGCCGAAGGGGACGCCGTGCAGCGGCCCCAGCTCTTCACCCGCGATAACCGCGGCTTCAGCGCGGTGTGCCTCCGCCATCGCCTGCTCCGGCACGGTGGTGATGAACGCGCGCAGTTCGCCGTCGTACTTCGCGATGCGCTCCAGGAAGTGCGCCGTCACCTCGACGGGCGAGACCTGCCGCTCGCGGATGAGGCCCGCCAGTTCGGAGGCAGTGAACTCGGTAAGGTCGGCGCCTGCCATGCGGCTACGACGCCTCCGCGAAACGGGCGGGGGAGAACGGCGAGATGTCGATGTCGCTCTTGCCGTTCGCTATCTGCTGCGCCATCGCCTTGCCCGAGATGATCGCGAGCGTGATGCCCTTGTAGCCGTGGCCGGTCGACAGGTAGAGCGACTCGGTCCCGGGCACGGCGCCGAGGATGGGCATCTGGTCCGGGGAGTAGGGACGCAGGCACGCGGTGAGGTCGCGTATCGGCGCGTCGAGCACGTTCGGCGCGATACGTATCACCGCTTCGAGGATGCCGTTCTGCGCCTCCATCGTCGGGTAGGGGTCGAACCCGGCCAATTCTTCGGTGGTGCCCACGAGCAGATCTCCGCCCGCCTTCGGGAGCACGTAGCCGGTCTCGTGGAAGATGGAGTGCGCCGGCATGGGCACGCCGTCGGGAGGCGAGAGGTGCACGATCTGGCCGCGCAGCGGAACGACCGGCACTTCCATGCCCAGCCACTCTGCCGTGTGCTGCGACCATGGGCCGTTCGCCACGAGCACGGCGCCCGCCTCGATGCGCTCGCCTGACGCGAGCGTGACGCCGCACGCACGTTCGCCGTCGCGCAGCACGCCGTTCACTTCGGCGGTGCGGATGGACACGCCGCGGCGTTCGCACGCCTGCGCGAGCGCTATGGCGAACGGGTACGCCTCCAGCTGCTTCTCAATGGTGTACGCCGCGCCGAGCGCATCCTCGGTCAGCCACGTGCCGAGTGAGCGCACCTGCGTCTCGTCGAGCCACTCGACGTCGATGCCGATCTCGCGCTGCCAGCCCATCTGCCCCTGCAGGTCGCGGGCTTCCTCTTCGTCCAGCGCCGGACGGAGGATGGGGATGTCGGAGAAGAGGTAGTCGACGCCGGACTCGGCCACGAGCGTCTCGGCGACCTCCGTGTGCATGCGGATGCCTTCCAGCAGGAACCGGGTGTACTCGATGGAGTAGCGGTGCCTGCCGACCGCGCCCAACTCGCCCGCCGCGCCGCCCGATGCGCCGCTGGCGACCGCGTCGCGCTCGACGATGACGGAGCGTATGCCGTGGTCGGCTGCGAGGAACCAGGCGGTGGAGCAGCCCATGACTCCACCACCCACGACGACGACCTCGGCGGTCCCGTTCGTGGTCATGGCGAAGTCACCGCTTCGCCCTGGTAGATGCCGGCGTACGGCGTCTCGGTGGCGTTGTCGAGTGTGAAGAAGACCATCTGCACGATGCGGGCGTTGCGGGCGAGCGTGAGCCCGTGGGGGTTGTAGACGGCGACCTGTATCTGCGACCTGCCGGTGTAGCCCGCGTCCCACACAGCGTTGTGCGCTGCGGCGCCGTTCCGCAGGAGCGTGGAGCGCGGCTTGGCGAGCGCCATGACGGTGCGGGGCAGGGCGACGGTCTCGTTGAGGCGCACCGCGTAGACGCCGGGCTCCAGGCGCACGTAGCCGTCCGCGTCGAACGCGAGTTCCTCGGTCTCGGCAAGGATGCGGTCGTCGTTGCTGACGCCGATACGGCCTGCGCCGGTGAACGCGGCGATGGACTCCAGCGTCATGTCGAAGCCGTTGGCCTGCAACTGCTCGTCGAGGTCGAGGAACCCGGCGACGAGCGGCGGGGTGTCGGAGAGCATGGCGCGAATCTGTTGCGACGAGAGGACGCCCATGGGCGCGTATCGACCTCGGTGGACGGGATGGCACCCCAGACTATAGCAGCGCGGGGCAGGGGCGCGCCAAAGGCGGCTACTCGGTGGCGTCGAGGCGGTTCAGCGGGCCGCTCCATTCGAGGAGACGATGGTCAGCGGTCACGAGTCGATGGCCTTCGAGCGCCGTTGCGACGATGAGGCGGTCTGCGGGGTCGCCGTGCAGGTCCGGCAGCAGACCGGCGCGTACCGCGATGCGGCCGTCCACCGGGATCTCGTGCAACCCTCGGCTGAGCAGGCTATCGCGCCAGGCGGCAACATCGGAGAAGAAGATGATGTGTCCCTTCTGAACACGCATGGCGATCTCCCAGAAGGAGATGGGGGACACTGCCACGGTGTTCTCTTCGAATGCGCGTTCAATCACCGTGCGGGCGTGGGGTCCCAGCTTCGGGTTACCTTCTCTCACCCATATCAAGGCATGGGTATCGAGCAGTATCAAAAGAGGTCGTCCTCGTCGCCGTCGTCTTTCTCGAACCACTCGGCGGGCATAGGCTCCACGATGTCGGCATGAATCTCGAATAGACCCCGGTCCTCGCCGAAGACAAGTTTCCCCTTCTCACGGTAGGGCATCAGACGGGAGACGGGTTTGCCCTTCTTGGTGATGACGATCTCCTGGCCGCTCTCGGCGACCTCGTCCATGAGTTGGAGGCACTTCGCCTTGAACTCCGACGCTTTGATGGTGCGGACGCCGCCGATCCCGGTTGCTTCGTTTGCAGCCATGGTTCCTCCCGTACGTCTGCCTCAGCGTACCATAGTCATTGACCATAGTCATATCGTCCTGGAGCGACCGCGCGTCGTGTCCAGCAGACTATAATGACGCGAGCCCGCGTCCGGCCTGCGTTCGCACCATGGGCCGGACTCCCAGGAGCCAGTGTGGATTTCGACATCACGTTTCGCGGCCTCATCCTCTTCGGACTGGAGATACGCTTCTACTCCCTGATGATCCTCGCGGGGCTGCTCGCGGGCATCGTGCTGGCGCAGTTCGAGGCGAAACGCCTCGGCGAGAACCCTGACCACGTGCTGAACATCGCGGTGCTCGGCGTCGTGTTCGGCCTCATCGGCGCGCGGCTCTACCACGTCATAGACCTGTGGAGCTTCTACTCCGAGAACCCCGGACAGATATTCGTGCTGCGCGCCGGGGGCATCGGCATCTTCGGCGCGATAGCGGGCGCGGCGTTCGCGCTCGTGCTCTACGTCTGGTGGGTGAACCGCCGGGCGCGCGCCGGACGGGGACAGCGCATCCGCGCGCTGCGCTGGTTCGACATCGGAGCGCCTGCTTTTCTGTTAGGGCAGGCGGTCGGAAGGTGGGGCAACTTCTTCAACAAGGAGCTTTACGGGCCGGAGACGAGTCTCCCCTGGGGCATCCCCGTGGGGCCGGAGCACCACTTCCCGTGGGACTCAGGCGCGGCGGCGTACTTCCACCCGCTCTTCCTCTACGAATCACTGCTGAGCTTCCTCGGCGTCATCGTGCTGTTGTGGGTCGGGCGCCGCTTCGGCAACAGCCTCCGGCAGGGTGACCTGCTCTTCCTCTACTTCATCTGGTACGCGTTGGAGCGCTCTGCACTGGAGTTCATGCGCACCGACAACTGGAAGGTGGGCGACGTGCCGGTCGCACACCTCGTCTCCGCCGTGATGATCGTCGTTGCGCTGCTGGCGCTCTTCCTCTGGCGCAGGCCGCCGTACCTTGCTTCGGGCAGGGAAGACGCCCGGCGGGCCGACACGAGGCCGGTGGAGCAGCCCGCAGCCCGGTCGCGGTCGGCAGAGCGGCGGGCACGCCGCCGCACGCAGGGATCCGAAACGGACACGGAATCGCCGTCCTGACAATCACCCAGAGTGCTGGCCCAACCCGGACGCGGCCTGCCGGTCGAGCATCCACGTCAGCGTGCCGTCGTCCGGCGCGACGAGTGCGGCGGGCAGGAGAGGTCCGCCGTCAACCGGGTGCAGCGCGAGCCGCAGTGCCTCTGCCTTATCTCGTCCCTGCGCGAGGAAGACGACGTGCCGCGAAGCGTTGATGAGCGGCAGGGTGGCCGTGATGCGCCACGTGTCGAGTTGCGGCACGCGGTTGGCAACGAAGAGCCGTTCGCGCTCGTCGAGCCCGCTCGTGCCGGGGAAGAGCGACGCCGTGTGCCCGTCGGGGCCGATGCCGAGCAGCAGCAGGTCCGGTCGCACCGGCGCACCGCCGGAGATGCGGCGCAGCGCATCCTCGACGGCGGCTGCTGACTCGTTGGGGGAGGTGTTCCCCGTCGGCACGGGGATGACATTCGCCCTGGCGGCGGGGCCGTGGGCGAGCAGCGCCTCGGTTGCCATCCGCTGGTTGCTATCGGGATGGTTGTGCGGCACCCAGCGCTCGTCGCCCCAGAACACGAACGTGGCGCGCCACGGCATCGCGGTCGAGTAGGGCGGTTCCGTGAGTTTCCGGTACAGCGCTTCCGGCGTGCTGCCCCCGGATAGTCCCCACACGAAACGCCCGCGTTCCCGGACGGCTTCCTCAGCCGACGCCAGCACGAGGTTCGCCGCGGCCTGTGTGAGCGCAGCGGGAGTGGGGAAGACGCGCACGTCAGTCATGGCGCAACCTTTGCCACGTGCCCGGGGGCACCACAAACGATGAAAACAGGGGAGCAGCCCAACCCAACTCCACCGCCCCGTGCGCGCTGCCCGCGCGCTCTGGATTCCCGCCGGTGCGGGAATGACGGAACTCGCTCATCGCGCTAGGACTGGCGCCTCACGGCGTGGCCGCCGAACTGGTTGCGCATCGCCGCGAGCAGCCTGAAGCCGAACTGGGTCTCGTCGCGGGAGCGGAAGCGCGCCTGGAGCGCCATCGAGATCACCGGCAGCGGGACCGCAAGCTCGATGGACTCCTCCACCGTCCAGCGTCCTTCTCCGGAGTCGTCCACCCACGGCACGATGCCCGAGAGGGAGTCGTCCTCTTCGAGCGCCGCCGCGGTGAGGTCGAGCAACCACGAGCGCACGACGCTCCCGTGCCGCCATATCTCGGCTATCTGCGCGACGTCGAGGTCGAGGCTCTGCTTCGCACGCATCAGCTCGAAGCCCTCGGCGTACGCCTGCATGAGCCCGTACTCGATGCCGTTGTGCACCATCTTCACGAAGTGCCCGGCGCCGAGCGGCCCGACGTGGGCGTAACCCTTCTCCGGCGTTGGGGCGAGCGTGCGGAACACGGGTTCCACCAATGCGACGGCCTGCTCGCTGCCGCCAACCATGAGGCAGTAGCCCTCCGCGAGCCCCCATATGCCGCCGCTGACACCGGCGTCCACCATCTCGATGCCCTTGCGCCGCAGGGACTCGCCGCGCCGCATCGAGTCGTTGTAGTTCGAGTTGCCGCCGTCCACCACGAGGTCACCCGACTCCAGCACGTCGCCAAGTGCGGCGACGGTCGCCTCCGTCGGGTTGCCGGACGGCACCATCACCCAGACGACGCGGGGCGCCTCCAGCGCCTCCACGAACCCCTCGAGCGAGTCCACGACCTCGCAGCCGGACGCCGCCGCTGCCTGGCGCGTGTCCGGGTCGCGGTCGTAGGAGACGACGCGATGCCCGCCCCGGCGCAGGCGTTCGGACATATTGCCCCCCATCCGTCCCAGCCCCACCATGCCGATGTCCATAGCGTTTCCTCCTTGTTGACTAACACTCCCGGTCATGCTGGATCCCCGCCTGCGCGGGAATGACGGAGGGAGTTGCGCGGGTTGCGCCGGATCAGCTGCGCGCCTGGGCCAGCAGGCCGCACTTCGCCTCGATGCTCTCCAGCAGTTGCCGGTACGAGCCGGCGAACGCGTCCACGCCGTCGCTGAGCAGCTTGTCCGTGACGGCGCCCATGTCCACGCCCGCCTCTGCCAGAGCCGCGAGGGTGGCGTTCGCTTCCTGCTCGGTGCCCTCCAGCGTCAGTGCGGAGACGCCGTGGTCCAGCGCGGCCTGGAGCGTGTCTGGCGGCATCGTGTTCACGGAGTCGGGGCCGATCAGGTTGTCGACGTAGAGCGTGTCGGGGTAGGCGGGATTCTTGGTGCTCGTGCTCGCCCAGAGCGGGCGCTGCACCTGTGCGCCCTGCGCCCGCAGTGCGGCGAAGTCGTCCCGTGCGAACCGCTCCTCGAAGAGGGCGTACGCGGCGCGGGCGTTCGCTACCGCCGCCTTGCCCTGCAGCGACGGCTCAGCGCCACACTTTTCGAGTGCGTTGTCGACCGCGGTGTCCACGCGGCTGACGAAGAACGACGCCACCGACGCGACGCGCCCGAGCGGGCCGCCTCGCTGCGCGAGCGCCTGGAGCCCAGCGACGTAGGCATCCATCACGCGCCGGTAGGCGTCCAGCGCGAAGATGAGCGTGACGTTCACGTTGATGCCCTCGCCGATGAGCTGGGTGATGGCGGGCAAGCCCTCTGGCGTTCCGGGCACCTTAATCATCACGTTCGGCTCACCGACCGCGGCCCAGAGGCGACGCGCGTCGCGTACGGTGCCTTCGGTGTCGTAGGCGAGGGTAGGGGCGACCTCGAGCGAGACGAAGCCGTCACGTCCGCCGCAGGCGTCGTAGACGGGGCGGAGCGCCTGCGCGGCGGCGCGGATGTCCTCGACCGCGAGCGCCTCGAATATCTGCGTGGGGGTCTTCCCTTCGTTCGACAGCCCTGCGAGCGCCTCGTCGTAGTCGGCGCTGCCGGAGATGGCCTTCTCGAAGATGGTGGGGTTGGACGTCAGCCCAGTGACGCCATCCTCCACGAGCCGGTCCAACTCGCCGTTCACCAGCATGTTGCGGCTGATGTAGTCCACCCAGGTGGACTGTCCGAGCGCAAGGTTCCGGCGGATGGTGTTCTCCATGATGCTGCCTCCTGATGTCACTCGTGAATCTACGCTTCCGCTGCAGCCTTGCGCTCCAGCGCCTTCACCTTCTCCAGCCTGCGGACGTGGCGCTCCTCGCCGGTGAACGACGCTCCGAGGAAGGCCGCGATGACCTCCCGGGCCGTCTCGGGTCCGATGACGCGCCCGCCGATGCAGAGCACGTTCATGTCGTCGTGCTCCACTCCCTGGTGCGCCGAGTAGGTGTCGTGGCACATCGCGGCGCGGACGCCCGTGACCTTGTTCGCCGCGATGCTCGCTCCGACGCCGCTGCCGCAGACGATGACGCCGCGCTCCGCCTCGCCGCCGGCGACGGCCCGCGCGGCGAGCGCGGCGAAGTCGGGGTAGTCGTCGTCCGGGTCGAATTCGTGCGCGCCGAGGTCGAGCACGTCGTGGCCCCATGCGCCGAGCATCGCGGCAACGTCGGTCTTCAGCGTGAACCCTGCGTGATCGGCTGCTATGGCTATGCGCACTCCGGCTCCTGAGGCTTCGTAATGCTGTGCAGGCGGGAGCAGCGCTCCCGCCTATATCGTAGCAGCAGTTCGGGCCGCAAGGGGTAAACGTTCGTCCCGATGACCGGGTTGCCCCTGCCACAGGCGAACGCTTACGCGATGCATAAAGCGCCCGTCATGCCGCGGCAAGCCGTGCCGCCGCCGGAGATAAATGCACGTTAACAAACACAGCATCCCAACCGCTCACGAGAGCGGGCCGGGATACCGTGTGAAATGGGCGAGGGAAGGTTGCTAGGCGACGGGGTTCTTGCGAGGCCTGCCGCGGCGCCGCCCGTCCGAACTCCAGAAATAGACGGTGCTGCCCGCGCTTTTCGAGTCGAGGTTCTTGCCCAGCGCCTGGGCTGCCGCCCCGAGCCGGCGCTTGATCGCCTGGGTCGTTTCGCCCTCTCCGGCCTCCAGCTTGCCAGCCTCACCGGGAGCCACGCGCTGGATGTAGCCGATGTATTCCTGCAACAGTTGCGCTCGCTTGCCCGTGGCGCTGTTCGCGCGGGCTTCACCTATCGAAACGATGCTGAAAGTGGGCATCCCACTTACCTCCTGTATGCGGCAGCTGCGTCGAACCGCTGCCTTTTGCGTGCGCAGGATAACGCGCTGAATCCGACAAGTCCAGTGCAGATTCCGATAGCAAGGTCTGAACACGTTTAGAAGCCTGCCATAAAGTGCGTTGAGAGAGGTTTGTTGGAGAGCGGAACGACAGGTGTTGAGACGGCTTATGCGTCGTAAGTTCCGCACAAGAGGGCAGAACGCACTGCCTGGCTATCGAGGGCTGAGGTGCAGGATCGTGCGCAGGCTCCGCCTGCGGCTCGTCCATGCTAGGATTGGACAGGCCCGCACGCCCACAGCAGCGGGTCTGCCCACAACGGAACCATGAACCTCCCACCCATCGTAGACGCCCATCGCCAGCCCGCAGCGCCGGATACCGCCGGGGAGTTCGCTGCGCTCCTGGCCTCCAACGGCGTGCAGCGGACCGTGCTCGTCCAACCCGAGCCTTCGGACGAGGCCACGAACGCCGCGCTGGCTGCCGCAGCGAAGGACGAACTCGTGGCCGCGGTCACGGTCTGGGTGGACGTTACCTCGCGGGACCTTGGCAAGACACTCAAACAGCTGGAACGCAACAAGAAGGTGCGCGGGCTCTGTCTCCCGGCGCATCGCGAGGAAGACAACCACTGGCTGACGCAGCCCGCCGTGCTGGCGGGTCTCCGCGAGGCGGGGAAGCGCGGCCTGAGCCTGGACGTCATCGTGGAGCCGCGCCAGGTCCCCTCCGTGCGCGATCTGGCCGAGGCCGTCCCTGACCTGCGCATCGCCCTCGCGCACATCGGCTCGCCGTTCATCGCGCGGAGCGAGCGGGAGCCGTGGGGCGTCCACATGCTCAACCTCGCACCGTGCACGAACGTATCGGTCAAGTTGAGCGGACTCGTGACGCTCGATACGGAGCCGTGGAGCACGGCCCACCTCAAACTGTTCGTGGAGCCGATGGTGCGGCTGTTCGGCTACCGCCGCATGATGTTCGGCAGCGATTGGCCGAACCATCTGTCCGTTGCATCGTACGAGCAGGTGGTGCAGGCAACGATCGATGCGGCGGGCCCGATGACGGACGAGCAGGTCGCCGACGTGCTGAGCGGTACCGCCGTAGCGTTCTACCGCCTCGATTGACGCGGCAGCACGGGCCTATTCGTTACGATTTCGTTACGGCTTGCGCCGCACCCCCATTTCTCGCTTGCCCCGCCACCTGCCAGCGCATATCCTCTCCGCTAATGCAGCACGTTCGGATCCCTCGGGGACGCTGCCGCCGGACGATGAGAAGACACTTCCTAACGACACTTCTTGCGCTGGCTGCGCTGACAGGCCTCCTGCTCGGATGCAGCGCGGAGGACACACTGCCTCCCACGCCCACCCCGGACGTGTCCGATACGAGAAACGGAGCACAGATGCCGCAACAGTACGACGCCCCACCAGCCCTGACGATAGACCCCGAAAAGAGCTACACCGCGACGTTCAAGACCGAGAAGGGCGACATCGTCATCGAGCTCTTCGCCGATAAGGTCCCCAACACCGTCAACAACTTCGTCTTCCTCGCCCGCGAGGGCTTCTACGACGACACGACCTTCCACCGCGTCATCCCGGACTTCATGGCGCAGGGCGGCGACCCCACCGGAACGGGCAGGGGCGGCCCAGGGTACCGCTTCGCGGACGAGTTCCACCCCAGCCTGCGGCACGACAAACC
Source organism: Dehalococcoidia bacterium (assembly GCA_022820645.1). Lineage (GTDB taxonomy): Bacteria > Chloroflexota > Dehalococcoidia > Lucifugimonadales > Australimonadaceae > Bin16. The sequence goes on along the minus strand of JAJEFD010000002.1, from coordinate 257,671 downwards.
CGGCATCCTCTCCATGGCCAACGCCGGACCGAACACCAACGGCAGCCAGTTCTTCATCACCCACGGCCCAACGCCACACCTGGACAACCGTCATGCCGTATTCGGGCAGGTGACGGATGGGTTGGACGTGCTGATGTCGATCAGCGTCCGCGACCCCCAGGCTGCACGGACACCCGGCGACGCCATCCACACGATCGAGATAACGGAAGAGTAACGGGCGCGGCCCAAGCGCGCCCGGCGTACCGAACGACAACACTGAAAAAGCAGAGAAGAAGGAGGGTTACTGCAATGATCCGCGCGGAATATATCTGGGTAGACGGCACTCAGCCCACGGCGAAGCTCCGCTCCAAGGCGAAGGTCATCGAGAAGACGAACAAGCTGGAGGACCTTCCCATCTGGGGATTCGACGGCTCGTCCACGAACCAGGCCCCCGGCGACGCATCCGACTGCGTGCTGCGGCCCGTCTTCTGCTGCCCCGACCCCATACGCGGCGGCGACAACATCCTCGTCCTGGCCGAGGTGCTGCTGCCCGACATGTCTCCCCATCCCACGAACACGCGCGCGGCATGCGCTGTTGCCGCCGAGAAGTACGCGAGCCTCGAGTTCTGGTTCGGCATCGAGCAGGAGTACACGTTCTTCAAGGGCACCCGCCCGCTCGGCTTCCCGGAAGGCGGCTACCCGCCCCCCCAAGGAGGGTACTACTGCGGCGTCGGCGCCGACGAGGTGTTCGGACGCCCCGTGGTTGAGGAGCACCTGGAGAACTGCCTCCAGGCCGGGCTGGGCATCTCCGGCATCAACGGTGAAGTCATGCCGGGGCAGTGGGAGTTCCAGGTCGGCCCGCTCGGCGCGCTGGACGTATCCGACCAGCTCTGGGTCGCCCGCTGGTTGCTCTACCGCACCGGCGAGGACTTCGACATCAACGCGACGCTGGACCCCAAGCCCGCGCGCGGGGACTGGAACGGGGCAGGGGCGCACACCAACTTCTCCACGAACGCCATGCGCTCCAGCTACCAGCCCAACATCGACGCCGCCGAGGCACTGGGGAAGCGCCACGATCTCCACATCGCCAACTACGGCTACCGCATCGAGGAGCGGCTGACCGGTCTCCACGAGACCGCCTCCTACAAGGAGTTCAAGTACGGCGTCTCCGACCGCGGCGCTTCCATCCGCATCCCCTGGCAGGTCGAGGTCGAGGGCAAGGGCTACATCGAAGACCGCCGCCCGAACGCCAACATGGACCCGTACACCGTCACCCGCCTCATCATGGAGACGGTTGGCGAAGCGGCGATGAAGTAACCGCTATCGCGGGACCAATCGAGAGCAGAAGGAGCCGCCCAACCGGGCGGCTCCTTCTCGTATATCCTCCTGCCTGGAGTGACGCGATGGCCATCGAAGCAGAGACCGTTGCCAGGAACCCGGACATCGTTGGGGAGAACCCGCTGTGGAACCCCGACGACCGGCGCCTCTACTGGACGGACAACCGCTCGCAGCGCGTACACCGTCTGGACCCGGCGTCCGGGACGGTGGAGAGGGTGGTCGAGGGCCAATCGTTCTACGCGTTCACGCTCCAGGCGGACGGGTCGCTGCTGCTGTTCATGGACCACACGCGGGTAGGGGCGGCGCAGGCCGGCGGCCCCGTCCGGCCCGTCATCGGCGGGTTGCCGGGGGAGGGCGAGGCCCGTTTCAACGACGTCGTTGCCGACCGGCTCGGGCGCGTCGTGGCGGGCGTCATACCGCCTGAAGGCGGGACCGGCTCGCTCTACTCGGTCGGGCAGGACGGGTCAGCAGCCCTGCTTGCGGGCGGGTTGGAGATGCCGAACGGCATGGCTTTCTCGTCCGACGATAGGCTCCTCTACGTTGCGGAGACCCGAGGCAGGCGCGTAGCGCTGTTCGACTACGACCTCGACTCAGGGACGGTCTCCAACCGGCGTGTCTTCATCGACCTCTCCGGCGGGGAAGGCGGCTCACCCGACGGCATCACGCTCGACGCGGAGGGCTGTCTATGGGTCGCCCTGTCGGGCGGCTGGTCCGTCGTGCGGTACGATCCCTCAGGCTCGGAGATGACGCGGGTGGAGTTCCCCGCGCGCAAGATAACCAGCATCGGCTTCGGGGACGACGACCTCTCCACCGCATACGTCACCTCGTCGAGCAGGGAGTCCACGCCGGGCGAGGAGATCGGTCCGGAAGGCGGTGCGCTCTTCGCGTTCCGCCCGGGCGTGGCAGGCGTTCCGGAGCACCGGTCGAACATCAGCGTGCAGGGGCGGGTTGCCTAGCCGGTGAAGGTGCGGCGGAACTTCACGAGGTTCTCTTCCACGACTACCTTCGGACGCTGCCGGGGCTCGCCGGTCTCCTCGATATCGACGTGGATGAACCACGGCCCCGGCTCGCGGATCGCCTGGTCGAGCGCCTCCTCGAAGGCCTCAACGGTAGCCGCCCGCGCGACGTTCGGTATGCCCGCGGCGCGCGCGATGCCCCCGAGGTCGGTGCCGGTGGAGGTGTGCGTCGGCTGTCCGCCCGTCTCGAACCACATCTGGTTGTCCCAGACGATGTGCACGAGGTTCGGCGGCGCCTGCCGCGCTATCGTCGCAAGCGAACCGAGGTTCATCAACAGGGAGCCGTCGCCGTCGGTGACGAACACCTTGCGGTCCGGCGCGGCGAGCGCCACGCCGAGCGCGATGGACGACACCAGCCCCATCGCTCCCCAGGTGTAGAGGTTCGCGTCGCGGTCTCCCGCCGCGTACAGGTCGAACGTCGCCGGACCGAGGTTGGCGATGACGGGTTCGTTGTCGAGCCTGCGCACGAGCGCAGCGATGCCCTCACGACGTAGCACGTTTCGCTCCCACCAGTTGCGCATACCAGAGGACGGCGACGGGCATCCGGCTCGCGTAGGAGAGCTCGATCGCGCCGTCGACGTACTTCTGCACCTCGTCCTCGCGCTCCGGGGCGTAGTGCTGGATGTGCAGTTCGTCCAGGATCGCGGGTATCGGGCGCGCGGACGGCACCTGCACCTCGTTGAACTCGCTCAGCCCGCCGCGCATGCCGATGAAGAGGGGAACGGGGATGCGGTACGCGGTAAGCAGCTGCGCGAGGCCATTAATCGTGTTGCCGAAGCCGCTGCTCTGCATAAACATCGCGGCGCGTCCGCCCCCGGCATAGATGCCCGCGGCGATGCCTATGGCCTCCTCCTCGCGCGACGCGGGCACGACGGTGAACGCGGGATCGGCTTCCAGCTTGGAGAGCACCTGCCAGTTGATGGCGTCCGGCACGTAGGTTGCGTGCCACACTTCGTGCTCGCGCAGACTCTCGATAACAACGTCAGACCAGTGCATGGCCGGTGGAGTATATCAACATCGATGGACAGGATGGACAGGACAGGGGCAGAGAGGGTGGGGACTGTCGTTGCCCCGTTGACGCAGCAACCGCGCCCCTCATAGCCTGCTTCCCCGAACCACGCTTCCCAGGAACCCGGAACGAGCCGTATGCGAGATTCCGCCTCCTCAGCCCTCCAAGGGCCCATCGACGCCGTCGTCTTCGATTACGACGATACGCTCGTGGACACCTTTCCCGCCCGCGTCGAGGCCGCTCGCTTGACGTTCGCGGAGGTGGGGTTGCCCACCGACCCGACGGAGTTCGTCGAGACGATGCGCGGCTCCCCGTTCCGGCCGTCCTTCGATGAGATGAGCGTCGCCCGGGGTTGGGAGCTCGACCTCATGGGCGTCTACCTCCGTCACTATTGGAGCAAGGGCCCGGGCTTTGTCTACCTCTTCGATGGTGTGCGGGAGATGCTGGATGCCCTGAAGCAGCGTGGCATGACCATGGGCATACTCACCTCGAAATCACACGACATCCTGGTCGAGGGCCGGCGCGCCGGCACGGTGGTCGAAGCGGAGGAACTCGGTATCGGCGACCACTTCCCGCATATCGTCGGCTTCGAGGACGTTACCCACCATAAACCCCACCCGGAGGGGCTGGAGCGCCTGATGGCCCGCATGGGCGCAACCCCAAATCGGACCCTCGTGGTAGGAGACAGCTGGTCGGACGTCGAGGTCGCGAAGAACGGCGGCTGCCGGAGTTGCCTCGCAACATGGGGCCTCGACGACCCCACCGAGCAGCTCTCCCGCGCCGCCCCTGACTTCATAGCCGGGACCCCGGCGCAGTTGCTCAACCTGCTCGCCTGAGACGGGGGAGGCCGCAGAACGTAACCCGCTTGCGTCCATCATTGCCGGTACGCAATCGGTGCACGCGTGCGCTACAATCGCCGCAGAGCAACCGAACGCCGCAAGGTCAAAGGAGGTTCCGCCCCATGCTGACCGCACAGGAGAACAAAGACCTCACCAGCGTCATGCCCGGCACGCCGATGGGCGAGTTGTTCAGGCGCTACTGGCACCCCATCGCCGCTGCCGCCGAGTTGGACGACCGCCCCACCAAGGCGGTGCGCGTCCTCGGCGAGGACCTCGTCCTCTACAAGGACAAGTCCGGCACGCTGGGCCTCATCGACCGCTTCTGCCCCCATCGCAGGGTCGACCTCTCCTACGGCATCCCCGAAGAGCACGGACTTCGCTGCATGTACCACGGCTGGATGATGGATGAGACGGGCCAGTGCATCGAGCAGCCGTTCGAGGAGACCGTTCACCCGGACGGTCGCTTCAAGGAGAAGGTGAAGGTCGCGGGGTACCCGGTCGAATCGTACGGCGGACTGGTGTTCGCGTATCTCGGGCCGCAGCCCGCGCCGCTGCTCCCGCACTGGGAGACGTTCGAGTGGGAGGGCGGCTGGAGTGACATCGGCATCGTGGAACTCCCGTGCAACTGGCTCCAGTGCATGGAGAACTCCATGGACCCGGTTCACCTGGAGTGGCTGCACGGCTACTGGGGCGTCCGCCAACAGCAGGACAAAGCGGTCAAGCTCGGCCTCGCCGAGGCCGACTCGTTCCCCACGGTGCCGCGCAGGCACCAGAAGATCGGGTTCGACGTCTTCGACTACGGCCTCATCAAGCGGCGCGTCGTCGAGGGCACCACCGAGGAAGACCACGACTGGGCCATCGGCCACCCGGTGCTCTTCCCGAACGTGCTGTTCGTCGGCAGCGTCGTGAACTGCACGCTCCAGTACCGCGTGCCGGTTGACGACACCCACACGATGCACATCACGTGGTTCTTCTACCGCGCCGCCGAGGGAGCTGAGCCCCCGAAGCAGGAGAAGGTGCCGTACTGGTACGTCAACCTCTACGAGCCCGACGGCACGTTGATCCCTGACCTCGTGAACCATCAGGACTTCGTCGCGTGGATCACGCAGGGGCCGAATGCCGAGCGCGAGAAGGAGAAGCTGGGCGAGTCCGACCGCGGCATCATCCTCTACCGCAAGGTGCTGAAGGAGCAGGCCGGCATCGTTCAGGACGGCGGGGAGCCGATGGGCGTCGTGCGCGACCCCGAAGTGAACAAGCGCATCGACCTGCCTCTCGAACGCTGGCAGGCGCTCTCCGACGTGACGTGGATGACGCGCTACATGCCGCTGCAGCAGGGCGAGCCAGCCGAACTCGTCTCGACGATCGAGCAGGTGCTCAGCACGTGGGCAGGGGAGAAGCCCTGGACAGAGGCGCAGGCCACGCTCAACCAGTAGGCGGCGTAATCACGAGACGTATGAGAAGGGGCGCCCTCATGGGCGCCCCTTGCTTACGTTGCCCCGAGAGATTTCTCGGCTTCGCTCGAAATGACAGGGTTCCTACAGGTTGTAGAACTCCTTGGCGTTCGTCTCCAGGATCTTCCGGGCGACGGCATCGCTGATGCGCCCCTCGCTTGCCCACTTCTTGACCTCGTCGAGCGCCGCGAGGTTCGCCGACGGATCGGAGTGGCAGTAGTCGGTGCCGATGATGAGGTTGTCCTCGGTGCCGAAGTCCAGCAGGTGCTCGATGTGGTCCATGGGGTCTATCGTCACGTACAGCCGGTCCTCCTTGAAGAGGTCGCGCTGCAGGTCGAACGTCGCCGAGCGGTCGTGGAGCGCGAGCGACCGCTGCACCATCCCCAGGTTGGAGAGCGCGTAGGAGATCCACGCCGCGCCCGCCTCGATGAACCCGAACTTGAGGTTCGGGAACTTGCTCGGAAGCCTGCTGGAGACGACCGCGAGGAAGGCCGCCATCACCGGAAAGCCACGGTCCCACTCGCGGCCGGGCAGGGGGTGGCCGGTATGGATGCAGAGGGGCATGTTCAGCGAGTCCGCCTCCTCGTACACGGGGAAGAAGTGCTTGTCGTTCACCGGCTTGTCGAGGTCGAACCCGCGCTTGAAGATGGCGCACGCGCCGTTCTCCTTCGCCCAGCGCAGCTCCGCGACTGCCTTGTTGGGGTCGAGCAGGGGCAGCACCGCAGCCCAGCGCAGGCGTCCGTTGCTCATCGCGCAGCGGTCGGCGAGCCAGCGGTTGTACGCGCCGGTGAGCTCCGCCTCCGCGTCCGCGTCCTGCGCGCCGTAGCGGATGAAGAACGTCGGGAAGATGACCTGGGCGTCCACTCCCATCTTGTCCATGTCCTTCAGACGCCCAGCGACGCCCGCCGCGTCGTCCAACTCCCGGTGCTCGCGCAGCGGATGGTGTACCTCGTCGCGGATGATGCGCGGCTGCAGCCGGTTCTCGACCAGCCACCAGCGGTTGCCGAGCGCCCCCGCGATGCGGACGCCCGGCGCCTCAGGGCGGTCCGCAACGGCGGACGTTACCTTCGCGTCCGGCGATATGGAGACCGGCACGTACTTGGACCCCGCAGCCTCCAGACTCTCCCACGTGGCCTCGTTCTCGTCCACGTGCGTATCAGCGTCGATCACACCAAACGTCGCCATATCTCTGACCTTCCTTTACGCAAAATCCGCCGTTGGCTGGCCCTGCTCGAGCGGGCCTTCCGGCCTCTCCTGGCAACTATACTACGCGCCCGCGGGCTGCGGCTCCGTCGGGGTCTTCGCCGGCTGCGTCGCGAACACCATCAACACCAGCATCAGTACCGCCACGCTCGCGAACAGGATGAAGGCCCCGGTGTAGCTGCCCGACTCGTCGCGGATGAACCCCGCCAGCACCGGCCCGAACGGGCTGATCATGCGGAACGGGGCGGTGAAACCCTTGATCGCTCCCAGCGACGCCCTCCCGAAGTAGTTCGCGAGCAGCAGCACCTCGATGACGTTCCGCATCCCCGCCGCCACGCCGAAGATGATTGCCCAGAGGACCGCGAGCGGGAAGCCGCCCGTCGGAACCAAGAGCAGCACCATCGTCGTGAGCACGAGCACCGCCTGCACCATCGCCCCCAAACGGACGTGCACGCGTTCCATGATGAATCCCGTAGGGAGGATGGACGACACCGACGACATCCCGAAGATGGACACGATCGCCACCGCCTGCCCCTCGCTCAGCCCCCGGTCGTGGAAGATAGGGGCCATGTGCAGGTTCGTCGCTCCCTGCACGAACGGCGTGCAGATCAAGAACACGGTGATGAGCCAGAACGCCCGAGTGCTCCGTGCCTCCCGCAGCGTCCACGACTCCTCCTCGACGACGCGCGCCTGTGGTCTGCGGTCTCCCTGGGCGTTGCGCAGATCGGTCGTCCCGTCCGGCAGCATCCCGTGGTCCTCCGGCTGGCTGCGCATCAGCACCAGCGCGGGCCCGATGATGGCGAGGCACGCGAACCCGGACAGCGCCACGTACGCCGTCCGCCAGTCGGACGCGTCCATGATGAGGAAGCTCACGATGGGGAGCACCACCTGCCCCGAGCGCTGGCCCATCGACTTGACCGCCAGCGTCCGCCCGCGCTGCCGCACGAACCACTTCGCTATCGCGACCGACGACCCGATCTCCACGCCCGCTATCACCGAGCCGCGCGCCAGCCCGAAGAACGTCCAGAAGTGCCACGGTTCCTGTATCGTCGACAGCCCCACGAGCGCTCCCGCGAGCCCCACGCCTCCCAGCGCCACCACAACGCGCGGCCCGTACCTGTCGACCAGCCAACCCGTGAGGCTCGACGCAACCGCTCCCGATGCGCTCCCGATGAGGAACCCCGTCGCGATCGTCGTGTACGACCAGCCCAACTCGTCCTGTATCGGCTTGACGAAGACGGTGAGTACCGGCCCGAAGCCGGGCACCTCAGCGAACGTCGCGACGAACGCCGCGCCGACGATGGCCCACCCGTAGAAGACGCGGTGCGCCGGCCAGAAGCGCGGTATCCCCGGCGGGCGGGGGCTGGTGCTGGAGGGATTACGCAGTGCCGAACGCTTTCCGCAGCTCGCCTGCCGCCTCGCTGATGGCGTCCCACGTCCGCGTGAACGGCACGCCCGCGTTGAACAGCGCGTGGATCTGCCCGTCGTAGCGGCTCAGCTTCGTTGGCACGCCCGCCTCGCGCAGCCGCTCCGCGTATGCCTCACCCTCGTCGCGGAGCGGGTCGTACTCGCACGTCAGGACGAAGGCGGACGCCAGGCCGGACAGGTCGGCTGCCGCCATCGGCGCGACGTACGGGTTGGAGGCGTCCGCCTCGTCGCGCACGTAGCATTGCCAGAAGTAGACCATCGTGTCGTAGTTGAGCCCGTAGCCCTCGCCGTTCGCGATGTAGGACGGACGGGTGAAGTCGTTGTCGACCACCGGACAGATGAGCGACTGGTGTGCGAGCCGGAGCTTGCCTTCGTCCCGCGCTCGCAGCGCGACCGCCGCGGCGAGATTCCCGCCCGCGCTCGATCCCGCAACCGCCAGCCGCGACGGGTCGCCGCCGAACGATGCCGCGTTCGCTACTGCCCACTCCGTCGCTGCGTAGCAGTCGTCGAGCGGGATGGGGAACCGGTGCTCCGGCGCAAGCCGGTAGTCCACCGATGCGACGATGGCCCCGGACGCATCCGCCAGCGCCCGGCACGTCGGGTCGTTCGTTGCGATGCTGCCGACCACCCAGCCGCCGCCGTGGAACCAAACGCACACGGGCAGGGGAGCCGCGTCGTCCGTCACGGGCACGTACACTCGCACGGGAACGTCGCCGTGCGGCCCCGGCGCGGCGACATCGCTCACCGACGCGACCTCCGGCCCGGGGATGCGCGGCTGCGACTCCGACATCGCGCGCGCCTCTTCGGGGCTCACCTCGTGCTGGGCGGGCAGGCCCATGGCGGCCTGCTTCTCCAACGAGGCCTTCGCTTCAGGGTCGAGCGGCACGCTGGCTCTCCTTCGGACCGGATGCGCCGGAGTATACGCGAGGGTAAAGGGGCTGGGCTGTCTACGCTGTACCGAACGCCTTCCGCAGCTCGCCTGCCGTCTCGTCGATAGCGTCCCACGTCCGTGTGAATGGGATGCCCGCGTTGAAGAACGCGTGAATCATCCCGTCGTAGCGCGAATGCTTCGTTGGCACGCCCGCCGCGCGCAGGCGCTCCGCGTACGCTTCGCCCTCGTCGCGGAGCGGGTCGTACTCGCACGTCAGGACGAACGCCGGGGGCAGGCCGGACAGGTCCTCCGCGAGCATCGGCACAACGTACGGGTTCGAGGCGTCGGCCTCGCTGGAGAGATAGCAGTCCCAGAACCAGAGCATCGAGGCGTAGGAGAGTCCGTACCCCTCGCCGTTCTCGGCGTAGGACGGACGACTGTAGTCCCGGTCGGTGACCGGGTAGATGAGCGACTGGTGGGCGAGCGCTGGCCCGTTCTCATCCCGCGCCCGGAGCGCTATCGTCGCCGAGAGGTTCCCGCCGGCGCTCGCGCCCGCGACCGCCAACCGCGACGAGTCGCCGCCAAGCGACGCCGCGTTCTCCGCCGCCCACACCGTCGCGGCGTAGGAGTCGTCGAACGGTATGGGGAACTTGTGCTCCGGCGCAAGCCGGTAGTCGACCGACACGACGATGGCCCCTGCCGCGTTCGCGAGCGCCCGGCACGTCGCATCGTTCGTCGCGACGCTACCGATGACCCATCCGCCGCCGTGGAACCACATGGAGACGGGCAGGGGTCCCGCGTCGTCGGTCACCGGGACGTAGACCCGCACAGGCACGTCGCCGTGGGGGCCGGGCGCGCGATGGTCGCTCACCGACGCTACTTCAGGCCCCGGCAGGTTCGGCCGGGCCGCCTGCAGCGCGCGCGCCTCCTCCGGGCTCGACTCATGCGGCTCGAGCACGCCCATCTCGATGCGTTTCTCCAACGAGGCTTTCGCTTCAGGGTCGAGCGGCATGACGCGCCTCCTGCAGACCGGATGGCCGGATTATACGTGGGGCGAGAGATCGCCATGTGCGGTACAATCCGGCCAACCGGCCCGGAAGTGTATGGAGCACAGGGAGGTAGACCATGCTCAGCATCCAGGAGAACGAACGACTGTCGAGAGTCGGCCCGGGCTCGCCGATGGGCGAACTCATGCGCCGCTACTGGCACCCCATCGCAGCCGCCGCGGAGCTCGACGAGCGTCCCACCAAGGCGGTGCGGCTGCTCGGCGAGGACCTCGTCCTCTACAAGGACAAGTCCGGCACACTTGGACTCATCGACCGCTTCTGCCCCCACCGTCGGGTCGACCTCTCCTACGGCATACCGGAGGAGCACGGTCTCCGCTGCATGTACCACGGCTGGATGATGGACGAGACCGGCCAGTGCATCGAGCAGCCCTTCGAGGAGACGGTGCATCCGGACGGACGCTTCAAGGAGAAGGTGAAGGTCGCGGGCTACCCGGTGCAGGTGCTCGCGGGCATGGTGTTCGCGTACATGGGCCCGCAGCCGACGCCGCTGCTGCCGAACTGGGAGCCGTTCACCTGGGACGACGGCTGGAGCGAGGTTGCGCTCGCGCCGCTCCCGTGCAACTGGTTGCAGTGCATGGAGAACTCACTCGACCCGGTACACCTGGAGTGGCTGCACGGCTACTGGGGCGTCCGGCAGCAGCACGACAAGGCGGTGCGTCTCGGCCTCGCCAAGCCCGATGAGTTCGGCATCCTGCCGAAGCGGCACCAGAAGATCGGCTTCGACGTCTTCGACTACGGCATCGTGAAACGCCGCATCACCGAGGGCATCGACGAGACTCACGGCGACTGGGCGATCGGTCACCCCATCATGTTCCCGCAGATACTGTTCGTTGGGAGCTCGGTGCGCTGTTCGATGCAGTTCCGCACCCCCGTCGACGACGAGAACACGCTCCACGTGACGTGGTTCTTCTACCGCGCCGCGCCCGGCCAGGCCGTGCAGCCGCAGGAGCGCATCCCGTACTTCAACGTGAACCTCTACGAGGAAGACGGCCGCCTCATCGAGGACCTCGTGAACCACCAGGACTTCGTTGCGTGGATCACGCAGGGCGGGATCGCGCCGCGCCACCGCGAGCACCTCGGCGAGTCCGACCGCGGCATCATCCTCTACCGCAAGCTGCTCACGGAGCAGATGGCCGTCGTGGCCGACGGGGGGGAGCCGATGGCCGTCGTGCGGGACGAGGGGGAGAACGAGTGCATCAAGCTGCCACTGGAGCACTGGCCGTCCATGAACAACCCCGCGCGGCTGGCGAACTTCACGCCGTCGCAGGCTGGTCAGAGCCCGGAGCACCTGAAGGAGATACAGGACTTCCTGCGTCCGTGGGCGGACGCGCCGCCCTGGCAGGAAGCGGCCGTCTCCTGAGAGGCTTGCTGCGCGGCGACCTCTCCCCCAGGGACGGGTGGGAAGTGTGGTGAACCGCTCACCGGTGGCATTGCTCCGCAGCCCCACGGCCCGCGGCCTCGGCAACCTGTACGCCGGAACGCTCATCTCCGGCTCCGGCTGGGCGATGGTGCTGCCGGTCACGCCGGTGCTCGTCGACCACTTCGGCGTGAGCCCCGGCGCCGCGGCGCAGGTCGTCACCACCTACGCCCTGGGGCGTTTCTTCGGCATCCCGGGCGCGGGAGTGCTGGTCGACCGCTTCGGCACCCGGAAGATGCTCATAGGCGGGCCGGGGCTCGTGCTGCTCGGCGCGCTCGTCGGCGCAGTCACGCCGTGGTTCTGGCCCATCCTCCTGGCGACGTTCGTCGTGGGCATCGGGGACAGCCTCTGGGCGCTCGGGCGCGAGGTTGCCGGCATCGACCTCGTGCGCCTCGACCAGCGGGGCAGGGTGCTCAGCGGCTTTCACGGGATGCACTCTGGCGCACTGGCGATCGGCCCGCTGCTCGGCGGCTTCCTGGCAGAGGCCATCGACTTCCGTGCGACGTTCGTGGGCTTTGCCGCGCTGACCGGCATCGCAGTCGCCCTTGGCCTGTTCGCGCACGACGCCTACGCCCCGCAGGGAGCGCCGCAGGCGGCGTCGCAGTCCACAGAAGGGGCTGTCCGGAGTGGACCCGGTCAACGCGTGCGGGACTTCATCGACCTGTTCAGGCAGATCGAACCCGGCCTGCGCCTGAGCTACTGGGTGTTCGTCCTTGCGACGTTCGCGGGGTTCACGTTCCGCATCACGCTGCAGAGCGTGCTGCCGCTGTACGCGGACGCGGAGCTGGGACTCACGCCCACCCAGATCGGCGCGCTCTTCTCGGTCTCGGGAGGGGTGGTGTTCGCAATGATCCTCCCGGCGGGGTTCGTTCTCGACAAGTTGGGACGGAAGTGGGCGACGGTGCCGAGCACGTTCCTGCCGGGCGTGGCGTTCCTGCTCATGCCGTTCGTGGATACGTACGCGCACGTGGTAGCGCTCGTCGGGGTCATGGCGGTCTGCAACGGGCTCTCGCTCGGCTCGCTGGCAGCGAGCACGTACGACGTCCTGCCGAACCACGTGCGAGGCCGCCTGCAGGCGTTCAGACGGACGGTCGCGGAGGTCGGAGGCGTGGGCGCGCCGTTGCTCGGCGGGTTGCTGCTCAACACCGTCGGGCCGACAGCGCCGTTCATCGCGTACGCGCCGGTCCTCCTGATCGCCGGTCTGCTGTTGGCGTTCGCCACACGGGAGACGCTCGTCAAGCGCAGCGCGGCGTGAGGTGGGCTGCGCCCCGCGTCCGGTTCACCCTCTCCCTTCAAGGGAGAGGGGATCAGGCAACCCGAGAGATATTTCGACTCCGCCTCCGGCTCCGCTCAACATGACAAGGCAGCGCTCCGCGCCCCACTGCCGGGGGCCCTCGCCCGCCGCTCTGCGGCGACCTCTCCCTCAGGAGAGGGGGCTAGGCAACCCGAGAGATGTTTCGACTCCGGCTCCGCTCAACATGACAAGGCAGCGCCTCGTTCAGACCGGCTGGCTGGAGACGTGGGTGGAGTTGACCGTGATGCGCCCTCCGCCGGGCTCGGTGACGGTGAAGGAGGCGTGGATGCGCCCGCGCTCTATGGGCGACGGCGCGAGCCCGCGTTCGGCATACTCGGCGTGCGTAGCGTCGAGGTCCTCGACCATGAGGTCGAACGGCGCGTCGCCCGCCCGGGCGTTCTCGTCCGCGACCAGCACGAGGTGCGTCCCGCCGCGCAGTTCGAAGATGGCGACGGACTCGTTATGGAACATGGGCCTCATGCCGAGCTGTTCCATGAACGTCTGCGACTCCGCGAGGTCCGAAGTCGCCATGCTGACGTGCCCCACCCAGACCGGCGGCCTGCTGTCGTTCTGGTCAGTGCTCATCGCTCCATCTCCTCCAGTTGCGCCTGCGGGGGAGGAGAGTCGTCTCCCCCGAGGAACGCCTTCAACTGCTCCGCCGAAGCACGGCTCATGCCCTTGATGTCTGCTAACTCCTCGACACTCGCTGCACGGACGCCCGCCGCGCTCCCGAAGCGGCGTATCAGCTCGCGGCGGCGCTTCGGACCGATGCCCGGCGCGTCGTCGAGCCGCGAGCGCGTCGCGGCCCGCGAGCGCCGCTGTCGATGGTACGTGATGGCGAAGCGGTGCGCCTCGTCCCGCACGCGCTGCACGAGGTACAACCCCTGCGAGCGCCGGGGCAGCAGCACCGGCTCAGGGACGTGCGGCAGGAACACCTCCTCCTCTCGCTTCGCCAGCGAACAAAGCGGGATGTCCGTCAGCCCCAATTCCAGGAAGACCTGCTGCGCAGCGTTCAGGTGTCCCTTGCCCCCGTCGATGATGACGAGGCCGGGCACGAACCCGAACGAGTTCTGCGTGCCGCGCGCGTCGTCCGGCGGGCCCTCGGTTTCACCGGTTGCCGCGGTATCGGAGGGCAGGGGGGCGCTTGCCCCCGCTTCCGCTTCGGCACGCCGTTGTTCGCCCAGCCTCCGGAAGCGCCTGCGCAGCATCTCCTGCATCGAGGCGTAGTCGTCTATCCCGCCAACGCCCTTGATCTGGAACCGGCGGTAGTGTCCGCTCTTCGGGCGTCCGTTCTCGAAGACGACCATGCTGCCGACCGAGTTCGTGCCCTGGATGTTCGAGATGTCGTAGCACTCGATGCGTCGCGGCAGCTCCGGCAGGCTCAGCGCCTCCTGCAGTTCGGCCAGCGCCTGCAGCACCTTGTCCGACTCGTGCAGCCATTGGATGCGCCGCTGCGTCAGCGCTTCGGCGGCGTTGGCGGCCGCCATCTGCACGAGCTGGCGCTTCTCCCCACGCTGGGGGCGGTAGACCGAGACGCGCCGCCCCCGCTTGCCGCTGAGCCAGTCGGCGATGGCCTCGGCGTTCTCGATGTCGTGCTGCATCAACAGCACGCCCGGCACGTCCGTGGACGCTTCGTAGAACTGCTGGACGAAGTGCTCCAGCAGGGCCGGCTCATCCTCCGCCTCGCCGCCCTCCATCACGAAGTGGTCGCGCCCGATCAGCTTGCCGCGCCGCACGCGGAAGAGTTCGACCCACGCTTCGCCCTTGTCGTAGGCGAGCGCGATGACGTCAGAGTCCTCGTTCCGGTTCGAGACGACCTTCTGGTTCTGCGAGACAGACTCGATAGCGCGGAGTTGATCGCGCAGGACCGCGGCGCGCTCGAACTCGAGGGACTCGGACGCGCGCTCCATGTTGACGCGCAGCTCCATCTCCACGCTCTCGGAGTCGCCCTCGAGGAAGCGCAGCACCTGGCGTATCACCTCGCCGTAGCCGCCGGCGTCCACCACTCCGATACACGGAGCGACACAGCGATGGATGTAGTACTCGAGGCATGGGCGCTCGTCGTTGCCTGTGATCGTCTTGGTGCAGGAGCGGTAGGGGAAGAGTTTCTTGAGCAGGTCCATCGTCTTGCGAACGGAACTGGCGCTGGCGAACGGTCCGAAGTAGCGTGCACCGTCAGCCAGCACCCGCCGGGTGAAATAGACCTGCGGGAACTCCTCGGCGAGGTCGATCTTGATGTAGGGATAGGTCTTGTCGTCCTTGAGCCGGGCGTTGTAGAAGGGTTTGTGCTGCTTGATGAGCAGGTTCTCCAGCAGCAGCGCTTCCTGTACGGACTCGGTGACGATGAACTCGAAGTCCGCGATGTGCCGGACCAACGCCTGGATGCGCAACTCCTTGCCGTACGGCGTCTGGAAGTAGGAGCGTACGCGGTTGCGGAGGCTCGCAGCCTTGCCGACGTACAGGATCCCTCCGCCAGCGGACTTCATCAGGTAGACGCCAGGCTGTGCGGGCAGGGCGCCGAGGCGGTTCGCGAACTCCGGCGCGCGCGGCTCTGTTCGGACGCGGGTGGTCATGGCTCCAAGTGTACCGCGTGCGCGCTTCACCTTCAGCGAGGTTATGCGGCGGCCTCCTCTGAGAAGGAGGTGTTCTGACGGCGGCGGGGATGTAACCTGGCTGTAACCGTTAGATTAACGTAAGACTAACCGGCTGAAATCCTGTTTCAGGCTATTGCATAATCTGCCTGGCGCTGTTAGATTACCTTAGTGGTCGACGCGGACGAGAACACGGGTAAGTACCCGATCAGCGTGGTCGCAAGGCTCACCGGCGTACCGGAGCACCGTCTCCGGGCGTTCGAGTCAGCGGGGCTCATCGAGCCCGAGCGTACGGAGGGAGGTACGCGGCTGTACTCGGACACTGACGTGGGTCTGGTCGTACGTATAGCTGAGTTGTCCGATAAGGGCGTCAACTACGCAGGTATCCGAGAGGTACTTGACCTGGAAGCCCTGGTGCAATCCGAGGCTTTGGAAGAGAACCCGGACAGCGAGGAGAACGAAGAGGGAACAGAATAACGCTTTGGCGCCTCGGCTCCGGTGGGGGAGATCACCCCGCCGGTCCGCTCCAGTCCTGGGCGGACGCCCCAACCGGGTACGCGTTCTTCCCGAACAGACGTGCCCGTCATTGGCTCAGCGCATAGCACAGCCCAAGCGAGAGAAGGGGAGAGAGATGGATTGGGTAGTGTTATCGTTGCTCGTTGCGGTGGCCTTCACCGCATACTCGTTGGTCCATAAGTACATACTCGACCGGCACGTGGATGGAGCGTCCACTTTCGCGGCGCTCGCCAGCATCCCGCATGCGCTGCTCGCGGCCGTTATCCTGATCGTTTCTCCTCCAGACTGGTTCTCGTGGCCCGTCCTCGCGATGGCTTTTGCGGGGATGCTGCACGCGGTCGTCCAATTGCTCAATGGCTACGCGTTCCGGAGGGAAGCGGACATCTCGCGCATCGTTCCCGTGATGGACGCCTTCCCGCTGTTCGTGCTCGTGATGGCGGTCGTGCTCCTCGGCGAGGCGCTGACTCCACTGAAGGCAGGGGCGGCGGTCCTCGTCACGGTCGGAGTGATGGTCGCATCGCGGCACCATGCGCTTCCGGGAGCACGGATCAGGCTGAACCGCACCCTGCTCGCCGCCCTTGGGTCGGCGTTTGCCATCGCGATCTACGCGGTGCTTGCCAAGGCTGCGGTAGGAGAGATGTCCATCTGGCAGATGTACGCGGTCTCCTGGGCGTTCTCGGCCCCCTTGTTGATGAGCACGGCCTGGCTTGGAAACCGTACCAACGTGCGAAAGGCGCTTGCATCGCGCCCGGCGCTCATCACCGTAGGGGCCTCGCAGGTGATCATCCTTCTCGCGTTCTTCGGGTCGTTCCTGGCATTCGAGCTGGGGCCGGTGTCGTTGAGCACGGCAATCATGTCCACGAGGCCGGTGCTGCTCCTCTTCTGGGTTGTCGCAAGCGGCATGAGCGTTCGGGCTGTGTTTGGGAAGCGGACCTCGTTCGGTACGGGGCGCTCACGTTGGGCGTCGGCCGGGCTGGTAACGGGGGGCGTCGCGGTCATGGCGTTCTAGGAACCCTCGGCGGGCAGACTCAAGCAAGAGCAGGGGGCCGGACGCAAGTCCGGCCCCCTGCTGTTCGTGTCCTTCATCGTGTCCTCCACCTCCGACCAACTGCATGAGCGGGTACAATGCCCTCGACACCACCAGAGGGGGCGCACATGGCCAAGGTTCTCTTCAGCGTCGGCGGGAGCTCCGGACTCGAATGGAGCGATTTCCTGCACATATGCCAGACCTGCGATGATCTCGGGTTCCACGGGTTCTATCCGTCGGACCACCTGATGCAGATCAATCCAGGCCGGGGAACGACTCCGGCGCGGCTCGACGGTCTTACCGTCATGGCGGCGATGGCCGGCCACACCAAAAACCTCCGGCTGGGCATGCTGGTGATAAACAACAACTTCCGCCACCCTGTCATAACGGCAAAGATGGTCAATACCATCGACCACGTGTCCGGTGGACGGGCGGAGCTGGGCATCGGCAGCGGCAACGTCAAGCACGAGTTCGACGTTCACGGCATCCCGTTCCCTCCGTTCAAGGAGCGCGCCGACCGGCTGGACGAAGCGCTCTCCGTCATCAAGGCGATCTGGACCGAGGAGCCTGCCTCGTTTCAGGGCACGTACTACTCGCTGGATGAGGCGCCCCAGATGCCCAAGCCGGTGCAGCAGCCGCACCCGCCCATCATCGTCGGGGGACGCGGCCAACGCACGATGCAGATCGCTGCGAAACACGCCACCGACTACAACCAGATCGCGCCGCTGGAGGAGGCGAAGGTGAACCTGAGCCGGATGCAGGCGGTCTGCGACGAGGCAGGCCGTGACTTCTCCGGCATGCGCCACTCCATACAGATACAGATCAAACTGACCGACGATGCGTCAGAGGTCGAGGCGACCGTTGCGAGAGGCGCCACGCTGGCAACGCAGGAGACCTCCTACTACGCGACGCCGGAAGACCAGTTCCGTGACAGCATGTTGCTCGGTTCGCCAGCGCAGATCACGGAGCAGTTGGGCAGGTGGGTGGACGTCGGCATCGACCACTTCATCCTGATGACGCCCCGCCCGTTCGACGCGCACGTCATGGAGCGTTTCGCGCAGGAGGTCGCTCCGCAGTTCGCGTGAGCGGTCGACCGGAGGAACCTTGCGTAACCCGTCCACAACCCCCCGGAGTACCCTCTCCCTATCCCTCTCCCCTTGTAGGGAGAGGGGATCAGACGCCCATCCCGCCCCCCAATATGCCTTCGCTGACCTTGTGCAAAGGCCATAGAGGAGAGAAGCAGATGCCCCGCTACTGGCTGTTCAAGTCCGAACCGACGACCTATTCATACGACGACCTCGTACGCGACGGCGTCGCCGAGTGGGACGGCGTCCGCAACTTCCAGGTACGGAACTGGCTGCGCGACGACATCAAACTGGGCGACCGCCTGCTGTTCTGGCATTCGAGCGCGAAACCGATAGGCGTCGTGGGCATCGCTACCGTCGTGCGGGAAGGGTACCCCGACGATACGGCGTGGGACCCGGACTCCGACCATCCGGACCCGAAGAGCACCCCGGACAAGCCGCTCTGGTACATGGTGGACATCAAGGCGGACCAGAAGTTCGCGGACATCGTCACGATGGAAGAGTTGCGGGCGGAGCCCGCGCTGGCCGAGATGATGGTGCTCAAGCGCGGCAATCGCTTCTCCATCACCCCGGTCACCGAGGAAGAGTTCAACACGGTGCTCCAGATGGGGGAAGCCAAGTAGCGCGATGGCCGCCGCGATGGCGCTTGCAATGGCTGTTCTCACGGCGTGCGTTCTCGTCGCGGGGACCTCACAGGTTCAGGCGCATAGCAGGCACGAGGGCAGCGTTGAGCTGTACAGGGGAGGCAGCGGGCCTTACGAGGTGCTCGTGGCCGTGGTGCCGCGCGTCGGTTTCCTGGAAGTTACCGTTGTCCTCGCGCCGGATACGCCGGACGTCTTGCTGCCGTACATGCCGCAAGTCGTCGTTCTGGCCGAGCGCAAGGGGCAGCGGATCGGCCCGGCCACTGCTACCCGTCCGCCCGGCCTGCGCGCCAATGAATACACCGCGATACTGGAGCCTGGCGAAGCAGGGCAGTGGGAGATAACGGTCAGCATCGACGGGGAGCGAGGGACCACGACGCTCGTGCTGCCAGTCACGGTGGGACAAGGCCGCGGTTTCCCGTGGCCGGCACTCGCTGCCGGGCTCGGCATCGTGTTGCCTATCCTCTGGCTGGCGTTCGTGCCCCGCAGGAAGCGGCCCAGCGGCTAGTACCGGGAGGCGCGGCCGGGGTCTACCTGCTTGCCGGTGACGAGGTAGACAACCTGCTCGGCGATGTTCGTCGCCCGGTCGGCGATGCGCTCCAGGTCGTGCGCCGTCCAGAGCAGGTGGGTAGCGCGTTCGATGACCTTCGGGTCCTGCACCATCAGGAGGAGCAGTTCGCGGTAGACCTGGTCGTAGAGCGCATCCACCTCGTCGTCGTCGGCCAACACCTGGTATGCCTTGTCGACGTCGTGCTTGACCAGCGCGTCGAGGGAAGCGCGAAGCATCGCGTTGGCCTTCTCGGCCATGCGCGGGATGTCGACCAGCGGCTTGATCGGCGGCTGGTCTCCCATCATGACGCTGATCTTGCCGATGCCCTCCGCGTAGTCGCCTATGCGTTCGAGCTCCATCGAGACGTGCAGGGCGGCGATGAGCATGCGCAGGTCTGACGCGACGGGTTGCTGGATGGCGATGAGGTCGACCGCGCGCTCCTCGAGCTCGGCGCGTTTCCGGTCGATGATGTCGTCGTCCTTGATGACCTGCTGGGACAACGCGAGATCACGGGTCTTGAGCGCCTCGACGGCCAGGAAGGTCGCTTTCTCCACCATGCTGCCCAGCGCAAGGAGGTCGTCCTGGAGGTCCTGGAGGTCCCGGTCGAACTCTGCACGCTGGTGTCTGCCCATCGGTCTGTTCATCATCACGTCCTCCTGGCACGCCCCAACACTAGGTTAACCGAACCTGCCGGTGATGTACCCCTCAGTGCGTTCGTCCCGGGGGTTAGTGAATATCTGGTGCGTGTCGCCGACCTCCACGAGGTAGCCCGCCCGGTCCTCTCCCATCGTCATGAATGCCGTCCAGTCCGATACCCGCGCAGCCTGCTGCATATTATGCGTGACGACGACGATGGTGTAGTCCCGGCTCAGCTCGCGCATAAGGTCTTCTATCGCGAGCGTCGAGATGGGGTCGAGAGCGGAGGCCGGTTCGTCCATGAGGATGACGTCCGGCTGCACCGCGACGGCGCGCGCGATGCAGAGGCGCTGCTGCTGTCCGCCAGAGAGCGTGAGGCCGCTCGCCTTGAGCCTGTCCTTCACTTCGTCCCAGAGCGCGGCCCTGCGAAGGGAGCGCTCCACCGCTTCGTCCATGTTGCCCCTGAATCCGTTGATGCGCAGCCCGAAGGCGACGTTGTCGTAGATGGATTTGGGGAACGGGTTGGGTTTCTGGAAGACCATCCCGACGCGGAGTCTGATCTCGGTGGGGTCGATGCTTGGGTGGTAGATGTCCTCGCCATTGAAGAGCACCTGGCCCTCCACCCGCGCGCCGGGGATGAGATCGTTCATGCGGTTGAAGCAGCGCAGCAGCGTGCTCTTGCCGGAGCCGGATGGGCCGATGAGAGCGGTGACGCTGTTCCGGGTCACCTCCAGGTTGATGTCCCGCAGCGCCCTGAACGAACCGTAGTACATGTCCAGGCCCGTAACGCTCAGGGTCGTGTCGGTGGCGGTGGCTTCCGTCGTTGTCATTCCTCAGACCTCTTCTGCGTGCGGTTGCGTATGTAGATGGCCACGGCGTTCATGGAGAGCAGGACAGCCAGCAGGACGATGATGCCTGCAGCCGCGAGGCCATGGAACTCAGGCCGGGGATCCCTCACCCAGTTGTATATCTGCACGGGCATCACCGTGAACTCATCAAGCGGGTCGGTAGGGATGAAGGTGAGGAAGACGAGCGCGCTGATGGCGATCATGGGCGCGGCTTCGCCGATGGCCCGTGACATGGCGAGGATCGTGCCGGTCATGATGCCGGGGAGCGCGTGGGGCAGGACGACGTCCTTCACGGTCTGGAACTTCGTTGCACCGAGGCCGTAGGACGCCTCGCGGTAGGTCGAAGGAACGGCGCGTATCGCCTCGCGGGAGGCGATGATGACGATGGGCATCACGAGGAGCGACATCGTCAGCGCTCCGGCGACGACCGTCCTTCCCAGTGCGAGTATCTGCACGAAGACGGCGAGGCCGAGCAGCCCGTAGACGATCGAGGGCACGCCGGCAAGGTTGGATATGTTGACCTCTACGATGCGCGTGAACCAGTTCTTGGGCGCGTACTCCTCCAGGTAGACGGCCGCGCCGACGCCCACGGGGACCGTGAAGAGGCCTGTGAGCCCCATGATCCATACCGTTCCGAAGATGGCGGACTTCATGCCGGCCTGCTCAGCGAAGCGGGACGGGTAGTCCGTCAGGAAGTGCAGGCTGAGCCAGGGCGCCCCTTGCCAGAGCACACGCAGGAGCAGTGAAGCGAGCCCGGCGAGTCCGATCAGGATGGCCGCGATGAAGATGACGTAGGCCACTGTGCCGATGCGCTTGCGTACGGCGAGGCGCGGGTTGAGCAGCGCAGTGATCTCTGCCCTCGCCATGCTAATACTCCTCACGGAAGCGGCGGACGAGGAAGTGTCCGAGCACGTTCATGCCGAGCGTGAACGCGAACAGCAGCAGTCCCACCGCGAAGATGGTGTTGTACTCCAGCGACCCGTGCGGGGTCTCCCCATGCGCCAGCTGGACGATGAAGGCCGTCATCGTCTGGATGCTCTCGATGGGGTTGAAGGTGAGGCGCGGCGTCGCCCCCGCAGCGATGGTTACCAGCATCGTCTCGCCGATGGCGCGCGAGAACGCAAGGATGAACGAGGCGACGATGCCGGAGAACGCGGCGGGCACGACGATGCGTAGGGAGACCTCCAGCCTCGTTCCGCCGAGAGCGTACGCAGCGTGGCGGAGCGACCGGGGCACCGCGACCATGGCATCCTCGCTGAGCGACGAGACCATGGGGATGATCATCAGGCCCATAACCAGACCGGCGCTCAGCGCGTTGTACACGATGAGGTCCTCGCGAAAGACCTGGATGGGGATGCTCCGCAGGAGCGGGGTGACAAACGTGAGGGCGAAATAGCCGTAGACGACGGTGGGTATGCCCGCGAGGACCTCCAGGATGGGTTTGATGAGGCGCCTGACCTTGTCCGGCGCGTATTCCGACAGGTAGATGGCTATGGCCAGCCCAGCAGGCACGGCGACCGCAGCGGCGATTGAGGCCACGAGGAGCGTGCCGCTGACGAGGGGGAGTACACCGTAGTGCCGGTTTCCCTCCGCGTCTTTCAGGATGGGGGACCAGGTTGTGCCGAAGAGGAATTCCCATACAGGAATCTCTCCGAAGAAACCGAGGGACTCTCTCAGCAGGCTTGCGACGATGCCGAAGGTGGTGATGACGGACATGGCCGCGCAAGCGAAGAAGAGCCAGTGAACGATGCGCCCCTGCAGCGCGCCCCGCTTGCGGTTGCGGCTCAACTGCATAGTTGCCCGGCGTTGTCCGATCGGTGCTGCGAAGCCATCTTGTGCGGTAGTGTCTATCACATCTCCTCGCTGCGTCCAGCCCCGGAAGAAGAAGGGAAGGCGGGGCGGTGGCACATCGAGCGTTCGCTCGTGGGAGGAAGCCACCGCCCCACGGGGGACGTGCCGTCTAGAGCCCTGCTTCAGCCTTGTTGGCAGCGTAGACGCTGGGGTCTACGGGGACGTAGCCCTCCTCGCCGGTCAGCTGGTAGCCGTGGTCCATGTAGAACGTCAGGAACGCCTTCACCTCGGGCCTCTCGAGGCTCTTCCTGTTGACGTAGATGAAGAGTGGACGGGAGAGCGGCTTGTAGGAGCCGTCCTCGATGGTGGAGGGCTCAGGTAGGACACAGCCGTCGCCATCGTCGATGGCGACGACCTTGAGGTTGTCCTTGTTCTCCTGGTAGTAGGCGTATCCGAAGTAGCCGAGAGCGCCGCGATCGCCCGCGATGCCCTGGACGAGGACGTTGTCGTCACCAGAAGCGGTGTAGTCGGCGCGTGAGACCTGGACCTCGCCGTTGACCTCTTCGGTGAAGTAGTCGAATGTACCGGAGTCGGTGTCCGGGCCATAGAGACGGAGGCGCTGGTCGGGGAAGCCCGCACGGACATCCTGCCAGTTGTTGATGGTGGAGCCGGGCTTCCATATCTCGTTGAGTTCCTCGACGGTGAGGCAGTCCACGAAGTCGTTGTCGTTGTTGACCATGACGGAGAGCCCGTCGGTACCGACGCGCATCTCGATGAACTCGACGCCGTTGGCAGCGGCGGCTTCGGCCTCGGAGCCCTTTATGGGTCGAGAGGCGTTGGAGATGTCGGTCTCGCCGACGGTGAAGCGCTTGAAGCCTCCGCCGGTGCCCGAGACAGCGACGTTCACCTGCACGCCGGGCTGTTCCTTGCGGAACTCCTCAGCGACGGCCTGGGTGACGGGGAAGACGGTAGAGGAGCCGTCGATCTGGATCGTGCCGCTGAGGGCATTCGAACCCGTTGGGGGGGCCGAGTCGCCACATCCACCTGCGAAGGCGGCGAACGCCGCCACGAAGAGCATCAGTCCACTCAGTCTGAGGTGCCTGGTCGGTATCATCCTGCCTCCCTTGTGGGTTGGGTTACATCGTCAGCGTAGGGAGGCGAGGTTAACGGCGAGCGCGGGTCGCCTTTAGCGGAACGTTAACGGCGTCAACGAGTTTGCAGTAAGGATGGATGTCAGGCTGGGCGAGGGAGCGTGAACCAGAACGTGGAACCCTCACCCTGCGTGCTCTCGACGCCGACCTCACCGCCGTGCAGCTCAACGATGTGCTTGGCTATCGCCAACCCAAGCCCCGTTCCCTGGTCGCGGCGGGAGCGGTCCACCTTGTAGAAGCGTTCGAAGAGGTGGGGCAGGTGCTCCGGCGCGATACCGGGACCGCTGTCCCGCACCTGTATCAAGACGCTATCGCGTTCCGAGTTGTCCGCGCGAAGCTCTATGGTCCCGTCGCGCGGGGTGAACTTCAGCGCGTTGTCCAGCAGGTTGGATATGACCTGCCGCAGTTTCTCTGCGTCTCCGAGCGTGACCACGTTCCCGGTGGCATTGACGGTCACGGCGACACCTGATTCCGCGATACGGTGCTCGAGGTCGGTGCAAACGGCCGTGATAGTGGCGGCGGCATCAACCGGCTCCGTGTGCAGCTCCGACTGTCCCCTCTCGATCCGCGAGAGTTCCAGCAGGTCGTTGACCATGGCGTTCATGCGGTCGACCTCGCGGTTGATGCGCCCGAGGAAGTCAGCGGCAGTTGCCGGGTCGCTGAGCGCGCCACCTTCGAGCGTTTCGACCATCGCCTTGACCGAGGCCAGGGGGTTGCGCAGTTCGTGCGAGACGTTGGCGACGAACTCGCGCCGCGTCGTTTCCAGCTGTCGTACGGGCGTCAGGTCGTGCAGTGTCAAGAGGACGGAGGTTCCCTGCTCGTCAGACTCGGTTTCGGCGGGCGTTGTGGTGATGGGAGTCGCTGTTGCGCTCATGCTGCGTCGCGGGTTGGCGAGCGCAAGCTCCGTATAGGTGCGTTGGTCTGACTCTCTGCAGAGCGTTACGAGCGCCCGCAGTTCGTGATCGCGCAGCACCGAGCTCAGCGGCGTTCCGACAGGCGCTTCGACGCCAAGCAGTTCATGGGCAGCCGGGTTTGAGAGCGCGATGCGGTTCTCGCCGTCGACGAGGACGACGCCGTCTGCCATGGTGTCGAGCACCGCGGTCAGTTGCTCGCGGTGGTCGGCGAGCTGCGAGAAGAGGGCAGCCAGCGCCTCCGTCATCGCGGCGAACGGCGCCTGCAGCCCGCTCAGGGTGCTGGAGGTGAGCCGTTCCGGGCGTACGTCGAAGTTTCCCGTGGCGATGCGCCGCATCGCGGCCACTGCCGCACGGGTCTCGCGGGCAGCTGCAGCACCGGTACGGAGTTCCCGCACCGTGACCAGGAGCAAAGTGGCAGCCACGAAGAAGGAGAGGAGAGCGATCAGCGGCTCCGAGGCGGCGACAGCCAACAGTCCGGCGAGCAGCGAGAGCAGCGCCAGCGCTCCCAGGACGATCACGGCGCCTCTCAGTGCGGCCATGCAGGCTCACCTCAACCTTCGAAGCGGTAGCCGACCCCCCGGATCGTGATGATGCGTGCAGGAGTCGAAGGGTCAGCCTCTATCTTTTCACGGAGCCATCGCACGTGCACGTCTACCGTACGGACATCGCCGATGTAGTCGTGCCCCCACAGCTGTTCGAGTATCTGGTCCCGAGTGAAAGCGCGGCCGGGGTTCCGCATGAAGAGCGCGAGCAGGTCGAACTCCCGGGGCTTGAGCCGTAACTCCTCACCGTTGAGCGAAGCCTGGTGCGCGTCCACGTCCACGGCAAGCGAGCCTGAACGCAGGGGTTCAGCCATCCGGGCGGATGCGGTCTTGCGCGGACGCCGGAGCATCGCGCGCACACGGGCCATCAACTCGCGCATGCTGAACGGCTTGGTGACGTAGTCGTCCGCCCCGATCTCCAACCCGACGACGCGGTCGATCTCCTCGCCCTTCGCGGTCAGCATCAGGATGGGCACGTCGGTCTCCCGGCGAAGGATGCGGCAGACTTCGATGCCGTCGAGGTTGGGGAGCATCACGTCGAGGATGACGAGGTCGGGGAGGGCGGCGCGGGCGGTCTCGAGTCCGCTTCCTCCGTCGGGCGCGGTGAGCACGTCATAGCCCTCGTGCTCGAGGTTGTAGCGGAGCGCCTCTACGAGGTTCTCCTCGTCTTCCACCACCAACACAGAGCGGTTCGTCATGCGAGTAGGCTCCGTTCAGGGCCCGCAGGCCTCGCAGGTCTAACGAAAAGTGTATGGCCATCGTGCAAGCGAACGCTTAACGGGGCGTTAAGGGGCTGCGTACGCACGTGGCAAGTTTAACAAAGCCGCTGACGGACGTTGATGCAGCAGAGCCGGGCTACGCGCCCCGGATACGTTCCAGCAACTCACCGATGGTCAGCCAGTAGTAGACGATGAACGTCCCGGCGATGAGCAGCATCACGGCGCTTATCGTGCCGACGTGCGGGAGCGCCCTGCGGAGGCCGGTAGCGATCGCGCCTTTGAAGAGGGCCATGCCGATGGTCAGGGCCAGTATCACGGACCCCATACCCAGCCCGTACAGGACGAATTGCAGCACGGAGTCCAGGAAGGTCTCCGCGGTGAATGTCCCGCCGATGACGGCGAGGAAGATGGGCAGCGTGCAGCTGAGCGAGGCGGTCCCGTAGGCGAGGCCGAAGGTAAAGTAGCTTCGCACGCTCTTGCTGTTCGCATCGCCGAACCGCGCAGAGATGCTGGCTGCAAAATTATTGTAGAGCTTCCCGCCCGAGAGCAGGTACGCTCCCGCTACGACGAGCAACACGCCGATGATGAGGCCGATCCAGGGGAAGGCGTCCGCTATCCCACGCGCTCCAAGTCCGATGGGGGTCCCGACGGCGGCAAAGAGCACGACGAATCCCACTGACACCGTCGCGCCCACGAGCAGGGCCCGGCGCAGCCTCGAGACAACACCGCCTACCTCGGCCTCTCCACCTTCGCTCTCGCTCAGGTAGAGGCCGAGGTAGGCGGGGAGCATGGCAAAACCGCATGGGTTAACAGAAGAGACCATCCCTGCGCTGAACGCGAACCCGAAGGGGAACAGATCGCCGAGATCGCCAAGGAAGTTGCCGGATTGAGCGGACACGGACTCCACGCCCTGTGTCACCGTGCCGAACTCGCTCCCGGTGATGAATGCACCGACGATCGCGACCGCGAGCGACCCCACGAGCGCAAGGATGGGACCCGCCGTTCCCCAACTGATGTTCTGTACCGCGGCACGCATCGTTCTGCTCCCAGTTCCGGTGGTTCTACCCGGCTCTCTATATGATACGTCCGGCGGAGCACAGAGGCTCTGTTATCCCTGCGCGGGCGTGCTAGCGCCAGCGCACACTTCTCCTGCGCATGCCGAACGCAACGGCGATCAGCAGACCGCTTGCAACGAGTGTCAGCGTGAGTGCGAGCACCTGCGCCTCGTTCGTTCGCCCTGTCAGGACGGCCTCGTAGATGGCTATGGGCATCGTGCGTGTGCGCCCCGGGATGCTTCCGGCCACCATGAGCGTTGCACCGAACTCACCCATCGCCCGCGCGAGCGCGAGGCTGACGCCGGTCATCACTGAGCGCCAGGCGAGGGGAAGCGTTATGCGCGTGAATATGGTCCGCTCTGTCTGCCCCAGGGTCCGAGCCGCGTCTTCCAGCGTATGGTCTACCGACTCGAACCCGGCCTGTGCGGTGCGGATGAGGAAGGGAGCGGAAACGAAGAAGGCCGCGAGCGCGGCTCCGCTCCACTGGAAAACGAACGTGAACCCGAACACCGCGTCGAGCGCTTCGCCCAGAGGGGAGTTGCGCCCCACGGCGAGCAGCAGGTAGTAGCCGAGCACGGTAGGAGGCAGCACCATGGGTATGAGCACTGCCGTGGAGAGAAGGTCGTGGATCCATCCGCGCAGACGTGAGAGTCCCCATGCGACAGGGATGCCGACCACGAATGCAAGCGCCGTACTTGCTACACCGGTCTGCAGGCTCAGTCTAAGGGCGTCCCAGTCCATCGATCACTCCGCGCCGTCAACCTTACCAATCTCTGGCACGTGGCCGAACCTCTCCCACGTTTCGATGGCCTGCGCGTCGACCATCGACGCGATGAAGCGCTTCGCTGTTTCCGGCGCACTCGATCCACTGCTTACGCCTGCGGTGACCTGAAGACCGGCGCTCGCTTCCGGCGGCAGCGGGGCCAGAGCGCGGATGCCTCGAGCGTCCGAGGCGATAAGCAGTGAACGGGGAACGAAACCGACCTCCGCGTTGCCGCTCACCACGAACTGGAACGCGTGCGCGACGTTCTCGCCGTAGGCGATCCGTTCGGCTGACTCCTCCCAGAGACCCGTGTCTCGGAGATAGCGCTCCGCCGCTTCCCCGTACGGTGCGATAGCGGGGTTTGCAAGGGCTACCTGTCGCACCGCGCTGCTTCGGAGAAGCGACGAAACATCGTTCGCCTCGTGGTCAAGGTTCGTAATCGCGACCAGTTCGCCTGTCGCGAGCACGGTGGCGCTCGCGGGAACCAGCAACCCATCATCGGCGAGGGCAGAGGTGTACCGGCTGTCCGCTGAGACGATGAGGTCGAGCGGCGCGCCCTGGCGCAGCTGTTCAGCGAGCGTACCGGACGCGCCGGCAACGAGCGTAACGGAGGTCCCGTGCTCGGACTCGAACCGCAGTGCGAGATCTTCGGCTACCGGCTGGATACTCGCGGCGACACCCACCAGCAAGGCAGGTTGGCTTTCAGCTTCGCCAGGTGCGCATGCGGTGGAGAGCAGCGCAAGGAGCAGGGCGGTCGCCAACATGCTCCGGAGGGTAGGGGAGCGGGGAGTACGTCGTAAATCCCGAGGTATCGCGGGACAGCCCTTACGGCGGCAGAGCTTCATAGAGCGATTCTACGGGGTGAAGCCGATGCACAGGTCATCCGGCGCCGGTAAAGCGGCCTCCATGCGCTCTTCCGCCGGAGCCCCGCCACAGGCCCGATGGAACGCGCAAGCCCTCGATGGCACACGGCGCACGCCTCGGCGCAGGAATAAACAGAGACTCAGGCAGCAGTTCATAGGAGTAGCGTCAGCAGTTTCCAGATAAACCAGCAGAGAAACCCAGAGAAACCTGCAGCATTCCTCTATTGTTTTATCTGCCTCACTCCTGCAGAATCCTTCAGGCGCACAGAAAAACTCTGTGCCGCGGCAGAATGAACAGCAGCGGAGGGAGAGGAAATGGCGAGACTGGGGCAGTACAGCTACCCGGACATCAGGTTCGGCGACGCGGTTGAGATAGCGAACCGCATCCTGAACAAGTTCAAGGGGACGGTGAGCGTGAAAGGCCTTGCGTGGGAACTGGGGATGGCCGAGGGGAGCGGCACCCTGTTCGCGAAGGTTGCGGCGCTCCGCGATTTCGGCCTCGTGGAAGGCCGTGGCGAGCTTCGCATCTCTCAGCTGGCGCAGCGGGTCCTGCACCCGGCCAGTTCAGAGGAGTGCCTGGAAGCGACAGCCGAGGCGTTCCAGCGCGTCGAACTGCTGAGCCAGCTCTACACGCGGTTCGAGGGAGAAGTGCCGGACGACATGAGCCTCCTGGTCGGGCTGGAGGAGATCTCCCGCGCTCCCCGGGATGAGATCGTCAAGCGCGCTCCGCTCATCCAGAAGCACCTGACCGATGCTATACGAGTGCTGGGCAGGCCGGCCAAGGCAGAGAGAATCGCAGAACATTCTGGCAAGCGCCAGAGGATTGCTGCCGAATCTCCGTACGTCGCTCCTGAGGCACCCGCTGAAGAGCCGGCTGCCGACGGGCTGCACATCACGGCTGCAGGGCGCAGGCTCTCAGTCCCGCTGACGGCCGAGTACATCGAGGTGGCCATCAGCCTCCTCCGCGCGATGCAGGTGGAGATGCGCCGGGAACCTTCGGGTGAGCCCGTGATGCCGCTCTTCGAAGGCGTGGAGTTCGACCTGGGAGAGCAGCTGGACACGTGAGGCGGGGACTGGCGCCCCAGACAGGATTCGAACCCGTGACCCGCTGCTTAGAAGGCAGCCGCTCTATCCTACTGAGCTACTGGGGCCTCTCTTCGACTATAGTGCCGGGGCGCATGGGGGTCAATCAACCCTCCGTGCGCCCCGGTTGCGCTTGAAACACCATGCGGAGGCGATGCGATCCCATGACGTACCAGACGATCAAGTTCGAGACCGAAGGGCCACTCGGCGTGTTGACGCTCAACCGCCAGGAACGTCTGAACGCCATCAGCCGCGAGGTTACCCAGGAGTTGCAGGACCTGGTGACACGCCTGGAGACTGACGACGAGGTCCGCGTGCTCATCGTGACCGGCTCAGGGCGCGCGTTCTGTGCCGGCGCCGACATCAAAGAGCGCACCGAGAACCTGGACGACCTCTCCCTGGCGCGCACCTCGGCCGTCATCTCTCCAACGTTCCGGCGGCTGGAGCGCCTCAACCAGGTGAGCATCGCCGCAGTCAACGGTGTCGCGGCAGGCGGCGGCCTCGAGCTGGCGATGGCGTGCGATCTGCGGATCGCGAGCTCCGAAGCGCGAATGGCGCTCCCGGAGTTGACGCTCGGCATCCTGCCGGGGGCCGGCGGCACGCAACGACTGCCTCGTCTCATCGGCCCCGCGCGCGCCAAGGAGATGATGCTCTTCGGCAGGTTCATCGATGCGCAGACCGCGCTCGAGTGGGGGCTCGTGAATGCTCTGTCGTCGCCCGGCGGGCTGATGGCCGAGGCGCGAGCCTGGGCAGCGCGGTTGTTCGAACTGCCGCCGCTCTCGCTCGCGAGCATCAAGAACGCTGTCAACGTGGCGATGGACGTGGACCTGGACACCGGCATCCAGTATGAGCAGCGCTGCTCGGCGATGCTGGCGCTGACCGAGGACAGGCGGGAAGGGCACACTGCGTTCGTCGAGAAGCGCCCCCCGGCATTCGTCGGACGCTAGAGGGCAGAGGCTGCTTCAGTTGCCTCGAACCGCGTCGCGACCCAGTGCATCGTAACGGGCCCGAGGCGGTGACGCGTGACGCTGCGGATCGACATCGAACCGACGTCGGCAGACGTCGTACAGCGCTCCTGGACGAGCCGGCCGAGAGGACGCGACGCCACGATCGCGAACATGGTGTTGGAGAAGGCGCGGCTCAGTCCCCGGCTGCCGCCTCCCGCCATGCGATAGCCTCCCAGCGACGCCATCGTGGCGAGGGCTGCGCCCACTACGATGTTGGTCCCGCAGAACGGGGATACGGCGAGGTTGCCTTCTCCTGCCTGCATCCGCCGAAGCGCCTCCTTGGCCGCCTCCTCGACCTGCTGCGTGGGGATGTCGCCGAGCACGAGGAATCCGGCCGGTATCGAATAGCCCGCCACAGGTCTGCCGCTGACTGACGGCAAGAGCAGGAGCGCGATGGTCGCGTGCTCCAAGCCGTGATTCCTCTTCGTCCTGGCCCAGGGATTCAACGTTCTCTTCCGTGCGGCCTGCCGCCGTCAGTCGATTGTATAACGGCTGCGGGCAGTGTCGCCTCGAGCGGCAGGGTAGGGCAGTGGTACGAGTGCGTCTGTCAAGGGGCCGGTGGCAGTACGCCTGCGTCAGGGCGCCTAAGTCAGGCGGATGATCTCGATGCCGGCGAGGGTCAAGGTCGTCACGATCATGCCTGCTACCACGACCCCGGCGGCGATGGCAGGCAGCCCGCGCCGCACCGGCTCGTGCAGGGTCCAGACGATGAGCGCGCCGGTCCATGCGCCGGTGAGCGGCAGAGGAATGGCAACAGCCAGAACGATACCGAAGAAGCCGTAGCGCCGCACCCGGGGACCCCAGGACTGCTGGATACGGGAGGTGCGCCAGCGCAGGAGTCTGCCGACGATGTTCCGCTGAGCTTCCACTCGTGCGCCGACGGTACGCAGCGCGTAAAGGATGAACGGCACCGGGATGATGTTCCCGACGATCGACAGGCCAAGCGCTTGCGGCCAGGGCATGTCCATGGAGGTGATAGCCAGAGGTATCGAGGCGCGCAACTCGCCGATGGGCGTCATCGCGGTGAGCAGGACGATCAGTGCGTCGGGCAAAGGGGAGAACCTCAGAGTTGTCGGGCGTCAGCACGGGCTGGCGAGGCCGCATTCTACCTGAACCGTGAGCGGGCAGGAGTGTGTTCTGGACGATTCTTATACTTTGTCTAAGTCTTTGGATAACATAAAGTCCGGAAAAGTCGTATGCCTAACATTGGCATGAGTGTCATCCGAAGGTGTAGAATCTGTCTTAACATTCCGTAAAGGGGAGGGTAAAGCAATGGCGCGCAAGACCCGGCTCATGCGGCAGGTGGAGGAGCGGTTCCATCAACCGCTCGAACGTCTGTTGCCTGAGAAGATCAATGAGAACGGCCTCTCGGCCACGGCGGCTGAGCTGGAGGTGTCCAAGGCCACGCTTGGCTACTGGCTCCTCAAGCTCGGCATCAACGTCCGGCGCGTTGCACTTGCTCCGGGGGAGACCCTAGAGGTCAAGCGGGCAAGCTGAGCAGCGTCTCCTGACGTCCAAGAGGGGCGGACCGGCGATCTGGGGAGATAACGCCGACCCGCCTCTCTTTGTGTCACGCACTGCGGTGAACCGAGGCTTGCTCCCGGCATCCTTCCTTGACACAGCGAATCGACGGGTGATACAACGTGATAGAAATCACAACTGCCCTTCATCCTCCGACATCCAGAGGCCGCGTGCGACTCCGCCGACCAATACTTCCCATACTGTTCACCTTCACAGCCCTGGGCCTACTCGCCGTTATTGCGGCATGCGGGGGGACCGGCGTAGTTGCTACACCCGAGTGTTACCTTGCCCAGGAAGGGCAGATCGTTGGCGCAGCAGGAGCCGATTGCGAGCCGCCCGACGACGTGGAGGTCCTGCCGACTCCGACACCCACGCCCGCTCAGTCAGGCGGAGGCGCAAACGATGCCCGTGTGCTCTTCATCACGTACGCCTGTGCCACCTGTCACGAGTTGGACAGTATCCCTCAGTCCAAGGGCAGCAGCGACGGTCCCGCGCTTGCGGGTATCGGTTCAAAGGGCGCGGACTACATCCGCGCATCCATCCTGGACCCGTCCGCCGAGGTCGTCGAAGGCTACGAGGACGGGCTGATGCCGCAGGACTTCGCAACCCAGCTCTCGACCGAAGAGTTGGACGCGCTCGTCACGTACCTGTCGAGCCAGTAGGAACCGCGAGCGGCCCAATCAGCGCGCCGGGGCACCCACCCTCAGCTTTCGTCCGTTTTCCGCCGTCTGTTCGTTGACCCCTTCTCGGCGCGTCCCCTATACTGCGCTGCCAGTGCGGCTGGAGGTTTTCCTTCCGCAAAACCACAACGTATTGAGGTTTGAAGATGCAGTTACACTGCCTGCAGGAGAATCTCAGCCAGGGACTCAGCATCGTGCAGCCTGCGGTCGCCACGCGTACGACGCTCCCCATCACGCAACACGTTCTCCTTGCCACGGACGAAGGTCGGCTGAAGCTCTCTGCCACGAATCTGGAAGTTGCCATCAGCACGTGGATAGGCGCCGACATACAGGAAGATGGAGCGGTAACGATCCCGGCGAGACTGCTGACCGACTTCGTGAACTCGCTTGGGCGACAGACCATCAAGGTACAGACCGCTTCTCAGGGAGGCGGTATCTCCGTCGAGGGCGACCGCACAAAGGCCAACATCAACGGTACGGCTGCCGAGGAGTTTCCTCCCATCCCCGCTATAGACCAGGGCGTCTCGACAAAGATGTCGGGCAGGGCGCTGCGCGACGCGATCCATCAGGTGGTGCTCGCCGCGGCGGTCGAGGACTCGCGTCCGGTCCTCACTGGCGTGAACATCGAGCTCGATGGGACGAACGTGACGTTCGCTGCCGCCGACGGCTTCCGCCTCGCAGTGCGCAAGGCCCAACTGCTGGAGCCCGCCAGCGAGAAGGTCTCGGTCATCGTTCCGGCCCGCACGCTCTCTGACATCGAGCGCCTCCTGGACGGCGACGACCCGGTCGACATCGTGGTCACGACACAGCGAAGCCAGGTCCTCTTCCGGTTCAAGAACATCGAGGTGGTCTCCCAGCTGATCCAGGGGACGTTCCCCAACTACGCGCAACTCATCCCGCAGGAGCACGGCACGCGCGCCATCATCGGGTTGAACGAACTGCAACGCGCAACCCGAACGGCGGCCATCTTTGCGAAGGACGGCTCCGGCATCATCAGGCTGCAGATGAGCGCCGAGGGCGGCGCCCCGGGAGTCCTCACGATATCGTCGCGTGCGGAAGAGGTTGGCGACAACACGGGCAACCTCGAGGCAGACGTTGAGGGGGCCGAGGGCAAGATCGCATTCAGCAGCCGCTACCTGAGCGACGTGCTCAGCGTGATCGGTAAGGACAAGGTGGCTCTGGAGATGACTACCTCTTCGAGTCCCGGGGTGATCCGCCCCGTAGACGACGGCGGCGAGTATGTCCACGTCGTCATGCCCATGTTCGTTCAGTGGTGAACCGGGCGACCCCACATAGCACGATGGAGGAACGTGTGATGCAATTCTACCGAGTTCGCGTCGGCTCCGTACTGATATTGTTCGCGATGCTCATGTCGCTTCTCGTTGCATGCGAAGGCGATGCTGAGCCCACGCCAACCCCAACGACAGCACCTGCGACAGCAGAACCCGAGGAGCCGGTCAAGATCGGCTCGCTGATGGACTTCACCGGCGAGTTGGGCGAGTTCGGCGGCCCCATGAACGACGCTGTCCTCCTTGCCGCCGGGCACATCAATGCGGCGGGCGGGGTACTCGGCGGGCGCGAGATCGAGGTCGTTGCCGAAGACGGAGCAACGAGCGACGTCACTTCCGTCGACGCGGCGCGCAAGCTCGTCAACGTGGACGGCGTCTCGGCACTGATCGGCCCGCTGGCGAGCGGCATCACCCTTGCCGTGGCGAACGCCGTCACCATCGACAACCAGGTCCCGCAGATCTCCCCGTCCGCGACCTCTCCGGCGTTGACGG
Organism: Dehalococcoidia bacterium; assembly: GCA_022820645.1. Classification (GTDB taxonomy): domain Bacteria; phylum Chloroflexota; class Dehalococcoidia; order Lucifugimonadales; family Australimonadaceae; genus Bin16. The sequence goes on along the minus strand of JAJEFD010000002.1, from coordinate 222,995 downwards.
TGCTGGAAGACGACGACTTTATCTTCCGGACGGCCCCTTCAGACGCTTTCCAGGGTGTGATCCTGGCCGAACTTGCGTACGGGTTGGGCTACCGGAACGCTGCTGTTCTGTTCGTGAACAACCCGTACGGGCAGGGGCTCGCGGAGCAGTTCTCCGCATCCTACGAAGCCCTGGGCGGCCAGTCGACGATGGTGTCGCATGAGTCGGGGCAGCCTTCCTACGCTTCCGAGCTGGCGCGCGTAACCGAGAACGACCCCGACGTGCTGGTTGCGGTCAGCTATCCGGTCAGCGCGGGTGTGTACATCCGTGAGGCGATCGAGAGCGGGGCCGCGGATACGTTCCTGTTCGTGGACGGGAGCAAGTCCGAGGACCTGATAGACGCGGTTGGCGCAGCAAGCCTCGAGGGGATGTACGGCACCGCGCCCGGCGCAGTGGAGAGCGAGGCAACGGCGCAGTTCGCCAGCGACTATGCCGCCGCGTACGAGGACAACTCGCTTCCGTTCATCAGGGAATCCTACGATGCGATGGCCATATTCGGTCTCGCCGTCGAGGCTGCGGGTTCGGACGACCCTGTTGCAGTCAGGGACGCGATGCGCGCTGTATCGGGTCCTCCCGGAGTAGAGGTCGGGCCTGGAGCGGCAGAGCTGGCGCGCGCGCTGCAATTGCTGCGGGACGGGCAGGCGATCAACTACCAGGGCGCGAGCGGCCCTGTCGACCTGGACGAGAACGGCGACGTAAGCGGCGCGATGGAGATATGGAAGATCGCCGGCGGCGCTCTCGTCTCCGAGAGCGTTGTCACCGAACCGGGAACCGTCTCGGTTGCGCCTGCTCCTCCCAAGGAACCGGTGAAGGTTGGTTCGGTGATGGACTTCACCGGCGAGTTGGGTGAGTTCGGCGGCCCCATGAACGACGCCGTTCTGCTTGCTGCCGGGCACATCAATGCGGCGGGCGGCGTGCTGAGCGGCCGCGAGATCGAGATCGTTTCGGAGGACGGCGCCACCAGCGACGTCACCGCCGTTGACGCAGCGCGCAAGCTCGTCAACGTGGACGGCGTCTCGGCGTTGATCGGCCCGCTGGCCAGCGGGATCACGCTTGCCGTTGCGAACGCCGTCACCATCCCCAACCAGGTGCCGGAGATATCCCCGTCCGCGACCTCACCGGCGTTGACGGTGCTGGAAGACGACGACTTCATCTTCCGCACCGCACCCTCCGACGCGTTCCAGGGTGTGGTCCTCGCAAACCTTGCGCACGGACTCGGCTACCGGAGTGCGGGAGTGCTCTTCGTGAACAACCCGTACGGGCAGGGACTGGCAGACCAGTTCACGGCTTCCTTCGAGGCGTTGGGCGGACAGGTGACCGCAGTGTCCCACGAGTCGGGCCAGCCCTCCTACGCCTCGGAACTGTCGCGGGCGACCGCCAACGACCCCGACGTGCTGGTTGCGATCAGCTACCCGGTCAGCGCGGGCGTCTACGTCCGCGAGGCGATCGAAAGCGGAGCGGCGGACACGTTCCTGTTCGTGGACGGGAGCAAGTCGGAAGAGTTGATAGCCGCAGTGGGTGCGGACAGCCTCGAAGGGATGTACGGCACCGCGCCCGGCGCAGTGGAGAGCGAGGCGACAGCACAGTTCACCAGTGACTATGGCGCGGCCTACGGGGACAGCACGCTTCCGTTCATCAGGGAGTCCTACGATGCGATGGTCATATTCGGCCTCGCCATCGAGGCGGCGGGCTCGGATGATCCCGTCGCGGTCAGGGACGCGATGCGTGCCGTGGCGGGCCCACCGGGTGTCTAGGTCGGTCCCGGAGAAGCTGAGATCAAGCGGGCACTGGAACTGCTCCGCGACGGGCAGGAGATCGACTACCAGGGCGCGAGCGGCCCTGTTGACCTGGACGAGAACGGCGACGTGAGCGGCGCGATGGAGATCTGGAAGATCGCGGGTGGACAGCTCGTGACCGAGCGGGTTATCGCCGAATAGTCGCTCCCCCGGCATAGAGCGTGGAGGGAAGCAGGCAGCGTCGTTCGGCGCTGCCTGCTCCTATGCTCGAGCGCGGCGGCGCATCCTCCCGGCAAGACGCTCCCGCAGCCGGACGATCCCGGGCGTGATGCCGTCCGGCGCGTAGAGCAGCACGAGCACGACGAGCACTCCAACCGCGAAGAAGCGGATATTCGGCAGGCCCACGGACTCGAGGGCATCCAGGACCGGTGCGCCGACAGCCTCAGGGAGCCGCTCGACGACGTTGGGCAGGAACTGCGATCCGCTCCAAATGCCCCACACGACGAACGCGCCAACGATCGGGCCGTAGAGGCGCCCGCTTCCGCCCGCGACCAGCATCGCCCAGATGATGAACGTGCCAAGGAGCGGCGTGAACGTGATGGGAGAGATCGCCCGGAAGTTGAAGGCGTAGAGGGCCCCGCCTATGCCCATGATCACCGCGCCAAGCACGAACGCCTGCAACTTGAAGCGGAACACGTGCTTGCCGCTCGCCTCCGCCGTAACCTCATCCTCGCGTATCGCGCGCAGCACTCGGCCCCATGGGGAGTGCACCAGCGCCCGTATCCCTGCAAAGAGCACCACGAATACGACGAGGACCACAACCAGGTAGACCCGGTCGTAGTCCTGGGGCGCGACGATGTCGCCGAACGGGCGCGGGATCGTGTAGATGCCCCGGCTCACGTTGCTCAGCCATCGTTCGTTCAGGAAGACGAGGCGTACGCTCTCGGCGATCCCCAGCGTCGCTATCGCAAGATAGTCGCCCCGCAGCCGGATGGTTATCGTGCCGACCACGAGCGCGACGGCCGCGGCAACGAGCGATGCGGCCACCAGCGCGGCCACGAACCAGAGGTCCAGCACTCCGACGACCGGCAGGGAGTCGAGGCGGTTCGCCAGGTCACCCGAGTAGAGATAGTCCTCGCCCTGGTTCGACAGTGGGGGGCGGATGGTCAGCAGCGCCGCTGCGTATGCACCCAGCGCGAAGAAGCCTGCCACGCCGATGTTGAACAGCCCGGTGTAGCCCCAGTGCACGTTGAGCCCGAGGGCGAACACGGAGTAGATGCCGACGAGTATGGCGAATGCAGTGAGGAACTCCAGCATCAGCCCTTGCTCCCCAGGAGGCCGCGCGGCCTGAACAGCAGGACGATCACCATGACGGTGAACGCTATCGCAGGCTTGTAGGTCGGCAGCGCCCATGCCGTAGAGACTTCCATCGAGACCCCGATGAGCATCGCGCCGAGAAACGCCCCGTACGGATTACCGATGCCGCCGACGACCACCGCCGCGAAGAGCGGGACGAGCAACTGGAAGCCGATGGTGGGCTTCAACTGGGAGGTCGCGTTGAAGATAACGAGGAGCACCCCGGCAGCGCCTGCCAGCGCACCGGCGATGCCCCACGTCCAGAGCAGCACGCGGTCGGTGTTGATGCCGCTGGCGCGCGCCAGGTCGGGGTTGTCGGAGGTTGCGCGCATCGCCTTGCCCTGCTTCGTGCGCGTGAGCAGCAGATGCAGGGCGATCGCCAGCACGAGCGCGGCGCCGCTCACGAACAGGTGGTTCGGCGCGATGCTGATGTCGGCGGGCAGGGAGAAGTGCTGCCGGCCCTCATTCGGGAAGTAGCGAACGGGCGTGTCCCAGATCATCTGGATGAAGCCCCGTATGGCGATGGCGATGCCGAGCGAGGCTATCTCGATCGTCACGATGTTCGCCCGATGGAGGCGCAGCCTGCGGAAGACGAAGACGTCCATCCCCACGGCCAGCGCCGCCACTGCGGCCATGCTCACCGGAATCGCGATGAGCAGGGGAAATCCGAAGGTGAAGGGCCCCAGCCCTGTGTGCTCCGGCAGGACGCTGACAAGGAGGAAGAACGCCACGTAGGCGCCCATCGTCATCATGTCGCCGTGTGCGATATTGGCGAACCGCATCACGCCGAAGACCAGCGTGATGCCGACCGCGCCCAGTGCAAGGATGCTGCCCAGGAAGATGCCGTTTACCGCGAGCCCGATCTCGCTCAGTGCGAGGACCACGAAGACGACGGCGAGCACAGCCTGCGCGACGCGGCTCGCTCGGACCACCGCGGGACTTCTCATCGTGCGTGCGGTAATGAACATCGCGTTCCCTATTCGTTCCCCAGGTACAGCCGGCCCACCTGCGGGTCGCCGGCCAACTCCGGCCCAGTGTTCTCCAAGCGCACTTCGCCCACCGCCAGCACGTATCCCCGGTGCGAGATGGAGAGCGCCTTCTTCGCGTTGTGCTCCACCATCAGGATCGCGACTCCGGTGGCATTGATGTTCTGGATCATCTGGAACACGGTCCCCATCAACAAGGGCGAGAGTCCGGCGGTGGGTTCGTCCAGAAGCAGCAATTTCGGCTCCAGCATCAGGGCGCGCGCCACAGCCATCATCTGGCGTTGCCCACCGGAGAGCGCACCTGCCTTCGTGTTGCGCTTCTCCGCCAGGTCAGGGAACAGATCGAACATCTCCCGGATACGGCCGTCGAGCCTGTCATTCCGCAAGAAGCCACCCATCTCGAGGTTCTCGGTGATGGTCAGGGTAGGGAAGACGTTCTCCGTCTGCGGGACGTAGCAGAGCCCCAGCGGGATGCGGCGATCGGCGCGCATCGCCTCGATGCGACGACCATCGAACCATATCTCTCCCGCCGATGCCTGCACGATGCCAACGATCGACTTCATCATCGTGGACTTGCCGGAGCCGTTCGGTCCGATGATCGTCACGATCTCGCCCGGATCCACGCGCATGTCCACGCCGTGCAATATCTCGGTGTCGCCGTATCCGGCGCGTACGCCTGTGGCATCGAGGAGCGGCATCGCTCAGTCCCCCAGGTACGCCCGGACGACGCGGTCGTCCTGCTGTACGGCTGCCGGAGCGCCCTGTGTGAGGACGGAGCCTTCGCTCATCACGATGACGTGGTCGCACAGGCGCATCACGAGCCCCATGTCGTGCTCGATGATGAGGAATGTGATCCCCAACTCCTCGCGCGCCCGCCGGATGCCGCCCACCAGCCGCCTCAACAGCGTGGGGTTCACACCCGCGCCCGGTTCATCGAGCAGCACCATGCGCGGCTTCGCCATCAGCGTGCGCGCCAGCTCCAGCAGCTTCTTCTGCCCACCGGAGAGTCCCTCCGCGGGGAGGTCCGCGACCTCCGATAACCCGGTGAACTCGAGCACCTCGCGCGCCTGGGCTTCTATCGCCCGCTCCTGTCGTTTCACGAGCCAGCGCGCCGCGACGGCGCGCCACATGCTCTCTCCGAGCTGGTCAGACGGCACGAGCATGAGGTTCTCCAGGACGCTCATGCGCTTCAACTCGCGGGGTATCTGGAACGTCCGGACGATGCCCTTGCGAAAGATGAGGTAGGACGGCAACCCGTCGATGCGCTCATCCCTGAACGTAACCCGCCCAGTGGTCGGCTTGTGGAAACCGGCGACGAGGTTGAACAGCGTCGTCTTGCCCGCGCCGTTCGGCCCGATGAGGCCGGTGATGGAGCCCTCATCCACGTTGAGCGAACAGTTGTCGACGGCGCGTACGCCGCCGAAGTCCATCACCAGTCCGCGCACGCGCAGGATCGCAGAGGCCATGCCTCCTCACTCAGGGGCGGGATGGCGCGGATTATACGGGAACGAACCGGCCAGGCATCGCCACCTGCCAAAGCGGAAAGCAGCGTGCCGTCTGTACGGCCAATGGATGCAGTGGATGCCACCCGGCGGCTTATTCGCCTGTGGCAGCTGCCGAGCGGTTCCTCTTTGGGCTGTTGTTGAAGCCGATGTTGTCCTCAAACGGGTGGAACTCTCGCGCTTCGTGACAGTACTTGCACTCACCGGCCATCGTGGCGCTGGGTGAACCGACTATCCAGTGATGCGCCCCGGTGGGGGACAGGTCGCAGTGACTCGCCTCGAGGGTCATCTTCGGCTGTGCCTTCGTTGTCATCCCAAGTCCTCCGATCTCTGCATAGCCAAGGGGTCTGAGCCCGTGGCCCGTCTGTGGTGGAGATGGGGGAGAGTCGAACTCCCCGTCCAGAAGACGCTCAGCGCGGATGTACTACAGGCTTAGCCGGCGTTTGGTTGGGTGGCTGGGGCGGGCCCACCGGCGGGCCGTCCCGCCACCTGCCGCGAAGTCTTGAGTGGCTCGCAGCGGCATCAGAGCCACTGCACCCCGGCTGTATGACGCTTCCGGTAGCCGCCGGAGTGGGCTATCGGGGCGTGGCTACGCTGTTTAGGCAGCCAGTGCGACTGGTTCGTCGGCAGTTGATGTTTTGCCGTCTGATTAGCGAGTGGGCGGCGAACTCGGCCTGCAATCCTGCCAAGCTGATCCCCTGTCGAAACCACGCATCCCCACAGCAGACCAGTTGCACTACTATCGTACAGCGAGGGCAGGGGGTGGTCAAACGGGGCGTGTCAGTCAGGCCTCCCGGCGGAGGGCGCGCGCTATCTCCCGGTCGGACTCGCGCCGCATGATGGCCTGGCGTTTGTCGTAGCGGCGGCGCCCCTTCGCCAGGGCCAGTTCCACCTTCGCGTGGTGTCCCTTGATGTAGATGCGCAGGGGAACGATGGTGAGGCCGCGTTGTCCCGCCGCACGGCTGAACCGCTCTATCTCGCCCGAGTGCATCAGCAGCTTCCGTGAGCGCGTCGGCTCGTGCCCCCACGGTCCTGCGCTCGTCCATGCAGCGACGTGCATGTTGTGGAGCCACATCTCGCCGCCGCGCGCCTGTGCATAGGCGTCGCGGATGTTGACCCGGGCATCGCGTACGGACTTGATCTCCGTACCGGTCAGCGCGATGCCGGCCTCGATGCGGTCGAGGATGTCGTAATCGAAACGCGCCCGCCGGTTGTCCGCCACGGTCCGGATGTGCGGTCGACCGGGCTTCTGCTGCTCCGGTTGCTTCTTCTTTTTGCGTTTGGGAGGCATCGCTCAACGGCCTGTCATTCGTTCGAGTTCGGCAACCGCGGCTTCCAGCTGATCGTCAGGGAAAGCGACAGGGTCCTGCTCGGGTTGGATGCTGCAGAGCGTCTCCAGCGCTGCCGTGAGTTCGCCGGACCCGTCCAGGGGAACGGCCTCGTCCACGTAGGCCGCGCAGAGGGTCCGCGTCAGCTCGCCGATACGCCCCTGCGCCCGTACGTTCACCTCACGTCCGACGCGCACGTCCGGCTCGATGCCTTCTCCTTCGATCGTGCGTTCGTCCGGCGTGAGCCAGCGTGCGATGGTGATGTTCAACCCCGCGCCGGACTCCAGGTCGCGCAGCAGGTTGACCGCGCCTTTCCCGAACGTGCGAGTGCCGACGATACGGGCGCGTCCGTGGTCTTGCAATGCTCCTGAGACCACTTCCGATGCCGACGCGCTGAAGCCGTTCACGAGCACTACGAGCGGGAGGTCGTAGGCCGTTCCTTCTCCTGTGACGTGCTCCACGGTCTCGTTGCCGTTCGCATCCACCCAGCGGATGACTTCGCCTTCCTCGACGAACTCCGAGACGACACTCACGGCAGCAGTCACGAGTCCACCCCCGTTGTTCCGCAGGTCCAGCACGAGCCCTCCGGCGTCGAGTCCGCGCAGGTCGGCTATGGCGCTCCGCAGGTCGGCGCCGGACTCCGCGTCGAACGAGGAGAGGCGTATGTAGCCGAAGCCGCCGGGAATGACCCGGGAATGCACAGAGCTGACGTTGATCGTATCCCGCACGATGGGGATCTCCACGGGGCGTGAGATGCCGGCGCGCGAGACGCCAAGCACGACCTCCGTGCCTTTCGGCCCGCGTATCAGCGCGACCGTTTCTTCGAGTGTGCGCCCCTCGATGGACCTGCCATCCACGCTGACCAGGATGTCGCCCGGCATGAGCCCGGCGTCGAAGGCGGGTGAGCCGGGGAGCGGTCCCAGTACGACGAACTGGCCGTCCACCTCGGTAACGCTCGCGCCGATGCCCTCGAAGTCGGGATGGTCTCCTTCGAGCGACAGGTTGAACGCCGCATAGCGCTCAGGGTCGAGGTAGGAGGTGTAAGGGTCGTCGATGTACTCCAGGAGCCCCTCGATGCCTGCACGCTCCATCTCCGTGGCAGAGAGCTTATCCCGGTCGATGAAGTCTTCCTGGAGCACTTCGACGACTTCGACGAACTCGCTGTGTTCTTCCTGCGCGCATCCGGTCCCAGCGAGGACAGCCACAACCGCGACGGCGGTATATGCCGCTGCGGACATCCCGGACAACTGCCTCGCCATTCCGAACGCTCCAGCAAGAGAGTGGGCCACGCAGCCGGCCGGCTGCCGTTGCGCGAACCCGTTATCTTTCAAGGATACGCCGCTGCCGGAAGGGGGGAGGAGATCCGATGGCCGGAGGGAGGAGCATGGCGTTGCAACTGTGATTACTTTACATAACAGCAATAGTGCGCAATGACGCCCAGGAACGGCCAATCGCTCCGTGAGGCCGTCCGGCGGCCAACCCGACCCAACGGTCAGACAGGGCCGCGAAACGCAGTCTAGCGTGCCGGGAAATATCCCATGCCCTCGTTGCCGTCTTCGAGGCCGCCCCGGTACAGGAACTCGCCCTGCGGCGTCGTCTTGCGCGCCGTGAGCGCGTCGAAGTCGATGTGCACGACCTCGCCGCCCTCGCATTCCACGCTAACGTGCAGATCGTCCTTCTCGGCGACCTTCACCGGACGCCGCTCGAAGACGTTGCCTTCGCCAACCATCAGCTTGATCAGCGGCTCCAGCGCCAGGACGGCTGCCGCCGTGCCCATCTGGGACCCGTCAGCAACGAGGAAGCAGTCCTCCTCGCAACTGTAGAAAGGATGCTCAGGCAGTTGGAAGAGTTCGTCGTCAGCCATGGTTCCTGTGGGTCGCTCCTCGTCTGGCTTTCGCGCCTGCAAGCGCCGGTTCGGCGCCGGATGGTACATCATCGTTCACCTGCGTGGACACTGCTTCCAGCAACTCATACAACCCGGCGCCGCTCACCGCCGACGTCAGCACCGCCCTGATGCCTTCCGCGCTCGGCACGGAGCCTGCGCCTCCATCTGAGTCCAGCAGGTCGACCTTGTTCAGCGCCAGCACGCGCGGCGTGTCGGTGAGTTTCATGTCGCGCAGGATGTCCTCGACCACTTCCACCTGCTCGGCGGCGTTCGGGTGCGAGATGTCGACGACGTGCAGCAGCACCGACGCTTCCTGCACCTCTTCGAGCGTTGCGCGGAAGGCCGCGACGAGCGTCGTGGGCAGCTTCTGGATGAAACCGACCGTGTCCGTCAGCAGCGCTTCGCCGCCGTCCGGCAGGCGCACCTTGCGCGTCACGGGATCGAGCGTGGAGAAGAGCTGGCCGCGCGCGAGCACGCCCGCGCCGGAGAGCGCGTTCAGCAGGCTGCTCTTCCCCGCGTTCGTGTAACCCACGAGGGCAACAACCGGCAACCGATTCCGGTGCCTGCGGGCGCGGTACTGGGCGCGGTGCCGGCGCACCTTTTCCAGTTCCTGCTTGAGCCGCTGGATCCGCTGACCGACGAGCCGCCGGTCCGTCTCTATCTGCGTCTCGCCGGGGCCTCGCGTGCCGATGCCGCCTCCGAGGCGCTCGAGGTGGCTCCACTGGCCGGCCAGGCGCGGCAGGAGGTATTCGGCCTGCGCGAGTTCCACCTGCAGGCGTCCTTCGCGGGTCCTCGCGTGCCGCGCGAAGACGTCCAGGATGAGCGCGGTGCGGTCGATGACCTTCACGCGCTCGCCGAGGGCACGTTCGAGGTTCTGCTGCTGCGTGGGGGTCAGCTCGTCGTCGCAGATCAGCGTGCCGAAGCCGATAGCGCGTCGCGCGTCCGTGATCTCCTGCAGTTTGCCCTTGCCGACGTACGTGTGGGACGGCGCTTCCAACTGCTGGAATACCGTCCCGGCAACCTCCGCGCCTGCGGTGTCGGCCAGCTGCGCGAGCTCTTCGAGCGAATCGGCGACCGTCCAAGGGGAACGACGTCCCTTGATGCCGACGCCAACGAGCAGCGCCTGCTCAGGCGTCTGGGCCGTTTCCACCGTTCTCGATCGCCGTGCTATGAGTGAGCGCTCCGGTTTGGTTCAGTAGATTGTATCCGCCGAGGCATCGTACGGAGAAGGCGCGGGTGTCCCTACCCCGCCGGCGCGTCGGGAAGGCGCCAGCCCTCCAGCCGCCGCAGACCCTCGTCCACGCGTTCGTCGGGCGTCGTCAGCGAGAGGCGTATGTAGCCTTCGCCGGCCTCGCCGTAGCCGCGGCCGGGCGTGACGACGACGGCGTGCTTGTCGAGCAGTTCGGTTGCCAACTGCGCCGAGGTCCAACCGTCCGGGCAGCGCGCCCAGATGTAGAAGCCGGACTTCGGCCTGTTCACCTGCAGCCCGATGGCAGTGAGGGCGTCGACGACGCGATCGCGGCGCCTGCGGTAGATCTCGTTGTTGGCGGCCAGCCACTCGGGCGTGGTGTTGTCCAGGGCCTCGATGCCCATGTACTGCACGGCCTGCGGGATGCCGGAGTCGAGGTTGGACTTCACGCGGATGAGCGCGTCGATGAGCTGCTGGTTGCCGACGGCCATGCCGATGCGCCAGCCGGTCATGTTGTACGTCTTGGAGAGCGAGTGGAACTCGATGCCGACGTCCATCGCACCGGGCGTCTGCAGGAAGCTCGGCGCCTCGTAGCCGTCGAACGTCACCTCGGAGTAGCAAGCGTCGTGGCAGACCGCTACGTCGTACTCCTTCGCGAAGGCGACGACCTCTTCGAACAGTTCGGGGGTCGCGAGCGCGCCCGTGGGGTTGTTCGGGTAGTTGATCCACATGACCTTCGCCCTCCGCGCCACGTCCTCCGGTATCAGCGAGAGGTCCGGGTGGAAGGCGTTCTCTGCAAGGAGCGGCATCATGTACGAGGTCCCGCCCGCGAACATGGTGCCGACTGCGTAGACGGGGTACGCGGGGTCGGGCACGAGCGCGACGTCGCCGGGGTCGATGAGGCAGAGGGCCATGTGGCCGATGCCCTCCTTCGCCCCGATGAGCGGCACGATCTCCTTGTCGCCCAGTTCGATGTCGAAGCGGCGGGTGTACCAGCGGGCGATGGCCTGCCGCATCTCCGGCAGTCCGTCGGACTCCGGGTAGCGGTGGTTCGGGGGATCGTCGGAGGTCGTCTTGAGCGCGGTCAGGATGTGCTCGGGAGTCGGGATGTCCGGGTCGCCGATGCCGAAGCTGATGACGTCCATCCCCTGGGCGCGCTTCTCCGCGATCTTCCGGCTGATCTCCAGGAAGAGATACGGCGGGAGTTGGTCGAGCCGGTTGGCGAGTTGCATACGGAAGGAACCTCCGGGTCAGTCAGGAATCATGTGCGCCGCGCCGGGCGCGCAGGGGGATTATACAGGCGCGGCGTAGGCGCGAGCGTCAGAAACGGCGGAGAACTTTTTCGGAGGACGTACCGCTCATTTCCGCTCATCAGCCCTGATTTCACCTCTGAACCCGCCCCGCAGGGTGAGCGGTCCAACCGCTCACTACCGCTCATTTGCCGCTCATTTCCAGTCATAACCGCTCGCAACCACCCATTCCCGCTCATCCCCGCCACTGGGGTTGCGGGTTGCCCCGCGTTCGACCGCTGCGCTCATGGGAACAGCGTACGCGGGCATGGGCGTTGGCGAAAGGGGCGGATGTCAGAGCCACCCTCACCCGCCGCGCGAGCGCGTCGACCTCCCCAGGGGGCGAGGTAGGGACGAGAATCCTGCCTCCGCAGGAATGACCGGGGCTGCGTCCCGCGTCCGGTCCACCCTCACCCGCCGCGCAGGCGCGTCGACCTCTCCCAGAGGGCGAGGTGGGCAGGCAGGGCGCCCACAAGGGACGCCCCCACATCAGGCTGTGAGCGTCAGCACTTCCTGTGCGGGCGGCGATGAGAAGTGCGGGGCCGCTTGACCTCATCCGCTATCGCACCGAAGGGCTCGCCCTGCTTGCCCTTCTGCTGCTGGTTGAACCATCTGACGAACGTCTGCACTTGCGCGGGGCTAAAGTTCTTCTTATGTCCCCTAGGGCACAACGTGCCGTTGCTGTTGTAGAACGCCTCTACGAGGAAGTTGAGGGAGGGCGGTATCGGCTTGGCCCTGCTACCCCAATACACAAAATCCTTGCTGACGAGAGCGCCGAACCTTAAGGTGGCCTGTTCCTCTTCGTCTTCCGGTGTCCTGCCAGAGAACATTTCGCAGTACTCATCAGGCAACAGGTGTTTGGAGACTTGCATGGCGTAGATGATGTTCCATCGCGACTCTCCAAAATCCTGACCGGCAAGTCCCACCACGTAGTCGTCCCTTCTCGCGACACTGCGCGTCATTGCCATACAGTAGGCCAGCGTGCAGGTGTCATCATCTGGATTGGGAGATCCCCCGGTATCGTGCGTCATGATGTAAGCATAGAGCGTCACTCGGTCACCTCCTCCAATAATTCAGCACCCGCATCACCGGTGTGGCGTGCTATCCACACCCGCAGCTTTTCCGTACGCATGGCCTGTTCGGGGTTGCTCGTGTCCAGCATACAGCGGCAGGTGCGGGTGTACGAGCCGATGGTGGCAGTCTCCGTCTGGCGGCTCCAATTCCACGGCTTGCCGTCCTTGTCCTTGAACGCCTGCTCGCATATCTCCCTCGTGACTGGCACTGCGCGCTCGAACCTGCGCGAGCGGCTCGATCCGCCAAACACCCAGAAGCCGTCCCAGATGCCCGTACACCGCGCACGGATGACGTGGGCGTTCCTGGCGAACCGCTGGGCGGCCTGCCCTGTCAAGGGCTGGGTCACGTTTCCCGCTACGGAGTCCACGCTTATCCCACCGACAAGGTAGAAGCCGGATTCCTTGCCGGCTGCTCGGGGAACCAACCTCGCCAGGAACAGCAACACGTCGCCGATCTTCATATGGTTGAGGTTCGCGGCGCGGCCCTTGCCGGTATCGCCGTAGGTGAGCGTCTCGAACTCGGGATCGTTGTGGCAGGCAGCGTTCCAGAGGCGTTCCGGTACGTAGCGGAGCAGGTCGCGGTTGGGTTCGGAGCGTGAGCGCAGGTCTCGATAGTGGACGGTGTTCGCATACCTGTCGAGGTTACGGTCGCCCTCGGGGATGGGCAGGAACTCGAACGTGCCGTCGTCGAAGAGCGGGCTGATCAGCCCGCTGTGCTCCGCGCTCGTGTTCGCGCCGACATTGGCGAGGTAGATGCGCATCAGTCCGGGAAGTCGCCGGAGAAGACCTCGACGGCGTCGCCGTCCATGAAGACGGGGCCGTGCCCGGGCCAGGTGATGGTGAGCTCGCCGCCGGGCACCTCGACGCGCACCTCGTCGTCAACGAGGCCGTGCAGGCGCGCCGCGACGACAATGGAGCTGACGCCCGTCCCGCAGGCGAGCGTCAGGCCGGAGCCGCGCTCCCACGTCCGGGAGATGAGGTGGTCCCGGGCTACGTAGTTCACGAGGTGGAAGTTGATCCGGCGCGGGTACGCCTCGTGGTGCTCCATGCGCGGCCCGAGCCTGTCGAGTTCGACGTCGTTCACCGGCTCGTCGATGAAGGCCGTAACGTGCGGGTTGCCCATCGAGACGGCAGTGAGTACGAATGTGACGCCGTTCACTTCCACTGGCGCGTCGAACACGAGGTCGTCCGGGCGCAGGCCGAGGGACTCGACGAGACCGACGTCGAGCGCGGAGTAGTCGCTGGGGCCCATCTTCGAGACGTCGACCGGGACGTCCGCGGCACGGAGGATGGGCTCGCCCATGTTGACGCGCGCGCCGACGACGCGGCCGCCGCTCCAGTGCGGGGCGATGTTCAGGACGCCCGCGCCGGTCTCCACGTCGAGGGTGCTGCCGTTGGCGGGCACCATGCCGCGCTCCAGGACGAACTTGGCGAAGCAGCGGATGCCGTTGCCGCACATCTCGCCCTCGGAGCCGTCCACGTTGTACATCCGCATCCGGACCGGGGCGCGCTCCGAGGGAGCGACGACGATGAGACCGTCCGCGCCGACGCCGAAGTGGCGGTCGGATATGCGCCGAGCGACCTCCGGCCAGTCGCGTTGCTCGTTCAGGCCGTCGACGTAGATGTAGTCGTTGCCCGCGCCCTGGAGTTTGGTGAAGTGCATAACCGTGCCTCAGAGGTCAGTTTAGCATAGGCGCCGCCCTGCCCCGCCCAGGTTCACCCCCATCCTAACCTTCCCCCATCGAGGGGGAAGGGATCAGACACATCGCGAGGTTATGCAAGGTCTCCGGCAAGGCGTGAACGGGGGTACCATAGAGGGAGTCGCCTGTGAGGAGGGATGCGCCATGCGGATCACGAACCTGGACGCGCTGATCGTCGTTGACGTGCAGAATGACTTCTGTCCCGGCGGCTCGCTGGGCGTAACCGGCGGCGACGCCGTGGCGCGGAAGATGGGCGCAACGGCCAGGACGTTTGCGGAGCGCGGCGGCAAGGTGTTCGCGACGCAGGACTGGCATCCGGCGGGGCACCTGTCGTTCGCGGCGCAGGGCGGACAGTGGCCTGACCACTGCGTGCAGGACTCGCACGGCGCGGAATTCCACGCGGAGCTGGGGCTTCCGGAGGGGACGCGGGTGATCAAGAAGGGCGCGAGCCTGGACAAGGACGCCTACTCCGGCTTCATCGATTCCGACCTCGACGCGCAACTGAAGGCGGGCGGCATCAACCGGGTGTACGTGGGCGGGCTGGCGACGGACTACTGCGTGGTGAACACGGTGGTGGACGCAGTCGCCAACGGCTACGAGACGTACGTGCTGACGGACGCGGTCGCGGCGGTGAACGTCGAGCCCGGCGACGGCGACCGCGCGCTGCACCTGATGGAGCTGAACGGCGCAGTGCTCACGACGACGGAAGAGGCGCTAGCGGAGGAGTAGCGGGGTCAGCGTTGCTGGCGAGCGAGGGTGTTCTGGGTGGCGCGCCACTGCGTCTCCTCCAGCGCCCAGGTGTGGTGTACGGGGTAGACGTCGGGTGAGCGCAGCGTCTTGTAGCGGTCCGGCAGGCGCGCGAAGTTGGCGGCGAAACGCTCGCGGAGTTCAGGGAGCGTCGGCGTTGGGCCGGTGCGCTGTCCGCCGCGCATGACGGAGGTCAACAGGGGCGCGCCGTCTCCCTCCGGCAGTTGCTCGTCCTCGAGCGCGAGCGTGTCGGCTGCGTACATCCCGTCTCCATCAGTTTTGCGATAGACCTGCTTACGCCCGGCGAGCGACGCCTTGCCCTCGCTGAGCTTGAGCACGGGCGCACCGTCGTACTCGCTGAGCTTGTAGGCCCAGTCCATCCACGGGGCGTCGGCGGAGACGCCGAGCTTGGTGCCGATGCCAAAGCCGTCGATCGGCGCTCCGGCTGCCAACAGCGCTTCTATGTCGAACTCGTCGAGGCCACCGCTGGCGAGGACGCGTACGTCCGTCAGGCCGGCTTCATCGAGGACCCTGCGGCTCGCGATGGAGAGCGCGAGGAGATCGCCGCTGTCGAGCCGGATGGCGCGCAGGGCGTGGCCGGCATCGCGGAGGCGTTTGCCTGTCTCCGCGGCGCGGCGGACGCCCTCGACGGTGTCGTAGGTGTCGACGAGCAGCGTGCTGGTATCCGGGAAGGAGTCGGCGTAGATGTCGAAGGCCTCGGCCTCGGTGGGAAAGCTGGAGATGAACGAGTGGGCCATCGTGCCGACGGGCGGGATGCCGTAGCGTGCGGCGGCGAGGACGTTGCTCGTGCCGCCAAACCCCACGAGGTAGCTGACGCGGGCGAGCCGGTCGGCGGCTTCATCGCCCTGGGTGCGGCGCGCCGCGAACTCGACGACCGCCCTGCCCTGCGCCGCGTACACGACGCGCGCGGCCTTCGTGGCGAGCATCGTCTGGAGGCCGATGGCGTTCATCACCGCGGTCTCGACGAGTTGCGACTCGATGACGGGCGCCGTGACCTCGACGACGGGCTCCTCGGCGAAGACGAGGTCTCCCTCGGCCATAGCTCGCACGCCGCCGGTGAAGCGCAGCGACGGCAGCCAGTCGAGGAAGGCGGTATCGAACAGGCCGAGGGAGCGCAGGTAGGCGACGTCGGCACCGGTGAAGCGGAGCGTCTCCAGATGATCGAGGGCGTCCTCCAACCCGGCGAAGACGGCGTAGCCGCGGTCCGGCGGGAGGTTGCGGAAGGCGAGGCTGAAGGTGGCCGGGGCGTTGTGGCCGTGCTGCCAGTACGCCTGCGCCATCGTCAGTTCGTAGAGGTCAGCGAAGAGCGCGCGGCTCGGTTGAGGCTTGGCCATACAACGATGCTAAGGAGGAGGCCGCGTACGGTCAACCGGCAACCCTCACCCCAACCCTCTCCCAGGGGGAGAGGGGGCATACAAGGGCACCCACAAGGGGCGCCCCTACACCAGACACCCACCCAAGCCCCGCCGTTCACCCTCACCGCGTGCTGAAGCGCGTTGCCTCTCCCCTCGAGGGAGGGGGACGTAACCTACAGGTCGAGCATGGGCGGGGCGAAGAGTTCCTCCATGTCCGGCTTGCGGGGGATGAAGCCCTGCTCGTGGGAGAAGCCGATCATGGTGTCGATCATCTTCTGGTTGTCCTTCAGGCCGTAGGTGAAGGGGTCCGAGCCGAAGATGGAGCGGGTCTGCGCCATGTACTGCGAGCCGAAGATGAGGTCGCTGGGGACGTGGCTGGACAGCTCCGCGTACCACTCCTCCTTCGCCCGGACGAAGGCGGCGTAGAGGTTGAAGGCGACCCAGGGGTACTTCTCGTGGATGTCGCCGCGGATGGCGTAACAGTGGTTGGCGGGGATGTAGCCGTGGGTGTCGAAGAAGCGCTTGCCCTCGCCGATGAAGTCGGGGAACAGCGGCTTGACCTTCGCGAACTCCTCGGGTTTGGGGCGGATGGTGGTCGAGCGGTCGATGACGTTCTTCTCGTTGGAGAAGGCGCGGCCGATGGGGGCGGCGTCTAGTTCGCCGCGGACGAGCATCGTGGCGAGGCTCTTGTCCTCGGGGATGCGGTTGAACTTGATGCCGTCCATGGGCTTGAAGCCGGTCGCGCCGCCGTGGCTCAGCTCCTCCGAGCGCTCCATCCACCAGTCGACGCTGAACTGGTCGACGCCGAAGTCGTGCTGGAGGACGCCGCGCGTCCAGAGGGACGCAGTCTGCTGGTACTCGCCGACGCCGATGCGCTTGCCGTAGAGGTCGTTCGGCTTCTCGACGCCGGAGTCGACGTTGACGGAGAGGAGCGCGTGCATGAAGCGCCGGGAGGGGAAGACGGGGATGGCGACCATGTCGCTGCCGCGCGCCTTGGCGATGAGGAGCGAGGAGAAGGACATCTCGCAGACCTCGAACTCCTCGAACTTGAGCTGGCGCCAGAAGGTCTCCGAGGGGTCGGAGTTCGTCCAGACGAGATCAACGCCTTCCACCTCGACCTCGCCGTCCAGCAGCTTGGCGATGCGCTCGTTCCGTGCCGATATGAAGCTGAGTTGCACCTTGCCTGCCATAGAGTCGCCCTCCTCCAGTTATGTGTTCCGCATGGCGAACATACCCGCCGCTATGGGGGGTGTCAAACGAGGCGGCGTTGCGAGCGCAGGCTGTGTGCCCTGGTGAGCACGCTGGGTTCCCGCCTTCGCGGGAATGACGGATAAAGGCAGGAACGACGGGCTTGGGACCTACCCTGCGTCCTCGGCGGCGGAGGCGCCGGCGATCCTCCCGAAGACGGAGCCCTGCATGAGGCCCGCGCCGCCGGCGTAGTTGTGGTAGAAGAGTCCGCCGACGATCTCGCCCGCGGCGTAGAGGCCGGGGATGGGGTTGTCGGTGGTGTCCATCACCTGCGCGCGGCGGTCGATGCGGAGGCCGCCGAAGGTGAACGTGATGCCGCAGGTGACGGCGTAGCCCTCGTACGGCGGGGTGTCCAGCGGGAGCGCCCAATTGGTCTTGGGCGGCTCGACGTTTTCCGTATGGACGCCATCCAGCACCGTGGGGTTGTAGTCGCCGGGGCGGCATGCGGCGTTGTACTCGGCGACGGTCTGCGCGAGCCCCTCTGGGTCGATGCCGAGCTGGTCGGCGAGCCCCTCGATGGTGTCGGCCTCGCCTTTCGTGACCTGGGGGATGCGGTACTCGTCGCGCAGCAGGTGAAGCGTCTTCTGGTCGAAGATCTGGAAGGCGGCGCGCTCCGGCTGGAAGAGGATCTGCTTGCCGTACTTGGCGTAGGTGTAGTTGCGGAAGTCCGCCCCCTCGTCCACGAAACGCTTGCCGTCCACGTTGACGATGAGGCCGAACGGGTACGAGTGCTTCTGGTAGAGGTCGGTGATGGAGCGGTTGCCGAACGGAGGAGCGTTGAGGTCCCAAGCGACGGCGTGGCAGCCGCTGTAGTGGCCGAACGCCTGCGCGCCGACGTCGAACGCCATGCGGTGGCCGTCGCCGGTGTTGTAGCGGACGCCGCGCACCTTGGCGAGCTCCCAGCCGGGGCCGAGGTAGCGGGCGCGCATCTCCGGGTTGGCCTCGAAGCCGCCGCACGCGAGCACGACCGCGCCGCCGGTGAGGGTCTGCCGTCCGTCCGGCGTGCGCACGGTGACGCCGTTCACGCGGCCGGCATCGTCCTGCTCCAGGCGCATCGCGGTGTGGTCGTAGCGGACATCGACTCCACGCTCGATGGCGATCTCGAAGAGCTGGTCGGAGAGGCCCTTCCCGCCTCCGACGGCCTGCAGGCAGAGCCCGCCCCAGAAGCGGAACTTGCCCTCCACCTTGAACGCCTGGTGCGTCCACGACGGCACGAAGCGGACGCCCTGCTCGTACATCCACTTCATGGTGGGGAACGACTGGCGCACGAGCGTATCGGCCATCTCCTGGTCGGAGAGTCCTTCGGTGACGCGCATGAGGTCCTCGAAGTACTTCGCCTCGGTGTAGGAGCCGACCTCCATGACCTCGAGCTCGGCTTCGGAGAGGTCCGGCACGAGCTGGACGACGTCGTCGATGCCCTTGTAGGAGAAGCGGATGGCGCCGCCGGTGAAGTAGGTGTTGCCGCCGCGCATGGGCTCGGGGGCCTTCTCGAGGACGACGACGCTCTTCCCAGCCTCCCGGGCGGCGAGTGCGGCGCAGAGGGCTGCGTTGCCGGCGCCGATGACGATGATGTCTGCGGTGTTTGCGTTTGTTGTGCTCATGGCGGGTTAGGTTAGCACGTCGGGGCGTCAGGTGATGGAACGGCCGCCGTCGACGACGATGGTCTGGCCGTTGACCATCGCGGACTCGTCGGAGGCGAGGTAGAGGGCGCAGAGGGCGGTGTCCTCCGGTGCGACGTGCCTGCCGAGCGGCACTGCCTCCTTCGGCGGGCCTGAGCCGCTCTGACCGGCGATGCGCCGCTGGCCCTCCGCGTAGACGAGGAAACCGGGCGCGATGGCGTTGCAGCGGATGCCATACGGGCCGTACTCGACCGCAACCTGCTTCGTGAGCCCGGCGATGGCCGCCTTCGCCGCCGCGTGCGCGGGGTGGCGCTTCGAGCCGGACGAGTAGCCGGAGACGGACGAGACGTTGACGATGGAGCCCCTGCCCGCCTCCATCATGGACGGTAGGACGTGCTTGCAGGTGAGGAAGACCATCGTCAACTCATGGTCGAGCACGAACCGCCAGTCCTCGAGGCTCGTTTCGTGGAGCGGGCTGAACCGCACGAGACCGGCGGCGTTGTAGAGCGCGTCGATGCGCCCGTGGGCGTCCAACGCGGCCTGCGCAAGGCGCTCGTTAGCGTCCTCCCGGGTGAGGTCGCCGGCGACGGTTATGGGCGGTGCGGCCGCAGCGGTGAGCGAAGCCGCCGTTTCCGCGAGGCCTTCGGCGTCGAGGTCGGCGAGCACGAGCGCGGTGCCCTCGCGGTCGAACAGCTGGGCGGCGAGGCGTCCCTGGCCGCTCGCTGCGCCGGTGATGACGGCGACTCTGCCTTCCATGCGGTTGGGCATGCCGCTTCTTACGCCCCGAGGTTGGCGGTGAGTTCGCGCATCGAGGCGAGGGACTCGAGCGAGGCGACGCTCTCGATGACGTGCGCCGCGCGCTCCGCGCCGATGACGGGCGCGCTCCACTCGGTGAACTTCGCCTGCATCTCGTCCCACGTCATGGGGTTCTCCGGCTCGCCCTTGGGGTAGGCGACGGTGCGCTCGATGGTGCGACCGTCCGTCGTGCGGACCGCTATGATCGACTCCATGCCCGCACCGACCCGTTCGTCGAGCGAGACGCTCGTGCGCTGCATCAGGCGCCGGACCTCGGCGTCGTCCAGGCGGTCGTAGGCGTCCCAGGCGTAGCCGCCCTTCCCTGCCGTTGCGGCAGCCGCGAAGTAGACGCTGAACTGGCCCTCGACCACGTTGGAGGGCACACGCTTCATCTCGGCCGGGTCGGCCACGAGCCCATAGCCGGTCTCGCCCATCGCGATCTCGATGGCGTCGATTTCGGGCGAAGCGAGCGACTCGGCGCGTACGATGTCGGCAACGGCGTCGATCGTGGCGTGACTGTAGCGGCAGCAGGGGTACGGCTTGACGGCGGTGTTCATCACCTCGAAGTCGCTGCCGAGGCCGTCGAGAGAGCGCGATGCGTCGGCGCCGTCGCCGGCGTAGAGCGCGAAGTAGCCGCGGCTGCCCTCGATGGGGGACGTCGCGCCGAGGTAGTCGTGGCGGGCCATGACGAGGCTCATCACGGCGTTGTGGGCGGCGAGGCCGGTGTGGAATCGCTTGTTCCAGGAACCGTTCTCCAGGAACTGGGTGGAGCCGGCGGACTGGCTTACGTTCAGGCCCATAGCGTTGGCAGTCTGCTGCGCGGAGTAGCCGAGGAGGCGCGCTCCCGCGGCGGAGCAGCCGAAGATGCCGGTGGTGGCGGTGGGATGGAAGCCGCGCGCGTGCACGGAGCCGCCGTGCGCCTTGCCGACCTTGCCGGTCACGTCGTAGCCGATGACGGCTGCGGTGAGGAAGTCGCGCCCGGAGACTTCGTGCTCGTCGGCGAGCGCGAGCAGCGTGGCGAAGAGCGGCGTGCCGATGTGGATGACGGCGTCGCGGTGGGTATCGTCGAAGTCCATGCTGTGGGCGAAGGTGGCGTTGAGGAGCGCGGCGTAGTGCGCCGGGAGCCGCTCCGGTCGTCCGAGCACGGCGCTCTCCCCTGCCGCGCCCGATGCGAGGTCGAGCACGCCGTCGATGACGGGGCCGGACGACTCGCCGGTTCGCAGCCCGCCGTAGGCGACGCCGAGGAAGTCGAGCAGCATGTGCTTCGTGCGCTCCAGCACCTCAGGCGGGATGTCCTCGTACTTGAGGTGCTGCGCATAGTCGACCAGTGCGTTCGTGATGCCGGTTGCCATGCCAGGCCTCCTTACGCCGTCTGGGCGGCGGGCTCGGGGAACACGTCGTTGCTGGGGGCGTGCTCCCGCTTCCAGACCATGATGTCGCGTTCGAACTCGATGACGGTCACGCCGTCCTGCTGGAGCCCGCGCGTCCTGATGTGCACGATGCCGCGCCGGGGGTCGGACTTCGACTCGCGGGTAGAGACGACCTCGGTCTCGGACCAGAGGGTGTCGCCCGCGAAGACGGGGTGCGGGAGGCGCACCTTGTCCCAGCCGAGGTTGATGCCGTTGCGGCTCACGTCCGGCACGGTGAGGCCGGTGACGACGGCGAGGGTGACGAGGCTGTTCATCAGCGGGCGCTGGAACTGCGTGTTCTTCGCGTACTCGGTGTTGAAGTGAATCTGGTTGTCGTTGTTGGTGAGCAGCGTCATCCAGGTGTTGTCGGCTTCCAGCAGCGTCCTGCCGACGGACGAGCGGTAGACGTCGCCCACCTGGAGGTCATCGAAGTAGCGTCCTTCCCAGCCGGTCTTGATGCCCATGCGGATGCAGTCCTCCCTCCGGGGATGGGCGTACTGTAGCGGGTGCGGCGGGGGTTTTCCAGAGTGCGCTACGCGGGGACCCGGAACGGGAGGCGTTCGGCGGTGCGGGCCTCGTTGAGGGCGACGAGGAGCTGGTACTCGATGTCCAACCGCTCGCGGAAGGCGCGGGCCGCGGTCAGCTGGCGCTCCGTCGTGCACGCCCAGTACGCCAGCGCTTCCTCCTCCCACGGCAGGTGCGTCGCGAGGTCGCTCAGCAGCACGTCGAAGAATTCCAGTGCATCCGGGGTGACGCCGTAGCGGTCCACGAGCGCCTGCCGCACCGCGCCGTAGTACTCGCGCCAGTAGAGGTCGGCGGCGTACCAGGTGGCGATGCCGTCGAGCCACGTCCAGTCCCAATAGCGGGAGTAGGTCATGAGCGTTCGCATGGAGAAGTAGGTGCGGGTGAACTGCTGCCACTCCAGCACCTCCTCCCGCGAGACGCCGATGCCCTCGCCGAAGCGGAGCCACAGCTCCTCGTAGGCGGGGGTCGTTGCGCCGGTGAGGTCGTTGACGACCTCCTTGCCCTCCAGGTCCACCATGCGGCGGAGCATCTGAGTGCGGCACGGCTCGTCGTTCGTCTTGATGTAGACGGCGCCCGTGGCGAAGACGAGGCCCTCGTTCCAGTACGGGTAGAGGTCCTGCACCCACATGCGGATCTGCTCGACGGAGAGCTCGCCGCGGATGAGCGCGTGCAGGAACGGCGGCGCGGCGGAGTACTTCCGTGTCTTCTCACGCTGGAGGAAGTGGACGAACGTCGTGCCCTGCATCGGCGGGGTGAGGAGTTCGTCCGGTCTGAACGGCGGTTGGTTGCCCATTTGCCTCAGACCCTGTCGCGAGCATTGCGCTGCATAGTGAGGATGAAGGCGCGGCGCATCTCGTCCTGAATCCCGGCGGTCGTGGCGGTCTCGCGCACGACCTCCTCGCCAAACATGGCGTGCTCCATGTCGGCGCCGAACGGCGCGTGCTCGATCAGGAGCTGCACCGCCCGGTCCACGCTCTCGACGCCGAGCGAGGCGTAGTGCTTGCGGGCGTCTTCGATGAGCTTCTCGTAGTGTTCGACCGCGCCGGGGAGTCGCTTGGAGCCCTCGCCGACGAGCGCGCTGCTGAGCGCGACGGGCCAGGGGTTGGAGCGCTGGAGGTCGAACCACCAGCCCTCCTTCACGAGCGTCTCGGCGGGGGTGTCCTCCTTCTCCAGCGCGTCGATCTCAGCGTCGGAGAGGCCCATCTCCTGCGAGTGCCACCGGGCGAGGATGGGGTGGCTGGGCATCGGGCCGCCGACGGTCGTCTGGCCGCCCTCGTCCACGAGCTTGCGCAGCTGCTTGCGGCGTATCGACTTGTCGGTCACGTGGAGGTAGCGCTCGCCCTCGAACCTGTGGTTGGGGTCGCCGCCGGTGTGGAAGCGGCGCTTGGAGGCGGCGATCTCCTCCTTCGACTTGCCGCTGATGCCGTCGCCGCGGTACGGCGACTTGCCTTCGAGGAACTCGGCCCGGGTCTGCTCCAGCAGTTCGATGAACTCGCCGGGGGACAACGCTTCCCGCTGCTGCTCGGCCATCGTGCGCCTCCTTCGGTGCGGCTTCGGGGGTACTGTAGACCGGCTGAGAGTAGTTGTCCAACACTCCCCACTCCCCCGGCAGAGGAGCAGTACCCCTCTGCACTCCCTGTCCAAGCCCCCGAGGGCACCCACAAGGGATGCCCCTACACCGGGCACCGCCCTCCCCGCCGGTTCACCCTCAAGAGACCTTGCACAACCCGTCCACCCCACCGAGGGCCCTCACCCTAACCCTCTCCCTCAGGAGAGGGGATCAAACTACTCCACCTGCAAGCGTTCGGCGAGTTCGAGGGTGCGGCGGGCGCGGGCGATGATGGGTTCCTCGAGGAACGCGCCGTGATAGTTGAGGACGCCGGTGCCCTGCGCGACGGCCTCGTCCAGCGCGGCGATGACCTCACGGGCGTAGGCAACCTCCTCCGGCGTAGGGCTGAACGCGGCGTTGACCGGCTCGATCTGCGACGGGTGGATGACGGCCTTGGACGTATAGCCGAGGCGCCGCGCCTGCGCGGCTTCCTCAGCGAGGCCTTCGAGGTTGTCGAGTTCCGTCCAGATAACGTCGACGGGTTGCACGCCTGCCGCGGCGCACGCGGTGGCGACGGCGGCGCGCTGGTAGAGCAGTTCCCTCGCCTCGCCGGTGCGGACGAGAGGCAGGCCCATCTCGCGGGAGAAGTCCTCGCCGCCGAACTGCACGGCGATGACGCGCGGGTCGGCGGCGCAGATGGCATAGGCGTTCACGACGCCGAGGGGGCTCTCGATGAGCAGAGCGAGGCGGGTCGAGCCGGGCTCGACGCCCATGCGCTCCTCCTCGTACGAGAGCGCGGCGCTGACGCCCTGCACCTGTGCGGCGCTCTCCACCTTGGGGAGCCAGATGCCCTCCACGTTCAGTTCCAACGCGGCGCGGAGGTCGTCGGCGAAGAGGTGCTCATGGCGGGGGTTGTTGACGCGGACGTACCTGCGCGGGGTTCCCTCCGGCGGCACCGCCGGAAGCGCCCCGGCGAGCACACTGCGCGCGCCCACCTTCTCCGCAGGCGGCACGGCGTCCTCGTAGTCATAGATGACGGCGTCAGCCGGGAGTTCCAGCGATCTGGCGATCATGCGGTCCTTGTGCGCGGGGACGTAGAGCCAGGAGCGGATCAGAGCGTCGTTGGTCATGGGTCTCTTTCAGTACGACCGGGGCATGCCGAGGACGTTCTGCCCGAGGTATGCGAGGACGAGGTTGTTGTTGACGGGGGCGGTCATGAAGAGGCGGGTCTCGCGGAACTTGCGCTCGATGTCGTACTCCCTCGCGAAGCCGTAGCCACCGTGCGCGTTGAGGCAGGCGTTGCCCGCCTCCCACGCGGCCTCGGACGCGAGGAGCTTGGCCATGTTGGCCTCCGCGCCGCAGCGCTCGCCCCGGTCGAACTTCGCGGCGGCGTCGAAACGCATGAGGTCGGCAGCCTCGGTGTGGGCGTAGGCCTGGGCGATGGGGAGTTGGACGCCCTGGTTCGCGCCGATGGGGCGACCGAACACGACGCGCTCGCTGGCGTAAGCGGCTGCGCGCTCGATGAAGAAGCGCGCGTCGCCGATGGCCTCGGCAGCGATGAGGATGCGCTCGGCGTTCCAGGAGTCGATGATGTAGCGGAAGCCCTTCCCTTCCTCGCCGATCAGGTTCTCCGCCGGAACCTCCATGTTGTCGAAGAAGAGCTGGTTGGTGTGGCGGTTGAACGTCATCTCGATGGGGTTGACCTGCAGGCTGTCACCCGCCTCCCGCATGTCCACGACGAACACGGAGAGACCCTCCGTCTTGTTGGTCAGATCCTCGTAGGGCGTGGTGCGCGCGAGCAGGAGCATAAGGTCCGACTGCTGGACGCGGGAGATGAACGTCTTCTGGCCGTTGACGACGTACCTGTTGCCCTTGCGGACGGCGGTTGTCGAGATGCGGGTCGTCTCGGAGCCTGCGTCGGGTTCGGTGACGGCGAACGCCTGCAGGCGGAGGTCGCCGCTCGCGATGCCGGGGAGGTAGCGCGCCTGCTGCTCCGGGCTTCCGTGGCGCAGGATGACGCCCATTATGTACATCTGCGCGTGGCAGGCCGCGGAGTCGCCGCCGGAGCGGTTGATCTCCTCCAGGATGACGCTCGCCTCGGTGACGGTCATGCCGCCGCCGCCGTACTGCTCCGGGATGAGCGCGGAGAGCCAGCCGAGGTCCGTGAGCTCGCGTACGAACGCCTCGGGGTATGCGCCGTCCTTGTCGAGGGCGCGCCAGTACGCGCCGTCGTACTTCTTGCAGACGTCGCGGACGGCGAGGCGGATGTCGTTCAGGGTGCCGGGTTGTTGTTCGAGCAGCATGGTGGGATTGGACAAGGCGCGCGCCGGTGTGTCAAGCGCGGTCAGGCCACGCTCCCGTCCCCGTAGAGCGCGTCGATGCGCTCGGCGTCGTAGCCGAGGACGTCCCGCAGCACCTCCGCGGTGTGCTGGCCGAGCGTCGGAGGCGGCGTGAACCGCTCCTCACCCGCGCCGGAGAGCTTGAACGGGTTGCCGGTCGCTTCGTAGGAGCCGCCCTCGGGGTGTTCGACCTCCACGATCATGCTGCGCGACCGCACCTGCGGGTCCTGCACCGCCTCGTCGAGCGTGTTGACGGGCGCGACGGGGATGCCCGCGGCGGTGAGCGCGGTCACCCACTCGTCGCGGGAACGCGCCGCAACGATGGTCTCGAGGGCGGCGTTGATGCGGTCGCGGCTGGCGATGCGCCCTGCCCTCGTGACGAGCGCGTCGTCCCGCAGCGACGCAGCGGCTTCGCGGGCCGGGCCTACGAGGCCGGTCTCCGGTGCGTTGAGCGTTTCCACGAACGCTTTCCAGTGGGGGTCGATAGAGACGGCGATGAATATCCAGCCGTCGGTGGCGCGGTAGGCGTTGTAGGGGACGTGCAACTTCATCTCGTTGCCGGTGCGCGGGGTAGGGATGCCGGACATGAGGTGCATGACCGCGTGGTAGTTGATGAGCGACATCTGCACGTCCAGCATGGATATGTCGACGTGCTGGCCCTCGCCGGTGCGTTCCCGCGCGGCAAGCGCCGCGAGGACGCCGAGCGCCCCGGCCATGCCGGCGCAGAGGTCGCCGTAGAGCGGGCCTGCGCGCACGGGCGATCCTGACGGGTCTCCGGTCATCCCCATCACGCCCGCGAACGCCTGCACGGTGGCGTCGAGCGCCGCCCTGTCGCGTCCGGGGCCGGTCAGGCCGTAGCCGGTGATGGAGCAGGCGATGACGCGCGGATTGAGCGCCTTCAGGGAGGGGTAGTCGATGCGGAGCCGCCCGGTGACGCCGGGGCGGTAGTTGTCGACGACCACGTCGGCCCATCGGACGAGGCCCTCGAACACCTCCCTGCCGCCCTCGCTGCGCAGATCGACGACCATGCCGCGCTTGTTGCGCTGGAGGTTCATGATGTGGGCGGTGAGCGAACCCATCATCAGCGACGGGTCTTCGCCGAACCGCCGGGAGTTCTCTCCACCGGGAGGCTCTATCTTGATGACATCCGCGCCCAGGTCGGCGAGGATGGCGGCAGCGTAGGGGCCGGAGACGATGGTGGTGAGGTCTACGACTCGGAGTCCCTCGAGCGCGTTCATCCGGCCTTCCGCGGCCTCCCCCTGCGACGCTTCTCCAGCCAGAAGCAGACAGCCCGGGGGGTGCGCCTGAGGGAGATGCCGATGGGTTCGCCTGCGACCGCCGCAGCAAGCACCAGGTTCTGCCGCACCTCACGCACGGTCTCGCCTTCGTTGCAGGTCAACATGCCGACTTCACCGGGGCGAACGCGGTAGACGTACTCCAGGTACTCCCGGAGCAGATCGACCTTCATCCGCGCCTTCGCTGCGGCTTCGTCTATCCTGGCCTGGGTCACCGCTGCCATTACGCTCTCCGTGCGCGGGTTGCCGCCCGCGGCTGCGCGTCTACTCTACCCTACCCCGCAAGCGCGTCCGCGCCGGCCTGCGCAACCTCCTCGTCCTTGTCGGGCGGTCCGCCGCCTGCGCCGACCGCTCCCACGAGTTCGCCGTTCTTGTAGAGCGGCACCGCGCCCTGCACCCAGGTGACGCGTCCGCCGTAGAGGTCGCGCACCGTGTCGAGCAGTCCCTGCGGGAAGCGTCCCGCGGCCACGCCGCTGGGCGTTCCCTTCGTCACGGCTGTCGCGACGGCCTTGCCGCGCACCACGTCCGGCGTGAACGGGTTGGTGCCGTCCATGCGCGCCGAGGCCACGAGGCTCGTCTGGAGGTCGACGACGGCGACGGCCATCGTGAACCCGAGTTCGCGCGCCTTCTCTATCGCGGCGGCGATGACCTTGTTCGCGTCTTCCAGTGTGATGCCACTCATGCTTTCGTCTCCTATCGGCGCATCATCGCACCGCGTAGCGCTTCTCCATCTCGGTGATGGCGCCGAGGCCGAGCGCGTCCGCGATGGACGTGCGCAACTCCCCGCCGGTGCCGAAGCGGTCGATCGCGGAGATGCGTCCGCTCTGCCGGAGCTCGACCATCATCTCCTTGATGATGGGATAGAGGGAGAAGATGGGTCCCCGGTGTATCTGGAACCTGAACCCGAGCGCCTCGACCTCGTCCGGCGGCAGTTCGCCGTTGTACATGCGCGGGAGGTCGCCGAGGCGTCGCGCGAACTCCCGCAGGTCTTCGCTCGTGCGGATGCCGTCCACGAAGACGAGGTCCGCGCCAGCGTCCGCGAATGCCCGGCAGCGGCGCTCCACGTCGTCCCAGCCGTTCACGGCGAGGGCGTCCGTGCGCGCGATGACCACGAAGTCATCGTCGGAGCGCGCCTCGACGGCAGCGCGTATCTTCGCCGCCGCCTCGTCCATGTCGATGACCTGCTTGCCCTCGAAGAAACCGCACTTCTTGGGAGCGACCTGATCCTCGACGTGGACGCCCGCGACGCCTGCCCGCTCGTACTCGCGGATGGTGCGGTGCACGTTGATGGCGTTGCCGTAGCCGGTGTCCGCGTCGGCGACGACGGGCACCTCCACGACCGAGGCGATGCTCGCGGCGTTCTGCACCATCTCCGTCTGCGTGAGCAGGCCGACGTCCGGCAGTCCCCTGGACATGGAGGTTGCGAACCCGGACATGTAGACGGCGTCGAACCCCGCCTCCTGGGCGATGCGGGCGGTGAAGCCGTCGTAGGTGAAGGGAGCGAGCAGCATCCGCTCGCCGGACAGGAGTTCCCGCAGGCGCGTCGTCGTTCTCATCGCTCCTCCTCCAGCAACTCGCGGAGGCCGGCCTCGAGCGCGGGCAGCCACTCGTCCAGCGGCGTCGACAGCGGCAGTGTGATGGCTATCACCTCGCGCCGCATCATCCCGCCGGGCTCCCTGCCCCACGAGCCGGGGTCCTCCTTGCCGAGTTCGATGTTCAGGTCCTCGCGGTCTATGCCGAGCGCGTCGGTCACGTCATAGACCATCCCGATCTCTTCCATCGTGATGACGTCGTCCATATCTGCCGTGCTTACTCCAAAACCAGCCTGCTCCACGGTCCGCCTGTCTTCGCGCCGCGTATTGCATGATGCTGCGTTGCACCCTGCCCGCCTGTCAACGTCCCGGTGTCAGTCCCAGATCTGCACCCTGCCATACTCGCCGTCGAAGCCGGGCCGTATGAACAAGTGCCCGAGGCGGGCCCGCATCACTCCTTCCGCGACACGATCGCCCGCGACCTGTTCTATCTCCGACGGACCGGCCGCAGTGAGGACGTGCAGTTCGGAGCCTACACAGGCGGCGAGGTCGAGGCAGGCGCGTTGCACGGCCTTGCTTGCGACGCCGCGCCCGAAGGCTTCCGCGACGACCTCCGCCAGCGGGACGAGCCGCCGGAACGGCGGGCGTTCGGTCTCCGTGCCGCGCAGCGTACCGTCCGGGTCAGCGGCCAAGGGCTCAGGGGGGCGCTGCGCGAGGGACTCGATGCGGTGCAGCACACCGAGGGTGAGCCTGCGTCCGCATACGGGGCATCGCCCGTCGTGCTCGCCGGGTCGCAGGTTGACGCCGCACTTTCGATGGCCGTCGTGGTGGTACTTCCCTTCCTCCGGATAGAACTCCGCCGTCCACTCCACCCTGCCCGCCCTCAATGCCTCGATGAGCGCGCCGTAGCCCGGTTCTCCGGCGAATACGGTGAGTTCGCGCCCCAGCCGCTGCGCAGAGTGCGCGTCGGAGAAGGAGACGAGCGCGCGTCCATCGAGTTCGGGCACGCGCCAGTTCATGGCAGGGTCGCTGGAGAGGCCGGTCTCGATGGCGTGAACGTGTCCGGTCATGTCGCCGAAGCAGTCGTCGAGCGAGTCGAAACCACTCTTCGATCCGAAGATCGCGTACCAGGGCGTCCACGCGTGCGCGGGGATGACCTCGCACCGTGGGTCGACCGCGAGGACGGATTCGACCACGTCGCGTCCGGAGAGGCGCAGCGTGGGCCGTCCGTCCGAGGCGAGCGCGCCGTACGGAGCGAAGGCGCGGCAGATGCCGTCCACCGCGTCGAAACCGGGCGCGAGCACGAGCAGGTGCAGGCGGTGGGAGCGTCCGTCCTGGGGGTAGACGCAGCTCACCTCGGTGCCGAGGACAAACCGAGCCAGGCGTTCACGGCCCCGCACGTCGTACCGCTCCGGCAGGTCCGTCAACTCGAAGAGGCCGTCGCCGGCCGGGCGGAGACTGCGCTTCAGCTCGGCGAGCCATGCCGGGTGCGTGAAGTCGCTGCACGCGAGCACGTCCACGCCCTTGACGTCCGCCCAGGCGGCGAGCGTCTGCAGGGAGAGCGCAGAGCTGGTGCCCATGGCGTAGGGCGAGTGAAGGTGGAGGTCGGCGGCGAAACTCACGTCGGGGGCAGTCTAGCGCAGCCTCGCACGTAATGAGCGACAGCCTCGCCTTGACAGCATCGGGTGCTGTTGACCCGTCGCGTAAGATGGCGATAAGGATGCGAGTGGGACACGCCCCGCGCGGGCGGGAAGGAGGAGGGACGATGGCGGTTATCGATGCGGACGCGCACGTCGTCGAGAACGAGCACACCTGGGACTACATGCGGGAGGAGGAGCGCGAGTTCCGCCCCCTGAGCGTCGCCACCACCGACCCGAACGCTCCAGTCCGGCGCTACTGGCTGATCGGCGACCGCTCGACGGGCCGGGCGTTCATCCGCAACACCAACGAGGGCACCGGCACGAGCGACGAGTCGCGCGAGATGGCAAGCGTCGAGGCGCGGCTGGCGCACATGGACGAACTGGGCGTGGACATCCAGGTGCTGTACCCCACCCTCTTCCTGCGTCCGCTGAGCCCCCGGCCGGAGGTGGACTACGCGCTGGCGCGCAGCTACAACCGCTGGATGGGCGACATCTGGGAGATGGGACAGGGACGGCTCCGCTGGCCGGTTATCGCGCCGGTCTACCGGCTCGATCAGGCCATCGAGGAGGCCCACTACGGCAAGGAGCACGGGGCTTGCGGCGTGTACCTGCGCGCGGGCGATGCCGGGCTGAGCCTCACCGACCCGTACTTCTTCCCTCTGTACGAGGAGGCGAGCAAGCTGGGCATGCCGATCTGCATCCACGCGTCGGTCGGCAACTTCGGGATGTGGGACCAGCAGGAGAACGGCCTGCGGTTCAAACTGCCGCCCATCAGCGTGTTCCATAACCTGCTGATGCGGCGCGTCCCCGAGAAGTTCCCCGACCTGAGCTGGTGCTTCGTCGAGGTCAGCGCCCAGTGGGTGCCGTACGTGATGAACGACCTGTCGATCCGGTTCGGCAACAACGGGCGGGAGTTTCCCGGCGCCGAGCTGATGCGCGAGAACCGCATGTACGTTGCGTGCCAGACCACGGACGACCTGCAGTACGTCATTGACACGGCGGGCGACGACAACATCATCATCGGCACAGATTACGGCCACGACGACACGTCGTCGGAGATCCTGGCGATGCAGCGACTCCGGGAGGAGGGCCGACTCCCCTCGAGCACGGTCGAGAAGATCCTCGACCACAACCCCCGCAGGCTCTACGGCCTATAGCCGGTGATATTTCACACGCAGTTAACGACTACATTTCGTTGACACTCGTAGGAGTGCGAGGTACGATTTACAAGGCCGTGGCCTGCTGGTTGCGGCCTTTCGATAATCCGCCGAACCACCGATTCATTGCGCATCCAGGGCTTCCTGCCCGCCCGCGCAGGCAGGAATGGACGGGACCATGCAGAAGATAGGCGCAAGCGTCGTTTGCGAATCCCTCATCAACGAGGGCGTCAACGTCATCTTCGGTCATCCGGGAGGAGCGATCCTCCCCTTCTACGACGCGCTCTGGCACTACCCCCAGATACGCCACGTGCTCGTGCGGCACGAACAGGCGGCAGCCCACGCGGCGGAGGCCTACGCGCGCCTCACGGGCAACGTGGGGGTCTGCGTCGCCACGTCCGGCCCCGGCGCGACGAACCTGATGACCGGCCTGACCGCAGCGAAGATGGACTCGACGCCCATCGTCGCAATCACGGGACAGGTCGCACGCCCGTTCATGGGAACGGAAGCGTTCCAGGAGTGCGACACCTGCGGGATGGCCGCGCCCGTCGTGAAGAAGACCTACCTCGTGATGAGCCCCGAGGAGATCGCGCCCACCATCCGGGAGGCGTTCCGCGTCGCGAAGGAAGGGCGTCCGGGCCCGGTGCTCGTCGACCTGCCGAAGGACGTGCAGGCGGAGAGTTTCCTGTTCGAGGAGCTGGAAGACGCCTGGCATCCCTCCCCGCCCGTCGTTGCGGATGCGGAGTCGGTACTCGAGGCTGCGCGACTCATCAACGAGGCGGAGCGCCCGCTGCTCATCGCGGGCCGCGGCGTGCACGTCTCGGGCGCCTGGGACGAGTTGCAGGAAGTTGCCGAGCACATCAACGCGCCGGTGCTGAACACGCTGCACGGCACGTCGGCGTTCCCACGCCACCACAACCTCGGCTACGGCATGCTGGGCATGCACGGCATGTACTGGAGCAACATCGCCACGACCGAGGCCGACCTCATCGTGGGCGTCGGGATGCGCTTCGACGACCGCGTCATCGGCCGGCCGGGCACGTTCGGCGAGAACGCGAAGATCATCCACATGGATATCGAACCGTCGCAGTTCCACAAGAACGTCAAGACCGAGGTGGCCCTGGGGGGCGACGTGAAGGCGACACTGGGGGCGCTGCTGCCCCTGCTCGACCGCAACACACACTTCGACTGGCTCGACCGGATGCGGTACCTGGAGCACAAGCACCCGAGCATCGACGTGCCGGAGAGCGACGTGGTCACGCCGCAGTACGTGCTGCGGGAGCTCAACAAGCTCGTCGAGCACGACACGGACCCGGTCGTGATCACGGGCGTGGGGCAGCACCAGATGTGGGCCGCGCAGTTCCTGTTCATGCCGACGCCGAACTCGTTCGTCTCCTCCGGCGGGCTCGGCGTGATGGGGTTCGAGGTGCCGGCGCTGATCGGCGCGCAAGTCGCGCGTCCTAACTCGCGGGTATGGGGCATCTGCGGCGACGGCGGTTTCCAGATGACACTGCAGGAGCTCGCGACGATCGCACAGGAGCACCTGCCCGTGAAGATCTGCATCATGAACAACGGTTACCTCGGCATGGTGCGGCAGTGGCAGGAGCTGTTCTACGACCATCACTACAAGTCCGTGTCCATGAGCGGGCCGGACTACGTAAAGCTGGCGGAGGCGTACGGCATCCCCGCTGTATGCGTGGAGGACAAGCACGACGTGGGCATGGCACTGGCGACCGCTGCGCGGCATCCAGGCCCCTACCTCATCGACTTCCGCATATCGCCCGAGGAGAACGTCTACCCCATGGTGCCCCCCGGCGCATCGCTGGCCCAGACCGTGGAGGACCCCCGCGTGGTCCACTACCGCGAGCCGGTGCACATCATCGAGGGCCTCGTCTCCTACCCGTAGCCCCGCTCTCATACCCATCCGTCCGCGCGTCCCCGAAGCCCGATCCCGGGCTGTTTTGGGCCTCTTTGAGACGCGCTCTCAATGCACCGTGCAGATTCTGCGAAGATGAGGCTTGGCTGAAACCGTCGTATAACGGCAGTTATGCATAGTGATTCCGTTCATGGAGGCCGGATATCTGCTGTTTCTCTGCTCACTGCTACGGTTCGGGGATACGAGTGGACGGAGGAATCCTGCCATTGACAGGACAGATTAGCGCCCCTAGAGTCTGCCACGCTGTACGCGCGGCCACTCCCCAGCGCCCGGGGAACTACAGGATGCGTCGGCGTGATGCGCTCCGGGAGGGAGCGCGGCTGATCGGACCCATTCCGCGCGATTTCGCTTTCGCTGGTGAGGCTTCCTATGAGCGGAAGAACTAGGGTGCACCTGATATCGGACGGCACGTTCAAGATCGATGGAGGCGTGCTGTTCGGACAGGTGCCCAAGAGTACCTGGCAGGACTGGATGTCCGCCGACCGAAGGAACCGGGTCAAGTTGAACCTCAACTGCCTGCTGGTCCGGGTCGGCGAGCGCAACTACCTCATCGACACGGGCGCGGGCGCAAAGCACTCCGCCGAGGACCGGGATGCACTCGGCCTCTCGACGAGCCAGCTGCTCTCGGAACTGAAGGCGCACGATCTGACACCCGCCGACATACACGGCGTGGTGCTGACCAGCCTGCAC
Organism: Dehalococcoidia bacterium; assembly: GCA_022820645.1. Lineage (GTDB taxonomy): Bacteria > Chloroflexota > Dehalococcoidia > Lucifugimonadales > Australimonadaceae > Bin16. The sequence goes on along the minus strand of JAJEFD010000002.1, from coordinate 189,055 downwards.
TTCGAGCACACCGGGGGGTGCACGCGGACGAACCGCCGCGGCGAGTTCGTGCCCACGTTCCCCAAGGCGACGTACTTCGTGCAACGGGAGGCGCTCGAGGAGGCGATCTCCCCTACCGACCGGCACGTGAACGGCTACGTGCCGAACGACTACAACCCCCTGGTGGACAGCAAGAAGATGGAGTTGGTAGACGGCGAAGTGACCATCGTTCCGGGGTTACAGGTGCGACGGGCCAGCGGGCCGTACCAGGGGCACCAGATCGTCGTCATCACGCACGGAGGCGAGCGCGTCGCGTTCCTGGGCGACCTTGTTCCGACGCACCACCACCTGCAGCCGGACTGCATCGCCGCCAGTGACCGGCACCCGGAAGAGACGCTCACGACGAAGCACCGCGTTCTTGACGAGGCTGTCGACGACGGCTGGTTGCTCGTGTTCAGCCACGGTACGGAACGCCGCGCCGGTTACCTCGAACAGCGCGGAAACCGGCGGTCGCTACGTACGATCTCCCTGGACTGATGGGCTGCGGAGAGCCGCCTGCGCGCGGCGCAGACGAAAGGCAACCCGGCTAGCAGAGCTGTCGTGCCATACCTCCCTATCCACGAGTACGGACTGATAGGAGACATGAACTCCTGCGCGCTCGTAAGCAGCGGAGGCTCCATAGACTGGGCGTGTTTCCCCCGTTTCGACTCTCCGAGCGTGTTCGCGGCAGTGCTGGACGACGCCAAGGGCGGGCGCTGTTCGCTGAGCGCCCAGGGCATCCACGCGGTTACGCAGCGCTACCTGCCCGACACCACCATCCTCGAGACGTTGTACGAGGCGGAGGACGGGGCAGCGACGGTGTGCGATTTCATGACGCGCGCCCCGGCGCGCAGCCCGGACGCACCGCACGAGATCATCCGCATCGTAGAGGGCGTCCGCGGCAGCATCGCGTTGCGGCTCGTCTTTCAACCGAGGCTCGATTACGCCAGGGGCGCGACCACTCTCAGCGTTACCCGGAACGGCGTGCTCGCGAGCCATCCGAATGGCGTTCTCGCGCTCGTCAGCGACGTGTCCTTCAGCATCGAGCCCGCGGAAGACGGTGGTGAACAGGCAGTCGCCGAATTCACGGTGCGGGAGGGCGAACACGTAGAGTTCGCGGTGGCGTTCGGGGTTGGACGGTTGCCTTCCATCAGTGCGATGGACTGCCGCAACAAACTGGAGCGCGCGATACGGCACGACCAGGCGAGCGTGGCGAAGCTGGGCTACAGCGGCTACCTGCGCGACGAGGTAGTGCGCTCTTACCTGACGCTGCACATGCTGATCTTCGAGCCCACGGGGGCGATAGTCGCCGCTCCGACCACGTCCCTGCCCGAATCGCTGGGAGGCGTGCGGAACTGGGACTACCGGTACTCGTGGCTGCGCGACAGCGCCTGGACGCTCGGCATCCTCTACCGCCTCGGCGACCCACACGAAGGAGAGGCGTTCATCGACTGGGTTGTCGACCAATGCGCCATGAGCATCGAATCGATGCAGATACTCTTCGGCATCGCGCCTGAGAGCGAGTTGGAAGAGATCGAACTCGATCACCTCGAAGGCTATGCGCGCTCAAGCCCGGTACGCATCGGCAACGGTGCGGCGTTTCACCGCCAGCTGGACGTGTTCGGCGAGGTTGCGCTGAGTCTCGCGGTCTTCCACCGCTACTCCGGCAACCTGTCGGACAAGGCGTGGGGACTGCTCAAGCACATGGCGGACCTCGCGGCTGAGATGTGGCACATGCAGGACCGGGGCATCTGGGAAGTCCGGGGCCCGGAGCAGCACTTCGTCTACTCCAAGGTGATGTGCTGGGTGGCGCTGGACAGGGCGGCGAAACTCGCCGAGGGCCATGGCTTCGAGGGCGACATCGAGCACTGGCGCAGGCAGCGGGACCTCATACGTGAAGAGGTGCTCGACAGAGGCTGGTCCGACTCCAAACGGAGCTTCGTACAGGCGTACGGTTCGGAGGCGGTAGACGCGAGCGCACTGCTCATCCCGTTCCTGGGTTTCCTTCCCCCGGACGATCCGCGTATCCGCTGCACGGTCCGCCGTATCCAGCTCGAGCTCTCGGACGGCCCCTTCGTGCGCCGGTACCGGGTCGACGATACGGACGACGGCCTCGTCGGCGAGGAAGGCGCGTTCTACATCCTCAGCTTCTGGCTCATCGGCGCCTTGATGACCATAGGCGAGACGCAGGAAGCGCTGACGTACTTCCACAAGGTATTCGCCACCGCTAACCACCTCGGCCTCTTCGCGGAGATGCACGACCCCGCTACCGGGCAGGCGCTCGGCAACTTCCCGCAGGCGTTCAGCCATATCGGTTTCATCCATACCGCACGGAACATCAACGAGATGATGCGCAGTCAGTCCTACGAGGAAGAGTTGCTTGCATGAGCCGGCACGCTTGTAGCCCGCCGTGCACGCCCCTAGAATCAGACAACCCTTTCCCCCTGCCCGCTCGAACGAGAGCGAGAGCCGGATAAGGAGCAACGCTTGACAACGAAGGTCTACGTAACCGGCGTCGGCATGATCACCCCAGTGGGTGTGGATACGAAGTCGACGTGGAAGAGCCTGCTGCAGGGCAAGTCGGGTATCGCCCCCATCGTCGCGTTCGATACCGAGGGATTCGCAACCACCATCGCGGGAGAGTCGCCCGATTTCGATCCCACTACGTACGTGGACCGCAAGCAGGCGCGGCGGCTGGACCGCTTCGCCCAGATGGCAGTGGGTGCAACCGCACAGGCGATGGAGCAAGCGGGTCTGGACCTGCAGGACGGCAGCGTGGACGCCACGCGAGTGGGCTCCGTCATCGGCAGCGGCATAGGCGGCATCCTCACGCTCTCCGAGCAGTGGGCCGTACTGCACGAGAAAGGGCCTGACCGCGTGAACCCGTTCCTGGTCCCGATGATGTTGGCGGACATGGCCCCCGGGCAGGTGTCCATCCTCTACGGTGCGAAGGGGCCCAACTACTGCACCGTGACGGCGTGCGCGAGCGGCGCGGACAGCATCGGCATCGCCGCCGCCATGATCCGCAAGGGCGAGATAGACATCGCGCTCGCGGGCGGCACGGAAGCGCCCATCTGCCCGATAGCCGTCGCCGGGTTCAATGCCTGCATGGCGCTCTCCAAGCGCAACCACGACCCGGAAGGGGCGAGCCGTCCGTTCGATGCCGAGCGCGACGGGTTCGTCATGGGCGAGGGCGCGGGCGTGCTCGTCATCGAGAGCGAGGAGAGCATGCTCCGGCGCGGCGCGACCCCGCTGGCAGAGCTCGCGGGCTACGGGGCATCCTCAGACGCCTTCCACGTAACCCAACCCTCTCCCAATGGCGAAGGCGGAGCGCGGGCGATGATCAACGCGCTCGCCGAGGCCGGCATGGAGCCGAGCGACATCAGCTACGTGAACGCGCACGGCACCAGTACGCCGATGAACGACCGGCTCGAGACGGAGGCGCTGAAGACGGTCTTCGGCGACGAGGCCTACAAGATCAAGATCAGCTCGACGAAGTCCATGACGGGCCACCTGCTCGGCGCGGCGGGCGGCGTCGAGGCGGCCATCTCCGTGCTCGCGGTAGCGGACAGCGCCATCCCCCCCACCATCAACCTGGAGAGCCCGGACCCGGACTGCGACCTCGACTACACCGCGCACCATGCCCAGAAGGGAATCGTGAACGCAGCGATGAGCAACAACCTCGGCTTCGGCGGGCACAACGCTTCGCTGATCTTCAAGCGCGTTGTCTAGCGCGCCCGCCCTGCTCATCGGGAAGCGGCAGCACTGGCGTGTCGCCGAGCCGACCGACCCTTCGCCGCTCTCTCCCTTGCCCGCCGTCATCGCTCACCTGCTGCGCCGCCGCGGCATCCACGACGTGGACGAGGCCCGCGACTTCCTGAACGTCTCCGACAGCCTGTTCGAGGACCCGGACACGCTGCCGGACATCGAGCGCGCGGCCGGGCGGCTCGCGTCAGCGCGGCGCGATGGCGAGACAGTCGCCGTCTACGGCGACTTCGACGCGGACGGCGTGACGGGCACCGCGTTGCTCGTCAAGGCGCTGCGCCGGTACGGGCTGCGCACGTTGCACTACATCCCCCACCGCGTGAGCGAGGGCCACGGCCTGAACCGCGGAGCCATCGCCACGCTCCACGAGCGGGGTGCGAGCCTCATCGTTACGGTGGACTGCGGCGTCACGAATGCGGAGGAGACCGCCTACGCAGGGTCACTCGGCGTGGACGTCATCATCACCGACCACCACCTCGCGACGGCTGCGCTGCCCCGCTCCGTCGCCATCATCAACCCCAGGGCGCCGCACTCCACGTACGGGTTCGACCACCTGACCGGCGTGGGCATGACGCTGAAGCTGGCACAGGCGGTGCTGCGTCCCGAGTTCGGCGAAGAGTGGCGCACCGGACTGATGGAGCTCGCGGCCATAGGCACCATCACGGACATGGCTCCGCTGTTCGGCGAGAACCGCTACATCGTTCACCACGGCATACGCGACCTGCAGCGGACGGGTTCGGTCGGCCTGCGGGCGCTGCTGGACGTGGCACGGGTCACGCCGGAGTACGCGAACGTGGAGACGTTGGGCTTCGCTATCGGGCCGCGCATCAACGCCGCAGGACGGCTCGACCATGCGGACACGGCGCTGGACCTGCTGCTGACGGACGACGAAGCACGGGCTGCCGAGCTCGTGCGCCAGCTGGACGACTACAACACGCAGCGGCGCGCACTGACCGACGAGACGCTGGAGCGAGCGCGGGCGCTCGTGCCGGCACAGGTACCGCCGCTCATCCTCGTGGGCGAACCTGACTTCAACCCGGGCGTCGTGGGACTCGTTGCGGGGCGGCTTGCAGAAGAATTCGGCGCGCCGACGGCTGTCTACGCCATGGACGGCGAGCAGGTGATGGCGAGTTGCCGCAGCGCGCCGTCATTCCACTGGGCGGATGCGCTGGCCCAGTGTGAGGGGCTGCTTTTTCAGTTCGGCGGGCACGCGCAGGCGGCGGGGTTCCGTTGCAGCATGGACGCCTTGCCGGAGCTGCAGGAGCGGCTAGTGAGTATCGCGGCGGAGCGCGTCGGCGCCGTCCTATCGATGCGCGAAGGGGTCGTCGATGCGGAGGCGCAGCCGCACGAGTTGATGGGCCCGGCTTTTCAGAGCCTGCGCCGCATGGAACCGTTCGGCATCGGCAACCCCGCGCCGGTCTTCCTTGCCCGCGGAGTGGAAGTGCTGCGAGCGTCGGAGATGGGTGCAGAGGGGAAACACTTCCGGCTGAACGTTCGCTCCGGCGGCGCAGTCTGGGAAGCGGTCGCGTTCAACCAGCAGTGGGAGAGCGGCGTCGGCCAGGCTGACCTCGTCTACACGCTGGACGTGGACCATTGGAACGGCGAGGAGCGGCTGCGTATGACGCTCAGGGACTACGCGCCGTCGGGCCGTCCCCGCCTCGCCCTCTGAGGCGTGGTCCGATAGCGGGAGCACCAGGCCCAGAGAGCGACGGCGACAACCACGATCAGACCCGCCCATTGCGCCTGCTGCAGTCCGTACATCGTGGGGTCGAGCCTCACGAATGCTATGACGAAGCGCCCCGCTCCCCACGCGGCGAGCGCCATCGGCATCAACGCGCCTTCTGGCAGGCGCCTCCGCCAGCGAAGGATGCACAGGGCAACGGCGACGCTCAGGAGTGCCTCGTAGAGCGCCACAGGGTGGACGGCTGCGCCGTCTGCGAATGCGAAGGAGTCAGAGTGGTCGTACACGACGGCCCACGGCAGCGAGGACTCCGTCGCGGGCGGGTCGCCGCCGATGATGCCACCCACTCGTCCCAGGGCGAGCCCTACGAGGCCGGGAAGCACGGCCGTGTCCGCTACGGGGAGGCGCTCGAGGCCCTCCCTTCCCGCTTTCCAGAGTCCCACCGCGAGTCCGCCAAGTACACCGCCCCAGAGGGAGTAGCCACCTTCCCACAGGTAGAAGATATGGAACGGCGCGCCGGTGAAGAAGTCCAGATAGTCGAGGACGTGGAACAGCCGCGCTCCGACGAGCGCACCGAACACGGATATCAACACCAGCCTGAACGCCGTGCGCCGTGACGCGCCTTGCCGGGGCATCGCGCAGGCGAAGAGTAACCCCCCGACGAGTATGCCCGCTATGGTGAAGAAGCCCACCCACGTGATGAACGGCGAGCCGAATGCGTATGGGCCGTAGGAGATAGTCATCGTCGCTCCGCAGAGACCTCCCTCCGCACTCCGCATTTTCCGCGAGCGAAACCGGCTACGCCAGCGCCCCACGCTGCCTACAATTGCCAGCCATGACGACCGCAACAGATGCGCTGGACCAGCAGATAGCGGCTTTCCTGAGCCACCTGCGGGCTGAACGCGGGTTCTCGGTCAACACCATCGCCGCCTACCGGAGCGACCTTGCACAGCTGCAGGAGGCGCTCGTGGGGGATGGCCGGGATGTGCGGTGGCCGAGCGTCAGCGTGCGTGACATCGAGGACGTCCGTCTCTCGTTCGGAGAGCAGGGCTACGCGGGCACCAGCCTCGCACGGAAGATCGCGGCTGCCCGCTCGTTCTTCCGCTTCCTGCTGGAGGAGGGCGTTATCGACACGAACCCGGCGGAGCGGATGCAGACGCGCAGACCGTCCCGCACCCTGCCCGACGTGCTCTCGGAGCGCGAGGTCGTGCGGTTGCTGGAGGGGGCATCGGAACGTCCGGGGCCGGAGGGTGTGCGGGACCGGGTGATGCTGGAGCTGACCTACGCCGCCGGTCTGCGCGTGTCGGAGGTCGTCGGGCCGCAGGGGCTGGAGCTCTCCGCACTGAGCCTGGACGGCGGCTGGATCCGCGTCTACGGCAAGGGCGGCAAGGAGCGCCTCGCGCCGGTGTACCCGGGCATCGTGCGGCAGATCACGTCGTACGTCCGGGACGTGCGTCCGCAGCTGCTGGCGCACTCCAAGCGCCGGGGCCCCGTGCCGTCGGCGCTCTTCCTGAACGCGCACGGGCATCCGATGACGCGCCAAGGGTACTGGTTCGTGCTCAAGAAGGCGGCGGCGCGAGCGGACATCCGGCGGAAGCTCACACCGCACACGTTGCGCCACAGTTTCGCCACCCACCTGCTGCACGGCGGCGTGCCGCTGCGGCATGTTCAGGAATTGCTCGGCCATGCTAGTATCGCCACCACACAGGTCTACACGCACCTGACGGACAGCCAGGTGCGCGAAGCATTCGAGCACGCACATCCCCGCGCCTGACGAACGATGAAGATAGCCGTAGGCAGCGACGAGGCGACGCACCTCACGAGTTACGTCGTGGACGAACTGCTGCGCCGGGGCCACGAGTTGAGCCTCATGGGCGCGAGGCGCTGGAACGACGCGAACGTGCTGGCGATGAGCCTGCGCTCCACCTCACCCGACGAAGCCGTCGAGATACTGGACGCGTGGTTCTCGGCGCCCCACGGCGACGCGGATGACGTTAGAATGATAGACATGCTGCGGGAGATGGACGCTTCCCGGAGCGAATGAGTCCAGGAGGAACTACGAGATATGCCCGTCATCACCGTAACGGGACTGATCGGCAGCGGCGTTATCGAGATTGGGCCCAGGCTCTCGGACAGACTCGGCATCGATCACGTGGACCGCACCATCCTCGCCGAGGCGGGGCGGAAGATCGGCGCGTCAGAGGAGGACGTCGCTGAGCGCACGGAACGTGCGCCGGGGCTGGGCGACCGTATCGCGGGGTTCGTGAAAACCGTGCTGGAGCGCTCAGCGCTCGCAGGCGGCGGCGCCGACCCCTACTTCGGAGGCGGGCTCGACGCGCTGCTGGTACGCGAATACCGCGACTTCCCCGAGGAGAGCCACGGCTCCGGTGAACTGGACGACGAGAACCTCCTCAAGGTCACCTCCGACGTGATCCACGAGATAGCGGCGGGAGGCAACGTCGTCATCGCGGGGCGCGGGTCGAACGTCATCCTGCGCGACGTGCCCAACACGCTGCACGTTGGGCTCATCTCGTCGATGGACGTCCGGGTCGAACGCATCAGGCAGCGCGAGCAGCTCAGCGAGGACGAGGCCGTGCGGTACATCCAGGAGAACGACAGGGCACGCATCGCCTACTTCAAGCGCTTCTTCGACATCGATCCCCAGGAAGCGCGGCACTATCACCAGGTGCTCAACACCGACATGCTGACGATAGACCAGGCAACCGAGGTCATCGTCGCGACGGCCCAGACCCTGAACTAAGCAAGGCGGACTGACATGGCACGGAAGAAGGCGGGAAGCAGAGCGGCAGCAGGACAGGCGAAGGCGCGGGAGCGGGCACGCCGGAAGGCGCGGGTCACCGGCCCGTCGCTCGGGCAAGCCGCATACGTTTCCCCGCCTCCGGCGGACGAGACCACTGATGATGAACCGGAATCTGTTGCCGTTGTCGCGGAGGCCGCGCAAACCGCTCCCCCCTCCCCTGCACTCGCGCCGGCGCCCCGCACCGTAGCCGCGCCCACACCACAGGCGCGCACTGTGGGAGCGCAGCGCCGCGAGCGCCAACCGGCGGGCATGACCCCGACAGGCAGCCTCAAGCGCGAACTGGCGCTCATCGGCTCGATCACGCTCGTCATCGCCGCCGCGCTTGCTGCCCTCGCAACCACGACGACGCTGGGGGCGTAAGGGCATCACACCCTCACCCGCCGCGCGAGCGCGTCGACCCGTTCGGCAGGCTCAGGGCAGGCTCTCTCCCAGAGGGCGAGGTGGGCGAAGGGCGCCCACGAGGGACGCTCCTACATCAGGCCCCCGAGAGATTCCTCGACTCCGCTGCGCTCCGCTCGGAATGACAGTTCCCCACCCGTGGCTCACTCGCGGTTGAGAAGAGCGGGCGGTTCATGTAGTGTTCCGCATGGCGCGCCGCGATGCTTGCTGCCGCGCTTTCACCACGGAGGGGTACATGACGGGCAAGAGACGGTTGGGACTCGCGATGGTCGGCATCGGCGTTGGCGGCACGGAGATGCTGCCCGCGATGGAGGCGATGCCTGAGCTCCGGCTCGTGGCCGGATGCGACGTCAATGAAGACACGTTGAACCGGTTCGCCGAGCGCTACAACGCGAAGGGCTACGGCGACTACGACGAGATGCTGGCGGACCCGGAGGTCGAGGCCGTATGGGTCTCGACGCCGAACCGCTTCCACGCAGAGCACTCGATACGGGCGATGGAGGCGGGCAAGCACGTCGTGGTCGAGAAGCCGATGGCGCTCAACCTGGAAGACGCGCAGAAGATGGTGGAGACGGCCAACCGCACCGGCGTGAAATTCCTCGCCGGGCACACGCGCAGCTTCACCCCGCCCGTCCGCACGATGTGGAAGATCATCCAGTCCGGCGAGATCGGGCGTGCCCGCGCCATCAACGCGTTCGCTTACACGGACTGGATGCTCCGCCCGCGCACGTGGGAGGAGTTGGACATGGAACAGGGCGGCGGCCTGCCGATGCGCCAGTTGCCGCACCAGATAGACAGCGTGCGGCTGCTCGGCGGGGGCATGGTGAAGAGCGTGCGCGGCGCCACCGGTCAGTGGATGCCGGAGCGCCCCATCCCTGGCTACTACGCCGCATTCCTGGAGTTCGAGGACGGCACGACCTCGCTTGTCTGCCACAATGGCTACGGCTACGTGATGGGCGCCGAGTTCGTGACCTGGGGACACGACCGCCAGCGCTACACCTCCGAGGAGCGCGTCGAGGTGCGCCGCCAGATGCGCGAAGGCACCCGCGACGAGTCAGAGGACAAGCAGGCGCTGCGTATCGGCGGCCTGCAGGAGCGCGAGGTGTTCAAGGCGGAGAACGAGGAGCTCTGGGTGCCGGAGGACCTCGGCCTGCTCATCGCGACCTGCGAGCGCGGCGACATCCGTCACGGGCCGCGCGGCCTCATCCTGTACGACGACCGCGGCACGCACGAGATAGACCTCTCCATCGACCGGGACATGGGCCCCGGTTACCGCCGCGCAGAGCTCGAGGAGCTGTACGACGCGGTGGTGGAGGACAGGCCCATCTTCCACACGGGCGAGTGGGGCCTCGCGACGCTGGAGGTGGTGCTCGGCATCATCCAGTCCGGCGCGGAGGGCAGAGAGATACAGATGCAGCACCAGGTCCCGGTGCACGAGCGGTACGGCGAGGCTCGCAACTTCTCGCCAGTGTCCGTCTAAACCAGCCGGTACGCCGGCGATAACGGAGGAGACAAGAGTATGACGAGCGTAGAGACCAAGCCACTGAAGCTCGGCGTGATCGGCATCGGCGTTGGAGCGGCGGAGATGCTGCCGCCGATGGAGCGCGCTCCCTACATCGACCTGTTCGCGGGCGCCGACGTCAACCCGTCCGTGCGTGAGCGCTTCCAGGCGCGTTACGAAGAAGCCCGCGTCTACGACAGCGCGGAGGCGCTCTGCAATGACCCGGACGTCGAGGCGGTGTGGATATCGACGCCGAACCGCTTCCACGGCCCGATGACGGTGCTCGCGGCGAACCACGGCAAGCACGTCGTGGTCGAGAAGCCGATGGCGCTGGACATCCGGCAGGCGGAGGAGATGGTGGAGGCATGCGACCGCAACGGCGTCAAGCTCGTGGCGGGGCATACGCAGAGCTTTCAGCCTCACGTCCGCCTCATGCGCCAGATCGTGGCGTCCGGCGAGTTGGGCGCGCTTGGCGCGGTGAACGCCATCGCCTACACGGACTGGGTGATCCGCCCGCGCACAGCCGACGAGTTGGACCCCGATCAGGGCGGCGGGCTCGTCTACCGCCAGACGCCGCACCAGATAGACAGCATCCGGCTCATCGCCGGAGGCAAGGTGCGAAAGGTGCGCGGCATGTACGGTCAGTGGATGAAGTACCGCTCCATCCCCGGCTACTACGCTGCGTTCCTGGAGTTCGAGAACGGCGTCACGGGCGTGGCCATCCACAACGGCTACGGCTACTTCGTCGCGTCGGAGCTGGTGCCGTGGGGCGACGCGAACACGCGCTACACGCCGAGCGAGCGGAACGATATCCGCAAGTCGATGGCGGCGGGGACGCGTCCCGAAGATGCTGAGAAGCTCTCGCTGCGCATCGGCGGCGAGGCGGAGTCGGCCATCTTCCGGCGCGAGCACGGCCCGGAGAAGTGGAAGCCGAACGACCTCGGCATCGTTATCGTGAGCTGTGAGTTCGGGGAGTTGCGGCAGGGCCCGGACGGTCTCTACCAGTACACGGACGACGGGCTCACCGAGCTCATCGTCGACTCCGACCCGCTCCACCGCGACCAGGAACTCGAGGAGCTGTTCAACGCGGTGCGGCTCGGCAGGCCGGTCTTCCACAGCGGCGCGTGGGGCATGGCGACCCTCGAGGTCGGTCTCGCGATAACCAACTACACCAAGACCGGGAAGGACGTCGAGCTGACCCACCAGATCGAGATGCCGAGCGAGTACGACACGGAGTATGCTGTCGAGGTGCTCGAAGAGCGGAAGATAGACCACTAGGAGAACCGCACCCGCGCATCGAGTGCGCACCCTCTCCCAGGGGGCGAGGGGAGTAAACAGGAGGAGCAGCGATGACGATAGGAGTCTCACACGGCGGCGGCTCGAACATCCTGGCGGCAGATGCGCCGAGCGACGAGGCGCTCGTCGGCACGGTGAACGGCGTGGTGCGCATCGTGCGCGGCGCGGCGGGCTGGACGGAGACCGAGCGGACGCTGGAAGGCAAGCACATCCACGCGCTGGTGCAGGACCCGAAGAGCGGCGTGTGGTTCTGCGGCGTCGAACACGGCGGCATCTACGCCAGCGAGGACGACGGACACACGTGGGAGAAGCGCGACGTGGGTATGACGGCGCAGGACATCTACAGCCTCTCCGTCGCCGAGGTGAACGGCGTAACGCGCGTGTTCGCCGGAACTGAGCCCGCGCACCTGTTCGTGAGCGACGACCTAGGCCTGACGTGGTCGGAAAAGCCCGCGCTCCACGCCCAGGAGACGGAGGAGTGGCGCTTCCCTGCCCCGCCGCACGTCGCGCACCTGAAGCACATCAGTTTCCACCCGGACGACACGGGGGTCGTGTACGCCAGCATCGAGCAGGGCGGGCTGTACCGCTCCGATGACGGCGGCGACACGTTCACCGAGATCCCGGGCATGTACAACGACGTGCACCGGCTCGTCTCCAACCCCGCGGACCCGCAGCGGATGTTCGTGACCGGCGGGATGGGGCTGTGGCTCTCCCGCGACTACGGCGCGTCGTGGGACAACGTCTTCACCAGGGGCAGCGAGTACGGCGGCTACCCGGACCAGCTGGTCTACAAGCCGAGCGACCCGTCCTACATGCTCATCACGGCGGGACAGGAGAGCCCCGGCGCGTGGAACCGGAACGGGACGGCGGAGACGCGCATCTCCCGCAGCCGCGACGCAGGCGAGACTTGGGAAGTGCTGCAGGCCCCCGGCCTCACCGACAAGTTCGTGCCCAGCGTCGAGGCGATGACGCTGGAGGAGGCGGGCGGTACCGTGCAGGTGTTCGCCGCCACGTCGCACGGCGAAGTGCTCTGGTCGGAGGACGGCGGCGAGTCGTGGCAGAAGGCGGTCAGCGGGCTGCCCCCGGTCTCGAAGGGTGGCCACTACCACGCTTTCGAGGCGGACCCGCGCCGGTAGCAAGGGGCAGGCATATCGGACTCTTCAGGGGCGTCCTTCGGGGCGCCCCTTCTGTTGCCGTCGAACAGGGCACCCACAAGGGATGCCCCTACACCATGATGGGTTCAGCCGATGTCGATCTCCTCGTCCTCATCGTCTTCTTCGCCGTCGTCCCAGTCGCCGCACCAGTCGGACGCGCGCACCCAGGGCCATATCGCGATGCCGGCCTCGTTGACGTGAGGAGGGTTGGAGCGGCAGAGCCCCGCGTATTCGCTGAAGGCGGGGTCCATGCGTTCGTCCATGTAGATGCAGGTGGCGCAGGTGCGGTCTTCGTCCATGGGGTCGTGGTCTCCTTGGTGTTGTGTTCTCAGACGTTCAAGTGGGCGCCGCCGGTGACGGGGAGGATGGCGCCGGTTATGTGTTTGGCGGCGTCGGAGGCGAGGAAGGCGATGGCCTCGGCGATGTCCTCCGGGTCGCCGGCCTTGCCGAGCGGGACGCGCTTGGCGTATGCGGCGAGCGCTTCGTCGGTGACCGGGCCGACCATCGGCGTAAGCGTCGGGCCGGGCGCGACGCAGTTGACGCGGATGCCGTCTGCCGCGTGGTCGAGCGCCATCGCCTCGGTGAGGTTGTGGACGCCCGCCTTGGACGCTCCATAGGCTACGCGGGAGGACGGGCCGCGAAAACCGGAGATGGCGGAGACGTTGATTATCGCGCCGCCTCTGCCCTGCTCCTTCATGCGGAGGGCGGCTGCGCGGGCGACGAGGAAGGTGCCGGTGAGGTTGGTGTCGAGGACGTCGGCCCAGCGTTCGGGCGGCGTTTCGGTGACGGGGCCGGTGGCGCGGATGCCCGCCGAGTTCACGGCGATATCCACGCCGCCGTAGCGGCGCACGGCCTCCTCGAACGCAGCCTCGACCTCGTTGGCGGAGCGGACATCCGTGCTGACGAACACCGCCTCGCCGCCCTGCCCGCGTATCGCCGCGACGGTCGCCTCGCCCGCCTCCGCGTTGCGCGAGAGGCCGACGACGTTCGCACCCTCGGCGGCGAAGAGGATGGCGGCGGCCTGTCCGATGCCTGAGCCGAAGCCGGTGACGATCGCGGTCCTGCCGTCGAAGCGTCCCATCAGATGGCCGGCAGCGGGTCGATCTGCCCGTTCGCGATCTCTGCGATGCGGGCCTCGTCCGGCTCCAGTCCGTACATCTCGGAGCGCATGCGGAGCCGTTCCGGGCAGATCTCCAGCAGCATCCGGCGCAGCGTGAGCAGTTCCTCCTCGGTCTCGAGGGCGCTCTCGGCGGCTTCGACGCCGTGCTCGCCGTGGCCGACCTCATCGTCGTAGATGACGCGGGAGGCGCGCTGGATACGGAGCAGGAGCGGGTCGTCGGTCTCGAGCGCCGCGCCCGCGTGGAAGATACCCGCGCCGCCGCCCTCGGCGAAGCTGTAGGCGATGTGCGCGATGCGCGCGTCCTCGGCGATGAGGCGGCTGCGCATCGCCTCGATGCGGTCGTCGCCGGGGAGGCGCAGCCCTTCGAGCGTGCTCATGCGGACGGGCTCCCCGGTGATGTCCTCCAGGATGTCGGCGAAGAGGCGGAAGTGGGTGAACTCCTGGCGGAGCGACTCTAACTGGTACTCGAACTCCTCCCTGCCTTCTCTGGACTCGGCGGCGGGCAGCGTGTCGCGGACGTTCTCGATGATCCACTGGACGCGGCTATGGGCGCGCTTGAGGAGGCCGGGGCCGCGCAGTTCGCGGTAGCACTGGTGGCGCAGCCAGTGGACGTGGTCGGCGGGCTCGTGCGGCGCGGTGAGGAAGTTGCGGGCGATCTCGGCCTCGCCAGCCCAGAAGCACTGCCCGAGCGCGCGTATCTCAGCCTTCATGTCTGCTGCGGTTGTGGTGGTCATCGTGCCCTCCTGTCGGGTCAGGCGTAGACGTTGAGCGGGGCGATCTTCCCCTCGGTTATCTCGGTGATGCGGGCCTCGTCGACGGGGAGGCCGAACATCTCGTAGCGCATCCGGAGGCGCTGCTGGCAGATGGCGATGACGATGTCGCGCGCCTCGGCCCACTCCTCCTCGGTGTGCAGGTTGTGGGCGAACTCGGACGCGCCGTGCTCGCCGTGCTCGGTCTCGTCGCCGAAGACGACGGCGCATGCGGCGGCGATGGCGTCGGAGAGCGGGTCGCCGCCTATCCTGCGGCCCTCGTAGAAGAACGAGGCGCCGCCGCCCTCAGTGAAGCCGATGGCGGCCTCGCCGATGCGTCCCCGGTTCTCGCGGGCGGACTGGCGCACCCGCTGGAGTTTGGCGTCCTCCGGCAGCTGCCAGCCGCGCAGTTTCTCAAGACGGACGGGCTCGCCGGTAGCGTCCTCGAGGATGTCGGCGAAGAGGCGGTAGTGGTTGAACTCCTCGCCGAGGACGCGGATGTCGCGTTCGAACTCGTCGCGCTGCTCCTTCGTCTGCGCGTGCGGCAGCGACTCGGAGAGCTTCTCGATGAAGCCTCGGATGATGCCGTCGGGGTGGCCGGAGAGGCCGGAGCCGAACATCTCCTTGTAGACCTGGAGGCGGAGCCAGTGTGCCTGCTCTTCGGTGGTGCGGGGCACGCCCCAGAACTGTCGACATATCTCGGCCTCGCCCGCCCAGAAGCGCTGGGCGAGCTCGTTCATCTCTCCGGCAAGTTCACGTTTGCGTGCGTCTTCCATGCGACCGTTCTCCTGAGCGCAAGGCTATCCCGTGCGCCGCATGGGGGGCAAGCGCGTGAAGTTCCGGGGGAAATACTGCTCATTTCCGCTCATCCGCCCTGGATCTACCTCTGAAATCGGGCTATGGGGTGAGCGGTTGGGTTGCTCAAAACCGCTCATTTGCTGTTCATTTCCGCTTATTACCTGTGCAATCCCGCCCATTTCTGGTCGCCTTGCGTTTCGCTTGCGGTGTGGCCCCTCCGCTGGAGGGCGCGAAGGCCGTGCAGGCAGAGTACGCGGGGCTGGAGCTATGGGGAAAGGGGCAGATGGCAGTGGTACCATTAAATGAGACGGGATGTGAGGAGGTGGAACGGCGATGCTGAAGCGGCTGTTGGACCTGATAGGAGCGGCGGAGAAGGGGCGGAGGCCGCGCAAGAGCCAGGGAGGGCCCTGTGCCGGCGCGCCGAGAGATGGAGGGCTCCCGGTTCCAGGAGAGCCCGTCGACCAGAGCAACGTACACGATCTCAGCGCGGCATACGCGTACGCCCTCGACGAGGGCATCGGCCAGGAGAGTGCGTACGTTTTCAGCGCAGCCTACGCCGACAGCATAGGATGGGGCTTCTCGAGGGCGTACTCCATTGTCTACGCGGCCGCATACAGCATCGCCTGTTCCCTCATCGGCGCATCCGAGGGGTGGTCCCGTACCTATGCGCAGGCGTGCGCGGAGGCGATCACCGCCCACGAGTCGATAGGGTTCGCGTCGATCTACGGGCACGCTGTTGCCGACGGCGTGTCGCCGGACCGGGCGCTCTCGTTCGCTCGGCGGTACGCGGCGTAGGGTGCGGGCCTGGGCGAGCCCTCAAGCGGCCCGAGATATTTCTCGACTCCGCTGCGCTCCGCTCGAAATGACAGGCCGTGCTCCGCCCGTCCACGCGAGGCTGCGAGGTTCCTGCCTCCGCAGGAACGACTGATGGCAAAGCCATCCGCCTGTGGGCGCCCACGAGGGACGCCCCTACACCGGACACTGCCTCTCCGCCTTCAGTTCACCCTCACCCGCCGCTGCGCGGCGACCTCTCCCCTCAAGGGAGAGGGGATCAGGCAGTTCGCGTATCCTTTGGCGCATGACGACGGAGGAGTTGATCATCGCGGCGGTGCGGGTGTCCGGGGCGCTGCTGGTGCTGCGCTGGGCGTTCGCGGGATCGCTGCTGGCGATCCTCATCGACTTCTCCGATCTGTTCATGATGAACCTGCTCAACCTGGGCGGGGTCCAGAACTACCAGGCGCTCGACAAGTGGCTGGACCTCGCGTACATGGTGACGTTCCTCTGGGTGGCGTGGCGGTGGCAGGGGCCGGTGCGGACGATCGCGGTGGCGCTGTTCGTGTACCGGATGGTGGGCGTGCTGGCGTTCGAGGCGCTGGGGAGCCGCGAGGTGCTGCTGGCGTTCCCCAACGTGTTCGAGTTCTGGTTCGTGTTCGTGGCGGGCGTGTACCGATTCGCACCGGACTACGAGTTCACGATGAAGCGGTCGCTGTTGTGGCTCGTGCCGGTGGCGCTGCTCAAGGAGTTCCAGGAGTACGCGCTGCACGGCGCGCAGTGGCTCGACAACTACCGGGCGGTCGACGTGGTGGTGGACATATGGAGGTGGGTGACGCGGTCTTAACCCAGCAGGGCGAGGACGGCGTCGTGGAGGAGGCCGTTGGTGGAGAGGGCGTTGGGTTCGTGGATGGAGTGTGTGCCGCTGAGGCCGGTGAAGCGTCCGCCTGCCTCCTCGACGATAGGGAGAAGTGGTGCGGTGTCCCAGACGTTCATCAGCGGGTCGATCATCACGTCCACCCTGCCCGTCGCGACGAGGTAGTGGCCGTAGCAGTCGGACCAGCCCCGGGTCTCGCGCACCGCGTCGAAGAGCCTCGCGAGTCCCTCCGCCTTGCCGATTTGTTCGAAGTTGTGGAAGCCGGTTGAGGCGAACAGGGCGTCACCGAGGTCCGCGACGGAGGAGACGCGCGCGGGGCGGAGGTCGAGCGGGTCGGACGGTACGCCGATAGCGTTGGCCCACCATGCGCCCTGTCCCGTCGCGGCGTAGACGATCTCGCCGAGCGCGGGGAAGCAGATGGCGCCCGCGACGGGCTCGCCGTCGTGCTCAAGCGCGGCCATGCAACCGAAGAGCGGGACGCCGCGCACGAACGACTGCGTGCCATCGATGGGGTCGAGGTACCAGCGGTAGCCGGACGTTCCGTCCTTCGCGCCGTACTCTTCGCCGAGGATGGCGTCGGCGGAGCATTCGGCGTCGAGGACGAGCCGCGCGAGCTCCTCGCCCTCCTTGTCGGCGCGGGTGACGGGCGAACGGTCCGGCTTGAAGTCGAGGCCGATGTCCTGCTGCTGGTAGTACGTGAGGGCGTGCGCGCCAATCTCCCGCACGATGCGGACGGCGAGCTGCGTGCGTTCGGTGAGTTCGCTCATGGGAGGAACAGGATACACGGCGCGCCTTGTCGACGTAGTACCATGCGCACAGTTGTCCCGGAGGTGTGTGCGATGCCGCTGCTGCAACCCGAAACGCTGAGCCACGGCCACTACGAGTGCCGGTTGCTGGACGAGACGCTGCCGGTGTTCACCGACCTGCTGGCGTCGGAGGTCGTGCATCGAGAGAACGGCGCGGCGGTAGTGAAGCACCCGAACACGCCGTGGTCGCTCGTGGTGCACGAGGGCGGGCCGGACGCGCCGGTGAAGCCACACGCGAACCACTACGGCTTCAGGGTCTCGGAGCACACCGAGATCGATGCGGCGGCTGCGTACCTGCAGGAGCATCAGGCGAAGTATGGGCTGACGCTGATCGACGGGCCGCGCGGCAGTCACTTCGCGTACTCGGTGTACATCGACGAGCCGGGCGGCAACACGATAGAGATCGAGCACTACAACCCGCGCGCGGCGCTGCACGGCAGGCAGATCGCGGCGCCGCACTGGAGCGAGCCGCTGATGCCGGAGCGGTTCCCGGGTCGCGGGTACGTGCCGCAGGCGCTCTCCCACGGGACGATGCAGTGCATCGACAAGGAGACGAGCAACCGCTTCTACACGGAGGTGCTGGGGCTCAACATCGTGGGGGGCGGGAACATCTCGACGTACATCGGCGCGGGCGAGGACCCGTGGTACATCGTGGTGCTGCCCGCAGCGGCTGGGCAGCGGACGCTGCTGCGCCCGGTGAACCGGTACGCGCTGCGACTCGCGAACCGTGCCGACGTGCTATCGGCGCACGACACCTTGGGGCGTCTCGCGGGCTCGGGCGTGTCGCACCTCGGAGACGTCTGCGAGGACGGCGGCGAGGCGTGGTTCCTGATGTCGGACCTCGACGCGAACTGGTGGGAGGTCACGTCGTCGGCTGAGCCGAATCTTTTGGCGTTGGGTTAGGTGCTCTCGCGCCAATTGCGGACGTAGTCCACCTGCTCCGGCATCTGGGGCGAGCGGGGGTGGCGCGACGACTTCGGGCAGTCCCGCCAGAGCTCGGCCAGCCGTTCGAGGGCTTCGTCGCCGGTGCGTCCGTGCCGCACGAGCCAGCAACCGACGATGACGCCGGTGCGCCCGACGCCGCCGAAGCAGTGGACGTAGACGGTGCGCCCCTCGGTGATGTGGTGGTCGATGGCGTCGAGCGCGGCGGTCATGAGCGCGGGCGAGTCCGGCACCCCCATGTCAGCGACGGGGAACCGCTCGTGTGACGCGCCGTCGATCATATCGTCGTACGGCTTCACCCAGCCCCATGCCTGCGCCTCGACCTTCTCGGTAAGGTCGATGAACGCGGAGACGCCCGCGTCCCTCAGCGCGCGGAGTTTCGTGAGCGAGGGCGCGTGGTCCGGCTCCCTGGGGTACTCGCCGGCGAGCAGCTTGCCGGGCTCCACCCAGTAGCAGTTCTGGATGGGGCGCTCCACCCCTACGCTTCGCCGCGCAGGCGGGGGATGAAGTCGGCCATCTTCGACTCGCCGCCGACCCTTGCAAGCGTCTCGGCGAAGGTGTCGTGGATCCAGGGCTCCTCGTCCTCGTACTCGATCTGCGCGCCGCCGAGTTTCACGGAGACGTCGGCCTCGCCCTCCATCGCGACGCCGAGGCTGAAGCCGTGCTTCTGGGAGCCCCATCGGAACGCGAGGTAGCGGGCGGGCGTCGTGCCGCCGTTGAAGTGCTGGTGGAACCAGTCGTTCGGCGGGACGACCATCGCGCCGGGCTTCCAGTCGACGCGGATGACGTCGTCGGGCACGGCGCCGCTGCGGGGCCAGAGGAGGCTGTAGCCGTGGCCGGAGATGATGATGACGTGCGCGCCGGGTCCGTGGCGGTGCGCATTCTTGTAGGTGCAGACGGGGAACTGGGAGACGTGAGCGGCCTGGGTGTTGTCCGCGAACTCGAACATGACGCTGGAGCCGCCCGCACCGCGCTCCTTCCAGGAGAAGGTGGTGAACGTCTCGATGTCCGGGATGAAGTTGGTCTCCCAGACGTTCACGCGGCCGGTGTTGCCGGTAAACATGTAGCCCTCGCCCTGGAACTGGCGGGAGTCCCCGATGCGGTCCTCGAACACGAACGGGTTGCTGAAGATGAAGTCCGGGTTGTGGAAGAGGTTCATGGTGATGGGCGCGGTGGTGACGGCGAGGAAGCGCGCAGGCTCCGCGCCGGAGCCGTTGAGGTGCTGGTGCCAGACGTTGAGCGGGATGGAGAAGATGCTGCCTTCCTTCCACTCGAACGACGTGCGGCTGTTGGGGTCGTCGCCGACGAGGGTTGCGCCCCTGCCCTGCAGGACGTAGACGTTCTTCTCGAAGAGGTGTTTCTCCGGGGCCATCTTGCCGCCGGGCGGGATCTCGGCGACGTAGGCGTCGTTGGTGCCGCCGTTGCCGTCGAGGTTGATGTACACGCCGAGGCAGTCGAGGCGGGCCCAGGGCTTGACCTCGACGGTGCGGAGGTCGTCCACGGCGAACCCGGTGATGTTGGGGATGCCCTCGCTCTCGACGAAGGCCTCGTAGGCGCTGATCTTGGTGAGCCGGGGCTGGTCGGCCGTGACTTCCGGCTTGGGGCTGAGCTGCGTCATGTGTCGTTCCTCCTGTGGGGGGGGGCCGCGTCGGGCGGCGCCGCTGTGATTCTTTGTACTATCGGGGGCGTCAGGCGTCAAGGAACGGCGTGTTTGCACGTGGCCAGCGGTGTTGGCCGGATGGCTGCGGCAGGCCGTGGCCTGCTCCATGCAATCTATTCACGTAGTGAATGAAATCTATTCACGCGGTGAATGATTGTCATTCACGGTCTGAATGATTATCATTCATGCATGGATGATGTCGTGCTGCGCCGCTTCGTAACGGCAAGTCTTGCCGAACGCCTCCGCGTGATGCCTGCGGTGGTGGTGACCGGCGCGCGCCAGACAGGCAAGACTGTGCTGACGCGAGACCTCGTGCTCGGCGAGCGGCGTTACATCTCGCTTGACGAGAATGCTGCCCTTGACACGGCCAACAACGATCCCGAAGCGCTCCTGGAAGGGAATGTGTTCCTGACCATAGACGAGGTGCAACGTGCCCCGGGCTTGCTGCACGCGCTGAAGCAGACGATAGACCGGGACCGCGAAGCGGGGAAGTTCCTGCTTACGGGTTCCGCCAACCTGCTGCTCATGCACAGGGTCTCGGAGTCACTCGCAGGCCGAGCAAGCTACCTCACGCTCTGGCCCATGACACGCCGGGAGCAACGAGGAGCGGGCCGCGCCGGGATATGGAGCGACCTGTTGGCGGCGAGGGACGATGAATGGCCGGAGATCATCAAGGCACAGCCGGAAGAACCAGAGGACTGGCGGGAGCTGGCACGGCGCGGGGGATTTCCTACCCCTGCCCTCAGCCTCTCCTCGCACGCAGAGCGCGCCATCTGGTTCGACGGCTACGTGCAAACATACCTGGAGCGAGACCTGCAGGACATCGCCTCCATATCGGCCCTGCCCGACTTCCGACGGGTGATGCGCGCCGCGAGCCTCCGCGTCGGCCAGATGACGAACCAGTCCGGCATCGGGCGCGACGCGGCACTCTCGCAACCGACGGCCCACCGCTACCTGAACCTGCTTGAGACCTCTTACCTGCTGGTACGTGTTGCTCCGTACTCCGTCAACCGGACGAAGCGGCTGATCAAGTCACCGAAGCTGTACTGGGGTGACGTGGGCGTGGCGATGCACCTTGCGCAGGAGACCGAGCCGCGAGGGGAGCACTTGGAGAACCTCGTCCTGCAGGACCTGCTCGTGTGGCGAGACTCGGAGAGCAACCGTGCCGAGGTGCTGTACTGGCGCACGACGCTCGGCGAGGAAGTTGACTTCGTGATCGAGGCGGGCGACAGCCTGCTGCCCATCGAAGTCAAGGCGTCCGGCAGGCCGCACTTCAGGGACGCGACACACCTGCGGACCTTCCGCCGGGAGTATCGCGACAAGGCTCGTGCGGGCTTGCTGCTGCACACCGGTGACGTAGTGGAGTGGGTGGCCCCGGACGTGCTCGCTGCGCCGTGGTGGCGCGTCTTCTGAGCGGCGTCCGGCACGCTCGCCTTGCCGACGGACGCCTACAGGAATAAGATTGATCCATCTCCGGATGCGCGGTAGTTGACGGCGGGTTGTGCCCCGTTTCGGCACACGCGGACGCCCGCGCTCTCCGATATCCGAAAGGCGGCCCATGCACGACGATCCCTGGGAGCACGGACACTACGGCGCAGAAGACGAGGTCATCTTCGGCTCCATTGCGGAAGACGGCTTCCCGATAAACCCGGACTGGCTGCGGCTCACAAGCGTGGGCATCGACATCGGTTCGTCCACGTCGCACCTCATGTTCTCGAAACTGGTGATGCGGCGTCGGAGCACGGAGATGTCCAGCGAGTTCGAGGTGGTGTTCCGGCAGGTGCTCTACCGCTCGCCCATCCTTCTGACCCCCTACTCCGACCCGGACACGATCGATACGGACTCGCTTGGCGAGTTCGTGAAACAGAGCTACGCGGAGGCCGAACTCGAGGCGGATGACATCGACACCGGCGCGGTCATCTGCACCGGCGAGGCCGTGCGGAAGCACAACTCCGAGGCGATCATCCGGATGCTGGCCGCGGCAGGCGGGCGTTTCGTCTGCGCGACGGCGGGGCCGAACCTGGAGGGCATCCTCGGCGCGCACGGCTCCGGTGCAGCCGCGCGGTCGCTCAAGGTCGGCGCGGGGATGAACGTGGACATGGGCGGAGGCACCACGAAGATCGCCATCGTCCAGAACGGCAAAGTCGCGGAGACGATGGCTATCAACGTCGGCGCGCGCCTCATCGCGTGGGACTCGGACAGCGTCGTGGAGCGCGTCGAAGACGCGGGGCGCACCGTGGCGAAGAGCGTCGGCATCGACGTCGAGGTCGGCAAGCGCATGGAGGAAGAAGAGAAGGAGAAGGTCGCCGAGAAACTGGCGGACTTGCTCTTCGAGGCGCTGAGCCGCAGCGAATACTCCCAACTGGCGTCGGACCTCGTCATCTCGGGCCCCATCGCGTTCGACGAGCCGATAGACGAGATCGGCTTCTCCGGCGGCGTGGCCGAGTACGTCTACGACTACGACCAGCAGGACTACGGCGACATGGGACCGCTGCTGGGCGCTGCGGTGCGGCGCAGGCTGCCGTCGCTCGGCATCCCGCTGGCGGGAAGCGCGGAGCGCATCCGCGCGACCGTGATCGGCGCGTCGCAGTACACGGTGCAGGTGTCGTCCAGCACGGTGTTCGTGTCGAACTCCGAACTGCTGCCGTACCTCGACCTCCAGGTGGTGCCCGCCTACCTCCCCACCGACCCGAACGACCTGACGCAGGAGGCCGTCGAGCAAGCGATAGCGCGGGGCTTCGAGCGGCTGGACATCGCCGAGCAGGACATCGGGAAGCACATCGCACTTGCGGTGCTGGGGCCGGTGATCCCCACCTACGATTCCATCAGGTCGATGTGCGCGGCGATAGCGGACGCGCTCGCGCCGTTCCACGACCACATCTGGACGATCGTGCTGAGCGCGGACGTGGCGGGACTCGTCGGGGCGATGCTCAAGAACGAGTTCAAGGTGGAGCCGGAAGTCATCGTCGTGGACGGCATCAACGTCGGCGAGTTCAACTTCATCGATCTCGGCGAGCAGCTGGAGTCGGTGGAG
Source organism: Dehalococcoidia bacterium (assembly GCA_022820645.1). GTDB lineage: Bacteria > Chloroflexota > Dehalococcoidia > Lucifugimonadales > Australimonadaceae > Bin16. The sequence goes on along the minus strand of JAJEFD010000002.1, from coordinate 165,663 downwards.
GCGATCCCGGTGGTGGTGAAGTCGCTCGTGTTCGAGGGATAGCGGCCCGGATGCCGCCGCTCGCCTCACCACGCTCACAACAACCGGCCCACGACAGGCGGTCAGCATGACCATCGCGCAGATGGGGCAGGAGCAACGCGCGGGAGCAGAAGGCGCAGGAATGTTCCCGCTGCTGCCAACAGGCATCTACGACATCATCTACGCGGACCCGCCGTGGGACTACAAGGGGCAGTTGCAGCACGCGGGCCCCGGCAGCGGCGACACCGGTGGCGCGGTACGCCACTACCCCACCGTGACGCTGGACGACCTGAAGCGGCTGGACGTTTCGAGTATCGCGGCGGACGACAGCCTGCTGTTCATGTGGGCGACGAACCCGCACCTTGACCAGGCGATCGAGCTGGGCAAGGCGTGGGGGTTCGCGTGGGCCACGGTGGCGTTCGTGTGGGACAAGAAGCGCGTTAACCCCGGTTTCTACACGCTGAGCCAGTGCGAACTGTGCCTCGTCTTCAAGCGCGGCGCGATACCGCAACCACGCGGGGCGCGGAACATCCGCCAGCTCGTGAGCGCGCCGCGCGGCCGGCACTCCGCGAAACCGGAAGAAGTCCGCAGCCGAATCGAGCAGATGTTTCCCCACCAGCGCAAGATAGAATTGTTCGCGCGTCAGCAGGTGGCAGGCTGGGAATCGTGGGGACACGGCTTTGATGGCGCGTAAACCCCGGCAAGGCGGCTGAGCAGCGTTGGCGACCGCGATCAGACACATCAAGCTGAACATGCCGTTCTACGGCTGGTGGATCGTGCTGTCCTCCGTGCTCTTCCACGGACTCTCCGGATCGGCGTTCGGGTTCACGTTCGGTCAGTACCTGCTGCGGATCGAAGAACAGTACGGATGGAGCACGTTCGCCATCTCCAGCACCTACTCGGGCTCGCTCCTGCTCGCGGGCATCCTTAGCCCGGCGCACGGCTGGCTGCTGGACAAGTTCAGCCCGCGCGCCATCATGCAGGTCGGGACGCTCACCTTCGGACTGGGCTTCATCGCCCTGCCCTTCGCGGACACGTTCCCCATGTTCTTCATCGTCATCATGATCATGTCCGTCGGGTCGAACCTGTCGGGCTGGCTCACGCTTACGACGGTGACGACGCGATGGTTCCGCCGCAAGCGTGCGCTCGCCCTGGGGCTGAGCTCCACGGGCATCGGGCTCGCGGGCGTGCTCTCGACGATCGTGGCGTGGTCGCTCGTCCTCCACGGCTGGGAGGCGACGGCCATCGGCTCCGGCATCGCCGTGCTCGTCATCGGGCTGCCGCTCTGCCAACTGCTGCGCGGTTACCCGGAGGACCACGGCATGCTGCCGGACGGCGAGCCGCCTGACGTCCGTTCCGCGACCGACGCCGCGCCGGCGCAGGACTTCAGCGAGGTCAACTTCACCGTGAGCGAGGCGATGCGCGACCGCAGCTTCTGGTACGTCTCGCTCGGGCACGGCGTCGCACTCATCGCCGTATTCGCCGTGCTCGTACACCTCGTTCCCCACCTCGTGAAGGGACTGCAGTGGAGTGAGACGTCCGCGCAGGCGGTGCTGACGCTGGTGACCCTCACGAGCATCGTCGGCCAGGTGGGGGGCGGGTACATCGGCGACCGCTACAACAAGGCGCGCCTGGCGGCCATCTGCATGCTCATGCACGCGGTCGCGATGCTGATGTTGGCTTTCGCCACCGGCGGCGCGGTCATCGTGGCGGCTGCGCTGCTGCACGGTCTGGCCTGGGGTACGCGCGGCCCGCTGATGATGGCTATCCGCGCCGATTTCTACGGGCGCCGCCACTTCGGACAGATAGCCGGTTACTCTAATATCATGGTCATGTTCGGGCCCTTGATAGGCCCGTCACTCGCAGGTTGGATGTTCGACCAGTACGGCGACTACACCGGCGCATTCTTTGCGGTTGCGGTTGTCGTCGCGCTGGGCGCGCTCCTCTTCCTGGGGTCGAGGAAACCTCCCGTACCGGCGCGAATGAGAACAGCGGAGGCGTGATGCAGATGACCAACGTCCGCAGCGGTCTGCGGTGGATATGCGCGGTAGAGCACTGGACGGCGCTCGTGCTGGTCGCGGTCGTGGCAGTACTCGTGGGGCAACTGATCGGACTCGCGTTCGGGGCGACCTCCATCGCGAAGTCGCCACGCGGGACGTTCGAGGCGCTCTACCAGGCGTCTCAGGACCGCGACTACGAGGCCGCGTTCGAGCTACTGGACAGCGAGGGCCGGGCGCAGGCAGAAGCGCTTGGCGCCGCGGCGTGGCGGGAGATCGTGGATGGCCTCTCCGAGGGTCGCGTCATCGAGAAGATGGACATCGGCACGCAGCGCATCTTCGGGAAGAACGCGGTGGTGGGGATACTTGTGGAGTATACGGACGGCGACATCGCTCCGCGCGTGGAGGAGCTGGTGCGTGAGGGAACGCACTGGCGCGTCATGTGGCCGCCCGGCACACGGACGTTCACCGAGACGGTCCGGAAGTACGACCCTTGGTACGGGTACTAGCGCGCCCTACCCGGCAGCCTGATCGGTGCCCGCCCAGCCGTGGACGGAGAGGTCGAACGTGACGCCGTCCGGCCCGGTGAACTTGACCTCGACGTTGCCGCCGCCCGTCTCGTTCGGCCTGCGACTGTTGTACTCCTCGCGGATCTTAGGCTCGACGTGCTCGACCGCGCCCGCGGAGAGCACCTGCGCCTGTGCGGAGTCCATGTCCTCGACGCCGAAGCCGATGTGGTGGACGCCGGTCCGCTTGGGCGCGCCCTCCGTGACGGACGCCCACTCCTGGCGCCACTTGAGGATGGCCATGTTCACGTGCCCGTCGCTCAGGTAGTAGCCCTCCGCGGTCGGCGAGTCCACCCTGCCGACCTGCTGCAGTCCCAGCCCTTCCATGTAGAACTTTGCCGTAGCCTCAGGGTCGTCCGTGCCAATGGCGATGTGCCGGATGCGCGCCATGATCTGTACCTCCCTCGCGGTGCGTTCGTTCGTCTCAACCTGCCTTGCGCGTGCATCATAGCGCACGTACTTGCATGGCGTCGTACCATGTGGGCAGCAAAACGGAGCGCAGGAGGTCCAGCATGGGCGGCATCAGCGGCGTGAACCACGTGGCGGCGATAGCGAAGGACATGGCGGAGACGGCCAGCTTCTACGGAGAGGTGCTGGACGTGACCGTGCGCAAGATCGTGAACGATGAACCGGGCCACAAGCACTACTCATTCGACCTCGGCGGCGAGGGAACGCTCGACTTCTTCGAGGGTGCGCCGGGCGCAGGCGGGACCGCTCGCGACACCATCGGCGCGCTGAACCACCTCGCCGTGACCGCGACACCGGAGTTCATCGACGAGGCGGAGTCGCGGCTGGAGGCGCGCGGCGTCGAAGTGCACGTCACGCAGCGGCAGGGGCAGAAGACGATCTACTTCGAGGACCCGAACGGGATCAATCTGCAGCTCTACCCGTCGACGGGCGGCAGCCGGGGGTAGCCTACGCGGAGATGCAGTTGACGGGCGCTAGGCCGTCCGCGATGACGCTCCATTCGTTGCTGCCGGCGGCGCGGGCGAGCACCTCACCGCCGTGCGTGCCGGCGTAGACCGTGCCGTCGGGGTCGACGGCGAGCGCTTCGACCGACTCGACGAGGCCGTCATCCATCAGCGGACGCCACTCCGAGCCGCCGTCGTCGCTCCGGTAGACCTTCGCGACTGCGCCCTCGGGCCGATCTCGCCAGTTGCGCGGCCTGCCGAGCGTGGCCGCGGCGTAGAGCCGCTGCCGGTCGCTCGGGTCGTTCGCCAGCGTGACGGTGTACATAGTCTCCATGCCGTTGCAGTGCGACTGCCAGGAGCGCGCGGCGTCCCGCGAGCTGTAGAAGCCGACGCCCGTGACCGCGAAGACGTGGTCGCCGCCGTCCGGCGCGGCAGCGAGGCCGTGGATGTCCGGGTGGATGCTCTCGCGGGCCTCCTGCCACGTCTCGCCGCCGTCCTCGGTGAGCATGACGCCCCCGACCTCGACGCCGACGTAAACGCGCCCCGGCTGGGTCGGCGAGGCGACCATGGCGCGGATGTTCGGCATGTGGGGGGATACGGGGAAGGTCCACGTGCCGTAGGTAGGCAGGCCCTTGAAGCTTTCTACCTCGGAGAACTGCTCCTCGGCGGCGCGGCGGCGGAAGAGCAAGGCATTGTCCGCGCCCACGAAGGCCGTGCCGTCCAGCGTGGTGACGACGCAGCGAGCGTCGACGTCCGACAGGGTCTGCTTCCAGTCGGCGGGGTCCGCTCCACTCTCGAAGACGCCGTCCACCGTTGCGGCCATCACGCCGCTGTCAGTCGAGCAGACGCCCTCGACGCGCACGCCGGGCAACGCTTTCGCGGCGACTTCCCACACGCCGTTCTTCTTCTCGAGCGTAACGATGCCGTCGTTCGTGCCTAGCGTGAGCATCCCGCCAACCTCCTGCTGCAGGGTGCTTGGACTATAGCACGGCGCGTCAACCGGCGCGTGGCTTGACGCGGCGGACGCATCCTTCAACAATGCGCCCGCATGTATGCGCCCGCAGAGGGGAGCCCGCAGTCCACCGGAGGAGCGTGACGCGATGTCAGAGGAGAACAAGGCCTTCGTCCGCCGTCTGTACCAGGAGATCTACAACAACGGGCGCATAGACCTGATCGACGAGATGTACGCGCGGGACGTGGAGTTGCACATCGCCGGCATCCTCGAGGACCCGTTCGGGCCGGAGCCCATCAAGCAGCTCGTGACGATGACGCGGACGGCGTTCCCGTCGATACACGTCACGGTCGACGACATCATCGCCGCGGAGGACCGCGTTGCCGCGTGCATATCGTTCACCGGCGCGTTCCAGGGCATCGGCATGGGCACGTCGCCGCGGGCAAACCTGTCGTGGTGGCGGCGCATCGACGTCTATCGCATCCAGCTCGGGCGCGTCGTCGAGCAGTGGGGCGACCGGGACGACTTCACGATGTTGCAGCGCCTCGGCGTCGCCGTTCCGGCGTTCAACGACCCGAAACCCACGCCGCGCGAGTTCGGAAGGCTGTAGGCACTGGCGGAGGGCTGTTCGATATACTGGTGGCGTTAGGTCCACACACCCCCGGAGGCCCACGATCCGTCCCCTCGCCCTGACGTTGCTCCTGCTGCCACTCGTGCTGGCGGCATGCCTGCCTCCTCCTCCCACAGCCACTCCCGTTCCGACGTGGACGCCCGAGCCCACCTGGACGCCGACCCCGCTCCCGACGTGGACGCCGGAGCCGCCTGCGCCTACGGCAACGCCTACGCCGGAGCCCACGCCAACTGCTGAAGCGGCCCCTCGCGCCACTCCAACCCCTACCCCGTCGCCGACGCCGCGTCCAACGGCTACCGCGACCCCCACCCCAACGCCGGAACCGACGCCCACGCCGGACCTCGTCGCGCAGTACATCGAGGAGATCTGCGGCAACAGGCCGAGTTTCAACGTGTCCTCGTCGTCGTTCTCGGAGCTGGAGCGGAGTTTCCGCGCCTATGCGGAGTACCTGCGGACGATCAGCGTTCCCGATGAAGTGATCGACCACTACGAGGCTCACCTGTACGCGGCGGACGTGGTTGTGAGCAATCTCGCCCGCGCGGCGGAGACGCGGCCGAACCGCAGGCCTGCGGGCAACCTGAACGACTACATCGGCTTCCTGTGGTCGCACCCCGAGGCGTACGAGCGCATCGCGGGCATCGACGTTCCGTGCTTCTAGGGACTAGTCGATGGCGTAGAGGCGCGCGGGGTTGTCGGAGAGGACCTTGTCGACGACGCGGGGCTCCAGCAGCCCGCTCGTCTTCAGCGACTTGAGCGCCTCCAGCTCGCTGGAGGTGTCGGAGTGCCCGTAGTCGGAGCCGATGACGAAGTTGTCCTCCGAGGCGTTCGCGAAGATGTACGGCAGGTCGTCGTTCGTCTGGCAGGTGACGTACATGCGGCTGTCGGCCATGAGGTTGTCGGAATCGAACCCGTTGCCGTCGCGGCGTGCGCGGTGCTGCACCTCGTTGATGATGTAGGGAACCCAGTTGGCCGCGCCCTCGATGAAGCCGGCGCGCAGGCGCGGGAAGCGCTGCCAGAGGCCCCGGTACATCATGGAGTGGAACGCGCTGATGATGGGCAGCTTGTTGCGGGAGTAGGCGTCGGCCTCGGTCAGCCCGACGAACGCGGGGTTGCCGCAGCCTGCGTGTATGCAGACCGGCATGTCGTACTCCTGGGCCGCCTCGTAGAGCGGGTCGAAATACGGGTCGACGAGGCGCCGGTCGCCCTCGAAGCCGCGCATGAAGATGGCGCACGCGCCGTGCTCCTTCCCGTAGCGCAGCTGCTCCTCCACCTCCTCCATCGTGTCGAGCGGCGGGACGACGGCCCAGCGCAGGCGTCCGCCGCCCTCGGCCCAGATGTCGGCGAGCCAGCGGTTGTAGCTCTTGGTGAGCGCGAGCTCGACCGCGGGGTTCTCGGAGATTCGGGTGAGGAAGATGGTGGGGAAGAGCACCTGCACGTCCACGCCGAGCTCGTCCATGTGCGCGAGGCGCGCGGTGATGTCGGCGAGCGTCCGCGTCGCCTGCGAGGTTTCGGAGAAACCGGAGAGTTGCTCGGCGGCGGAGCCGGTGCCCCTGGTGGCGAAGGGGCGCTGGCGTTCCTTCCCGTCGATGATCCAGATCGGCCTGTCCGGCCGGTTGGGATCGAACATGGAGGCGGGCTTGTACTGCTGGTCGGCCGGGTCGAGGTACTCCCAGGCCTGATCGCTTTCGATAACGTGGCAGTCAGCGTCTATGATGGGCATGGCTGTCCCTCCCTCAGACGGATGGCAGAAGATTACACCTTTCGCGCCGCGTCAACACCTGCGAACGGCGCGTCGAGAGGAGCACAGATGGTGAAGAGCGACGCGGGAACCGTTGAGGAGTACCTCGCCGGTCTGCCGGAGGAGCGGCGCGAGGCGATCGAAGCCGTGCGCCGGGTGGTGCTGGAGCACCTGCCGGACGGCTACGAGGAGTGCATGCAGTTCGGCATGATCGGCTACGTCGTGCCGCTCAGCCGCTACCCGGTCACGTACAACAAGCAGGCGTTGCAGCTGGCGGCACTGGCGTCGCAGAAGCGGTACATGGCGATCTACCTGAACAACGTCTACGGCGACCCGGAGACGCTGGAGTGGTTCACGTCCGCCTATGCGGCGAGCGGCAAGCGGCTGGACATGGGGAAGTCGTGCGTGCGTTTCAAGCGGCTGGACGACCTGCCGCTCGATCTGATCGGGCAGACGATAGCGCGCACGAGCCTCGACGACTTCCTCTCGTTCTACGAGTCGGCACGCAGCAAGGCGAAGCGCGGGTAGAGGAGACTCCCTCTCCTGGGGGAGAAGGGACCAGACAGGAGGATGATTCGATGGCGAAGCCACGCATAGCGGTGTTCTCAGGGCCGCGCTCGACGATAGCGAACACGCCCACGCTCGTCACGAGCAACAAAGGGCGGAAGGCGGACGAGCCGCAGATCGAGGGGCGGTTCGACCACCTCGTTCCGCAGCGGTTGCACGAGCCGGTGCGCGTGCGCATCGCGAAGTTCAGCGCGCATCCGCTGGAGTCCGACGCCGCCGAGGTGTACCACGACGACGGCAAGGAGTACTACGAGGTAGAGCTGCGGCCGGAGGACGGCGCGTACCTCCTCCCCTACATGGCGCGGCGCGGCGACGGCTCGGCCGAGGGCACGCCGTTCGAGGACTCCGACCTGACGAACGCGACTATCGGCTACGGCGGGCGGCAGACGTTCTTCCCGGACGCGTCGCGGCTGTTCGAGGAGATCGACCGCGGCATAGCCGGACGCGGCCACGACGGCGCGGCGAGCGAACTGGACAGGATCGCGGACTACGACTTCGTGCGCGTGCTGCCTCCGGCGGGCTACACGAAGCAGGGCGAGACGGCGGGGCGCGACTTCTTCCCGTACAGCCCGCGCCCCATCGGCAAGTTCCTGTCGAACGCGGCGATGGCGCGCGCCGTGAACGTCGTGCAGCAGACCATCGACTCCGGGAAGTACGATGGTTTCATCTGGCTGGAGGGCAGCCCGCACGTCGAGGAGACGCTCTACTGGCTGAGCCTCGTGCTCGACACCGCCCTGCCCTTCGTCGGTATATCGTCGCAGCGGGCGCACGGGACGCTCGCGAACGACGGCGACCGGAACATCGTGGACGCGGCGCGCTACATCACGTCGGGCCTCGGCGCGGGGCTGGGCGCGGTCGGCATCGTGGACGAGCAGATATTCGCGGCGCGCACGTTCAAGAAAGGCGACGCGCGCCCGGGCGGCTACCGCGCGACGGGCGGGCACGGCGGGGTGCTCGGCAGCGCGGGCGAGACGGTGCGCGTCTGGTTCCGCCCCGCGTACCGCACGACGGGGTCGTCCGAGGTCGCGGTGAAGGGTCTGCCGTCGGAGGCGGCCTTCCAGGAGTACGGCGACAGCCCGGATACCGTGAGTGTGCGCATCAAGGACGGCGACGGCTCCCTGCGCGGAGACGCCATCGCGCCGGTGCACATGGTGAAGTACGGCCACTACATGGCGGAGGAGGACACGGCGGACCCGGACGTGGAGGTCGACATCATGGCGCGCATCGAGCGCGGGCTGGCGCAGCAGGCGTCGGACGAGCCGGGCGCTCCGCGCTTCCACGGGTTCGTTCTGGAGGGCGCGGCAGGGACCGGCTCAGCGCTGCCGAGCCAGCTGGCGGCGCTCGCCATCGCGGTCTACAGTGGGATGCCGGTCGCGCGGGTGAGCCGGGGCGACCCGGAGGGCGCGATGCCCCCGAACCCGAACGACCTGACGATAGAAGGGAGCAACCTGGACGCCATCAAGGCGCGGATACTGCTGCGCGCGGCGATGCTCCGGTTGGGGCGTTTGCCGAAGGCGCGGGACCCGCGCAACCCGACCGCGCAGGAGCGCGAAGCGGCGCTCGCGGCCATCGCACGCTACCAGGAGATCTTCGACACGCACTAGGGGGCTAGCGGTGCAGCCAGGCCCGGAACCCGATGGAGCGGGACCGTGGGGCCGGCTGCGACCTGGCCGCCCGGCGCAGTGCCTCCTGACGCATCTGGCGGGGTAGCATCTCGTCGGCAGGCATGAGTCGCTTGCCTGTGCCGAACAGGACCTCGCTGCTGCCATTGGCTCCCATCAACTGGATCTGTTCGGCTGCCTGAGACTTCCACTCCCGCGGTGCGACCATGCGCCACCTCCGTTCAACTACGGTACGAATTGTAAGTCCGGTGAGGGAAACGCGCGAGATGTTATCGACCCAATTTCGGAGTCAGTTTCATGGCGTGAACAGAGGGCGCCAGAAACGGCGCCCTCTGTTTTCCGTACAGTGCGGTTGTGGGGACGGCGGTGTCCCCTGCCCGCTTACGCGGCGCCGAAGCGTGGGAAGCACTCGCGCGCGACGTTTTCGAAGACGTTGGCGCGGTCCTCGTCGGTCAGCCAGTCGATGTCCTCGATGACGGGTTTGAGGTCGTCGAGCCAGAGGCCGGTATTGGGGTCCTTCGAAGAGCCGGTGCCGGGCCGCTCCGTGCCGAACATGCAGCGGTCAGTCCCCACGATCTTGAAGAGCAGTTCCAACCCCTCCTTGTTGTAGAGGACGGAGTCGAAGTAGAGCTGCCGCAGGCTCTCGTCGAACGGCTTGACGTTGGGCTGCCGCCAGCGGAGCGCGCGCCACCGCCCTATCTGGTACGGGATGGAGCCGCCGCCGTGGCACATGATGATCTTCAGGGTCGGGAAGTCGTCGTACACGGTGGAGTCGCAGATCGAGACGGTCTGGATGCTCTCCTCCGTGATGAAGTGGCCGGTGTACGACTCGCGGACGTTCTTGCAGGAGGCGGAGTGGACGAAGGCCGGCACGTCGTACTTCACCATGCGCTCGTAGAGCGGGTACCAGTACTCGTCGCCCATCGGCGGCGTGTCGTTGTCGAGCCCTTCCGACGGGTCGGGGTTGATCATGATGCCGATGAAGCCGAGGTCGTTGACGCAGCGGTCGACCTCCTCCAGGACGACGTCCACGGGCTCGCCGTGCAGTTGGGGCAGCCCGGCGACGCCCTGGTAGCGGTCCGGGTACATCTCGACGGTCTTCGCGATGAGGTCGTTGTTGGCGCGGCAGAACTCTTCAACCAACCTGCCCGGCTTCTCCGAGTGCATCAGCTGGAAGGGTCGCGGCGAGAGGAACTGCATGTCCGTGCCGACGGCGTCCAGCACCGTGGAGATGTGGTTCTCCACGACGGCCCGCAGCTTCTCGTCCGGTATGCCGCCCCAGTGCGAGTAGGCCCCCCGGCTGGAGAGCAATCCGGCCTTGTACGCGTACAGTTCGGGCGGCGCGTTCAGATGTCCGTGGATGTCGATGATCATGTGGCGTCCTCCTCATCGTGTCCGTAGTGGTATCGCGGCGGATGCTAGCACGTACGGCGGCGCAGGGTAGCAGCAGCGGTGATAGTATGCGGCTGCACTCGTAAGAGACAGGAGGGCGCGATGCTGTTGGAAGGCAAGGTTGCGGTCGTAACGGGGAGCGGGCCGAACATCGGCGGCGAGATCTGCCGGACGCTGGCGCGCGAGGGCGCGAAGATCGTATGCGTGGACTTCCTCGACGACCGCGCCGACGTGGCCGCCGCATCCGTCCGTGAGGAGGGCGGCGAGGCGATAGGCCTCAGCTCGGATATCTCGTCCCCCGAGCAGGTGGAGGACCTGTTCCAGCGTGTCGACGAGGAGTACGGGCGTGTCGACATCCTCGTCAACAATGCCGCCGTCAACAACGAGGCGGGGCTGCTGGACATCGAGTACGAGAAGTGGAAGTGGGTGCAGTCCGTCATCATGGACGGGACGATGCTGTGCAGCCAGCAGGCGGCGCGCCGCATGGTGGCGCAGGGCGAGGGCGGCGCCATCGTCAACACGGCCTCGACGACTGGTCACCGGGGCAAAGCGGGATTCATCGCGTACTCTGCGTCCAAGGGCGCAGTGCTGCAGATGACGCGCACGATGGCGGTCCAGCTCGCGCCGTACGGCATCCGCGTGAACTCCATCACGCCGACGCAGACCGGCGACAACCGTGGCACAACGCCCGGCGGCAGCACGGCGCCGCGCGCCGCGAAGCCGAAGAACATCCCGCTCGGCAGGTGGGGCCAGCCCTCCGATCAGGCCGGGGCGGTGCTCTTCCTGGCGTCGCCGATGTCGGCGTTCGTCACGGGCGAGAACATCAATGTGGACGGCGGTCTGCTTGCGCTCTTCCCGTCCGAGCGGGGGCTGATGGAGACGTAGGGCGGCGGGCTGTCTCCCTCCTCACTCCCACTAGGCCCAGGGGTCGTAGGAGCCGACGTGCCACAGGTGGCCCTCCGGGTCGCGGACGGCGAAGAGGCTGCCGCCGTAGAACTGCTCCTGGAGTTCCATCACAACGTTGGCGCCGGCGGCTTTGACGCGCTCGTAGTGCGCCTCGATGTCCTCCACGACGACGAGGTTCGCCTGCGTAAGCCTGCCCCCGGGCTCGGCGGGAAAGACGATCGCGCCGGGGTCGTTCTCCCGTGAGGAGCCGAGCATGATCATGCCGTTGCCGTACGTCAGTTGCGCGTGGGCGATCGTGCCGTTCTCGCCGGGGACGACGAGGCGCCGTTCGAAGCCAAGCACGTCGCACAGCCAGTCAATGGCGGCCGGCGCGTCTCGGTAGGTCATGCCCGGTATGACGTAGCCCTTCGGGCCGGTCCCGTCCGTCATGGGCTTGCGCTCTACCTGCCGGCCTCGCGGACGAAGTCCGACACGCGCTCGCCGATCATGATGCAGGAGACGTTCGTGGCCGAGTGCGGAACCGTCGGGATTATGGAAGCGTCCGCGACGTAGAGGTTCTCGATGCCGTGCATCTTGAGGCGGCTGTCCACGACGGCCCACGGGTCCGACGCGGGGCCCATCTTGCAGGTGCCGGAGCCGTGGTGGTGGCTGTCGTAAGTGGCCTGCGCGAACTCGACCCAGTCCTCGTCCATCGTTGGCAGGATGAGGTCTCCGTAGAACGGGCGCATGAGGTCGTCCTGCATGAACTCGTACATGAAGTTCATCACGGAGCGCACCGCTTCCATGTCGTCCGGGTGTTGGAGCATGCCGTCGTCGACGATGGGGAGCTCGTGCGGGTCGGTCGAGGCGAGGTAGATACGCCCCCGGGAGCGCTGCTCGACGAGGTTCATCGCCACGGGCATCATCGGCTTCAGTCCTTCGACCCCGACCGGCGCGCGCATGTAGATGTGGAAGTTGCCGGTGGGCAGGCTGGGGTCGCTCTTGTAGACGAGTTGGAAGCCCGAGACGACCCAGTCCGGCGTGTAGTCTGTCTTGCCCTCGAACGTCATGTTGATGGCGGCGTGGTCCTGGTAGTTGCGGCCTATCCCTTCCAGCGGGTGCACGACACGGATGTCGAGCCGCTCCAGTTCGCTGATGGGGCCGATGCCGGAGAGCATGAGGACCTGCGGGCTGTGGTAGGTGCCCGCGCTCAGGATGAAGGTATCGGCGGAGGCGGAGTAGACCTCGTCGCCCTGCTCGTAGAGCACCTCCTCCACCCTGCGCCCGTTCAGCTTGAGCGACACCACCGGCGCGTCCGCGACGATGTGCAGGTTCCTCCTGCCTCGCGCCGGGCCGACGTAGGCGACAGCGGTGGACTGGCGGATGCCGTCCTTCACGTTGCTGGCGGACGCCACGATGCCCGCGCGCTCGGGGCCGTTGCCGTCCTTCATGACGGGGTAACCGAGGGCCTTCGCGCGGTCGACCCACGCCTGCATCGGCGGGGCCAGCTCTTCCTCGAAGTCGATGCGGCGCTTCACCGTGAGCGGGCCGTCGTTGCCGTGGTGGGGCTGGTCGCCGAAGTCCTCGTCGGTCTCGATGCGCTTGAGGATGGGCAGGCAGTCCTCGTACGACCAGCCGGGGTTGCCGAGCGATTCCCAGCGGTCGAGGTCGTACTGCATGGGACGGGCGACGCCCATCATGTTGACGGATGAGCCGCCGCCGAGGATGCGTCCGCTGAGCGGGTAGTACTCGCTGCCGTCGATCTTCCGCTTCGTGGGGTACATGACGACATATTCGGACTCGAGGATGGGGCGGTTGTTGTTGCGTCCGTCGGCGATCATGTGCGGGAGCGGCTGCGGGTCAGGCCCCGCCTCCAGCAGCAGCACCTGCCGGTTCGGGTCCTCGGAAAGCCGGGTTGCGGCCACGCACCCCGCCGAGCCCCCGCCGATCACGATCACGTCGTAGTAGCGCCTCTGGGTCATGCCGCCTCCTGCTCCGTTGTCGTCGTGAATTCCGCCGAGAGAATCATACTCCCCTTTGGCCCCTTTGCGTAGGCGTAGGTGCGCCGCCGCGCTTGCCCTGCGAGCGGGCGCTGGCCGATACTCACCCGCGTTACGAATCGCGGAGGTAAACAGATGACAGAGGTTCCCGGCTGGTACCTGGAGTTCGCGGGGGCAGTGACCGCCGCGCTTCCGCCGGACATCGACGAGGAGGCCGCGCAGGCCTGGGTGGACGACCCCGCGGGGCTGCGCGAGGCGCTTGCAGGGGCGCTGGGAGGATCTGCCGCAGCCGCCGGCCCTGCCCGCCTGCGGAACGACAAGGCAGACGAAGGCTGGACGCTCGTGCGGGACGACCCGGAGATGCCGGTTGTCGCAGGGACGAACATCCGCGGCGGCACCTTCCCCGAAGGGTCGGAGGACCTCATCGGCGAGCCGATGGTGGAGCTTATCCTGGGCATCGACGGCCTGCTGGGACAGCGCCAGGCCGAGTACCTGATGGAGCACCCGAACGGGATACCGGAAGAGCTGGAGCGCTATGCGCTCGTGTTCCCGGGCACGGTCTGGCAGAGCCCGGACCAGAACCACCAGGTGCCCTGTCTCGTGAACCGGGGCGGCTCCTGGGAGATCATCTTCGGGATACTTGAAGGCGGATTCGACTCGCGCGACCTGCTTGCAGAACCAGATTGATACGCATCGGCACTGAGGTCGACCTGCCAGCCGTCGTTGCCATCTACAACGCCGCCGTGCCAAGACGCATGGCGACGGGAGACTTCGAGCCGGTTACCGTCGAGTCGCGGCTGGGATGGTTCACGGCCCACACGCGGGACCGCCATCCGCTGTGGGTCGACGAGCGCGACGGCGAGGTTGCGGGCTGGCTGAGTCTCGGCAGGTTCTACAATCGTCCGGCGTGGGACATCACCGCGGAGGTCAGCGTATACGTCTCACCCGCGCACCAGCGGCAGGGCGTCGCGGCGGCCCTGTTGGAGAACGCCATCGCTGAGGCGCCTTCCCTGGGGCTGCGAGTGCTGGTGGGCATCATCTTCGGTCACAATGAGCCGAGCCGCGCCCTGTTCGAGCGTTTCGGGTTCGAGCAGTGGGGCTTCATGCCGCGAGTGACGGACCTGGACGGCGTGGAGCGCGACGCCGTCTTCGTGGGGCGTCGCGTGGACGGGGGTTGAACGTTGCGTGGCAGGCGCGCTGCCAAGTACCCTCTCGCGTGACCGAATCGAGGAGGTTTCGCGATGGCAAAGGTCACATCACTGGGACACGTGGGCCTGTTCGTGAACGATCTGGAGTCGATGCGCGACTTCTACACGCGCGTGCTCGGGCTGACGGTCACGGACGAGAACATGGAGCGTGGGATGGTGTTCCTGTCGGCACGGCCAGGAGAAGAGCACCATGAGTTGCTGCTCATGCGCGGAAGGACGGGTGACGGCGACGTGAAGGTCGTGCAGCAGATGTCGTTCCACGTGGACAGCGTGGGAGACGTGCGCGACTTCCACAACCGGTTCGTCGAGGACGGCATCCGGATCGACTCCGTCGTCACGCACGGGAACACGGCGAGCGTCTACTTCCGCGACCCCGAGGAGAACCGGCTGGAGATCTACTACAGCCTGCCGGTGGAGTGGCCGCAGCCGTTCCGCGCCGAGATAGACGTGACGCAGAGCGACGACAACGTGCTCAAGCAGATACACGACGTGACGGTCGGCGCGCAGCGGTAGCTGCCTCGTCATGTTGAACCGCAGAAGGAGATAACGATGACAGAGCCGAGGTACGTGGAGCCAACCGGGAACCAGCGAGCCGGGTGGCACAAGGAAGGCGAAGGCGGCAGCACGAGCTACACCGTGCGGCTGGCGACGGCTTGGGAGAAGTTCCAGCGCTCGGAGGGCATCCCCGTCTTCAAGGGCGTGGGGGTGCGCGACTCCCGCGAACTGCCCCGCGCGGAGTGGAAGCGGGTCGGCGGCAAGGGCACGTACATCCAGGTGACCGGCACGAACAACGCGACCGGCATGTTCGTGGTGGAGGTGCCTCCGCGCGGCGCGCTGCATCCCCAGCGCCAGATGTACGAGGAGCGTTACATTGTGCTGGAGGGCCGCGGGAGCACGGAAGTGTGGCGGAACGGCGATACGGCGATGACCGCGTTCGAGTGGCAGCCGTGGAGCCTGTTCGCGATACCGTTGAACGCCAACTTCCGCATCATCAACGCGTCGTCGGCCCCTGCCCTCTTGCTCGCGGTCAACTCCGCGCCCCGGACGATCAACGCGTTCCAGAACATGAACTTCGTCTTCAACTGCGAGTTCAACTTCGACGACCGGCTCGGCGGGAACCTGGAGGACTTCTGGAACCCGAACGACGAGATCGAGCCGCAGCCGGTGCGCGGTCGCGCGATGGTGACGTCCAACCTGCTGCCGGATATCCAGAATGCCTACCTGCCGCTCGACAACAACCGGGGCCCCGGCTTCCGGTGGGTTGCGCCGAACCAGGTGGGCAACACGATGATCCAGGGATGGCTTGCCGAGTACCCCAGCGGGCGGTACGCGAAGGCGCACGCACACGCGTCCGGCGCGGTGCTCGTCTGTTGCAAGGGCGAGGGCTTCTCATGGACGTGGCCGAGCAACGAGGGCGGCCTGACGCCGTGGCAGAACGGCAAGGGCGACCTCGTCAAGATCCAGGAATACGTGCCCGGCGGTCTCATCAGCGCCGCCCCCGGTCCGTCCAACTGGTTCCACCAGCATTTTGCAGTCGGGAAAGACCCGTTCCGCGTCTTCAACTACACCGGCCCGATGCCGGGCAACCCGGAGTCCAGCAGGAACAGGGCCAACGACTTCGCGGAAGAGGGGGAACTCATCAGGCAGCACGCCGACATCACGGACGGCGGGAACGCCATCCCCTATCATCTGGAGGACCCGTACGTACGGCAGCACTTCGAGGAGAAGCTGCGGCAGAACGGCGTGGCCTCCACCATGCCTGAGGTGGTCTACACCGAGGCGGGCGCGAAGATGGAGGTCATGTCCGACTAGCCCCGCTGGCGGAGGCTGCCGTAGACGCGCTCCGGCGTGACGAACACGACGGTGCGCTGCTCGTTCCGCATCGCGGAGTCGAAGTCGTCCCATCGCTCCGGCGGACGCCCCGCGCCGCTGTAGGCCTTGCGTAGCAGGCCGAGCAGCGTGGCTTCGTCCGTGTCGTTCCAGCCGTGCACCGAAACGGCGCCCTGCACCGTCACGTAGCGCGTGTTCTCGGGATTGATGACCGTGACTGAGCACTGGCCGCTGCGGCGTGCGTTGCGCACCTTGACCGTCTCGCCGCGCGAGACGAAGGCGACCTGCCCGTCGACGAACCCTGCGCTGACTACGGTGGCCTGAGCGCGTCCGGATGTGCCGACCGTGCTGACGACGGCGAGATGGTTGGCTTCCAGGAACGGGAGTGCTTCGCTGAGTTCCAAGGTACGTCTCCTTCGGCCTGATGTGTCCGGTGAGGTCCGCTGACCGTGCGCAACCTCTCGATGGGGCACATAATACGCGGAGTCCCTATCCCACGCGCAGCACCGGGAGGTTGCGGGCATGAGAATCGCTCGCCTCGAAACGCACGTGGTCTACGTCCCGTACGTATCCCCTATCACGTGGGCGTCGCGCGTGAGCGAGGGCGACACCTTCGTGCTGCTTCGCATCGTTACGGACGAGGGCCTGGACGGCTGGGCCGAGGCGCTGGCGAACCCCCAATGGTCCGGGGTCGTTGCGGACGACATGGTCCGGCACCTGGCCGAGGTCTACGAGCCGCTGCTCGTGGGGGCCGATCCTCTATGGACTGAGCGCCTGTTGGCCGAACTCGCGCGCGTTCCGGCCAGGGGCAGCTCCCGTTCGCTGGTGGAGCTGGCGCTGTGCGACCTCCAGGCCCGGAGCGCCGGCGTCCCTTGCTGGAAGTACCTTGGCGGCTGGACGGACCGGGTCCCTGTTTCATGGCTGCTGAACCGGGGACCCGTCGAGCAGATGCTGGAGGAGACCGGGGCGGCGATGGAGGGCTACGGTTTCACGGCGATCAAAGTGAAAGTGGGAACCGACGCCAGGGCGGACGTTGCCGCTCTCGGCCTGCTCCGCGACGCCGTCGGGCCTGAAACGCTGCTCTGGGTCGACGCGAACAGCGGCTACGGGTTCGACGATGCGCTGTGGGCCGCACAGGGGTTCGCCGAGGTTGGCGTGCGGCTCTTCGAGGACCCCTGCACGCTCGACCTCAGTGAGCAGACCGTACGGCTGTTGGAAGGATCGCCGGTACCGGTGATGGTCGACCGCCGGGTCAACTCTGCGATGAGTGCTCTCGACTATCTCCGCCTTGGAGCAAGCGCGCTCAACCTGAAGGTGGGCAGTACGGGATACCGGGAATCACGGCGCATCATCAGCATCGCCGACGCTCACGACGTGCCCTGTGTCATCGGCGTGGGTTCGGAGACGGACGTCGGCAGCCTCGCGTCCCTGCACTTCCGCGCCGCTATGCCGGAGCTCGCTGCTTTCCCCGCCGAGAACATCTTCTTCATGAAGCTGGCCGGGACGCTTCTCGATGAGCCGCCGCGCGTACAGGACGGCTTCGTCCAGCTGTCTGACAAGCCGGGACTGGGCACAACCCCAAGCGAGGCGGCCCTGCGGCGGTTCCGCGTCAGCTAGCGGCAGCCGCGTCTACCAGACGCCGAAGGTCAGCCCGTGGCCGGTGCCCGCCATCGAGCGGTAGCACGGGAGGTAATCGAGCAGCGTCATGGTTCCGGGCGCCATCGCGCCCGCGACCGCTACCCAGTTCAGTATCTCCGGAGTGCCCGGAGCGCCGTTCAGCCGGTTGCGCTCCAGCGCCCCAAGCGCCTGCTCGTCGCCGCTCTCCAATGCCGCGATGACGCCACGGTCGAGCTCTTCGTCGATGATCTGGTGGCTGAGGCCGCCGGATGCCATCAGCACGACGCGGGCGTCGGCGTCCCATGACTCGACGGCGCGGCGCAGCGCTCCGCCGAGCGCGTAGCAGCGGGCGGCGCTCGCCTGGTACGGCAGGTAGCGGCTGACCATGAACGGCACGACCGGCAGGTTCTCGTCCGGCATCACGTAGTGATGGGCGTAGGAGAAGGCGTCGTCCAGCGCGTGGCCGTCGCGCACGCCGTCGCCGCAGCCGACGTCGAAGCCCTCGTCGTTGAGCGCGGTGATGAGGTGCTCGGCGAGTTGCGGCTGGCCGGGGCGGTCGTTGATGACGGGCGCCCGGCGCTCCTCGTTCGAGCGGAAGCGAGCATCGGGATCGAAACCCTGGCGCTCGGCGACGGGAAGCGACCCGGCGCGCATGACGGCGAAGACGGCGCGCGTCTCGTCTGCCCATACGCGGTGGGGGTTGCTGATGACGACGAGCACGTCGGGCTTCGCCTCGTCGAGCGCCGTGCGCAGCTTGCCGATAGCGGCGTGGGCGGCGTCGTAGCGCTCGCGTTGCTTCTCCGGCGTCAGCTGCGCTTCGATGTCGGACGGCGCGTTGGCGAGCAGCGACTGGTAGTCGAAGCGCGGGTCGCGGGTGTCGGCGTCGCCGAGCCGCGGCCAGCCGACGGGGTCGGTCTGTATCGAGGGGCCGTGCGAACTGCCGATGCCGAGAACGATGCTTGCCATATTGGCCTCCTGTGGGCTACGCGCCGCGTGGGTACTTGCTGTGGTGCCGCAAGCATAGGACGCGGGGCGGCGCAAGGCAAAGGCAGGTGCTATCCTCCGCGCATCCGGAGCCTCGTTGGAGGAGGGCGCATGACCACTGAGAACTCGACCGTGCTGGGCATCGGCATCATCGGGCTGGGCGGCGCGGCGGTCGCCATGATTCCGAGGATGGCGTTCAACCCGCGCTTCAAGATCATCGCGGCGGCGGACCTCGACACGGAGATCCTCGGCCGCTTCGCGCAGGACTTCCCGGACGCGGCGACGCACACGAGCGCCGAGGAGATGTGCAAGGACCCGCGCATCGACCTCGTCTACATCGCGACGCCGACGATACTGCACTCCCAGCACTGCGAACTCGCGATGTCGTACGGCAAGAACGTGCTCATCGAGAAGCCGATGACGATTAACGTGGAGGAAGGCACGGCGCTTGCGGAGTCGGCGGAGCGGCAGGGCGTGCTGCTGGGCGTGAACGTGAAGCACAGCTTCGAGCCGCGCGTGCTCCGCATCCGCGAGATGGTGCGCACGGGCGAGTTCGGCGAATTGCGGATGATGCACCACTGGCGCTACCAGGACTGGCTGTACCGTCCGCGCTCGGGAGAGGAGCTGACGCCGGGGCCCGGCGGCGGCATCCTCTGGAGGCAGGGGCCGCACCAGTTCGACATCATCCGCACCATAGGCGGCGGTATGGTGCGGAGCGTGCGCGGCACGGCTGTCGCGTGGGACCCCGCCCGCCGCGTGCCGGGCGCTCATGCGGCGTACCTGGAGTTCGAGAACGGCGTGTTCTGCACCGCCGTCTACAGCGGCTACGACCACTGGGACTCGCGCGAGTTCATGCATGGCGTCGGAAGGGAGGGCATCTTCCCCGACCCGGAGAAGCACGCCGCGGCGCGCAGAGAACTGGCCGAGGCCACCGACCCGGACTGGGAGGAGGCGGCGGCGCGCGCGGAGCGGTACGGTCTCGGCAGGGCCGGCCCCCCTGAGCCGCCGACCGGGCCTTCGAGCGCGGGCTGGCTGCTGGGCGGGCCGCTCATGGTGAGCTTCGACGACGCCGACGTGCGGCTGTCGCCGGGAGGGCTCACCGTCTACGGGAACAATGAGCGCAGCGAGATCCCGCTCGTTACGGTGGAGGACGGCCGCGACGGGCGGCTCAACACGTTCTACGACGCCATCACGACCGGACGCCCCCTGCCCGCCCACGCGCGCTGGGGCAACGCCACGATCGAACTGCTGCTGGCGATCGAGGAGTCCGGCGAGCAGCGCAAGGAGATGTTCCTGGAGCACCAGGTGCCGACGGTGGACTGATACACCCTCACCCGCGCATCGCGATGCGCGCCCTCTCCCAGCGGGAGAGGGGACGAGAAGGAGCAAGAGATGCTGTTGATAGACAACGCGACCGTGGAGCGGCTGCTGCCGATGGACGAGTGCATAGACGCGCAGGACTACGCGTTCCGCGGGTTGCCCACCGGCGAGTCCGTCCACCGGCCCCGCATCGACCTGTACATGCCGGCGCAGCGCCCGGACGGCTACTACCGCTGGGGCACGATGGAGGGCGCGAGCGATGCGCTGGGCGTGTTCGCCATCCGCATGAAGTCGGACATCCTCTACTGGCCGCGCGACGAGCACGGCTACTGGAAGGAGGAGAAGTACTGCATGGAGCCGGGCACGTACTGCGGGCTGATCATGCTGTTCAGCACCCGCGACGGCGAGCCGCTGGCGATGATCAACGACGGCATCCTGCAGCACATGCGCGTGGGCGGCGGTGCGGGGCTCGGCGTGCGCTACCTGTCGCGCCCCGACTCGCAGACCGTGGGCATGCTCGGCTCCGGCGGCATGGCGCGGACGTACCTGGAGGCATTCGCGGCGGTGCGCGACATCCGCAGCGTGAAGGTGTTCAGCCCCACGAAGGCGAACCGGGAGCGCTATGCGGAGGAGATGTCGGCGAAGCTGGAACTCGAGGTGCGCGCGGTCGACACGCCGGAGGCGGCGGTGGAGGACGTGGACATCGTGTCCGCCTGCACGAACGCGATGGAGCCCGCGCTGAAGGGCGACTGGCTCTCGCCGGGGCAGCACGTCACCGACGTGCGCGGCGAACTCGACGCGCGCGTGTTCGAGCGCGCGGACGTCATCGTCAAGCAGGGCGTGGCGCACTCGCGGCCCAGCAACGAGGACGTGCGAAGCATGGGCGACGGCTACAACCGTGGCGACTACATCGGGGGGACGGATGAGCAGAAGCAGCGCCTCCCTGCCCGGCTGCGCGAGGCGCGTGTGGGCGCCGGCGGCACGGACCAGACGCCCACGTTCAACGACCTCGCGAGCGGCAGGGTAAGCCGCACGTCGCGGGACCAGATCACGCTCTACCTGAACTCCGGCAACCAGGGGCTGCAGTTCGCGGCGGTCAGCGACGTCGTCTATCGCAAGGCGAAGGAGCAGGGCCTCGGGCGCGAACTGCCGACGGAGTGGTTCCTGCAGGACATCCGGGACTAGGGCCCGACGTACGGGACTCAAGCAAAGAGGGCGGCCTTGTGGCCGCCCTCTTCTTTGCGTTGCGCGTCGACTCCTAGAAGCCGCCGACGTCCGCGGCGCCCGGGGGTGGGCTGTAGTCGGTGTAGGCCCACTCCGGCATGGTGCTCTCCAGCCCCTCGATGCCGATCATGCGCTCGAACTCGGCGCGGATGGCGGGGTCCTGGTCCGGGTACGCGATGGCGTTGCCGCCGTCGCGGGTGTCCTGCGCGCCGCCGTCGCGGGCGTCGGAACCGGGCGCGGCGCCGCTGCGCATCCCCGGGCCGTAGGGGCCGTCGAAGATGAGGAAGCGGATGCCGCCGGGGGACGTGCCGAAGTGCTGGTGGAACCAGTCGCCGGTCATGGGCGCGGCGCTGATCATGCCGACAGGCTCGTAGTCCTGCCGCTTGACCTCGTCGCCGGTGCCCGACGCGAACGGTTGCTCGCCGAGCCGGGACGGCCAGGTGATGCTGTAGCCCTTGCCCCGGATGCAGACGAGGATGGCGCCGGACGAGTGCTTGTGCGCCTTGGAGTACTGCCCGGTCTCGTACTGGCCTATCTTCATGTAGAAGTTCGCGCCGGCCATGTGGGGCTCGACGCGGCGGTAGCTGAAGGAGCGCCGGTTGTCGCGCGGCAGGTGGCAGTTGACGATGTCCGGGATGACGTTCGTGCGCCGCATGGCGAGCCCGCGGACCGGGTCGGCGAAGATGTCGTCGACGGGCTTGAAGTAGTCGTCCTCGGCGTCGAAGAGATTGGTGAACTCGTAGGGGTTGTTGAGGACGAACCGGGGGTCGCGGACGAGGTTGACCATGTTCGGCGCGGTGGTTGCTGCGAGGAGGAGAGCCGGGCTGGAGGTGGCGTTGACGAGGCGGTGCATGGCGTTCATGGGGATGCCGAAGAGCGAGCCCGCGCTCCACTCGAAGACCTGCTTCTTGTTGGGGTTGCTCTCCTGCCAGACCTCGGTGGAGCCCCTGCCCTCCGCGACGTAGTAGATCTCCTCGTACATGTGCTTCTCGGGGTTGAGGGCGCCGGCGCCGGGGACCTCGACGACGTACATGCCCCAGAGGTGCTCGGTGCCGAGGAGCTGGATGGCGATGCCGTTGCCGCCCAGGCGCTTCCACGGCTTGAGCGGCAGGTCCTGGATGCGGTGCACGCCGATGTCGCGGTGGATCTCGATGCCCTGGGACTCGATGAAGAGGTCGTATTGGGACTTCGGCGTCTTCCAGAAGCCGAAGCCGGCCTTGTTCATGCCTTCCGGCTCCTGCCATTCAGCGAGACCTGCAGTTCTCGTTACCATGTGAACTCCCTCCGTGGACGCGCGCCAGCAGGCGCAGGATGCGCCCTATTATGCGCGGGAACGCGTGCGGCGTCCACGCGTAAGCCGATTTGCCGCCTGCGCGCGCCCGCCGTACAATCCGCGCGAAGATTCACCCTCACCGCGCGCTGAAGCGCATCGCCCTCTCCCTCAAAGGAGAGGGAACCGGAGCAGGAGGCAGGAATGGCTACGGCAAACCTGGAACGCATCATCGACGGCGACGGCCACATCATGGAGGACATCGCCGGCATCGTTTCGTACATGCCGGACGAGTACCAGGGCAAGAGTTTCGGAGAGGCGCGGGCGCAACGTAACCCGTTCCCGCCCATCGACCACCTTCACTCCGCCAACCGGCACATCACGCCTCCGGGCGCCTTCGCCAACGTCGGGCCGGACGGCTGGATGGAGTTCCTCGACGAGGTCGGCGTGGACTCGACGGTGCTCTACACCACGAGCGGCCTCGGTTTCGGGAAGATCGTCAGCCGCGACTGGGCGGTCATGCTCGCGCAGGCGTACAACAACTGGGTGTACGACACCTATCTGAGGCGGGGCGACCGCTTCCAGGCGATGGGCCTGCTCCCCTTGCAGGAGCCCGACGCCGCGGTCGAGGAGCTGCGGCGCATCGTGCAGGAACTGGGGTTCGTGGGCGCGATGCTGCCGTCGACCGGCGCGCAGCAGCCGCACCTGGGCGACAGCAAGTTCTGGCCCGTCTACGCGGAGGCCGAGCGTCTCGGCTGCGCCCTCGGCATCCACGGCGGCGCGCACGAAGGCTTCCTGATGGACGACATGAGCCCGTACGCGCCCATCAACGCGCTCGGCCACCCGATGGGGCAGATGGTGGCGTTCGCAGGCATCATCTTCAATGGCGTGTTCGACAAGTACCCCGGCGTGCGCATCGGCTTCCTGGAGGCAGGCGCGGCGTGGCTGCTCACCTGCATGGAGCGCTTCAACGGCTCCTGGGCGTCCCACGTCCAGTACGACCCGCGCGGCCGCTTCCTGCAGATACGCGAGGGCGAACGCGTCTCCGACTACATCTGCCGCCACATCGACGAGGACCGCATCTTCGTCGGCGTCGAGGGCGACGAGCTCGCGCTGCCCGAGGCGGTGCGTCTCACCGGCAACAAGCCGTACCTCTTCTCGTCCGACTACCCGCACGAGGTCGACGCGAACACCTGCAAGGCGGAGCTGGACGAACTGCGCGAGAACGCGGACATGTCGGCCGACGACAAGGAGGCGGTGATGTACCGCAACGCGGCCCGCTTCTACCGGCTGGCGGCGAACTAGGGCATGAGCGAAGGCAGACACCAAGGAGACGAAAGCCATGGTCACTGAAAACATCGAGCGCATCGTTGACGGCGACGGCCACCTGGTCGAGGACCACGACGCCATCTGGGCGCGTATGCCCGAGGACTACCGCGACCGCAGTTTCGTGACGACGCGCGGGCCCTTCCCGCCCAACGACCACCTGCACGCGGCCAACCGCCACTTCCTGCCGGAAGGCGCGTTCGCGCGCGTCGGGCGCGAGGGCTGGATCGACTTCCTGAACGACGTGGGCGTCGACAAGACGGTGCTCTACACGTCCAACGGCCTCGCTTTCGGGCGTGTGGTCAGCCGCGACTGGGCGATCGAGCTCGCGCGGGCGTACAACAACTGGGTGTACGACGAGTACGTCAGCAAGGACTCGCGCTTCCAGGCGATGGGACTCATCCCCCTGCAGGAGCCCGCTGAGGCCGCCATCGAACTGCGTCGCATCGTGAAGGAGCTCGGCTTCTCCGGCGCGATGCTCCCGGGCACCGGCGCGCTCCAGTTGCAGAACCACCTGGGCGACCCGAAGTACTGGCCGATCTACGAGGAAGCCGACCGCCTCGGCTGAGCTATCGGCATCCACGGCGGCGTACACGACCACATGGGGCTGGACGACATGAGCCCGTACGCTCCGGTGAACGCGCTCGGCCACCCGTTCGGCCAGATGGTCAACTTCGCCGGCATCGTCTTCAACGGCGTGCTGGAGCGCTACCCGAACGCGAAGTACGGCTTCCTGGAGGCGGGCTGCGCCTGGTTCGTGGGCTGCCTGGAACGCTTCCAGCGCTCTTGGGACAGCCACATCCAGTACGACCCCAACCAGCGCTTCATGCAGTTGAAGGACGGCGAATCCGTAACGGACTACATCCTGAAGCACGTTGACGAGGGCCGCGTGTACGTCGGCGTCGAGGGCGGAGAGCTGACCCTCCCCTTCGCGGTGAAGGTGGCGGGCAACAAGGCGTTCATCTTCTCGTCCGACTTCCCGCACGAGGTCAACCACGAGACGTGCAAGGAGGAGATCGCCGAGATCCGCGAGAACCCGTCGCTGACGGACGCGGACAAGGCGGCCATCCTGCACGGCAACGCGGAGCGCTTCTACGGGCTGAACTAGACAGACAAGGAGGAGCACGATGGCCGATGCCGCAGCCGTACAGGCAGGCGTAAGCAATCTCATCAGGCATTGCGCCACCGTCGAACCCGGCGAGGCGGTGCTGCTGCTGAACGAGCGCGGCGCGCTCGACCCGGAACTCGCCGTGCTGCTGGAGCAGGCCATCGCCGACGCAGGCGGCGTTCCCTACTCGCTCTGGGTGGACTCGCTGGGCCGCGTCGAAGAGCTGCCCGCCCCGGTCGCGGGCGCGGTGCTGGGCGCCGACAAGCTGCTGATGAACTGCAACCTGAACCGCGCCGTACTGTTGGACCACCTGCGCGCGAACGGTGCAGCGGGGCTGGTGCGCATCAACAACCGCATCCGCGCTCCCGAGGGCATGACCACGCCCCACGCCCACTTCGACTGGCGTCTCGTCATGGCGCTGGCGCACCGCATCGAGGAGCGCACGGGGCAGGCGTCGACGTACCGCGTCACGAGCCCGCGCGGCACTGAGGTCACGGGCCGCGTCGCGTCGGGAAGCGAGGTCGCGGACGCCTTCTTCGTGCAGGACGCGGAGATGAGCCGCTCCGAACGCGTCTTCCCCGGCGAGGTGTACGCGCCCATCGGCAGCGCGGACGGGAACGGCGTCGTCGCTTTCGACCATCCGGGGATGGCGGACCGCGAGCAGTTCCACAATCCGATGCTGTTGGAGATACGAGACAACACGCTCAAGGGCATCGAGTGGCGGGAGGAACCCGCACGCGAGAACCAGAAGGACGACCCGACCGGCAACACGGTCTGGACGAGCGCACAGCTCCAGCACCTGCTGGACGTGAGCGAGTCGCGCTACGGGACCGAGGCCGCCTACGCGCTCGACTCGTTCCACGGCGGCTTCCACCCCAAGGCGACCAAGCGACCCGGGCAGCAGAGCAACCAGGACGTTATGCACTTCCACATCGGCAGGACGCCCTCTCCCCTCTCCGCCTATGTGTCCGATCAGACGATAGAGCTGGACGGCGAGCTGTTCTGGGAGAACGGCCGCTCCACCCTGCTGCAGGAGACCCACATCCGGGAGATGGCGCGCGAGTACGGAGAGGAGATATAGATGGCGGACGTTCCCCTGAGCATCGCACTGGAACACTACGACAGGCACGTACCGTGGGTGGAAGGGACGGTGCGTCCCAAGGGCATCGAGCCCACGGTGCTCATCGTCGGGCAGGACGGCGCGGGCGGCAGACGCCACGAGCGGATGTTGCTGCACCGCGAGTTCGACGTCTGTGAGTTGTCGCTCGGCTCGTACGTCATGGCGAAGGCTCGGGGTGCTCCGCTGACGGCGATCCCCGTCTTCCCCCGCCGGCTGTTCAGCCAGTCGCAGATGTACGTCAACACGCAGTCCGGCATCCGGGAACCGAAGGACCTCATCGGCAAGCGCGTCGCCCTCCGCTCGTTCCAGACGACGCTCTCCGTGCTCGCCAAGGGCGACCTCGGCAGCGAGTACGGCGTCCCGCTGGACGGCGTCACGTGGGTGACGACCTCCGACGAGCCGGTGCAGTTCGACCCTCCGCCCGGCGTGACGCTCGAGCGCATGGACCGGAGCCGCAGGCTCGGCGACGCGCTCGTCGAGGGCGAAGTGTCGGCGTTCCTGTCGCCGCGTCCGCCTCAGCCGTACCTGGACGGCGCGCCGGAGGTCGGCAGGCTGTTCGACGACCCGCGCGCCGAAGAAGTGAGCTACTACCGGCGCAACGGCTTCTACCCCATCATGCACGTGGTGGCGATGAAGTCGGAGGTGGCGGAGCAGCATCCGTGGGCGCCGGTGAGCCTGCTGGACGGCTTCGAACAGGCGAAGCGGCAGTGGGGCCGCTACATGGACGACCCCAACTGGAGCAGGCTTACGTGGGGGCGTCACTACCTGGAAGAAGAGCGCCGCGTGCTCGGGCCCGACCCGTGGCCGACCGGCGTCGCGGCGAACCGCGCGAACCTCGAACGGTTCATCGGCTACGAGGTCGAACAGGGCCTCATCCCGGGGCCGCTCGCCGTCGAAGACCTCTTCTTCGAGACGACGCTGGAGACGTAAACTACCGCCGTTGCAGGCAGGATTTCAGAGAGGAGAACCGATATGACACAAACAGCGGTCTACACCGAGCAGCAATTCATCACCGACCTCCGCGAGGTCTTCGCGACCCATCGCGACTCCGTGCAGCAGGCGCACAACGTCGCCCAGTTGATGCGGCGCGCGTTCGACAACGGCTGGCCGGAGAACAGCGAGAAGTTCGGCGACGGCAACGGCACGTTCGAGATCTACCGGGACACCGAGTACGGTCACCCGGGCCCCGGGTTCGTCGTCCTCACCTACCGGCAGGGCCCGCAGGAGATCAAGCGGCCCGCCCCGCATGACCACGGCGTCTGCTGGGTCGCCTACGGCGTGAAGAGCGGCGGCAACACGCAGACGCGTTACGCCTACCGCCACGACAGCAGCGACTCGGAGCTGCCGACCTTCCAGGTGGTGGAAGTCATGGAGCAGAGGGCGGGCGACGTCCACTACATCCTTCCCGGCGAGATACACAGCGTGCAGGGCTCGCCAACCGACGAGACGATCTACTGCCGCATCACGAGCATGGACCTAGACAACATCCAGCGCCACCGGTACGACGTGGAGAGCGGACGCAGCGCGATATTCTCCTCCGCCACCACCCCGAACCCGTAATGGGAGTCTCGGTAGCGGTCGGGAACCGCCTCATCACACGACACCTGCTCAGCGGACGCGTCGCCGTCGACTTCCCTGACGTCGAACTCGTGGACGCGGGTCCCGCGCCCGCACCCATCTTCCCCGCGATGGTGACGACGCGCCCGTACGACGTGGGCGAATTGACCATCGGCAACTTCATCGTGGCGAAGGACAACGGCGTGCGCCTCGTTGCGCTGCCCATCTTCCCCAACCTCTTCTTCCCGCTGACGGGCGTGACGGTGAACGACGCCGCAGGCATCGCCGGGATCGGCGACCTCGCGGGCAAGCGCGTCGGCGTGCCGCTCGGGTTCGCGTCGAACCCGGCGGTGTGGCTGCGCGGCATCCTCGCGCACCACCATGGCGTCGCGCCCGACAGCATCACGTGGGTCGAGGGCGAGAACGACTCGCTGCGCGGCGTGCCCTACCCCAAACCGGAGCGCTTCGCCCGCGAGCAGATGTCGGACCTCGACGCGCGGCTCGCGGCAGGCGACCTCGACGCGCTCGTGGTCGCGGGCGGCAACGCGGCGCAGGCCGACAACGTTCATCTGCTGGTCAGTGATCCCTACCCGCTCCTGCAGCAGTACCACGAAGAGACTG
Organism: Dehalococcoidia bacterium; assembly: GCA_022820645.1. Lineage (GTDB taxonomy): Bacteria > Chloroflexota > Dehalococcoidia > Lucifugimonadales > Australimonadaceae > Bin16. The sequence goes on along the minus strand of JAJEFD010000002.1, from coordinate 137,199 downwards.
GCGTCTTCCCCATCAACACGCTGTTGGTGATGAAGGAGGAGTCCGTCACGGAGCACCCCGGCCTCGCCGATGCGGTTTGCAAGGCGATGGACGAGGCGACGGCCACCTACATGGACGAGGAGCCGGACGACTCCGTCCACCAGGGGCTGCTCGCGGGCGACCTGCGGCGCATCGGCCTCTTCCCCAGGGCGCAGGGCCTCGACGTGCACGGCGCGTCCGTGCGCGCGGTCGTGGACTACCTCTACGAGACCGAGATCATCCGCAAGCGCTGGACGCTGGAGGAGCTGTTCGCCGCGTAGCTAGATCCGCAGCACGAACGGGTCCGGCGTGGTCTCGGCGAGTTCGACCCAGACGCTCTTGACCTGTGTGAACTCGTTGATGGCCTCGACGCCCAGCTCGCGGCCGTGGCCGGAGCCCTTGTATCCGCCGAACGGCGACGCATAGGACAGCGCACGGTACATGTTGATCCAGACGGTGCCTGCGTCGAGGTCACGGGCGAGCCGGTGCGCGCGCTTGATGTCGTCCGTCCAGATGCCCGCCGCGAGGCCGTACCTCGTGTCGTTGGCCAGCGCGACCGCTTCTTCCTCCTCGCGGAAGCGCTGCACGCCGAGCACCGGCCCGAAGACTTCCTCCTGTGCGACGTACATGTCGTTGCGGACGTTGCCGAAGATGGTGGGCATGTAGAACCAGCCCGACGCGAGGTCGGGCGAGTCCGGCCGGCAGCCGCCGTAGACGAGTTCGGCCCCCTCCCCGCGTGCGCTCTCGACGAACGACTCCACCTTCGCCAGTTGGGCCGTCGTTGCGAGCGGGCCGAGTTCCGACTCCATCGCGGCGGGGTCGCCCATCCTGATGTCGCGCGTGCGCGCCACGAGCCTCTCCATGAACTCGTCGTGGATCTCCTCGTGCAGCAGCAGGCGCGAGCCCGCGATGCACGTCTGGCCTCCTGCAGCGAAGATGCCCGCGATGGTGCCGTTGACGGCGTTCTGCAGGTCGGCGTCCGGGAAGACGATGTTGGGCGACTTCCCGCCGAGTTCCAGCAGCGTCGGTGTGAGGTTCAGCGCCGCCTGCTCGGCGATCTTGCGCGCCGTCTCCGGCCCGCCCGTGAACGACAGCTTGCCGATGCCGGGGTGGCTCGCCATCGCGGAGCCGGTCACGGCGCCGTATCCCGTCACCACGTTGAATATGCCTGGCGGGAAGCCGGCCTGCTCGACGAGCTTCGCGAACTCCAGCGTGGATGCGGACGCGTGCTCGGACGGCTTGACGACCACCGCGTTTCCGGCTGCGAGCGCCGCGGCGAGGCTGAACGAGAGCAGCAGCAGCGGCGAGTTCCACGGAATGATGATGCCTACGACGCCGATCGGCTCGCGGAGGGTGTAGTTGAAGACGGACGTCTTCTCCAGCGGGATGGTCGCGCCCTGTATCTTGTCCGCGAGCCCCGCGTAGAAGTAGAAGTAGCTCGGCACCGCCTTGCACTGGGCGGACATCTCGCGGATGAGCTTGCCGTTGTCGCGCGTCTCGATCTGTCCGAGGTGCTCCGCGTTCTCAGCGACGAGATCGCCGAGCCTGCGCAGGAGCGCGCCGCGCTGTGCGGGCACCATGCCGCGCCACGCCGGGTCCTTCACCGCCTTGCGCGCCGCCTGCACGGCGCGGTCGACGTCTTCCGCCTGCGCGTCGGGCATCTGCGCCCACGTCTGGCCCGTGTACGGGTTCATCGAGTCGTAGGTCTGCCCCGACGCGGCGCCGACCCACTCGCCGCCGATGAGCATCTTGTACTGCGTTACGCTGCCGACTGCCGTTGCCATCGCCTCACCTCCGGGGATGCGGGGACAGTATGCAGGCTCTCGTGGGCTGTCAAGGGCGGTTGCCCTCTCCTACCCTCGCGCCGCCTCCAGCATGTCTGCGTACTCCTCGACGGGCGTGCGCCCTTCCCGCAGTTCCGCGATGCGGTCGCGCCAGCGTTGGGGGATGGCGTCGATGCCGAACCGTGCCCCCAGCACTGCGCCCACGACCGCACCGTTCGTGTCGGTGTCGCCGCCCGCTTCGACCGCGGCGCGCAGGCCGTGTTCGAAGTCCGGCGCGTGCCAGAGCGAGATGAGTCCTGCCTCCAGCGCCAGGAGCGTGAAACCCATGTTCCAGCCGTCGAACTCGATGTCGTCTATGTCGAGGCTGGCAGCTTTTTCGATTGAGATTCGCACGGCATGCGGCATCCCCGCTTCGTAGCCGTACTGCGACAGCTCCGGCAGCGACGGGAGCACCGCCTCCTCCGCCGCCGCGATGAGCGCATCCGCGTCCATCGTCTCGCCCCGCAGTGCAGCCGCGATGCCGACGTTCAGCGCGACGCACGACCACCCGCACCGCCGGTCCCAGTGCGTCGGCACGGCGCTGACGACGCTGTTCCGCGTAAGGGCAACAGGATCGTCGCGCCACCGGATGGCGACCGGCGCGCAGCGCATCAGCGCGCCGTTCCCTGCGTTCTTCCCGCCCCAGGCCTCTCGCGAGGCGTCCTCGATGGCCATCCCCCTGGGTTGCCGCACGTCGTCTATCGTGCCCGAACCGAGGCGGCGAGGGTAACTGCCACCGAAGAGCGCGAGCACCTGGCTCGTGAGGTTGCCCATGCCGAGGCCGTTGATCTCGCCCCATTCCCAGAAGCGGTGGCCGAGGTCTTCGACGTCGAGCGGCCCTTCCTCCGCAGCCTCGGCGATGATGAGCGACTGCGCGAGGTCGTCGTCGTCCGGGTATCCCGGCCGAGCGGTGATGTCACGCACACCGTCAGGGAAACGCTCGCGCACGTCGTCTTTCGAGCGCCCTTCGATGGGTACGCCGAGCAGATTGCCCGCCGCGATCCCCACCATGAGCCCGCGCGCCCGGTCGTCCGCCGTGCTCATCGCGACACCCTCTCAGCCTGTTCGCCCCACCGTGTGAGCGTGTGCGCTTGCGCGCGCTTCTGGATTCCAGCCTTCGCTGGAATGACGGGAATCACCCGCCGACCTCGCTCTTCATCTCCTGCCACGCGGCGCGGGCTTCGTCCACGGAGCCCTCGTCCTCGATCGTCGTGATGTCGCCGGGGTCGGTGTCGAGCGTCACGGCTTTCAGCACGCGGCGCATGATCTTGCCGCTGCGCGTCTTGGGCAGCATCTTCACGAAGTTGACCTCGCCGATCACCGCGAACGGGCCGAGTTCCCGGCGGACGGTCTCGATGAGTTCCTTGCGCAGCTGGTCGCTCGCGGTGCGCCCCTCCTTGAGGACGATGAACGACGATATGACCTCGCCGCGCAGCTCGTCCGGGCGTCCGGTGACGCCGGCCTCAGCCACGTCGTCGTGGCGCAGGAACGCGGACTCGACCTCGATGGTGCCGAGGCGGTGCGCCGCGATCTTGATGACCTCGTCGGCGCGGCCCGAGAACCAGACATAGCCGTCCTCGTCTATCTCCGCAAGGTCGCCGGTGAAGTAGACGCCGTGCACGCGCTCCCAATAGTCGTTGCCGTACCGCTCCGGGTCGCCCCAGAGCGTGGGCGTCAGGTTCGGGAACGGGCGGCGAAGCACGAGGATGCCTTTCTCGCCCGGTTCGCACATCTGCCCTTCCGGAGTCATCACCGCGAGGTCCATGCCGGGCAGCGGCACGCCCGCGGAGCCCGGTTTCTGCGGCAGCATCGCGATGCCGTACGGGTTGCCGACGACCGGCGCGCCGGTCTCCGTCTGCCACCAGTTGTCGATGACGGGGATGCGGTCTTCCAGCACGCGCTTCTGCAGCCACTCCCATGCGGGCGGGTTCAGCACCTCGCCGGCGCAGACGATGCGGATGAGCGTCGAGAGGTCGAAGCCCTTGGCGGGCTCCTCGCCGAACCGCATCAGCAGGCGGACGGCGGTGGGAGACGTGAAGACGCCCGTGATGCCGAACTCTTCGATGAGGCGCCAGAACACGTCAGGGCCCGGGTAGTCGAGCGCGCCTTCGTAGAGGATGGACGTCGCGCCGAACAGCAGCGGGCCGTAGACGATGTACGAGTGGCCGACTGCCCAGCCGAGGTCGGAGGTTGCCCACCAGACGTCGTTGGCGTTGAGGCCGAAGCACCACTTGCCCTGGTTGTACACGCCGACGGGGTAGCCGCCGTGCGTGTGGACGGCCAGCTTCGGCGTGGCGGTGGTGCCGGACGTGGCAAGGATGTAGGCGGGCTCGTTTGCCTCCATCGGCTCGATGGCGCCGCTGTACCCCTTGCCGCGCTCGATGAACTCGTCCCAGGAGAGGTCGCGCCCGCTCGTCATAGGCACGTCCTCGTTGCGCAGGAGCACGACCTGGTGCTCGACGGTATCGCAGCCGAGGGCGAGCGCGTCGTCGACGATGCTCTTGAGGTTGACCTCGCCGCCGCGCCGGTAGGCCACGTCCGCCGAGAAGACGAGCCGCGAGCCGCTGGCGCGGATGCGGTCGGCCAGCGCGGGCGCGCTGAACCCCGCGAACACGATGGAGTGGATCGCGCCGATGCGGACGGTCGCCAGCATCAGGATGGTGGTCTCGAGAGCGTTCGGCATGTAGATGGTGAGACGGTCGCCCTTGCGGAGCCCCATGCCGCGCAGTGCGGCGGCGGCCTGCTCCACGCGCCGTTGCAGCTGGGCGTAGGTGAGCACCTGGCGGACGCCCCGCTCGCTGGCATAGATGAACGCCGCGTGCCCGCCGCGCCCGGACGAGTTCTGGTGGTCGACGCACATGTAGGAGAGGTTGGTCTGCGCGCCCACGAACCAGCGGAACGAGGGGTAGTCGGCCTCGTAGACGGTGTCCCATGTTTTCAGCCAGGGCAGCTCCCGCGCAGCGCTGTCCCAGAAGGCGTCCGCATCCTCCAGCCCTGCGCGCATCCGGTTCCTGACGATGGGGTTGACGATGTCCATGGAAGGAGTCCTCCGTGTGTCGTGCGAGCGCGATGTTATGGGAGAGGCGCGTTTCCGGCAACGCGCCCTCACCTGTCATTCCCGCGCAGGCGGGAATCCAGTCGCAGCATCCTGTCGGGAGCGCGTGGTGATTCCCCTTTCTCCATGGAACCTCGACCGCGTACCATGCCGCCGCATCGGCATGGAGCGAGAGTGCGCGTCAACGAACACATCCGGTACGGACCCGACGAACCATGTCCCCTGCCCCTGGCGCTGGGAGTCGCCGTTCAGTACGTCGTGCTCGCCCTGCCGCCGACCGTGCTGGTCGTCATCCTCACCGTGCGGGCGTCCGGCCAGGACGACGCCTACCTGACGTGGGCGGTCTTCGCTGCGTTCATCATCAACGCGGTCGTCACGACCATCCAGGCGGTCCGGTTGTGGCGCCTTGGATGCGGGTTGACGGTGGTCACCGGGCCGACGATCCAGTTCGTGGCCATCACCGCGGCGGCGGTGTCGCAGGGCGGACCTGCCCTGCTGGCGACCCTCCTCGTCGCCTCGTCGCTCTTCCAGTTCGCAGTAGCCGCGTGGCTCCCCCTTATGAGACGGATCATCACGCCCGTAGTGTCCGGGACGGTGCTCATGCTGGTCGCAGTCACCATTGCCCCTGTCGTATTCGAGCGGCTGGCGGACGTGCCGGAAGGGAGATCCCCGGCATCGGGCCCCGTCGTGGCCGCGGTGACGCTGGCGGTGTCTGCCGCGCTCACCCTGCGCGCGTCCGGCATGTGGCGGGTCTGGTCTGCGCTCATCAGCATCGGGGCCGGCTGTGTCGTGGCCGTGTTCTTCGGCATCTACGACTATCAACGGGTGATCGACGCGCCCTGGTTCGGTATCCCTGATCTCCGGCCTCCCGGGATCGACCTGGCGTTCGGGCTGGAATTCTGGACGCTGCTGCCGACGTTCATCGTGCTCACGCTGGTGCTCGCCATAAAGGGCATCAGCGACAGCGTCATCATTCAGAGCGCCTCCCAGCGCCGGCAGCGCGCGATCGACTTCCGGCAGGTGCAGGGCGCGGTGGGCGCCAACAGCGTCGGCATGTTGCTGGCGGGCATAGCGGGGACGCCTCCCACCATGGCCTTCTCCTCGTTCGGCGCCGCGCTCACGAGCCTGACGGGCGTTGCCGCTCGCAGGGTCGGGTTCGCCATTGCGGCCGTCTTCGTCGTCCTTGCGCTGCTGCCGAAGTTCACAGCGCTGTTGCTCACCGTTCCCGACCCGGTCATGGGCGCATACCTGCTCCTGCTGCTCGGGCTGTTCTTCGTGGGCGGCCTGCAGGCGGCCACCCAGGATGGCCTCGACCAGGGGAAGGTGCTCGTCATCGGCCTCTCGTTCGCCGTCGGCGTCGGCATGCAGCACCTGAACGTCGTCGAACCGGTGCTCGGCCCGTCGTGGGGTTCGCTTCTCGGGAACCCGATAGTGTCCGGGCTGGTCGTTGCGGTCCTGCTCACGGCATTCATCGAGTTCAGTAGCCGCCGGGGCAAACGGCTCGAGGTTGCGCTCGACGACTCGGCGCTTCCCGCCATCGACGCGTTCCTGGTTGACGTTGCCGCCGGCATGCGATGGAACGAGTCTTCCTCGATACGCCTGCGCTCGGCGGGCGAGGAGGCTGTTGCCAGCCTGATGCCGGTGAGTGAGCGTGAAGGTGCAGACAGAGCGCCGTGGCTGCACGTGTCGGCGCGCCCCGGTGCAGGTGTGGTCGAGCTGGAATTCGTGGCCTCGGTTATCGGCAGGGAGAACCTGCAGGACAGGCTCGCGTACCTGGCAGAGCAGCCTGCTGTCGCAGACCCGGGCGAAATGTCCTTCCGGCTGCTGCGGCACTACGCATCCGGCGTGCAGCACCGGCAGTATTACGGCATCGACGTCGTCTCGGTCCGGGTCGAGGGTTCGCCTTGACCCCCGCGCGCCGGCTGCCTACCGTTACGCCATGAGGATATTCCGGGTACTCATGCTCGTCCTGGCCGTGCTCCAGGTAGCCTTCACGGTGCTCACGGCCCTGGTGGGCTCGTTCGCGGATGGCGGCAGCCTTGGGGAGCGGCTGGTGCTGGTCCTCGTTCATCCGCTCGCCGCCATAGGACTTTTTGTACTCGTGACGCAGCCCGGGCTCTCGCTCAAGGGGGTCCGCGTCGCCACCGCCCTCCTCGTGGTGAACGTGGTGGCCGACGTGGTGCTCGCGCTGTTGATCGCCGGAGGCACGGTGAAGGGGGACTGGGAGCTCCCGCTGGTGTTTGCGGTCATCCCGGCGATCGGCCTCGTCTACGCGGCGAAGCGGATGACGTCGCGCCCGCGGCCGGACGTCGGATAGTTCCGCGCGTCGTTGACGCTCCCCCTGCCCGCTTCTAGACTCGCGCCAGCCTGTACGAGGAGTGTGCGTCATGGCGGAGAGTTGTCTGGCAGCGGTGTTCGTCGGGGCTGAGCGCCCGTTGGAAGTGCAGGAATTCCCGGTGCCGGACGTTGGGCCGGACAACATCCTCGTGCGGATGAGCATGGCCGCTGTCTGTGGCACGGACGCGCACAACTGGTACAACCCGGACGCCCCGCACCCCATCATCTGGGGCCACGAGAACATCGGCGTCGTGGCGGCGCTCGGGGCGAACATTCGCACGGACATCCTCGGCGAGACGCTCCGCGAGGGCGACCGTGTGCTCTTTCACTCCGCGCCGTGCGGCCACTGCTACAACTGCCTGATGGGGCTGCGCTGCACGAACTCCATCCACTATGGCAACTCGCACGTCGACCCCTCCTCCGGCACGATGCTGCGCGGCGGCTTCGGCCAGTACCTGCTGCTGGAGCCGAATCCCGCGATCATGCGCGTTCCTGACGACATGAGCACCGAGCGGGCGCTGATGTCCGTCATCGGCAACCACACCACCATGAGCGGCCTGCGCAAGCTCAACGCACCCGACCCCGGCGATACGGTCGTCATCCAGGGCTCCGGCCCGATCGGCATGGGCGCAATGGTGCAGGCGAAGGCCCGCGGCGCGGCGCGCGCCATCATGATCGGCGCGCCGTCCCACCGCCTCGCGCTCGCCCGCGAGCTTGGCGCGGACGAGACGATCGACCTTGCCGACCACCCGACGCCCGAGTCGCGCATCGAGCGCGTGCGTGAACTGACCGGCGGTGGCCCCGACCTCGTCGTCGAGGCGTCCGGTGCGCGCACGTCCGTCCACGAGGGACTCCAGATGGTGCGCTACGGCGGGAAGTACCTCGTCATCGGCCTCATCCTGCCGACATCGGTGGAGATGGACCCGTCGCGCATCGCGGCGAAAGACCTCACCGTCGCGGGCGTCGTCGGCTCGAAGGTGGAGAACATCATCCGCTCCATGCGGTTGATGCGGACCCGCATCGACGTGCCAGTGGAGAAGATGATCACCCACCAGTACCCGCTGGCGCAGGTGAACGAGGCGCTGCAGTCGCACGTCGACCTCTCGGCGATGGTGCCGGTCGTCAACCACGCGCTGAGCTAGGGGCGGCCTACATGCTCGGGCGGAACCGCCCCCAGACCTCCCACAGCGCGTGGGTGATCTGGCCGACGGTTGCGTGCTCCACGGCGTCGAGCAGCGCCTCGAAGACGTTGGCGTCCGAGACGGCGGCGGCCTGCAGCCGTTCGAGCGCGGCCTCGGCTTCGACCGCGTGCTCACGCTTGAACGCGCGGGTGCGCGCGGCTTGGGCGCGTTTCGCCTTCATGGGGATGTGGACGAGCTCGCCGCGCGGTCGTGCCCCGTCCCTGCCCGTGAGGTAGTTCACGCCCACGACGCGGCGCTTGCCGTCGCGCATCGCCTCCCGCTCGCGCTGCACCTCCTCCTGGATTGCGGTGCGGAAGTACTCGTTCTCGATGGCGGGCAGCACGCCGCCCTGCTGGTCGATCTCGCGGAAGATGCGGTGTACGGCCCGCTCGACCTCGGCCTCGAGGTACGTCAGGCCGTACGCGCCCTGGTTGAGGTTCTCGATGTAGCCGAAGTCGCCGCTCTCCACGAGCGGGATCTGCTGGCTGCCCATCGCGAGCAGGACGTCGTCCTCCTGGGGCGTGGTGTACGTCTCTTTGTAGGAGTTGGTGTGGAGCGAGTTGGTGTTGTTGTGCAGGGCGTGCTCCGCCTGCAATGCGACCCGTGTGAGGTTGTGTAGCGGCTCCGAGTCCTGCAGCGAGCGCCCGGACGTCTGGCTGTGGAAGCGCAGCGCGAGGCCGGGGCCCTCGACGCCGTAGCAGCGCTTCAGCGCGACCGCCCACACGCGGCGTGCGACGCGTCCCAGCACGTTGAACTCCAGCTCGGAGCCGGAGGTGAAGAAGAACGAGAATCGGCGCGTGAACTCCTCGATGGGCAGCCCGCGTGCCCGCAGCGTCTCGATGTACGTGAGGCCGTTCGCGAGCGTGAACGCGAGCTCCTGCACTGGGTTCGCCCCCGCCTCGCCGATGTGGTAGCCGGAGATGGAGAGCGGGTACCAGCCCGGCGCCTCCCGCATCATGTGCTCGGTCATGTCGGCGATGAGGCGGAGCGACGGCTCCAGCGGGAAGAGCGCCTCGTTCTGCGCCTGCACCTCCTTGAGGATGTCGGCCTGCACGGTGCCGTGCAGCGACTTCCAGTCGAACCCGCGCTTGCGCGCTGCCACGAGGAACATCGCCATCAACGTCGGCGCGGGGCCGTTGATCGTCATCGAGACGGACGTGCGTGAGAGGTCGAAGCCGTCGTAGAGGCGCAGCATGTCGTCGAGCGTGTCGACGGCGACGCCGCCCTCCCCGACCTTTGCGAGCGCGCCGGGCTCGTCGGAGTCGAGTCCGTAGAGCGTGAGCGAGTCGAACGCCGTGGAGAGTCGCGGCGCGCCGTGCCCGGCGGCGAGCAGGTGGAAGCGGGCGTTCGTCGTCTCCGGCATCCCCAGTCCGGCGAACATGCGGATAGGGTCCTCGTCGCGGCGGCGGAAGCGGTACGCGCCCTCGGTGAACGGGAATGCGCCGGGCAGGTTCTGCGTGTAGAGATAGCGCACGATCTGGCGCGGGCTCGCGTCGCGGTCCGGCAGTCCGAGCACGGGCGTCCAGAGGCCGGTCGTCGTCTCGCGGGCGACCGGCACACGCCCGCTCGGCGACTCGCGGTAGGCGACGCCGTCCTCGACGACCGTGCCGGAGAGGTCGCCGTCGAAGCCGTACGTCTGCCAGATGCGGTCGTACTCGGCCTGGTAGTCGCGCGACGCTCCGCCGTTCGATGCGAGCACCGCCTCTTCCTCTGCCTCGGCGTAGTACGCCTCGTGGGTGTCGACGACCGCGCCGAGGTAGCCGCGTCGGCTGAACGGCACCGGTGATGGGCTCTCGCCCCAGCCTGGTCCCTTCCCCCTGGATGAGGGAAGGATAGGATGGGGGTGCAGACCGGAGCGGCGGGCGATCTCCTCGAACAGCGCCGTGACGCCCGTGTCGCCGAAGCGCTTGGCCTCGGTGAGGAAGACGCGCTCCTCGTCTCCGACGAACCGGCGGACGCGGGCATAGCGCGCCTCGGCCTGCGGGAAGTCGCGCTTGTTCATCACGACGAGGTCGGCCCTTCTCAGGAGGGCTTCCTTCTCCAACTGCACGTCGCTGCCGTACTCCGGCGTCATGCAGAAGACGGAGGCATCGGCGACGGGCGCGACGCCAAGCTCGTTCTGCCCGAGGCCGACGGACTCCACGAGGATGAGGTCGAAGTCGTGGGCGCGCAGTTCGGCGACGAGCGGCGCAGTCTTCTCCTCGGTCGAGTCGCCGGGTCCGACGCTGACGGAGCGGACGAACACGCGCGGGGAGTAGCAGTGCACCATGCGCAGGCGGTCGCCGAGCGTGGGGTCGGCGGTAAGCACGGCGACGCGTCCGTCCGTGGAGCGCAGGAACCGCAGCAGCAGCTCGTCGATGAGGGTGCTCTTCCCTGCCCCGCCGCGTCCGCCGATGCCCCACACGACTGGCCTTCCGTTGGCGTGCGACTCGGCGGGATGCGCGCCGCCCCACTCGATGGCGGTCAGCCGTTCTGCGAGCGCACGGAACGGGGCTGTGTCATTCGATGTGGTTGGTTGTTTCCTGGCAGCATCGTTCGCAAGCGAGGTCATGTCGCGCACCGCGTCGGCGAGGTCGAGCGGGGGCCGGTAGACCTTCGCAACGCCCATGCGGAGCAGTGGCGCGACTTCGCGTTCGAGGATGGTGCCGCCGCCCCCGGCGAACAGCGGGACGTCGGGTATGCCCTGCCGAGCCTGCTCGGCGAGCACTTCGCGCAGGAACGACATGTGCCCGCCGTTGTACGTGCTCACTGCGATGCCGGTGGCGTCCTCCTCGGACGCTGCCTTCGCGATCTGGTAGGCGCTCTTGTTGAAGCCGACGTAGACCGCCTCCGTGCCCTGCGCGCGCAGGATGCGGGTGATTGCCGCGGCGGCAACGTCGTGGCCGTCGCAGATGGGAGTGGCGATGACGAATCGAGGCGGGCGGTGCATGGCGGAAAGTATAGCGCGCGGTGAAGGCCGTCCGAACGGCGCCGCTGTCCTGTATACTCCGCTCGTGCCTGCTCTTCTCGAAGCCCGGAACCTCACCAAGCACTACGGCTCCACGGTTGCTCTCGATGGCGTCTCGTTCGATGTTCACGAGGGAGTGACCGGGCTCCTCGGCCCCAACGGCGCAGGGAAGAGCACCGCGATGAAGCTCTTCCTCGGCCTCATCCAACCGACTTCCGGCTCGGCGATGCTGCTCGGCGAGGAGCCGTACCGCTCCACCGAGGGGCGTGCACGCATCGGCTACATGCCGGAGAACGACTGCCTGCCCAAGAGCATGACCGCCTCCGAGTTCCTGATGCACATGGCGCAGGTGAGCGGCATCCCGCCGGGCCAGGCGCGGACCCGCGCCGCTGACGTGCTCCGCCACGTCGGACTGGACGAGGAGCGCTACCGGCCCATCGGCGAATACTCCACCGGCATGAAGCAGCGCGTGAAGCTCGCGCAGGCGATCGTTCACGACCCGGTGCTGGTGCTGCTCGACGAGCCGACCGCCGGCCTCGATCCGGACGGGCGCCAGGAGATGCTGCGCCTCATCCACCGCACGGCCAACACGTTCGGCATCAGCGTCATGCTCTCCACCCACCTGATGGGCGACGTGGAGCGCACCGCCGACTCCGTCATCGTGCTCGAGTCCGGCGTGCTCGCGCAGGAGGGCGCTGTCGCCAAACTCACCGAGGAGACCGAGACGCTGCTCATCGAGGTCGCCGACCGGCACGAGGAGTTCGTTACTGCGCTCGCCGCGAAGGGCGTGCAGGCGTCTGACGACGGCCAGCTGCTCATCGTCGAACAGGCGCGCGAGGCCGACTACGACCTCATCCGGGACGCGGCGGTCGAGTCCGGCGCACGCATACGGCGGCTCTCGCCTGAGCGCCGCACGCTCACCGACATCTTCAGGAGCAGACCCGCGTGAAGGCGCGCGAGGCGGAGGTCTTCGACCTCGGATACCAGCGGTACACGGGGCCGCGCGAAGGGCGCAACCGGGCGCGGCTGGCGCTGTTCGAGAACGGCGTTCGCACCGTGCTCGGCATCGGGCGCGGAGGCCGCGCGAAGATACTGCCGGTCGGCCTGTTCCTGGCGGTGATAACACCCGCCGCCGTCTTCGTCACCATCCTCGCGTTCCTCGACCCGATCGCCGGTGATGATGCATCGCAATTCATCCCCGGCCCTGCCGACTACTACTCGATCGTGAGCGTCATCCTCATCATCTTCGGGGCGATTATGGCGCCGGAGCTGCTCTGCCCCGACCGCAGGGACAACGTGCTCCCGCTCTATCTGGTCCGGCCGCTCACGTCGAACGACTACCTCATCGCGCGCTTCCTCGCATTCTTCGCCATCGTGCTCGTACTGGTCTACGCCGGACAGATCGTCCTGCAGGCGGGGCTCATACTCACGGCCGGCGACCAGGTGGACTACATCCGCGACAACTGGCAGGACGTGCCGCGCATCCTGTTCATGGGCGTGCTCATCGCCACGTTCATCTCGGTGGGACCGCTGGCCGTGGCCGCGTTCACGACGCGGCGCGCCTATGCCGCCGCGTTCGTCATCGCGGCATGGCTGCTGCTCAACTCCATCAGCGACGGGCTCACCTTCCAGGAATGCACGTTCGAAACGGTTGCTGAGGACGGCCGCATCACATCGAGCTCCGAGGACTGCACACGCCCGGTAGGCGATCTTGCTCCCTACGTAGGGCTGCTCAATCTGGGCGGCGTTACGGACAACCTCAACAATATGGTGTTCGATGTAGACGTCGAGCCGGGGCAAGGCTCTCCGTCCTCGATGGCCGTCGCCGAATTGCACGACGCATTCCCCATTGGCGTGTACGTGCTGTGGACAGGCATCCCTGCCCTGCTGCTGTGGCACCGCTACCGGAGGATACGGCTATGACCACCGCATCCGGACCGGCCGTCGAGGTGCAGAACGTTTCGAAGTGGTACGGCAGCGTCGTTGCGGTGAACGAGGCTTCGTTCGACGTCTACCCCGGCGTGACGGGCATCCTCGGGCCCAACGGCGCAGGGAAGACGACACTGCTCAGCATGATGTGTGGTCTCGTCAAACCGTCGCGCGGCAGCGTGCGCGTGCTCGGCGAGGAGGTACAGGGCAATATCGGACTGTACCGGCGCATCGGCGTGATGCTGGAGCACGACGTGCTCTACCCGTTCATGACCGGGCGCGATTTCGTGCGGCTGGCCGCGCGCCTGCAGGGCATGAACGACGAGGCGGCGGTAGACCGCGCCATCCATGCGGCGAACCTGGAGGATGCGCAGCACCGGGCTACCGGCACCTACTCACGCGGGATGCGGCAGCGCATCCGGCTTGCGGGGGCCATAGTGCACGAACCGGACGTCCTCATACTGGACGAACCGTTGAACGGCACTGACCCGCGCCAGCGCGTCGAGTTCGCCGATTTCGTGGCCCGGCTTTCAACGCAGGGCAAGGCCATCCTCATCTCCTCCCACATCCTCGAAGAGGTCGAGGCGCTGGCCGACCGCATCCTGCTCGTCGTGAGCGGCAAGCTGGCGGCGGCGGGCGATTTCCATGCGATACGCGAGAAGCTGGACGAGCGCCCGTTCCAGGTGCGCATCGGCGCGTCGAAGCAGCGGGAGATGGCCGCCGCGCTCGTTGCGCTGGATGCGGTGGAATCCGTTTCGCTGGACGAGAGCGGCAGCATCGAAGTGTTCACCCGCAACGTTGCAGAGTTGCAGCGCATGGCCCCGAGGCTCGCACAGGACATCGGAAGCCGCCTCTACCGCATCGAACCGCTGGACGACTCGCTGGAGAGCGTCTTCTCGTACGTGGTGCAGCGGTGATCAGAGCGCTCTTCATGCTGGCGCTGCGCCAGTCGGTCACGAGGCGCAAGATCGCGCTGCTCATCATCCTCTCACTGCTTCCTCTGGGACTGGCGGTCATCCTCGACTCCACCGTCGCGGAGGAGGGCACGCTCATCGGACCCGTGCTGGGCGGGCTCGTCATCTCCGTCACGCTTCCGATCACCGTCATGGTGCTCGCGACCGGCGCGTTCGGGAATGAGGTGGAGGATCGCACGTTGAGCCTGCTCACCACGAAACCGGTGCCGCGCTGGACGATCGTGCTCGCCAAGTTCGCCGCAACCGTGGTCGTTGCCGCTCCGCTTATGGCTGCCGTCGCCGCGGTCATCACGATGATGGACCCGGACGGCACCGGGAACGCTCCGCTGGCCGCAGCCGTCGGAGTGGTCGTCGGCGTCGTGGCTTACGCCTCCGCGTTCACGTGGCTGGGGCTGCTCACGACGCGTGCGCTGGGGTTCGGCCTCGTTTACGTACTGCTCTGGGAGGCGCTCATCACGACCTTCCTGAGCGGCACGCGCTACCTGAGCATCCGCAGCTACATCTTCGGCACGGCGTACGGGATCAACGACGTGTTCGGCGAGGACCTGACCATCGCGATGACGCCCGCACTCGTTGGCGCGGCGCTGGTGACGGTGGTGTTCTTCCTCCTCACCGTGCGGCGTCTCAGCCGCATGGACATCCAGTAGCCCCCGTAGGAGCCCCGTTCGTGGAACGCCCGTTGAGGCGATAGAATCGGGCAGCCCCGAAGACCTCGAACGGAACCCGCATGGGCGAAACGCAGAAGAAGAAATCGTGGTGGCGCGACACCACGCTCATCACGATGGTTGGCCTGCTGGCGGTCGTGTCGCTGGCGGCGTTCGTCCTGCATGGCGTGGACGGCTTGCGCGAGGGCGGCGAGAACTCCCTCTCCATCATCCGGCAGGCCGCGCCTGCTCTGATCCTCGGCTTCATCCTCGCCGGACTCCTGACCGTCCTCTTCCCTCCGCGAGTGGTCGGACGCTGGATGGGTGACGAAGCCGGTGTGAAGGGCGTGCTCATCGGCGCGGCGGCGGGCGTGCTCTCGCCCGGTGGCCCGTACGTCATGTACCCGATAGCGGCGGCGCTGATGCACGGCGGCGCGGGCATCGCGTCCATCTCCGCGTTTTCCGTTGCGCGGAACATCTTCACGGCCAACCGCTTCCTGGTCTACGAACTGCCCTTCCTCGGCGTGCCCCTGGCGCTCGCAAAGACGCTCTCCACGCTCTGGTTGATCGGCGTAGGCACGCTGCTCGTGCCCGTCGTCTTCCGGCTCATGCCGCGCAGCGCGCAGGAGGCGGCGCGCTCGCGCATCGGCGCAGCGGAGCAGGAGCGGACGGAATGACGCTCTACCTCCTGGCCGGGCTCGTCGGTCTGACTCTGTTCCTCGTTTTCCGCAAGGACGGCTTGCCGGGCGTTCGCTACGGCGCCGAGATGAGCGCCTTGCTGTTGCGCTCCGTGGCGCGGATGCTCGTGCTTGGAATGGTGCTTGCGGGGATGACGCAGGTCATCCTGCCGCAGGAGGTCATCACCCTCTGGATCGGCGACGAGTCCGGCTTCACGGGCATCCTCATCGGCGCGGCGGTGGGGATGTTCATCCCCGGCGGACCGTACGTCGTCATCCCGCTCGCTGCGTCCATCTTCCTCGCAGGCGCGGGTGTCGGACCGGTGGCGGCGCTCATCACGGCCTGGAACACCATCCCGTTCACGCGCACGGTCATGTGGGAGTTGCCGTTCCTCGGTGGGGCGTTCACCACCAGCCGGATGCTCGTGAACCTGCCCTTCCCCATCGTGGCGGGGGTCCTCACCCCGCCGGTCTACCGGTTGCTCGTCTGAGCAGGCTCACTGGGAGCCGAACACGTCCAGCGCCGGGAGGAGCAGACCGTTCAGTATAGCCTCGCGCTGGTACGGGAACCCTATGACGGCTGCGAGGAAAAGGCTGGTGGCGCCGGTATCGGACGCGGGGGCCTGGGCCGCCGCTATGGCCTGCAGCCTGCCGTCGATCTCGATCAGGACCACACGCCAGTCGAGGCCGCGAACGGAAACCGTGTCCAGCTCTTCCGGCTCGATCCCCGGTATGCTGCCGATCTGTTGCGCCATGAACTGATCGACTGTCGCCCCAGGGATGACGGTCTGTATGAGCACCGGGCCGGCTATCTCGTGCCGGAGGAATCTGCCCGGTTGGTTCTCTATCGGCTCCCAGCCCTGGGGTTCAGCGACCTTCACGCCGAATGGAGAGTCCACCGGCGTAAGGGTTATCTCCCCCAGGGGCGCCACCCAGGCGGGAGAGGAGAACTCCTCCGCTACGCATGACGTGTCGGGTGCGTCTTCTCCGTCGAGGAAAGCCAGGATGATCGACTTCGCGCAGTCGCCCTCCAGGAGGATGCCGTGCCCCACGGCGGGGAATTCGACGAACGTGGCGTTGGAGAGGTTCGCCGCGACTGCCATCCCGTGCGACGGTGGCGTGATGGGGTCGAACTCGCCCGCAAGGATCAGCGTGGGGATATCGCTCCGCACGGGCTCGCTCTCTACGAGTGGGGACGGTTGCACGTCCCAGAGGGCGCACGTGTCGAATGCGTCCTGGGCGTACGTTCCTTCGGAGTCCTGGATGCGGGCGAACAGCGGACTGGCCGCAATGCTCGCTGCGATCGCCTCCTGCGAAGTGAACGGCGTCTCGTCCGAGCACTGCGTCGAGAAGTACATCCCCACCGAGGCGAACGCGTCATTGATGAGGCTGTTGGAGAGCATGAGATTGGCGGGCTCTACGTTCCCCTTTGCCGCCTCGGAGATGATCTCCGGCAGCCAGGGGATCACGCTCGTCTGGTAGAGCGCCTCGAACACCAGCCAGGCGAGCCGCCCACCGGTCATCAGCGTGTCTACCACGTCCCCGTCGAGATCGAACGACGCGGCGCCCGGCTCCGGCGAAGCGGTGAGCCTGTCGAACGCCTCCAGCAGCGTGCCTTCGAGGTCGGGGTAGTGCTCGCTGCAGGTGCTGTCGGCTGCGCAGGAGTCCAGCATCAGGCGGAACGCCCGCTCCGAGCTGGCGGGTATGCTCGCGTGGAGGTCCAACTCCAGGGGGTAAGCGGAGTCAAGAACGACGCGGCGCACGCCGTGCGGGAAGTCGCGCATCACGTTCTGCGCCAGCCGTGTTCCGTACGACGATCCGTACAGGTCCCACTGCTCGTGGCCGAGCGCGGTGCGCAGACGGTCGACGTCGGCGGCGTTCGCGGCGCTGTTGACCAGCGAAAGGTCTATCCCTTCCTCCACGAGACGGTCCCGGCACCGTTGCAGCGCATCCAGGTAGCGCTCGTTCTCCTCGGTAAGCGGGAGCGTCTGGCTGATCAGTTCTCGTGTGAGCTCGCGCGTCTCCGGGCAACCGAACTCCGGCTGGGAGAAGCCCACGCCGCGCTGGTCGAGCACGACCACGTCCCGGTTCTCGTTCAGCGGCCCCAGGATCACGCCGCCGCTCACTTCCAGTCCCTCCAGTGCGTTTCCGCCGGGACCGCCTTCCAGGTAGATGACGGGGACGTCGCTGGTGCGCTCTCCGGTCGCGGGGAAGACGGCTACGGCGATCTCGAACGTGCCCGCAGCGGGGTCGTCATAGTCGGCGGGGACGGTCAAGTAGCCGCACTCGGCTGCCCACAACGGCGTGCCGGGCTGATTGCTGAACGGACAAGAGTCCTCGCGGAAGACGTCTTCCGCCGCGGGGATATCGGGTGTCGGAGCAGGGACTGCCGTAGGCGTGGGAGTCGGCTCCGGCGCTGGTTCCGGCGTTGGTGTTGCCGTCGGCGCAGGCGTTGGGGTTGGGTCGGGCGTCGGAGTGGGAGTCGGGGTTGGTTCAGGGGATTCGCAGGCTGCGAGGAGAGTGAGAAAGGCGGCAAGGACCAGCGCGGCGATATGTGGGGGTCTCATGGATTAATGCTAGCACAGGGAAGGGCGCCCACTGGGGGCGCCCTTCATCTGAATATGTCGGATACGGCGTGAGGGTTAGTCGTCTGAGGAGAGCTCGCCCTGGCCCAGGTACATCCCCAGCCCGATGATGATGAAGCAGAGGGAACCGAACGAAAGCATGCCGTTGTCGATCCTGAGGATCACTACGGGATCGATCCCCGGGGCGTGTTGAAGGACCAGGAAGTTGATGCCCGCCAGGACTCCCATGAGGGCAAGGCCGTAGGAAGCCAGCTTGAAGATGCTCATTGCTCCGAAGCGGGAGCCGAGGCCGAGGCCGACGAGGATGGATGCGACAGGGTAGACGGTCACCAGCGCGATGATGATTCCGGCCATCGGTGCGTAAACGCTGAGAGCAAGGGACTCGAACATGGCCGTGTCGGCGCCGGACTGCATGCTGCGCTGCATCAGATGGATGCTGAAGTGCCTCATTCCCATCGCAATGACGTAGAGACCCCATCCGAACAGGCTGGTGAACACTCCCAGCCGCAGGAGTGTACCGCCGAGCCCCGGCTGTTGCGGCAGACGGAGCCAGGTGAGGGCGGCGTACGCGTAGAGGAGCATCCCGATGATCGACAGCATGGACGCCAGGTGTGCAAGGCTCGCGTTTTCGGCCATCGCCTCGAGGGCTACTGGGAAGTCGGTCTGGTCCACCGGGTCCAGCAGCACCCCACCGGGAAAGACAAGCGATGCGAACACGAGCAGGATGACTCCGCCGATCAGCGCCAGCCCTCCGCTCCTGGTAGCGGGACGTGTGATGGTCGATGTAGCCATGGCAACTACTCCCGGGCGTGCGGCGCCCGCGTGGGATGGGAGAAAGGTAGCACTACCCTGCGCGCGCCTGCAATACGGTACGCAGCGGCGGGGATGCGAGGTTTCGGATTGGCGCGGATTGGCGCAGGATGGCACACTGTAGCGCGCTCATCGGCGGAAGCATCGGTCAAGGGAGGGAGCAGCGTGAAAGCAGTCCGTTTCCACGAGTTCGGCGGCCCCGAGGTATTGCGCTACGAGGACATCCCCGAGCCTGAACCCGGGCCGGGCGAGGCCGTTCTCCGCCTCGGCGCGTGCGGCGTCAATTTCATCGATACCTACCAGCGCACCGGCGCGTACAACGTCGCGCTGCCTCACGTGGCGGGACAGGAGGGCGCGGGGGAAGTCGTCGCGGTGGGCGAAGGCGTCACCGGCATCGCCGTCGGCGAGCACGCCGGATACACGGGGACGGGCGCGTCGTACGCGGAGTACGTCAAGGTTTCCGCCGACCGCCTGGTGAAGCTGCCGGAAGGCGTGGACGACGCCGCGGGCGCGGCGGTGCTGCTGCAGGGAATGACGGCGCACTACCTGATGGCCTCGACGTTCCCGCTGGAGCCGGGACACACCTGTCTGGTGCACGCTGCCGCAGGAGGCGTCGGCCTGCTGCTCACGCAGATGGCGAAGATGCGCGGCGCGCACGTCATCGGCACCGTCTCGACGGAGGAGAAGGCGCAGCTGGCCCGCGAAGCCGGAGCGGACGAGGTGATCCTCTACACCCAGCAGGACTTCGTTGCGGAGGTAGACCGCATCACCGGCGGCGCGAAACTGCACGTGGTCTACGACTCCGTGGGCAAGGACACGTTCGAGGGCAGCCTGGACTGCCTCGCGCCGCGCGGCTACCTCGTGCTCTTCGGCCAGTCGAGCGGACGCGTACCGCCGGTCGATCCGCAGGTGCTCAACGCGAAGGGGTCGCTCTTCCTGACCCGCCCTACCCTCGCCAGCTACGCGCTCACACGAGAGGAGATCGACTGGCGAGCGAGCGAGATATTCGGCTGGCTCGCGGAGGGCTCGCTCACCGTTCGCGTCGGCGCCTCATTCGCGCTGTCGGACGCGGCGGAGGCGCACCGGCAGTTGGAAGGCCGCCTCACGACGGGCAAAGTGCTCCTGATCCCGTAGCATCCTCCCTACCTCGTCATTCCAGCGGAGGCTGGAATCCAGAAGAGCGTAGCGCCTGAACCTGAAGGCTTACGCCTGTCTGCGCACGCTGAAGCGCGACGGGAATGTCGTACACTGGAATTGAGGGCTCACACAGCCGAGGGGGTGAATGATGGGTGGTTTGTGGCAGAGCATCCGTAAGTACCGTGGACGGCTCATCGTCGCCGCCGTTGTCGTGGCGATACCCGTGCTTGCCCTTGCTTGGTGGCTCGGTTCGCCCCTCTTCATCAACAAGACGGTCGACGAAGAGTTCCCGTACAGCGTGGGCGCGGTGGTGCCGGAAGGTATGACGCGCGCCCAGGTGGACCGGACCATGGAAACGATGGCCATGATGGAAGACGTGGTGTCGGAGGCGATGCCTGCGGCAGAAGCGCCGCCTCTGGCTGCGGACGAGATGATGGCGGCGGTCATGGACGGCATGACGCCGGAGATGATGGCCGAAGCGATAGAGAGCATGACGCCGGAGATGCGGGCTGAGGTTGCCGAGACGATGGCTGAGGCGGTCCCCGGGATGACGCCGGAGATGGTGGCCGAGGCGATGGAAAGCATGACGCCGGACATGATGATCGGCGTCATGCAGAACATGACGCCGGAGATGATGGCTCAGATGGCCGCGGCCATGCCCGGGATGATGGCGCCTGCCGCTCCCGTAGCCCTCAGGCAGGGCATGTTCCGCGACGCCGACAGCTTCCATCAGGGCGAGGGCTCCGCGACCATCTACGAACTGCCGGACGGCACGCACGTGCTCCGCTTCGAGGACTTCCGCGTGACCAACGGACCGGACCTGCGCGTGCTCCTTGCCACCCACCCGGACCCGCAGGGGCGGAACGAGGTGACTGGGCCGGGCTACGTGGAGTTGGGCAAGCTGAAGGGGAACATCGGCAACCAGAACTACCCGTTCCCTGAGGACGTGTCGCCGGACGACTACGGCTCGGTCGTCATCTACTGCAAGCCGTTCCACGTCGTGTTCAGCGTCGCGCCGCTGTCCACCGGGTGAGACGGGTTTCGCCGTTAACGTTCCGGGCCTCGTGCCATGCGGTCGGCGTGTGACACGAGGCCCTTTCGCGGTCATCCCCGTCTCCCGTAACGTGCGTGCTCATGGGAGCAGTACTTCGCCGCAGCGCAACGTTGCCGTGTGGACGCATTGCCGGTGCGCCCTCCACGCGGAGAACGGGTGCACCACTGTGCACCATCACGGCCCCATTCAGCCCCGATCTGGCCCCATTTCAGCCTCATTCTGCCCCATCTTGGCCTCGCCGGAGACCGATTCACAGGAGTGGATGGTGCCAAATGGTGCAGGATGGTGCCACTCCGAGGCGATTTCGCTCCCGTCCGATCGTTGCCCTGCTACACTCCGCCCACACGTCACATGAGGGGAGGTGCGCGATGTTCCACGGCAACAAGGTTATAGACGTCCACGGCCACCACTCCACGCCCGCGCAGTTCAGAGCGTATGCCTACAACATGATTGCGCTCCGCACGCCGGTCGGCAGCTCGCTGCAGATACCGGAGAAGGCGATGGAGGAGGCGCAGGCGCGTCACCTCGCCATGATGGACGAGCGCAACGTGGAAGTGCAGTTCATCTCGCCGCGCCCCGTCGCGATGATGCACTGGGAGATGCCCCACATCGTCGAGCACTGGACGCAGGTCACGAACGACGTCATCCACCAGACCTGCGAGATGTATCCCGACAGGTTCGTCGGCGTCGCGCAGTTGCCGCAGGTCGGCATCGACTACGCCAGCGACACGTCGGGCTGCGTCGCCGAGTTGGAGCGCGCCGTGAGCGGACTCGGGTTCGTCGCGGCCACGGTGAACCCGGACCCCGGCGGCGACCGCCGCGTTCCCGGCATGAACGATCCCTACTGGTTCCCGCTCTACAAGCGGTCGGCTGAGTTGCAGGCGCCGCTCATCGTGCACGCCTCCATCTCCCGCGACCCGCGCATCACCATCATCCCCCACAGCTACCAGTACAACTTCATGACCGAGCAGGCGCTCGCCACGCAACTGCTCGAGCACAGCGACGTGTTCGACCGCTTCCCTGACCTCAAGGTCCTCGTCTGCCACTGCGGCGGCGCGCTCAGCCGGTTCATCCCGCGGGCGCAGTCGTCCGGCGTCGCGGGCGGCGGACAGGTCGGCATCGGTAACGTGGGCATGCCGGCGCACGAGAACGAACAGCGCACCTGGGCCGACAACCTCTTCTTCGACACCTGCGCCTACGACAAGGACTACCTGGCGACCGCGATGAAGCACAAGGGCATCGACCAGATGTGCTTCGGCACCGAGTCGCCCGGCAGCGGCACCGGCGTCCTCAACCCCGACACCGGGCGTCCCGCCGACGACATGCTGCCGGTCATCGACTCCATCGATTTCCTGACCGACGACGACAAGCGCAAGCTCGTTCACGACAACGCGCTCAAGGTGTTCCCCCTCTTCAGTGGATGAGAGTGATGAAGGGTTGGACGTGACAGGTTTCAGGGTCATCGGCCATCCGGCAGGCAGAACGGAGGGGCCGGACAAGACGACGGGCGGCGCGCTCTATGCGTTCGACGTGTGCCCGCCGGGCACGCTCTGGGCGAAAGCATTGCGCAGCCCCTACCCCGCTGCCCGCATCGCGTCCATCGACACTTCCCGTGCCGAGGCGCTCCCCGGCGTCCGCGCGGTGCTGACCGGAGGCGACGTTGCGGGCCGGCTGCAGGGACGCCAGGTACGCGACGTACCGCTGCTGGCGCAGGACGTCGTCCGCTTCGCGGGCGAGAAGGTCGCGGTCGTCGCCGCCGACGATGAGGAGACCGCCCAGCGCGCCGCGGGCATGATCGCCGTCGAGTACGAAGAGATGACGCCGCTGCTTGATGCGCAACAGGCGGCACAGCCGGACGCGCGCCTCATCCATCCCGGTATGGGCGCCTACGAAGGCTTCCGCCGCCCGCCCGCGCAGCCGTCCAACGTGTTCTTCAGCGCGACGTTCGGCATCGGCGACGTGGACGCGGGCTTCGCCGAAGCAGACCTCGTCTTCGAGGACGACTACTACTGCGCGAGGACGCACCCGGCATTCTTCGAACCGCGCTGCTGCGTCGTTTCGGTGGAGAGCGGCGGACGCGCGCACGTCTGGTCGTCCAACAAGACCCCGTTCGGGCTCAGGCAGGCGCTGGCCCTCGCGCTTGGCATCGACGAGGAAACGATCGTCGTCCACCCCGTCCACGTCGGCGGCGACTTCGGCTCCAAGACCGCGCCGTTCGACGAGCCGCTGGCCTATCTGCTTTCCGTAAGGACGGGCCGTCCGGTGAAGATGGTCATGGATCAGGTGGAGGATCTTGGCGCGGGTAATCCGAAGCACGCCGCCGTCATGCGGGTCAGGACCGGCGTGAAGCGCGACGGCACGATCACGGCCCACCTGCAGGAGATGTACTTCGACAGCGGCGCGTACGCGGGGCTGATGCCGCTCGGCGCGCTGGCAGGCGTCGACCGCATCGCCGCCAACTGGTACATCCCCAATGCGCGTTTCGTTCAGCACCACGTCTACACGAACAACCTGCCGGGCGGCTACATGCGCGGCCCCGGCGAGGTGCAGGGCTCCTTCGCTATGGAGTCGCACCTGGACGAGGTTGCGCGGCGTCTCGAGATGGACCCGCTGGAGTTTCGCATCGGGAACATCCTGCGCGAGGGGCAGCGCACGCCGATGAATGAGCTCTTCGCCGAGGTGCGCGCCGGGGAGACGCTGCGTGCGGCAGTCGAGCGGAGCGGCTACGGCGGATCGAAACGCCCCGGTGCCGGCATCGGCATCGCGATGTGCGCCCGTCCTGCAGGCGGCGGCGAGTCCTACGCGGAGGTGGTGCTGAACGCCGATGCGACGGTCGTCTTGAAGACGCCCATCTTCGAACCCGGCACGGGCGCGTACACGATGTTCGCGCAGGTCGCCGCCGAAGTGCTCGGCGTGCGGGTTGCGAGTGTGGACGTACAGGTGTGGGACACCGATGCCGTTCCTTTCGACTCCGGCGTCGCGGGCAGCCGCACGACGCGCATGGCGATACCGGCGGTGCACGAGGCGGCGGAGGCTGCGCTGGAGGGACTGTTGCAGGCTGCCTCGGCGCAGACCGGCTGGCCGGTCGATGCGCTGACCAGCGAGGATGGGCAGATATGGCACGGCGGGACCGAATCGATATCGTGGACGAGCGTGGTCGAGGCTGCCGGTGGGACCATCAGCGGCAGAGGGCATTCGCAGGTCACTGGCCAACCGGAGCACACGGCATTCGCCGCACAGGTGGCGGAGGTGGAGGTCGACGAGGAGACGGGGCAGGTGCGCATCCTGCGGTTCACGAGCGCGCACGACGTCGGCACCATCATCAACCCCATCGCGCACCAGGGCCAGATCAACGGTGCCGTCGTGATGGGCTTCGGCTACGCGTTGCAGGAGGAACTGCTGACGGACGCAGGAAGGGTCACGACGCTCTCACTGGCCGATTTCAAACTGCCGAATGTCGCTGACCTCCCTGCGTTGGAGACGGTGCTCGTTCCGTCCACCGCCGGAGCAGCCCCGTACAACGCAAAGGCCATCGGGGAAGTGCCGCTGCTCGCCGTCGCGCCCGCCATCGCCAATGCCATCCGCGACGCCACGGGCGTCCGCATGAAGAGCCTGCCGGTCACCGCCGAGCGCGTGTTGGCGGCGCTGAGGGGACGGGACGCGGGTGTTATCCCCTCTCCTGAGGGAGAGGGGACGCGCTTCAGCGCGGGGTGAGGGCCTTATCGTCGGGAGAGCGGGGCTGCCCCATCAGGAACGGCTGGTGCTCACTCCCTCAAGCCAGCACTGTGATGAGCGCCGAGATGTCGCTCTCGCTCAGTCCACGGGCCATGCCCTCGTCGAACAGCGCCCGCGTCCGCTGCACGAGCGGCAGTGGAACGCCGAGGTCGTCAGCGGCATCCTCAACGAGTCCGAGGTCCTTCGCGAGCAACCGCACCGGGGCGAGCGAGCCGTAGTCGCGGGAGAGCAGCATCGGCCCGTTGCGCGTGAGCATGCCGCTGGCGCCCCATGAGGTCGACAGCACGTCGAGCAACTGCTGTCCGTCCGCCCCCGCCGACGTGCCGAACAGGAAGGCCTCGCAGGCTGCCATCGTGTGGATGCCGACGAGCAGTTGGTTCGTGAGCTTGACGACGCTGCCCTGCCCGACAGGCCCCACGAGATTCAGGCTCGCGCCCATCGCGTCGAGCACCGGGCGTGCGGACTCGAAGTGCTGCGCATCGCCGCCTGCCATGATCGTGAGCGTCCCGCTTGCGGCGCGCTCCACGCCGCCGGAGACCGGCGCGTCGAGGTAGCCCGCGCCGTGTTCCGCCGCAGCCTCGCCCACCCGTACCGCGAGCGCCGGCGCGATCGTGCTGTGCTCGATGAGCACCTGCCCTGCCCGGGCGTTGGCAGCGAGGCCGTCCACGCCGAGGTACACCGCCTCCGACGTGGGAACGTCCGGCAGGCACGTGCAGACGATATCGGCGCGTTCGGCCATATCTGCGAGCGACGCCGCCTCCGCCGCGCCCGCCTCGACGAGCGCTTCGATCGGAGGACGCGAGCGCGACAGCACCAGCACGGAGAACCCGGCGCTGAGCAGGTTCAGCGCCATGGGCTTCCCCATGCGTCCCAGTCCAATGAATCCGACGGTAGTGGTCATTCACACTCCATGTTGTAGGAACCAATTGCCGGTCTACTTGATTCGGTGTGAAAACTGAGGTACGGTAGCACAGTTATCTGCCAAGTGATGCTCAAGAGGCTCAGAATTACTCCTCAAGCATCATACTCAAGCATCATAAGGGAATCCGGCTTAAGAAATCTGGCTGAGTCATAGAACGATATGGAGGCAAGAGAACAAGGTGCGAGACAGGGATTTCAATCAACTGGAACTATCACAGCACGCGGAGGAGAGGCGCCACCAGCGTGGAATCGGTCTTGACGTGCTGGATGTCGTGTATCGATTTGGCAAGGCTGTCCGGACGAGACAGGGCATGAGCTATTCAATGGATGGGAGAGCCCGTCGGATCGCAGAGAAGAAACTGGGCAGCCAGTATTGTCGCGTTGCCGACAGGCTCGATTGCTACATGGTTGTAGCGCAGGATGAACGAACCATCATCACTGTTGCACATCGTTCCCAACGTATGCGTACGGGTTGAGGACGCGCTGGGTTGAACTATACCATCCGTCTGACTTTCCACGCTTTGACACGCCTCGCCTGCTCCCGTACAGTTTGCTTGGCGTAACGCTCAGGAGGGACTCGTATGGCAACCGCGCCCGCACAGGCACAGCAGCAGTCCTACGTCCGCAGGCCGCAGTTCTACGACCAGTGGATGGAGTCGCAGGGCATCCCCATCTACCGCGACTACTACATCGAGGACGGGCGCACCATCGAGCTCGGCTACTGGAAGGAGCGCGGGCACAACGCGGCGTTCCTGCAACTCGCCGGCCAGGAGGGCGTCTCCGAGGCGCGCATCACGGAGGTCCCCGCCGGCGGCTCCGTCCCCCCGTTCAAGATGACGCTGGAAGACGTCGTCTACGTCCTCAGCGGGCGCGGCGTCACCACCATCTGGAAGGACGGCGGCGAGAAACACTCGTTCGAGTGGACCGACCACGCGATGTTCCGCATCCCCGGCAACTACTGGGTGGAGTACGCGAGCATGTCCGGCGGTCAGCCCGCGCGGCTGCTGCACTACAACAACATGCCCATCGCGATGTCGGCTGCGAAAGACGCGAGCATCTTCTTCAACACGCCGCTCCAGCCGTCCGAGGAGTTGGTCTCCTCCGACGAGTTCTACTCCGACGCCGTCGTCGTGGACAACGACCCGTCCGGGCGCGGCGCGGTGCGCCAGTACTGGGTGGGCAACTTCTTCCCCGACATGCGCGCCTGGGACAGGCTCGTCCCGTTCAAGGGGCGCGGCGCCGGCGGCACGACCGTCTTCGTGCAGTACCCCGGCTCCGAGTTGACGGCGCACATGTCCGTCTTCCCGGCGAAGACGTACAAGAAGGGCCACCGCCACGGCCCGGCGTACGTCATCGTCATCCCCGCGGGCGAGGGCTTCTCCGTCATGTGGCCGGAGGGGCAGGACAAGGTGTTCATCCCGTGGCACGAGGGCAGCATCTTCGTACCGCCGAACCGCTGGTTCCACCAGCACTTCAACGTGGGTGAGCAGCCAGGGCGCTACCTCGCGTTCCACCCCCTGCCCCAGTTCACGGGCTTCGTGGGCGAGAACGTCGACCGTTCCGCGGATCAGTACGAGTACCACCAGGAGGCCCCGGAGATCCGAGAGCGATTCGAGGCAGAGCTGGCCAAGCGAGGGCTCAAGAGCGAGATGCCCCCCGAGTGCTACACGGACCCCAACTACAAGTTCGAGAACGAGAAGGACTGACCCGAAAGGGCACAGCGAATCGTCGAGAGGGGCCGGTACACCGGCCCCTCTCTCTTTGTGTGGAGGCACATGATGACAGATGAGATTACGTTCGAAGCAGTCGCACCGGCCCATCCGGATGCGGAAGCGTTGATGGCCCTGCTCGATGCGGAGGTGCTGGACATCTATTGGGACGCCGGCGGCATCGAGACCGGCGCGCTCAGCGACGAACTGAAGACGGCATTCAACGGCGTCTTTCTGGTCGCGCGGCGGAACGGCGCGCCGGTTGCGTGTGGCGGGGTGCTCATGATGGACGAGGCGATGTGCGAACTGCGGCGTGTGTACGCTCTGCCCGAAGAGCGTGGCACAGGACTGGCGCGCAGCCTCATCGCTGAGCTGGAACGCGCCGCATCGGAACTCGGGATGTCGCGTATCGCCCTCGAGACGGGCGACCGCCAGACCCGCGCCATCGCCTTCTACGAGGCGCTCGGCTACAGGCAGGTCCCGCTCTACGGCGAGCACGTCGGGAAGTGGTGGGCCATCTGCTACGAGAAACGCATCCTGCCAGCGGACATCACGTTTGAGCAGGCCACGCCGGACACGCCGGAGGTCGCGGCGCTCCTCGCCGAATACGAACAGGAGTTCCTGTCATTCAACACAAGGGAGGAAACGGGTTGGCGCGGTTCGGCTGCGCATCAGGGTCTCGTGATGATGCTCGTCCGCCGCAACGGCAGGCCGGTCGCCTGTGGCGGCATACGGATGGAGGAAGCCGCTACTGCCGAACTCAAGCGGATGTACGTCGTTCCGGGGGAGCGCAGCAGAGGCATAGCAACAGAACTCGTGGGGCGGCTGGAGCGCATGGCCGCCGACCGCGGCGCGGCGCGCATGGTGCTCGACACCACACCACGGATGGAGAGCGCCGTCCGTCTCTACCAGCGGTTGGGTTACGTTCGCACGGAGCCCTTCCTGCGCCACAACTCCGGCGCAGGCATGCCGGCCCTCATCTACTTCGAGAAGCGCTTGGCCTAGTCGCGGATGTCCTGCAGGAACATGCTCGTCGGCATCTCGTGGCCGAGGCCCATCTCGCGCGCCTTGTCGTAGACAACCTTCCCGACCGCGGCGAACTGTAGTCCCTGGTTGCCGCCGTTCAGGTAGAGCGTGATGTCGTCGCGCGACGTGCGCCCTTCGACGCCGCCGTTCACCAGGTCGGTGAACGACGGCCACCCGGCGCCTCCTGAACCGAACTGCTGCATGCGGCGACCTTCGGGCGGCAGGCGCTTCATCTCCTCCTCGTTCCCGGCGACGAATGCAACAGGGCTGTGGCCGCGTCCGTACTGGATGCGCGGGTCCTCCTGCAGCCTCGCGCCACCGATGCCCTGCCGGATGATGACGTTCGCCTTGTCGAACACGACCTCGTCGAGCTCGTAGCCCCCCAGGTTGGTCACGTGCATCCCCGGCTCCAGCCATTCGCCGTTGAACACGGGACGCATCGCGTCGGTGCAGGTGGAGACGATGTCGGCGCCGCGCACTGCGGCCTCGGGATCGTCCACCGGCTCGATGTCGATGTCCAGCAGGTCCATCATCTCGGCGGCGTACGCCTCGCGGTTGCGCTTGGTCGGGCTGTAGACACGCACCTTGTCGATGGGGCGCTCGTTGCAGAACGCCTTGAGGTACGTCCGTGCCATGCCGCCGGAGCCGAGCATCCCCACGACGCGCGAGTCCTCCCGCGAGAGGTAGCGCGCGCCGAGACCTCCACCCGCGCCGACGCGCATGTGCTGGAGTTCGCCGTCGTTGATGATGGCGAGCGGCTCGCCGTTCACCGTGCTGAACAGGAAGATGAGTCCGCAGAACGTGCCGGGCTCGACGCAGTACTTCTCCTCCGTCCAGTTGCCGTTCTCGTCTTCCGGCCAGGAGACGACGTCCGACTTCATGCGGATGGCGAACACGCCGAGGTCGCGGCTCGTGCCCTCCATCGTGCCCCAGCGGTAGTAGTCGTCTTCCCTGCCGGTGGGAACGTACATGTCGATGCGTGGGCGGTGGATCGCCGCGCCGTCGACCAGCCCGCGGAACGCGACGTCCTGCGAGTTGATGGCGTCGTCGATGGTGAGTATCTGTTGGACGGTCTGGTTGTCTATGAACAGCATCGCTCGTTCTCCTTTACGTTCGGTCAGGATCCGGATCGAAGTCCTGTCTGAGGTCAGGCCTGTTGAGGATTGGCATCCCCTTTCTACTCCGCTCAGCCGATTCTCACAAGCGCACGGGCGACATTCGGATGCGGGACTCCCCCGCCCGTGCGCAGGTTCGCTAGAATGGAAACAGCACCCCTGTCCATGGAGGCGGCATGACGACCCGGACGAGCGCTCCCCCCGACGAACTCTGCATCAACTCCATCCGCTTCCTCTCCATAGACGCCGTCCAGAAGGCGAACAGCGGACACCCCGGCGCTCCGATGGGCGCTGCCCCCATGGCCTATGCGCTCTGGGACAGGTTTCTGAAGCACAACCCAGCCGACACGTCCTGGCCTGACCGAGACCGCTTCGTGCTCTCCGCCGGCCACGCTTCCATGCTCATCTACTCCCTGCTCCACCTCACCGGCTACCCGGTGACGCTCGACGACATCCGCGAGTTTCGGCAGTGGGAAAGCAGGACGCCCGGTCATCCCGAGTACGGCCTGACACCCGGCGTCGAGGTGACGACCGGCCCACTCGGCCAGGGGTTCGCGAACGGCGTCGGCATGGCGTACGCGGAGCGGCTGCTCGCGGAGCGCTACAACCGGCCGGGCCACGAGATCATCGACCATTACGTCTATGGCATCTGCTCGGACGGCGACCTCATGGAGGGCGTCGCGTCGGAGGCCGCGTCGTTCGCGGGCACGCACAAGCTCGGCAAGATCATCTACCTCTACGACGACAACGGCATTTCGATCGAAGGCGACACGGACGTCACGTTCCTCGAGGACGTGGGCGCGCGGTTCCGCGCCTACGGCTGGCACGTCGTCGGTCCCATAGACGGCATGGACCTGCCTGCCGTCGAAGCCGCGCTCCGCGAGGCGCAGGCCGAACGCGAACGGCCCAGCCTCATCGTGGCGCAGACGACCATCGGCTACGGCAGCCCGAACAAGGCGAACACGGGCGGTGTCCACGGTGCCCCGCTTGGAGCGGACGAGGTCACGCTCACCCGCGAGACGCTGGGATGGCCGTACGAGCCGTTCATCGTGCCGCAGGAGGCACTCGACCACATGCGGCTCGCCCTGGAACGCGGCGCTGACGCGCAGGCCGACTGGGAGCGGCGTCTGGCGGAGTACCGCGCCGCCTACCCTGCCGAGGCCGCGCAGTTGGAAGCCGATCTCAACGGCGACCTGCCGGACGGCTGGGCCGACGCCTTGGACGACCTCTTCACGAACGAGGAGAAGCCGCTTGCGACCCGCGAGGCGGGAGGACGCGTGATGAACGCGATAGCGGAGCGCCTGCACACGCTCGTCGGCGGCTCTGCCGACCTTGCGCCGTCCAACAACACGATGCTTCGCGAGTACGTGAACGCAGGCGGCGAGAAAGTCGCGCCGCACAACATGCACTTCGGTGTGCGGGAGCACGCGATGGGCTCCATCGCGGGCGGGATGGCGCTGCACGGCGGAGTCATCCCCTACACCGGGACGTTCCTCATCTTCTCCGACTACATGCGCCCGCCGATGCGCCTCGCCGCGCTCATGGGACAGCGCGTCATCTACGTGTTCACGCACGATTCCATCGGACTTGGGGAGGACGGTCCGACGCACCAGGCGGTCGAACAGCTCATCGGGCTGCGCTGCGTGCCGAACATGGTCGTGCTGCGCCCGGCGGAGGCTACCGAGACCGCGGTGGCCTGGCGCGCCGCGATCGAGCGCAAGACGGGCCCGACCGTGCTCGTCTTCACGCGCCAGGGGCTGCCCGTGCTGGACAGGAGCGTCTACCCGTCCGCTGACGGCGTGCTGCGCGGGGCTTACGTGCTCTGGGAGTCATCCGGGGCCCCGGAGATCATCCTCATCGGCACGGGTTCCGAGGTGCAGATCGCGCTCGATGCGGGCAAGGCGCTCGCTGAGAAGGACATCGCGGCGCGGGTCGTCTCGATGCCCTCGTGGGAACTGTTCGACGCACAGCCGAAGGAGTACCGCGACACCGTGCTGCCCCCATCGGTCACGGCAAGGGTGTCGGTTGAAGCCGGGCGTACGATCGGCTGGGAGCGGTACGTGGGTACGGACGGCATCTCGATAGGAGTGGACACATTCGGCGCGTCCGCTCCGTACCAGCGCATCTATCAGGAGTACGGCCTCACCGCTGAGCGCGTTGCAGAGGCTGCTGGATCGCTGGTGCGCGGCGGAGCGTAGTATCGGGTAGAGATTGCTCTATACTGCGCCCGGTTCGTGACACGGAACCATAGAAGCGGCGGACACGCATGACGCAACGAACGCAACAACCTACCTCTCCCCTTGGCCCGCATCAACGGGCAGTGACGAATGCGCTGACGCGGCTCGCGCGCAGCAACGTGATGGCGCGCATCTGGGACAAGGACTACACGGTCTGGAACGACGACCCCACCGAGATCGCCGACCGGCTCGGCTGGCTGACCATCTCCCGCGACATGACCGAACACGTGAGTGACCTGCGCTCGTTCGCAGAAGAGGTGCGTAACGAGGGCATCAGGGACGTGGTGCTGCTCGGCATGGGCGGCAGCAGCCTGGGACCGGAGGTGCTGGGGCAGTGCATCGGCAGCGCACAGGGCTTCCCCGCCCTCACTGTGCTCGACTCCACTGTCCCTGCGAGGATCGGCACCGTAACGCGCTCCATCGACCCGGCGCGATCGCTCTTCATCGTCTCCTCCAAGTCCGGCGGCACGATAGAGCCGAACTCGTTCTACAAGCACTTCCGCACCATCGTGGAAAGTGTGGTCGGAGTGGAGCGCGCGGGCACGCACTTCGTCGCCATCACGGACCCGGGGACGTCGCTGGAAGCGCTCGGCGCTTCGCAGGGCTTCCGCCGCGTCTTCGAGAACCCGCCCGACCTCGGGGGGCGCTACTCGGTCGGTTCGTTCTTCGGTCTCGTGCCCGCCGCGCTCTGCGGCATGGACTGCGGCAAACTGCTGGACCGCGTCTCGCAGATGGCCGCACGTTGCGAGGCCGGGGCCGGCGTCCGGAACAATCCCGGCGGCTGGCTCGGCGCTGCCATCGGGGCGTTGACGCTTCAGGGACGCGACAAGCTCACGCTCGTCGCATCGCCGGAGGTCGCGAGTTTCGGACTCTGGGTCGAACAGCTCATCGCGGAGAGCACCGGCAAGGACGGCAAGGGCATAGTCCCCGTCGTCAACGAACCGCTGCTCGAAACCGACGCCTACGGCGACGACCGCCTCTTCGTGCACGTACGCCTCTCCGGCGGCGACAACGCGGCGGCAGACGTAGGACTGGAACGCATCAGGGACGCGGGCCATCCGGTCATCACGCTGGAGATGGACGACGTGTACGACGTCGGCGCAGAGTTCTTCCGATGGGAGATGGCCACCGCGGTCGCCGGGCACCTGCTCGGCATCCAACCCTTCGATCAGCCGAACGTGCAGCAGGCGAAGGATGTGACGAACCGCGTCCTGGAAACGTACGTGAACGAAGGCGCCCTGCCCGATGCAGAGGAAGGCTCGGTCACCGGCCTGCTCGGAGAGGCAGCCGAGGGCGATTACCTCTCCATCATGGCATACGTCGAGGAGACCGACGGCGTCACGAATGCCGTGAACATGCTCCGACAGTACGCTATGCGCAAGCATCGCATCGCGACGACGCTCGGCTATGGCCCGCGCTTCCTCCACTCCACAGGTCAGCTGCACAAGGGCGGGCCGAACACGGGGCTCTTCCTGCAGATGGCAGCCGACGTACGCTCGGACATTCCCATACCGGGGGAACGCTTCGGGTTCGGCGCCCTCGCGGCGGCCCAGGCCATCGGCGACTACGAGGCGCTCAAGGAGACCGGGCGGCGCGTCGTCCGGATCAATCTGGGCCGGGATGCGGAGGCTGCGGTGCTGCGCCTGCTGGGAAGCCTCTAACCGACACCCATGACCAAGACAACCATCGTCATCTTCGGCGGTACCGGCGATCTCGCACAGCGCAAGCTGATCCCTGCGCTCTACAACCTCCGCCGCAAGCGCCGCGTCAATGACGAGGTGAATGTCGTGGGCTTCGCCCGCGCCCGGCACGACGACGACTCCTATCGCGACCTGCTGCGCGAGGGCGCCCGCGACCTCGGCGGGCTGAAAGCGGCTCCGGAGGAGTGGACGGAGTTCGCACACTGTATGCACTACGTCTGCGGGGACCTGGGCGACGCCGCGGCGTTCGAAGAGCTGGGACGCAAGCTCACCGAGGTCGAGGGAACCGGCGGCGCGAACCGCCTCTTCTACTTTGCCATCGCCCCTTCCCTGCACCGCCTGGCGGCGGAGGGACTGCGCGACGCGGGGCTCACCACGGAGGAGAGCGGTTGGCGCAGGGTGATTATCGAGAAGCCGTTCGGCAAAGACGAGGAATCCGCACGCGAATTGAACCGTGCGCTGCACAACGTCTTCCGCGAGGACCAGACATTCCGCATCGATCACTACCTCGGCAAGGAGACCGTGCAGAACCTGCTGGTGCTGCGCTTCGGCAACGCCATCTTCGAGCCGCTCTGGAACCGCAACTATGTGGACAACGTCCAGGTGACGGTGTCCGAGGCGGTGGACGTGGAAGGCCGAGCAGGCTACTACGACGCTTCCGGCGTCGTGCGCGACATGATCCAGAACCACCTCATGCAGCTGATGTGCCTCGTGGCGATGGAGCCGCCCGACTCCCTGGCGCCCGAATCGGTCCGCGACCGGAAAGGCGACCTGCTGCGCGCAGTGCGCCGGTGGACCCCGGAGGAGTTCCGCCAGCACGCCGTCCGCGCCCAGTACGAGGGTTACGTCGACGAGCCCGGGGTCGCGCCGGGCTCGGTAACGCCGACCTACGCCGCGCTGCGTCTGTACGTGGACAACTGGCGCTGGCAGGGCGTGCCTTTCTATCTCCGCTCCGGCAAGGCGATGGAAGGGAAGGTGTCCGAGATCATCATCCAGTTCAAGAGCCCGCCCCTGTCCATGTTCGAACGTCTCGGCGGCAGCGGGTTCGCGCCGAACATCCTCTCCATCTGCGTTCAGCCGGACGAGGGTATCCATCTCCAGATAGACAGCAAGGCGGTGGACGCCGGGTTCATCACCCATCCGGTGGACCTGAACTTCCACTACAAGGATGAACTCCGGTTCGGCCAGGAGCTGCCGGAGGCGTACGAGCGGCTGTTGGAGGATGCGATGGAGGGTGACGCCAGCCTCTTCATCCGCGCAGACCAGATCGAGGAGGCGTGGAACATCGTCGACCCGCTCCTCAAGTGCTGGGAGTCCCCCGAAGCCAGCGCGCCGGAGACCTACGGACAGGGCACATGGGGGCCGTCAGGCTCGGCGCGGCTGCTGCGGGAGGACGGCTTTCTCTGGCAGACGCTCTGCGGCGGCCACTAACCGCGCCGTGCGCCGCGCATCCACAGCGATGGCACCGCCGCGAGGATGACGAGCACCAGCCCCGACCTGAAGAAGAGCCGGAAGACGTCGAACGACGCGTTGGAGATGCCTTCCTCGTACACGGAGACGCGCTCCGAGAACGCCGCGGCGCTCTCTCCGGGCAGCTGTATCGGCACCGGCAGGCCGCCCGCGAGCGACTGCAGGTAGTCGACGCCCAGCGCGGACATCGCCGCGAGTCCTGCCGTCATCCCGAACATGCGCGACGCCGTTATCCACGCGGCGGCGGTCGCCCTGTATTCGTTCCCTGCCGCCTCCACCGCCGCCACGGTGAACGGTGCGATGAGCAGTCCGAACCCCAGGCCGCCTATCGCCAGGTGCAGCGTGAGGCGCGGGTCGGCTATCGTCTCGTCCCACGTCGTCAGCAGCACGAAGCAGACCGCCGCGAGCGCAAGCCCCGCCAGCGCGGGAACGCGAACGCCGATGCGCGACGCAGCATAGCCGCCCAGCAGCGCGCCGACGGGTATCGCCCCGGTGAAGCGCATCAGCCGCAGACCGCCTTCCAGCGGCGGCTCACCGAGTACGGTGTCGGTCATCAACGGCACGGTGACGAGGATGAGCACCAGCGCACCGCCGGCCAGCAGTTGCGCGCTCATCGCCGCTGCGAAGCTGCGTGCACGGAAGAGCGCTGTGCTCACAACCGGCGCGAGCGCCCGCCGCTCCGCGAACGGCAGCGCGACCAGCAGCAGCACGCCAACCCCGATGAGGACGTACGGCAGCGCGGAACCTCCGCCGAACAGCGAGCGCTGCGCGAGCCCGCCCGTCACGAGCGACAATCCGCCCGCGAGCAGCACTCCGCCGGTCAGGTCCAGCCGCCCGCCGGAGCGCCCTGCTTCCGGCATGCCGAGGAGCGCAACCGCCAGGACAGCCACGATGGGCAGGTTGCTCCAGAACACCCAGCGCCACCCGATCCAGTCGACGATCAGACCGCCGTAGAGCGGACCGAGCACGCCGCCCGCCTCCGCCGCGGCCCCGACGATGCCGAACACGATCGCTCGCCTCGCCGGAGGCAGCCCCTCGCCCGCGAGCGCTATCGCCGCCGGGACGAGGGCGCCGCCGCCTACCGCCTGCACGACGCGCGCCGCGATGAGCCAGCCGAGGTTCGGGGCGAGTGCGACGGCTGCGGAGCCCACGCCGAAGAGCAGCATCGCGCCGAGGTAGAGCCTCCGGTAGCCGTACACGTCCCCTGCCCGCCCCAGCAGCGGCATCGCCACCGTGAACCCGAGCAAGTATGCCGTCACCACCCACGCGAGGTCGTTGAGGCGGTCGATGCTGATTCCGAGGTCGACCATCACGGCGGGGAGCGCGGTGACGACCGACGTCTGGTCGAGCGAGGCGAGGAACACGCCCGCGCAGACGACAACGAGCGTGGCGTTGGGCGAGAGCCGGAGCGGCATGCGAGTGGACTCCGGAGAGGCCATGCGATTGCCTATGCCGGCGGCTCGATAGTGACGGGTTCGTCGAACCGTGAGAGTTCCAGCACGCGCACGATGTCCGACGTGTCGGCTTCCACCAGCCTGCCCGTCAGGCGCACCTTCCGCACGAGGTAATCGTCACGTCCGATCCAGACTTCCATCTGCAGCGTGTCGCCTTCCGGTGCGCCGGGCACGAGCCCGCGCATCGACGTCGATGGCGTCGTGCCGGTGAGCTTATGCACGGGCGCGCCGTCGACTGAGCCGCCGTCGGTGAGATCGAGCCCGCCAAGCGAAGCGAGCGCGTCCGCGATACTCCCGTTGATGTTCGTGAAGTCGATGGCGAGCGTTCCGGCCGGGAGCGCCTGCCAGACCATGCTGATGCGGTCGCGGAGGTGCGTGATCTCGCCGTACTGCACGATGTCCAGTTCCAGCGCGGCGTTGCCGAAGAGCGCGCTGGTGGCCTTGGCGACGAACTCCGCCTTGTCGGGGAAGACGCCGTCGCCTTCCGCCTCGGTGAGCGTGGAGGAGAACCCGATGTCCGTGCCGCCCTCCTCGTGCGTCACACGGAAGTGGACGGTCGAGAGGTTGCGCAGCGTCTCGGCGCCCCTGTCGCGCACGTCCTCCGCCGTGATGCCCGGCGTCGGCGTCGGTTCGGGGTTGCCACAGGAGACGGCTACCAGAGCGACGGCCATCGCGAGGATGGCCGCCGCCGCACTGCCCTGTAACGCTGCCCTCACTACTCCTCGTTGTTGCCGGAGGCAGTGGCCTGCGCTCCCTGCAGGAACGGCTGCAGCATGGACGTGAACTCCATCGGGAAGATCCACTTGGTGGACGGGCTGCCGCCGATGTCCTTGAGCGTGTCGAAGTACTGCAGGCTCATCGTGCGGGGGTCGGCCTGCATCGCAGCCTCGTTGATGCGCTCCATGCCCAGGCTGAATCCTTCCGCCCGCAGGATGGCGGCCTCGCGGTCGCCCTGCGCCTCGAGGATCGCTGCCTGCTTGGAGCCTTCCGCGCGCAGGACGGCGGCCTGCCGTTCGCCCTCGGCGCGGTTGATCTCGGCGTCGCGCTCGCCTTCCGCCTCGGTGACGGCGGCGCGGCGGGTGCGCTCGGCGGAGAGCTGGCGGTTCATCGCATCCTGCACGTCGCGCGGCGGTTCAACCTCCTTGATCTCGACGCGCGTCACCTTCACGCCCCAGTTCACCGTGACCTCGTCCAGTTTCACCTGGAGCTGGGAGTTGATGCGTTCGCGCTTGGAGAGCACGTCGTCCAGGTCCATCTCGCCGACGACCGCACGGAGGGTCGTCATGGAGAGCGCCTGCGCGGCTGCGCCGAAGTCGCTCACGTTCAGGATGGTGTCCTGCGGTCGATCTTCGATGACGCGCATGTAAACGAAGAAGTCGATGTCGATCGGCGCGTTGTCCCGCGTGATGCTCGTCTGCCGAGGGATCGGTACGGGGATCTCACGCAGGTCGACCGAGTTCGAACCGTTGTTGACGAACGGCCAGAGCCACCTGATGCCCGGGCCGCGTGTGCCGGTGTACGTGCCGAACGTGAACACCACGAGCCGCTGATACTGCTTGATGACATTCAAACCCCAATTGGCCATGCGCTTACTCCTTCTGCGTCTCCTCTGTCTGCGTTGTCTCCATTCGTTCCACTTCCAGCAGCGGGCCGTGCTCCGCCCGTACGACGACGGACGCTCCACGCTCGATATGGGAGCTGTCCAGCGCGCGGGCGTTCCACGTCTCTCCGCGAACGCGCACCTTGCCTTCCGGTGAGAGCGCCGCCGATACCATACCAGTCATGCCGACGAGGATGGGCTCAGGCGTACCGCGTCTGAACTGCTCGCGGCGCGCGCGTCCGACCTCTCGCGAGAAGAACAGGACGCTGGCCCCCATGGCAACCGCGACCGGCGTGATGGCCCACCAACTCACGCTGATGTCCGGGAGTACCGGCGACGGCGTGCCGAAGTGGGAGAAGAGCAGGATGCCGCCGAGGACGAGGCTTGCGACGCCTAACGCGCCAACGACGCCGAACCCGTCGATGTTGAACTCGATACTGAACAGCACGAACGCCAGCAGGATGAGCGCTACGCCCGCCCAGTTGCCCGGCAGGCTTCCCAGCGCCGCGAGCCCCAGCACGAGCGCGACGAGTCCCGCCACACCGGGGAAGATGAGGCCGGGGTTCCAGAACTCGACGAACAGCCCGAGCCCGCCGAGCGAGATGAGCAGGAACGCAACGTTCGGGTCGGCGATGTAGGAGAGGATGCGATCGAACAGCCCCATGCGGATGTTCCGCACCGGGGCGTCCGCCGTGTGCAGCGTCACGCTCTGCTCGCCGTCCGCCGTGACGATGACAACGGTACGCCCGTCCACCTGCTTCAGCAGGTCGTTGACGTTGACCGCGATGACGTCCACGATGCCAAGCTCCACCGCCTCTTCCGCCGTGTACGACTCCGCTTCCAGCACTGTCGCCTCCAGCGGCTCGGACGGCCTGCCGCGTACCTCGGCGATGGCGCGGATCATGGCGGCGGTGTCCTCGAACACCTTGTCCTTGAGCGTCTCGTCCAGGTCCTCGCCTTGTCCGCTGACCGGACTCGCCGCGCCGATGTTCGTGCCGGGCGCCATCGCCGCTATGTGCGCCGCCGCAGTGACGAACGTTCCGGCGGACGCCGCGTGCGCTCCCTGCGGCGAGACGTAGACGATGACGGGGACGGGCGCGGACAGCAGGGACTCCGTGATGTCCCGTGTTGCACTGAGCAGACCGCCGGGCGTGTTGAGCGTGATAACGACAGCCTCGGCCCCGCTGCGTTCCGCCTCCTCCAGCGCGCGCGTGATGTAGCGGTCGGTGATGGGGCTGATGATGCCGTTCACCTCGACCACGTGCGCATCGCGCGGTTGGACCTGGGCCAGCGCTACGCCAGTCATACCGGCGGCGATGAACAGGGCGCTCATCGCAAGCCATGCGACTCTCAACCACGCAAGGAGGGTTGGACGCGAGCGGGGGCGGGCTGCGGGCAGACGCGGCATCGGAAGGCCTCCGCCTTCATTGTAAGGCTTCCGGCCTCTCCGCTCTGCGGCGCCGGTCAGTTGACGTTGAAGTACAGCGTGTCCGGATTGTCGACGAGGATCTGCTTCTGGACGGCCGGGTCGTTCGTGTACATGCCGAAGAGGTCGACGAGGTGCCCGTCGTTCGGCATGTGCCGCACGTTGGGGTGCGGGAAGTCGGTGCCCCAGAGCACGCGGTCCGGCGCGGCGGCGATGAGCGCCTGCGCGAACGGCACCGCGTCCGTGAAGGGCGGCCCGTCGGTCGAAACGCGCTCGCCGCCGCATATCTTCACCCACGCGTTCGGGCGTTCCATCAGCCGCAGCAGCTCCTGGAACGGCGTCTGTTCGAGGCCGTCTCCCGCCTTCACCCGTGCCATGTGGTCGATCACGAACGGCACGGGCAATCCGAGCAGCAGCGGCGAGAGCTCGACGATGTCTTCCGCGTCCAGGTGGACAACGAGGTGCCAGCCCATCGGTTCGATGCGCTCGGCCATCCGCTTCACGACGTCCGGCTCAGGCACGCTCTCCAAGTGGCGCACGAAGTTGAACCGCACGGCGCGGATGCCCCCCTCGTGGTACCGGGCAAGCTCCGTGTCGCTGATGTCCGGTTCCACGATGCTGGTGCCGCGGTACGCGCCGTCCGACCACGCGATGGCGTCGAGCGTGGCGTCCATGTAGGCGCCGTGGCAGCTCGCGTGGACGATGACCGCGCGGGCG
Source organism: Dehalococcoidia bacterium (assembly GCA_022820645.1). Classification (GTDB taxonomy): domain Bacteria; phylum Chloroflexota; class Dehalococcoidia; order Lucifugimonadales; family Australimonadaceae; genus Bin16. The sequence continues at coordinate 96,918 of JAJEFD010000002.1, read as the reverse complement.
ATGCCGAGATGGTCGTGGAGCGCCTTCAGCGCCTCCTTCGGGGCGTCGGGCGGCGTGTAGGACCGGTTCGGGTGGTACGGGAACACGTCACCCGGTCCGAAGATGTGGCAGTGCGCGTCGCACGCGTTCTCGGGCAGTTGCAGGTCCGGCTTTTTGGGGTTGGGGTCAGGCCCCGCGATCATGCGTATCTCGCGCTCCGTCATCGTGCAGCAGCCTCCGCGAGAGAGCCCTGTCCCTGCCAGACCTCGGCAGGGATGTAGACCTCGCCTTCCATCAGTTTACGGGCTGTCCGCAGCAGCGCGGCGCGCTCGATGGTCGGCTCTTCCTCGGTCCCTCCGACCTCGACCTCAACAGCGAAGTAGCCGGTGGGGTGCTCCAGCTCCAGCATCTTGCGGCGGCCTTCCGGGCGCACCGCGTAGTCGTAGGCTGTCGTGCCGGGGAAGACGGCGGCGGTCGCGACCGTCACTGCGGCGAGGACGCCGATGGAGGCGTGCGCCACTTTGGGGATGTACGAGCGTGTGCAGATCGCGCCGCCGTTGACCGGAGGGGCGAGCAGGAACATCTTGGGGACGACGTTGTCGGTCACGTCGCCGAGGTTCATCATGTGCCCGGCCTGCAGGCGGATGCTCTCGATGCGCTCCTTCAGTTCCGTGTCCGCGTTCAACTCGTCGCGCGTCTCGTAGCCGGTGCGTCCGAGGTCTTCGGCGCGCATCGCGACGACCGGCATGCCGTTGTCCATCAGCGAGCATTCGACGCCGTCGATCACGTCGGCGCGGTTGCCCGTGGGGAAGAGGGCGCCGCAGAACGAGCCCGCCGTGTCCTCGACGTCGATCATGATGGGCGCGGAGGTGCCGGGCACGCCGTCGATGCGCGCGGCGCCCTGGTACTCCACCTGCCCGCCCGGCGTCATGATGCGCGCGATGGCGCGGTCGCCGGAGTTGACCATGTGGATGCGCACCTCGGTCTCGCCGTCCGCGGCGGAGACGAGGCCGTGCTCGATGGCGAACGGCCCGATGCCGGCGAGCATGTTGCCGCAGTTCGGGCTCACGTCCACGACCGCCTCGTTCACGACGACCTGCGCGAAGAGATAGTCGACGTCACAGTCTTCGCGCGTGGCGGGGCTGACGATGGCGACCTTGCTCGTGAGCGGGTCGGCGCCGCCGAGGCCGTCGATCTGGCGGTCGTCGGGCGAGCCCATGACCGCGAGCAGCACCTTGTCGCGCGTCTCGGGGTCAGCAGGCAGGTCGGACGCGAGGAAGTACGGCCCCCGCGACGTGCCGCCGCGCATGAATACGCATGGGATGGAAGTCTGCATCGCTCACATACCTCCTGTGTTGTCTCTGCCCTTCACCCCTGCCTCCACAGGAGTGAACGGGGTTGTCCGTACGATAATTCTCGTGAATCTTGCACCATCCTGCACCATTGTGCACCACTCACTCGTAGCCCCGGCGTTCCGGAGGTGTCCCGATGGGGCATCCATGGGGCGCTTTGGGGCCGAATCGGGGCTGAATGGGGCACGAATGGTGCAGAACGGTGCACGCCTCACTGATCCCATCCACGCCGCCGCCGGTGCGGGCCACGCAGGCAGGGAACCATCGTAAGGACGGGCACGTTGTCCACGCAACGGGCGGATGTCTGCGTGCCCTACACCCGGCTCTGCAACTGGTGGTAGCGGAACTTCTCTCGCGCCGCGTCGAGGCGTCCGCCCTTCATGATCTCGTTGCGGATGCGCTCCTCGGCCTCGTCGATCTCCTGCGCGGCCTTCAGCACTTCCTGCTCGTGCTCCTGCGCGATGACGAGCACGCCGTCGCCGTCGCCGAGCAGCAGGTCGCCGGGCAGCACGCGTACCTCGCCGAGCGACACCGGCTCCTGGTACGCGTCGGCGCGGACGCGGTCCTTGCCGGTGCGCATGTACGTGCCGCGGGAGAAGATCGGGTAGTTCAGCTTGAGCGCGCGGTTCGAGTCGCGGCAGACGCCGTGGATGACCGTGCCGCCGAGGTTGTTGCGGTCGGCCATGATGGTGAGGATGTCTCCCCAGACCGTGGCGTCGAGCCGCCCGCCGTTGTCGATGACGACCACGCCGCCGGGCGCGACCTCGTCGATGTAGTCGCCGACGCTCTCGCCCTTGTGGCCGGCGGTCATCGGCTCGTTGCGGACGGTGTGGGCGCGCCCGCAGAGCGTGAAGTCGCGGTCGACGGGCTTGATGCCGAAGCACTGCCCGATGAGGCCGAGCCTGTCCATCGCGTCGCTCACCGGCGTTGTGCCGAGTTTCGCGAACGCCTGCACTACGGGGTCGTTGGGATCGAGGTAGCCTGCCATGTCACCTGCTCTCGTTGTTGTGATTTCCTCCGCACGGAGAGGCGGAGGAGCGGTGCACAGGTTCCTACGGAGGAGCGTGCCCCGTCAAGCGCGGAGTGTCCTCAGCGCATCCGCCGCGAGCGAGCCCGCGTCGGCGCTCCACGCGATGCGCTCGTCTGTTGCCTTGAACCACGCCGCCTGCCGACGGATGAGGCGGTGCGTGGCGGTCTTCACTCGTTCCGCCGTCTCCTCGAGGGTCACCCGGCCCTGCACGTACGCGGCGACCTCCCGGTAGCCGACGCTCGAGAACGACGGCAGGTCCGGCCCGTAGCCTGCGTCCAGCAGTTCCCGCACCTCCTCCGGCCATCCGCCGCTCAGCATCGCGTCCACGCGGTCGGCGGCGCGCTGGTGCAATGCGGTGCGCTCCGGCGCGATGCCCAACAACACAGGCTCGAACCCCGGCGGCGACTTGCGACGCTGTCGGGAGAACGGCGCTCCGGTCTCGTGCCAGACCTCCAGCGCCCGGACGACGCGCCGCACGTTGCGCGGGTCTATCGTTTCAGCGGAGCGAGGGTCGACGGCACGCAGACGCTCGTGGAGCGTCTCCGGTCCGCGACGGCGCGCCTCCTCCGCGAGTTCCGCACGCAGCGTCTGATTGGGTGGGACGGCAGGTGCATACCAACCCTCCGCGAGTCCCCACACGTACTGCCCGGTGCCGCCCACGACGACCGGCGTTGCGCTGCGCGAGGCGGCCCCGGCTATGGCGTCGCGCGCTTCAGCCAGGAACCGCGCGAGGTTGTAGCGCTCGTCGGGGGCGGCGACGTCGATGAGGTGGTGCGGGACCGAAGCGAGTTGCTCCGGCGTCGGCTTTCCCGTGCCGACGGACATGCCCCGGTACACCTGGCGGCTGTCCGCGTTGACGATTTCGATATGCGCGTGGGCCGCGAGTTCCAGCGACGCGGCGGTCTTGCCGCTCGCCGTCGGCCCGACGATGAAGAGCACGCGCGGCGCGGCCATGATCAGGCCGGTGCGAACGCCTTGACGATGGCGGCGAAGTCCGCAGCGGCGAGGCTCGCGCCGCCGACGAGCGCGCCGTCGATGTCCGGCTGCGCTGCGAGTGAGTCCGCGTTTCCGGGGTTGACGCTGCCGCCGTAGAGCACCGGCACGATGCCGCCGTCCGCGTCCAGGGCGGCGCCAACCTCGGAGCGCACGACCGCGCACATCTCCTGCGCCATCTCGGGCGTCGCCGCCCTGCCCGTGCCGATTGCCCACACCGGCTCGTAGGCGACCACGATCCTGTCCGCCTGATCCGGTTCGACGCCGGCCAGCCCCGCCGACACCTGACGCCGCACGACGGCCTTCGCGCGTCCCGAGTCGCGTTCGTCCATCGTCTCGCCGACGCAGAGGATGGGCATCAGCTCTGCCGCGAGCACGGCCTGTACCTTGGCGTTGATGAATGCGTCGGTCTCCCCGAACAGTTGCCGCCGCTCCGAGTGGCCGACGATGACGTACGCGCACAGCCCGTTCAGCATCCCCAACGGGACCTCTCCGGTGAATGCGCCCTTCGCCTCGGGATGAGCGTTCTGCGCTCCGATCCCGATGCCGGAGCCCGCGAGCGCGCCCGCGACGGCGGACAATGCCACGAACGGAGGGCAGGCGACGCGCGTCACGCCGTCGATCCCACCGACGGCTTCCACGAGCTCCGATGCGAGCGTCTCAGCGTCCGCCACTGACGTCGGATTCATCTTCCAGTTGCCTGCTACGAATGGCGTTGGCACGTCTTCTCCTCAGCGCTGGGTGTATCTGCTGCCTATACGTCGTCCAATGCGGCGACGCCGGGCAGCTCTTTGCCTTCCAGGAATTCGAGCGACGCACCGCCCCCTGTCGAGACGTGCGACATCTGCTCGGCGAGTCCCAGGTGCGCGACCGACTCCGCGGTCGAGCCGCCGCCGATGACCGTGACCGCGTTGCTCGACGCCAGCGCCTCCGCGACGATGCGCGTCCCCTCGTGGAACGGCGGCACTTCGAACACGCCCATCGGCCCGTTCCAGACGACGGAACCCATAGCGGCGAGACGTTCCGCGTACGCCGCAGCCGTGCGGGGGCCTATGTCGAGAATCATGGCGTTGGCCGGGATGTCGCCGATGCCGACGGCAGACGTTGGCACGTCCGGCTCGATGCGCTCCGCCACGACGACGTCCTCCGGCAGCGTGATGGGCGTCGATGCCGCGGCGGCACGTTCCATGGTGTCGGAGCAGAAGCCGATGAGGTCCTCTTCCAGCAGCGACGCGCCTATCTCGTAACCCTGAGCCTTGAGGAACGTGCCCGCCATGCCGCCGCCGACGAACAGTCCGTCCGCGTGGCCGATGAGCCGTCCGAGCACCTGCAGTTTGTCACTGACCTTTGCTCCGCCGAGCAAGGCCGCGAGCGGGCGCGCGGGGTGTTCCAGCACACCACCGAGGAAGGTGAGCTCCTTCTCCATCAGCAGGCCCGCCATGGCGGGAAGATGATGCGCGACGCCCTCCGTCGATGCGTGCGCACGGTGCGCCGTGCCGAACGCGTCGTTCACGTAGCCGTCGGCCAGCGACGCGAGCGCCGCCGCGAACCCGGAGTCGTTCGCTTCCTCGCCGGGCCAGAAGCGGATGTTGTCCAGCATCAGCACACCGCCCGCGCCCAGCGCACTCGCGGCGGCTTTCGCCTCATCGCCGGGAGCGTCGTGCACGTAGCCGACCGGGGTATCGAGCAGTTGGCTCAGCCGTTCCACGATGGGGCCGAGCTCCAATTCAGGGGAATGCTTGCCGTCCGGACGCCCGAGATGGGTGCAGAGGACGACGGATGCGCCCTGCCCGCGCAGGTACTCGATGGTCGGCACTGCCTCGCGGATGCGGACGTCGTCGGAGATGCGCGTCGTGCCGCGCTCGAACGGCACGTTGAAGTCGACGCGGACGAGCGCCCGCTTCCCTTGCCAGTCGAAGTCCCTGAGCGTTCGTTTCATCCCCATGGCTCTCCCGTGAGTCCGTTGACGATCTCCCCCCAGCCGTCGAGCTGGATGATCGTCAGGTCGGTCTCTTCGAGCGCCTCGATGGCGCTCCGTTTCGTTTGGTGCATCACGGTGAGCGTCCGTTCCCGTGCGCCCGCCTCCTCCAGCACCGTGCGGATGCCGGCGAGGTCATCCGGCTCCATGACGCGCTTGAAATAGTAGCCGCCGAGCGCCCGCTTCTGCGTGAGCGTCCCGTGCTGCAGCGCGGCAACCACCGGATAGAGCTTGCTCTTGTTCAGCGCGCGCCCTGCCTCCCCGCCTTCGCCCCAGAAGAGGCGCTCCTCGCTCGCTATGAGCGCCGCCACTCCCATCTGGATGCCGGCCTCGCGGAATGCCAGCACCGTGGCCTCGTCCGCTCCCGCCGCGACCGCGCCGAGCGCCAGGGCACCGCCGGTGAGCGCTCCATACTTGCCTCGCGCCATGCGCATGTACTGCTGCTCGGTCACGTCCACGCGCTCCTGCAGTTGCAGGTCGTGGTACTGGCCCTGGTAGTACTCCAGCGCGGCGGTGTCCAGCTCCGTGAGCGTTGCGGGCAGGCGCGCCACCGCATCTCCGCTGAGCGTGTCGAGTATCGAGAGCCGGGCGAGTGCATAGAGGCCGTCGCCCGCGTTGATGGCCTGCGCCGGACCCCACACCCACCAGACCGCGTCTTGCCCTGCCCGATGCTGCGTCGCGGTCTGCATCTCCTCGTGCACGGCGGCGGACTCGCCGAGCAGTTCGATGGCAGCCGCGCTCGGGGCGCACTGTTCGGGGTCGCCGCCCAGCGACGCGGCCGCTTCGAGACAGAGCGCGCCGAGGGTACGGACAGTCTCCGCGTTGCGCTCCTCACCCGCGGCGTCGATCCAGCCGAGCTGGTAGCGCATCATCCGGTAGAGCGGGAGGGCCGGGTCGGCGGGAAGTTCGAGGCTCGCGCGCAGCGCCTGCTCGACGAGTGGCTGGTGCGCGCGCAGGCTGTCGGGTGTCCAGGGTGCGTCAGGCATCGGGTGCGCGTCAGCAGGCGGGGACGTCGGGGCCTGCGACCTCGCAGACCTCCCGCATCTGTTCCAGTGTGATGCCGCCGAGGCGGAGCACCTTCGGCGGGTTCTGTGTGGTGTCGACGATGGTGGACGGGACCGCGACGGGGCTCTCCCCCCCGTCCAGGATCATGCTGAGGCGGTTGCCGAGCTGCCGCTGCACCTCGGTCGCGCTCGACGGCTCCGGTCCGTTGTGGCGGTTCGCGCTCGTGCCGGTGATCGGCTTCCCGAGCGCCTGCACGAGCGTCTGGGGGCACGGATGGTCCGGCAGCCGCACGGCTATCGTGTCGCCGTAGCCTGCGACGAGCGCGGGCACGTTCGCGTTGCGCGGAACCACGAGCGTCAGCCCTCCCGGCCAGAAGCGCTCCGCGAGCGCGTAGGCGCTGTCCGGCACGTCCGAGGCCACCTCCGGCAGCTGGGACTCCGATGCGATGAGCACCGGCAGCCCCTGGTCCCTGCTGCGGTTCTTGATGACGAACACCATGGAGACTGCGGCGTGGTTGAACGCCGACGCGCCGAGCCCGTAGACCGTGTCCGTGGGGAACGCGATGACGCCGCCCTCACGCAGCAGGATGGACGCGACGGAGCGGTTGTTGGGGTTGTCCGGGGCAAGAGGCATCAGGGGACCGTCCTTACGGGGTACGACGGATGCGAGTATAGCACCGGCCACGCTCAGCTCTTGCGGCAGGGCCGGACGCCACGACAAGGACAGCGTACGCGGGAGTCGCACGACCGCGTAAGGGGCGCGTGTCATTGATCAGTGCGTTGACCGCCGGGGCGCGGCATACTAAATTGCCGGTACCGCATGGACTCGCCGAACGACAACGCCCCACCGCCGCTCACCGACGGAACGCACCGGGTGTCGACGAGCGGCGACGTTGAAGTCTCCACCTACCTGGGGATCGCCCAGGAGCGCGAGCAAGCCTCCGGCGCGCGCCGGAGCATCGGCGAGTCCGAACCCCTGAAGCCCGAGGGCATCGCCGTCATCGACTACGGCTCGCAGTACAGCAGGCTCATCGCCCGCCGCGTCCGCGAGCAGAACGTCTACTGCGAACTCATCTCCGCCACCGCGCCCCGCGCGGCCGTCGACGGGCTGGACCTGAAAGGCATCATCCTCTCCGGCGGACCTGCGTCCGTGTACGGCGAGGGCGCTCCGCTGGCCCAGCCATGGATATTCGAGAGCGGCGTCCCGGTGCTCGGCATCTGCTACGGCATGCAACTGCTCGCACATCAACTCGGCGGCAGCGTCGTCCCGGCCACGGAGCGCGAGTACGGCTTCGCGGTCGTTCACAAGAACGACCCCAGCCCGCTCTTCGACGGACTCGACGGCGAAACGGCCGTGTGGATGAGCCACGGCGACCGCATCGCCACGATGCCTCCCGGCTTCCGGGCTGTCGCCTACACGGAGAACTCCCCCATCGCGGCGATGGCGAACGACGCCGGCATGTACGGGATCCAGTTCCATCCGGAGGTCGCTCACACCCCGCAGGGCGCGGAGATCATCCGAAACTTCGCCTACAAGGTCTGCGGCGCGTCCGGCTCGTGGACGCCGGGCAATTTCGTCGCGGAAACCGTGCAGCGCATCCGCGAACAGGTCGGCGACGGGCAGGTCATCTGCGCGCTCTCCGGCGGTGTGGACTCCGCGGTTACCGCTCGGCTCGTCCACGAGGCCATCGGCGATCAACTGACGTGCATCTTCGTGAACAACGGCCTGCTGCGCCGCGAGGAGCCGGAGCGCGTGCGCGCCGTATTCGAGCGCAATCTCGGCCTCAACCTCGTCTACGTGGACGCCACCGAGCGGTTCCTCTCCGCACTCGCCGGCGTGACCGACCCCGAGCAGAAGCGCAAGACCATCGGCGCGGAGTTCATCAACGTGTTCGAGGAAGAAGCGCGCACGATGGGAGCGGTGGACTTCCTCGCTCAAGGCACGCTCTACCCGGACGTCATCGAGAGCGAGACCGCCGAGCACAGCGCGTCGCACAAGATCAAGACGCACCACAACGTCGGCGGGCTGCCGGAGCGCATGCAACTGGACCTCGTCGAGCCGCTGCGCTACCTCTTCAAGGACGAGGTGCGCTTAGTCGGCGCGGAGCTCGGCCTCCCGCCGGAGATGATCAACCGCCAGCCGTTCCCTGGCCCGGGCCTCGCGATCCGCATCATCGGCGACGTCACGTACGACAAACTCGAGACCCTGCGCGCCGCCGACTGGATCGTGATGGACGAGATCAAGGGCGACGGCCTCTACGACCAGCTCTGGCAGAGCTTCGCCGTCCTCACCGACACGCGCACCGTCGGCGTCATGGGCGACCTCCGCACGTACCAGCACGTCGTGGCGCTCCGGGCGGTCACGAGCGAGGACGCGATGACCGCGGACTGGGCACGCCTCCCCTACGAGACGCTCGCACGCATCTCCAACCGCATCGTCAACGAGGTACAGAGCGTGAACCGCGTCGTCTACGACATCACGAGCAAACCGCCCGGCACCATCGAGTGGGAGTAAGCGCGATGGGCATCGTCAACCTCCGGCGCGCCGTAAGGACGGTGTTCGGCGCGTTCGGCATCACGTTCATCATCGGCGGTCTGGCCATGGGCATCGCGGGCGAGTGGGACGTGCCGACCGTCTTCATCTCGATGGGAGTCGGCGTCGTCTGCCTGATCATCGCGACCGTCATGTTGCGGCAATCGAGGAACAGGGAGTGAAGGTACTCGTCATCGGGAGCGGCGCGCGTGAGCACGCCATCCTCTGGAAACTCGCGCAGAGCCCCCGGACCCCCGAACTGTTCGCGGCGCCGGGCAACGCAGGCACCGCCGCCATCGCCGCGAACCTTCCGATCGCTGTTACCGACCTCGACGCGCTGGTAACCGCTGCCCGCGAACACGGCATCGACCTCACCATCGTCGGACCCGAGTTGCCGCTCACCGTTGGCATCGTGGACCGCTTCCGGCAGGAAGGGCTGCGCATCTTCGGTCCCACGAAAGCGGCCGCCCGCATCGAGGGCAGCAAGTCGTTCGCCCGCCACGTCATGCGTGACGCCGGAGCGCCGACACCCGCATTCGCGGTGTTCGACGACGCCGATGCCGCCCGTGAGTACGTGCGCTCGCAGGGCGCGCCCATCGTCATCAAGGCGGACGGCCTCGCATCGGGCAAGGGCGTCGTCGTCGCGCAGAGCGTCGACGAGGCGCTGGAAGCCGTCGACGGCGCGATGGTGCACCGCGCGTTCGGGGCATCTGGTCAGCGTATCGTTATCGAGCAATGTCTCGTGGGACAGGAGATCAGTGTTTTCTGCTTCACGGACGGCGAGTGCGTGACACCGCTGGTGCCTGCGTGCGACTACAAGCGCGTCTTCGACGGCGATCAGGGCCCGAACACCGGCGGCATGGGCGGTTACAGCCCGCCCCCGTGGTGGGACGACGCGATGGAGCAGCAGATACGCGAGGCGTGCATCGAACCGGTCATCCGCGAGATGGCGCGCCAAGGCTCGCCCTTCACCGGCGTCCTCTACGGCGGGCTCATGCTCACTAGCGGCGGCCCGTCCATCATCGAGTTCAACTGCCGCCTGGGTGATCCCGAAACGCAGCTCATCCTTCCACGCATGGAGAACGACCTCCTGGACGTGGTCGAGGCAGCGCTGGACGGTTCGTTGCCTTCAATCGATTTGCACTGGAGCGACGAGTGCGCTGCCGGCGTCGTGCTCGCCCCCGGCGGATACCCGGGTCCGCACGAGACGGGCAAGCATATCGATGGGCTGGCAGAGGCCGAACGGGATGCGCTCGTCTTCCACGCGGGCACTGCCGTCGCCGACAGTGGCGCGCTCGTCACGAGCGGGGGCCGCACGCTGAAAGTCGTAGGGCTCGGCGCAACGATGGACGAGGCCCGTGATCGCGCATACGCGGCGGCGGACAGGATAACGTTCGAGGGAAAGCACTACCGCACGGACATCGCATCGTTCGCGGCGGAGTGAGATACGCGTGATAGATTATTGGTTCCAGCCCCTAAAACCACCCTCAGGAGAAGTCTCGTGCCACAGGTAGGCATCATCGTTGGAAGCGCAACCGACCAGCCCGTGATGGAAGACACGCTCAAGACGCTCACCGACCTCGGCGTCGAGGCCGAGCTCATCGTCGCGTCGGCGCACCGGAACCCGAAGAAGGTGCAGGAGTACGTGGAGAACGCCCCGAGCACCGGCGTCGAGGTGTTCGTCGCGGCAGCGGGCGGCGCAGCAGCCCTGCCGGGCGTCGTCGCCTCGCACACCACCCTGCCCGTCATCGGTGTACCGATAGCGTCGAGCGAGTTGGGGGGTGTCGACGCTCTTTACTCCATCGTGCAGATGCCCCCCGGCATACCGGTTGCCACGGTGGCCGTCGGGGCTTGGGGAGCGCGCAACGCGGCCTTGCTCGCGGCAGAGGTGCTGGGCATCAAGTATGCTAATATTCGAGAGGCAGTGGAGCAGTACCGCGAGCGGCTCCGCCAGCGCTGAACGAGACCCCGCAACGCCCCGCCGAATGATCATTCTCTGCGATTTCGACGACACCGCCGCCGTGCAGAACGTCGGTCAGATGTTGCTGGAGCGCTTCCAGCCGGACGTGTCGCAGCCCGGCGTCGTCCACTGGCGCGAGATGAGCAAGCGGCGCGCCGACGGCGAGATATCGCTTGCCGAGTACCAGGAGATCGCGTTCCGCCAGATGACCGCGACCGTCGAGGAGCAGACGGACTACGTCCGTTCCAACGCGCAACTGCGTCCCGGTTTCGCCGAGCTTGCCGCATACTGCGCGGAGCACGGCATACACCTGGCCGTCGCGAGCCACGGGCTCGACTACTACGTCGAGGCGCTCTTCGACGAACACGGCGTGGACGTGGAATCGCACACGGTGCGGACATACGGGCCTGACGCCAAGACGTACGAGTACGACTTCGCCGACGAGTCGTGCGCGTGGTGGCCCGGCAACTGTAAGTGCATGGCGCTGGAGCACTCGCGCCGCGACGGCGAGCAGATCGTCTACGTGGGTGACGGCGTCTCGGACGCCTGCCCCGCTGCCCGCGCCGACGTGGTCTTCGCCCGCGAGCCGCTTGCGGGCATCTGCCGCGAGCGCGGCATCGCCTACCGGGAGCTGCCCGACTTCTTCCCCGTGCTGGACTACGCTCGAACGCACGCGCAGGCCAGGCCATGATCGACCGCTACGCCCGTGAGGCGATGAAGGAGGTCTGGACCGACGAGGGCAAGTATGACCGCTGGCTCGCCGTCGAGATCGCGGTCTGCGAAGCATGGGCACGGCTCGGTGTTATCCCGGCGGAGGACATGCAACGCATCAGCGGCGCCTCATGGGATGCCGCGAAACTCGACGAGAAGTTCGCGCAGACGAAACACGATGTGACCGCGTTCCTCTACTCCGTCACGGAAGGGCTCGGCCCGGAGGGACGCTGGATACACTACGGCCTCACGTCCAATGACGTTTGGGACACAGCGACCGGCCTGCAGTTGCGCGACTCTGCCGCGATACTGCTGGCGGACGTGGACGCGCTCATCGAGGCCATCGCCGAGCGCGCGCTCGAACACAAGCACACGCTCATCATGGGCCGCACGCACGGCGTCCATGCGGAACCGACCACGTTCGGGTTGAAGCTCGCGCTCTGGTGGGACGAGATGCGCCGTAACCGTGGCCGCCTCGAGCGCGCCGCGAAGGAAGCATCGGTTGGCAAGATATCCGGCGTCGTCGGTACGCACGCCACCGTCCCGATCGAGGTCGAGACCTACGCCTGCGAGGCGCTCGGCATCCCGTACGCGCCGCTCTCCAACCAGATCGTCCAGCGCGACCGGCATGCAAACTTCATGACAGCGCTCGCGGTCACCGCAGCCTCGCTGGAGAAGTTCGCGACCGAGATACGCGGCCTGCAGCGCACCGAGGTCCACGAGGTCGAGGAGCCATTCGGCGCGGGGCAGACCGGCTCGTCCGCGATGCCGCACAAGCGCAACCCCGACCTCTCGGAGCGTGTCTGCGGCCTCGCACGCCTCATCATGGGCAACGCGCTCACAGAGCTGGAGAACGTCGCCCTCTGTCACGAGCGCGACATCTCGCACTCGTCGGCGGAGCGCATCATCCTGCCGGACGCCTGCATGGCGCTCGACTACATCCTCGATCTCTTCACCGGCATCGTGCGCGGGATGAGCGTCTTCCCCGACCGCATGATGGCGAACATCGAGTCCACGCGCGGCCTGCTCTTCTCCCAGCGCGTTATGCTCGCGCTCATCGAGGCGGGGATGCCCCGCGAGGACGCCTACCGCATGATGCAGCGTCACGCCGCTGCGACCTGGGACGAGGATCGAGACTTCCGCGAACTCGTGAAGGGCGACCCCGACGTGCGAGCGCACCTCTCGGAAGGAGCGCTCGCCGAACTGTTCGACTACGGCTACTACACGGCGAACGTCGACGCGCTGTTCGAGCGCGCCGGCCTCGCCGCGAGTGCTAATTCCATTCGGGAGCGAGATCATGCCACTGCTTGAAACGCCACTGCCCGACCGACTCTACCGCGGCAAGGTGCGTGACACCTACGACCTCGGCGACGGACTGCTGCTGATGGTCGCAACAGACCGCATCTCCGCGTTCGACGTCGTGCTGCCCACCGCTATCCCGGACAAGGGCCGGGTGCTGTCGCTCATGTCGAAGTTCTGGTTCGACCAGACCCGCCACATCGTGCCGAACCACTTCATCGCGCTCGCAGAGGACACGGAAGCGTTGGGCGACCTCGCCGAGCACCCGTTGCTGAAGGACCTCGCGCCCGACATCGCGCAGCAGGCGATGGTCGTGAAGCGCGCCGAGCGCATCGACGCCGAGTGCGTTGTGCGCGCGTACCTGACCGGCTCCGCGCTCGTCGACTACAACGCGACCGGGACCATGTTCGGCGTTCCGATGGCGCCCGGCCTCGTGGACGGCAGCAGGCTCCCCGAGCTCATGTTCACGCCCACCACCAAGGCGGAGATCGGCCACGACGAACCACTCAACGCCGAGGAGATGGCCGATCTCGTCGGAGCGGATATGGCGACAACGCTTCGCGACCTCTCGTTCGCTGTCTTCCAGCACGCCCACGACGTCGCCGCGGAACGCGGCATCATCATCGCCGACACGAAGTTCGAGTTCGGGATGCGCGACGGCGAGGTCATCCTCATCGACGAAGTGCTTACGCCCGACTCCAGCCGGTTCTGGGACGCCAGCGGCTGGAACCCCGGCAAGTCGCAGCCGAACTACGACAAGCAGTTCGTGCGCGACTGGCTCCTCACCCAGAAGGACTGGGACCGCACGCCGCCCGCGCCTGCCCTGCCGGACGACGTTGTAGAGAAGACCACGGAGCGCTACTGGGAGGCCTACCGGAAGCTCACCGGCCAGGCCGCCTGACACGCCCCGCACCATCACACTGTAAGGACACTCCACTTGGCAGACGAGGAACAGCAGCAGCCCGCCGCGCAACCTGCGCAAACCCCCACCCGCTCTGGACAGGACCGCCGCGGCCCTTCACGCCGCACCACAGCACGACAGGAGCGCCGTCAGCGTTCCCAGGCGAAGCGGGCACGCAAGCGCCGCTTCTTCATGGCGGGCGGCCTCATCATCGCGCTGGCGCTCATCACCGGACTCGCCCTGCCCTCCTTCGGCGTCACCCCGGCCCCCGTCGAACAGGAGACACGGGACATCGCGGGAACGCAGCTCGCCATCCAGGAGGGCGGTCTGCTGGAACCCGGCGAAACGGCCGAGTATGACACGTCGCCGCCGACGTCCGGCCCCAGCTGGGCTGAGCCTGCCGCCTGGGGCGTTCACGAGGAGCAGGTGGCCGACGAGGCCGTGGTCCGCAATCTCCGCAATGGCGCAGTCGTGTTCAACTACCAACTCTCCAGCGACTCGCAGCGCGCGGAACTGCAGGCGTTCGTCGAAGGCCTGCCCGGCTACCCGGACTGCTACGTGCTGCACCCGCACGCTGACGTCGACGAAGGTGAGATCCAGTTGGTGGCGTGGGGCTGGCTGGACAGCGTGACGCCCAGCGAGACCGGCGCGATGCGCGACTTCGTCGACGACCACCGCGCCAACGGCCCGGACTCCGAGTCCCGCGGCGAGTCCTGCGGCTCGGGAAGCGGCGTGTGATGCGGTTCACGGCGCGCATCCAGGTGATGCTCAAACCCGCCGTCAATGACCCACAGGGCAACGCTGTGCTTGGCAGTCTGCACTCGCTCGGCTTCGGCGGCGTGCGGGACGTGCGCGTCGGCAAGATGCTCACGCTGGATGTCGAAGCGCCCGACGAACCGAGCGCTCATCGCGACGTGCACGAGATGTGCGACAAGCTGCTCGCCAACCCCGTCATCGAGGCCTACGAGGCTGACATCAGGCCGGCGTAACCACGTTCCTAAGAAAACCCTGCCCTACGCAAAACCTCAGGCAATGGGGACGCGGCTTCGAGTGCTGAGACACGGTCACCGGCTGCAGGTCGGCAGGCTCACGTGAGCCAGGCCATCGGGTTTGACGTCGCGTAAGCCGCGGGGCACACAGCCCGTCAGGGAGAGCCCATAGAAGCGCACGTCCTCCAGGTTCGGAAGGTCTCCGAGACTCCGTGGGATCTGTCCGGTCAGGAGGTTATCCCACAGGAACAGGTACCGCAGGGAATCCAGATTGCCCAGCTCAGTGGGTATCCTTCCGCTCAGTTCGTTCTCTTGGAGTTTCAACTGTTCCAGCCAGGTGAGTCGTCCCAATTCGCGCGGTATCGTTCTCGACAGTCGGTTACTTGAGAGGTCCAACGCACGCAACCGGGCCAGATTGCTCAATTCCCGTGGTATCGATCCCGTCAGTTCATTGCCGTTGAGGGCCAGTACTGTCAGATTCCTGAGCCTGCCCAGCCATGCTGGAATCTCGCGCGAAAGGTCATTGCCTGGGAGGAACAGGTCCTGCAGATTGGACAGGTTGACCAGGTCCGGCGGCAATTCTCCCGACAGAGCGTTGTCGTGCAGAACGAGTGTCTCCAGCCTGAACAGGTTGCCCACTTCCGGCGGTATCTCTCCGATCAGGTTGTTCTTTCCGAGAAGCAAGTGCCGTAGTTCGGCGAGGCTGCCCAACTCCGGGGGTATGGGGCCGGTCAATTGGTTCTCGCCGAGATCCAGCAGCCGGATATTGGTCAGCGCTCCCAGTTCGGGCGGTATCTCTCCATACAACCTCTGTCCAGGCAGAACGAGCCCGATGAGCCGGGGTTGGGGTCTTGCACCATCCAGTTTCACCCCTTCCCATGCCGCCATGGGAAGTTCGTCCGTCCAGTTCAATCTCCCTGCGACGTCGAGCGTTCCCTTGGCCTTCAGCAGCGTTCCGCAGTCCGCTACGAGGTCAGGGTTCGCATGAGGGGCCTGCACTGCAACGCCGTTGGTGCATGGCACAGGCGTTGGCGTTGGAGTGAACGTTGGAGTGGGAGTATTCGTGGGGGTAGGTGTTGGCGTAGGGGTATGTGTTGGTGTAGCGGTCGGCGTGGGAGTAGGCGTAGGGGTTGCCGTAGGCACCGGAGTGGGGGTCGGGCTTGGCGTCGGCGTTGGAGTGGGAGTGGGCGTTGGTGTCGGAGTAGGCGTTGGGGTCAGGGTAGGAGTAGGTGTCGCCGTGGGTTCAGGTCCGCAAGCCGCCGCGAGTGCTGCCAGCGTCAGGACCATCGGTATCGCGAGCCGGACCCGCATGCGGCCTCCTGCGTATGCGGCCAGCACCCTACCCGATGACGCCCTTGGTGCTGGGCGTGTTGCCGCCCGCGCGGGGGTCGATCTCGACTGCGTCGCGCAGCGCCTTGGCGAGCCCTTTGAACGACGCCTCGACCTTGTGGTGCGCGTTGACGCCGTGCAGGACCTGGACGTGCAGGGTGACGCGCGCCTCGACCGCGAACGACTCCAGGAAGTGACGCACGAGGTCCCCCGGAAGGTCGGCGATGGTCGTCCCGCTGACACCGAGGTCGACCACCGCGTAGCCGCGCCCGCTGATGTCCAGTGCCACGCGCGCGAGCGTTTCGTCCAGCGGTGTGAGCGCGTGGCCCATGCGCCGGATGCCCGCGCCGCTGCCGATGGCGTCGGCGAACGCGCGCCCGAGTGCGATGCCGCAGTCCTCGACCGTGTGGTGCCAGCCGGTCAGCGCGCTGTCGCCGGTGGCCTCGATGTCGAGGTCGAACAGGCCGTGGCGGGAGAGCTGGTTCAGCAGGTGGTCCAGCATCCCGTTGCCGGTTGCGATGTTCCCCTGCCCCGTGCCGTCCAGTCCGATTGTGACCGATACGGACGTTTCGCCCGTGGTCCTGCTGTATGTTCCGATGCGGTCCGTCATGCCGTCTGCTGCAAGGCTGCGCGCAGCGCCTCGATGAACCGCCCGGTCTGTTCCGGCGTCCCGACGCTGACGCGCAGGTAATCGGCGAGTTTGCCGCGTGAGTAGTATCGCACCGACACGCCGCGGTCGGCGAGCGCATCGTAGATCGCCCTGCCGCGCCCTTCCGGCAGGCGGCAGAGGATGAAGTTCGCGTCCGACGACAGCGGCTCTACTCCCTGCATCTCCGCGAGCAATCCGCCCATTTGCTCGCGCTCCCGGACGATGAGCCGCGCGCGTTCGTCCAGTATCTCCGCGTCTTCCAGCGACGCGAGCAATGCCGCCTCCGCCACCTGGGAGACGTTGTACGGCGGTTTGCCGCGCATCAGTACCTCGGCCATCTCCTCGTTCATCACGCCGTAACCAGCGCGCAGTCCCGCGAGCCCGGCCCATTTGCTCATCGTCCGCAGCACGACGAGGTTCGGGTGCTTGTCCACGAGCGGCAGCACGCTGCGACCCGCGAACTCGGCGTACGCTTCGTCCACGACGACGAGGCAGTCCGCGCCGAGCAACCGCTCGACGTCTTCGATCGGCGTGCTGTTGCCGGAGGGGTTGTTCGGCGACGCCAGCACGATGAGCTTCGCGCCCTCTGCCGCCGCGAGCATGCCATCCACGTCGATGTCGAAGTTCTCGTCGCGCTCGACCTCCACGATGGCTCCGCCGCAGATATTCGCCGTCACGTCGTACATGCCGAACGTCGGCGGGGCGTTCACGACCACGTCGCCCGGTTCGAGTGTCGCGCGGAAGACGAGGTCGATGATCTCGTCGCTGCCGTTCCCGACGACGATCTGCTCCGGCCTGGCGTCGGTGTACCGTGAGAGCGCCCGCCGCATCGCGACCTGTGCCGGGTCCGGGTAGATGTGCGCCCGCGCTGAGTGGTTCAGCGCTTCCAGCGCTTTCGGCGACGGCCCGTACGGGTTCTCGTTCGCATTGAGTTTGACGACCTCGTCCTCCGTGATGCCGCCGCGCTCTGCGAGCGACTCCGGCGGCTCCGCGGCCTCGTACGGGTCGAGGTTGCGCCAGTGCGGCTGCACGAAATCGAGTACGTTCCGGCGCGTCATGAGCGCCTCCTTCCGGACGGTTGCCCTGCGCCTTCCAGCCGCAGTTCTGCTGCTCGTGCGTGTGCCGTCAGGCCTTCTGCCCGCGCCAGCGCCGACGCCGCGGGGCCGATCTCCCGCGCGGTCTCCGGCGACAGGCTGACGACCGGCACGTGCTTGAGGAACGTGTGCACGCCGAGGCTTGACGCGAAGCGTGCCGTGGCGCCTGTCGGCATGACGTGGCTCGGCCCTGCCGCATAGTCCCCCATCACCTCGGGCGACGCCTCGCCGACGAAGATGCCGCCCGCATTGTGTATCAGCCCGACGCAGGTGTGCGGGTCTACGGTGAGCAGGCAGAGGTGCTCCGGCGCGAAGGCATTGGCGATGGTTGCGGCCTCCTCGATGCTGTCCACGATGACGATCGTTCCCTGGCGCGCCAGCGCCTCGCGTGCGATGGGCTCGCGCTCCAGCAGCGCGATCTGGCGTTCCAGCTCGCGCTCGACCGCATCCGCGACAGGCTCGCTTGTCGTTACGAGCACGGGCGAGGCCAGTTCGTCGTGCTCCGCCTGCGCGAGCAGGTCGGCGGCAACGACCTCCGGCGTGGCGGTGTCGTCGGCGATGACGAGCGTCTCGGTCGGGCCGTAGAGGCCGTCGATGTCGACGTGACCGTAGACCAGCCGCTTGGCGATGGAGACGAACACGTTGCCGGGCCCGCATATCTTGTCGACCTGCGGGACGCTCTCCGTTCCGAACGCCATCGCCGCTATCGCCTGCGCTCCGCCGATGCCGAACAGGCGGTCGACGCCTGCCGCAAGCGCGGCGGCCAGCGTCACTGGCGACGGGTCCGGCGTGCAGACGACGACCTCCGATACGCCCGCAACCTTCGCGGGTATCGCCGACATCAGCACCGTCGAGGGGTACGCCGCCAAGCCGCCGGGCACGTACAGCCCCACGCGTTCGATGGCGACGCTTCGCAGCCCGTAGCCCGCGCCGGTGTCGTCCCACGCGCGCGGCATCGCGGCTTCGTGGAATGCGCGTATCCGGCCTGCCGCGACAGCGACCGCTTCCCGCAACTCCGCTCCCAGCGACTGTGCGGCGTCCTCCCACGCACTGCGCGGGACCTCGAAGGCGTTCAGGTCCGCACCGTCGATGCGGCGGGCGTAGTCCCGTATCGCCGCGTCTCCGCCGGCGCGTACGTCGGCGACGATGCGTTCGACCGCCTGCGTTGCCGTCAATGGTTCCCCGAACAGCGCCTCGGTGCGCGCAGCCGACGCGGGCGTCAGTTCCGGCTCCTCGTAGCCCGGACGTCGTGTCAGCGCCGCCAGCCCCGAGTCGATGCCGCGCAGCACGCGCATCACGACAGTCCCAGCGCGCCGAGCAGTCGCGCGTAGATGCTGCTCTCCTCACGGAAGAGGTATACGGCGTCCGACACGCTGACCGACGCTCCCCCGATGCTGCGCAGGTGGTCGACCGCCGCGGTCAGGTCGCGCTTCGGTATAGACACCGTTATCGAGTACACCTGCCGGCCATCGCGCGAGTAGACGGGCGATATGGTCGGGCCGCTGATCCCGCTCGCTTCCGGCAGCTCCAGCACCTTCGCGGCCACGGCCTGCTCGCTCTCGCCCTCGATGTTCGCCGTGAGGCGCGAGTACGTCGACGCAGACCGGCTCGCCTCGATGCGCTCGATGATCTCGCGTGCGGTCTCCAAACGTTCGGGGTGCTCGCGCAGCATCCGGCGGTTCGCGATGAGCGCGCCCTCCGATACGAGCACCGTGCCGTCCGCAACGCGTTTCAGGTGGTTCTCGCTCAGCGTCTGTCCGCTCGCCGTGAGGTCGACGATGAAGTCCGCGTAGCCGATGGCAGGCGTCGGCTCCACCGCGCCGGAGAGCCGTTTGAGGGTGAAGTAGTTCACGTCGTGCTGGTGCAGGAAGCGCCGTGTCAGCACCGGGTACTTCGTCGCGATGCGCAACTCGCGTCCGCTCTCCTGGAACTCGATGGAGAGGTCGGCGAGATCGGCCATCGACTCCACGTCGACCCACGAGTCCGGCACCGCCGTCACGAGTTCGCAATGACCGTAGCCCAGCGCCTCGATCACGACGAGCGCATCGCCGTCGTCTATGCGCGTCTCCGCGAAGTTGTCGAACCCCACGAGGCCCAGGTCGGCGTCGCCCTCTTCCACGCGCGCCGTGATGTCGGAGTTGCGCTGGAAGACGATCTCCACGCCGCGCAGCGTGCGCATCTCGCCCGTGTAGCCGCGCGGATTCGGACGCCGCACGCGCATGCCGCTGGCGCTCAGGAAATCGAGCGTGCCCTCGTACATGACGCCGTCGCTCGGGATGGCGAGGCGCAGGCGGTCGCGCACTTGGCCGTTAGACGAACTGTTCTGCAACACGGCCGTCCTGCCCTACCCGCATGATGGTTTCGATGCCGCGCTGCCTCGCGTACTTCGCAGCCGCGGCGTCGCTCTTGCTCTCCAGGTCGAGCTCCGCGGGGATGCCCTGCGCGCGGAGGCGCTCCGCCGTGGCCACGGCCTCGCTGAACGCGGTCTCCTGCGCCGTCACGAGCACCTGCGCCGGGCCGTCGAGGTCGTCCTCCGCGAACCCCGCCGGAAGCAGGCGCGCCACGTGGTCCAGCCCATAGGCGAACCCTATCGCCGGTGTCGAACGCTTCCCGCCGAGTGCGCCGATGAGGTCGTCGTAGCGTCCGCCGCCTCCAAGCGCGTGTGTGCCGTGTATCCGCTGGTGCTCGATGTCGAACTGCAGGCCCGTGTAGTAGGCCAGCCCGCGCGCCAGTCCCAGGTCGAGTATGACCGGCACGCCGCGCAGGTCGTACTGCTCGAGCGCCGTCAGCACGCCTTCCAGCGGAGCAAGAACGCTCTTGCGGATGCGGAACCGCGACGCGATGCGCGCGAGCCTGCCTCGAACGCGTGCCGCGGGTCCTGCCGCCCGGGCGAGTTCACCGCAGAGGGCGAGTCCTTTCTCGAACGCTCCCGGCTCGTCGGCCAGGCGCAGCTTCTTCAGGTAACGCCGCAGTATCTCGTCGGGCGTGCGCTGCCCGGTCGACCCGGCGACGCCCTGCCCCACGAAACTGCGCACCATCTCCGCCGCGTCCTCCGGCGCCATTGCCCGCGTGATGCGCGAGACGTGCTCGTTCTCCTCCGGAGCGAGCAGTCCAAGCCGCGCCGCCTTCGCGCGCACGCCCTCCGGCGATTCGCTCCCGGAACGGAGCGCGGCGAGGCTTCCCATCAGGAACATGCTGGAACGCTCGGAGAGGCCGAGCGCCTCGTACATCGCGGATACGACGCCGACGTGCCCGATGCGCAGCCGGTGGCCACGAACGCCCAGCACGGTCAGCCCCTGCACGGCGAGCGCGAGCATCTCCGCGTCAGCCGCGACGCTCCCCGCGCCGATCAATTCCGCGCCGAGCTGTTCGAACTCGCCCGAATCGCCGCCCTTCTCGTAGCGGAAGACGGGTCCGGAGTAGCACCAGCGCTGCGGCAGCGGGCCCGGCAGATCGCCATCGACGAACGCCTGCACGACCGACGACGTGAACTCCGGGCGCAGGCTCACGCGCCGCCCGCTGGGGTCGGTGAAAGAGTACATGCGCGCCGCCAGTTCGCCGCCCGACTTCTTCAGGAAGAGGTCGGTCGGCTCGATCATCGGCGTCGTTATCGGCTGGTAGCCCCTGCGCTGGAGGAACCGCTCCAGGCGTATGCGGCTGCCCGCGACGACGCGCTGGCGGGCAAGCGATTGCTCTCGTGCGTTGCTCATGGGATACGGCAGGACGGGACTGTTGCGTCATTGTAACGCACCAGAGGCGAAACGCAGGACGAGATAGGGTGCCGGTAACTGTTCAGAGTTGAGGGGCTTGTCATGTTGAGCGAAGCCGGAGGCGAAGTCCCGCGCTTAGCGCGTAACATCCTCTCGGGTTGCCTGGTCCCTTCCTCGGCTCCGCAGTCATGAAGGCGCGACCTCCCCCTCCGAGAGCGCGCGCACGTCGCCCGACGCGAGGCGCACGAGCAGGCGCCCCTCGCTGTCCACTCCTTCCGCCATCCCGTGTACTGCGCCATCCCGCCGACGCACGGTAATTTCCTTGCCGAGGGTCGACAGCCGCGCCGACCAGTCGCCGACCAGCGCCTGCGGAGCGTCGAGGCACTGTGCATAGCGCTCGCGCAGTCCGGCGAGGAACGCCTGTTCCGCGTCCGCGACCGCGAACCCGATCCCCATCTCGGACGCCAGGCTTGCCGCGACGTCCGCTATGTCGGGGTGCTCCTCGGGGCGCAGGTTCACGTTCAGACCGGCGCCGAGCACTGCGATGACGTTGCCGTCCGTGTCGGCGCGGACCTCCGTCAGCACGCCGCAGACCTTCCTGCCGTTCAGCAGCACGTCGTTAGGCCACTTGAACGCGCACGCCAGTCCCGTCAGCGCCCGCACGGCGTCCGATGCCGCCAGCGCGCCCACGATGCTCAGCATCGGCGCGGCGTCTACCGGAGGCCGCAGCAGCACCGAGGTCAGCAGACTGTCGTTTTCGCCCGACACCCATCGCCGCGAGAAACGTCCGCGCCCCGCGGTCTGCTCCTGGGCAACGACGGTCATGCCGTGCGGGGCGTCCGCCTCCGCGAGCTGCCAGGCCACGTCCATCGTCGACGTAACGCGCTGGAAGCGCATCACCTGTCCGCCGATGCCGCCGCGCCGTTCGTCATGCGTGCTCATGCTGCGATTCTACTGTTCCCAACGTAGTACCATCGCCGGGCGATGCGCTCTTCTTCATCCGGCGAGCGGTTCATAGACCTGTTCACCCCCAGGACGCTGCCGATCTTCCTGATGTTCTTCTTCTGGGGGTTCGGCACGGGCGGGCTCTGGCTCGTCAGGCCGCTCTTCGCCTACGAACTCAGCGAATCGTTCCTGCTCGTCGCGCTCGTCTCCGCCGTCAGCGCCGCGCCACGGTCGTTCACCGGCCCGCTCACCGGCTACCTCACCGACCGCTTCGGCAGGAAGTGGTTCGTCATCCTCGGCGCGGTCATCCACATCGCCGCGCTCATCGGGCAGTTCAACTCAACCACGTATCTCCAGTACTTCCTCATGGAGCTCCTCGCGGGCCTGGGCATCGGGACGTGGATGACCGCCTCCAACGCCCTGATGGCCGACTACACCGAGGTCGCGACGCGCGGCAGGGCCGTCGCCCTCCGGCAGACCTCGTCCCGCGCGGGAACGCTCATGGGGCCGCTGGTCGCGGGGTTCGTCGCGTTCTCCGGCGACCTGCGCGACGTCTTCCTGTTCATCGCCGCGTGCAAGGTCGCGGTCATCATCGTGACGCTGCTCTGGGTGCGCGACTCCCGCGGGAGGCCGCGGCCCGCCTCGAGTCCCGCGAGCGGCGGCGGCGTCCTGCGACGCCTGAACCTCGCCATGTTCCGGTCGCGGGCCTTCCTGGTGCTCATCATCGCGACCTTCTCCGTCAACCTCGTGACCGGAGGGACCGGCGTCTTCCGGACGTTCTTCCCCGTCCAGGGAGCGAACGCCGCCGGGCTGGACGAGGCGCGCGTCGGGACGCTCATCATGTTCTCCGGCATCCTCGCGCTCGGCGCCGCCATCCCTGCCGGCATCGCAAGCGACCGCGTCGGGCGCAAGCGCACCATGATCTTTGCGCTCCTTGCGACGTCCGTTGCCGTCTGGATGATGTCTGGCCTGTCGGACTTCGAGAGCGCGCTCCTGGCCGTGCTGGCGTTCGGGCTCGCGGAGGCGTTCGCCACCGGCACGAACCAGGTCTACGCGATGGACCTCGCTCCCAGCGACCGGCGCGGCGCCTTCCTCGGGGTCTGGTCGCTCTCCATGATCGCTGGCCAGGTGATCGGCCCCATCGTCATCGGCTCCGTCGCTGACAACGCGGGTTTCCAGACTGCCTTTGTCACCGTGTCCGGTTTCCTCATCGCCGCCGCGCTCATCGTCACCATGTTCGGCGTGGAGACGCGGCAGGTGCGGCAACGGTCGGGCGAGCGCCCGCCGTAAGGGGATGCCCCGCTATAATGGGAGTGCCACGGGCGGGAGTAGCTCAGTGGTAGAGCTCTTGCCTTCCAAGCAAGATGTCGCGGGTTCGAGTCCCGTCTCCCGCTCCACCCCCTCGTCCGGTAGATTCCAGAGTCGAAGGGCTTGTCATGTTGAGCGGAGCCGGAGGCGGAGTCGAAATATCTCTCGGGCGAACGTTGGTGAAACGGGGCGTATCCCGAGTGAGTTGCAACGGCTGCCAGCAGAGCCTGCGCGTGTGACACGCGCCCCTTTCGCCAACGCGCAAGGGGCGCGTACGCTGGTCCGGTGAAGTCGCAGCGCTCGGACGAGCTCTCAGGAGTGAAGTGTTACCGAATGTTGCCGAATGTTACAGCTGTGGGCGGCACTTCCGTCGACGCGCCTCTGACGGCCGCTGTCCGCCTGGGTGGAACGGCATGCACACCCCGTAACATCCGCGCACGGGACCGATCGGAGGACGCGCGTCGGCGTTCCTCCGGTGGAACATCGCGCCACGGGGCGTGGCCACAGGAGTGGGTGACGTGAGCGGTCATCGGCGGTTTCGAGCGCTGATGGCGCGGGAATGAGCGGTTTCGAGCGATGTGGCGAGGTTGAACAGCGGTGCGGAACAGAGGTGGATGAGCGCGGAATGAGCGCGGATGAGCGGTTTAGCACGGGGATCGGATCGCTCCACCCTCGCCATCACTCCTGCGGAGCGCACTTCTCGCCGTTCTCTGGTACACTCCGCGCGCATACGTCTATCCGCGTCCGCTGCAGGGAGGTAATGCATGCTGACCGCTGAACAGAACGACCGCTTGACGAGAGTCGGCCCCGGCACCCCGACCGGCGAACTGATGCGCCGCTATTGGCACCCCATCGCCGCCGTCGCCATGATGAACGACCGCTCCACGAAGCCCATCCGGCTTCTCGGCGAGGACCTCATCCTCTACAAGAGCAACAAGGGCGTCTTCGGACTCGTGGACAGCTACTGCCCTCACCGCCGTATGGGCATGGTCTACGGCATCCCAACCGACGACGGCATCCGCTGCCCCTACCACGGGTGGATGTTCGACGAAACCGGGCGCTGCCTCGAGCAACCCTACGAGGAGACCGAGGCGCCGGACAACCGCTTCAAGGACAAGGTGCGCATCAAGGCGTACCCGCTGGAGGTGAAGGCCGGCCTCATCTTCGCCTACCTTGGCCCCTCCCCCGTTCCGCTCCTGCCAAGCTGGGACGTCTTCTCCATAGACGGCGTCGTGCGGGACATCGGCTACACCGAGCTTCCCTGCAACTGGCTGCAGTGCCAGGAGAACTCGCTCGACCCCGTGCACTCCGAGTGGCTGCACGGCGAGTGGGGCAACTACGTCGCCATCATGAACGGCCAGGCCGACAAGGTGCGTACGCGCTACGAGAACGAGCGCATCGGCTTCGACAAGTTCGAGTACGGCATCATCAAGCGCAGGCTCGTGAAGGGCGGCGGCTACGAGGACCCCGAGTGGGCGCAGGGCCACCCCATCGTCTTCCCCTACTTCCTCCGCCAGGGCGGCAGCGGCATCGCGTTCGACTCTTGGAAGGACCCGGGCGACACCCCCGGCATCGCGCGCGGTGTCGGCCCCTCGTTCCAGATCCGCGTGCCGCTGGACGACCATCGCACCGGTCACTGGTGGGTGATGTGTCACCCGAAGGTGTCGCCGGACGACCCCGACCAGCGCGATGAGGACATCCCTCTCTTCCACCCGCCTCTCATCCAGTTGAAAGAGGACGGCCGCGTCCGCTTCGAGATACTCGACTCCAACTCGGCGCAGGACGTCGCCGCGTGGATCACGCAGGGCCTCATCGCCGACCGCACGGGTGAACACCTCGGACGCTCGGACAAGGGCGTCATCATGTTCCGCCGCATGTTGGAGGAGCAGATACGCATCGTCGAGGACGGGGGTGACCCCATCAACACGTTCCGCGACCCTGAGCGCAACGTCTACCTCGGCATGGACACGGAGCACTGGTCGAAGCGCGCCGAACTCGGCGGCGGCCAGGCATTCGCCTTCGAGCGCCAGGGCATGGCGAGCAAGTACAGCCCCATCATGAACCAGCGCGGGTTCGAGGGCGGCGAGGACGCCGAGGAGCGCAACAAGGAGATTGCGCAGGAGGCCACTCGCTGATGGGAGCCGAGACACTGAAAGCAGGCGACAAGGTGGAACTTGCCAACGGCGCGACCGCCGAAGTTACCGGCCCGCTCGCGGGCGGCGCGGTGCCCGTCACCATCATCGATTCGCCATTCGGCCCGGAAAGCCCCGGTGACTCGGTGAAGGCCGATCCGGACGACATCTACGGCGTCTTCCTGGACGAGGCGATGACCGAGGTGCGCGCCCTCTAGGGCCTGCCACAGGCGGCCTGTCTGAACAGAAAGAACAAAGGAGAGCACAACGATGGTTCGCAGTTACTTCACTCACGACAACTGGCTCGACGAGCAGGCCGCCAAGGGCGTGCCCGTGCTCTCCGATTGCTACGTTGAGGACCTCCGCACCCTCGACCTCGCCTACTGGGACGTCCGGGGCTGCGACACGGCCTTCGTCCGCTTCACCAACATGGAAGGCGTGACCGAGGCGCGCGTGCAGGAGATTCCGGCCGGAGCGTCGCTCAACCCCTTCAAACTGGGCGTTGAGGAGATGGTCTATGTCCTCGCAGGCCGCGGCTTCGCCTCCGTCTGGGGCGAGATCAGCAACGCCAAGCGCGACTTCGAGTGGTCGGACCGCAGCGTGTTCGTCATCCCCCGCAACTCGTGGTGCGAGCTGCGCAACATGGGCAACACGCCGGTGCGTCTCCTCTTCTTCAACTACCTCCCCATTGCCATGAGCACCATCCCCGACCCCGAGTTCTTCATGAACAACCCGCACGTCAACAAGAGCATCCTCGACGACGCGGACCAGGACTTCTTCTCCGAGGCCAAGGACATCGAGAAGGACTTCGGCAGCGCGTGGGGCGCCGTTGGCGGCACGGTATGGCGCGGCAACTTCTGGCCGGACCTGCTCGCGTGGGACAAGCTCACCGCCGCCGGAAGCCGCGGCGCGGGCGGATCGTCGATCGCCATGTACGTCCCCGGCTCGGAGATATCGGCGCACATGTCCGTCTTCCCGCCTGGCACGTACAAGAAGGCGCACCGCCACGGCCCCGGGCGCCTCATCGTCATTCCCGGCGGCGAGGGCTACTCCATCATGTGGCCCCAGGACGGCGGCGAGAAGAAGGTCTACCCCTGGCATGAGGGCAGCGCCGTCACCCCGCCCGACCAGTACTTCCACCAGCACTTCAACCTCGGCACCAGGGCCGCGCGCTACTTCGCGCTGCACCCGCCCGTCCAGTTCATCGGCAAGGAAGAGGACGAACAGGGCAACGCCGAGGGCGTCAACATCGAGTACGTCGACGAGGACCCGTGGATCCGCGAGTACTTCGAGAACCAGCTCGCCGAGCGTGGCCTCGAATCGAAGATGGCCCCGGAGGTCTACACCGACCGCGACTTCAAGTTCAAGACCGCGTCGGTCTCGTCCACGTAAGCGAAGGCACCAGAGGAGGACGGCCATGCTCACGGCTGAGATGAACGATCGCCTCACGAAGGTCGGACCCGGCACGCCGATGGGCGAGCTGATGCGCCGCTACTGGCACCCCATCGCGGGCAGCGCACAGCTGAACGCCGAGACGCCTACGAAGGAGGTGCGCCTCCTCGGCGAGGACCTCGTCCTCTACCGCGACGCCAGCGGCACGGTCGGCTGCATCGAGCCGTCCTGCGCGCACCGCAAGGCGAACCTCTCCTACGGCATACACGAGGAGAACGGCATCCGCTGCGCCTACCACGGCTGGATATTCAACGAGCACGGCCAGTGCGTCGACCAGCCGTCGGAGCCTGAGGGCTCCAAGTTCAAGGACAAGGTGCGCATCAAGTCCTACCCCGTGGAGGAGCTCGGCGGCCTCGTCTTCGTCTACATGGGACCCCTGCCCGCTCCCGTTCTTCCCAAGTGGGACGTGCTCAACTGGGAAGGGCACAAGGACGCCTGGGGCACGATGCTCCCCTGCAACTGGCTGCAGTGCCAGGAAAACTCGCTCGACCCCCTGCACTTCCAGTGGCTCCACCGCTACTGGGGCGGCTGGCAGATGAACCGCATCAAGTCGCCCGAGGAGCGCGACGCGTGGAACACCGCCGTTGGCGCGCGCGGGGCCGACCATCGCAAGATCGGCTTTGAGGTCACGGACTACGGCGTCATCAAGCGCAGGCTCGTCGGCGACGAGCAGGAGAGCGACGACCACTGGGCCATCGGCCACCCCATCCTCTTCCCCAACATCCTCCGCGTCAGCCACGGGCTCGAGATACGCGTTCCCGTGGACGACACGCACACCTACCACATCATCACCAACTACCGGCAATACAACGACGGCGAAGAGCCGCAGACCGAGATCCCCTACGACGAACGCCCCCTCTTCGACGAGAACGGACGCATCGTCCGCGACTTCGTCGCCGCTCAGGACCAGGTCGCATGGGTCATCCAGGGCGCCGTCTCCGACCGCACGACCGAGCGTCTCGGCGTGACGGACGTCGGCATCATCATGTTCCGCCGCATGCTCGATGAACAGGCGGCTGTCGTCGAGGACGGCGGCGAACCGATGAACGTCCACCGCGAGGACGAGGGCACCATTGTGCTGCCCTGCGAGCACTACATGTACCCCGGCTACGAAGAGATGGGCGGCCCCTACCGCGGCACGACGCCCCGCAAGCCGGACGTGGAGGCCGTGCTCTCCGGCACGGGCGCGCGCCTGGGCGAGTGGGAAGGCATCAAGGCCGAGTACCAGATCTCCGGCAAGCGGATCGACAGTGGCGGCGCGCTCAGGAAGGGCAAGTGGTTCTCGGACGGCCGGGAGCACTAGGGTCGGCCACACCGGACTCAGGCATCCGCATCGACGTCAACGACGCCACCGACCTGCCGCTGGCCGGGTCGTCGCGCTTCGCGGTCAGGGCGGAGGAGCTCGGCTTCGCGGGCGTAGGGATGCCCGACCATCCGCACACCGGCAGGGACGTGTTCGTACGGCTGGCGCTCGCCGCGCAGCAGACGGAACGGGTGACGCTCTTCCCGTCGGTGACGAACCCGGTGACGCGCCATCCGAAGATGCTGGCGAGCCTGGCCGCGACTCTCGGAGAATCCGCACCGGGCCGGGCATGCCTGATGATCGGCAGCGGCGATCTCGCAGTGCGGTACCTGGGTGAACCCGGCGCAACCGCCTCTCAGCTAGCTGACGCAGCGGAGACCATCCGCCGCACCCTGGGCTCCGAGTTCACTCTCGCGGCGCCCGTGCCGGTCTACGTCAACGCCAGCAGTCCGAGGATGCTGGCGGCAGCAGGCGCTGCCGCCGACGGCGTCTACGCCATGGTCGGCGTCGACCCTGAGGTCGTCGCCCTGGCGATGGGGCATGTCGAGGCCGGAGCCCGTGAGGCGGGGCGCAGTATGGACGACCTTGCGCTCGCGCTTGGGCTGCCGGTGTTCATGGCCGACTCCCGGGAGGAGGCGTACGAGAGCGCCGCAAGGTACGCGCTCTCCGGTCTGTTGAACCGCAACCGGGTCTTCTCGCGGGTGATGCGGGAGCGTATGCCCTCCCTCGAAGGCGCCTCCCAGGTGTCCGACCTCTCGACGGAGCAGCTGCGCCGGTTGGTCGATGCCATGGTTGCGCACGGCACGCCGCAACAGGCAGCAGCAGAGGCGCTCGCTTTCGCGGAGCGGGCGCCGGCGCAGCACTTCATCGCGCGGGTGCAGTTCGCCGGCAATGACCCGGTCCGCGCCATCGAGACGTTCGCGTCCGCGCTGCGCGCCGCAGGTGGAGAGGATGTTCTGCATCCGGGCGATTGACACCCCTCGGGAGCGCCTATACCGTCCCTGAGAGATCGTCTGTAGTAGAGGGGCATGATGCAGTTGAACCTGAGAGCCGAACCGGAGGCCATCGACTTCGAGGTGTCGAAGAGCGCCCTGTGCGTCATCGACATGCAGAACTACGACATCAAGCCCGGCGGGTTCTTCGACCTCACCGGCGTCGACACGGAGCACGGCAATCGCGTCATCCCGACGATCCGGCGCGCCCTCGCCTACGCCCGTGCGGCGGGCATGCCCGTCCTGTTCACTCGCATGGTCATCCCCGCCGACCCGATGCTGCGCGCAGGCCCCGATTCGCCGTGGTACTGGAAGAGTGCCGCCTACCGGGCGGACCTGAGCGACCCCGCGATGGAGCGAGCCGTCGGCATCGACGGCACCTGGGGCGGCGAGATCGTCGAAGAGTTGGCCCCGCAGGACGGCGAGTACGTCATCGCGAAGAACCTCTACAGCGCCTTCCAGCGGACGGACTTCGACCTCGTGCTCAAGCGCCTCGGCGTTCGGCACCTCTTCATCACCGGCATCGGAACGCCCACCTGCGTCGAGGCCACCGCAAGGGACGCATACTTCCACGAGTACTTCCCCGTGCTCATCGAGGACTGCTGCGGAGGCATCATCCCGGAGACGCACGACCAGGCGTTGTTCGCCATCAAGCGCCGCTACGGCTGGGTCACCGACCTCGACAGTTGGACGTCCGCCATCGCGGAGGGCGTCCCCGATTTCCGGTCGCCGGACTGATACCGGCTCACTCCCCGGCTGCCCGGCGCCACGTTTCCGCTCTGATACCATGGCTCGCATGGAAGACTTCCTCGCGGCCACCGGCCTCACCAAGAGTTTCGACAGCGTTCAGGTCGTCGACTCAGTCTCGTTCACCGTTCGCTCGCAGGAGATATTCGGACTGCTCGGGCCCAACGGCGCGGGCAAGACCACCACGATCCGCATGCTCTCCACCGTCCTTGACCCCGACGACGGCGACGTCACCATCGGAGGGCATCTCGTTGCAAAGGAGAGCGACGCGGTGCGCAAGCTCATCGGCGTCTGCCCGCAGGAGCTTGCGCTGTACCCGGAGCTCTCCGCGATCGACAACCTCGTCTTCTTCGGGCGCATGGCCGGACTCTCCGGCAGCGAGGCGAAAGAGAGCGCCGCTGACGTGCTGGAGCGCGTCGGGCTGACGGATCGTGCGAAGGATGCCGTCCGCAAGTACTCCGGCGGCATGAAGCGCCGTGTCAACATCGCTATCGCGCTTATGAGCCGGCCGCAGCTGCTCTTCCTCGACGAACCCACCGTCGGCATCGACCCGCAGTCGCGTAACCACATCTTCGACACCGTTCTTGCCCTCCGCGACGAGGGTATGACCGTCCTCTACACCACCCACTACATGGAGGAGGCCGACCGCCTCTGCGACCGCATCGCCATCATGGACGAGGGACGCATCATCGCGCTTGGCACGCCCGCCGAACTCAAGGCGCAGGTCGGTGACGCCGATACGACGACGCTGGAGGAAGTCTTCCTCAGCCTCACCGGCCGGAGCCTCCGCGACTAGCATGGGCCGCCCCACCCTGCTCGCACTCTTCGAGGTCAAGCGCTTCCTTGCAGACCGCGGCGCGCTTGCCTTCAGCATCGCGCTTCCCATCGTGCTGTTCGCCCTGATGGTCGGCGTGTTCGGCGGCGATACGTCGTTCAATTCGACCGCCCACGTCGCCGACCTCGACGGCGGCGAAGCCGCACGCGAGCTCATCGAGCGCATCGAGGACGTGGACGGCCTCGACGTGAGGCTGTACACGGAGGCGGGACTCAACGATGCGCTCGACCGCTCGGCCGTCCTTACCGGGTTCGTCATCCCCGCGGGGTTTACCGGCGCACTTGAGTCAGGTACGCCGGCCGCCGTACGCGTCAAACGGCGCGGCAACGGCGGCGACGCGGGCCAGATAACCGCAGCCATCGTCCAGGGCGCGGCGGACGGCCTTGCCTCTGAATACGAGTTGCGCCGCGCGCTCGGTGTGCTCGTCAGCGAGGCCATCCCGCCGGAGCAGGTGGAGGCCCATACCGGGGTCCTCCTTGGCGATGCGCGCAGGAACCCGCCTGTCCGCGTCGTCACTCAGACGCTCGACGAGCAGGCGGAAGAAGAGAACATCCTGGACCGCCTGCTGCCGGGCGTCATCGTCATGTTCCTGCTCTTTTCGGTCACCCTCAACGCCCAGACGCTCATCGAGGAGCGGCGCAACGGCACGCTGGAGCGGCTGCTCACCACGCAGCTGACCACCGGGCAGCTCTTCGCAGGGAAGTTCCTCGCAGGCGTCAGCCGCGGCATGCTGCAGACCATAGTCCTTCTCGTGCTGGCGTTCGTCGTGCTGCGTATCGCGGGGCCCGCCGCGTTGGCGCAGAGCGCTGTGCTGGCCCTCGTGGTCTCCGCGGCTGCCAGCGCGATAGCGCTCGTCATCGCTACGGCTGCGCGGACGGAGGACCAGGCTACCTGGGGCGCCGTGTTCATCACGATGTTCATGACCGTGTTCGGCGGCACCTTCTTCCCCATCGGCGACTCCGGTGTGCTCGAACTCCTCAGCCGGTTCACGCTGAACCGGTACGCCATCGACGCCTACGAGGGCATCCTCGGTGAGACGGCGACTCTCGGAGACGCCACGTTCGAGATGGCGCTTCTCGGCGGCGTAGCAGTGGTCTGTCTCATCGTCGCGCGCGCTCTCTTCCGCGTCTCGTCGGAGGCGAAGTGATGCGCCTCGTCATCCGGCAGGCCCTGCTCCTTTCGTTCAAGGACACCCGCCTGTTCTTCAAGGACAGGTTCGCCATGGGGTTCGCACTCCTCTTTCCGATCCTGTTCATCGTTGCCTTCTCGCTCGCCCTTGGCGACCTCGGCCCGGAGGACGAACAGCTGCGGATGGCCGTCGCAACCGAGGAAGAGAGCGGTTTCTCCCGCGAGGTCATCGACGTCCTCACCGTAAGCGACGCCACCGGCGTGGACGAATGGGATCCGAAGGATGCCGGGCTGGCGCTCCACGAAGGCCGTATCCCCGGCTACCTGCTCTTCCCCGTGGACTTCACACAGCGCATCTTCAGCGGAGAGGGCACGGAGATACTGGTCGTCACCGCCGACGGCGACCCTGAGACCGAGGCTGTACTGGGCGGACTCGCTCACTCGATAGGCGGACGCATCGGCACACTCAGCCTCGCGGCGCGAGGAGTAACCGAGCTGGAAGGGCTCGGTTCGCTGGACCTCGTGAAACTCGGCCAACTCGGGACAGCGCCGCCTTCCATCGTCTTCACCACGGAGCAGGTGGGAGACGTTGAGCCGTTCAACGCCACCAACTTCACCCTGCCCGGATACCTCACCATGTTCCTGTTCTTCGCTGCTGCGCTGGGGGCGGAGGCCATCGCCCGCGAGCGTCAGACCCAGACCCTGGAGCGTCTGCTTTCGAACGGCGTCCGGCGTTCCGCTATCGTCGCCGGCAAGGTGCTCGCGAGCATCTACCGGGGCCTCATCCAGCTCGCCTTCCTCTGGGCGCTGGGCATCTTCGCCTTCTCCATAGACTTCGGCGTCTCCCCTGTAGCGGTTATCGCCGTCTCCGTGCTCATGGCCGTTGCCTCGTCCGCATTCGGCGTCATGCTCGCCTCGCTCGTCCGTACCGTGAAGAGCGCGTCATCGGCGGCGGTGCTCGCCTCTCTCACGCTTGCGCCGCTCGGCGGATGCTGGTGGCCGCTCTTCATCACGCCGGACTGGATGCAGGCCATCGGACGACTCACGCCGCACGGCTGGGCGAACGACGCCTTCAACAAGCTCATGCTCTTCGGCGCGGAGGGCCAGGACGTGCTCGTGCACATGGCCGCGCTCCTGCTCTTCGCCGCCGCGTTCCTTGCCATCGCCGTGGTGCGCTTCCGCACCGTCTCGGCGAACTGACCTGGCTGTTAACGTAGAAGCGCCGGTGGATGCCCACCGGCGCTTCCTTCGTCTGCTGCGTACTTGTCGCTTAGACCCAGCGGCCGAACGCCCAGCCACCGCCGGTGCCTGCGGGCGTCCGGTAGACCGGAACGTACTCGATGGTCTCGAAGTTCAGGTCCGTGTCCGCCATCGCGCCGCCGACCGCTATCCAGTTCTGCGTCTCGGACGCAGCCGAGTAGAGGTGATTGCGTGGGATGGTCATCAGCGTTTCGGAGTCCTTCTCCTCCAGCGCCTTCAGCACCGTGCGGTCCAACCACTCGTCGACCACGAAGTGGCTCAGCCCGCCGGAGGCGATGATCGCCACCCGCGCGTCGCTGTCCCACGAGCGGACCGCGTTCGCAACCGCGCGCCCGAACTCGAACGAGCGCTTCGGCGTCGGCTGGTTCGGCGGGTAGCAGGTGTTCTGGAAGATGGGAAGGATGGTGTTCGGTTCGTTGTCGAACAGCCGCTTCACCACGAAAGCGAACCCGTGCGGCAACCCTTGAGGACGCGGCTGCGTTGTGCGCACAGAGTCCAACTCCCCACCGTTCTCCTTCGGGTAGCGCCGCGCAACCTGTCCGCCGTAGTTGTCGTGCAGGTACGTGAAGTGCGACACGTCGAAGTCGTTCTGGATCATGTGTTCGATCACGTGCCGTCCCAGGTCGGACGCGACGGGCACGTCCAGCGCCACGTCGCCGTAGCCGTCCGCGATCGACTGCATGATGTCGGGCTCGCGGAACCCTGC
This sequence comes from Dehalococcoidia bacterium, assembly GCA_022820645.1. Classification (GTDB taxonomy): domain Bacteria; phylum Chloroflexota; class Dehalococcoidia; order Lucifugimonadales; family Australimonadaceae; genus Bin16. The sequence goes on along the minus strand of JAJEFD010000002.1, from coordinate 62,599 downwards.
CGCCAGCGACCGCGGGATGATCGGCACCGAGTCGCCCCAGAACACTGAGAACGTCGGCATGTTGTCCTCGAAGAACCACTCGTCCTGGTCGTCGGAAATGATGACGGTGATGTCCGGCTTCACCTCGGCGAACGTCCGGGCGAGTTCGGCGATGCCGCCCTGGCAGGCGTCGACCTGCGCCGAGAACACCTCGTCCGTCAGCGGTTTCTCCTTCACTGCCGTGGGGACGCGGGCAAGTCCCTCATCGTAGGGCATCGCCCAGCCCTCGGGCGGGAAGACGAGTTCCTGGTGCCGCAGGTCTCCCTGTGCATAGCGGGGCCACTGCTCGGCATTCAACGCGAGCATGGGGCTGTGCGACGTTCCTGCTCCAAGCACTATCTCGGCCATCGTTGACCTCCGTTGTGCAGAAATCTCACGGGCGCGTGCGCCCGCTGAAGCGTTACTCGGTCTCAGTCGCGCTTAGTCTACCACGCGCCGCAAACGGCGCGCGCTATCCCGCTGTGCGTGCTATTCGCCACGAGTCTCGATAACGCTCCCACACTTGACACTCCACGCCTGTGCATGTAGAAACGCAGCACAGCGCCTGGCGCATCGTTACGGCGCTGTTCGTCTGTATGCTCGCCGCCGTAAAGCCCAATCAGGCCGCGAGCCGAAAACACGAGGAGGAGAGATGCTCAACGGACAGAGAATCATCGACATGCACGCCCATACCGTGGCCCCGCCTGAGCTGTACGCAGCCAAGGCCGGGCTCCTCTCCGGGCGTGGCTACCACGGCAAGAGCGGGATCTCGGAAGAGCGCATCGAGCAGTTCGCCCAGAACAACCTGAAGATCATGGACAAGGTCCAGACCGACGTCCAGTTCCTCTCGCCCCGCCCCTTCCAGTTGATGCACTCCGAAAAGCCGGAGGTCATCGTCCACTGGTGGTGCGAGATGAACAACGACGTCATCGCATCCCAGGTGAAGGCGCACCCGGACCGCTTCCAGGGCATCGCCGGCCTGCCGCACGTCTCCGGCGCCAAGGACTCCTCGCACGTCGTCCCTGAACTCGAGCGCGCCGTCAACGAGCTCGGCTTCATCGGCTGCCTCATCAACCCCGACCCCGAAGAGGGACAGGGCGACCCCACCGACCCGAACCACACCCCGCCGATGGACCACGAGTACTGGTTCCCGCTCTACGAGGCGATGGAGAAGCTGGACGTGCCCGGCCTCATCCACTCCGCCGCGTGCAAGAACCCGCATGAGACCTACAGCGCGCACTTCATCACCACCGAGTCCCAGACCGTGCTGAATCTCGCACGCCCCTCGAGCAAGGTCTTCGACACGTTCCCGAACCTCAAGATCATCGTCGCCCACGGCGGTGGCTCGGTCCCCTACCAGATCGGCCGCTGGCGCGTCCGCCGCTACAACGATATGAAGAGCAACCCAAACCTGGAGGACTTCGACACCAGCCTCCGCAAGATGTACTACGACAGCAACCTCTACACCAAGGAGTCGCTGGACTACTGCCTCCAGATCTGCGGCCCGGACCGCGTGATGTTCGGCACGGAGAACCCCGGCAGCGGCTCCTCCGTTCACCCGGACTTCAAGTGGGAGAAGGGCAAGAAGCTCCCCGCCGGCGATCTCGAAGGCTGGGAGACCGACGACCTCGCCCCCGTCATCCTCAACCAGATCGACTGGCTGACCGACGAGGACAAGCAGAACGTCATGGAGGGCAACGCCCGCCGCGTATTCACCCGGGGCAACTTCTAACCCCCGGTTGCCCCTCAGATGCCGCCGGGCGTCCGCTTGAACGGCGGGCGCTCGGTGGTATATTTGATTCCGCGCGTATCCACACGTTGCAACCGCAACCATCTGGGGAGGGAAACACCAATGGCGGACAGAGAACTCATCACCGTGATAGAAGGCCCCAAGGGCCGTGCGGAGGTCTACGAGGTCTCCGAGGGCGGCAGCACCACGTCGGCCACGTCCGGCGTGATGTCCTCCAGCTACGAAGTCGTGTGCGGCAGCACCACCGAGACGGTCATGACCCTTGGTGAGGCGTCCATCGTCGCTCACGAGCTTTCCGGCGCCGACCAGTAGGCGCGCCTTTGCCGCGGCGCTGCGGCGGGTCAGCCCTCGGCGGCCTCCCGCAGCGCTGCGATGTCCAGCTTCCTCATCGTCAGCATCCGTTCCCACACGCGCGTCCGCGCAGGTTCGGATACGCTCAGCAGTTCTCCCAGCGACTCCGGCATGATCTGCCACGACACCCCGAAGCGGTCCCGCAGCCACCCGCACATCTCCTCCTCGCCCCCCTCGCTCAGCTTCTCCCACACCGCGTCTATCTCTTCCTGCGACTTGCATTGCACCTGAAACGAGATCGCAGGGGAGAACTGGTACACCGGTCCGCCGTTCAGCGCAGTGAACTCCGCCCCCTTCAATGTAAACGTCATGAGTTGGACCGACCCCTCCGGCTGTCCTGAGACCTCAGCATCCGTCTCGCCGTAACGGCTCACTGACGTTATCTCAGAGTTTTGAAACACCGAGGTGTACAGGTTGACCGCTTCCTCGGCATCTTTGTCGAACCACAGACACGGCGTGATCTTCTGCACCTGTCCCTCTCCTTGTTGCCAGGATGCAGTTGATTCTAACCGGCCAGTGAGCACGCCTCAGCAGGGATGTCTGTCGACAGATGGCCCACCTGCTTCCGTGCTAGATTAGGAACATGCACCGCACTTCCGAGCTGCGGACCATTCGCTTCCCCGCGCTGGCAGCAGCAACTCTGCTTGCGCTCTCGCTGCTCTACCTGGCCCAGGTGGGCTTATCTTTCGAAGGCTCCACCCACGCTCAGGCTGCCGACGTCGCAGCCTCCACTTCCCTTGGAATAGCCAACTCGGTCGCCGAATCCCCACTCAGTCAACCTGTCCGCGGCAGGCCAGGCGACCTCTGGGCAGACATCATCCTCGGCAAGGCTGATTTTTCGCAGATCGGGCCTGGGGAGATCGTGCCCTACAAGACGTTCAACCCCGGCGGGGTCGTTATCGACCGTTCCATTGCTCCCGGGCGCGCATACGTCTGGGACGCAGGCAACAGCCGCATCCTCGGCATAGACCTCGAGAAATGCTACGCAGGTGAGAGTCCGTGCAGCGCTGACATCGTCATAGGCCAACCGGCCGCATCCGACCATGGCGCCTGCAACGGGGACAGCGGCGTGCAGAACTTCCCCAACAGAGCCCCTGCCAGCGCCGAGACGTTGTGTGGCATACCTGACGTATCGCAGAGCCCGACGGAGCACAAATCGATAGCCTCCATGGCCATCGACAGCGACCGTGCGCTTTACGTACCGGACTCCTACAACAACCGGGTGCTGCGGTACGACGACCCATTCGGTTCTGACGCCCGTGCCGATGAGGTCTGGGGACAGCGGGACTTCTCCGGCATGATGTGCAACCGGGGCAATTTCAGCTCTGCAACCGCTGAAACGCTCTGCTTCCATGCGGACAGCAACCGGTTCGTGGATGGTCTGTACGGCGCCGGAGTGGAACTGGACGCTGACGGCAACCTGTGGGTAGCGGACAGCGGCAACAACCGCGTGCTGCGCTTCCCGGCCAGCAGTAGGTCCGGGGAGATCGCAAAGCGTGCAGATCTGGTGCTGGGACAGCCGGACTTCCGAGGTACTGCCCCGGGAACTTCGATGCGCTCGTTCCACACACCATCGGCGCTCAGGTTCGATAACCGGGGACGGCTGTACGTTGTGGAAACTGACAACAATAGAGTCCTCGTCTTCCACCCTCCTTTCACCTCGGGCATGGAAGCCGACGCCACCATCGGGTCGCGCCTTAATAATCCCGTGTCCATAGAGGTCGACCCCCACGACCGGGGACTCTGGGTCAACGATCAGCGCAACGGCATGGTCGAACTCTGGGACTGGGAAGGACAGGAACTGCTTGCGGTCATCGGGAAAACGTCATACCAGCCACAGGAAGGCGGCGGTACCCATTTCGACAGCGTGCCGGGATGGCCGCAGATCTGGGACGCAACGGGCATCGCCTTCGACACAGAGGACAACATGCTGGTTCCCCTGGCAGCAGGGTCTCAGGACGTGCTCCGCTTCCCCATCGGCAGCCAGGACATCCCCCGCTCGAGGGTGATTCAACCTGACAAGCGCCTGTTCTATCCGCCGGGTGAGTACAACGACCTCAGCCTCAAGGGTCTTCGTACTCCGAGAGGCGTTGCCGTTTACGGCGACCAGTTGGTCGTCCCGGACTTCCAGCGCCTGTTGTTCTGGAACGGCCTCGAAGAACTCAGCAACGGCCAGGAAGCGGACGGCGCCATCGGCAACGCGCGGTGGCGTCCGGGGGCCAACTGCTGCGGCAGGATCAAGGCCGACGGCACGGGCCGGTTATGGAGCCTGAGTTGGGAGGGACGACATTTCATCGACGTATACGATCTTCCGCTGGATGAGTCTTCCGCTCCTGTGGCCACGCTCTGGACAGGAACCGATTCCTACCCGGTACTGGGAAGCAGGAGCAGAGTGCGGACCGGAGGGCGCGTCTTCGGATTGGCCCCGGCTGAGGGAGGAAGATTCCTCTGGCTCAGCGACACGGACAACCATCGCGTGCTGCGTATCCGGGACCCCCTGACCGAACCGGTCGTCGACGTGATACTGGGACAGGTCGACGCCACCGGGACCCAGTGCAACCGGCGAGCCGATCTGCGAGCGCACCAAGCGTCCGATCGGAGCGTCTTCCAGAACGTCACTATGGACATGCTCTGCTTCCCCGGTGCCCTGTCTCTCGACCGGTCCGGAAACCTGTACGTCTCCGATCATGCCCTCGAATTCGATGGCAACCACCGGTTGTTGGTATTCCCGGCGGAACGCTTGCCTTCGGACAACTCCACGGCGCTCTTCGGGGTTCGTGCCGGCAGATCATTCGATCAACACGGCGGGCGAGGCCACAACCTTGTCGTCAGCGACTACGAACCCCGCACGACTATCGACAACACCCACATCGGGTCCCTGCGGGCATCGACGTGGGAGCCTGCGTTCGACAGTACGAACAGGATGGTTGTGGGATACAACATGTACCGGGGCGGGAGGTTCGCTGGCGTCTACGAAGACCCACTGGGGCCGGGAACACAACCGGACACCTACCTCCGTGACCTCTGGTCGATGGCATACTCCGCCACCTTCGACGAGAAGGACAACCTGTACATGTCGGACATCAACCGCGGGAGGGTGCTGGTCTACCGCAACCCCTTCGACAACCCGACACCATCCGGGGACAGTACAACCGCTCAGCCGGCACCTCTGCCCGAGTATTCCGTGACTATCCGGTCGGTCCACCCGGAGCCGCCGTTCTGCGCCGTGCGAAGCTCATCGAGCATCTACGAGCGACGACTGTCCCTGGAGTTCCAGGGACTTCCAACTGACGGGACCTTCCAACTGGAGTTCCGCAAGCTCACCTCAGAGAACGTCCATCGCGTGGCTTTCTCTGATAACAGGGTTGCCAGAACCGGGATCGGCTTCAACATCGATATGGGAAGGCTTGGACGCTCCCTCTGGAGCGACCATGAGCGCGTGCAACTGACTGTGAGAGTCGTGCGCGGCAACGGGGAGCCGCTCTCCAACTGGTCCCCGGGGTTCGTGCTGGCTGAGGACGTCGCTGCGTGCGGCGTCGCCCTGCCTGCGCCCACTCCAACTCCCATCCCCCCACCCACCGCAACGCCTACACCGAGGCCCACCGCAACACCTACCGCAACGCCGACGCCGGAGCCAACGGCTACACCTGCTCCCACTCCATCGCCTACGGCCACCCACGTTCCGACACCTACTCCGACCCCAACAGCCATGCCGACACCGACGCCCACGCTGACACCCACTCCAGCCCCCGCGACGATGCAGCCGACCGCTACACCCCTGCCTTCACCCACACCTGAGCCAGTGACTACCATCGCACCGCCCAGTGAACCGGAAAGCGAGAGCAACCTCATCCCCATCCTGCTCATCGCTGCGGCGGCGGCAGGCATTACGGTCCTGGCAGCGGTCGCCGGTTTCGTTCTCAGACGCCGTCGATAGGCGGGATGCTACCCTTAACCCAGACCGTGCCATGACATCCCCCGACGAAACGCCCCAGACCGACGCGCCACCCAGCGATACGCCTGCTTCCGGAAGGAGACGCCTGCTCTTCTTCCTGCTGAGCATGACGCCCGTGCTCGCGGTCGTCGCCCTGCTCTTCTGGGGCCAGTTGCGCTCCGACGACAACCCCGGCGGCGTGCTGGTGCACGAAGAGTCGAGCGAGTCGCAGGTCCTCGTGCGCCTCGCGCCCTGGTTCGGCGGTTACGACCTCATCTCCAGGGAACGAGTGGACCTGGACGATCTGCACGGGCGCGTGGTCATGGTCGACTTCTGGTCGTCGTGGTGCGCCGCCTGCCGCATCGAGGCCGCAGACCTCGCTCAGGTGTACCGTGAATACGATAACGCGGACGTCGAGTTCGTCGGCATCGCCGTCTGGGACCGCCCCGCCGATGCCGAGGAACACATCGAGCGCTACGACGTGACCTACCTCAACATCCTCGACCCGCGCGGCACGATGGCCGTCTCCTATGGCGTGCGCGGCGTCCCCGAGAAGTTCTTCCTCGACGCCGAGGGGCGTATCGTCCGCAAGCTCATCGGCCCCGTCTCCGCCGAGGATCTGCGCGGTATCCTCGACGGTCTGCTCACGGCCTCGTAGCGCGATGGCCGACGCCCACCCCCTCCACGCCGCTGTTGCCGCCTGGTACGCGAGCAACGCCCGCGTCCTCCCCTGGCGCGGCATCGCCGATCCGTACGCCATCCTCGTCTCGGAAGTGATGCTCCAGCAGACCCAGGTCGAGCGTGTCATCCCGAAGTACCACGCCTTCCTCGACGCCTTCCCCACCCTCCAGGCGCTGGCCAACGCCCAGCCTGCCGACGTCATCCGCCTCTGGGCCGGCATGGGCTACAACGGCCGCGCCGTGCGATTGCACAAGCTCGCGAAGGCGGTAGTAGAGCACCACGGCGGTGAACTGCCGCGCACCGCAGCCGACCTCCGCAAGCTTCCCGGCATCGGCCCGTACACCGCCGCAGCCGTGGCCTCTTTTGCGTTCGGTGAGCCTATCGCGATATTGGACACGAACATCTATCGCGTGCTCAGCCGCGCCGTACATGGAGTGGACGCTCCATCACGCGAAGCCATCCACCCGCTCGCCGACGCGTTGCTGCCGAAGCCCGGCAGTCCCATCACGCCAGCTGACTGGCACCAGGCGCTGATGGACGTCGGCGCGACGCTCTGCACAGCCCGCCAGCCGCGCTGCATGCTCTGTCCGCTCCGACCGCACTGCACCGCCGCGCCGCACCTGCAGTCCGGCAGCGACCCCGTGCTCGCAGAGGCGTCGGTCCCCTACTCCCCACGCCAGTCTCGGTTCCAAGGCTCGGCGCGCTACTTCCGGGGACGCATCGTCGACCACCTGCGGGAGCAGCCCGACACCGGCGTCGAAGAGAGCACGCTCGAAGCCGTCCTTCACGAGGCCGAGACCGCCTCAGGCGCGCCTTGCCCTCTGGCCCTATTGGACCTCCTCGCCGCCCTCGAACGCGACGGCCTCATCCGCCGTGACAGCGGACGCGTGCGCCTGCCGTGACCTACCCCAGCCGACTCACCAAACCCCGCAGCGGTTCGCGCAGCGACGCCCACGGATCGCCCAGTCTCACCGTGTCTTCCGCCGTCAGCGCCCAGCGGCGGACGCCGTCGCGCGTCACCCACAGACCGCCGACCCAGAACCCGTTCGTACCGCTCTCCGGCGGGACGAAGTCGTGCGCGATGTAGCCCTCCAGCCCGTTCGCCTCCCAGGCACCGAGCAACTCGCCGGCGCGCGCCACTGCCACCGCCTCCGTCCACCAGCACGCGCGACGCTCTCCTTCGAGGTCGCGCATACGCCGCAACAGACGCCGCGCGCGCTCCTCGTCCGGCACGTCGTCACCCGTCCCGCGACGCGTGATGAGGCTCGACCAGCCGTCGCCGAGCGCGGGGATGCTCAGCCCGCCGTCCGACGCCACCACGAGCGTGCCGAGCGCACGTGACCACGCCGCCGCCTTCCCGATGGCTATCGCGAGGTGCGAGCCGCCCTCCTCGTCGACGTCGGGCGCCTCCGGGAACGACGCTCCGTCCGACAGCTCCACGTCGAGTCCGTCCAGCAACTCGCGCAACTGGGCCGCCTTCGCCGGATTCCGTGTCGCCAGCACCAGCGCCACACCCATCACAGTCTCCCGAACTGCCTCCCGAGCACATCCGTCGACACCCGGATCACGGTCGGTCTGCCGTGGGGGCAGTGCTGCGGGTTCATCTCGGACGCCAGCGCCTCGCCGAGCGCGGTCATCTCCTGCTGGTCGAGCGTCTGCCCTGCCCGCACCGCGCTGTGACACGCGATGGAAGCCGCCGCCGACAGGTGTGTATCCGCGCCGTTGGTCCGTGCAGCAAAGCCGTCCAGCGCCTCGGCCACGAGTTTCGCGGCGTCCACGCGGCGCGCCATGACCGGCACCGCGCGCACCAGCAACGTGTCGTCGCCGAACGGCTCCACGAGCAGACCGTACCGCTCCAGCACCGCGCGCCCTTCGCCGAGCGCATCCATCTGCTGCGGCGTCAGGCCCATCGGCAGCGGCTCCAGCATCGGCTGCACCTCCGGCGCGCTGTTCGCCCACTGCCGCAGCAGCCGGTAGTAGAGCACCGACTCATGCGCCGCGTGCTGATCGATGAGGTACATGCCGTCCGGCCCGTCGGCCACGATGTACGTGTTCGCGATCTGCCCCAGCACCCGTAGGCGCGATAGCGGCGACGCTCCGGGAGGAGGCGCCAGCGGTGCATGCGCTTCCTCCATGACAGGCGCGGGCTCAGGCAGCGGCGACTGCTCACGCTCCTGCGACGCGAACGTCAGCTCGGGTTGCAGGGACGGCGGAGCGGCCACCGCCTGCGACAGCAGCCCTTCTCCCTCGGCGATGGGTGACGCCGCAAGCAACGCATCGCGCACCGCGTGCTGCACGCTGGAGAATGCGTCGCCCTCGTGCGACAGCCGCACCTCGCGCTTGTTCGGGTGCACGTTCACGTCCACCTCGCCGGGTGGCACGTCGAGGAACACGACCGCTATCGGGAAACGCCCCTCCATCAGCAGGCCCCGGTACGCCTCCTCGATCGCAACGCCCACCGCGCGGTGCTGCACCCATCGGTTGTTCACGAACAGACTGATACCCGTGCGGTTCGCGCGGCTCTGTTCCGGCGTCCCCACGAGGCCCCACACGGGATATGCCCCCGTCCACGAGCCAACCTCGATCATCGCCTGCGCCAGCTCCGCGCCGTGCACCGCTGCGACCGCGTCACGCAGGCTGCCGTTGCCGGACGTGGAGAGTTGCAGCCTGCCGTCCGTCTTGAGCGAGAACTGCACGTGCGGGTGTGCCATCGCGAGGTGGTCCATCGTCTGCCGTACACGCGCCGTCTCCGCCGCCGATGAGCGGATGAACTTGAGCCGCGCCGGTATCGTCGAGAAGAGCGCCTCGACCTCGATCGTCGTCCCAAGGCCCGCGCCCGCAGCCGACTGCCGCACGATCGCGCCACTCTCCAGTTCGACCGTCGTTGCCGACTCCGCATCCGCCGTGCGCGTCGTCATCCGCACGCCTGCCGCCGCCGCGATGCTCGCCAGCGCCTCGCCACGGAACCCCAGCGTGTCGATGTCCGTGAGGTCCTCCACCGAGACCAGCTTGCTCGTCGCATGACGCTCGAACGCCAGCGCAACCTCGTCCGCCGGGATGCCGCAGCCGTCGTCCGTCACCCGTATCGAAGCCAGCCCGCCGTGCCGAATCTCGACGCCGATGACGCGCGCTCCCGCATCCAGCGAGTTCTCGACCAGTTCCTTCACGACGGACGCCGGGCGCTCGATGACCTCGCCCGCCGCGATCCGCGCCGCGACCCCCGGCGGCAGCACCCGTATCGCCATCAGAACCCCAGCGCCGCCCCGAGTTGCTTCGCGTTCGCGCCTGCCATCAGTTTGCCGTCCACCACCGCAACCGGACGCTTCCAGTAGCGCGGCTCCTCCACGAGCAGCTCCAGCATCCGCTCCTCTGTCAGCGATTCCGGGTCGATGCCGCTCTTGCGGAACGTTGCCGACCTCAGGTTAAACAGCGCGCTCGGAGGCTCGCCGCCGAGCAACGCCTCGATCTCCTCACCGGAGAGACGCTGCTTGAAGAAGTCGCGCTCGTCGAACGCAACCCCCGCCTGCGAGAGCGCCGCCCTCGCCGTCTTGCACGTTCCTCAGCCCACCCAGTGATACAGCGCAACGTCGGCCATCCACACACCTCCGGTTCCATTCATTCATGGTACGCACCCATCTTCCGTGGATGCTACTGCTGCCCGTCGACATTCCCGTCCCTCCCCGGCAGTTTTTCGCCACGGGGATTAACCGCTCACTTCCGCTCATCCTGCGTACATCCACTCCTGGCGGCGCCCTTTCGCTGACGCTGCCCGGACCGCTCAATACCGCTCATCGCGCGGCAAAACCGCCGATAACCGCTCCGGATCGCTCTGCCCTGCTCCGCGTGCAGGGGGTGTGGACGCACCGCATGTGTGTTCCATGTGGACATCCTGAGACATTGTGAGACATTTCATTCCTGTGGGCCCGCCCTGCGCCAAGGCAAGCCCACGACGGCGCTCGTGCCATCGCCGGCCAGCGTACCTCCTCGATGGGTATCCGCGTAAGGGGCGGATGTCACGCTGCATTGCCGAACGCCCCGTGCTCCCCTACCATGCGCGAGCCATGACCGACGCCGCTCTGCTCGCCGCCCGCTGGGCGCACGCTATCGCCGCCGTGGCATGGGTGGGAGGCGGCATCTTCTACCTGTTCGTCCTGCGCCCCGCCGTCACGAACGGCGCCCTCTCGTCTGACAGCGCTCGGGCCGCCACGGAGCGATTCGGCGGGCTCGTGAAACTCGCGATGTGGACGCTCGTGGTGACCGGCGCGGTCCTCTTCTTCTCACGTATCTCGGAGCCGACCGCCACTGCTCGCTACGCCGCCGTGCTCGCGCTCAAGGTCGCGCTCTCCGCCTGGATGTTCTTCATCGCCATCCGCCGCCGCAGACGCATCGCGGAGGCTGTCGCCGTACGGCCCGGGCGCATCCGCGCGATCGCTGCCGCGCTCGGCCACGTCAACGTCGTTGTCATCCTCGGCATCGTCGTCTTCCTGCTATCGGACGTGCTGCGTTACATCGTGGAGCAGGAACTGGCGGGGTAAGTCCAGAGAGTCAGCCCACCCTGAGCCGGGTCCACGCAAGCCCATCGACGTGTTCGAAGTGGCTGTCGGCGGAAACCAGGTCAGCACCGGTCTCCATCACCTGAGCCGCTATCCAAACGTCGTTCGTTGGGATAGGACGACCCTTCATACGCAGAGATGCTGCTATCCTGCCGTAGCGGTCCGCCGTTACCTGCCCAATCGGCACGAAGGACACGCGCGGCCTGCCGAGGAAGGCTCTGAGTTGGGAGATATTCTGCTCGGAGTATGCACCATGCCGGAACCCGTAGAGCAGTTCTCCCGCAACGATGGGCGAGAACAACATCTGCTCGGCCTCGCGTACGAGATTCGCCACCTGCTCATGCCCGCGCACCAGCAGCGAGTACGCATTGGAGTCCAGCAGTATCTTCATTCCCAAGCCGATTCGTCGATAGTCTCGAAATCCTCCAAGGCTGCATCCAACGCATCCGCCTCCTCAGCCGTCCAGCTGCCTATGAACTGGTCGAGGGAGTCGCCGATCGTGTCTGGCTTCTCGCTGCCATCGGATAACCCCGCACCCTTCCGAAGCAGTTTCAATGCAGCCTGATTCAACGATATGCCTTCCTGTTGTGCGAGACGACGCATGCTGTCACTGAGGGCATCGTCGAATCCCCTGACGGTCAACTGGTTCATCTTCCACCTCCGTGAGTCATTGAGTGAGTCAGTACTGACTCATCCTACAACATTCCGACGGAGCAGCGCGCCTGCTAACCGAACAGGTCCTTGAGCAGCAGCCATACCGCCGGCTGCGGCCAGATGACGAACAGGACGTTGTCGAAGAGACCGATCACCAGCACAGTGATGAACCCGCCGGTCAGCAGGCCCCACTTCGCATATGCCCTGCCGGACACGGCGGCAGGAAAGACGAGGGCGAGCGCGATCGCGGCCCACTTCAGTCCGAAGGTGATCGAGATCAGGATGAACAGACCTATCAGGCCGAGCAATACCTTGCCGGTGCGGCGCTGCTCTTCGGCCTTGCTCATCATGCCCAGGTCCAGGATGTCGCCGGACCTGACTCCGCGGAGTTGAAGCATCAACTGGATGCAGGCCAGCCCGAACAGGCCGATGCCCACCATCATCGGCATCGACCGTGCCCTCGTGGGGAAGTCAATGGCCTCGATGATGAAGACAAGCGCTACCAGCATCACCACGAGCGGGAAGAAGTGCTCCCAGGAGCGCCACATGAAGCGTTTCTCTTTCCTCTGGGGACTTTCGTCGCCCGGCGGGTCGGGACTCCCGCCGGACGGCGCAGCGCCCCCGGCCTGGGTCATCATGCGCTCGGTCGATTCGCTCTTGGAGGCGAGGAAGGCAAAACCCAGGCCGACAGCGATGGACAGGAGTATCAGCGTGATCGTTATGGGGCGCGTGAGCATCCCGACCGGGCCGTGGATGCTGACCGCCGACATGAGGTTGTGCTCGATGATGGGGCCCAGGATGAACCCGAGGATCATCGGCGGGCGCGGCCACCGGAAGAACTTCATCAGCATCCCGACCACCGCGAAACCCAGCACGATGGGAATGGCCAGCCAGTGGCGCATGTCCTGGAAGGATGAGAGGAACGCGAGCGGGATGATGGCAGCGGCAAGCAGTGGGTACGGGATGCGGCTCAGTTTCGCCAGCTGACCGGAGGCGAGCAGACCGACAACCGCCAGCGCCGCATTCCCCAGCACCAGGCTCACCACGATGAGTGTGGTGATGTCCGCGAAGCGCGTGAGCATCGGCGGTCCGGGAGAGATGCCGTAGGCCAGCATCGCCACGAGCACGAACGCCCAGCTGAAGCCGCCGGGGATACCCATCGCGAGCGTCGGGATCGCCTGCCCTCCTTCCTTCGAACTCTGCACCGATTCGGAGAAGACGAGGCCGTCGAACGAGCCCTTGCCGAACTGGCTCTTGTCCTTGCTCAGCGCTATCCCGACGCCGTACGAGAGCCACGAGACAACTCGTGCGCCAACGCCCGGTATGGCGCCCATCATGACGCCGAGGATGGAATGGCGGATGATGAGAGGCGTCTTCGTCAACGCCAGGCCTGCTCCCGCGAATACCTCCCGGACGTTGAGCGCGGCGCTGGACGACGCCAGCGCCCTCCTCGTCATCGTCAAGTCCATCATCTCGGGCAGGGCGAACAGCCCCACCGTCATCGCGATGAGGGGCAACCCTGAATCGAGCTGGAGGGAGCCGAGCGTGTAGCGGTCGGTCCCGGTGAACGGGTCGGTGCCCACCGTGGCCAGCAGGATGCCCAGCAGTCCGGCGGCGAGCCCCTTGATCATCGCCCCGCGGCTGAGCGCGCCGACCAGCGCGACACCGAAGAGGCCCATCGCCCCGATCTCGCCGAACCCGAACGAGAGGATGAACGGCTTGAGGACGGGCATGGTCAACAGCAGGACAACCGCGCCGACGACGCCTCCTATCGCCGAAACGACGTACACGAACCCCAGCGCCCGTGCGGCCTGGCCCCGCTGTGAGAGCGGCCTCCCTTCGATGAACGTGACCTGCCCGCCGCCCGGATGGCCCATCGCGATGATGGGCAGCACGTCCAGCATCTCTTCGACGCCGGTGATGGTCGCCAGGAAGACGATGCCGACGACCGGATCGTCGATGGTGAAGACGACGAACGGGATCGCGAGCGCCATGAGCAGGGGCGCCGACAGTCCCGGGATCACGCCCGCGGCCGCCGCGATCATGACGGCGGCCCCGAACGTGATCCAGTAGGTTGAGGTCCCCAGGTGCCCGAGTCCCACGAACACCTGGCTGAAATCAGGCATCTGCTCCTCTCCGGCAGGCCTTCGTGCGCATCAGACCAGCGTCATGTCACTCGATGTACTTGCTGAACAACCTCTCCTGTATCTCGCCGAGCGAGTCCAGGTGCACGCGGTACCCGTCGACCGTGTCTGTGTAGATCTGCTGGAGCCGCGCTCCCGGCACCGAGGACACCTCCGTGGCGAGGATGCGTGCGAAGTCCGCGTTGAACTCCGGGTCGGCGTTGGCGTCGTCCCACGCCTTGCGCAGCGTCGCGAGAACGGCGGGGTCCATGCCGGGAGGCCCGGCGAGGTGCTTCAACGCGACGTGCTGGGGGGACGTGAGTGCATTGAACAGGGACTCCTGGTCCGGTTCGAGCAGCTCCCGCGCGTGCGGCGCGGTGAACTCGACCTCCGCATTCGCATGGATCTCCTGTCCCGGGACCAGCAGACTCGCGAAGGGCTTCAGGAAGCCGCTGGAGAACCAGCCGGGGCGCCGGGCGGGCAGTGTGTACCAGGAGCTCCCCGGCGAGACGATCATCGCGTTGATGTCGCCGCGCTCCATCATGAGGAGCGTCTGCTCCGTGCCCGTACCTGCGACAACCCTGTAGTCCATGGGCAGGTTGAGCCAGTCGGCTATCAGCATGCCGCCGAGAGCGCTGCCGGTCACTTCCGGCGCGCTGCCGGGGCCCGTCTGGATGAGCGGCTCGCCATCCGGGTTCCCCATCGCGTCCCTGATATCCGTGTAAGGGAGCGTTCCACGGTGGACCCAGAAGGGGTTGCCGCCCTGGGGCGCACCGATGAGACCGAACTCGGACACCGTGAACTCAGCCTCCGGTTCGAAGGAGTCGGTGATCAGGGTGCCGGCCGTGTACTGGAGCACCGTCCCGTCCGGTTCGGACTTCCAGACGAAGTTGGACGCCGCCATCTGCGGTGTGTGGTTGGAAACGACGATGCGCGGGTTGCCCGGGATGAAGCGGCCCCAGTTGGCTGCGAGGAAGCGGGCCTGCGTATCCGTTCCTCCGCCGGGGTTGAACCCCACGATCAGCCTGATCGTCTTGCCGCGGAAGTGCGCCTCCGCGTCGAACGACGGCGGCGGCGTGGGCGTCGGCGCCAGTGTGGGCGTCGGGGTGGGCGGCGCTGCCGTTGGAGCGGGGGCGTCCGGCGCAGGTGTGGGCGTGGGCTCGCCGGGAGCCATAGCCGTAGGCGTCGGCGCTGCGGGGGCCGCGGACTCGGGCGTGGGGGTGGGCGGTGGTTGGGTGGGCGTGGGCGTCGCCTCACTGCCGCACGCCACGATGAACAGACAGGTCAGAAGGAATGCCGCTGCGAGAGTCCCCTTGAAGCTCATGGTCAGAGCCCTCCTCTCATCTCAGGCTTGTGTTCCCTACGTCTGTGACGACCTCACTTGCGCCTCGACGGCGCTGTAGTCCCATTCGAAGTTGCGGTCCTGGTAAGCGATCTCCGGCATGAGGCTCTTGAACCCGCGTGCGCCAAGCTCTCCCTCGAACTTCTCGCGGATGAACGGGTCCTCGTCCGGGTATTCGATCTGGTTGGCAGCGGGGTTCTCGACACGCTCGCCCGTGCCGGAGAACGGTCGCGGCGGGTGGAGGGCAAGGTAACGCGCCGGCTCCTCGCCCACGTTGAAGTGCTGGTGGAACCACCGCGCCGGGGGCACGAATACGCTGCCCTCATGCCAGGGGATGATGATCTTCTCGTGCCCTTCCGGCCACATGATGGAGTACCCCTCGCCGCGAGGGATGACGATGACGAAGCCGGGCCCGTGGCGGTGGCCTTTCTTGTACGTGCCCGCATCGAACACCGACATGTGGCACGTCATCGGCGAATCCGGGAACTCGATGAACACCGTCGTGCCCCCGGCGCCGCGTCCGTAGAACGGCACGAGCTTGTCCCAGGAGCGCATGTCCGGGAAGAAGTTGCCTATCCACTGCGCGCGCACGCGGCCATTGGCGATGGGCCGGTTGTGCACCTTCGCCTCCGAGTAGAACTCGCCTGCCAACCGGTCCGCGCCAGAGGCCGAGGAGTTGTTGAAGAAGAACTCGGGGTCCGGCACACCCACCATCGCGACCGGCAGGTAGTTGTTGTGCAGCAGCCGTGCGGGGAGGTCTCCCTGGGCGTTGGAGAGTTGATGCGTGCAGTTCCGGGGCAGCAGGAAGAGGCTGTGCTTCTGCCACTCGAACGTTCGTGTGTTCCCGCCGTCGTCCGACGAGACGGTGCAGAAGCCACGGCCCTCCAGCACGTAGACCACGTCGTCCAGCGCAAACTTCAGCGGCGGGAGCGTCTGGCCGGGCGCGATCTCCGTAACACGGGCCTCCGCCACGCCCTGCTGTCCCTCCAGCTGGAGGAACGCGGCGTTGCACTGGCGCTCCTCCCACCATCCCAGTTCGATGGTGCGGAGGTCATCGAGGTAATAGCCCTCGTGTACGGGGATGCCGAGGGACCTGATCCAGCTTTCGTAGCCATGCTGGGCCGCCCTGTTAGCGGCGACCTGGTCTTCCGAGGCCTGCGTGACCTTGAGTTCTTCTGTCATCACTGCCCTCCTCCGTATGGCCGGCACTCATCTCCCACCGGAGCACGTTCGCGCCCGCTCCGGTTCACAGGGTTTGCCATCGATCAAGAGAAACCGCCCGGCGGAATGACGCGCGGGCGGTGATACGAACAGCAGAGGGGAAGGCGGCTCATCGCCGAAAACGGCATCAACATTTGCGTCGACGCCGTGCCCACGGACCTTCGGACGTTCGGCAGGGCCATCGCTAACCCCTTTCCAGGGTCACGTTCGCTGCACTTCGGTCGGTCTGGGTCGTGTTCTGGTGGGCGCATAGTAGCCCGCGTCAACGTGCAATGCAAACGCCGGTATCTCTCACGTATCATCCCCTGGCTAACCACCGGAGCGCCCGCGATGCACCGCGACCTCATCGACATCCTCGCCTGCCCCGCCGACAAGGCGCCGCTCTCGCTCACCGTGGAGCGCAACGACGGCGACGACGTCGTGGCCGGCACGCTCACCTGCACGGAGTGCGGCACCGCCTATCCCATCCGCGACTCCATCCCCAACCTCCTCCCACCCGGCTACCCCGGCTGACCGCCGCCTCCGTTCTTCAGCACCCCTTGACAATCGAGAACAGTTGCATAAACTCCTTCACAAGGTTAGTGCGTACTAACTTCAATGCACAGGCCAACCTAATGCAACGCAGGAGCTACAACCTTATGCAACTCCTATCCCATCTGCGGCGAGCGCTCGCCGCCGCAACGCTCGCCATCGCTGCCGCAGCCGTGGCTGCGTGCGGCGCCGACGCCACCGCCACGCCGACCGCGCAACCCCAGGCGACGCCCACGCCGGCGCCGCAGGGCACCGGTTCGCTCATCGTCTACTCCGGGCGCGGCGAGAGCCTCGTCGACCCCATCATTCAACAGTTCGCCGACGTGACCGGCATCGACGTCGAGGTCAAGTACGGCGGTACCGCGTCGCTCGCCGCCACGCTCCTCGAGGAAGGCGCGAACAGCCCCGCAGACGTCTTCTACGCGCAGGACCCCGGTGGGCTGGGCGCGGTCGAATCCCTGCTCGCTCCTCTGCCCGCCGACATCCTGGAGCGCTCGCCGGAGTGGGCGCGGTCGCCGCAGGGACTCTGGGCCGGCGTCTCCGGCAGGGCTCGCGTGCTCGTCTACAGCCCGGACCGGGTGCCGGAGGGCGAGCTCCCCGCCGACATCTTCGAGCTGACCGATCCGAAGTGGAAGGGGCGTGTCGGCTGGGCGCCAACCAACGGCTCGTTCCTCACCATGGTCACCGGCATGCGCAAGCTCTGGGGCGAAGAAAAGACCGCCGAGTGGATCGAAGGCATGGTCGCCAACGGCGCAACCATCTACCCGAAGAACACGCCGCAGGTCGCCGCCGTCGCAGCGGGCGAGATCGACATCGGGCTCGTCAACCACTACTACCTCTATCGCTTCATCTCCGAGGAAGGAGAAGATTTCGGTGCGCGCAACTACCACCCGTCCGGCGGCGGTCCCGGCGCGCTCGTCATGGTCTCCGGCGCGGGAATCCTCAGCACCGCGGAGAACCGCGAGAACGCCGAGCGCTTCGTCGAGTTCCTGCTCGGAACGGTGGCCCAGCAGTTCTTTGCGGGCCAGACCTTCGAGTACCCCCTCGTCGAAGGCGTGAACGTCAACCGTCTGCTGACACCGCTCGACGAGATCGCGAGGCCCGACATCGCACTTGCCGACCTCGCCGACCTCGACGGCACGACCGCGATCCTGCGTGACCTCGGCGCACTCCCGTAGCAAGCTCTCCACCCGGCCCGGCGTCGTTCCTCCCCGGCGCCGGGCCGTTGCTCTCCCATTGCGCCGGCAGCCGTCAGTGTGAAAGATAGCCGCAGTGCAGCGCGTAACGAACACTCCCGAGGAGCAGCACAGGGTCCGGCCTGTCAGGATGCCGCCGGTCTTCATCTGGCTGCCCGCCGCGGCCATCGGGCTCCTCATGCTTCTGCCGCCCGTCTACCTCCTCGTGCGGACGCTCGAGTCAGGCACGGCAGGGCTGGACGTACTCTTCAGCATGCGGACGCTCGGCATCCTCGTCCGCACCGTCGTGCTCGTCGGCATCGTCACCGCCGCCTGCGCGGCCATCGGCGTCTCGCTTGCGTGGCTCACGCTCCGCACGGATATGCCGTACCGCCGGACGTTCGGGATGCTCACCGCGCTGCCGCTCGCCATCCCCAGCTACGTTTTCGCACTGCTCGTCATCACCGCGCTCGGCCCGAAGGGCATGGCGCAGGGCTGGCTCGAACCGCTCGGCGTCGACCGCCTGCCGTCCATCTTCGGGCTGCCCGGCGCAGCGCTCACGCTCACGCTGCTCTCTTTCCCCTACGTCATGCTGCCGGTGAAGGCAGCGATACAACGGATGGACCCCGCGATGGAGGAGGCTGCCCGCAGCCTCGGCAGGTCGTCCACGGAAGCGTTCTTTTCCGTAACCTTGCCCCTGCTCCGACCGGCCATCGTCGCGGGCTCCCTGCTCGTCGCGCTCTACACGCTCAGCGACTTCGGGGCCGTTTCACTGCTGCGCTACCAGACGTTCACCTGGGTCATCTTCATCCAGTACGAGACCGCGTTCGACCGCAGCATCGCCGCCGCGCTCTCGCTGGCGCTCACCGCCCTCGCCATCGCGCTGCTCATCGCGGAGAGCCGCACGAGAGGAAGCGCCGTCTACCACCGCATCACACCCGGGGCGCAGCGCATGCCTCACGTCGCGAGCCTGGGACGATGGCGATGGCCCGCCGCGCTCTATGCTGCGGCAGTCGTGTTCTTCTCGCTCGCCGGCCCCATGGCACTCCTCGTCTACTGGGTCGTGCGCGGCGTCGCCGCGGGCGAACCGCTCGACCTGCTGTGGAGCAACACCCTCAGCACCATCTACGTCTCCGCCCTTGCCGCAGGCGCCGCCGCGGTTGCCGCTACGCCTGTCGCGCTCCTCACCGTCCGCTACCCCGGCTGGATCTCCTCGGTGCTGGAGCGCCTCGCCTACGTCGGATTCGCCCTGCCCGGGCTCGCGGTTGCGCTGGCGTTCGTCTTCTTCGGCGCGTCCGTCCTCACACCGGTCTACCAGACGACCTTCCTCCTCGTGACCGCCTACGTCGTCCTCTTCCTTCCGGCGTCCGTGGGCGCGACGCAGACCGCACTGAAGCAGGTCAGTCCCAGGCTGGAGGAGGCCGCGCGCAGCCTCGGCAAGACGCCGTTCCACGCCTTCCGGCTCGTGACCTTGCCGATGCTGTCGAAGGGCATCGCGGCCGGGGCCGCGCTCGTCTTCCTGCTCACGATGAAGGAACTGCCCGCGACCCTCATCCTCAGTCCGACCGGCTTCCGTACGCTCGCCACGTCCGTCTGGAGCGCGGCGTCGGAGGCGTTCTTCGCTCGCGCCGCGATGCCCGCCATCCTGCTCATCATCGCCGCCGGCATCCCCACCACCCTGCTCATCCTCAGGGAGCAGGAAGAGCGATAGCCTACGGCGCCCTGAAGCAGCCCGTGACGTGGTCGTTCACGAGCCCCACCGACTGCATGTATGCGTACACGATGGTCGAGCCAACGAACTTGAAGCCGCGCTTCTTCAGGTCTGTGGAGAGCGCGTCGGACTCCGGTGTCGTCGCGGGGACCATGTCGCCGGTCAGCACTTCCGGCCTCGGCAGCGCGCCGCCGAAGAAGCCCCAGAGGTAGGCGTCGAACGACCCGAACTCGCGCTGTACCTCGATGAACCGCTGCGCATTGTGGACGATGGCCCGCAGCTTCAGGCGGTTCCGCACGATGCCGGGGTCCTGCAGCATCCGCTCGACGTCCGCGTCGCCCAGGAGCGCGACATGCTCCGGGTGGAAGCCGTCGAACGCGCGCACGAACGCCTCGCGCTTGTGGAGTATCGTCCGCCAGGAGAGTCCAGCCTGCGCGGCCTCCAGCGCCAGGAACTCGAACAGCGTCCGTTCGTCGTGCGTCGGAACGCCCCACTCCTCGTCGTGATAGCGGAGCATCAGGTCGTCGGCGCCCGGCCACGGGCAGCGGGAGCGTGCGTCGGTAGTCATCAATGCGTTCCCTGGCGGTACTCACCCTCACTCACCACGCTACCTCCACTCAGGGCCCTCGCCCGCGCATCTCAATGCGCACCCTCTCCCTCAGGAGAGGGGATCAGGCGACTGACGTGATCTCGATGCCCGCCTCTTTCGCAGAGCGCTGAAGCGTGAGCGTCGTCGTGATGGCGAGGATGCCGTGCGCTCCCGCCTTCGCAAGCACGTCCGTACTCATCGTCTTGAGCGCCGCCGCCTGCTCACCCGTCACGCCAAGCTCCGCCGCGACGCCGTCCATGTCGCGCACGAACCGCGCACGCAGGCCCTCGTCGCGCCGCAGCTCGAACAGCGCCTTGTTCAGAGGGTACGTCTCCAGCGTCGGGTACTTGTAGAACTCGTAGCCCTGTCCCTTGAACTCGAAGCCGCCGAACTTCGGGATGTCGCGAGGCTCCTGCCCGCGCCCGCCGCGGTCCGGGATGAAGCGCATGACGCCATGGCCGTGGTGCGACGTCGGCTGGTAGCTGAGCAGCTCGCCGCGCCGGTTGCCGGTAGCGCCGAACATGATCAGCCACGGCAGCAGCTCCGTGTTGCCGACCTCGTCCAATTGCTCGCCGGTCAGCTCCAGCAGCGACTCCGGCCTGCCCTCCTCCAACTCCTGGATGACCCAGTGGTCGAACTCGTACTCCGGGTAGAAGTACTTCCACGTGCCGGGGTAATGCGACAGCCCGCCGCTCGCGAGTATCGCCACCTTCTCCGGTCTCGATTCGATGACCTTGCGCATCGCCTCCCCGACCTGGATGCAGCGGTGCGTCGTCGGCAGCGGCGGCAGGTAGACGTTCACGAACATCGGCACGATGGGGATCGCCCTGCCCTGGTGGATGTACTCCAGCGGCGTCGCGAACGCGTGGCCGAGCAGCGCCTCGTGCGCGTACGCGAGGTCGATGCCGTCCTCCACGAGGCCGTTCAACAGCGCGAGCGCCATCTCCTGGTGGATGGGGACCTCGTACTCGTGTCCCGCGAACTCCGCGGTCGCGGTGTCGCCGGTGATGACCGCGAACGCGGGCACCGAGCCGGGGAAGAACGTTTCGACGTGGTCGATGCCGATAAGGATGAGCACGTCCGGTTGGGTGGCGTCCAGCTCGCTGCCGAGCACGCCCATCGCGTCTATCCCCGCCTGCAACTGCGCCTGGTCTTCCTGCGGGGGCCTCGTCAGCAACTGTGGCGCGTGCACCGATCCTGCGGCCCAGACGATCTCTCCCATGCGACTCTCTCCTTGCTCTTTCATTCGTCATTCCCGCCCACCCGTCATTCCCGCGAAGGCGGGCATCCAGAGTGACCGGCAGGTCACGCCCTGCGTCCATCGAGGGTATCTGCTCACGAGCGGCACGCGCAACGGGGGAAGTGAGGACACACGCTTGGGCGGATGTCACATGCGTATCAGTTACAATGTGATGCACCAGAGATTGAGCGAGGCCATTCGATGGGAACGTTCAGCTGTCCGTTGCGGATATTCAGCATGGACGGTCAACTGTCCAGAGAAGTAGTCGCGACGGTCGATACCGGCGCCGCCTATACAACGCTGCCTTCCCGGCTGCTACGCGAACTGGGAGTTACGCCTCTCGGCACGCGCAGGTTTCTGCTCGCCGACGGACGGCGGGTAGATCGAGAGTATGGGGAGGCTCGAGCAGGCGTCGACGGCGAGAACGTTGCAACACTCGTCATCTTTGGAGAAGACGACGGCCCTGCTTTGCTGGGGGCCTACACGCTGGAGGGCCTTGCCCTCGCGGTAGACCCCGTGGAGCAGCGGCTGGTTCCCACGCACATGATCTTGTACTAGGGCTCCCGTCCTACATGGGCCTCCATGTGACCATGGCGTGTCGCTGCGGGGCCACGCCCCGGACCACGAAGCCCGCAGGCGTCTCCAGCAGCAGTTCGTCCGCGGCTGCGCGCAGCCGCCCGTCCATCTCGGTCCCTTCCCTCACGCTCAACCGGCCACGGAGGTGCTCCAGCGCCACATCCCGGTCTGCGTCGAGCACGGCGGGCTCGGCGCTCAGCATCGTGACGTCAGGGAAGATGTTCATGGCCCACAGCAGATCCAGCACGTTCCGCAGCCCCGGCAGCGGGGTCGGAGCCGAGCCGTACACCCGATCGAAGAACGGGGTCTCGAGCGACCCCGGCGTCTCCATCATCTCCACGAGCACGACGCGGTCTTTGGCATGCTCCTGCATCTTCGCCACGAAGGGCGCGGCGTCGGCCACGTGGTGCAGCACCATCGAGCAGAGCACCACGTTCGCGGCAGGCGTCTCCGCGTCTTCCCACGGCTCGTTGATCGCGGTGACGTTCGTGAGTCCGGCCTCTGCGGCGCGGTCATTGAGCATCTCCACGGAGTCCTCGGACGGCTCGACGACCGTCACGTGCCGCGCCCGCGTCGCGAGGGGCAGCGCGTAGCGGCCCGCGCCCCCGCCAACGTCGAGCACGTCGGCGTCGTTCCCGAGGACGGAGTAGAGACCGTTCAGGACGGGGTCGTCGGTACGGAAGGGGTCGAGGGCCCTGTTAGCGTTGGTGAAGGCGCGGCGGCCGTGACCCTGCCCATGTCCATGGCCGTGGCCATGACCGTGCCCGCCGCCGAACGCAGCGGCGTCGCGCTCGTGCGCTTCGATCTGTTCGCGCCAGGCGTCGAATACGGAGGTCATGCGTGCAGCACCTCGAAGGATGGTTGTTAATTCAGCGCCGCGCCGCCGTCCACGATCATCGTCTGGCCGGTCATGAAGTCGCTGTCCGACGACATCAGGAAGACGCCCGCGCCCGCGAGGTCCTCCGGACGTTCGACGCGCTTGATGGCGCGGTCGGGGACGCGGCCCTGGTAGTTCGATTCGTCGCGCTCCGGGTCGCTCGCCGTCGAGCCCGGCGCTATGGAGTTCACCGTGATGTTGAAGTCGCCGACCTCCCGCGAGAGCGTGCGCGTCATGCCGACCACCGCGCCCTTCGACGCCACGTACTGCGTGCTGGAGCGTCCCGAGAAAAAGGTGCCCGAGCTGATGTTGACGATCTTGCCGTAGCCGCGCGCCTTCATGTGCGGCAGCACCGCACGGCAGCAGAGGAACGGCCCGCGCACGTTCACCGCCATGACGCGGTCCCACTCCTCAGCCGTTATCTCCTCAACCGTCCCGCGTGTGATCTGCGGGCGCTGGAAGACCGCCGCGTTGTTCACGAGGCCGTCTATCTGTCCCCACTTCTCGAGCGCCGCCTGCGCCATCGCCTCGGTCGACTCGTGGTCGGAGACGTCGGTCGGCACGGCGATAGCCTCGCCGCCTGCCTCCCCTATCTCCGCCGCCGTCTTCTCCGCGGCGGGGCCGTTGATGTCCGCGATGACCACCCGCGCGCCCTCTTCCGCGAACCGCATCGCGAACGCGCGCCCAATGCCCTGCGCTCCGCCCGTCACGATGATCACCCGCTCGTCCAGCTTGCCCATGCGTCCGCTCCTGCCTCGTTGCCTATGCCTCTCCACACCACCCCGCCGGTTCACCCTCACCCGCGCATCTCGATGCGCGCCCTCTCCCCTCAAGGGAGAGGGGATCAGTGCACCACGACTCCGCCATCGACCGCGAGCGTCTGGCCGGAGATGAAGTCGCTCTCCGCCGACATGAAGAAGATACCCGCGCCGACGAGGTCCTCCGGCACCTCGATGCGCTTGATGGCCCGGTTCGGGATGCGTACCGCGAACTCCTCCAAGGAGTGCTCCTCAGTCTCGCTCGCCGTCAGCCCCGGCGCTATCGAGTTCACCCGGATGCCGGATGGCCCGGCCTCGCGCGCGAGCACCCGCGTGAACGCGATGACGCCGCCCTTCGACGCCACGTAGTGCACGAGGTTCTCGCGTCCGTTGAAGAACGTTCCGGAGCTCATGTTGATGATCTTCCCGTAGCCCTGCTCCTTCATGTGCGGCAGCACCGCCCGCGAGCAGAGGAAGACTCCTTTCAGGTTCACCGCGAGCATCCGGTCGAACTCGTCCAGCGGTATCTCCTCCAGCGGCGCCCGCGTGTGGCGCACGCGGATGGCGATGGCCGCGTTGTTCACGAGCCCCGTTATCTTGCCGAAGCGCGACAGCGTCTCCGCCGCCATCGTCTCGGTCTGCGCCTGGTCCGACACGTCGACCGTCAGCGCCATCGCCTGTCCGCCAGCCTGCCGGATCTCCTCAGCCGAGCGCTCGGCCTGCTCACCGTTGATGTCCGCCAGGACCACGGACGCGCCCTCGCGCACGAACCCGTCCGCAAACGCCCGCCCGATGCCGGCCGCGCCCCCGGTTACGATGATTACCCTGTCGTCGAGTCGTCCCATACGCTCACTCCTGCCTCACTCGGCGTCGCCGAAGCCCTCCGGCGCCTGCCACTGGTTCATCCACCCGATGATCTCGTCGAGCGGCATGACGTCCGCGTACTTCTGGTTCATGTCGAACAGGTTGATGGCGTGCGGCGCCTCGTGGCGGTCGAACACGCACTCCTCCGCCACCACGACCTTGTAGCGGTTCGTGCAGGCATCGACCACCGACGCCCGAACGCACCCGCTGGTGCTCTCGCCCGCGACGATGATCGTGTCGACACCCAGCGCCGTCAGGTGGCCGGTGACCGGCGTGCCCCAGAACGCGCTCGGCGACGTCTTCTTCAGGAAGACTTCACCTTCGATGGGTGCGACCTCCGGGATGATGTCGTACATCCCCTCGCGCTTCGCGCCGCCGCCCATGTAGCCCGCGCGCCCCGAGTCCTTTCTTCCCGCCGACGCCCAGCCGATGACGCCGGACTCGCTCTCCGGCAGGCCGGTGACGTGCACGACCGGGATGCCGGTCTCGCGCGCGGCGGCCAGCAGGCGCTGGATGTGCGGCAGCGACTCCCACGCCGCAAGCCCGCAACTGCCGGGCCATTCGTCCTTCGCCTCCATCACCGTCTGCGGTTTGTCGCCGAACACCCAGCGGTAGAGGTCGATCATCAGCAGCGCGGGCCGCGACCCGAACCCGCGGGTCTTGTGTCCGCTCGCCGAAACGTGCTCCAGGTCTGCCTCGCTCAGGTACTTGTCCCACACGCGCTCTGCCATCGCAGGCCTCCTTTCGTGCTGCACAGCCTTTGCGCCGCAATCCTACACCCCGCACGGAGAGTCGTCATGCGCGGCCTGCCTGTCATGCTGAGCGGAGCCGGAGGCGTAGTCGAAGCATCTCTCGGACGGCACATGCACTGCACACGGATGCCCCGAGAGATTCCTCGGTTTCGCTCGGAATGACAGTTCGATGTTTGATTCTCCGCCGTTCCCGTAGACTAACGGCCATCTCCGGAAGCGAGGCGACCCATGGACGTTGGACTGATGGTAGAGGGACAGCACGACCTGGACTGGGACCGGTGGCTGCACATCCTGCATCTCGCGGAGCGGCTCGGCTTCCCGTCGGTGTTCCGCTCCGACCACTACTTCATCAACGACCAGCGAGCGTCGCTGGAGACGTGGACGTCCCTGGCCGTTGCGGCTCGTGAGACGTCCACCATACGGTTCGGGCCGCTCGTCGCGCCGGTGACGTTCCGGCACCCCGTCGACGTGGGGCGCATGGCCGCGCAGATCGACCTGCTCAGCGGCGGGCGGTTCGTGATGGGCGTCGGCAACGGCTGGCACCAGCCCGAGCACGACGCCTACGGCATCCCTTTCCCTGAGCCCGCGGAGCGTGCGGCGCGGCTGAGTGAGGCTATCCAACTGATGAGGGCGATGTGGGGGCCGGGGCCGGCCTCGTTCAACGGCAGGTACTATCAGCTAAGCGACCTCGACGTACTCCCGAAGCCCGCGCCGGGGCGTCCGTACCTCCTCGTCGGGGGCAACGGGCCGAAGCGTACGCTGCGGTACGCGGCGCAGTACGCCGACGAGTGGAACACGGTCAACTCCCCGCCGGAGACGCTCGCCGAGCGCATCGCCATCCTCGACACGCACTGCGAGGCCGTCGGACGCGACCCGGCGTCGATCAGGAGGACGATGATGACGTTCGCATTCGTCGGCCCGGACGACGCGACCATTGAGCGCAACATGGACCGCTTCCCGCGGATGACGGGAGACGGCCCCCTCGAGCAGCGAAAGGCCGCTCTCCGTGCGCGCGGACAGCTCGTCGGCAGCGCGGAGGAGGTCGTCGACCAGTTGGGCAGGCTCGCGGAACTCGGCATCAGCGAGGTCCAGTTCCAGCACCTCGACTTCCACGACGACACCATCCCCGAGTTCCTCGCCTCCGACGTCGCCCCGAAGGTGACGGGCCTGTAGGAGGAAGACTACATGAGCCTGCCCTGTTGCGCGGGCATGATCAGTTCAGGCCCGTCATTGGCAGCGGAGTTGACGAGTGTCGAGACCTCGTATGCCGTCATGGCCTCGGAGGGATAGGGCGCGAGCAAACTCACGAGTGCCGCGCCGTCCTGTATCCCATTGTCCAGCCAGAGCGGTTCGACGTCTTCCGGCAGGATGACCGGCATGCGGTCGTGGATGGGCTGGAGGAGTTCGTTCGCCTCCGTGGTGATGATGGTGCACGACTCGACGATGTGGCCGCGCGGGTCCCGCCACATGTCCCAGAGGCCCGCGAAGGCGAACGGCTCGCCCGACGCCATCGTGATCCGCACCGGCCGTCTTCCGCTGTCGCGCTGCCACTCGTAGAAACCGTCGGCGGGGATGAGGCAGCGCCTCCGGAGCAGCGCGGAGCGGAAGCTGGGACGTTCCGTAACCGTCTCGGCGCGCGCGTTGATGAGCGGCGGATCGGAAGGCGTCTCCCGCGTGGCGGACGGCACCAGCCCCCACCGCATATATGAGGCCAGCCTGCACCCGTCACCCCGCACGGCGAGCACCGGCTGCGTGGGCGCGATGTTGTAGCGCGGCGGCTGCTCCAGGTCGTAAGCGTCGAACCCGAACCGCAGCGCGAGCTGCCCAATCTCTGCTATGAGGCTGTACCTTCCGCACATATCGATGACTGACCGGTGGACTCGACACCATGATAAAGTCCCCCGCATGCACGCGAGAGTCATCACCTTCGAGGTCCACGCCCGCCCTGCCCTTGACGACGCTCAGGAGGCCTTTGAACGCCTCGTGGTGCCGGAGATGCGCAGGCTCCCCGGCTACGACGGCGCGTACCTGATGCGCGAGGGCAGCACGCGCGGAACGATCGTCATGCTGTGGGAGACCGAGGACACGCTGCAGTCCGGCGAGGCGACGCCTGGCCTCAGCGAGCAGATGACACGCCTGCGGCCGCTGCTCGGACAGCACCCCGCTTATTCCACCTGCGAGATCGGCTACGCGGACCACCCCCTCAACTGACGTTTACTCCTCGGTCTGCGTCGTCTGGCCGCCCTTGCGCGTCACGGTGATGTGCGCGAACGACGTGTCCGGCAATGAGCCGTGCCAGTGCTTCTCGCCCGCGGGCGCGAACACCACGTCGCCCGCTTCGACCTCCGCCCGGTCGCCGCTCTCCGTCACGACCACGCCCTTGCCCTCCGTCACGATGAGGAGCTGGTCGCTCTCGTGGTAGTGGAACTTGTTCCGCACGCCGACCCCGAAACTGACCACGCTCACGTTGAAGTCGTCGCTGTCCGGCGCCAGCGGCTGACGCGCCACGTCGTCGCTCGTGAACAACGGCCCTGCCGCCGGCTCCTTCTCGACCTCGCTGATCTTCCGCACCTGCATCGCTGTCTCCTTGTGTGTTGATCCCCTCTGAGAACCACTTACGCGTACGCGTCGTATATGCCCTCGAACTTGCCAAGCTTCAGCCGCACCTGCGTCTCCGCCATGTGTCGCACCATCTCGATATCGCGGTCGTCGCGGATCAGCCGCACGACCGCCTCCGCCGCTTCCGCCGCGTGGTCCACGTCCACGATGCCGTGGATGCGGAAGAACTCCAGGTGTTCCGCCGGGATGTTGTACGGCGCCTCCTGGAGGTAGTTGAACAGCTCGGTCGAGTAGCGCTGCACCATCGTCTCGTTCGTCAGGCCGGACGCCCTGCCCGCCGCCGGACACGTGTTGATGAGCGACGACGCCACGATGACGCTCGTGTGCAGCAGCACCTCGTGCACCGGCACCATCTCCTCGAAGTCACGGTCCGTCAGGCCGATGTTGATGCCGAACTCCTGGCAGAGGTCCGGATGGTCGTGCTCCGCGACGATGCCCGCAATCATGTCCTTGAACGCGCGCGGGTTGTCGGCCGCCTTGATCATGCGTATCGCCCCGCTCTTGAGCAGCGCGCGGTTGAACC
This sequence comes from Dehalococcoidia bacterium, assembly GCA_022820645.1. Taxonomy (GTDB): domain Bacteria; phylum Chloroflexota; class Dehalococcoidia; order Lucifugimonadales; family Australimonadaceae; genus Bin16. Next base: position 33,757 of record JAJEFD010000002.1, on the reverse strand, counting down.
ACGTGTGCTGCAGCGCGTACCCCTGAAGCCGGCGTATCGTCAGCGTGCCGGCGCGCAGGTCGCGGAAGTACCGCGTCTCCATCAAGGCATCCGCCGCAGGCTCCACCACGTCCGCCACCAACTCGTCAACGAAGCTCTTCACGTCCACTGTCGTTGTCATGTCGCCCTCCTCGCATTACTCGCGCCCATACTCTACGCCCTGCACGGCGAGGGTCAACAGTCAGGCCCACCCTGTACATCCTGTGCATCGATGTGAAGAATACCTCCATGTTCTCCCCCGACGACGATCGAAGCGCCCCGCTCTACGAACGCTACTCCATCGAGTTGCTCGGCGCAGACGACGCTTCCGCCCCCGACGGCCAGCCCGGCGACGGCGTGACACTCCACACGACGCGCGGGGACGTCGCGTGCATCCTGCACCGTCCTGCCGATGAGCGCGGCGTCGGCGTCGTCTGGGCTGCGGGCGCGAGAGGCGGCTTCGACGGCCCTGCCAACGGTCTCTACCGTGACCTCGCCGTCGGCCTTGCAACGCAAGGTATCGCGTCCCTGCGTGTCAACTACCGCTATCCGGCGAACCTCGACGAATCGACGCTGGACGTGCTCACCGCCGTCTGGCACATGGCTGCGCTCGGATACCCGCGCGTCGCGCTCGTTGGCCATTCGTTCGGTGGAGGCGTCGTCATCTCGGCGTCGCGCTACACGACGCACGCGCGAGGCGTCACCGCGCTCGCCAGCCAAACGATGGGCGCCGAGGACGCCGCGCTCCTCGGCGGCAGGCCGCTGCTCGTCGTCCACGGCGAGGCCGACGCCGTCCTCCCGCTCGTGAACGCCGAGACGATCATCGGCTGGGCGTCCGGTCCGAAGCAACTCGTCACTTACCCCAGCGCGGGCCACGGCCTCCGCGAATGCGCCGACGAACTCCGCGCTCTCCTGGAAGACTGGCTGACGGACCTGTTGCTGGCGTAAATCCAAAAACGAAGGGGCAGCCCACAGGGCTGCCCCTTCTTCACTCCGTTCTTGCGCGTCCCTACGTGTCGCGCTCGTTGGTCGGGCCGACCTCGCCCGTGCAGTACGGGATGAACGCCTTCATCCGGCACGGCGCGCCGTTCTTCTCGAGCTCGGACTCGAAGTACCGGTGGATCTCCCGGTCCTCGTCCTCGTACTCGATCTGCATCCCGCCTTCCTTGATGCTCACGTTCGACTCGCCCCACTGGCTCGGCTGGCCGTCGCCGCTCCGCAGCGCGAGGTAGCGCGCGGGCTCCGGGCCGGTGTTGAAGTGCTGGTGGTACGTCGCGTCCGCCGGGACGATGACCATGCCGCCCTTCTTCCACGGCGCGATCTCGTACTCCGGCTTGTCGTTGTCCCACCACAGCGCCGAGAACCCGACGCCGCCCAGGATGACCAGGTGCGCGCCAGGGCCGTGGCGGTGGCCCTTCTTGTACGTCCCCACCGGGAACTCGGAGATGTGCGCCCCCGTCACGTTCCCCGCGAGGTCGAAGTGCGTGTTGATGCCGCCGGCGCCGCGGTCGCGGTACTTCCACAGCCGCATGATGTCGGCGTTCGGCACGAAGTTCGTCTTCCACATCGTCCCGAACTTCGTCCCCTTCCGTTGGTAGAGCGTCCCCTGCCCGTTGAAGAAGTCCTCGTCCTCGCCGGAGAAGCGGTCCTTGAAGTGGAACGGGTTGTTGAAGACGAACTCGTTGCTGCGAAACATGCGCATCACGGGCGGCGCGTTCGTCATGGAAACGTATCGAGCGGGCTCCGTGCCGCTGCCGTTGAAGTGCTGGTACGACGCGTTCAAGGGGATGACCAACAGGCTGCCTGCCGCCCATTCGAATGTCGCCTTCTGGCCCTCGCTCAGCCACACGCTCGTCGCGCCGCGGCCGGAGACCACGTACATCACCTCTTCGTACATGTGGCTCTCGGGCTCCGACTTGCCGCCGGGCTTGATCTCCACCAGGTGCGCGTCGTTCGGCAGCATCGGGTTCGGGATGTTGATCACCGCGCCCTTGCCGCCCTTCCGCTCCCAGTCGCCAAGCTCGACGTCGTTCAGGTCCTCGAACTTGTACTCGACGATCCGCTTGACGCCCTCGCGTTCGATCCAGTCGAAGTAAGGGTCGCCCGATTCCCACATATCCATCTTATCGGGGACTTCTGCCTCTCGCAGGTCAACGACTGCCATATCTCGCTCCTCTCGTCAGTCTCAGTAGTACGTGCGCCCCACTCTACCACGACTGTGGCTTCTCGTTCTTGTCATGCTGAGCGCAGCGCGGCGGAGTCGAAGCATCTCTCAGGGAACACCGGTGTAGCCAGCAATGTTCACCTCGCCGTCCTACCCCTCTTCTTTCGTCTGTGCCCCTGCCCGAAGGTCCCGCAGACGGCGCACCTGGCCGCTCCGGGAGAGGTAGCCCAGCGTGTATGCCAGCACCGCGACGCCGCCCACGATCGCCGCGATCGGCGCAGACGCCAGCGCCGCAACGCCCGCGAACTGCAGTTCGCCGACGGGGCGCACGCTCGTGTGCACCATGCTCCAGATCCCCATCACCCGCCCGCGGAACTCGTTCGCCACCAGCATCTGCAGGTTCGTCTGCACCGCGACGTTCACCATCGACGCTCCCGTGCCGTACGCGAACAGCAGCCCCAGCGACACCCAGTACCACTCCGACAGCGCGAACGCTATCGAGAACACGCCCATCGTCACCGCCCCGCTCGTGAACAGCCCGCGCTGCTGGTTCGGCGCGGTCAGGCTCGACGCGATGAACACGCCGGTCACGCTCCCGATGCCCGTCGCTCCCCACATGTAGCCCAGCCCGTCCGGCCCCACGCCCAGCACGTCCTTCGCGAAGATTGGGTACAGCACGCTCAGCGCCACGCCGAACGCCATGTTCCAGTACGCAGTGCCGATGAGGAACACGAATATCCGCTCGCGCCGGATGTAGCCCAAGGCCGAGGCCATGTCCGCAAGCACGTTCCGCCCGCGCGACCGCACGACCGGTGGCAGGTGCACGCGGAACAACATGAGTGCATACACCACAACGGCCACCGCGGTGATCGCGAACACCACGCCGCCCGCGATGCTCGCCGATTCAGATACATCGAGCACGAACGCGCTGACCAGGCCGCCGATGACTGGCGAGCCCACGCGCGTCGCCGGGTGGATCATCGCGTTCAGGCCGACGGCGCTCGGCATCGAATCGCGGGGCACGAGGTGCGGGAACATCGCCTGCCGTGCGGGTCCCTCGAACGACCCTATGGCCGAAAGCGCAAATCCGCCCACGATGACGTGCCATGCCGTGAGCACTCCCGCCAGCCCCAGTGCGGACAGCGCGCCCAGCACCACGACGAACAGCAGCTGCATGGCGATGAGCAGCTTCCGCTGGTCGAACTTGTCCGCGAGCGCGCCGCCGAACAGCGTCAGTGCCGTGGAAGGGATGAATTGCACGATCCCGTGCACGCCCAGCAGCACCGCCGACCCGGAGAGCTGGTAGATCAGCCAGCCCTCGATCATCCACTGCATCTGCTGGCCGGATACGGCGATGACGAACCCCACCCAGTAGAGGCGGAAATCGCGGTGCCGCAGTGCGCTGAACCGTCCTGCCATGCGGAAGAGTCTACTCCTGCCATGCATCCACAGGCCGCGTGGAGTAATATCCCCCCATGCAGACCCCATTCGGCATCGTCGACGGCGACGGACACGTCACCGAGTCCGAGGACCAGATACGTCCCTACATGGACGAGCCCTACCGCTCGCGGGGCGGCCAGATACGCGCGGGCCACAACTACTGGGACATCAACCTCGGCGGGCGGCTCGGTTCCGTCGCGAAGGACGCGCAGACCTGGCTCGACGCCATGGACGAGGGCGGCATGGAGACCGCCATCCTCTACCCCACCTCCATCGGCTTCACCGCAGCCCTCATCTGGGAGCCGGACGTCGCGGTTGCCGTATGCCGCGCCTACAACGACTTCCTCTACGAGGAGTTCACGACCGTCAGCCCGCGCCTCAAGAGCGTCGCGCTCCTCCCATTGCAGGACGTCGACGAGGCTGTCAAGGAGCTGCGAAGGGCCGTCACCGAGCGCGGGCACTCCGGCGCGATGCTCTCCGCCATAGGCGCGCACCCGCCGCTCGGACGCGCGCAGTACTTCCCGCTCTACGAGGAGGCGCAGCGGCTCGGCGTGATGCTCGCCGTCCACTCCTCAACCCAGGGCATTCATCACCTCGCCGCCGACGACTACCAGCGCTTCATCGAGGTCAACACCTTCTGCTTCCCGGTCGGCCTCTTCCGCCACATGGTGAGCATGATGTTCGCCGGCATACCGGAACGCTTCCCCGATCTGCGTGTCGGCTGGATGGAGGCCGGATGCGGCTGGGTGCCCTACTGGCTCGAGCGCATGGACGAGAAGTGGAAGATTCGCGGCGCCGACGAGGCGCCCATGCTCCGCAAGTCGCCCACCGAATACGTGCAGCAAGGCAACTGGTACTTCCACACCGAGGCGGACGAGAAGATGCTCCCCTACACCGCCTCCGTCATCGGCAAGGACAAGCTCTTCTTCGCGTCCGATTTCCCGCACTGGGACTCCGAATATCCCCACAACGTGCAGGAGCTGCTCGCCCGAGAAGACATCGACGAAACGCTCCGCCGCAACGTCCTCCGCGAGAACGCCCTCCGCCTCTACGGGATGGCGTAATCATGGAACCGCTCCTCTGGCGCAAGCGCATCGGCCTCATCACCACCAGCGGGCAGGTCGTCACCGAGCCGCGCTACTACCAGCTCGCGCCGCCCGGCGTCACATTTCACACATCCCGCATGCTGCACACCGGGGGGCCGGACGGACTCATCCGCATGGAGCAGAACGCCCCGCGCGCCATCGAAGAACTTGCGACCGCCGACGTCGACGCCATCGCCTACTGCTGCACCGTGAGCGGCGCGATGCGAGGGTTCGAGGGGGACCAGACCTTCTGCGACGACATCTGGGCGAACACGGGCATCCCCGCGACCTCGACGATGCTCGCCTGTGTCGAAGCGCTGCAGCACGTCGGCGCCCGGCGCATCGTCCTCGCGAGTCCTTACGTCGACAGCCACAACGAGCATGAGGCGGCTTACCTCCGAGAGGCCGGCATCGAGCCCGTCCTCATGCGCGGCATGGGCCTCACGTCGGGGAAAGAGTACTGCCGGGTGACGCCGGACGAGATACGCAGCTTCTGCCTGGACGCCTGGCAGGAGGCCTACGCGCTCTGGCCGGACGCCCTTTTCGTGAGCTGCATGAACTACGACGCCATCGCCGTCGCCGAGAACCTCGAGCAGATCATCCGCAAGCCCGTCGTCACATCCCACACCGCGACCCTCTGGCGCGCCCTCGCCCTCGCCGGCATCCACGACCCAATCGACGGCGCAGGCGCCCTCCTCGCCGACACGCGGTAGCCCGCCTACCCCTCATCCCCATACGGCGGACGCATCGTGTGCCAGGGCGTGGCCTGCTCGTAGGCGTGCGCGATGCGGAAGATCGACGTCTCGTCGAAGCGCTTTGCCATCACGTGCAGCCCGATCGGCAGGCCGTCGTCGGAGAACCCCATCGGCACCGACATCGCGGGCGCACCGGAGTAGTTCGCGGGTGTGTGGAAGCCGTACTTCCGCATCTGCTCCACTGCCGCCTCCTTCGTCGGAGGCTCGCTCTTCGTGTCCGCGATGCGCGGCGGGAACTGCGCGTACGCCGGGGCCACCGTCACGTCGAAGCCCTCCAGGATCCCAAGCGCCTGCGCCCGTAGTTGACTGCGCAGCTGCAGCGCCCGCTGGTACGTTGCCGCCGGGATGAGCGCTGAGATCAGCGTGTTCCGGCGCACCCCGGCGTCGTACAACTCCGGCGTCGCGTTCAGGTGCGTCCATTGCAGCGCGACGCGCGGCGAGTGCAGCGCGTTGTTGATGAGCGCCGTCATCGTGATGAGCGGCATCGAGACCTCCTCGACCTCCGCGCCGAGCGACCGCAGCACGCCCACGGCGTCGAGCGTCAGATGCCGGATGCGCGGGTCCAGGTGCGGAGCGTCGATCGCCTCCCTGATGACCGCGACCCGCATCCCGCGGATGTCGCCGTCCAGCCACGAGGAGTACGACGGCACCGGCAGCCGCGCCGACATCAGGTCGTTCGCGTCGAACCCGGCGACCGCCTCCAGCAGCAGCGCGCAGTCCGCCACCGACCGCGCGATAGGCCCTGCCGTGTCTTGGTTCCAGCTGCTCGCGATCATCCCGTGCGTGCTCACCCGGCCCAGCGTCGGACGGATGCCCACCGCGCCGTTGCACGACGCCGGACGCCGTATCGAGCCGCCCGTGTCCTCCGCCAACGACCCCGCGCAGAGGCCCGCGGCGACCGCGATGCCCGAGCCGGTGCTGGATCCGCCCGCGTCGTGCTCCAGGTTCCACGGATTGCGCGGCTGGCCGTACGGGAACACCCACGTCACCGGCGACGCGAACTCCGTCATGTTGAGCTTGCCGAGCATCACCGCGCCCGCCTCGTGGAACCGCGCAATGGGCGTTGCGTCGAAGTCCGGCACGAACTCCGACAGGATGCTCGAGCCGCACGTCGTCAGGATGTCCTTCGTATAGAACTCGTCCTTGTGCGCGAGCGGGATGCCTGCCAGCGGACCCACCGCCTCTCCGCGCGCCAGCGCCTCGTCTGCCTTCGCCGCCTGCTCCAGCGCCAGCTCCGCCGTCACCGTCACGTACGACCGCAAGTCGCCGTCGAACCGCTCGACGCGGTCGAGGTACATCCGCGTCAGCTCCACCGACGACACCTGCTTCGTCCGCAGCAGATGCGCCAGCTCCGTGATGGTCTTGTACGCCATCGGGTGGTCGGAGCTTTCCGTGAGGATGGGTGTTCCCCTGTTTGCCCCCTCGCCCTTGAGGGGAGAGGGCTGGGGTGAGGGTGAACCCTCCGGCGCGTCCGCCGGATACTGCAGCGCAGGCAGCGGCGCGACCCCGTACAGATCGTGCTCGTCGAGCACTTCCAGCCCCTCGCGCAGCGCGTTGAACTGCACCGTCAGCGGCTCGACGTCCTCGTCCAGCAGCCGCAGCCCCGCAACCTTCGCCAGCCCTCGAAACTCATCCGGTGTGATGTCAGCCATCAGTCAACTCCTTGTTCACCTCTCCCCTCACCAGACCTCCCGCCCTCCGTTCACGAGGATCATCTGTCCGGAGATGAACCGCGCATCGTCCGTGAAGAGGAACGCCATCACCCCCGCGAGGTCGTCCGGCACCCCGCGGCGCAGCATCGACGACTCCGGTTCATGGAGCGCCTCTTCTGCCGACAGCGGCTCCTCGGTGTCCGAGTGCGTGTTGCCAGGCGCAACGGTCACGACGTTGATGTTGTACTGCCCCAGCTCCCGAGCCACCGCACGCGTGATGCCCGTGATGGCCGACTTCGACCCGACGTACTGGACGTTCGTCGCGTTCGCCGAGCGGGCGATGCGCAGCGTGCTCCCGGAGCTCACGTTGACAATGGTGCCGGAACCCTGCTCCCGCATGTACGGGTAGACCGCGCGGATGCCGAGGAACGTGCCCCGCGTGTTGACCGCGAACACCCGGTCCCACATGGTCATGTCGACGTCCATCAGCGACGCGTACTCCAGCCCGTGCCGCGTCGTGATGCCCGCATTGTTCAGCAGACCGTCGATCCGCCCGAAGCGCTCGTGCGTCTGCTGCGCCATCGCAAGCGTGTCCTCCTCCGACGACACGTCGACGCGCAGCGGCAGCACCTCGGCGCCCCGCTCCTCGCAGAGCGACGCCGTCTTCGAGAGGTCCGCGATGTCGGCGAGCGTCAGCTTCGCCCCCTCCTCCGCCAGCCGCGTCGCGTACCTGCGCCCCAACCCCGACGCCGCACCCGTCACGATGATGACCCGGTCCTGCAACAGCATGCGCTCCCTCCTCAACGCGCCCTCCGGCGCGCCGCCATCCTACACCTTGCGGGGGTGTTGTCATGCTGTTAACGTGCAGCCATCAAACGGCTGAACGGGAACGGAGCAGAAAGGGAGGCCTGTCATGGCAGTCATCGACGCTGACGCCCACGTCGTCGAAACGGAACGCACCTGGGACTTCATCCCGCCCTCCGACCAGAACCTGCGGCCCATCGTCATCACGAAGCCGGACAACGCCGGCAACGACGTGCGGTACTGGGAGATCGACGGGGTGATCCGCGGCACGGTGCGCCAGCCCATCGGCAAGCGCGAGGAGTGGGACCCCACCCGCATCGCGCCGGACATGGCCGCCTCACAGGCGAACTCGGGGCGGAAGATGGCGACGCCGGATGCCTCCAAGCACATGGAGGACGTCGGCGCCCGCCTGCGCCACATGGACGAGCTCGGCATCGACTACCAGATGCTCTACCCCACCATCTTCCTCCGCAAGCTCGCCGACCGCGACGAGACCCGCGTCGCCCTGGCGCAGGGCTACAACCGCTGGCTCGCCGACATCTGGACGCAGTCGGAGGGGCGGCTGCGCTGGGCCGCCGTGCTCCCGCTCTCCGTCATGGACGAGTCGATCAAGGAGCTGCACTGGGCGGCCGAGCACGGCGCGAACGGCGTCTTCATGCGCGGCATCGAGGAAGAGGGCATGCTCCAGGACGAGTACTTCTTCCCACTCTACGAGGAGATGGCCAAACTGGACATGGCCGTCACCGTCCACATCGGCAACGGCAACCCCATGATCGAGAGCCTGCTCAACCATGGGGCGGGCGGCTCGCCGTTCTCCTCCATGCGCATCTTCTCCGTCGCGGCCTGCCACGCCTGGATACTGGCCGGCATCCCGCAGCAGTTCCCCGGCCTGCGCATCGCGTTCGTCGAGGCCGCGGCGCAGTGGGCGCCCTACGTCGTCAACGACCTGCGGCGCCGCTTCCCCGGACGCCACGGCAGGCCCGCGCCCGACGACCTCTTCGCCGAGAACCGCATCTGGGTGACGTGCCAGACCGACGACGACATCGGCTACCTGGTCGACTACGCCGGCGAGGACAACCTGCTCATCGGCACCGACTACGGCCACACCGACCAGTCGTCCGAGATCGAGGCGATGCGCATCTTCCAGGAGCAGGGCACCGTCGCGCCGGACGTCGTCAGCAAGATACTGGACGCCAACCCCCGCGCGGTGTACGGGTTCTAAGCCCCCGGCTCCAGTATCACCTTGCCGGTGACCGCATTGGCGGCGACGAGCCGGAACGCCTCGGCGGCCTGCGACAGCGGCAGCACGCGGTCGATCAGCACACGGTAGCGGCCCTCGACGGCGCCCCGGAGCGCATCGTCGATGAACGTGTCGCCCCGCGAGCCCGCGCCAAGCCCGCCGATGATCCGCAGCCGGTTCCGGTAGAGGCGGCGCACGTCCACCGGCAGGATGCCGTCTCCCGCGTGCGTCCCCACCGTCAGGAGACGCCCGCCGACCGCCATGCTCTCAATCGCCTTCGGCCAGAGGACCGGGTCGCCGAGGTTCTCGAACACAACGTCGACGCCCCGCCCGTTCGTGGCCGCGAGGACTCCTTCCACGAGGTCGTTCTGCCGGTAGTCGATGCCGTGGTCCGCGCCCATGCTCATCGCCGCCGCGACGCGCCCAGCACTCCCGGCCCCGGCGATGACCGTGGCCCCGGCTTCCTTCGCCAGCTGGATGATGCACGTCGACAGCGCCCCCGCGGCCCCCATCACCAGGACGCTCTCGCCCGCCTGCAGCCCGGACTCGACGACCATCGAGTAGGCCATGCCGAAGTGCCGCCGCACGACGGTCGCCGTCGGGAAGTCGACCGCATCCGGGACGAGCGCCACCCGCGACTCGCGGACGACGGCCAGCTCCGCGTAGCCGCCCAGCGTCGAGAGCTCGGTGATGGCCGCGACGCGGTCGCCTGCCTTCACCGACGTGACGCCCTCGCCCACGGCCTCGACAACGCCGGAGGGGTCGACGCCCGGCGTGAACGGCAGCGCCGGCGCCATACCCGCCTCGCCCGCGACGAGGTGCACGTCCAGCGTCGTGTTGACCGAGACGGCGTGCACCCGCATGAGCACCTCGCCCGGCCCCGGCACCGGGTCCGGGACGTCTTCGAGCCGCAGTTGCTCTGGCCCGCCGAACGCTCTGACGACGATCGCTCTCATCAGTTCCTCCGCGCCATCGTGTACATCGGCGGCGGGGCTGAGGTCAAGTTGTAGCCGCCGCCCGCATCCTGATATACGCTGATGAGAACGGAGGATGCCCGATGACGACGACCAACGCGCTGGACGACCGGTTCGACGAGGCCGAGCGGGGCCTGGAGTGGCTGGAGAAGCTGGAGGCGCTGCAGGCGCGCTCCGCATCCTACCGCGCCGCGTTCGAGGTTGCGGAGTATGTGATGCAACTGCGGGCGGCCGTGACCGCGCTGGCCGGAGAGCGCACGTCCGCCGAGCTGACCGACGCCGTGGGCGCGGAGACGGCGCAACTCGTCGAGGAACTGCGGGAGGCCGGCGGCAGGGACTACTGGAACACGCGCGTCCTCCCCGCGCTGCTGAAGTCGGACCGCTGAGGCCAGGAGCCGCATGACAACCGAGGCGACCATATCAACCATGGTTGACCGCATCGTCGGGCGGTTCCAGCCGTCCCGTGTCGTGCTCTTCGGCTCCCATGCACGGAACGCCGCCAGCGAGTGGAGCGACGTGGATCTGCTCGTGGTCATGGGCGACGTGCCGGACAAGCGCGCAGTCGCCATCGAGATGCGGCGCTCGCTTGGCGACATGCCGGTGAGCAAGGACATCGTCGTCACCACGCCGGACGAGATAGCCCGCCGGGGAGACGTCGCAGGCACCGTACTCAATGCCGCCCTCCGAGAGGGAAAGGTCGTGTATGAGCGGCCCTGAGGCGAGCGCGTAGTGCACCAACGTTCTCCCGAGAGATATTTCGACTCCGCCTGCGGCTCCGCTCAACATGACAATCACCCTCACCCGCCGCGCTGTCGCGCGCCGACCTCTCCCAGGGGGAGAGGTGTGTTTAGCTCCCCTCGCCGTGTAGGGGCGTCCCTCGTGGGCGCCCTTTCTGGCTCCCCTCGCCCTCTGGGAGAGGGGTTGGGGGTGAGGGTTGCTCATCACCACACCCTGAAACGGTTCGCCGAGGCCCCGCCGTCGTCATCCGGATCGACGTCTTCCGAGAACGGCGGTGGACGGTCGTAGCCGAGGCCGAGGATGTGCGGCTTCGGCGGCGGGTCGCGCAGGAAGGGCTCCGCCCCTGTCCAGATGCCGAGCGACGGCGGGACGAGGAAAGCGAGCGCGAGTGCGTCGGCCTTGTCGGGCGACGGCATGCCGCGCCTGCGCATCTCCGGCTTGCCCTCCAGCCGCACCTGGCCGGAACTCGATATGTCGTAGCGCAAGCCGAGCAGTTGCCCGGCGAGTTCCTCGTCGCGCGGGAGCGTGATGAGGGCGTCGTTCAGCAGCCTGCGCAGCTCCCAGAAGATCTCCGAGCGCCGGTTGTAGAAGCGCGTGGGACGCTGCGCCGAACCGCCGAAGTGGACGCCGTAGACCGGCGCTCCCAACTCCCGCAGGCGGTCGACGACGCCTCCGCCAACGCCGCCCTCGTCGACGAACACGGCGGTCGCGCCGGTGTCCGCCACAGTTCCCAGCACCTCGTACACCAGCCGCATCGTGTCCATGCGCTCGAACGACCGCACCGACAGCACGCGCTCGCCCTGCCGCACGCAGATGGCGGACTTGTCGAAACCGAACCGCGCCACGTCCACGCCGATGTAGACGGGGCCACCCTCAGCGGGGCCGTCACCCGAGAGATTCCTCGACTCCGCTGCGCTCCGCTCAGAATGACAGCCACCCTCACCCGCCGCGCTGTCGCGCGCCGACCTCTCCCCGGGGGAGAGGTGTGTCTGGCTCCCCTCGCCCTCCGGGAGAGGGGCTGGGGGTGAGGGCTCCCCGCGCTCCATCGCGGACTCGACCGCCTCACGGCCGATGAGCGAGTCGTCGAGCGAGTCGGGGAACTGCGCGAGGACGGATGCGGCGTAGAGCGGATGGTCCTCGCCGTAGTCGGCGGCGTACTCCTCCACGTACTCGGGCGTGATCATGCCGCGACGGCCGCCGTCCTCACCGGTGAAGTTGGGCGTGTCGAACGCGGAGATGGCGATGCGGTGGTAGAGGTTGCGCTTGGCGTGGTGCGAGGCGAAGAACTCGCCGTCGCGCGAGAGCGCGTTGCCCACCAGCAGCAGGCGGTCCGGCTGCAGCCGCTTGATGGCGTCCATGTGCAGTTGCGGCATCGCGTGCGCCTCCGTGACCACGACGAGCAGCTCTTCCGAGTGGAAGCCCTGGATGTTGAGCGCGTTGTTCGTCGAGAAGCCGAGCGCGAACCGCTGTTCGTCGATGCGGTACGCGGACCTCAGCATCCTGCCGCTGAGCACGTCCGCAGCCGCCGCGTACGCTTCGCGCATCTCCCGCCAGACGATCTCGTCCACCTGCCGCTGTGTCGGCCCGAGCGTGAGGGCCGCGGCATCCGGGCGCGTCTCCAGCCACCAGAGCATGGCGCGCGCCGTGGCCCAGTCCTTGCCGGAGCCGTTCGCCCCAACGACGCTGACGCGCCGGTGATGCACCAGCGCCTCCAGCATCTCGGCCTGCTTCGAGTACGGCGCTCCGGCATCGCCGAGCACGTCCGTCAGGAACCCGACGGGGTCGTTCGCGTATCGCGTGAGGTCTTCTGTCACGGGTCCACCTTTCTCACCCGGATAAGCCCCACCCCTGGGTTCCCGCCTCCGCGGGAATGACGAAGGAGGGCGGGAGTGACGGGATGAGGGTTAACACAGAAAGCCCCCTCGTGCTCTTCGCTGAGGGGGCAGCGTTCTTCCTGCGGCTCGTCCGCAGGGGTCGATGTGCGCGCGTTATCGGTTGCGCCCTACCATCGTGCGGCAAAGGCGGACATCCGCGCAAGGGGCGCGTGTCACAGTGATATCAACATCGATGGGCAGGATGGGGGTGTTGGGGGTGAAGGCAGTCAGGCGGTCTGGGGAAGAGGCCTGACGTGTTCCTCCAGCCAAGGCTGCAATGCCGTCTGTGGGCGAAGTAAGGCAGACTCCAAGGCGTTCTGGTCACGGATGCCCGGAGTGCCGCCAAACTCGTCAATCAAAGAGGCATGCAACAGCAGGATTTCCACCAAAGCAGGGAAGTCGTGGGTCATCTGGCGAGCAACTCACCAAGCCGGTGGTTCTTCTCAACACTAGCCTTGAAGTGGGCCATGACGGAGGGCCGGGGCTTCTGCTCCATGTGCGCCGCGACGTAGTCGCGTATGGCGTCTTCAAGCACGGCGTTGAAGCGGCGCCCATCGCTCCTGGCCAGTTCACGCAGGGCGGCGACCAGTTCGGCATCAACCCGGTTGGAGAGTCTTTCGCGCTGGATGGTCATCTCTATCTCCTGTCTTCAATCGTAGCGGCACCTGCATGGCGAGGCAATGCTACGCGTACACCAGTAGACAGGGGACCCACGAGGGATGCCCCCTACATCAGGCGACCTCCCGACACCTCCTCAGTTCACCCTCACCCGCCACGCTACCGCGTGCCGACCTCTCCCAGGGGGAGAGGTGGTCCTCTAGCCCTCCCGAATGCCGGGGCGCGGGGGTTGGAAGAGGGGGCGGCGGGCGGGGCAGCGGCAGGTCCTGCCGAGGTTCAGGAGATCTCCCTCCGCCCAGGCGTGGGCGATGGCCAAGACGATGCGGGCGGAATCAGGGGTGCGTCCGGTCTTCGCGCACTGGCGGAGGTAGGCGTCGATGGGGACGGGGCTGAGGACCGGGACGTTCACGGCTCCAGCGGCCTCAAAGAGCTCCGCGACATCCGGCAAGGGATCGCCACGCCCGGCGGCAGCGGCCCATCGGTCGACGTAGTCGTCGGCGATGGGCCTGAGGGTGGCCTGCACCGCCAGGCAGCCGAGGTAGCGCTCCATGGACCTGAGGCTGCTCTTCATCGCTGCTGCCTCACGAGGGTGATGGCGTTCTCCAGCGTCTCCATGCGGCGGCGCGTTTCGCGCTGGTCGCGGACGCTCATGGACAGGGAAAGCGCCGTCTTCGACGCTCGATGGGCCACGTTGGGGTCGTCGCTGTCCATCAATTGCGCGATGCGGAAGACGCCCTTGAGGGCAAGTCCCTCCAGTTCCGAGTAGGCGAAGTCCGCGATGTTGTTCCGGATGCGCTCCAGCTCCTCGCGGAAGGCGGGCTCGTTCATCCAGCGCGTGAGGGTGCGCCGGGTTATCTGGGCGGCCTGCGCTCCGCGCGTGATGGTGGGTTCGGAGGCGACGTACGGGAGGGCGGCAGCCTGCCGGGGCGACAGGGCGATCGTTCGCTCAGGTGAGACATTCTGGGACATGATGGGACATACCTCCTGCAGGATTCGGCTCGACGTCCGGAGTCGTCGCCGGGCGGCGGTGGGCCGTGCAGGACAGGGTACGGAGGGGTGGTTCGTTCGGGCAATGGGCGGATGTCACACATCAGACAGCAACAGGGATAGGGAGGATGGGGGACAGATCATGACACGAGGCTCTTGACACGGCGGAAGACAGGACTTCTATACTTGATTTGCGCCTACGTGACGACAAGCCGACTACGTACGACAAGGGCGTGAAACGAGAGGAGAGCCGTTATGGTTGCTAAGGATCGCGTTCGAGATTCTCACACTTTCCAGCCCGGCCCGTTCGGTTGGTGCTGCTATGACTGTAACGAGGGAGAGGCCTATGTCCTCTCCTCCCGCTCACCAGCAGCGACTGACTCTGATGACCCCGATGCATTACCTTCCCAACGGAACGCGGTGAACCTGCCACCGTTGGGCCACACGCGGCTGCTTCCCCGCGCGGCGATATCTGCCGGCTTACCGACGCAGGGAAGCTCTCTTCCCCTAGCTGGATAGCGGCTTGCTGGTTGATGACAACCAGCCTTAGCCATTCGGTCGCCAACTGAACCTGTCCTTATGGTCAGGCCGGTAGAGACACCCTCAATCCGACTACAAAAGGAGACGGTGATGCCAGAAACTGGTTTGACGTCACAAGAGAGCACGGTCATACAGGCTGTGACAACTATTCATGATTGGTTGATTCCAGTTGGTGCCGTGTTGATCCTCGCAATCCTCACGGGCCTCTTGGTGTTCTTCAGGCCAGCACATATAGCCCTAGTAAGGATAAACCTGATTTGGGTATCAACTTTGGTTGCCGTTCTCACTCTAGCGTTCGGCAACCGACTCATCGGTCTGCTAACGGACGGACCCGATACCGGAGCCAGCAACACGATTGAGATTGTGTTGAGCTCATTAGTCGGTGTTGGCATTGGCGGGCTCATTGCTATCGCAGGTCAACTAGTGCAAGACTCTCCGAGTAGCAGCGCAACGGAAAAGAAGGAAATCTCGACTACTGCCAGCCCTGCAAACGACGACAGCCCAGGGTACTCGGTACAGACGTCGGGTGTAGTTGAAAAGGAGAGTTAGCCATCTGGCCCTGACGGCTACTTTGATTCCAGCTTCTGCGGGAATAACGTGTGTGGGGCGTTCACAGGGAGACGCCCTGCACTGCCGCGGGTTTGACGGCCACTCTGGATTCCCGCCTACGCGGGAATGACGGGACAAGGGCACCCACAAGGGGTGCCCCTACACCGAGCACCTTCCGCCCTACACCGAGGGCCCTCACCCCCGCATCAAGTGCGGGGCAGGCTCTAACCCTCTCCCTCAGGAGAGGGGATCAGGCGCTCCCCTTGGGGCCAGGGAGCGTCGGGCGGGCAGCATAGTCTTGCACCCGCCCCCTCCGCCACGTACCCTACTCCATGCGACAGTGCTGGATGTTGGAACCATCCTGCATGGAAGAAG
Organism: Dehalococcoidia bacterium; assembly: GCA_022820645.1. Classification (GTDB taxonomy): domain Bacteria; phylum Chloroflexota; class Dehalococcoidia; order Lucifugimonadales; family Australimonadaceae; genus Bin16. The sequence continues at coordinate 17,944 of JAJEFD010000002.1, read as the reverse complement.
GGCGTCCTACGCCCTCCTGTTGGTTCAACGTGGTCTGGCACTGTCGCAAGTACCTTCAACCATGCGACAGGAGGGCACCGTGTTGCTCCGATTCGTTCTGCTGGGACTGCTACTAGTCACGGCGTGTGCAGCCCCGACTCCGACTCCTACGGCCACACCAGTGCCGCCCACGCCGACCGCCACTCCCATCCCCACGGCGACGCCTACGCCAGTGCCACCGACCGCGACGGCGACGCCCACCGCCACTCCTACCCCGACACCCGAGCCGACCGCCACACCTACTCCCACCCCGACGCCAACGGCCACGCCGACCCCTACGCCCACTGCTACGCCGACACCCAGGCCCACCCCTACTCCCACTCGGACCCCGACGCCCCGGCCTACCGCGACGCCCACGCCCATCCCCAACCCGACGGGGAACTGGATAACGTGGGAGGAAATCAGGGCTCAGTACGGCGGGTCCTTACCGCGCATCGTCCTCTTCGGACAGAACCCTATCGCCACGTTCCAGGTGGACTGCCAGCGCGTGGACGGCCGCGTGGTGCTGGAGGTCTACGTGCAATGGGAGCTCAGAGCACCGCGTCCGCCTCTGCCGATAGGGTCTGCCGAGCCGTTGCCGGTGGTGTCCTATGCCATAGATGGCACATGGAAGGGCGGGCGCACATGGGCACACAGCGAATATGACCCGTGGCTAGTGGGGGCGTTCGCTCCGGCAACACAGGCCCGCGACCTTATCCGCGCGTTGTCGGCGGGTGCTTTGGTGCTGGAGGTACAGATCGAATACGACGGGGACCTGCAGACCCACTACTTCCGCACGCACGGGTTCAGCAAGGCATACGAGCCTGTCCGCGCTCGGTGTGGATAGGGTTGCATATATCCCTGCTGAAGGAGAATGGTCTTATGAGCACAGCCGTCTGCGTATGCGGTAAGGAGTTCGAGCAGGAGTCGCCCATGCATACCCACTGTAGCCCTGAGTGCTACAGGGACGACAGTGGACGCAATCGGGCATTGCAGACCCTGCCGGAACAAGACCGTGCGGTGGAGGTAGACCCAACGCAGTACTACCAGTTTATCCCCACAGAGGAACTCCAAGCCGCGTTTCCCCGACTGGTGGCGATGAACGCACATGCCGACGTGCTCGGCCCTTGCCGCTTGGCGGATTGGGAGAACGTCCTGGCGCACGCCCACAGCGAGGATGGAATCGTGTGCGTCAAAGGGCCACTCAACAACCTATTCGAGCCGGTGAAGGGTGGGCTCAAGCCCACATCACTGTTCCTGCACGAGTACGCCCATCTTGAACTGCCCGACGAGTGGCACACCCCGCGATTCGCAGAGAAGAACAAGGAACTACACCAGAAATGGAAGGTCGCCCACGACAAGAAGGTGGAGGCGATATTCTCAATCATCCTGTCCCTCATCATCATCGGCGTCGGGCTTGGCCTGTATCTTGGGACGGGATCGGGTTACATAGGCATCGGGGCTGGCATCGCGCTGGTGATGAACCTCGGGTGGGTGTTCAACTCCTTCCAGCAAGAGCAGATACAAGCGCATGAACACGACATGCGCAGATGGCGCGACAGAAAGTCCTCTCCCTGAGTACACACCGCCGGTTCACCCCCATCCTGGCCCTCCGCTCTGCACCCCACCGAGGGCCCTCACCCTAACCCTCTCCCTCAGGAGAGGGGATCGGACAGCCGAGAGATTCCTCGGCTGCGCTGCGCTCCGCTCGGAATGACAACGGCAAGGGCGTCCACGAGGGACGCCCCTACACCGGACACCCTCCGCCCTGCGCCCCACCGCGTGCCTTACGGGAACTCTGGATTCCCGCCTGCGCGGGAATGACGGGGCAAGGGCGCCCACCAGGGACGCCCCTACACCTGACACCCGGACCCGGAGTACCCTCTCCCTAGCCCTCTCCCCTTGTAGGGAGAGGGGATCAGACACCTGAGAGATTCCTCGGCTGCGCCGCGCTCCGCTCGGAATGACAAGCAGGGCGCCCACGAGGGACGCCCCTACACCTGACACACCGCTTCCCATCACCCGGAGTACCCTCTCCCTAGCCCTCTCCCCTTGTAGGGAGAGGGGATCAGCCCCCTACCCGCCGGTGACGGCGGCGCGGCAGCACTGCTCGTCCTGATCGGGGGCGCCGCCCGCGACGCCGATGGCGCCGACGACGTACGGCCTGCCGATGGGGATGCCGCCCGGTCCGGCGGCGAGGCGCGTGCGGTCGAGCGAATCGGGGGCGCGTTCGAGCGCGCGCTCGTTGACTTGCGAGGTCGAGAGGGCGAAGCCGACGGCGGTGTACGCGCGGTTGGCGGCGGTCTGCATTTTGGCGGCGTCGTCCGAGGTGGCCGGGGAGGTCGCGACGGGCTCGCCGCGCTGGTCGACCACCACGACGCTCACGTCGAGGCCGAGTTCGCCCGCGCGGGCGAGGGCCGACCGGATGAGCTGCTGCGCCCACTCGACGGAGACGGCGGGCGTGTCCTGCTTCGCCTCGAGGAAGAAGGCGCGGTTCCGCTCGATCGACGCCTTCCACTCCTCCGGCACCTCGTGCTCGAGGTAGATGGCGTCCACGGGGCAGACGAGCACGCACTGCTCGCAGGCGATGCAGAGGGCGGGGTCGATGAAGAACTGCGGCTCGTCGTCGGAGGAGGCGATGCAGTCGACGGGGCAGACCTCGACGCACGTGCCGTCCTTCACGCCGATGCACGGGTCGGTGATGACGTAGCTGGAGAAGGGGGCGTCAGTGGTCATGCGCGAGTCCTCCGGTCACGAGCCCGGACGGCCGAGGGGCAGCGGGAGGTCGGTCAGCACGGCGTCGCCGACGTACTCGTGGCGTCCCGGCTCGACGCCCGCGGCCCTGGCGGCGGCCGGGTCCACGGGGCGGACGGTTCCGCGGTAGCCCAGCTCCCGGATGTAGGCGGCGAGGCTGAAGTTGACGGACGCCGACTCGTGCAGGACGTGCTGAGCGGCCATGCCCTTAACCCTGTCGGGGTGATGCTCGGCCTGTACGGCGCACACGATGGTCAAGGGGTGGTCCTCGGCGAGGTCGGAGGGGTCGGTGTCGTCGTCAGGGAGGAGGAAGGCGGTGTCGGTCTTCGCCACGCCGATGGCGCTGCCGCCCAGGAACCGGACGAGCTGGTCGAGGTCCTGCAGCAGCCGGGCCGGTTCGGGCAGCTCGCTGCGGACGGGGAAGATGCGCCCCTCCGGCGCGCGGCGGATGGCGTCGGTGATGGCGTTCGCCGGGTCGGCGAGCGGCCTGTTCACGAAGGCGTCCCAGTAGGGGTCGCGCGAGCGGCGCAGGGGCCAGCGGAGGAGTCCCATCGCCTACGCCTTGCTCTTCAGCTTCTCTTTCAGGATGTCGAAGCGGCGCGTGTTCTCCTTGAGGGGGTAGTAGTAGCCGCGCTCCGGCTCCTCCGGCATAACCGTGCCGTCGGGCAGCTTCAGCCGACCGGAGTCGTGGCTCATCCACTGCACGCGCTTGCGGCCCAGCTTGCCCCAGAAGCGGTCGTCTATCCACTTCAGCGCGCGGGTCGTGATGCCGCGCAGGGGGATGGGCGTCCACTTGATCGCCCGTACAGCCACGGTGCGCCACCAGGCGTCCGGCTTCGTGTAGGGGCAGACCGCCACGCAGGTCATGCAGATGTCCCAGTACTCCATGACGTGGGGCCGCAGCCGGTAGCAGGTCTCCCAGTTGATCTTGTACTTCTCGACGCCGTTGACGACCTTCTTGCCCTCCGTGGAGATGCTGTTGGTGGGACAGGTGTTGGCGCACTTGCGGCAGACCTTGCAGAAGTCCTCGACGCCTATGTCGATGGGCTCGTCGGGCACGAGCGGCAGGTCGGTCAGGATGGGGTCGCCGAGGTGGACGCGGGCGCCGAACCGCTCGGTGATGAGCATGCCGTGCCTGCCGATCTCGCCGAGCCCCGCCCCGAGCGCAACCGGCATGGGGGTCGCTACGCGCGTCGCCACGCCGTAGCCCAACTCCCGGATGTAGCCCGCGAGGTTGGCGTAGGTCGAGCGGAGCGCCTCCGCGCCGAAGTGGTACGCGGCGTCGCCGATGCGGTGCCGGTGCGCGCGGCCCATGTCGTAGTCCCAGGCGTAGATGCAGGCGATGGCGTACGGGTAGCGGCGCGCGGTCTCCTCGGCGCTCACCATGATTGTGCCGCCGCCGCCGTCCGCGCCCCTGCCGTCGTCGGGGTAGCGTCCCTCCTTGTAGAGGAACGACGGGTGGACGCGCATGATGCCGACGTCCGACGCGCCCAGGTGTTTGGCGACGCGCTTGATGTGCTCGGTCATGACCTTCGGGTCAACGACCTCGGTGCGCTCCGGGTTGATCTTCCCGCGAGGGGCCCCGGCGATGTGCGTTTCGATGGCGTTCCGCCGGTCGGCCGACGAGTTGGCCGTCGCGACGCGCCCGAGCGGGTCGCGGGACGTGCGGTTGAAGTACCAGTTGTGGAGCGGCTTGCCGAGTTCGCCCCGCTTGTTCTTCTCGTGGGGAGTCTGCGCGGCGTCGACCGATTGCCAGTCGCCCACGACCCGCACGCTGCGTCCCAGGTACGGGATCGGCTCCCACACCGCTTCTTCATTCGGCGCTTCGTCCTTGATGACCATGGGCGTCCTCCCTGTCACGGGGTTACGGGCACACTATACGCCAAACAGGCAACCTCTCACTGCGCACTGAAGTGCGTGCCCCTCTCCCAGAGGGCGAGGGGAGTCCGAACAGGGCGCCCACGGGGGACGCCCCTACACCAAGCGAGGTTCCTGCCTACGCAGGAACGACAAGCTAGGACGCGTCGTCGTCATGTTCATGGCGGTGGTATATCTCCTCGATCGCGACGTCGAGCTCCGCCCACTGGCGCTCGGTCGCGGAGCGCAGCCGCATGTTCTGGAACGCGCCCCAGACCGTCATGGCGGGCGGGACGAGCAGGACGGAGAAGAGGAGCGAATAGGCGATGGTGATGGCAGCCGTGATGCCGAACTGCTGCATCGCGGCGAGCGGCGAGAACGCCATCACGCCGATGCCCAGCGCCGTCGTCAGCGCGGAGCCCAGCAGCGCCGAGCCGGTGATCGAGAGCGTCCGGACCGCCGCCCGCTCCGGGTTGCGCAGGCGCGCGAACTCCTCGCGGTAGCGATGGATCATGTGGATGGTGTAGTCCACCCCGATGCCGATGGAGAGCGCCGTGATGATGGACGTGGTGATGGTGTACGGGATGCCCAGCAGCGCCATCGTGCCCAGCACCGAGATGAGGACGAGCACCGTCGGCACGACCGCGATGACCGCCAGCGCGGGCTGGCGCACCGTCAGCCAGAAGAAGAGCGTGAGGACTACCAGGGCCGCCGCGATGGTCGTGCCGATCGACTCCGTCTGCCGGTCCCTGATGGTGTCCGTGACCACGAACGAGATGATGCTGTCCGAGGTCGCCGTGAGGGCGTCGTCGTCGCCGGCCCAGACCGCCTCGACGTCGTCCTGCAGCCGCTTCGACGCGGCAGGGTCGCCGGTGGAAGCCGGGAACTGGAGCAGTATCGTGTCGACGCCGGCACGATCGTTGACCAGGCTGTGCCGCAGAGCGGGGTCTCTCGCTTCGATCTCGTCGATGAGCTGCTGCATCAGCGCCCCGTCGAGCCGCACGCCCGCGGTGGCCTGCCGGAAGAGCGCTTCGAGCCGCGGGTCGTACTTGTCGCCGGGCTGCCCGCTGTCGTGGGTCCAGTCCTCGATGAGCAGCTCGTACGATATCTGGACCGGCCCCGCAGCCGCCGCCGGGCGGCGCTGCTCGTCCTGGAAGGCGTCCCTGAACTCGTGCAGGTTGAGGAGCGTGCGGGTCTCCGTGGCCTCCGCCCTGAGGAGCACGCTCGTGTTCTCCGTCGAGCCGCCGACGGACCTGTCGAGCGTGCCCAGGTCTTCCAGCACCGTGCCGCCCCGTGGCAGGAGGTCCCTGATGCTGAACTCCGACTCGAGGCCCCTGGCCGCGAACCCCAGCGCGAGCGTCACCGCCAGCACGGCGACGATGTAGGGCGCGGGTCTGCGGGTGACCTGTCTGCCCAGCAATTCCGCCAGCCGGTCGATGCCGGGCAACGCCTGCGAGATCGGACGGGTCGGCCGCAGCCTGCCGCGCGCCTCGCGCCTGCGGTCGATGATCGTTCGACCGGCCGGGATCAGCGTCAGCATCACGATGAGACTCAGCCCCACACCCAGCCCGCCGACGATGCCGAAGTCGCCGACTATCTCGACCGGGGAGAAGAGGCCCACCAGCAGGCTGACGATGGTCGTCGCGGCTGCCAGCATCAGCGGGACGACGACGTTCCGCAGTCCCACCCGCGCGGCGGACGCAACCGTCTCGCCGTCGATGCGCTGCTCCCGGTAGTGGGAGGCGGCCTGGATCGCGTAGTCCACCGTCAGGCCGATCACGATGATGGGCACCATCGCCGTGAGGGTGTTCGGGGCGCCGACCAGCCCGAGTCCTCCCGGTCCGAGCCAGCCCTCTACCCCCACGATCCACATCATCGCGATGAAGAGCCCCAGCAGGGTGAGCAGCAGGTCCGAGAGGGAGCGCATGAAGAGCACGACCAGCGCCGCGATGAGCAGCAGCGCCAGCCCGATCAGCGGCCCCATCCCCTCGATACCCTTCTTGTAGTCGTCCTCGATGACGACGAACGAGATGCTGCTCACGCGCAGCGGTCCCTCGTCCTCGATCGCCAGTTCGTTGATCCTCCGCTCGGCGTCGACGACGCGCTCGTCGCCGGTGTCGTGCAGGCGGATGCTCCCCACCGCGACGGGCGTGCCGTCCGTGTCGGTCCCGGTCATCGCGGCGATCGTCTCCCGGATGCCGGGAACGCTCCGGACAGCGTCGATCTGCTCCTGCGTGACGCCTTCCAGGCTCGCGACCTGGAGCCCGGTCTTGACGAGCAGCGAGGGCGCGAAGAACGGGGCGACCGCCGCCAGTATCCCCTCCACGTCCGGATCAGCGGCGATACGGGCGAGCAGGGTGTCCATCTGGGCGAGCCCGCCGGGCGTGAGCGCCTCGCCGCGGAAGAGGAGCGTCACCACCCTGACCTCGCCGGAGTCGCCGAAGAGCTCGTCGATCTCGGCCATCGCCATAGCGACGTCGCTGTCCCGGGGAAGCGTCCCCTCGGTGTCCAGCGGCGCCTCGCGCAGGTTCGACCCCATGGCCATCAGGACGGTGACGACGAGGAGAACGAGCAGCGTGAGCCACGGACGGACCGTGACCAGCCAGCTCAGCCACCCGAGTATGTTATGCATGGCCACGCCGCATCTTCAGAGCCTCACGCCTGCGCACTACCCGGGGGATCAGCGGCGGGCGCCGCCGTTGGCGTCGATGACCTCGCCGGTGATGTAGCCCGCGTAGTCGGAGGCGAGCCAGACGACGGTGCCGGCGTGCTCCTCCGGCTTGCCGAGGCGCCCCATCGCGGAGACGCCGCCGGGGAGGTACGCCGCGGACGAGTCCTCGCGCCAGCGCGGGCGGTGGGGCGTCTCGATGCCGCCGACGGCGATGGCGTTCACGCGCACCTCCGGCCCCCACGCCTGCGCCATGGAGAGCGTCATGTTGATGACGCCCGCCTTCGCCGCGCCGTAGGCCGGGGAGTCGGGGCTGGGGGAGCGTCCGGCGACCGAGGCGATGTTGACGATGGAGCCCCTGCCCTGCTGCTTCATCGCGGGGACCGCCGCGACGCTGCACTGGAACATGGTGACGACGTTGACGCGGTACGCCTCGACGAGGTCGTGCTCGGTCAACTCCATGAGCGGCCCGGCCTTGAACGTCTCGCCCCAACTCCCACCGACGACGTTCACGAGGACGTCGATGCGCCCGCACTCGGCGAGCACGCGCTCGACCATGGCGTCGACCTGCGCCTTGTCGCGTACGTCGGCGGTGATGCCGAGGGCGCGGCGTCCGAGCGCCTCGACCGCGGCGACGCCGTCGCTCACGGGGGCGTGGGGCCGGGCGCGCCCGCCGGTCACATCCTCGGGCTCGCGCGCCACGACGACGATGTCGGCGCCGTGCTTCGCGAGCTCGGTACAGCAGGCGAAGCCGAGGCCCTGCGCTCCGCCGGTAACGATGGCCACTCTGCCGGTGAGGTCGAAGTCCATGGTCCCGCTCCTTACGCGTCCCTGGCGGAGGTGGGCCCGACCTCACCCTTGCAGTAGGAGATGAACGCCTTCATGCGGCAGGTGACGCCGTTCTTGTCCAGTTCGCCCTCGAAGATCTCGTGGATCTTCGGGTCCTCGTCCTGGTACTCGATCTGGTAGCCGCCCTCCTTGAAGCTCTGGTCGGCGCCCTGCCCTCGCGGGATAGCCGCGCGCAGGCCGTGCGTGCCAGGCGTGAGCGCCATGTAGCGGGCGCGCCGCGTGCCGGAGTTGAAGTGCTGGTGGTACGTCCCGTCGCTCGGCACGATGACGAGCGAGCCGACCTTCCAGTCGGCCTTGCGGATGTCTGACATGTCATCCTTCGTCCACAGGAGCGAGAAGCCTGCGTCGCCGCTGAGGAGCACGAGGTTCGCGCCGGGGCCGTGGCGGTGCGCCTTCTTGTACGTGCCGACGGGGAACTCGGAGATGTGGGCTTTCGAGAGGTTGCCGGCCATCTCGAACATCGAGTTGATTCCGCCCGCGCCGCGCTCGTTCCAGGCGTAGAGGGCCATGTCGGGGGCGTTCGGCATGAAGTTGGAGGCCCAGATGCGGCGGGTGTAGAGCTTGCCGTTGCCGCTGAAGAAGTCGTCCTCGCCGCTGTAGCGGCCGGAGAACGGGTAGTCGCACTGGAAGATGAAGTCGTTGTCGCTGAAGAGGCGCATGTTCGGCGGTGCGGTCGTCACGGCGAGGTAGCGCGCGGGCTCGGAGCCGCTGCCGTTGAAGTGCTGGTACCAGCAGTTGAGAGGTATCGAGAAGAGGCTGCCCTTCTTCCACTCGAAGGTCTTCTTGTCCTCGCTGCCCTGGGGCCAGATGCTGGTCGCGCCGCGCCCGGAGATGATGTAGACGTACTCCTCATAGACGTGGTGCTCGGGCTCCGAACTGCCGCCGGGGTCGATCTCGACGATGTGGGTGTCGTTCGTGAGGACGTGGTAGGGGATGTTGATGACGGCGCCCTTCCCGCCCTTGCGCTCCCACGGGCCGAGCTCGACGTTCGCGATGTCGTCGAAGGCGTAGTCGACGATGACCTTCACGCCCTCGGCCTTCAGCCAGTCGGCGTAGGGGTCGGGTATCGCGAAGTCCTCCAGCCCTTCGGGTGTCGGCGCGTATTTGATGGCCGCATCGGCGTCGGTGGTCATGGCTCCCTCCTTGTACCAGGTTCCACAGACGCAACCATACGCCAGCGGCGTGGCGCGTGCACGCTTGACTACGCCTCGCGTCGGGCGCACACTGCCGACAGCAGCCGATCGCAAAGAAGGAGGCGCCGCCATGGTCGTTGAGACGAGGACACAGAACGCGCTGGACCGTTTCATCAGCAAGACTCGAGAGCTGTTCGAGAGCGAGCCCGACCTGCCGACGCGCTGGGAAGCGCTCCGGCCCATCCTGGCGGAGTTGCTCGCCGACCCCACGGTCATCGAGGCGTCGAAGAACTGGCCGGACTGCGTGGCGAAGGAAGGGCGCGGCGAGAACCTCATCTTCTACGAGGACCCGGACTTCGGGTTCGCAATCAACGGCCTCGTCAAGGGCGAGTCGCGCCAGGGCAGGCTGTCGGGCATCCACGACCACGGGTACATCTACACGCTCTACGGCGTACTCGACGGCCACGAGCGCATCGAGCGCTACGACCGGCACGACGACGGTTCGCGCCCCGACTACGCCGAGATCACGCTGGCGTCGAACCTGTACGTGGGCCCCGGCGAGATCGACCTCGTAGGGCCGTACGAGATCCACCGGGAGAACACGGTGGGCGAGCGCTCGGTCGCGGTCATCATCCGCAGCAACAAGGCGGGCAATCACCTGCAGGGCCGCTACCGCCCGGAGACCGGCGAGTACTGGCAGGGCTACGGCCCGCGCCAGACGCCCATCGAGATGTTCGGCAGTCCTGGGTGAACGTCCAGCTAGTCGTGTGTCACACGGCAGAAGACTGGTAGACTGAATGCAGAGGGAGGCTGGTTCCATCAGCCTCCCACGATTAGATGGGGATAAGACGATGGCGGGCAGGGGTAAGAAGGTCAAACTGACGCCGGAAGGCGAGGCTCTGCGCCGCGAGGCGTGGAGCAGGGCTGACGCCATCAAGGCGCAATACGAAGAGTCAAAGCGGCTGGACCCAACCGGAGAGAAGAGGCTCTACATCCGCCACGACAGACCTGACGATGACCAGCGGCGACCCTCCAGCAGTTGACGCCGTCTTCGATTTCGCTGCCCGTACCTTCCTGGAAGCTCAGTCTGCGGAACAACAGCAGCAGATCAGGGCTGGCGTCGACGAGGTGATGGCTGATCCCTACGAGAATGGCCGTACCAAGGTTGCCGTAGGGTTCCCGTTCCGCTACGACAGCATCTGCTATGCCACAGAGGACTTCCTGCTCGCGTACTACTTCGAGAACGCGGCGGTCGTCACGGTCTACGCAATCGTGCCGAGGCTCAAGGGTTAGCCGGTTCGCGGGCTATGCCTGCCCGGCCTCGTGGAGGGCGCGCCAGACGCGCTCAGGCGTGAGGGGGAGCGTGGAGATGCGGACGCCGGTGGCGTTGAAGACGGCGTTGGCGGTCGCGGGCGCGACGCAGACGATGCCGCCCTCGCCGACGCCCTTCGCGCCGTAGGGGCCGGGGCCGTTACCGCTCTCGATGAGCACGGTCTCGAACTCGTGCGGGAGGTCGGTGAAGACCGGCACACGGTAGTCGACGAGGTTCGGGTTCAGGAGCTGGCCGTCCTCGTAGAGCATCTCCTCGAAGAGCGTGTGGCCGATGGCCTGCATCGCGGCGCCCTCGTCCTGGCCCTCGACCTGCTTGGGGTTGATCGCCTTGCCGGGGTCGGAGATGGAGTAGTAGCGGAGCAGGCGCACCTCGCCGGTAGCCGTGTCGACCTCGACCTCCGCCGCGCCGATGCTGACCTCCCAGAAGACGGGGTCCTGGCGCAGCTTGCCGCTGGGGTGCTTCGGGGTGACGTAGCCCCTGCCCATGAGTTCGCCGCCGGAGCCGCCGAACATGTTGCGCACGAGCGCCGCGAACGCGACGGTCTCTCCCTTGAACGACGCCCGCCCGTCCTCGGCCTCGATCTCCTCGGGGAACGCCTCGAAGTGTTCCGCAGCAAGGTCGAGCACCTGCGTACGGATGTCGACCGCGGCGTCGTGCACCGCGAGGCCCATGAGTGTGGTCGAGCGGCTGGAGCCGGTCGAGCGGTCCCACGGCACCGCAGTCGTGTCCGACGCGACGACGCGCACCTTCTCGTACGGGATGCGCATCTCCTCCGCGGCGATCTGCGCCATGACCGAGCGGGAGCCCTGCCCCATCTCGGCACTGCCGATGTAGACCGTCGCACTGCCGTCGGCGTGGAAGCGCACGAGCGAGGTGGAGGTGGGGCTTGCGCCGGAGTTCGTCACGCCGCAGGCGAAGCCGATGCCGCGCTTCACGCCGGGCGGCGTCGGGCCGGGCGTCCACGAGTCCCAGCCAAACTCGTCGGCGACACGGCGCAGCGCGTATTCGAGGTCCCCCTCGATCGGGCGCCTGCCGCGCCGCACCTCTTCGCCCTCGCGGACGAGGTTCTTGACGCGGAACTCGAACGGGTCCATGCCCAGCGCGTGGGCGATGACGTCTATCTGGGACTCGCACACCCAGATCGCCTGCGGGCCGCCGATGGAGCGGTAGGAACCGGCTGGGGTCGAGTTGGTGAACAGGCCGTACGTCTTCACCCGGACGTTCGCCAGGGAATACGGGCCGGGCATGCGGTCGCCGAAGCGCTCGGTCACGCGGACGCCGTTGTCGGTATAGCCTCCGGTGTCGACGTAGCCGGTGCACTCGCGGGCTACGATGGTGCCGTCGTTCATCACGCCAGTGCGGATCGTCCCGCGGGCGGCATGGCGGCGCACGGTGCGCATCGCCTCGTCGACGCTCAACGCAAGCCGCACCGGCCTGCCCGCCTCGCGGCTCAGCGCCGTCACGAGCGGCTCTATCTTTGTGTACGATTTGCTCCCGTAACCGCCGCCGACATAAGGCACGACGACCTGCACCTGGTCCAGTTGACGCCCGAAGAGGCGCGCTATCTCCGCCTGCACGAGGAACGGGTGCTGCGCCGACGTCCAGAGCCGGATGCGGTCGGGCTCGTAGCTGGCGATGCAGGTGTGCGGTTCCATCGCGTAGTGGTAGACCATCGGGAACTCGAACGTGTCCTCGAAGACGCGGTCGCACTCCCGGAACGCGGCGTCGACATCGCCCCACTCGTAGCCGTACTCATGGCAGAAGTTGGAGTCGTGGACGGGCTCGCCCGCCCCGTCGAGCGCTTCGTCGATGCCGGTGACCGTCGGCAACTCTTCGTACTCGACGTCGACCAGCTCGACGGCTGCCTCGGCGATCGCGAGGTCGACGGCGGCGACCGCCGCGACGGGCTCGCCCTGGAAGCGCACCTTGTCGATGGCGATGACGGGGCGGTCCTTCTTATCGGAGCCGTAGTGCGTCTCCATGTTGACGAGCTCAGCCGCCGTGAGGACGGCGTAGACGCCGGGGAGCGCACGAGCACGGCTGGCGTCGACCCGCGTGATACGGGCGTGCGGCAGCGGGCTCGTCACGAGTTTGCAGAACGCCATACCGGCAACCTCGAGATCGCCGGTGAACTGCGCGCGGCCCGAGAGTTTGTCGTCCGCGTCGACCCTGCGTACCGCCGTACCGACCGTCTTGAACCCGCGCGTTGTCATCGGCCCGCCTCCGACGCCTCGTGGACGGCCTCCACGATCTTCTTGTAGCCGGTGCAGCGGCACACGTTGCCGCGCATGTAGTCCTTGATCACATCCTCGGAAGGAGCGGGATCGGCGTCGAGCAGCGACTTCGCGGCCAGGAGCATACCCGGCGTGCAGAAGCCGCACTGGAACGCCGCGTTGTTGACGAACGCCTCGATGAGGGGGGACGCACTTTCGTCAGCCGCGAACCCTTCCACGGTGAGCACCGCCCTGCCCCGCACCTCGAACGCAGGAACGGTGCATGAGCTGACAGGAGCGCCGTCCAGCAGCACAGTGCACGCGCCGCAGACCTGCACGTCGCACGAGCGCTTCGTGCCCGTGAGGCCGAACCGCTCGCGCAGCAGGTCGATGAGCGGCGTCTGCGGCTCAACCGACGCCTCGACCGGCACGCCGTTCAACTCGAATGCGACCGCCAGCGTGTCCTGCGCCTCAGCCATCGCCGCCTCCGTTCCGCGCCAGCGCGCGCAGCACCGTCCGTTCCATGAAGACACGCACGAGGTGCTCTTTGTAGTCGACGCCGCCGTGCATGTCCTCGACAGCGTCGGCGTCCTCAGACGCCAGCCGACACGCCTCGCGCAGCACCGCGGAATCTTCGGTCAGGGCGTCGATCCGCTCGCCGCGCAGCACGTCTTCCGAGCGCGACAGCCGCCGTGCGACAGGCGAGACGCAGCCGAGCGCGAGGCGCGCGTCAGCCACGACGCCGTCCTGCACCGCGAGCGCGGCCGCGATGCCGAGCGTCGGACGGTGGTGGTAGCCGAACTTCGAGTAGGCGGCGCGCATGCCGGAAGGGAACGCGGGGACGCGTACGGCGGTGAGCAACTCATCCGGTCCAAGCGAGGTCTCGTACGAGCCGGTCTGCAGGTCGCCGACGGCGATGCGGCGCGAGCCGGACGGCCCCGCGACATCCAGTTCCGCCTCGTAGACAAGGAGCAGCGTCGCGGGATCGGAGTGGGGCTCGGCGAAGCAGAGGTTGCCCGCGAGCGTGCCGACGTTCCGCACGCGCAGGTTCGCAACGCCGTGCTCGACCTCCGACAACAAGGGCAGCCGCTCACGCACGAGCGGATCGTGCTCGACGGCGCTGTGGGTAGCGCTCGCGCCGATAACGATGCTGTCGCCGTCCGCCGACACGGCGTCGAGGCCGGGGATGCTCTTCACGTTGATGAGCGTGTCGTAGGCGAGCAGACCGGACTTCATGGCGAGCAGGAGCTCGGTGCCGCCAGCGTAGAGCGCCGCGCCGCCGCCACTGCCGGCGAGCGCGGAAGCGGCCTCCTGGACGGTCGTCGGTTCATGCAAGCGGAAGGGTCTCATGGCGCAGGCGATGCTATCCGTCCGAACATCGCGGCGGCAAGCGTCAGCCCCAGTAGTCGGGGTTGCCCCAGCCGATGTTGAGGACCCGCAGCGTTCCCACATTCTCGATGCGGTATGTGATGAAGAAGCCATTGGCCGTGTAGGCAATCGTGCCGTACGGGAATGGAAACGGCATCGGAGTCCGGGTTTCGTCGTCGGGATACGGGTTGTCCACCAGATCGTGAACGGTCGCCATAACACGCCCGTATGACCTCGGGGAGAGGCTGGAGAGGAAACTCCTGGCACGCGGACCGAGAACGACGTTAAACGGGGCGTGGTCGGGATGGGTCATTCAGCCATGCCTTGATAGCAACCGCTGTAACGACGTACGCAGGCTCTCCTGCCTCAGCGCGGCCCCACGCATCCAGCGTCCCTGCGAGGAGTTCATCGTCGGCAAGCACGGCCTCACGCAACGCTTCGCCAGTAAGGTGCGGCGGTTTCCTGCCTTGCTTCTCGGCCAAGTCTTGCCGCTCCTCCATCCAGCGCGAGTGAGCAGGGTCTACTTCTTCCTCGGGAGAGAGATCCGGTATCGTCAAAGGATCGGGGCGCGACGGGTCATCCAGCCATGCCTTGATAGCCCCTGCAGGAACAAAGATGCCAGGAGGGCCGTCTCCTGCTCGCATCCGATCGAACGCCTCGTTGGTCTCACGCACGAGCTTCTCGTCGGCCACCATGGCGCGTACGAGAGCCTCGCCGGTGAGGGGCTGCGGTGTGTTCTTCCTGCGTTTCGATGCCATTGCGCTATTCGCTCAACCCGCAACTGCACGCCCAGTATACCGTACCCCGTCCAGCGCTCCGCGATAGGAAACCGGCAGCAGGGGGATTGACACTTCACGCATGGCATCGGTTAAGGTTCCGCCAGAATCTCCAGTCCCAACGGTCAGAGGTGTCCAGGTGACCTTCGCATGCTCGTGTAGCAGCTGTTGCGCCCATGAAGCCGGGGTGTGTTGTTGTACGCACCTCACCGGCTCGGACACCCCTGCCCCGCACCACACTCCAGGCTGCGGGGCTTTTTCATGCCCCCGCCACGGATGAACGAAGGAGGCCGCATGACATCCAAGCCCACACCTGAAGGAACGCACGTCAAGCCGACGCCGGAGGACTTGTTCTTCCATCACGACGTCTGCGTGGAGACACGCTGGGAGAACCTGTACGGACGCGGATACCTGACGCCCGCATCGCTCTTCTACATCCGCAACCACGGGCCGACACCCATCATCGACGAAAAGACGTGGCGGCTGAGCGTGGAAGGGCCGGGCGTGGAGAACCCGCTGAGCATCAGCTACGACGAACTGCTGCGGATGCCGTCGGTGACGGTGACGCGCTTCATCGAGTGCGCGGGCAACGGCCGCATCTTCTTCAAGGAGTACCAGGGAGAGATGCCGAAGGGACGCCCATGGCGCTACGGCTCCTACGCCGTCGCGGAGTGGACGGGCGTGCCGCTCAGCGAGATCCTAATGCGCGCCCGCATCAAGCCGACAGCCGTCGACGTGATGCCGACGGGGCTGGACGAGGCCGCCGTGGAGCGGCCCATGTCAGTGGCGAAGGCGATGGAGCCCGACACCGTCGTCGCCTACGCCATGAACGGGGACCTGATACCTCCCGACCACGGCTTCCCGGCGCGGATCGTCGTTCCGGGCTGGGTCGGCGTCAACAGTATCAAGTGGGTCGGGAAGATCTACGTCGCAGAAGAGCCGATCTACGTCATGCGAAACACCGAGGAGTACGTGCTGGAGGGGCCGGACTTCCCGCCCGAGCCTCCGGCCTGGGGGCCCATCCTCACCACGACGCCGGTGCGCTCCGGCATCGCCATGGCGTGGCCGGGCACTCTGCAGGCCGGCACTCAGGCCATACGGGGCTTCGCGTGGTCCGGTCACGGCAGCATCAGCCGGGTCGAGTACAGCCTGGACGACGGGAAGACGTGGGCCGACGCCTGCATCCAGGAGCCGAACATCCCCAAGGGCGGCTGCCGGTGGGAGTTCATCTGGGACGCGACGCCGGGCGAGCACACCATCACGATGCGGGCGACGGACAGCGCCGGCAACACGCAGCCGGAGCCCGACGCGATGACGTGGAACGAGCGCGGCTACGACTTCTGGGCGGCGGTGCCGCACCCCGTCACGGTGGTGTGAGAGCGCTGCGCGCTCACGGAGCGGCAGGCGAATCGCCGCTCGTCTTCTCCCCCTTCGGCATCCGGAAGCCGACGCGGGGCTCGGTGAAGATGTAGGTGGGGTTGTCGGCGTCGTCGCCCAGCTTGCGGCGGAGCTTGCCGACGATGGTGCGCATGGGCCGCACGTCGCCGTCGTTCTTCTCACCCCACACCCGACCCAGCAGGCGCTGGTAGGTCATCACCCGTCCGGCGTTGGCCGAGAGCTCGGCCAGCACCCGGTACTCGATCGGCGTGAGACGTACAGGGCTGCCAGCCAGGGTCACCCTGCGCGCGGCGTGGTCGAGGGTCAGGTCGCCATACACGTACGGCTCCGACGGCTCTGTGGCCGCCCTGCGGCGAAGGGCCGCCCTGATCCTCGCCGCAAGCTCCGTCGGCGAGAAGGGTTTGACGACGTAGTCGGCGGCCCCCATGTCGAAGGCCCTGGCGATGAGTTCCTCGCGCCCATAGACGGACAGGAAGATGACCGGCACGTCGGCCACGTCGAGGATGTTCTTCATCAGCTCGATGCCGTCCGTTCCCGGAAGCATCAGGTCCAGCAGCACGAGGTCCGGCCTCTCGTCCTCCACGAGGCGGAGCGCTTCTTCCGGTTCGCCGGTCACCACCGGGTCGTAACCCGACCTGGCAAGGGTGTCGCGTACGTAACGGAGGTCGTTGGGGTCGTCGTCCACCGCCAGGACGCGCAACCGCTCCTCCTCCATGTTCTGATCGCGCTGCGTCGATATCGAAGGTAACCGGCCGACCATGATGCCCCCGGAACCCTCGACCGACGGGAGCGTGAAGGTGAAGCACGCCCCCGTTCCCGGCCCGTCGCTCTCGGCCCAGATGCGGCCCCCGTGCGCCTCCACGATGCCCTTGCAGATGGCGAGGCCCAGCCCCGTGTCTCCTCCCTGCTCCTCCGACTGCGCCTTGGAGAACTTGCGGAACAGGTAGGGCAGGCTCTCGGCCGGGATGCCGCGCCCTTCGTCCCTCACCGAGACCGCCACGTGAACGCCGTCCCGTACGGCGCTCACCCTGATGACGGACGATTCGGGGGAGTGCCGCGCCGCGTTGGACAGCAGGTTACCGAGCACCTGCACGATGCGCCGCCTGTCCGCCATCACCAGGGGGAGGTCGGGGGCAACGTCGATGGCAAGGATGTTCTTGCCACCCGCGTTGGCGAAACCACTTCTCGCCCGGTCCACCAGCACGGCCGCGTCAGCGGGTTCAGGGTTCACCGGCAGCGTGCCGGTCTCGATGCGGGCCACGTCCAGAAGATCGGCGACCAGGGCGTTCATGTGGTCGGCCTGGTCCTCGATGATGCGGACGAACTGGCGGACCACGGCGGGGTCGGGATCCGTCTCCATGAGCGTGGCGGCGGAGCCCTTGATGGAGGTCAGGGGAGTCCTGAGCTCGTGGCTGACCATGGCCAAGAACTCGGCACGCAGCCGCTCCATCTCCTCGACGTCGGCCATGTCCTGGAGTGTGACGACCACCGACTCGACCGCACCCTCATCGAAGCGGATGGGCGTCGCGTTGAGCAGTACCGTGACGCTTCTGCCGTCGGCAACGCGCATGACGATC
>JAJEFD010000004.1 GCA_022820645.1 Dehalococcoidia bacterium | reverse complement strand
ACGATGAGCAGCGAGAGCGCCACTGCCATCAATGTCGCTATGAGCGGAATCTTGGTGAATCTCACTTCTACCCCCCTTATGGAGCTGTAGTCTTGGGCTTGGCGCTCTCTCCGAGAGCAGGGTGGTCCGTTATTCCTCTGTGTCTGCGAGTGCGCAAGTTACTGCGCGGCATGGCAGGGATGCTATTGTCCAACGAGAGCCGCCGCCCTTGCAATAGGATGCACAGGGCAGTTCCGGCCAATCGCCTCGTGTATGTGTCCGGGTCAACACGCAAGGTTCTTTCTACCAGCGTCGGGCGTGATGTGTCAATGCGCCACGTTGCAGAAACGGGGGGCGCGTCGATTGACAGTGCGCGCGGGCGCTGCCTAGAATCGCAATCGTGCAAGCGACGACGCCGCGTCCGGACCCGGTGGCGAGCCACCTGCGGCGTAGTGTCCCCAGTTTCGCAGGCACGTTCCACGCCGGGGCCCTCACCCTAACCCTCTCCCTCAGGAGAGGGGACCAGGCGCCCCACGCTACCCCACCGGTTCACCCTCTCCCGCCACTACGTGGCGACCTCTCCCCTCGAGGGAGAGGGGGGTAGGCGGCGTATGACGACGAAGTACATCTTCGTGACGGGGGGCGTGGTGAGCTCGATCGGGAAGGGGATCTGCGCGGCGGCGATCGGGCGCATCCTCAAGAGCCGAGGGCTGACGGTCGCGGTGCAGAAGCTCGACCCGTACCTGAACGTCGACCCGGGTACGATGTCGCCGTACCAGCACGGGGAGGTGTTCGTGACTCGCGACGGGTGCGAGACGGACCTCGACCTGGGCCACTACGAGCGTTTCATCGACATCGAGCTGACGCACAACTCGAACATCACGGCGGGGCAGGTGTACACGCAGCTGCTCGGGGAGGAGCGTCGCGGCGATCACCTCGGGGGAACGATCCAGACGGTGCCGCACGTGACGAACGTGATCAAGGAGTTCATGCTTCGCGCGCAGCACCACACCCCACCGCTGGATTCCCGCCTTCGCGGGAATGACGGAGGGGGCGCGCAACACCACACCACGCCGCTGGATTCCCGCCTTCGCGGGAATGACGGAGGGGGGGCGCAGCACGAGGGGCCGGACGTCGTGCTGGTCGAGGTCGGGGGTACGGTCGGCGACATCGAGGGTCAGCCGTTCCTCGAGGCGATACGCCAGATGCGGATGGCGGTGGGTCGCAACAATACGTTCTACGTGCACGTCACGCTTCTGCCGTACATCGGGGCGACGGGAGAGCTCAAGACGAAGCCGACGCAGCACTCCGTTAAAGAGCTTCGCGCGATAGGCATCCAGCCGGACGCCATCGTGTGCCGGTCGGACCATCCGATCCCGCATTCAATTAAGGAAAAGATAGCGCTGTTCTGCGACGTGGCCCCGGACGCGGTCATCCCGATGGAGACGCTGTCCAACATCTACGAGGCGCCGCTGGTGCTGGAGCGGGAGGGCGTCGGCGACATCCTGGTGCGCGAGCTGAACCTCGACGTTCCCAACGGCGGCGACCTGTCGCGCTGGGAGGCGATGACGTCGCGGATGGCGAACCCGCACGGCCCGCTCCCGATCGCGGTCGTGGGGAAGTACGCCGACCTTCCTGACGCGTACCTGTCGGTCCGCGAGGCGCTGCGTCACGCGTCGCTGTTCCACGATCGCGACGTGAGCATCGACTGGGTGCGGTCGGAGGACATCGAGCGCGACGGCGCGGACGCGTGGCTGAGTCACACGCTGGGGATCGTCGTGCCGGGCGGCTTCGGCAGCCGTGGCGTCGAGGGGATGATCGAGGCGGTACGCTACGCGCGCGAGCGTCAATTGCCGTACCTCGGGCTGTGCCTCGGCATGCAGGTGATGGTCATCGAGCACGCACGGAACGTCCTCGGCCTCGCGGGTGCGAACTCGACCGAGTTCGATCCGGAGACGCCGGACCCCGTGATCGACCTGATGCTCGATCAGCGGAGCGTCAACGACATGGGCGGCACGATGCGCCTCGGCAACTATCCGTGCGTGCTCGCGCACGGCTCCAAGGCCGCGAAGGCCTACGGCAAGCCGGAGGTGAACGAGCGCCATCGCCACCGCTTCGAGTTCAACAACGCGTACCGCGAAACGCTCTACGAGGCGGGGATGCTCGCGTCCGGGCTGTCGCCTG
This sequence comes from Dehalococcoidia bacterium, assembly GCA_022820645.1. Taxonomy (GTDB): domain Bacteria; phylum Chloroflexota; class Dehalococcoidia; order Lucifugimonadales; family Australimonadaceae; genus Bin16. Next base: position 44,841 of record JAJEFD010000004.1, on the reverse strand, counting down.
ACGGCACGCTCGTGGAGATCGTCGAGCTGGAGAAGCACCCGTTCATGGTGGGGGTGCAGTTCCACCCGGAGTTCCGCTCGCGCCCGGAGCAGCCGCACCCGCTGTTCCGCGAGTTCGCCGCGGCGGCGACGCACGTCATGCGCGAGGGCGCGCAGCCCGAACTGCCGATCCCCTAGGGGCGAGGTCCCTGTTCCCTTCCCTGCGTCGGTATTACCTGTGGCAGTTAGTACATACTAAACAGAGAACTTGTCAATACATAGCAACTGGCGTATCGTGCACAATGCACGCCCGGGCAGTGGACAGCGCGCAGGGCAACATACCACCGAACGAGGGAGGTCCATGAGAGCCAGAGAGGAATGGTCGATGCGCAAGCTGGTGACCTTTCCCATGCTCCTCGCAGTTGTGGGCGGCCTCGTAGCGGCCTGTGGCAGCGGCGGGCCGGACGACGACCTCAAGCGGGACGTCGTCCGGAACTACGCCGACGGCGCGCACGCGATGTACGCGAAGAGCCTCGCGAGCGCAGAGGCGCTGGACGCGGCGATCGACCGCTTCCTTGCCTCGCCGTCGGAGGTACGGCTCGACGCCGCAAAGCGCGCGTGGCTCCTCGCCCGCGACGATTACGGCCCTACCGAGGTCTACCGGTTCTACGACGGCCCGATAGACAACGCGGAGGACGGCCCCGAAGGGCTGGTGAACGCGTGGCCTCTCGACGAGGCGTACATCGATTACGTCGAGGGCGACCCGGACGCCGGTATCGTCAACAACCCCGGCGACTCCCCGGCGATCGACGCTGACCTCATCGTCTCGCTCAACGAGGAAGGCGGCGAGGAGAACGTCTCGACCGGCTGGCACGCCATCGAGTTCCTGCTCTGGGGACAGGACCTGAACGACGACGGCCCCGGCCTGCGCCCAGTGGAGGACTACACGACCAACGCCAACGCCGACCGGCGCTCGACCTACCTCGCGACCGTGTCCGACGTGCTCGTGCGCCACCTGCGGGAGATGGTGGACGCCTGGGCGCCCGGCGACAGCACGAACTACCGCGCCGAGTTCCTCTCCGTCGATCCGGACGAGGCGCTCAGGCGCATCGTCACCGGCATCGGCGAGATGAGCAGGGGCGAACTCGCAGGCGAGCGGATGGCGGTCGCCTACGAGACGCGCTCGCAGGAGGACGAGCATTCCTGCTTCGCGGATAACACAACGGCCGACATCATCGCCAACGCACACGGCGTGTGGCTGGTCTACACCGGCGACTACGGCACGGTGAACGGCCCGGGCGTGCGGGACCTGATCGCCGCCGAGGACGAGGAACTGGCCCAGCAATTGGAGGACGAGATACGACGCAGCGTCGCGCTGGCGAGGGCGATCCCGGCGCCGTTCGACCAACATCTGCGGGAGGGTGTGTCCGACGCGGACCCGGGCCGCCAGGCGGTGCTAAGCACCATCGTCGCACTGGAGAACCAGACCGACACCATCGTGTCGGCGGCGGAAGCCATCGGCATCACCATCAGCGTCAGCTAGCCTGATGCAGTGACTGACAAGAGTAGAGACAGAGACGTGATCGTGCGCGTATCGAGACGGCCGGCAGCAGCGCTGCTCATCGCAGCGGGGTTGCTGGCCATCTCAATAGCTGCCTGCTCTCAAGGCGACCAAGTAGACGAGTCGCTGCTGTTCGACGAGCGTCTCGGGGGTGAGACGACGGCGTTCAGCAAGGGGACCAACGCATTCGAGTTGTCCGCGCGCAATCTGACCAACGAGGAGCGCCGCAGGTTCGAGGTGGGAGACAGTTTCTTCAACCAGAACTGGGTGACCGCACCGGCCTCGACGACAGCGCGCGACGGGCTCGGCCCGACGTTCAACGCCCTCGCCTGTGCGTCATGCCACTCACACGACGGGCGGGCGAAGCCGCCGGACAACGACGACGACCCGGAGCGCGGCCTGCTGCTGCGGCTCAACGTGCCCGGCCCGGACGGTCCCATGGACGATCCTGTGTACGGCGGGCAGTTGCAGGACCGGGGCATCCTCAGCGTTCCGCCGGAGGGCCGGATCAGCATCCGTTACGAGGAGATGCCGGGGACGTACCCGGACGGAACGCCGTACTCGCTTCGCAAGCCCACGTACTCGATAGCAGACCTGGCCTTCGGCCCGCTGCACCCGGACGTGACGATATCGCCGCGCGTCGGGCCTGCAACCATCGGCATGGGACTGCTGGAGGCGATCTCCGCGGAGGACATCCTGGCGCTTGCGGACCCGGACGACGCCGACGGCAACGGCATATCGGGGCGCCCGAACATGGTGACCGACCTCAGGACCGGGGATACCGTGCTGGGGCGTTTCGGTTGGAAAGCCGGTCAGCCCACCGTGGAGCAGCAGTCCGCCGGGGCATTCCTCGGGGACATCGGCATCACGTCCGTGCTGTTCCCGGAACAGAACTGCCCTGAAGCGCAGCAGGCCTGCCGGGACGCTATCGACGGGGGGACGCCGGAGATCGAGGACGAACGCCTCGCTGACGTAGCGTTCTACGTGCAGACGGTCGCCGTGCCAGCCATGCGCGACGTGGACGACGACCAGGTCCGCGATGGCGCGCAGCTCTTCGCGCAGGCAAACTGCATCGCCTGCCACACGCCGCGGCACGAAACGGGCGCCTCGCACCCGGTGGGCCCGCTGCGGGAGCAGACCATCTACCCATACACCGACCTGCTGCTGCACGACATGGGCGAGGGGCTGGCCGACGGCCACCAGGAGGGGCTGGCCACAGGCACTGAGTGGCGCACACCGCCGCTGTGGGGCATCGGGCTGGTGGACACGGTGAGCGGTCACACGATGTTCCTGCACGACGGACGAGCGCGCGGACTGGAGGAGGCGATCCTCTGGCACGGCGGCGAGGCGCAGGCTTCCCGCGACGCGTTCACGCTGATGTCCGCCGATGAGCGGGCTGCGCTGCTGCGCTTCCTGGAGTCGTTGTGATGAAGACCGCCTTGCCCCTCTCCCTGCTGGCCGGGGCTCTCATAGCCACTGCAGTTGCCTGCGGGTCGGGCGGGCCGGACGAGGCCGAGGTGCTCGTCAGCGTCACGGACGACGTCATAGTCCCAAGCTACGAGGAACTGGCCGCAGAGACGGCATCGCTGAGCGACGCGCTGGACTCGTTCTGCGCCGCTTCGCCCGAGGCCACGCTGAACGATGCACGGGAAGCGTGGCGCGGCGCGCGCGAGGCGTGGACGCGCTCGGCGGCATCGGGGTTCGGCCCGGTGCTGGACAGGCGCTCGACGGGCGTCATCGCGTGGGCGATCGTGCAGCCTGAGCGTATCGACATGCTGCTGGCGTCCGATCCGGCCATCAACGCAGACTTCGTGCGGAACAACATCTCGTCCACGCAGCGGGGGCTCGGCGGCATCGAGTACGTGCTGTTCGGGGAGGATGCGGTGCTCGCAGCAGGCTCCAAGCGTTGCTCGTATCTCTCCAGCGCGGCCTCGGTGATAGCCGACGAGGCCGCCGCCCTCCACCTGGACTGGACCACAGGAGACGGAGACGGCCCTCCCTACAAGGACTACTTCACCGGACGCGCCGATGAACCGTTGGAGACGAGTGAAGCGGTGGCGGAGGTCGTCCGCACGCAGGTGTTCCTGATCCGCACCATCGTGGACATGCGGCTTGCGGGAGCGCTCGGACTGCGGGGCGACGCCGACCCGACCGCGATACCGGGCGGCGCGGGGCTGAATGCGCTCGCCGACCTGCGCAACGAGGTGCTTGGCATGCGCGACGTGTACGAGGGCGCTGAGGGCGGTTTCGGCATCTCGGAACTCATCGTGCCGCTCTCCGAGGACGCGGACGAGCGGGTGCGCGCCGGGTTCGAGGCGTCGCTGGCCGCGATCGACTCGGTGGACGGACCGCTGCGGGAAGCGGCGGCGGCCAACTCCGCGCAGGCGGTCGCGGTGTACGAGGCGCTGATGGCGCTGCAGGACACGCTCTCGACGGAGGTCGTCAGCCTGCTCGGCGTCTCAGTGGGCTTCAGCGACGCGGACGGCGACAGCCTCCGCTAGCGCTCGGGCGGCCCCGGCAACACCCACCACTTCGGCCAGATGCCAGGCTGCACCCTTGCCAGGTCGACCGTGGGGTCGATGAAGCGCGCGGCCTGGCGCCCGTTGAACGCCACGGAGACATCGGCACGCACCTCGGCGTCCGGCACGCCCCGGTCCGCGAAGTCCTCCGCGATGATGTGGGCGGTCGCGAGGATCATGTCCGGGTGGGTCGTCATGCGCTCGGCCTGCAGCGGCGTGAGGTACTCGTCCGGGTAGACGAGCCGCTCCTGACCGGTCGATGGGTCAAGCACGCGGAAGCGGGCATGGCCGGTCTTCTCCGTGAGCAGCACCCGCCAGGAGAAGCGGTAGCCGTCCTCGTTCCAGCGCACGTTGCCGGGGTACGCCCAGTGCCGCAGCGGCACGAGCACCTGCGCGAGGGCGAACAGCACGAGCGCGATTACGGCGAGTCGTGTGGCCCAGGAGGGAGGAACCCTCTCCCAGGGGAAGGGGGAAGCATCGGGCGCACCGCGCGCTGGATTCCCGCCTTCGCGGGAATGACGGAGGAAGGGGCGGGAATGACGGGACCTCAGTCGCAGGGGCCAGTCGGGCGGGAAGAAGATGAGGGCTGCGGTCATCATGATCCAGGGGAACATGCCGATGGGGAAGAGCAGCCACGTGAGCACGTGGAAGACGACCACGACGGCGTAGGCCCACGGCCTGCTGCGCCGCCACAGCAGCCAGCCGACTATCGTGAGGTCGAATGCGGCGCCCGCCCAGCTCATGGCCCAGGCGGTCCAGGGTTCCCTGAGGAGCGCCCCGATGAGGAGCGCGTCGCCGCTGTTGTAGAGCCATATCCGCAGGGGCTGCGCGTGGAAGAGCCAGTCCGGGTTGAGCTTGGCTATGCCGGAGAAGAGGTAGACCGCGCCCAGCTGCGCGCGGAGCGTCCACACCACCCACACGGGCACTGTGCCGTTCAGCGGGTGCGGGCTGCGCCTTGCGTCGAGCGAGGCCGTGCGATGCAACGGCATGAAGAGCATGAGGAAGCTGAGCAGGCTGACGAGGTAGTAGTGGTTGAGGTAGGTCGTCTTGTCGAGCAGTTCGACGTAGGTGAAGAGCAGGAAGAACGCGGCGATGGAGAGGCGGTAGCGGTAGCCGAGCGCCACGCCGAGGGCGGCGAGTCCGAGGAGCGCGAAGTGAGCGTACATGCCCCATCCGGGCCAGGGCTGCACCCACCAGAAGCCGGAGTAGGTGAAGTGGTGCTCCGGCGCGATGTAGAACTCGTCGATCCAGCCGCGCGCCGCAAAGCGGATGGCGGCGACGACGCCAAGCGTCCCGAACGCGATGCGGAACGCGGCCGACGACGCGCCGCTCACCGGACGCGATCCGGCCTCGGCGGCGCGGTCGAGCAGGCGAGTCATCATGCCGGCACGACCCTCACCAGCCCCTCACTACCCGGCTTCCGCAAGCGGCTGCGTGCCCTGACGGGCATCCTGGGTTCCCGCCTTCGCGGGAATGACGATGATGTGCGGGAATGACGGTCATGGCGCGTAGTCTATGGCACGCCTGGGACAGGGAGAGGCAGTACGCGAGGTTGCACGCTAAAGCACGGGAGAGATTCCTCGCTTCCGCTGCGCTCCGCTCGGAATGACAACGCCGAAATGGGCAGCGCGCAGGGGTTGAACTGTATCGCGTACGCGGGGTACACTGAGACAGTCAAGCATCGTTCGGATGCATCCTGCTTCGCGCCAGTCCCTCGGAACCCGCCAGGCAGTACAAACCCCATCCACGGCCCATACACCACTCACGAGTATGCATATCCCTGTGGCGCAAGGCGCGCGAAGTGCGCGCACGCGCATCGCATAGCACCGGAGAAGGCGCTCAATGAACCTCGCGGAACTCCAGTCCAAGACCTCTGAGCAGTTGCTCGCGCTCCTCAACGAGATGGAGCCGGAGCGGGAAGGTCCGCCGCCCCGGACCCACGACGCCCTCCTCTACGGGGTGCTGACGTCGTGGGCGGAGAGCCAGGGCCATCAGCTCGCGAGCGGCGTCCTGGAAGTGCTGCCGGACGGCTACGGCTTCCTCCGCCACAACGGACGCTCGCGCAGCATGACCGACACGTACGTCTCCCAGACCCAGGTGCGGCGGTACGGACTCCGCACCGGCGACCTCGTGCTGGGGCAGGTGCGCACGCCGAAAGAATCGGAGCGCTACCACGGCCTCACCAAGGTCGAGTCCATCAACGGCCTCGATCCCGTGGTCGCCCGGCGACGCAAGAGCTTCGAACGCCTCACGCCCATCTTCCCGGACACACAGATCAAACTCGAGACCACCGCGCACGAGGTCTCCACGCGGATGATGGATATCCTCGCCCCGGTCGGCCGAGGCCAGCGCGGGCTCATCGTCGCGGCGCCCAAGGCGGGCAAGACCACACTGCTGAAGCAGATCGCCTCCGGCATCACCGCCAACTACTCGGACATCCAGATCATGGTGGCGCTCATCGGCGAGCGCCCCGAGGAAGTAACCGACATCAAGCGCTCCGTCGACGGCGAGGTGTACAGCGCGACGTTCGACGAGCCGGTCGAGGACCACTGCCGCGTCGCGGAGCTCTGCCTGGAGCGCGCCAAGCGGCTCGTCGAGGACGGGCGCGACGTCGTGGTGCTGCTCGACTCGATCACACGCCTCACCCGCGCGTACAACGTCGCGGTGCCGACGAGCGGCCGCACGCTCTCGGGCGGCATCGACCCGGTGGCGCTCTACCCGCCCAAGCGCTTCTTCGGCGCAGCGCGGAACACGGAGGAGGCCGGAAGCCTGACCGTGCTCGCCGCGTGCCTGGTCGAGACCGGCAGCCGCATGGACGACGTCATCTACGAGGAGTTCAAGGGCACCGGCAACATGGAGTTGCACCTGGACCGCCGTCTCGCCGAGCGGCGCACGTTCCCGTCGATCGACATCCAGCGCTCCGGCACGCGCCGCGAGGAACTGCTGCTGGACGAGCTGACGCTGCGGCAGGTCTACCTGTTGCGGCGCATGAGCTCTCTCATCTCGACGGACGCGATGAACCCGTCGGAGGCCGCGGAGCGCGTCATCGAGCGGATGAGCCGCACGAAGAGCAACCAGGAGTTCCTCGCGACGCTAACGCGGGAGATCTAGGGACCGCTCCCCTACCCCACCGGAAATCAGTCCAGGATGACGTTGTCGATGAGCCGGACGCTGCCGATACGAACGGCGGCGGCGAGCATGCAGGGGCCGCGCCCGCTCCACGGCTCCATCGTGTCAGGGTCGACCCCGGCGACATACTCGACCGACGCCAGTGGCGACGCCTCGATCATGTGTCGGGCGGCATCCTCCAGCACAGCGACGTTTTGCTGTCCCGCGCGGAAGCGGTCGCGCGATGCGGAGAGCGCGCGGAAGACGACCGGCGCGGCGGCGCGCTGCTCCGGCGTGAGGTAGGCATTGCGGCTGCTCATGGCGAGGCCGTCCGCCTCGCGGACCGTGGGCACGACGACGATCTCAGTGGGGATGTCGAGGTCGCGCACGAGGCGCCGGACGACGGCGGTCTGCTGACCGTCCTTCCGTCCGAGGTAAGCGCGGTCCGGCAGCGACTGCAGCAGGAGTTTCGCGACAACGGTCGCGACGCCGTCGAAGTGTCCGGGCCTCGCCGCGCCCTCCAGCGGCAGCGCGGGGCCGTCCAGGTGGACGGTGGTCGTGAAGCCGGACGGGTACATCTCCTCCACCGAGGGGGTAAAGACGCAGTCAGCGCCTTCGCTCTCCAGCAGCGCAAGGTCGGCGGCCAGCGAGCGCGGGTAGCGGTCGAGGTCCTCGTTGGGGCCGAACTGCGTGGGGTTCACGAAGATGGTGGCCGCGACCGCCGCACACTCTTGACGCGCGGCGCGTACGAGAGCGAGGTGGCCGTCGTGGAGCGCGCCCATCGTCGGCACCAGGCCCAGGGGGCGCGGGGCGTCCCGCAGCGCTGAGCGCAACGCCGCGACGGTCTCAACCTGCCGCATCGCGTCAACCGTCCGCGCCGGGCAGCTCCGCCACGACTGCGGCGTCGGCCTCGGTCGTGTGGTCGGCGGTAGGAAATCTGCGCGCGCTGACCTCGTCCTTGTAAGCGCGAAGGGCGTCCAGCGTCACGGCGTTCAGCTCAGCGTAGCGCCTGGCGTGCCGCGGCTGGCGCATGCCCAGCCCGAGGATGTCGTGCACCACCTGAATCTGGCCATCACAGCCGGGGCCCGCGCCGATGCCGATGGTCGGCACGGTGAGCCTGCCCGTCACGGCCTGCGCGACGTTGCCCGGCACCGTCTCGAGCACGATGGCGAACGCGCCTGCGTCCTCGATGGCGAGCGCGTCGTCGAGCAGGCGTCTGGCCTGTCCGGCGGTGCGTCCCTGCACGCGGTAGCCACCGAGCTGGTGGACGGACTGCGGGGTCAGGCCGAGATGCCCCATCACCGGGATGCCGTTCTCGGTCAGTCGGCGCACCGTTTCGGCGACGAACGCGCCACCCTCCAATTTGACGGCCTGCGCACCGCCCTCCTGCAGCAGCCGCCCCGCGTTGCGCAGCGCGTCCTCCACGCTCACGTTGTAGGTCATGAAGGGCATGTCGGCCACGATGAGGGCGTTCTTCGCGCCGCGGACGACCGCCCGCGTGTGGTGGATGATGTCATCGAGCGTCACGGGGAGCGTGGAGTCGTAGCCGAGCACGACGTTGCCGAGGCTGTCGCCGACGAGGACGACGGGGATGCCGGCCTCGTCCACGAGTTGGGCCATCGTGTAGTCGTAGGCGGTCACGCAGACGATGGGCTCGCCCGCCTGCTTCATCTCCAGGAGTTTCGAGGTGCGTACCCTCATCGTTCGGCGTCTCCGTCCTCGTATTCAGCGAACAGCGGGCGCAGGTCCGTGTCGCCGCCCGGACGCCCCGCCTCGCGCGCCAGCTCGACGGAGCGCAGGCAGATCTCGCGGTAGAGCGGCAGCAGCTCCGGCGCGACGTCCCGCACGGCGTCCAGATGCAGCCGCACGGTGCCCGTATCCCCGCGCGAGGTCGGGCCGGTGAGCGCTGTCCCGGCGCCGAAGCGCTCGATGTTGGCCAGGGTCGAGCCCGCGATGCGGGTTATCGCCTGGAACGCCTGCTCCGGCGGGAGGCCGGCGCGCGTCCAGAGCGTCCGCGCCTCGCCGAGGAGCGTCGTCAGGTAGCCGCAGCTGAAGACGGAGGCGGCGTGGTAGAGCGCGCGGGCCTCGGCGGGGACGCGCAGGGGGTGGCCGCCGACCTCCGACGCGAGGCGCTCCAGGAACGCGAGCAACTCGCCGTCCGCCTCGATACCGAACGTCACGCCCGTGAGCGTGGTCTCGCCGCCGAACGTCTGGAAGGGGTGCCACGAGCCGACGTTCGCTCCGGCAGCGCTGGCAGGCGCGAGCGGTCCGCACGTCAGCGCGCCGCTGCAATGGACAACGCCCTGCCCTGCCCGCCACGCGACCGATGCGGCCACGTCGGCCACCGCGCCGTCGGACGTCGTGATGAAGACGACCTCTGCGGCGTCGGCGGCAGCCTGCGGGGAGACCGCGCGGCAGCCCGGGACGAGCGACGCGACGCGCTGCGCCGACTCCGGCGAGCGGCTCGCGACAGCGGGCACCGGGTAGCCGAGGTCAGCGAAGGCGCGGGCAAGCATGGCCGCGACGCGGCCAGCGCCGATGAACGCGATGCTCGGACGCTCATCCATGGTTCATGCTCCGGTAGGCGGGGTACCCGTGCAGGTCGGTGGCGTGCTCGACGGCTGCAACGACGGCGCGGGCGACGACCGTGGGCGTCAGGGCGCAGAGGCGCGTGAACTCCTCCGGCGCGTCGATCTCGCAGGTCGCGAGCGCGAACATCGTATCGCCGTCGTGGGGCGTGTGCGCGGGCCTGATGGCGAGCGCGAGGCCATCGTGAGCGAGGGTCGCGAGGCGGTTCGCCTGCGCCTTCGTGAGCCGGAGGTTGGTGGCAACGACGCCGATGGTTGTGTTGCCGAGGGCGCTCGGGCCCTGAGCGGGGGTCCTGCCGTAGTCGTGGCTGGCGTAGAGAGCGGTGCTCTCGATCGGAACGCCGTCAGCGCCGCGCGAGCCCGCGAGCAGCGCACCGGTGCTGGGGTCGTGGACGCCGCCGACGGCGTTGACGACCGTCAGCGCGGCGAGGACGACGCCGTCGCCGAGGTCAAGCGACGCGCTGCCGACACCGCCCTTCATGGCACGTTCGCGTCCCAGCGCCTTGCCGATCGTCGCGCCTGTGCCCGCGCCGACGCAGCCCTGCGCCACGGGGGCGCCGGTCGCGGCTTCCGCGGCTGCGTAGCCCTCGGGTGCCGTCGGGCGCACCATGCCATTGCCGACGCCGAGGTCGAAGATGATAGCGGCGGGGACTATCGGCACGATGTGGCCGCCCACGGGATGGCCGACGCCGCGCTCCTCGAGCAAGCGCATCACGCCGTCCGCGGAGCCGAGGCCGTAGGCGCTTCCTCCGCTGAGGACAACGCCGTTCACCCCGGCGACCGTGTTCTCCGAGCGAAGGAGGTCGGTCTCGCGGGTGCCGGGGGCCGCGCCGCGCACGTCGACGCCGCCCGTCGTGCCGGGAGGCGTGAGGACGACGGTGCAGCCCGTGCCGTTCTCAGCATCGGTGTAGTGCCCGGTCAGCAGGCCGGGCACGTCGGTGAGCGTGCCGTTCATGGGAAGCCCTGTCCGTGTTGCCGTGCCGGTCAGTTGCGATCCGGTCGGCGCTCCGGGCCCTCCGTCGGAATGAGGCTCGCCGCCCGTACGCCGGGTCGGCGGCATGGGTGAGGATACGGACGGATGGGCGCAGGCGTCAAACGGGGGTCAGTCCCACCGGAACAGTCGCACGCTGGCAGCCACACAGACGACCGACAGCGCCGCCAGGTAGGCGAAAGAGACCCAGATGGGCGTACCGACAGTCGTCTCCACCTCCCAGGTACTACCCAACCAGAGGAAGGTGAGCAGATCGTAGGAGTGGGTCAGCGGCAGCCAATCACCAATCACGCCGAGGGCAGCCGGGAATGACTCTCTCGGTCCGAACGCCCCTGACAGGGCGAACATAGGCCAGAACAAGAGGAGCCCCAGGCCCAGTGCGGTCCGGGTGTTGCGGAGGCGGGCCGTGATGGCTGTCCCCAGTGCAGCAAACGTCATGTACGAGACGCCTATCGCCAACGCCACCATTGCCACGTTGCCTGCAAAGCGTATGTCGAATACCTGCCACCCCACGATGAGCATGAGCGCCAGTGAGAAGAGTGTGACCACAGCTCCCACCACCAATGGAGCAACAATGAGCATGGAGGGCGGCATGGGGGTGACCCGGTACCGCCGGAACACTCCATACTGGCGATACTCCACCATTACCTGCGGCAACATCATGATGCCGTAGACTGCGGTGACCCAAGCGATGTTCCCTGCGAGCAGGACGTCTCGGACGTGGAACACCTCTGAGACTCCCGATTCCCTGTCCACGACAATCTCAATGTCCCCTACCGCAAACCCCAAGGCGAGAAAGAGCGCTAACGGCATTATCACAGACATGAACATGGCGGCAGGTTCACGCACTGCGAGGAGCAGTTCCGAATAGACCAGTCGGCTGATTGCTACGGAATTCATTCTTCTCCTCCTTTCAGGTCACCGGTCCCGACCGTGAGAAAGTAGATGTCGTCCAGATTCACAGGCCGTGTCTCGATCACGCCGGGCGAGACATCGCGCTCGTTCAGATAGCCTGCAACAGCTCCCACTGCACCGGCGTCTCCGTAAACGAACAGGCTCCTCTCCGTTGAGCGGATGCGAACGACCCCTGGCAACTCCGCCAAGCCATCGCCTCCTGCCGTCCCCAAGGCTGCTCGCGGCAGAACGATGCGCACCGCCAGTCCCGACCTCCTGATGAGGCGCTCGGGTGGCCCGGAGGCCACGACTCTACCGTTGTTCATCAAGAGCACCTGATCGCAGTATTCCCGTGCCTCCTCCATGTAATGCGTGGTCGCCACAACCGTCATGCCACGGGAGTTCTGTTGTTTGAGGTACTCCCAGAACCGGAACCGATACTCGGGATCGAGACCCGTGGTAGGTTCGTCTAGGAATGCGACCTCAGGGTCACCCACGAGAGCGAGCGCGATGTTGACACGCCGCTTCTGGCCGCCGGAAAGCGAGCCGTACGGCTTGGAGAGAGTGCCGTCGAGTCCCAGTGCACTGCTTAGCTCCGAGGGAGAGATGTTTGTCGGGTAGAGCGTGGCGAACAGGCGAAACGCCTCCCGCGGCTTCATGCGCGGAGGGATTCCAATATCCTGCAACTGCACGCCTATCTTGCGGGTGAAGCCAGCACGGTTGGCAATGGGGTCCAACCCTGCGACGCGCATCGATCCGGCGTCGGGGCGGCGCAGCCCTTCCAGGCACTCGATGGTGGTGGTCTTGCCGGCGCCGTTCGGGCCAATCATGCAGAAGATGCTTCCGCGCTCGACCTCAAAGCTCACGTCATCCACTGCCACGACATCGGCGTACGCCTTTCGCAGTGATGCCACCCACACCGCGAAGTTGTATGAAGGTTCCATCCGTGCACCTCCTGCATGCGCAAGTCTGTTTGTATTGCAAATAGTTTTGTGTCGCACACAATACTCCATCGACTTTTCTGTTGTAAACTAGTTTGCATATCAAACCATTTGGCCGCCCCCACGGCCGAGGTGTGATAAAGGAGGCAAGTCATGCAGGCAGCGAACGGGGAAGGACAGGCGCTCACGCCCGGCGAGGGCTGGGAGGCCATCTACACGACCATGGAGCAAGGCCGGAGTTCGATGTACCTCGCGGGGACGACGGCGATCCTGCTGCTGTGGGGCGTGGTTGTGTCGCTGGGGTACTTCTCGCAGTACGCGGTCGAGACATTCGCGCCGGGATTCGCTGATGAACGTCCCTGGTTCCCGGGTCCGGTGTGGGGTGTCCTGGGGGCAGCGGGGATGGCCGGCAGTTCCATCATCGGGCACCGCGCGAGCAAGGGGCTCGCAGCAGGCGCAGCAGCTCGCAGCGCGGGCATCCGCGTGTTCTCGTTCTGGATGGCGATCGTCGCGTCCGCGTTCGTCATCACGGCGGGTGCAGGCATGTGGAACGATGAATCGGGCGACCAGATACCGGGCGTCGTGATCGGCGTCGTGGGGCTGGGGTACGTTCTGTTCGGCATCATGACCCGGCCTATGCTGGCAGCGGTGGGCGTTGGCATCGCGGCGGCGTTCTACCTGCCGCACCATTTCGCGGGCGACGCGGCGCTGGCGGTGTCGGCGGCAGCCACGCTGGCCGTGGCCCTGCTCGGGGCAGCGTGGATGCGCAAGAGCGGCGTGCTATGACCGACGAACCCATCGTCCTCAACGAGACGATCCACCAGTCGACGCGGCTGCGGATCATGACGCTGCTCACCGCCGAGCCCGGGACGGACCGGCTCGCGTACACGTTCATCCAGCAGACCCTCAACCTGACGGGCGGGAACATTACGACGCACCTTCGGAAACTGGAAGAGGCGGGGTATGTCGCCATGACGAAGGAGTTCCACGAGGCCAAACCGCGCACGTGGGTGGAGGCGACGCCTGAGGGTCAACGTGCGTTCGCGAAGTATCTGGTCAACCTGCAGCGAGCACTGGGCTGGCATCCGGGCGGATAACGCCGGAAGGGGGAGTGGCGGGCGGCGCGTTCCCGCCTTATCCTCACGCCATTACGAGACCGATGCTCCGCGAGGAGGGAACCATGGCTGTCATCGATTGCGACGCGCACGTCGAAGAAGGGCTCGAGACGTGGGACTACCTGGACCCGGCGTTCGAGCGGTACCGGCCGTTCCCGGTGCAGTTCCCGGAAGACACCGCGTTCGGCGCGCACAATGCGGCCTGGGTGATCGACTACAAGATCCGCCTCTACGGCGGCACGCCCACCATCATGAAACGGGCCTTGCAGAAAGGCGCCGACATCGGCGTCCAAGAACTGACTGACATCGAGGGGCGCATCGCAGCGATGGCCGAGGCCGGCATCGACAAGCAGATCGTGTTCCCGACCATCTGGCAGGGGCCGGTGGCCGAGAACCCGGAGCTGGAGGCGGCGCTGGCCCGGAGCTGGAACACGTTCATGGCGACGCAGTGCGCCAAGTCCGAGGGGCGTCTCTTCTTCGCCGCCGTCATCCCGTACCGCCGGCCCGACCTCGCGGTTGCCGAGCTGCAGCGGGTGAGGGAGTTGGGCGGCGCGGCAGGCATCTACACGCACGGCATCCCGTGGGACATGCCCCTGAGCAACCCAGGGTTCATGCCGATCTACGAGGAAGCGGCGCGGCTGGGCCTCCCCATCCTCATCCACACCGGCAGCACGTCGCCGGCGCTGCGGCACATGGCGGAGCCGTACCCCCGGCCCGACCGGCAGCAGTTCCCCCAGACGAACCCGTACAGCGGCGGGCTGAACCAGGTCATCTACGGGTTCTGGCAGCTGATGGACTCGGGGGCGATGGAGCGGTTCCCGGACCTGAAGCTCGTCATCCTGGAGATCGGCTGCGACTGGGCGCCCTGGATCGTGAAGGGGCTGCGCTCGCGCACGAAGAACCGCATCGACGACTGGCTGGGCGACCGCATCTTCGTGTCGTGCGCGGTCGGCGACGACCTGTCGCACGTGGTCGACCGGCTCGGCGACGACTTCCTCGTCACCGCGAGCGACTACCCGCACGGGGACGCTTTCCGCGAAGACCACCTCGCCGAGGAGTTGGACAGGCGCGGGGACCTGAGCGCCTCGACCATCGACAAGATACTGTCGGTGAACCCGCTGCGGGCGTTCAGCGCACTGGGGTAGCGCTGTGCGCGCCCCTACACGGGCATGGCCGAGGTGATCGGAACGCATCCGAGCGACGGGCGGCCCATGGTGCTCGTGGAGACGCGGGCGGAGTGGCGGGCGTGGCTGGAGCAGAACCACGATTCGAAGGGCGTGTGGCTCGTTTCGTGGAAGAAGGCGACGGGCAAACCGTTCATCCCATATCCGGAGAAGGTCGACGAGGCGCTCTGCTTCGGCTGGATCGACTCACGCACGAACAGGCTGGACGACGAGCGCGCGATGCAGTTGTTCACGCCGCGCAGGCCAAAGGGTCCGTGGTCGCGGCTGAACAAGGAGAAGGTCGCACGGCTGTCGGCGGAGGGGCTGATGGCCCCGGCGGGCATGCGGATGGTCGAGACGGCGCAGGCGAACGGCTCGTGGACGGTCTACGACGAGATCGAGGAGGTCTTCGTCCCGCCCGATCTCGCCGAGGCGCTGGCGGAGAACGAGACGGCGCAGGGATCCTTCGAGCGCTTCCCGGACAGGTCGAAGAAGGCCATCCTGTGGTGGATCAAGACGGCGAAGAGGCCGGAGACGCGGGCGGGACGCATCGCGGAGACGGTCTCGGCGGCCGCGCAGAACCGGATGGCGAACCACTTCGCGGGGCGCGACGCCGGGCCGGCATAGGGGGCGCCGCTCCTCCAGTTCACCTCCATCCTGACCTTCCCCCGTCGAGGAGGAAAGGAACCCGAAGGGCACCCACGAGGGGCGCCCCTACACCATGTGAGAGAGATTCCTCGACTCCGCCGCGCTCCGCTCGGAATGACATCCCCCTACTCCACCCCACCGCGGAACCGGGTGCGCACGCGGGGCGGGTTTGGCGTAGGATACGCGGCGTTATGCGAATCGACGTTCATGCACATTACATACCAGCGACCGTTCCGGAGTTGGCGAACCGGCGGGGCGGGTTCGGGCCCGCGGCGAACATGCGCGACAGCATGTCCGACCTCGACCAGCGTCTCGCCGACATGGACGAGCGCGGCATCGACGTGGAGCTCGTCTCCGCGCCGCCGTACGTCCAGAACTCTGCGCCGGACCTCTGCCGCCAGATGAACGACGCGACCGCCGAGGCGATCGCGGGCTCGGAGCGGTTCATCGGGCTGGCGACGCTCCCGATGCAGGAGCCGGAGGCAGCGGCCGCCGAGCTGGAGCGCTGCGTGAAGGAGCTCGGTTTCCGGGGGCTGGAGATCCTGACGAACGTGCAGGGTGAGAACCTGCACGCGCCGCGCTTCGCCCCGCTGTACCGCAAGATGCAGGAGCTGGACGTCGCGGCGTTCGTGCACCCGCAGAACGTGCTCGGCCAAGACCGGCTCAGCGAGTTCTTCATGAACAACATCATCGGGAACCCGAGCGATACGGCGGTCGCCGCGGGCTGCCTCATCTTCGGCGGCGTGCTGGAGGAGATGCCGGACCTGCGGTTCGTGCTGGCGCACGGCGGCGGGACGTGCCCGCTGCTGCGGGGGCGGTGGGAGCACGCGTGGCGGCAGCACCTCATCCTGGAGACGGCCATCCCCCGTCCGCCGTCCGAGTACTTCAGCAAGCTGTACTTCGACACGCTCACGCACAGCACGCCCGTGCTGAACTACCTCGTCGAGACGGTCGGGGCCGAGCGGTTGATGCTCGGCAGCGACTACCCGTTCGGGATGGGCGACTACACGCCGCCCGTGAGCGTGCAGGCCGTGCCGCGTCTCACCGACGCGCAGCGCGAGGCGATCTATAGCGAGAACGCCATCCGCGTGTTCGGCCTCGACCTCTAGCCAGAAGGTGCAGACGATGACAATCACAGAGAGCAGCCCGACGGTGCAGAGCGCCGATTTCCAGGCGGTCCTCGCGCGCATCGCGGACGCGGGCGACGCCATCGAGCGGGAGCGGCAGATACCGCAGGACGTCATCGACGCAATGGTGGACCTGGGCCTCTTCCGGCTGCTCGTCCCACGCTCCGTGGGCGGGCTCGAGATCGACTACCTCGACTACCTGGCCATAGTGCAGGCGGTCGCGACGGCGGACGGCAGCACGGCATGGTGCTTCAACCAGAACAACATCCTGGGGACGATGGCGTCGCTGATGCCGGAGCCGCTGGCGCAGGAGATATGGAGCGACAGCCGGTCGATCCTGTGCAACGGGCCGCCCGCGCACTCCGAGTTCAAGCAGGTGGACGGCGGCTACTCGGTGAGCGGGAGGTGGAACTTCAGCAGCGGTTCACGGCACGCGACCTGGGCCGTGGGGCTGGAGCGCATCGCCGACCCCACCGCGCTCAACTGCATCATCCCAAAGGGCGAGTTCACGTTCATCGACACGTGGCAGGTGAACGGCCTCAAGGGCACGGGCAGCTTCTCTTTCGAGGCGAAGGACGTGTTCGTCCCCGCCAGCCGTGTGTACGTGGAACTGAAGACGCCGCGCGAGGACGGGCCACTCTACCTGATACCGCGCAGCCTGTTCTTCGGCTCCGGCTTCGGCATGGTGGCGCTGGGCGTGGCGCGCTCGGCGCTCGACGCCGCTATCGAGATCGCGACGCGGAAGAAGCCGCAGGAGCAGACGCTGCTGCGGGACCAGCCCGCCATCCAGCGCATCATCGGGCAGGCCGAGGCTACCTGGGGCGCAGCCAACGCCTTCCTCCAGGAGAAGGCCGTCAAGCTGTGGCAGAAGGCGCTGGACGACCACGACCTGCCGCTGGAGCACCGCATGGAGCTGCGGCTGGCGAGTTCGCACGCGATCCGGCAGGGCGCGCAGGTGGCGGACATGGCGTACTCGGTGTTCGGGTCGAGCGCGATATTCGAGTCGAGCCCCATCCAGCGCAAGTTCCAGGACGCCCACGCGATAACGCAACAGATACAGGGACGGCTGGAGCACTACGACAGCGCAGGGCAGTACTACCTGGGATTCGAGCCCTCAGGCCGGATGTTCTAGAAGCGCTACGCGCTGGCCCCATGCCGATGCAGGGTGAGCAGAGCGGAGGATTGCAGTACCGCATCCGCGCGGGCGCAATCGTGGTCGACGGCGACTCGATGCTCCTCGTGCAGCACCAGTCCGACGATTCCTTCGGCGGGGAGCCGTGGTGGGTGACGCCGGGAGGCGGGGTCGAGGGGGAGGAGTCGCTCACGGAGTGCGCAAAGCGCGAGGCCATCGAAGAGACGGGGCTGAGCGTCGAGCTTGGTAGAATCGCCTACGTCGGAGTATTCGTGGAGCCGGGCTGGTACCACTGCGAGGTGTACTTCATAGCGGACTCGTACAGCGGAACGGTGAAGCGAGGCGAACCCGGCGCCGGCATCTACGACCTCGACCATCTCATCAAGGACGTGCGTTTCGTCCATCGGGACGAGATGGCGGAACTCATCGTTCACCCGGAGGAGCTGAAGACGACCTTCTGGGAGGACCGGGCGAGCGGGTTCGCGGGCACCCGGTACCTGGGGCTGCGGAAGGTGGGGTGAGGGGGGCCCACAAGGGACGTCGCTACACCAGGCAAGCCGAGAGGATTCCGCGCGCTAAAGCGCGGGCTTCGCTCAGAATGATAGGAAAGGCTGCGAGGTTCCTGCCTCCGCAGGAACGACGAAGAGAGGTAAATGGCAGGTATGGCAAGCGTGAATGAGAGCGTCCGATACGAACCGGAAGAGAGTCCTCCCCCGTTAGTGGCGTTGGGCGCGGGCTTCCAGGCCGCGCTGGTGATCCTTGCGCCGGTGGCGCTGACCGTCGTCATCGTGGTGCGGATCGCGGAGGAATCGGACAGCTACCTTGCGTGGGGCGTGTTCGCAGCCCTGCTCGTCAGCGGGGCCACGACCGTCCTGCAGGCCGCGCGGCTTGGACGTATCGGCGCCGGCCACGTGCTCATGATGGGCACTTCCGGGGCGTTCATCGCGGTGTGCGTTGCCGCGCTGGTCACGGCAGGACCCGCCACGATGGCGAGCCTGATCGTGGTGTCGTCGCTGTTCCAGTTCGCCATGGCAGCACGGCTGTCGCTGCTGCGGCGGATATTCACGCCGGTGGTGTCCGGCACCGTCATCATGCTGATAGCCGCAACGGTGTTTCCCATCATATTCGGCATGCTCACGGACGTCCCCGAAGGCTCGTCCTCAACCGCCGCACCCATCGTCACCGTCGCGACCATCGTCACCGTCCTGGTGCTCGTGCTGCGCGCTCCGCCGAGGTGGCGGCTATGGTCGCCGATCATCGGGATAGTGGTGGGCTGCGCGGTAGCCGCGCCCTTCGGGCTGTACGACGCGCAGGCGATACTGGACGCGCCGTGGGTCGGCGTACCCCTGGGCGCATGGCCGGGGTTCGACCTGAGCCCGGGGCCCGAGTTCTGGGGGCTGCTGCCCGCGTTCATCATCGTCACGCTGGTGGGCGCTATCGAGACCATCGGCGACGGCGTCGCCATCCAGCGCGTCTCCCGCCGCAAGCCGCAGGCGACGGACTTCCGCGTCGTGCAGGGCGCGCTGAACGCCGACGGCATGGGGAACCTGCTCTCCGGCCTCGCTGGGACGCTGCCCAACACCACGTATTCGTCCAGCATCGCTCTCGCCGAGGTCACCGGCATCGGGGCCCGGCGGGTGGGCGTCGTCATCGGCGTCATCATCGCTGCAGTCGCGTTCCTGCCGAAGGTAGCGGCAGTGCTGATCGCCATCCCAAGCCCCGTTGCCGCGGCGTACATCACCGTGCTGCTGGGCCTGCTCTTCGTGCAGGGGATGAAGATCGTCATCCAGGACGGCGTGGACCACCGGAAGGCGGCGGTCGCGGGCGTTGCGTTCTGGGTAGGCACGGGCTTCCAGAACCAGTGGATATTCGCAGACCGGTTGGGCGACGGGTTCCTGAGCGTACTGCTCGGCAACGGCATGACGTCCGGCGCGCTCGTGGCCATCGTCATGATGCTGTTCATGGAGCTGACGTCCGCCCGGCGCAGGCGTCTGCAGGTGGCGCTGGATACGGAGAGCCTGCCGCAGCTGGACGAGTTCCTGCGCGGCATCGCGGCGAGAGCAGGGTGGAACGACGCCTCGACGGAGCGGCTGGTGCTTGTGGGCGAGGAGACGGTGTCGAGCCTGCTGGCAGAGGACGGCAACAGGCCGGAAGGCTCGGGGGCGCGGCGGCTGGTGGTGACCGCGCGGGGCGACCATGCCGGAGCAGAGTTGGAGTTCGTGACGGGCTCGGAAGGAGAGAACCTGGAGGACCGCCTTGCGTACATGGGCGAGATGCCGGATATCGAGGACGAGCGGGAGATATCGTTCCGGCTGCTGCGGCACTACGCCTCGTCCGTGCGGCACCAGAAGTACCACGGAGAGGACATCGTCACGGTGAGCGTCGCCGGGTCGTCGGGGTAGACGGCGCCCCACGCGCAGCGCCGGGAGGGGCTATGATGCGGGCACCGTTCGCTGGCAGCATGATTTGAGACGCCCTGACAAACCTCCCGGCAAGCCCCGTTTCTTCTACGGATGGGTGGTCGTAGCCGTCGCGGCGCTGGGCACGTTCAGCTCGAGCACGGAGACGTTCCCGGTCCTGAGCATCTTCCTGAAGCCCATCACGGAGGAGTTCGGCTGGACGCGCGCGGAGTTCACGGGGGCGATCAGCCTCGGCGGGCTGGTCGGGAGCGGTGCGGCGCTGGCGACGGGCCCCGTCGTGGACCGGTTCGGCCCGCGGTGGGCGCTCACGTTCGCGTACACGCTCATCGGCGTGACGTTCGTCCTCATGTACTTCATGTCGGAGCTGTGGCACCTGTACGGGCTGCAGATCTTCGCGCGGAGCATGAACACGGGCGTCCTCTCCGTCGCCTCCGCGGTCATCGTGCCGAACTGGTTCATCGCCAAGCGCGGGAAGGCCACCGCCCTCGCGGGGCTCGGCTTCCCCGCCGGGGCGTCGCTCATCCCGTTGTTCATCGCGTTCATGGTTGCCGCCTACAGCTGGCGCGAGGCGTCGCTCGGCGCGGGGATCATGATCCTCGTCGTCTCCGCCGTCCCCACCGCGCTGCTGCTGCGGCGCAGGCCGGAGGACATGGGGCTGCTGCCGGACGGCGCGCCGCCGGAGTCCGCGTCGGACACGCCGGCCCGCGACCTGCGCGTCGCGGACCGCTCGCTGCGGCTGCGGGAGGCCGCGCGGCACCCCGCACTCTACCTGCTCATCATCGCCGTCTCGCTGTGGTGGTTCGGACGCACCGGCGTCATGCTCCACGCCGTGCCGTACATGACGGACACCGGCCTCTCGGACGCGGTGGCGGTGGGCGCGCTGGCCGTCCATTCGGCGATCGGGGCGCTGGGGGCGTTCGCCGCGGGGTTCCTGCGGGACAGGTTCAGCGTGCGCTACCTCATCGCCATCGACTTCCTGATGAACGGGCTCGCGTTCGTGCTCCTGCTTGCCGTGGACACGCCGCTGCTGGCGATGGCGTGGGGCGTGTTCTACGGCCTTGCGCAGGGGGCGTCCGTGACGCTGCAGCGGCTGGCGTTCGCGGACTACTACGGGCGGCGGCACCTCGGGTCGATCGAGGGCGTCGCGCGGGCGTTCACGAACGTGACGCAGGCGGCGGGCCCGCTGGTGGCCGCGCTGGCGTTCGACGTGACGGGCAGCTACCGCCTCATCTTCGTCGTGTTCGTGGTCTCGAACGTCGTTGCAGCCGTGCTGGCGGGGGCGGCCAAGCCGCCGGAGATACCGGAGGAGGGAGAGGCGGGGTAGACAGTACAGCCGGGCGCCATTGAATAAGCCGGAGTCATATTCAGGGTTACATGTTATCATTGAATATGGAGAGCAGTTATGGCAGTTTACGAACAACGGCGCTGGGAGAGCGACGCCACGGGGCTGACCCGGCGCGACCGCCGTCCGTGCAACTACGACGTCTACCTGCCAGACCCGCTCGCCGGGCGGCGGTTCGTACTCGACGGCAGCACCGCCGCGGACGTTGCGGACGCGGAGGCCGAACTCGTACGGCTCAACACGTCAGCGGAAGCGCTCGCCGATACCGAGTCCCTCGCCCGCCTTCTGCTCCGCGCCGAGTCCGTCGCCTCGTCCCGTATCGAGGGGCTCGACGTGGGCGGACGACGGCTGCTCCACGCTGACGCCGCGCGGCAGATCGGCCAGGCCCCGCGCGACGTGACCGCCGAGGAGGTGCTCGGCAACATCGACGCGATGGTCTGGGGCATCGAGTCCGTCGAACCCGGCGGCCCAATCACCCTGAGCGTCATTCTCGAGGCGCATCGCCGCCTGCTCGCGGGAACGCGGTTCGAGGAGCATGGAGGCCGCATCCGCACGGAGCAGAACTGGATAGGCGGCAGCGGTTACAACCCGTGCTCCGCTGCATTCGTCCCGCCCCCGCCGGAGGAAGTGCCGGGCCTCCTCGACGACCTCGTGCGCTTCTGCAACGACGACACGCTTCCGGCACTGGCGCAGGCGGCGGTCGCTCACGCACAGTTCGAGACAATCCATCCATTCGTGGACGGCAACGGGCGCACGGGGCGTGTGCTCCTTCATCTCGTGCTGCGGCGGCGCGGGATCGCGCACCGCGTTCTGCCGCCGGTATCGCTCGTGCTGGCGACGTGGGCGCGAGACTACGTCGGGGGTCTGACAGAGACGCGCTACGCGGGCGCGCCGGACTCTCCCCAGGCGCACGAGGGCATCAACCGCTGGGTGTCGTTCTTCGCCTCGGCGAGCCTTCGCGCCGTCCGGGACGCGGGGCGCTTCGAGGAGCACGTTCGAGCGTTGCAGACGTCATGGCGTGAACGCGCCGGCAATCCCCGGCGGGACTCGGCAGCTTATCAGCTCATCGGAGCGCTTCCCGCAGCGCCGGTGCTCACGGCGACCACCGCAGCAGGGCTGATCGGAAGGTCGTT
The DNA here is from genome assembly GCA_022820645.1 of Dehalococcoidia bacterium. GTDB lineage: Bacteria > Chloroflexota > Dehalococcoidia > Lucifugimonadales > Australimonadaceae > Bin16. Next base: position 22,181 of record JAJEFD010000004.1, on the reverse strand, counting down.
CCAGACCGCAAGCCAGGCCGTCGAGCGGCTCGTGGGCGCGGGCGTGCTCAGGCAGGTAAACGTGGGGCGGCGCAACCGGACGTTCGAGGCTCCCGAACTGATAGACGCTTTCACTGCGCTGGAGCGGCGACTCGCGAGTCCTGGAGGCGACACTCGCGTCTCGCCGCCCGTTCGACGTGTGCCCCGCAGGCTGACGCCCTAGATCTGGCCGGAGCGCTGGAAGACCTTGCCCTCGGTGGCGATGGTGGGGGCGACGACGAGTTCGGCGCGCTCGTGGAACTCGGGGATGGTCTGCGCGCCGACCATGCTCATGCACATCTGAAGCGCGCCAACGAGGTTGTGCGTGCCGTCCATGCGGTGGCTCGGGCCGAAGAGCACCTGCTCCAGGCTGGCGTGCGTGCCGACGTTGATGCGCGTGCCGCGCGGGAGCGCGGGGTGCGGGCTCGCCATGCCCCAGTTGAAGCCCTGGCCGGGCGCCTCGTACGTCTGGGCGAACGGGGTGCCGATCATGACGCCGTCCGCGCCCGCCGCGATGGCCTTGCAGAGGTCGCCGCCGATGCGGATGCCGCCGTCCGTGATGACGCTGACGTACTTGCCGGTGCGGGAGTAGAACTCGTCGCGCGCCGCGGCGACCTCGAGCGTCGCCGACACCTGTGGCACGCCGACGCCGGTGACGTCGCGGGTCGTGCAGGCCGCACCCGGCCCCACGCCGACGAGGATGCCGTCGATGCCCTGCTCCATCAGCTCCAGCGAGGCGCTGGCGGTGACGGTGTTGCCGACAACGACCGGGACGCCGATCTCGCGGACGAGGTCGTTCAACCGCAGGCCGGTAAAGCTGCTGGAGATGTGGCGCGCGGTGGTGACGGTGGACTGGACGACGATGATGTCGGCGCCGGCCTCGACCGCGAGGGGTGCGAGCCGCTTGGTGCGCGCCGGGGTCACCGACACGGCGGCGACCGCTCCGGCGTCCTTGATCTCGCGGACGCGCCGGCCGACGAGGTCCTCGCGGAAATCGGCGGTGTAGACGCGCTGCATGACGTCGGTCGCCTCCTCTTTGGGGGCGGAGGAGATGGCGTTGAGGGCGTCGGAGGGGTCGTCGTAGCGGCAGTAGAGGCCTTCGAGGTTCATCACGCCGAAACCGCCCGCTTTAGCCATCAACCCCGCAAAGGCGGGGTTGACGATGGCGTCCATGGCGGAGGCGATGATGGGGATGGAGAAGCGGTATGGGCCTATGGCAAGCTGGGTGACGGAGAGCTCGGGGTTGGTGGTGACGTCGCCGGGTACGATGGCGACTTCTTCGAATCCGTAGGTCCTTCGGAGTTCCTTAACACGGACTGCTGGTAGCACCATCGCACGAGCCCCCTTCGTGTTGTGGTTATTAGAGCAAGTGTAACCAAGCGCAAGGGCGGTAGTCAAACGTTTGGGATAGATTTCACAATGTTAACGAGGAGTGGTCCCCAGGGGCCCCAACTAGCCCAGCGGGACGGGCAGGAGTCGATGCCACCGCCCCCTAGTAGGTCTCGATGGTCTCGGCAATCTGCATGAAGACCGGGGACATCTCCTCGAAGATCTCCGCCGGGGCTGTGAACGTAACCTCGAGTGCGACCTCGTAGTGCACCAGTATGTACTTCAGATGCGACAACCTGATGCCCAGCCGCGGGGAGTCGTTTGAGAACGTGAACAACGCGGCGTCTCCAGCCATCGGCAGGTTGACGTTCCGAACCTCGATCTCCTGCTCTTCTATGTCCGCGTAGAAGGCAAGGTTCGCCTTGAACGCTTCCAGGTATTCATCAAGGCCCTCGTGCAGAGAGAACAACTGGTCAATCTTCAGGGTGAACTGAGAACGGATGCCGTGGGGATCCGGTCCAGCGGTGTCTCTAGCGGCAAGCGGCACATCCAATGCGATGCTCGTATCGTCCAGTTCCCACGACGGCGGGAACGACACGGCGAACCCCATCTCTGCCGAGTCCATCCTCACCCAACCGCTCTCCAGCGCCTCCGTAGTCACACCTGCCCGATGGTCCGCCAGAGCATCGAACGGTTCAGCGTCGGGGGCCTGGATGTTCACCGGCTTGCCGTAGTCCGACAATCTCATCTCGGCCTCCATCGTGGACGAGCCGAACCCATCCTCCGGGGAGATGCCTCTGACCGCCATCTTCCGCACCAGGAAGTCCTCAGCACCCACCCAGTATTCGACCTCTCCTTCGCTGAAGGTCTCCTCAGGGTCGTCGAGCAGGTCCGCCATCTCCTCCCTCGATACCGACCCCTTCAGGTAGTAGACGCGCTCCCCAACCAGTTCCTCCTCAATCACAGGGTTAAAACCTTCGACAGCCCGGGTGTCCAGGTCCGTGTTGAAAGCACCGAATTCGAACAGGTCGGTGTAAGGAGTGAATGGGTCGGGGCTCCTCGTCCACCCATCGCCCCCCGGATATTTGAGATAGGTCAGGTCGCCGATAGCGATGATTTCCAGTTCGAAACCAGCGGCATCCCCGGAATCGAGGTCCATGGCCACCTGGCTGCGGTCCGGGGTCTGAAAGTCTCCCGCTATGCCGATGGAGAAGCCTTCTGTTTCCCCGCCACCCGTAAATTCGATCTCGATCTCTATCTCCACGTAGCCGGACTCCAGGGCGGCCATAGCTGCAGTCGCCGAGTCCAACACCTCAACCGCAGACGGAAGCTGTGGCGTCGGCGTCGGGGTGGACGTTGGTGTAGGCGCGGGTGTGGGTGTCGGCACTTGAGTAGGCGTCGGGGTGAGGGTAGGAGTCGCGGTCGGAGCGGGCGTGGGCGTCGCCTGCGAACATGCGGCAAGCGTAAGGAGCGTGAGGAAGGTGAGGGCAAGCGTACGCAAAGAGCGCCTCCGGACGGGGAATGGTGGGAGTGTACCAGAGGTGTAGTTCGACAGGTTCACCGCGAACAGTACGTCCCGACACCTCATCCCCGCAGTACCCTCATCCCAACCCTCTTCCCTTGTAGGGGAGCGAACGCCCCTGACCCCACCAAACCACGTGCGACCCTGACGGGGTGCGGGGTTCCTGCCTCCGCAGGAATGACGGGTGAGGGTCTAGTTGAGGACGCGGTTAGGGAGCCAGAGGACGATCTGGGGGAACATGATGAGGATGCCCATGGCCGCCGCATCCATGATGATGAAGGGTATCTGGGCGCGGAAGATGGTCCCGATGGAGATGTGCGGCAGCACTCCCTTGACGACGAACAGCGTCAGGCCGAAGGGTGGTGATTCGTTGCCGATGACGATGTTGATGAGGAAGAGGATGTAGAACCAGATGGGGTCCCAGCCGAACGCGGGGATCAGCGGGGCCACGATGGGGATGGTGATGAGCATGATGGCGACGGGGTCGACGAAGAGTCCCAGGATGATGACCGCGAGCTGGATCAGGAGCAGCAGGACGATGGGGCTGACGTCGAGCCCGGTGACGAACTCGAGCAGGCCCTGGGTCGCGCCGGTCATGGCCAGCACCTGTCCGAACCCCTTCGCGCCCGCCACGATGAGGAGGATCATGGTGGCGATGCGCACGACGCCCATGACCGAGTTCGCGAGCACCCTGAGGTTCAACCGCCGGTAGACCGCGGTCACGACGATCGCGGCCAGGGCGCCCGTCGCCGCGGCCTCGCTTGGGGTCGCGATGCCGAGGATAATGAAGCCCATGACGCTGAAGATGACGATGCCGAGCGGCATGAGCTTGGCCGTAAGGACGAGCTTCTCCATCCACGTGACCGACTCGTACGGGTAGCTCGGCGTGAGCGCGGGGTTGAGCCAGGCCCGTACGCCGATGTACACGGCGTAGATGCCCGCAATCATCAGCCCCGGAATGAGGCCGGCGATCAGCAGGCGTCCTGCCGAGACGCTCGCGAGGCTGGCCAAGAGCACCGCGAGGGCGCTCGGCGGGATGATGGCCGCGAGCAGACCGGACGACGTGATGACGCCGATGCTGAGCCGGGGGTCGTAGCCACGGCGCTCCATGTCGGGGTAGAGGGTCGATGCGATGAGCGCGGTGTCGGCCATGCCTGCCCCGCTCAACGTGGCGAGCCCCGTTCCTGCGCCGAGCGACACGTAGAGCAGCCGGGCGCGCACCCTGCCGATCCACTTGTCCGTCGCCTCCATCACCATGTCGATGACGCGGGAGTGGAAGAGCACCTCCCCCATGAGGAAGAACATGGGGATGGCGATGAGCGTGAAGGTGGTGACGGAGTCGAAGACGCTCCCGATGATGAGCGTCAGGCCGACGGTGCCGCCGGTGAGGAGCACGAGTCCGACGATGTTCAGCCCGAGGAACGCGAACGCAACCGGTATGCCCGTCAGGAAGGCGATGATGAGCGAGCCGAAGATGATGCCGAGGACAAGCCACCACTCCATGGCTCAATCCTCCCTTTCACCCGCAAGGCAGCGCATCGCATTCACAGCGACGACCCTCCCTCGCGGGCATCGGTCTGTGCCGCCGATCCGCGGGTCGCCCGCGCGAAGCCAACCGCCTGCCGTATGAACTCGACGGCCAAGAGCAGGAATCCGAACGGGATGACCCACCAGAGCGCGGCCTGGGGCACCTCGATGGCCGCGCCGCGGTAGAAGTTGCCGAACCGGATGGACTCGAGCGTGGAGTCGGCCGTGACCCACGCCAGGACGAGACTGACGATCGCTCCGAGGATGGACGAGAAGAGGTTGAGCAGCCGCGCGCGTTGGGGGCTGAAGCGTTCCACGAGCAGCAGCATCCGCGCGTGGCCGTTCTCGTGGAGGATGTGCGCCGACGCCAGGAAGGTGACGAAGAGGAGGATGTACTCGCCGCCCTCCACTATCCAGGTGAGGGAATCATCGAAGAGCCAGCGCATGACGACGTTCACGCCGATGGAGAGCGCCAGGGCCATGACGAGCACGCCGGAGGCGTAGAAGGCGTAGCGCACGAGCAGATCGTAGACGGTGGCCGTGCGCGAGAGGTATCTGCTGAGCCGGTCTTGCGTCATGGGCGGTCTCCGGCCCTACAGCGGGTCGAGGCAGAAGCTCTTGACGATGCGGTTGAACGCGGCCGGCTGCTCCCGGTAGGAGTAGTGCCCCGCGCCGTTCAGCACGTGCATCTCAGCGTGCGGCGTGGTCGCCGCGATGCGCTCGAAGAGCCGTTGCCCCAGCGGCAGAGGCGCCGAGAGGTCGTTGATGCCCCAGATCACGAGCGTCGGGACGGGGATGCCGTCGTCATCGATCATGCGCACGGTATCGCGCCGGACGCGGTCGATGCTCGGCAGCCACTGCCCGTGGCGGATCTCGGCCATCGTGGCCTGTGCCTCCTGGAACTTGGGGAGCTGCGCTATCTCCAGCATCCGGTCCACGTAGTCGTCGGTGACCTGCTCGCGCTAGAAGGCCTGGCCGTCCATCTCAAGGCGGACCGATTCCCGGCTGGGCGGCCCCTGCGGCACGCCGAGGAAGATGTTCTCGTACCAGCGGAGCGACGGGAACATGGGGTTCTCCGGCGAGAGCGTCGCGCTATCGACGATGATGAGGTTCTTCACCAGCCCCGGGTGATCGAGCGTGAGCCGGGTGACGAGCAGCGCCCCGCGGGACTGCCCTGCGATGTTGACCTGTGAAAGGCCCAGCGTCTCGATGAGCCGGTGCGTGTGCCGCAACTGGTACTCGAAGGTGTAGTCCTCAAGGCGCGGCGGGTTGCCGGTGTGCCCCTGCCCGAGCTTGTCGATGCAGAAGACGTGGAACCGTTCGGCGAGACCGGGCAGGTTGAGGCTCCACCGGTCGAGGCCGTCGAGCGTCCCGATCTCGCCTCCGCTGAAGAGGAGGAGCGGCTCGCCCTGCCCGTCTTCGTAGTAGCGCACGCTGACGCCGTCCACGTCGACGAAGCGGAGTTTGCTGCGATCGAGCGAATCGGCGATGGGCATCGTGCGCCTCCGGCGACAGGCAGGGCCGGGAGCGCTCCGCTCACGGAGCGCTCCCCTGCCCCGGGATCCCTAGTTGACTCTCTCCGCGACGCAGGCGGCCATGTCCAGCAGTTCCGGCCCGCGGGTGGCGTCCGCTTCGAGGATGCGGTCGCGGGACGTCTCGAACCAGATCTGCCGCCACCGCGCGGCCTCGGAGTCCGTCAGCGTGATGACCTCCATGCCGATCTCTTCGAGCTCCGCGACCACTTCTTCCGCAGTCTGGAGGCTGAAATCGCGGAAGGTGTCGGAGAAACCTTCCCAGAGCTCCCTGAAGGTCGCCTGGACGTCGGCGGGCAGGGCGTCGAAGGCAGCCTGGTTGAAGATGACGCCGGGCACGTTCTCGCCGAAGAACGGGCGCACGACGTACTGGCTGACCTCGTGCCAGCTGAACGTCAGCGCACTCTGCGCTCCGCCGCCGAGCACCGCGCCTTCGATCACGCCGCGGTCGAACGCGGTGTAGACGTCGGTGATGGGCATCGCAACGGGGATGCCCTCCAGCTCCTCCACGAACGGCTGCACGCTCGGGTAAACCCGCAGGTTCCGGCCGGTGAGGTTCGCGTTATCGGGCGGGATGGCTTCCTTCAGCACGACGCCGTTGCCCACGCCGTTCGGCGTCGGGAAGAAGTAGACGCCGGCGCCGTCGACGTAGTTCTGGTTGATGGCGTCGACGAGGCCGCAGGCCTCGCGGTCCCCGTAGGGCGCGTTGACGAGGTCATTCGTGCCCGCGAGGGAGTTGAACTCCGAGTGGTAGAACGGGTGCGTGTAGACGAGGTCGTAGATGCCTTCGCGGATGGGTGTGAACTGTTCGAACGCAGGGACGGCGCTGATGTCGGCGACCCAGTCGATAACGATCCGCCCGTCGGATTCTTCCTCCATGTATGGCTGGAGGATGCCCATGAAGTCCGTGCCGCTCGCATCCGTCTTTCCCCACGAGGTGAGCATCCGCAGCGTGACGGGCTCGGGCTTGGGCGTCGGCGTGGGCGTTGCCGCAGGCGCAGGGGTGGGCGTCGGCTCGTCATCTCCTCCACAACCGACGATACCCAGCGCCATCACGACGAGCAGTGGCAAGATGAGCCAGTGTAGCTTCCTCATGGTCCCTCCCTTGTAGGAGCCTGTCACCTCGAGAGACGTCGATAGGCGGGATACTACCACAGCAGCGGCCTGTATCGCGCCAATCTCCCGCATATCCTGCCTGTTTGCGTCGATTATCGACATACGAGAAGGAGCGCACCGCCTGGCAGACAAGGGCACCCACAAGGAGTGCCCCTACACCGGGCAACCCGAGAGATTCCTCGGCTTCGCTCGGAATGACAAGGGTCGCCTTGACGGTCTCGTGCGTCGGGGACACACTGGCCTTCCAGGTTGGCAGGCCAAGGCGCATCGTCGAGCGCGGCCGCCCAGGTCGTGTTCATTGCGCTTTCTTCCATCGAGACTCCGGCGGCAGGCATCGGGACTCTGGCGGCAGGAGACTTTCCTCAAGCTCTGGGCAAGCCAGACGTTCACGTTCGCCGGTTTCCAGATGCAGCTGCTGGGGGTGCCACTGGTAGCGGCCCTGCTTCTCGATGCGACGCCCCTGCAGATGGGCATCCTCGCCTCGTTCGGGGGCGCTCCCGCAATCGTGGTGGGCGTGTTCGCGGGCATCTGGATAGACCGGCGGTCGAAGCGGGCAGTGCTCATCGGCGCGGCATGGGGACACGTGCTCGCCCTCCTGGTCATCGCCATCGCCGCATGGCTCGGCTTCCTGAGCATCCCGCTCCTGTTCGCAGTGGCGTTCGCACTGGGAGGCCTGCGGTTCATCGTGGACGTCACCTACCGCGCGTTCCTGCCGTCGCTCGTCCTGCGGGGGCAACTGGTCGACGCGAACAGCAAGCTGGAGATGGGCCGGTCCGCAACCGAGATCGGAGGCCCCGGCTTCACCGGAGTTTTGGTGCAGTCCGTCTCGGCGCCGTTCACCCTGGCGGTGGGCGCCGCCGCCTACGCGGCCTCGGCGCTGGCGCTCCACCGGATGTGCCCACCGACGGACGTCTCACCGAGGGCGGCCGCGTTGAGCGTTCGCAGCGAGTTGCGGGAGGGTCTCGGGTTCGTGATGAGGAGTCCCGTCCTCCGGGCCCTGACAATCGCCGCGGCGATGGTGGGCGGGTCCAACGCGTTGATCGACTCCGTGGGATTGCTCTACCTGGTGCGCCGGTTGGAATTCACCCCGGGCCTGATCGGGCTGGTGTTCTCGATCGCCGGAGTCGGATGGCTCGTCGGGGCCTCGCTTGCGAAGCAGACGACGCGGAGGGTGGGTCTCGGCAGGTCGGCGGCCATCGGGGTGTTCCTCATGACCGCCGGCGACGTGATCATCCCGCTGGCCGGGGGGCCGGCGACCGTCGTGCTCGCTCTGGTGGCGGGAGGAGCGTTCCTGTTCGGCGCGGGCCTCGTCACGTACATCATCGGGCGGACGAGCCTGCAGCAGAGCATGACGCCGGACCGTCTGCAAGGACGGGTGAACGTCGTGCTGAGGATGGCCTTCCTGGGGGCGATCCCCATAGGAGCGCTGGCGGGCGGAGCGCTCGGTGAGACCATCGGGCTGCGCCCTACCCTGTTCGTCGGGGCCGGGGGCGAACTGCTGACGGCCGCCTTCCTGCTGTGGTCGCCGGTGTCGCGGGTGCGAGAGGCGCCGCAGGAACAAGGGTAGGCAGGCAAGGGCACCCACAAGGGATGCCCCTACACCAGACAGCGACACCTCTCCCGTCCCTACCCCCGCTTGGCCTGTCGGCCACCCTGGATCCCCGCTTTCGCGGGAATGACGAGGCCTTGCCCCTCGTTGACGCACTCTCCCGCCGGTGCTACATTCGTTCCGAGGAGTTAGCACTTGAGCGAGCCGACTGCTAATCCGGCGACACCCGCCCTCAACACCCGCAGACAGGCGCTGCTGGAGATCATCGTCAGCGACTACATCGAGACGGCGGCGCCCGTCTCGTCGCAGCAACTCGCGCGGCGCTACGAACTGCGCGTCAGCCCCGCGACCATCCGCAACGACATGGCGGAGCTGGAGGAGATGGGCTACATCTCCCGACCGCACACGTCCGCGGGAGGCGTGCCGTCCGACCCGGGCTACCGCTTCTACGTGGAGCGCGCCGGACAGCGCAACCGCCTGCCCCGCCACTTCCAGGAGCGCGTCCGCGACGCCATCGACTTCGACGAGGCCGACCCCGCGGCGTGGGCGCGCAGCGCCGCCCGCGTGCTCGCCAGCGCCGTCCACAACCTCGCCATCGCCACGACGGTCAAGCGCGCCGTCGCACGGGTGAAGCAGGTCCAGATCGTGCACCTGCACGACCGGGAGGCGCTGCTCGTGGTAGTGATGCAGGACGCGCAGGTGCGGCAGCGCATCATCCACCTGGACTCCGACACGCCGCAGGACGAGTTGACCCAGGTCGCCAACCGGCTGAACCAGCTCATCGGCGGCATGAGCGCCGCGGAACTGCGCACGCTCTGGGACTCCGGCTTCTCCGGCGGAAACATCATCATCGCCGCGCTCATGGAGACGATCCGCATCCTCTCCGACGAGGAGCGCAAGGAGACGCGCGAGCGGTACCTGAACGGCCTGGGCCACATGCTGAGCCAGCCTGAGTTCCAGTCCGGCAGGAGCGCGCAGGACGCCGCCGAGGTGCTCGACGACGACTCCATCACGCGGATCTTCGACGACTCGCCGCGTCCGGCGGAGGTGCGCGTCGTCATCGGCCAGGAGAGCCACGACGAGCACCTGCGCCCCTACAGCGTCGTCTACGCGACCTACGGCGCGCCGGACGGGGCGACGGGCGTCATCGGCACGATGGGCCCCACGCGCATGGACTACACGCGTTCCATGTCCAGCGTGCGCTACCTCGCCGCGTTCCTGAGCGAACTCGTGCAGGCACTCGAACCCTCGCCCCAGTGGCAGTAGCCGCGTCCCCATGACCACGAAACGCGATTACTACGACGTGCTTGGCGTCAGCGCGCAGGCGTCCGAGGAGGACATCCGCAAGGCCTTCCGCCAGAAGGCGATGGAGTACCACCCGGACCGCAACAAGGCAAGCGACGCGTCCGAGCGCTTCAAGGAGGTCAACGAGGCGTACCAGGTGCTGAGCGACCCGGAGCGCCGGCAGCAGTACGACCGCTTCGGCCACGCGGGCGTCCGCAACGGCGCGGGACAGGGCGCAGGGGGCTTCGAGGGCTTCGACATCTTCGGCGGCTTCGGCGACATCTTCGACGCGTTCTTCGGCAGCGGGACGGCGTCGCGGACACGCCCGCGGCAGGGCGAGGACGTGCGCGTGAACGTCAGCGTCACGTTCGAGGAAGCCGCGTTCGGGGTCGAGCGGGAGGTCGAGGTCAACCGCACCGAGCAGTGCCCGTCGTGCAAGGGCACGCGCGCCGAGCCGGGAACGCAGCCGGAGACGTGCACGAACTGCAACGGCAGCGGGCGCGTCCGCCGGACTCAGCGCTCCGTGTTCGGGCAGTTCGTCACGGAGGCCGTGTGCAACGTCTGCGGCGGCGAGGGCCGCCGAATCACAACGCCCTGCACCGACTGCAAGGGCGCCGGGAACAAGCGCGCGAAGCAGCGCATCGAGGTCTCCATCCCCGCAGGGGTGTACCACGGAGCGCTGCTGGAGCTGCGTGGACAGGGCCATGCGGGGATGTTCGGCGGGCCTCCGGGCAGCCTGCTGGTGGGTGTGCAGGTGCAGCAGCACGGGTGGTTCAAACGCCGCGAGAACAGCGCCGACGTGCTGCTGGACCTCAACGTCACCTTCCCCGGCGCGGCGCTCGGCATCGAGATGGAGGTGCCGACGCTCGACGGGATGGACAAGATCAAGGTGCCCGCGGGGATACAGTCCGGCGAGGTGCTGCGCATGAAGGGCAAGGGCATCCCGCACCTCGGACGCGAGGGTCGCCGCGGCGACCAGCTCGTGACCGTCCACGTGCAGACGCCGGACAAGCTGTCGAAGGAGCAGAAGAAGCTGCTGGAGGAGCTCCAGCGCTCCTTCGAGAAGAAGTAGGGGCACCTGCATGGTGTGCGCTGGCGCGCACTCTGGATTCCAGCCTTCGCTGGAATGACGGGAAGGCACGGGAATGACGAGGTTGGTGGTTGGCTGAACATCCCTGGTTGGAACTGAAGATACGCGTGCCGTTCGAGTTCGTGGAGCCGGTGGCGGAGCTGTTCCGTCGCTACGGCAAGGGCGGCGTGGCGATCGAGGAGGCGGGCGGCTGGAACCCGGACGAAGGCGAGTCGCCGCCGGAACGGCAGAGCGCCATCATCCGCACGTACATGCCACAGACGCCCGGCTACCGGCGCAACCGGGAGATCGTTCACATCGGCATCCAACTCGTCGGCAAGCTGACCGACCTGCCGGAGCTGGAAGAGCGCGAGATACTGGAGCGTGAGTGGGAGGACGCGTGGAAGGCGCACTTCACGCCGCTCCGCATCGGCAAGCGCCTGCTCGTGCAGCCACCCTGGCTGCGCGAGGAGGCCGGGCCGGACGACGTAGTCATCGAGATCGACCCCGGCCTCGCGTTCGGGACGGGCCACCACCCGACGACGAACCGCACGCTGGAGTGCATGGAGCGGCTGATGCGCCCCGGCCTGCAGGTGCTGGACGTGGGGTCCGGCTCCGGCATCCTCAGCATCGGCGCAGCGAAACTGGGCGCGGCACGTGTGCTGGGCGTCGAGATAGACCGCGTCGCGCTCAAGGCGGGGCGCGTCAACGTGCGCTCGAACAGCGTCTCGGGTCGCGTCCGGTTCTACGCCGGGACGCTCCCCAACGAGAAGATACCGACCGGGTGGGCGGAGCTGCTGCTCGCGAACGTCAACTCAGTCGCGCTGGCGAACCTCGCGCCGGAGCTGCGGCGCGCGCTCGCGCCAGAGGGACGTCTCGTCGCCGCGGGCATCCTGCAGGAGCGGCGTCAGCAGGTCGTGGATGCGTTCGCCGCCGCGGGGCTGTCATTCGTCGAGGAGCACCACGACGGCGACTGGGTGACGTTCGTGTGCGCGCCGGAGGGTAGTTCACCCCCATCCTAACCTTCCCCCATCAAGGGGGAAGGAATCAGGCCGTCTCGTTCCCCAAGTCAGCCAAGGGTGGCGACGGAGCTGTCCTGCAGGCGGGCCAACTCTTCGAGCGGGATATGGCAGTGGATCTCGTGCGTCGGCGAGCCGGGCGAGGTCTGCAGCGGCGGGGGAGTGTTGTCGCAGACGTCCCCTATCTTGCGCGGGCATCGGGATGCGAAGAAGCACCCCTTGAACTGCTCGTGCTGCTTCGGCACCGAGCCGCCCAGGCGTATCGGCGTCGGGGTGGCGTCCGGGTCGGGCACCGGCGCCGCCGACAGCAAGGCCTCCGTGTACGGGTGCGACGGCGTGGAGAGCACGTCCTCCGCGGGGCCGGACTCGGCGACGTGGCCCGCGTAGAGCACGACGATCTCGTCCGAGACGTAGCGAACGACGCCGAGGTCGTGGGAGATGAAGACGTAGGACGTCCCCTTCTCGCGCTGGTGGTCCTCCAGCAGGTTGAGCACCTGCGCCTGGACCGAGACGTCGAGCGCGGAAACAGGCTCGTCGGCCACGATCAGCTCAGGGTCTCCGGCGAAGGCGGCCGCGAGCGCCACGCGCTGCTGCTGCCCGCCGCTGAGTTGCAGCGGCTGGCGGTCCATGTAGGAGGCATCGAGGCCGACGGACTCCAGCAGCTCACAGGCCCGCTCTTCGCGCTCGCTGGCGGTCATATCGGTGAACTTCTGCAGCGGGCGCAGGATGTTGTGCCGAACAGGGAGTTTCGGGTTGAGCGAGGAGGTCGGGTTCTGGAAGACCATCCTGAGCGAGGCTTTCTGGTCTGCGTTGCGTTCGTCGGCCTCGGCAGGCAGGTCCTCTCCGCGCAGTTCGAGGTCGCCCTCGTCACGCGGCACGAGGCCCACGATGCTGCGAGCGACGGTGCTCTTGCCCGAGCCGCTCTCGCCGACGATGCCGACGGTGCGTCCGGCGCCGACCTCGAAGTCGACGTTCTCCACCGCGCGAACGGGGGGCTTCACCTTCGGGCCGAAGAAGAGGTACTTCCGCTGCCACTTGCCGTAGACGCGGTGCAGCCCCTTCACGGTCAGCGTCGGCTCCTTGCCGTTCTCGTGCGGGGCTTCCCGCTCGACCAACTCGTCCCAGAGGTCAGTACTGACGTCGTCGGGGTAGAAACAGCGCGACTCGTGGGAATCGCTCACCGAGGCCGGGGTCGGGGCCTCGCTGGTGCAGCGATCGGTCGCCATGGGGCAGCGGTCGGAGAACAGGCACATACCCGGGTCGGACTGGGCGCTGGGGAAAACCGATCCCCTGATGCTCTGGAGCCTGGTGACTGCTCCGGTATCGGCCACCGGCTTGGGGACGCAACTGAGCAGGCCCACGGTGTACGGGTGCCGGGGATCCTTGAACAGGTCGCGCACCGGCGCTTCCTCCACGGTCTGACCGGCGTACATCACCACGACACGGTCCGCGATGCGGGCGACGACGCCCAGGTTGTGGCTCACATAGAGGATACCGGCGTTCACCCTGCCCTTGAGGTCCGCGACGAGGTCGAGGATGGTGGCCTCCGTGGTGACGTCCAGTCCGGTCGTCGGCTCGTCCATCAGGAGGAGGTCAGGGTCGCATGCGAGGGCCATGGCGATGACGATGCGCTGCTGCTGGCCTCCGCTGAGCTGGTGGGGGTAGCTCTCAGCGATCCGCTCAGGGTCGGGCAGACCGACGCTCTCTATCAGCTCCGCCATGCGCTCGGCGGCCTGCGCGGCGTCGAGGGTCAGGTGCTCGCTGATGGCCTCCAATATCTGAAGTCCGACCTTCATGGTGGGGTTCAGCGCGAGGGCCGGGTCCTGGTAGACCATCGCTACGCGGTTCCCGCGCAACGCGCGGAGCTCGGCAGGCCCAAGCTCGGCCATGTCCTGGCCATCGAGGTAGACCGCTCCACCCACCTCCGGCTCGCCGGGCAGATAGCCCATGATGGCGTAGGCCATGGTGGACTTGCCGCAGCCCGATTCTCCCACGAGGCCGACGACTTCGCCGCGCTTGATCTCGAACGAGGCATCGCGCACAGCGTGCACCGCCCCGGTCGGCGTGAAGAAGGTGACCGAGAGTCCGTCCACTTTCAGCAGCGGCTGTTCCGCGCCGTCGGCGGCCGTGGTGGTCTCGAGCATCACAGTAGTTGTGGTGGCCATTACGCCTCCCTCTTTGGCAACTCCCTTGCCTGCTTGATGCCGTCCGCCAGCAGGTTGACCCCGATCACGAGCGACGCGACCGCGGCTGCCGGCGCAAGCGCAACCCATGGAGCCCCGGTGATGAAGATACGGCTCTCGCTGATCATGAGCCCCCAGTCCGAGGACGGCGGCTGTACGCCGAGTCCGAGGAACCCGAGCGACGCGACCAGCAGGATCGAGTAGCTGAACCGGACCGACGCCTCCACGGCGAGGACCGGCAGCGTGTTGGGGAGGATCTCCCGGAAGATGATGTAGACGTTCGGCTCGCCGCGCAGCCGCGCAGCATCGACGAACTCGAGGCTCTTCACCGCCAGCGTGGAGGAGCGCATCACCCGGGCAACAGGCGCGATGAACACGATGCCGATGGTGCCGGCGATGTTGATGGGGTTCGGCCCGAGGCTCGTGAGCACCAGGAGCGCTATCAGCAGCGAGGGGAACGACATCATGGCGTCCATGACGCGCATCACCACCTCGTCCGTGCGCCCTCCCTTGTACCCGCTGCTCATCCCGACGACGGTACCCAGGGCGATGCCGAGCAACGCGCCCGCCGCTGCCACCGAGATCAGCGACGTGGCGCCCGACATCACCCTGCTGAGCACGTCCCTGCCGAACTGGTCGGTGCCGAGCAGGAATTGGAGCGACGGCCCTTCCAGCTGATGGTCCTCGATGTGGAACTGCGTTGGCGGGTATGGCGCCAGAGCCTGACCGAACAACGCGAGGACCACGTGCAGGACCACCAGCGGCAAGCCGATCCTGCCCGCCGGAGTGCGGAGCGCAAGCCGTACCAGTGAGGCAAGCGCCCGCAGCAGGGCAGACGCTATCGACGTTGCCGCATCGAGCGGGCCCAACTGCATCCTGGGGGAAGTCGCCGGAGCTGCCATCACGTCAACCTTATCCGCGGATCGAGGGCGCCGTAGCTGAGGTCCGCCACGAGATTACTGAGTGCGTACGTCCCCGCGATGATGAGCGCGAGAGTCTGCAACAGAGGAACGTCGCGCGTGTTGATGGCAGTCAGGAGCAGCTGTCCCAGACCAGGGTATGCGAAGACGTTCTCCACGATGATGAGCCCGCCGAGCATCCACCCCATGTTCACGGCAATCACACTGATCGTCGGGAGCATGGCATTCGGGACGACGTGACGGAGCAGTACGCGCCGCATCGGCAATCCCTTCAGCACCGCCGTGCGAACGTATTGCGTATTCAGTACCTCGATGACGTTGGCCCGCGTCATCCGCATGATGTACGCGAACAGCACACCGGTCAGCGTCAGCGTGGGGAGCACGAGGATCAAGGGTCTCGTGAGCGGGCTCGTCCCCGGCAGGATCGCACTCGATGAGGGGAGCCAGCCGAGGAACGAAGAGAACACGATAATCAACAGGACTCCCGTCACGAACTCGGGCAGCGAGATGGCAACGAGGCTTCCAACCGACACGGCGTGGTCCGTCTTCGATCCTTGCCGCACCCCCATCCATACGCCTATGGCAACGGCCGAGGGGACCGCGACGAGGAAGGCGAAGGCCGCAAGGATCAGCGAGTTCGCCAGCCTGGGTTCAATCACCTCAGTCACGGGGATCTTCTGGACGAAGGAGTGGCCCATGTCGCCCCGGACCACCCCGCCGATCCAGTCCAGGTAGCGGACGGGGGCGGGGCGGTCCAGGCCAAGCGTCTCCCGGATGTGCTTCAGGTTCTGTTCGGTGGCGCCTTGCCCCATGACCATCTGCGCGACGTCGCCGGGCAGGATCTCCGTGATGGCGAAGATGGCTGTCGAGACCACAAGAAGGGTCACGACTATCAGGCTGATGCGCCTCACCAGGAACCGCGTCATTTGCCGTTACCTGCCTTTCACTCCCTGTCGAGCCATGCTTCGTTCAGGATGAGCCAGCCCAGCGGGTGCGGCAGTACGCCGCGGACGTCGTCCCGCTCGCCGTAGAGCACCGGCTGGAAGGCGGTTACAAGGCGCGGAACGTCTTCGACCAGGATGCACTGGACCTGTTTGTACGTCTCCGCACGCTCGGCATCGTCCACCTGCCCGCGGGCCTTGACGATGAGCGCGTCGAGCTCGTCGTTGTAGTAGCGCGGAGCGTTCCAGGTAGAGTCGCTCATGTACTGGATGCTGAGCGCCTGGTCGGGTGTCCGGCCGAACCAGTACACCACGGTGAAGTTCTCGATCAACCAGGTGTTCGCCCAGAACTGGTCTTCCGGCCTCTGGACGAGGTTCACGTTGATGCCTGCCGGCGCCGCTCCCTCCTTGAAGGCAACCGATTGTTCCAGCATCCCCGGGCCGACGTTTCCGGTGTACAGGGTGACTTCTATCCCGTCCGGGTAGCCGGCCTCGGCCAGCAACTGCTTCGCAAGTTCGGGGTCGTAGTCCGGAGGCTTGCACTCATCGGTAAACATCGGGTCGTTCGGCGCTATCGGGTGGTCGTAGGCGATGCTGCCCCGGCCGAAGAGCGCAGCCTGGCGGATGGCTTCACGGTCGGTCGCGGCCTGGAAGGCCTGCCGCACCTTCTTGTTGTCGAACGGGGCTTCCCAGTTGCCGAGGTCCAGCCCGATGTGCGAGGAGCTGGCCGTTTCCAGCACCACGGTTCCGGGGTTAGCCTCGATGCTGGGAGCAGTAGGCGGCTCGAGCTGGTAGATCACGTCCACGTCGCCGCTCTTGAGCGCTTCCGCCCGGGTCGACGGGTCCGGGATCAGCTGGAACACGACCTCATCCAGGTACGGCTTGCCTTCGTCCCAGTAGTCGGGGTTCTTCGAGAGCACCGTCCGCTGACCGGGCAGATACTCCTCCAGGATAAAGGGGCCCGTCCCGACGCCTCCGAGCGTCAGCGTGTCGAGGTCGACGTTCGACGGAAGGATCCTCGCCTGGTAGATGGAGAGCACCTCGGGGAAGAACGCGCTGGGGCTGACCAGGTCGAACCGGATCGTGTAGTCGTCGATGATCTCCATGTTCTCGATGACTTCGAACGTGGGCCGCGCGGGGGAGTCGATCACCGGGTCCAGCAGGCGGTTGAACGAGAACACGACGTCCTCAGCCTTGAACTCCTTGCCGTTGTGGAATGTCACGCCCTCCCGCAGTTGGAACGTCCAGGACGAGAGGTCCTCGTTGGGTTCCCACGACGTGGCCAGCTCAGGCTTCATGGAGAGGTCCGGCTGGATCATCAGCAGGTTGTCGTACATCTGCTGCGTAATGAGGGTGTCCGCCGTGCCGAGCGTGATGGGCGGATCGAGCGTGTTGTTCTCCGACACCAGCGTTACGGTGAGCGTTCCGCCCGCCTTCACGTCGCCGGAACCTGTACTGCCGCCCTCTCCGTCGTCTCCGCATGCGCCGATCATCAGGAGCAATGCGATAACAAGCCCGCTGAGCGCCATGAGGCGCGGCCACCGGGCGCTGACTATCGTCCTGTCTGTTCTCTCTCTCATCCGTTCACCTCTCTTCGTACCCAGCTCGGAGGCCTTCTCCTGCCGGGGGGCTTGTTGTTCGAGATTGCCATCTCACTGTGCGCAAGGCGCGCAACATCCCTTCGTCACGCTTGCTGAGGAGCATCCTTTACGGGGAAGTCAGGGCGTAGCGGAGAGGAATCTCTTGTTCGGCTATTACCGAATGGGGGGTGACGCGCCTGGTGTTCGGCCTTGCGACGGGGCTGCAGGGACCGGTTTGTTTTACCTCGGTATTAGCTTGCAGCCAGCCGATCGGGCGGCGGGTCACCGCCTACCATAGGCAGGAGTGTTGGAGGGTGTCAACTTACCGAATCCGTCAACAGGAAAGTTCGATACCGTCATAAATCGACGCCTACATGCAGTCTTAGCGATGGTCAGCGTGGGCAAGGCCATGACCATGCTCAGCACGACCAGCCAGGTCAGAGCACCGGCGCCGGGCCGGGGCAATCACAAGCGAGGCCGTCAAGAAGCACCCACTCTGGCAGTACAGGTGGAGGAGCACCACCGGCCCCGACAACGCCGCCGCCGTTTCGCGTTCGCACCATGTCAATGCCGTATTTCGCCCTGAGCCAGTGTTTTCCGTGCCCATATCCGCAGTGCTGGAGCGTGCTGAGCAATTCTCAAATGCGCTATTCAGGGTTCCCGCACTCCTGTGCAGGCCGCTCCGGGCAGGTAAACTCCCATGGGCGCCGCATCCCTGTCCCGCGTCGCCCAGCCAACACGAAGGAGCGCTCCATGACCACGAAACCGACGTTCAGCCTCGCGTTCGCGCCCAACCCGCGCAGCCGCCCTATCATGGACGGCACCATCAAGCCGGAGGGCATCGAGCTCATCCCGACGGCGTCGGGCCCGGCGGAGACGTTCCACCGGCAACTCACGCACCAGGAGTTCGACGTCTCGGAGATGTCGCTCTCCTCGCTGGCCATCATCACCGCGCAGGGGAACCGCGACTGGGTGACGCTTCCGATCTGCACCACACGGACGTTCTTCGGCACCGGCGCGCTCATCCGCACGGACGCGGGCATCGAGTCGCCCGCCGACCTCAAGGGAAAGCGCGTGGGCGTCAACGAGTACCAGCAGACGGCGGCGCTCTGGGCCCGGGGCTTCTTCCAGCACGAGTACGGCGTCGCGCCGTCGGACGTCGAATGGTGGATGGAGCGTACGCAGGAGCTGAGCCACGGCGGAGCGACGGGGTTCGAGCCGCCGCCCGGCGTCACGCTCCACTACATGGACCCGGCGAAGGACCAGAACCTCGGCGGCATGATGGCGAACGGCGAGCTGGACGCCATCTACGTCTACTTCTACGGCGGAGGCGGCATCAACCGGAGCACGCTCGACCTGCGCACTCACGAGAAGGTACGGACGCTCTTCCCCGACCCGCTCGCGGAGTCGGCGCGCTACTACGCGAAGACGGGCATCTACCCCATCAACCACGTCGTCATCATGCGGCGGTCGCTCTACGAGCAGCACCCGTGGGCGGCGCGGAACCTGTACGACGCCTTCGTGAAGGCGAAGGAGCTGTGGATGACGCGGACGCTCGAACAGACGCACCCGTTCATCGACGCGGGACTGCTGCCGTCGAATTCACGCTCCGCGCTGACGACGGACCTCTTCCCGTACGGCGTCGCGGGGATCCGTCACACGCTGGAGACGGCGCTCGCGTACTCGACCGAGCAGGGGCTCACTCCGCGCGTCGTGAGCATCGAGGAACTGATGGCCCCTACCCTGCTGGACACGTAGGGAATCCCTACTCCTGCTTTGGCGCGCGGGCCATCAGTTCGAGGAGCGCATCCTGGGGCGACGCGCCGTCGAAGAGGACACGGGCGGTCGCGGCAGCGATGGGGGCCTCGACGCCGAGCGCGTTCGCCATCTCCAGCGCCGCGGAGGTTGTGCCGACGCCCTCGGCGACCTGCCCGCCGAGCGACTCGATCGCCTCTTCGAGCGTGCGTCCCTCAGCGAGCGCGAGTCCGACGCGGTAGTTGCGGCTGAGGTTGCTGTAGCAGGTCGCGATGAGGTCGCCGAAGCCGGCCGTGCCCGCGAACGTCGCAGCCTGCGCGCCCGCCGCGACCCCCAGCCGCACCATCTCCGCGAGTCCCCGTGTGACGAACGCCGCCTTCGCGTTGTCGCCGAGCGCCATGCCGTCGCAGATGGCCGCGCCGATGGCCATGACGTTCTTCAGCGTACCGCCCAGCTCCGTCCCGATGATGTCGGCGTTCGTGTAGACGCGGAACGTCGGCGAGTTGAACAGCCGCTGGACCGATGACGCCGCCTCGGGGGACGCAGACGCGATGACCGTTGCCGACGGCAAACCACGCACGATCTCGCGGGCGAGATTGGGGCCGGAGAGCGCGCAGAGGGTCGACGCGGCGCCGGGCAGTTCCTCGGCGAGCACCACGCTCATGCGCTTGAACGTTCCCTGCTCCAGTCCCTTGCACGCGGAGATGACTATGGCGTCCGATGGGACGTGGGGCGCGGCCCGGCGGGCGTTGTCGCGCAGGGTGTGGCTCGGCACCGCGAAGACGACGAACGGCGCGCCGTCCATGCCCTCGGCCCAGTCCGCTGTCACGCGGAGTGACGGTGGGAAGGGGTGGCCCGGCAGCCGCGCCGTGAGCTCGCCGTCCGACGCGAGCCGCTGCGCCTCGGCGTCCGAGCGCGCGAGCAGTCGCACGTCGACGCCGCGTCGCGCCAGGATGAGGGCGAGCGTTCCGCCCCACGACGTCGTGCCGACGACCGCAACGGGCCCCTGTTGCTCTGCTGAGGTCATGCACCGCCTCCCACGGCAGAGGCGATTCTAACGTCGCGCGGGAGCGACAGGGAGGCGATAAGGGGGCGGCCTTGTGGCCGCCCCCGAAGATTCACCCTCACCCGCCGCCGCGAACGGCGGCACCCTCTCCCCTCAAGGGAGAGGGGAAGAGAGTCGCTAGTCGTAGTCCTGGAGCGCGCCCTTCTTGTTCTCGGGGCCGGGGACGCCGGTGCAGGTCGCGACGAGGTTCTTCATGCGGCATTCCTGGCCATACTTCGCCAGTTCTGCCTCGAAGATCTCGTGGACGCGGGGGTCTTCGTCCTCGTACTCGAGCTGGATACCGCCCTCCTTGATGCTCACCATCGCGCGGATCTCACCCCTGCGGGAGGGGTCGTTGATGCCGCGCTGGTAGGTGTACTTGCGGGAGTTGGACGGGCTCATGTTGATGTAGCGCGCGGGGGTGGTGCCGACGTTGAAGTGCTGGTGGAAGTACTCGCTGTAGGAGTCCTGGGTCGGCAGGTAGAGGCTGCCGCGCTGCCAGTCCGCCTTCACGAGGTCGGACATGTCCTCTTTCTGCCAGACGAGAGCGAAGCCGACACCACCGGTGATGAGCAGGTGCGCGCCGGGGCCGTGGCGGTGCGCCTTCTTGTAGGTGCCCACCGGGAACTCGGAGATGTGGGAGGAGACGGTGTTGTCGGACAGCGACAGCATGATGTTGGTGCCGCCCGCGCCGCGCTCCGACCAGTCCGGCATCGGCATGTTGGCCGCGTCCGGCAGGAAGTTGGTCTCCCACACACGGCCCTTGTACATCATGCCGGAGCCGGAGGCCCACCCTTCGTCGGCGGTCAGGCGGTCCGGGAAGACGTAGGGGTTGTTCCAGATGAAATCGGGCGTGATGAACTTGCGGATCATGCCGGGCAGGTTGGTGACGGAGACCATGCGCGTGGGCTCTGTGCCACTGCCGTTGAAGTGCTGGTACGAGGCGTTCATGGGGATCGAGAAGTAGGCGCCTTCCGTCCACTCGAACGTCTGCTTCCGGGACTCGTCGTACCAGACGGAGGTAGCGCCGCGCCCACTGAGGACGTAGATGACCTCGTTGTACATGTGGTGCTCGGGGTTGGTCTTGCCCGCCGGTTCGATCTCGATGACGTGCTCGTCTGTCTCCTCGTCGCCGTCGAGGTAGACGACTGCGCCATAGCAGCCCTTGCGGGGCCAGTACTCGAGATCGAGGGCATAGAGGTCCCGGATGTAGAGCCCGCCGTGGAGCTTCACGCCCTCGTTCTGCTGCCACTCCTCATACGTGTCGATGCGTTCGAAGACCGGGGCAGTTGCCGGATCGTAGTTCGTCGTCATGGTGTCCTCCTCTGACGAATTCCACGCAGGCGAACGCGCCAGCCTGCGCACATCGGGAAGGTACGCCCGCGAGCGTCAGTCGTCAAATCGGGGGGCTAGAGGCTTGGCGCCGCGTTGCATCTAGGTTCGATTGCGCTTCCTCAGCACGACGACAGCACCGCCACTGGCGAGTACCACACCCGCCGCTATGATGAGCCAGACAAGAGCCGTCGTATCGGCCACGGGCACAACCGTGATCTCTACCGCTGCGGTTGCGGTGTCCTCCCCGTCGGTGACGGTGTAGGTGAAACTGCCCGCAGTCGTCTCGGTGCCGTCATGCTCGTAGGTGATGGTCATCCCGTCCAGCGAGACCGTACCGTTGCGCGCATCCCCAACCGCCACGATGCGCAGCCTGTCACTCTCCGCGTCGGAGTCGTTGGAAAGGAGGACCGCCGCTTCGATCGATAACGTACCTCCCTCCTCAACCGTGCCCGTATCC
>JAJEFD010000006.1 GCA_022820645.1 Dehalococcoidia bacterium | reverse complement strand
AGGTCGCAGCAGAAGAATGCCTGAAGTTCGCCCTCTTCCTGGGCCGCCGCGATCAACTCCGCCTTCTCCGCCTCGATCGCCGCCATGGCGTCAGGCGTCGGCGTCGCCGTCGGGTCAGGCGCAGGCGCTTCGGTGGGCTGGGCCACCGGCACCGGAGTTGGCGTCGCAGTTGGAGGCGGTGGCGGCGTGGGTGTGGGCGTGGGGTCGGCCCCGCACGCCACGAGCAGCAGCGCACCCGCGATGCCCGCTATCAATACCATGCTCAGTCTGGTCCATTTCATCACGGATCCTCCCTTGATTCGGATTGGGCGCGTCCCTGAGACGCACCGCGGTTTTCTCAGGCGACCGCTTACGGCAGGCCAAGCTCCTGCCAGCGGGCCGCGATCTGTGCCATGTACTCCCGGCTCGACTTATTGATAGGCGGCAGACTGTCGAACTTGAACTTGAATGAGGCGTTGATGCCCGTTGGGTCGGGGATGTCGGAGTCGATGTCGTACTCGATATTCCGTCCCCGCCGGCCCTGGGTCTGTCCCAGGTTCGGGTGGTAAGCCTTGCCCTTGACGAAGTCCTGCTCCCAGCGGACGTTGGTTACTATCCGCCAGGTCACGTCGTTCCAGTTCCGTATATCGCAGTCTTCATCGACGACGATCACCCATCGGTTAGGAGTGATCTTCCAGGCAGCATCGATGATGCGCAGGGGCTCCTCGGGGTCGGTGATCTCCGCCGCGATGATGGCGGCCCCCCAACTGCGCCCGCCGATCTCCGGGAAGTAGGCGTGCCTGATGCTGGTCAGCCCGCTCTCGTTCTTGATGCGGGCCTCGAAGGAGCCGGATCGGAAGAGCCAGCGTGGATAGTCCTCTTCCAGGAGGCATATCACGCCGTAGTTGATCGGGTTCTGCCGGTGCGTGATGCAGTGGACCGTCATCAACGATGCCTCGAGGTTCTGGCCGTAGAATCCCCCGGCTTCGCCGTGCGGGCCCTCCACGTGGGTGGTGTTGGCCGGAATCTCGCCCTCGATGATGTACTCCGACTGCGCCGGCACCATCAGGTCGTTCGTCTCGCAACGGATGAGCTCCGTAGGAGCGCCGCGCCACGCGCCGGCAGCCTCGTACTCCATGTGCCCGTTCTCGTCCACGGGAACCGGACTGCCTGAGGCGAGGCAGAGCAGCGGGTCCATGCCGACCGCTATGGCGACAGGAGTGGGTTTGCCCTGGGCGTCGTTCCTCATGACGTGGTTCCGGAGTTGCCCGGAGATGGTCAGGTGATTCCTGTCCACGATCATGGCACGGTAGGTGCCCATGTTGATGATGCCCGTGTCGGGGTCACGCGTAACCACGCCTGCAGCCGTGCCGATGTACTGCCCCCCGTCCAGTTCGTGCCAGTAGGGAGTGGGCATCTCGTAGAGGTCGATATCGTCGCCGGTGGCGATCACTTCCTTGCAGGGCCCGCTCTCGACGTTGACGGAGGAGATGCGGTTGTTGTGGCCGTCGACGATGATCGCGTACATCGTGTCCGGCTCCGGCTCGCAGTTGAAGGCGATGGCGAGTTGGTCGACGGTAGAGATGATGTTGCTCACGAGCGGCTTGCCCTCGTAGCCCTTGATGTTGTCGAAGACGATCGCGGGGCCCTTCCGCTCCAGTGAGCGGGTGAGGATGGCTCCGACCTCATGCTTCAGGTCGACCGGCGCCGTCACGTGTACCAGCAACCCCTTCTGTTCGAGGAGGTCCATGTACTCCCGCAGGTCCTTGTAGCCGACCTGTCTGTTCCGTGTTGCCATCCGCGCTCCTTGAAATGGCCGAGTTAGACCGGGCTCTTTGGAAGGTTTCTGCGCGGCGACGGTACACTTGACTACGAGAAACGTCAAGCATCGGCGTAGAAGTGAAGGACTCTTGTTCAGGAAGACTATGATGCCCAACGTTTCCTTAGTTCAGGGATACCACGGCTATCGAGGCGTGAGGAATGGAATAGACTCTGCCGGTAAGACCTTCTCACAGGAGGCGTTCGATGCTTTCTCAGGAAGACAACGATCTGCTGACGCGGACAGGACCGGGGACGCCCGCAGGGAACCTGCTCCGGCGTTACTGGCAGCCGGTGGCGCTATCGGAGGAGACGGTCGAGGACGGGCCGCCGCTCGCGCTGCGGGTCCTGGGGGAAGACCTGACGCTCTTCCGCGACGAGTTCGGACGCCTGGGGCTGCTGGGTCTTCGTTGTCCTCACCGCGGCACCGATCTGAGCTATGGACGTATCGAAGACGGGGGTCTCCGCTGCGTCTACCACGGGTGGCTGTTCGACATCTATGGGAACTGCCTCGACCAGCCGGGCGAACCGGAATGGAGCAAGTTCTCAGGGAAGGTGCGGCAACGCTCCTACCCATGCACCGAGCGCGGAGGGCTGGTCTTCGCTTATATGGGGCCTGGGGAGCCTCCCGAGCTGCCTGACTACGAGTGCCTGGGGCTGCCTGAGGAGAACGTTCTCGTCACCAAGTTCTACCATGAGTGCAACTACCTGCACGGGCACGAAGGGAACATCGACCCCCAACACCTCGCCACCCTCCACTACGTGCTCCCCGATGAGGTTGCCGATACCGGGGTCCGGTGGGACGCGAAAGGTATCGACGTCGCGCCCCGCATTGAGGTCGAGGAGACGGACTACGGCATCCGCATCTACTCCGGGCGCGACCTCGACGGCGAGCACGATTACGTGCGCATCACCAACTACGTCTACCCCGCTGCCGTCGCGTTTCCGGCGCTTCGCCCGCCAGACATCACCGGCGCGCCGATCGGGACCGCTGTAGGCGTGGGGTTCTATGGAGTGAACTGGCAGGTGCCTATCGACGATACCCACCACTGGAAGTACATGCTGCTCGTGTCGCCGAAGGCACCACTCGCGAAGGAGCGTATCGGGCCCGTCATTCTGGCCGACATGGGGCCGGGCTACGCCCACGTGCGCGACCGATCCAACCGCTACCGCCAGGACCGTGACGAGATGAAGCGGACGACGTTCCTCGGCATGGGGGCGAGCTTCGCGTTGCAGGACAAGTTCGCCGTCGAGGCGCAGGGGGACATCCAGGACAGGACTGTCGAGCACCTCGGCTATGCGGATAAGCCCGTCGCACTATCACGGCGTCTGCTGCTCCGGGCCATCCGCGATGTAGAGGAAGGCGGAGAGGCTCCACACGTCGTACGCGATCCTGCGCACAACCGGATGGAACACCTGCGCGTCTATGAAGCGGTCGTTCCGAAGACCGAGGACTGGACCTCCATCTGGCGGCAGGACGCTGCGCCGAGCTGAGTGCGCTGCTAGAATCCGCCGCGCCGACAGGCGAGACTCGACCCGGAGTGAGGCGTATGGCGCTAGCGTCGCCGGAACAGTTCGAGGACCAGATGGCGCGTCTCATCTGGGAGACGCGGTGGAAGGAGCACAACTCCTTCGACCTGTGGCTGCAGAACCACATGTGTCGCGAGGGCGCAGCCGTCTTCGCGCTGGAGCACACCGTCTTTGCCGACGAGTTTCCCCGCTGGTTCGGCAGCATCATCGGCAATTGCCCTGCGCTCGACGTGCGGCAGTACATGATCGAGAACATGTACGTCGAGGAAGTGACCGACCCGACGATCGACACGGGCCACTACGAGAGCATGGTGGACTTCTCCGTCGCGCTGGGGTTCGAGCGAGACTACGTGTACGCCTACAAGGGGCGTCCGTACACAAAGATGGCGCTGGCGTACTGGGAGCGCGCCAGCCGGGCATGGCCGTGGCTGGAGGCATTCGCTGCCGTCGCCGGGCTGGAGGCAGCGCGCGGTCCGGCGGTAGCGAGACTGGGCAACATCGCCTCGCTCAACCGCAAGGTCTGGGAGCCGCTGGGCCTGCCGGACGAGGCGCTGTCTCACTGGTCGGCGGGCGAGAAGGCCGACTTCCCGGAGGGCGGACACGGCGACATGACGCTCAAGATACTGGCGAAGTACGCCGACGACGCCTCCAAGCAGGAGAGGGTGCTGGACCTGCTCCGCGAGACGATGCAGATACGCTGGTTCCATTTCGACCAGATCGGCCGTGACGCGCTCATCGCGTCCGGCGTCGACCCCGCCAGCGTGAGGCGGTAGGCCGCCGTGGCGGCTGAGCGTCCACGCGCCGCCATCGTCACCGGGGGCGCGGCGGGGATAGGGCTGGGCATCGTGCGGCAGCTCCTTGATGACGGAATGAACGTCCTCGCTGCCGACCGCAACCCCGATGCCTGCGATGCCGTGCGACGCCTGCTCGAAGGACGGCCAGTGCACGTCATGCAAGCGGATATGACCGTCGAGGAACAGGTCCGCGAGGTCATGGACGAGGCGCTCGTGCACTTCGGACGCATCGACCTTCTTTGCAATAACGCGGGCGTCCGCCATATCGCGCCCCTTGCCGACATCTCCCTCGCCGACTGGCAGGAGTCGTTCCGGGTGAACGTCGACGCTGCGCTGCTTGGCGCTCGTGCCGCGCTGCCCGCGATGCGGGAACAGGGAGGCGGCGTCATCGTCAACATCGGCTCCATAAGCGGCGTCGCTCCCTACGTGGAAGGCGGCGCCTACGCCGCGTCCAAGGCTGCGCTCGCTACGCTGACGAAGGTGCTCGCGATGGAGTTCGGGCAGTTCGGCATCCGCGTGAACTGCATCGCTCCGGGGTCGATCGACCGGGACGGCAGTGGCAGCATCTCTTCCTCCCACATACCCGTGGGGCGGGCTGGCACGCCCCACGACGTGGCGTCGTTCGTCTCGTACCTCGCCTCGGATGAGGCGTCATATCTCAACGGTGCGGTCATCGTGCTGGACGGCGGCGCGACGGCAGGCCGGACTAGGCCGGGACGCTGAGATGCTGAACGTCGGCGGCAAGCAGATACCCGAAACGCTCACCGAACTGGTCGATCCCGCGTGGACGTGCCTGCTCATCCACGACGTGCAGAACGACTACTGCGCGCCGGGTGGGAAGCTCTTCTCGAAGTTCGACGAATCGCTTGCGGCTTCCACGCGGCAGGCTGTCGAGCGCATCGGGGTACTGGCCCAGGCGGCCCGCACTGCAGGCGTACGGGTCATCTACACGAGGGCAAGTCACCTGCCGGATGCCTCTGACGAGTCGCCTGTACACCTGCGGCACCTGCTCGCCAACGGACAACGCGGGGCCGAGCCGAACGTCGTCCTGGGCAGTTGGGGGCATGCCGTCGTCGACGAACTCGCGCCTCAGCCGGGTGACGCCGAGGTAGACAAGTACGCATTCAGTGCGTTCCAGGGCACACCGCTGGACAAGCTCCTGCGCTCGTTCTGGGCGCGGACGCTCGTGCTGACCGGCGTTGCCAGTCACTCCGGCATCCTGACGACCGCCCGGTTCGCGCTCACGCTCGACTACTTCACCGTCATACCCCGCGAATGCGTGGCCGGGATGAACGCGGCGCAGCACGAGGCTGCGATGACGCTGCTGGCGCCCGACCTCGTGGCGCTCGACGACGTCCTCGCCGTTTGGGGCGGGTAGCGGCCTCGTGGGGAGCGTTGTCGGCATAGACGTGGGGGGCACGTTCACCGATTGCGTGGTCGTGGACGACGAGGGGCGGGTCTGGATGGACAAGGCATTCACGACGCCCTCCAACCTCGCGGAGGGCATTGTTGCGGCGCTCGCGAACGTTTGTGACCGGCTGGGCACGGACGTCGATGCCGTGCTTGAGGAGGCGAGCGTGTTTGCGCTGGGTACGACGAGCCTCATCAACCGGGTCGTGTCGAGGCGCGGGGCCAGGGTCGGTTTCATCACCACGCAGGGCCACGAGGATGCTGTCCGGATAGGCCGCGTCCTGTCACGCTCCGAAGGACTGCCGGAGCAATTGCACTACGACGTGGCCGCCTGGAACAAACCCGCACCGCTGTTCGTGGAGGGCGGGGTGCGCGGCGTCTCGGAGCGCGTCGACTCATCGGGCGCGGTCGTGACACCGCTCGACGAGGAGGGGCTGCTGCGGGCAGTCGATGAGCTTCTCGGCATGGGCGTGGACTCTATCGCGGTGATGTTCCTCTGGTCGTTCCTCAACCCCCTGCACGAGTTGCGGGCGCGGGAGCTGATAGGGCAGGTGGCGCCCGGCCTGCCGGTCAACCTCTCCGGCGACATCGCGCCGACGCTGGGCGAGTTCGAGCGCGCGAACACGACGCTGATGAACGCCTACCTCGCCCCCGGCGCCGAACGGGACTTCGCCGAGATGGATGCACGGCTGCGTGAACACGGCCTGCGCCAGCCGCTGCTGCTGATGCAGTCCAACGGGGGGCTCGCTGCCAGCGAGGAACTACGGCGTAGACCGGTTACGGGTCTGGCGGCGGGCCCGGTCGGGGGCGTCGTGGGAGTGCAGCGTCTCGCTGCAGCCCTCGGCGTGCAGAACGCTATCTGCACGGACATGGGTGGAACCAGCTTTGACGTCGGCCTCATCGTTGACGGCCAGCCGCGCTTCTCCGCAGAGAGCGTCGTCGAGCGTCACCGGCTGCGTGTGCCCACCGTCGAGGTCACGTCGATAGGGGCAGGAGGCGGCAGCATCGCCGCCGTGGACGGGTTCGGGGAACTGCACGTCGGCCCACATAGCGCCGGGTCCACTCCCGGCCCGGTCTGCTATGGCGCCGGAGGGACCGAGCCGACCGTCACCGATGCGAACGTCGTGCTCGGGCGGATCGGCCCCGGCTCGTTCTGGAGCGGCAGGCGCACCCTGGACCGGGAAGCGGCACTCGCCGCCATCACCGAGCGCGTCGCCCGTCCCCTTGGCATGGACCCGGTACGCGCCGCGCTCGGCATCGTCGATATCGTAGACGCGCGTATGGCCGACCTGCTGCGGACGATGACCATCTCGACGGGATACGACCCTCGCGAATTCGTCCTGTTCGCGTACGGAGGAGCCGGGCCGGTCCACGTGGGCGCCTACGCGCGTCAGCTCGGCGTCTCCAGGGTCTACGTGCCGCTCTACGCGCCGGTGCAGTCGGCGTTCGGCATCGCCACCGGGGAATTCCGCCGTCACCAGACCAGGGCCGCACCGATGCGGGAGCCGTATCGTACCGAGGCCATACGGGAGACGTGCGTTGCCATGGAGGCGTCGATGCGGGCTGACTGGCAAGCTGCCGCGCTGGATCCCGCTGACGCTGCCTACCAGCGTTTCGTAGACATGCGCTTCCGCCACCAGGTGCACGAGATACGCGTGCCGCTGTCGCCGGAGGACACTGCAGAAAGTCTCGTTGCACGGTTCTTTGCGAGCTACGAGCAGGCATTCGGCAAGGGGAGCGCGGTCGTCGGGTCTCCGACCGAGATCGTGACCTTCCACCTCGTTTCGACGCTCCCCGCCGCCGCTCATGCCCTCACCCGCAGCGCCCAGGGGGGAGGCTCTGTTCCTGTGCCCACAACGACCCGTGACGTCTACTTCGACGAGCAGCCCACCGCGACTCCCGTGTTTGCGCTCGCCGACCTCGCGCCCGGAGCGAGGCTGGACGGCCCGCTGATCGTCGAGTCGCCGAACACGACCGTCGTCGTGCACGCGGGGCAGACGGTCGAGGTCGACGGCTACTCCAACCTCGAGATCACGGTATAGGAGGAGGGCATGACTTCACTCGATCCGGTTACGTTCGAGATCCTCCGGCACCGCCTGGTCACTATCGTGAACGAAGGGGCTATCTCGCTGCGGAACGTGTCCGGCTCGCCCACCGTTGCGCTGTCGAACGACTGCAACGTTGCGCTGCTGAACGACAGGGGCGAGGCCGTCGTCGTCGGCCCGACCATCGTGACGCACGCCCTCGCCTGCAGCTATGCCTGCAACTACGTCGACGAGCACTGCGCCACGAACCCCGGCATCAACCATGGGGACATGTTCTTCACCAACGACCCGTACGTCGCCACGCCGCACCAGACCTGCACCGTCGTGGTGGCGCCCATGTTCGCGGGCGACCGGCGGATCGGGTGGACGGGGGCCGGCATCCACGTGGCCGACGCGGGCGGTTCGACGCCAGGGCAGGTCTCGCTCGGCGCGCAGTCGGTCTGGGATGAGGGTTTTCCCATGCCTCCGGTGCGCATGGTGGAGGGAGGCGTCCTGCGCAGCGACATCGAGGCCGACTGGCTGCGCCGCTCCCGCACCGCCGCCCAGAATGCCATAGACCTGCGGGCCAAGATAGCGGCGAACACCGTGATGCAGCAGCGCGTTTCGGAACTGGTTGAGCGCTATGGACCGGATACCGTGGCCGTGACGATGGGACGTATCATCGACTCGGTCGAGGCCCGGCTGCGCGGCATCCTCCGGGAGATCCCGGATGGCTCGTGGTCGGAGGAGACGTATCTCGACTACTACGACCGTGGCGGGATCGAGATATACGCATGCCGGTTGACGCTGACCAAGCAGGGCGACTTGCTCGTGTTCGACTTCTCCGGCTCCTCGAGGCAGGCGCCGGGGGTGATCAACGTGACCCGCCCCGCGTTGGAGGGATACGTTGTGCGGGCGGTGATGGCGACGTTCGGCTACGCGGTGCCGCTCTGCCCGGCGGGTGTGGCGCGTGTCTGCGACGTACAGGCCGAGCGCGGCTCGTTCGTCGATTGCGCCTGGCCGGCAGGCGTCTGCAAGGGGACCACGTCGGGCACATACGCGGTCTTCCACGCCGTCACTAGTTGCATCAGCCGGATGCTCGCGGACGGAGGGATGCCTGACCGCGCCATCACGACGTGGCGCTCGCATATGCCGCTGTTCGATTTCGCCGCTTTCGACGCTCAGGGCAACCGATTCGCGGGAGTGTTCACGGACTGCGGACTCGGGCAGGGCAGTGGCGCGCGCGGTGCTCAGGATGGCATCGACACCGGCTCGGGCAGCGAGCCCGAGGTGACGGTTCCGAACGTCGAGACGAATGAACTGCGCTACCCGTGGCTTTACCTGTTCAGGCGGCAGGGCCGGGACTCCGCAGGGGCTGGACTGCGCCGTGGTGGGGTCGGTATCGAGGTCGGACTCACACCTCACGGCGTCGACGAGATCGGTTCGCTCGTCTTCCACAGCCACGGGCTGGACTGTCCGAGCAGCCCGCCCTTCGACGGCGGGTATCCCGGCAGCGCCAATGTTCTGCGGGTCTTCCGGCAAGCCCGTGATACCGGGTACGTGGAACCGGATATGAGTTCGGCAACTGACGCAGAGGTCCCGCCGTCCTTCGGACGGACCGCGCTGCGGGACGGCGACGTGCTCTTCTGCAGTGGAGCAGGGGGCAGCGGCTGGGGTGACCCGCTCCAACGAACGGCGGAGGCGGTCGCTGCGGACGTGGCGTCCGGTCTGCTGTCGATGGAGGCAGCGCGGCAACTGTACGGCGTGGTGCTCGGTTCCGATGGAAGCGTGGACGACACACTGACGGAGGAGCGGCGCGCCGCCATGCGTCGCCAACGTCTGGGGACAGCCGAGGTTGGCCCGCAAGTGGCGCAGGCCATCGGCGCTCTGCCTTCGGTCTGTTCCCACTGTAGTGTGGGCCTTGCGAGTGGAGTCAAGGTCGTCGAGGTGGCTT
This sequence comes from Dehalococcoidia bacterium, assembly GCA_022820645.1. GTDB lineage: Bacteria > Chloroflexota > Dehalococcoidia > Lucifugimonadales > Australimonadaceae > Bin16. Next base: position 226,676 of record JAJEFD010000006.1, on the reverse strand, counting down.
GGACGGACCTCGGTGCGCCTTATGCCCCGTTCACCGGCACGGGGTTCCGCCTGCTCGCGGGCGTCTGTCGCGCGTGCGGCGCCTTTGTCGCGTCGCGCAACTACCTCCCGTTGGAGCTTGCCGTATCCCCACCCGGCTAGACGTGGGCGATCTTCATGTTGGCGACGTCCGGCGTGGTGACGCCGAGGTCGCTCCAACTGTCGCCGCCGTCGTCGCTCGTGAAGAGACGGCCTGAGCGGGTCGCCAGGAAGACGCGCCCCGGAGTCTGAGGGTCGACGGCTATCGCCTCAGGGAAACCGCGCACCGCCTCTTCGCCCGCGTTCAACTCGTGCCAGGTCTCGCCTCCGTCGCGCGACCGGATGAGGTTCGCCTCCGCGCCGGACTCGCGGGCGCGCCACTGGCCGGGATTGCCGTTCGCCACCGCCGAGTACATGACAGACGGATCGGACGGGTCGTAGGCGAAGGCCACCGAGTATTCGTTCTGGAACTCCAGCGCGATGGGCAGCCAGTTGTCGCCGCCGTCGATGCTCCGGTACAGGCTACGCCCCGGCGCCTTGCCTGACCGCATCCCCTCGCCGCCGCTCGATATATAGAGATGGCTCGTGTCGCGGGGGTCGGTGATGATGGCGTGCACGTCCTCGTCGAGGCCGTTGTCGAGCAGGCGCCACGTCCCGCCGCCGTCCGTCGTCTTGAGCATGTAGCCCACTTGGAGAGCGGCGTAGATGGTGTTCGGGTCGTCGGGATCGACGGTGATGTCGCGCACGTGGGGTTCGACAGTGGGGACGGGGTAGCCCATGCCTGCGACGCTTGGGAAGTTGCGGACGGACTCAACCTCGGCCCAGGACGACCCGCCGTCGGTGCTCTTCCAGATGCTTATGGGCTCACACCCCGCGTAGACGGTCTGGGGGTTGTGCGGATCGATGGTGACACAGCGCACCTTCCCCGGCGCGACTCTGCCGTAAGAAGGCTTGGACCAGTGCGCGCCGGCATCCTCGCTGCGCCACACGCCGTCTCCGCGCGTTCCTGCGAGAACGCAGCGGGGGTCATCCGGCGACGGCTCGACCTCCGGGACCTCCCAGCCTTTGAGATCGTGGCTGGCGATGGCCCAACTCCTGCCGTCCTCGATGACCGTCAGCACTCCGTTCCGTGTTCCCAGGTAGAGGACTGTTCCCATGGCCGTTCCTCCTCGTTTTGTACGGCGCGAGCGTACCGCAAATCCGGGGTCTGCGCTACGTGCGCCTGCTCATGTGGGTCTTTGCGGTGGTAGCATGCGCCGGACTGGCGAGACCGGGGAGGCGCCATGGGGACGTTCATCTTTCCAGCTGATCAGATCGGCGCTCTGGACTACGAAGCCGCGGTCGTCCACTAGCGGATGCTCAGGTGATGCAGAGCCGCTCCGATGTCGAGGCCATCCTCGCGTACCACGAGGCGACCAAGCACTCGGTGGAGAGCGTTCGTCGCGGCGGGCACATGCTCGACTTCACGAACATGCCCCGTCCCTGGAAACTCTACAACGTTCCGCTGCCGGAGGTTCCGCTGCCACAGCAGTTGGGCAGGACCGGTGTCTCTGTTGGCGATGCGCTTCTTGGCGACAGTTCCCCGGTCGTGGGCGATGCCGGGTTGACGTTGTCGGATCTGGCGAGCGTCCTGCAGCTGTCTGCCGGAGTCACGAAGCGGCTGCGCGCGGGCAATGGGTACATGTACTTCCGCGCCGCGGCATGCACGGGAGCGCTCTACCACATCGAGCTGTACATCGTCAGCGGGCCGCTCTCAGATCTGCCTGCGGGTGTCTACCAGTACGGCGCGAACGACAACACCCTGCGCAGGGTCCGTGACGGAGACTTCCGGACGGTGGCCATGCAGGCAGCGGGGCTGGACAGCGCTCCTGCCGCGATAGTCGTCTACACCTCCACGTTCTGGCGCAACTCCTGGAAGTATGGCAGCAGGACCTACCGTCACGCCTTCTGGGACTGCGGAACGGTCCTGGCGCACAGTCTTGCTGCGGCGCGCGCCAACGGCGTGAAGGCCGACCTCGTCACGATATACGCGGATGCACCGGTAAACGACCTCATCGACGTCGATGGGGAAATCGAAGCGTCGGTAGCGCTGCTGCCACTGGGCGAGGGGCCCGACGTTCCTTCTGTCGATACCCCAGCGCGGCTGGACATACCGGTGGTGCTCCTCTCCCGGAATCCCATCGATTACCCGCTGATCCGCGATGCGCACGAGGCGACTACGCTCGATAGTCCTGCGCCTGTGGGATCAGTGTCGAGAGAGGGAGGGGAAGGCTCTGCGCCAGGCGGTGACCTCGTACCGCTTGGCGAAGGCGCGCCCCTCACGAGAACGCTGGAAGACGTCATCCTGCAGCGCGGGTCATCGCGCAGGTTCGCCCGCGAACCCATCCAGCTGTCGGCGCTCGCCGCGATGCTCGATGCCGCCGGGTGCCCGGTCGGGCCGGACGGCGCCGATGCCGCCGAGGTGTTCAACGATCTGTACGTCATCGCGAACGCGGTTGAGGGTGTGGAGCAGGGCATCTATCGCTATCAACCCTCGGTGCGTGCCTTGGAACCGGTGGTCGTATCAGAGACGCGGGCGCTGTCCGAGCACCTGGACCTGGACCAGCCGCTGGGAGGAGACGCTGCCGCCGATCTGTACTTCATCGCGGACATGCCCGCCGTCCTCGACAGGTGGGGCGCACGCGGTTACCGCACCGCCCACCTCGACGCCAGTACCAGGGCTGGCCGCGTATACCTGGCGGCGTATGCGTTGGGGCTCGGCGCGACGGGACTCACGTTCTATGACGACGAGGTCGTGGAAGCCCTGGGCGCGGCGCAGGGTTCCGCCGTAACCTTCCTGATTGCGGTAGGCGTTCCATGGCGGAACCGACGCACCACGGAATGAAGTGCCGGTACGCGGGGAGCGCTACTGCGGTATGACCGCCATGATCTGGCACTGCATGAGCATGCCCCCGCCAAGGTCAGCGTTCTCCGCGTGCCGTGCGGGACGGTCCTCCGGATCGGGGAACATCGCCAGCCACTCGGGGTCTACGAATTCGCGGAGTGCGCGGTCCTTCAGGCGCAACTGCATGTAGATGATGTCACCGGTCGACCCGCCGGCTGCCTCCATCATCCGCTCGATGTTGCGGAACATGCACTTCGCCTGGCCTGCGGCGTCCTCCGGCATCGAGTCGGTCTCAGCGTCCCGTCCGCTGATGCCCGACGTGTACAGGATGTTGTCGATCCGTACGCCAAGTGAGATCGGCGCGCGGTGGCCCATTCCCGGTAGATCGATAACCTGACGGCGTCCCATGTCTGCCTCCTGATCCGGCACCTGCCCTGATGTTATGGGCGGAGTGTACAGTGCCGTACGACAGTCCGCTAACCGATGCACGTCCATCCAGTCACAGATCCGCAGACGGTATCCTTATCCCCCAGAGCCGTACCCTGCCGAAAGGACCCCGTCGCTGCATGCGTAGTTCAGCACAATTCGTCTCCGTCCTCCTGTTCCTCGTCCTCCTCGTCGCCTGTGGACCCGGCGACGGCGAACCCACACCGACCGCTCCTCTCGAACCTGCTGGCGGCGAGGAAGTCCTGACGCTCCTCTACTGGCAGGCGCCGTCGATACCGAACCCCTATCTCTCCAGCGGCTATAAGGACCGCGACGCAGGCGCGGTCACCCTCGAGCCGCTGGCCGTGTACGACCCCGACGGCAACCTCGTGCCGGCGCTGGCAACGGGGATACCTACGCTGGAGAACGGTGGCGTTTCGGATGACCTGATGTCGATCGAGTGGACGCTGAAAGAAGGACTGCAGTGGTCGGACGGCAGTCCCGTGACAGCCGACGACGTGGTCTTCACGTGGCGCTATTGCGCCGACCACGAGACGGGCTGCACAGGGGCAGACGCATTCGAGGGTATCGCCTCCGTGGAAGCACTCGATTCGCTGACAGTCGAGATCAGGTTCGAGACTCCTACCCCATACCCGTACAACGCGTTCGTCAGCACGAGCGCTCCCATCATCAGCGAGGCGCAGTTCGCCGACTGCGTCGGCGCAGCGGCGACAACCTGCGACGCCCGGAACAACGCTCCGCTCGGTACAGGTCCGTTCCGTATCACCGCGTTCGAACCCAATGAGCAAGCTGAGTACGAACGCAATCCGTTCTATCGGGGCCCGCAGCCCTACTTCGACCGCGTGGTCATCGAGGGTGGGGGCGGTGCCCTGTCGGCGGCTCGCGCCGTCCTGGAAACCGGCGAAGCCGACTACGCCTGGAACCTGCAGATAGAGCCGGAGGTCCTCGCCATCATGGAGGCCGGGGGCAATGGCACGGTGGTCTCCGCGTTCGCCAGCCTCGTCGAGCGCATCGTCCTCAATCAGACGGACCCGGACCCTGCGCTGGGGGACGACCGCTCCGAGTACCTGGATGGGCGGAACCCGCACCCGTTCCTCACCTTCACGCCCATCCGGCAGGCCATGTCCATGGCCATAGACCGCACGCTCATTTCAGAGCAGCTCTACGGGTTCGCAGGACAACCTGCGTGCAACATCATCACGGGCCCTGCTGCCTACGCTTCGACTGCCGATGAGGGCTGCCTCGTGCAGGACATCGAAGGCGCGAACCGCCTGCTCGATGAGAACGGCGTGCTCGATACCGACGGCGACGGCATCCGCGAGCACGAAGGCGTTCCGCTGCGCATCGTTTACCAGACCTCGACGAACGCCATCCGGCAGGAGACGCAGTCCCTCATCCGCGATTGGTGGAGCCGGATCGGCATCGAGACCGGGATCGTGCACCACGACGCGGCGCTCTTCTTCGGCGGCGACCCCGTGGAGAATGCTGACGAGTCCTACCGCAGGTTCTTCACCGACGCGCAGATGTATGCAACGGACTCAGGCATCGACCCCCAGCAGCACCTCTTCGGCCTGCTTTGCGACCATATCCAGACGCGGGAGAACAACTGGGCCGACGGCAACAACGCCCGCTCCTGCAACCCCGGATACGACGAGGTCTACGCCGAGCTTGCAGAGACACGGGAAAAATCGGAGCGCGCGGAGCTGATCAAGCGCCTGAACGACCTGCACGTGCAGAGCTACTTCGAGATACCGCTGGTGAACCGTGGCTTGGTCTCCGCACACCTGGACACGCTGAAGGGCGTCCGCATCAACGGCTGGGACAGCGAACTCTGGAACATCGCTGAGTGGCATCGTTGAGCGGGGAGTAGGGCTATACTCCGCGCTGTACGGATGGCAACTCTGCGGGAGGTGACCCATGGCGCGTATCGACGTTGACGCACACGTGGACGAGACGGAAGCCACCTGGAGCTTCCTCACCGAATCGGAACGCCGGCACACGCCGGTCTGCACCGACCCGGGCGTGCCGACGGTCCCCGGCGACCGCAGACCCCACCGGCTTTGGCTCATCGACGGCGGCACGCGGCTGCGCCGCTGGCGCGACGACGTGCGAACGGGGACGGTGCAGGCGACACGAGAGCTGACCGACATCCCCGCCCGGCTCGCGCACATGGATGAACTGAACGTTGACGTGCAGGTGCTCTACCCCACGCTCTTCCTCGGCGGGTTCACCGCGCGTGCTGAGGTGGATACCGCCCTGACCGGCGCCTACAACCGCTGGATGGCCGATGCCACGCAGACCTCGGGTGGACGGCTGCGATGGGTCGCGCTCGCGCCCATGCTCGACATCGACGAGGCCGTCAACCAGTTGCGATGGGCGAAGGAGAATGGCGCGTGCGGTGTCATGAAGAAGGGCATCGAGTGCGGGCGGAGCGCCAGCGATCCTTACTTCTTCCCGCTGTACGAGGAGGCGAGCCGGCTGGACATACCCGTCTGCATCCACACCGGCACCGGCAATCCGCCGACCTCCGGCGCAGACATCGGGGGTCGGTTCAACGCCATCGCCGCGTTCACTGATCTTGCCATGAGTGACGTTCCCGACAGATTCCCGGAACTGCGGGTCGGCTGGATAGAGACCGGTGCGTCGTGGGTGCCGTTCCTCATGGCAGACCTCATAGCCAAGGCACAGAAGCTCACGTTCCATCCGTTCGACTACCGCTCGGACCTCTTCCGCAACTGCCGCTTCTACGTGGCGTGCGACACCACCGACGACCTTCCGTACATCCTGTCGTTCGGCACTGAGGACAGCCTGATGATCGGGACGGACTACACGCACGCTGACCAGTCAGCCGAACTGCACGCGCTGGACGTGATCGAACGCCGCGAAGCGGAAGGCGAGATACCCGAGGGTGTGGCGAAGAAGATCATCGATGAAAACCCGCGCCGGTTCTACGGCATCTGAGGCCCGGAGGAAGACATGGAAAAGGTGGTGCTCGGACGGACGGGGTTGGAGGTCACGAAGCTCGGTTTCGGGGCGTTGGAGATGCGGGACGTGGTGGAGAACGGGGGACGCCTGCCGAGCGAGGAGCACGCGGGCGTTGTGCTGAACGCCGTACTGGATTCGGGCATCAACTTCATCGACACCGCTCCCGGCTACGGGCGGAGCGAGGAATTCATCGGCCGCTTCATCTCGCACCGGCGCGACGAGTACTACCTCGCGACGAAGTGCGGGCGTCCGCAGACCGGCGTCCCGCACGCCGAATCCGAGTGGTCGCGAAGGGACATCCTGCGCACCGTCGACGAAAGCCTTACCCGCCTGAAGACGGACCACGTCGACCTCCTGCAACTCCACGGCCCGCACGTCGAGGACATCGAGATGCACGACTGCATTGCCACGCTGGAGGATGTGCGGGTATCGGGCAAGGCGCGCTTCATCGGCGTGTCCGCCATCCTGCCGGACCTGGCGACGTTCGTGGACTGGGGCGTGTTCGACGCATTCCAGATCGTCTACTCGGCGCTGGAGCCTGAGCACGAGGAGACCATCACTGCGGCTGAGGCCGCTGGAGCAGGCACCATCATCAGAGGAGGTTCGGTCAAGGGCGCCCCATTGCGTGAGCAGGGACGGGGAGGGGAGTTCCCGATCGTGCGCAGGCGCTGGGTGGAGTCCGGCCTTGCTGACGTGCTCGAGGGGATGGACCTTGTCTCCACGATGTTCCGCTATTCCCTTGCTCATCCCTCGGCGCACACGTTCATCAATGGCACCAAGGACCTGGACCACCTGAAAGCGAACATCGCCGCGGCGGAGGCCGGTCCGCTGGACGCGGACCTGCACGCGTTGATCCGTGAGCGGGTGATGGCCGCAGTTGCGAAGGAAGGCTAGGCGCGCGGCCCTGCCAGGATGTCGCTGCCCTCGATGCGTATCTCGTATGCGACGACGGGCACCTCTGCAGGTGGGTTCGTCACCGCTCCCGTGCGCAGATCGAAGGCGCCTTCATGGATGGGGCACTCGACCTCACAGTAGTCCTCGTGCAGGTACCCGTCCGCCAGGAATCCGTCTGCGTGCGAGCAGAACCCGTCGAGTGCGAAATACTCCTCGCCGAGGCGCGCCAGCAGGACGTACTCTCGGCCCAGCCTGATCGTGCGCATCTGGCCGGGAGCAAGGTCCCCGACCTCCGCGAGCTTGGTGAACTCGGTCAACATTCGTGCGGCTTCTCCGGCGGCCATTCTAGCAGCCGCTTTCACCCGTCCGGCAGGGCGTGACCGTAACGAAATCCGTGCGCCGCCGACTTGCCGGTGGCTGCGCTTCTTTCCAATTTTGCCGGGCATGTGGTTGAATAGCGCCATATTTCTGGGTCGCGCTTATATCAGGAGGAGATCATGGTTCAGCTCACGTCGGAGATGAAGAGGCTCGTTGACTCAGAGAGTGGCACCGTCAGTAGGGAGATATTCTGGAACCAGGACCTCTACGACCAGGAGATGGAGCAGGTCTTCAACCGGTCGTGGTTGTTCGTTGGCCACGAGTCCCAGATACCGGAACCCGGGGACTTCATTCTTGGCCGAATGGGCGAAGAGGCGGTTATCGTCAGCCGGGGGCGCGACGAGAAGGTCCATGTCTTCCTGAACTCCTGCAGGCATCGTGGCAACCGCGTCTGCCGCTACGATCAGGGCAACTCGTTCACCCACATGTGCTCGTTCCATGGCTGGACGTACGACTCCACTGGCGCGCTGGTCGCGCTGCCCTACCACGAGAACGGCTACGACCAGATGGACAAGTCACAGTGGGGGCTCCTGCAGGCGCGGGTGGAGGTCTTCCACGGCTCCATCTGGGCCACGTGGGACAAGACCGCTCCCAGCTTCCACGAATACCTTGGTGGGTCCGACTTCTACCTCGCCACCGGCCTGATGCACACGGACGGCTCGGACAACGGCGCCGAGGTGCTCGGTGGCGTCGTCAAGTGGCGATTGGGCTGCAACTGGAAAGTGCCGTGCCCGGACACGGATACCACGCACGGGTGGATCACCCACCGCTCGACCGCGCTCGGCCTCGGCGTCGGGCCAACGGGCAACCCCGTGCGCCCGCGGGAGGACCGCTCGGTCTCCGTCGGGCAGGTGCGGAGCCGCTACACCGTCTCGTTCCCGGAGGGCCACACGATGGGCGTGACCATACCGGAGGATAGCGACCCGGGCTGGGGCGACTCCGCAACCTGGGAGAACAACCCGGCGGTCCGTGACTACCTCCGCGAGAAGTTCGAGTTGCGCAAGAAGCGGCTGGGCGTGATGGCGCATCTCTCCGTGGGCCCGGCGATCTTCCCCAACGAGGGATGGCTGGGGCGTGTCGTTCGCATCATGCACCCGCAGGGCCCGGCGATGACCGAGATATGGACGTACTTCTTCGTGGACAAGGACGCTCCGCAGGAGGTGAAATCTGCGCTGGGACAGCATTACGAGTTGTACTACGGCCCCGGCGGCGTCACGCAGCAGGACGATATGGAAAACTGGTATGCGCTGACCATCGCGAGCAGGGGACCGGTCGCGCAGAAGCTGGACCTCAACTACCAGATGCGGCTCACCGAGCCACCGCTCCACGGCCCCACGGAGTTCAACATGCCGGGCTTGTTCGCGCACAACTACAGCGACGAGAACCACCGGCGGTACTACCAGCGCTGGGCGGAGGTGATGCAGGCGAAGGACTGGGGCGAGATGGCGCCAACCATGTCAGCGGCTGTGCAGGGCGACTGGGTAACCAATCGGAACGGGAGATAGGAGGCGCGCCGTGGCTGACCTGCTTTCGCACGAGGAACTGCTGCTGCGCCTGGAGATCGAGGACTTCTTCTACAGGGAAGCCGACCTTCTGGACGAGCACCGCTACGAGGAGTGGCTGGACCTCTTCACGGAGGATGCCCGCTACCACGCGCCGATGAACCGCAACGTCTCGTCCCAGGAGATGGACAGGCAACTGACCCGCGAGGCTATCGAGATGTCCTGGTTCGACGAGGGCAAGGACACGCTTGTCAAGCGGGTCAAGCAGATCCGCACCGGCGTCCACTGGGCTGAGGAGCCGCTCTCCCGCGTCACTCACTTCGTCTCGAACGTCCGCCTGTTGGACTCAGGCTCCGATCAGGTCGGGGCGGGCGAGATACGGGTGAAGTCCCGCTTCCTGGTGCACCGCAGCCGGCTGGAGGACGAGGACAACACCTGGATCGGCAACAGGATAGATACCCTGCGCAGGGTCGACGGAGAGTGGAAGATCTCGCGCAGGGAGATATACATCGACCAAAGTGTGCTGCTCTCCAAGAACCTGACGAACTTCTTCTGATGGGCACGTAGATGAGGGGCCGCGCCGGTATCAACCGCGTGGCCCTCTCATGTTGAGGCACGGGAGGGCATGCCTTGGAGGTACTGGCCGACTCCGTCCCGATCGTCGGTGATCTGCTGATCAGCCCCGGGTTCTGGGGAGCGTTGCTCCTTGCCATGCTCATCGCAGGCCCGATCGGCCTGATACCCGGAGTCGGCGGCACCACGACGATAGCTCTGCTGCTGCCATTCCTCATCCTCAGCGTCGATCCCACGATCGGCCTCATCTTCGTCGGAGCGATGATTGCGCTGGGGCAGTCGGTGGACATCATTCCGGCGGTGCTTCTTGGCTACCCCGGCCCATCGTCTACGGTTGATTTCCTGGAGGGGCACCAGCTCGCGCGGCGCGGGTTCGGCGCACGGGTGATCGGCGCGACCTATGTCGTCTCAGCGATAGGCGGCGTTATCGGGGCCATCGCGCTCATCATCGCGCTGCCGTTCATCAAGCCGCTCATCGTGCGGTTCTCCTACGCGGAGATAGCGGCGATGGCGCTGCTGGGCGTCGCGATGGTGGTGATGGTCGTGCGGGGCTCGCTGCTGCGCGGGCTCGCCGCCGCGATTCTGGGCGTACTCATGTCCACGATCGGGACGGCTGCGCTTACCGCCATAGACCGGTTCAACTTCAACTCGGCCTACCTCATAGACGGGCTGCCGCTCATCCCGACGGTGTTGGGCATCTTCGCGCTGCCGGAGATCATCGACCTTGCTGCGAGCAGGCGGCCGATCGCCTCGACGGGCGAGGTCTCCAATCGGGAGATCTGGATCGGCATGAAGGAAGGGTTGAAGCGATGGCGGACCATCCCGCGCCAGAGCCTGTTCGGCGTGTTCCTCGGGGCGGTCCCGGGCATCGGCTCCGCGGTGGTGGAGTGGCTGTCGTATGCCTTCGGCGTCCTGTTCGCCAAGGATAAGTCGCAGTTCGGCAAGGGCAGCCTCGACGGCGTACTGTTCACGGAATCGGCGCAGGCCGCGAAGGAAGCAGGACAGGCGATCCCCACGCTGGCGTTCGGGATACCTGGCGGCGTGGGCTGGGCGATGATGCTCGTGGCCCTCATCTCCTATGGCGTCGCTCCCGGAGTGCCCATGCTGACGACGAACCTCGACATCACCATGGGCCTGGTGCTCGCCATCGGTATCGGCAACGTGCTCAGCATGGTGGTCGCCATCGCGATAGGCTCCCAGGTCGCCCGGCTCACGCAGGTACCGTACACCTTCGTTGCGGGGATGATGCTCCCCATCATGTTCCTCGGGGCGTTCCAGGCCACGCTCCACCTGGGCGACATCATGGTGGTGCTTGCGGTCGGAGCGCTGGGGTTGAGCATGAAATGGCACGGCTGGCCGAGGGCGCCGTTCTTGCTCGGATTCATCCTCGGCCCGGTGATCGAGCATAATGTCTTCACGTCGCTCTCCCTGGGCGGTTTCTCCTACATCTTCTCGCGCCCCTATGCCATCACCATACTCGTGCTGGCGGTTCTGTTCGCTTCCTACCTGTGGTGGGTGATGGGCCGTGCTTCCCGCGAGTTCTCGGAGGCGGCAGCCGAAGCAGGCCTGCAGGGTACTGATGCTGAGCCTACGGATGTTCGAGAGGTTGCAACTGCGCCGGCTGTTCCGGACGGCAGCGCGGCGGTTGCTCAACCCTCGACGGTCTGGAGCACGTTCGCTCGCTATTGGCGGTGGGAGTTTGCCATGCTGCTGGTCCTCGGCGGCTGGACGGCGTTGGTCGTCTTGCCGGAGGCGATCGGTTACAACCAGCGTGAGGCGAAGCTCCTGCCGATATGGGCTGGTTCAGCATTCCTGCTCGTGCTGCTGGGGATCGCGGCAACCACCTTGCTGAGCGCTCGCGGTGGCAGCGCCCCGGTGTTCGACATCGGCATGCGGACAGGGAACGATTTCCAGGCGGCGCGGGCGCTGCTGCGGATCATCGCCTGGATAGGCGTGTTCATGCTGCTTGCGGGGACGATCGGGTTCAAGTACGCGGCGGTGCTCTACCCTCTGGTGTTCATCAACCTGAACCTTCCCTGGCAGGGGAAGAGGCGGCTATGGTCGCTGATCCCCGCCGCCTTCGCGGCGTTCGTCGCATTCGTCGTGCTGGACAACTTCCTGCACGTCATCTGGCCGGACCGCTTCGTACTGAGGTGGTTGGGGCTGGCGTAGAGGTTGGACATGAGCGGGGGCGGGATTCGGTCCCGCCCCCGTGGTCTCAGACTCTGCGACACTGCTCGCGCTAGTTGAGCGGCGACTCGTAGTTGGGGTCCCACCTCTGGTAGGCGCCGTCGAGGTCGGTAACGCTGAACGACTGGGCGATCGCATCCAGCTCCGGGCCGGGTATCAGTTCGTCGGGGGCCCGGCCCATGAGCCTCGTCAGACCGTCTATGAACGCGGCGTCTTCGAATGCCCGCACCAGCGCGTCGGAGAAGAGATTGCGGATCTCGTGCGGCGTTCCGGGTGGCAGGAAGCCGGTGCGGTAGAGCGCGCCGTCGGTGGCGGTGAGGATCTCGAAGTCGCGGACGTGTTCCTCGCTCATCAGTGATCGAACGTTGACGAGGTCGTCCGGCGGCTCGATCTCGCCGTTGTGCTGGAGGCGCGTTGTCGGGTCGGCGATGATGGTGAACGGCTCGATGTAGCCGTCGGTGAACCAGCCCGGGCGGTCGCTGGCGATGCGGTACCAGCCGCTCCCGCTGATCATGCTGTCGACGTCGGCGCGGTCGAAGGCGAGGAGGAAGCCGGTAGTGCCTCCCTGGATGCCGAGGACCTGGCGCACCGGCAGGTTGAGCGCCTGCTTCATCAGTTCGACAGTGGCGCTGAAGGTGGTCGTGCCGTAGGTGAACTCCTCGGTGCCGCCGATGGCGTCCTGGATCCGGTTGTACGGCGCGTCTCCCGATATGTACCAGACGGCGGGCCGGTTCTCGAACGTGCCTATGCGCACGAACTTGTCGAACTCGTACTCGGTCTCGTCTGCTCGAGTGAGCTGGTTGGTGGGCTGGCCGCCTACGCCCCAGAACATGGTGAGTCCGTCAGGCTCTGCCTTCGCCATGAAGTTGTTGGCGATGATCGAGCTTGCGCCCGGCTTGTTGGTGACGATCATCCGCGGTGTGCCCTCCATGAATCGGGGCAACTCGCTCGCGATGTACCGTGCCTGCAGGTCGGACGATGTTGCGGGGTCCCAGCCGACGATGACGCGGACGACCTTGCCTTCGAGGTAGGAGGCTGCGTCGAATGTCGGGAGAGGCGTGGGCGTGGCTGTCGGAGGGACGGCGGGCGGAGGCGTAGTGGGGGTGGGCGTGGGCTGGCCCGGCGCGAGCGTCGGCGTTGGCGTGGGGTCTGCCTCCGGCATCATCGCCTCGGGAGTGGGTGTTGGCTGCTGCGCGGCGGGAGGCGATGTCGGCGTGGGCTCGGGTCTCGGTGTGGCCGTGGGTTCTTCGGAGCCACACGCACTGGCCATGAGCAGCGTGGCCAGTATGACTGACAGAACGGTCGTGAGTCTGAGAAGCCGCATCGGAGACCTCCTCGTAGCGTCTATCCTCTGCACGGACACTCTCACGTTCGACCGGCGGACGCAGCCAGTCTTCTCGATACTGCCTGTTTTCGGAACCAACTCCCCTGTCGATGGATGGAAACGTGCCTGTCATGCTATCACAGGACACAATAGCGCAATGCGTCGTGCTTGCAGTAGCGCCCGGGTATGATGCTCGGATGAGCGACTCACCGGTGGGGACGATCGAGATACGGCAGGAATCCGAGGGTGACGCTGCGGCCATCTGGCGAGTCCAGGAGCAGGCGTTCAGCGAAGAGGACGAAGCGAAGGTCGTCGACATGCTTCGCGCCTCGGACAGCATCGTGCTGTCGCTGGTTGCCGTTGCCGCAGGCCGGGTGGTCGGGCACGTGCTGTTCTCTCCGGTAACCGTCGAGTCCTCTCCTCCGGACTCGCTGTGGGTGGCCCTGGGGCCGATCGGTGTGTTGCCGGACCACCAGGGCAGGGGTATCGGGTCACTCCTCGTGCGGGAAGGACTGGTTCAGTGCCAACTGCAAGGTTGCGACGGGGTAGTGCTGCTGGGCGACCCTGCCTACTACGGGCGGTTCGGGTTCGTTCCGGCGAGCGACTGTGGGCTGACATGCGTCTACGGGGGCGGACCCGCGTTCCAGGCGATCGGGCTCCGGCAGGGCGCGCTGGGACAGGTGACGGGCGTCGTCAGCTTCGCACCCGAGTTCGATGCATTCGCTCCCGATGAAGAGCAGGCGTGAGCCAGGCGGGGTGAACGGGTATACTTCCGCAATCTTCCGGGCGCGCCCGTCCTGATGGGAGGACAAGATGCCGCTGGCAGTGCTCGCGATGGCCTTCACGACCTTCCTCGTCGTGGCCAACATCATCGCCACCAAGATCGTCTCGCTGGGCGGTTGGGAAGTGTCGGTCAGCTTCATCGCGTACCCGCTGACGTTCCTCATCACCGACACTATCTCCGAGGTCTACGGCAGGCGCACCGTTGCTATCGTCGTCTGGACGGGGTTCGCCCTGAGCCTGCTGGTCGTGCTGCTCACCTACGTCGGCGGCGTCATCCCCGGCGCTCCGTGGTGGGAGGGGCAGCAGGCGTACGACGACATCCTCGGCTCGGTGCCGCGCATCGTGCTGGCGTCGATGATCGCGTACCTCGTGTCCCAGAACAACGACGTCATCCTGTTCCACATCCTGAAGAAGGTGACGAAGGACAAGCACCTCTGGCTGCGGAACAACGGCTCCACCATGGTCTCGCAGGCGCTGGACTCCGCCATCTTCGTCTCCATCGCGTTCGCGGGGAACGTACCGGGCGGCGTGCTGTGGGAGCTCATCTACGTGCAGTACGTCATCAAGCTGGGCATCGCCGCGCTGGACACCCCGCTCATCTACGCGCTGGTCGGCTTCGTGCGGCGCATCGAAGGCAAGGAGCCGGTCCAGGCCTAGGCTGGCAGTTGGACGCTGGCCTCTATCGACACCAGCCCGCCTTGGCCGGGCGGCTCGAACGAGCCGATGCTGGGGCGGGCGTCGTTGTAGTCGCGTCCGACGGCGAACGTGAGCAGTTCCCCGGGGTCTGCGAGCACACGCGCCCTCGTTGGGTCGGTGGCGACCCAGCCGTGGTCCGGGTGGTAGAACTCGATCCACGCATGGGTCTCGCCCACCTGGGTGGCGAGCAGGCCGGAGACGTAGCGCGCGGGGATGCCGAGGGCGCGCAGCAGGCCGATGGAGGCGTGGGCGTAGTCCTGGCAGACGCCGCGCCCCCGCGCGACGGCCTCCTCCGCCGTGGTGAAGACGGAAGTGTAGCCGCGCTCGTAGGCGATGTGGCGATGGAGCCAGGCGGTGACGGACTCGACGACCTGCAGCAGCGACACCGCGCCGCCCGCCGCAGTCCTGGCGTGCCCGGCGAGAGCGGCAGGGTCCACGAGCGCCGTCTTCGCGAGATAGACGTTGCCGGGGAGCAGCCGTTCCCGGTAGACCTCCATCCGGAGGTCGGTCACCGGCTCCTGCGCAAGCCGGACGGTTACGGAGCCGGATGCCTCCACGACCATCTCGCGGTGCGGCTGCGTGACGAGCGAGCGGAGGACGAGGTTGCCGAACGCGTCGTGGTGCTCGTCCCGCGCTCCGTCCGGCGTGGTGCGGACCTCCCAGGCGGCGTTGTGCTGCGCGCCGTCCACCCGGGGAACGATGCGCAGCTCGTTCTCGTTGCGCGTCACCTCGTGGCCGTAGGCGTAGTGCGCCCGGTAGGTGTAGCGGACGGTGGCTTCGGCGTCCGGTGCGGTGTTGGGGAGAGCGCCGGTTTCCATAGGGCTCCGGTATGACCTACGCGGTTGCGGTTGCCGCGGGCCGTGTGGCCGCCTCTCCTTTGGGGCCCTGCCAGTTGTAGAGGCGGACGGCGTTCTCCCGGTAGATCTTGCGGAGGACGCTCTCCGGGAGGTCGGTGCGTGCGAGCGCCTCGTCCAGCTCCTCGGCGACCATCTCCTTCGTCTCGTGGGGGTAGTCGGTCGCGTAGATGATGGCGTCCTCGCCGAGGCGGTCCACGGCGTAGGGGAGGCCGGGGTCGGCGCCCTCCACGCTGACGAGCACGCGCCCGCTGTGCATGAGGTCGGCGGAGTCGGTGCGTCCGCGCCGCTTCTTGCCGGACATGCGGTCCATCATGTAGGGCATCCAGACGGTGTTGGCCTCGAGGTAGGCGACGCGGAGGTCGGGGAACTCGTCGAAGACGCCCTCCAGGAACATGCTGGTGAGCTGGATCATGACGGAGAGCGGGTGCTCCAGCACGTTGGCGAAGGTGACGCTGCGGTTGAAGTCGATGCCGAGGCCGACCGACGGCGCGCCGTGGACGGCGAGGGGTACGTCCAGCCGTTGCGCCTCCTCGTAGAGGGGCCAGAACATCTCGTCGCCGAGAGGGCTGCGGACGCCCATGTTGGCGCTGTTGGCCGGGAGCATGCCGCCGACCATGCCGAGCTCGGTGACGCTGCGGCGCAGTTCCTTCACGGCGGCGTCGACCTCCTGCAGCGGGAGCAGCGCGACGCCCACGAGGCGGGGGTCGACCCGGCGGTAGGCGGCGTTGAGCCAGCTGTTGTAGCCGCGGCAGACGGCCACGGCCCAGTCCGGGTCCTGGATCATGCCGACGCCCAGCCCTGCGGTGGGGTAGAGGACGGCGTAGTCGAGGCCGATCTCGTCGAGGAGGCGCTGCCAGGCGCCGACGTCGATGACACCCTCCCTGCGCTTGTGAGCGCCCGCCGCCGCGCCGAACGCGCCGCGCTGGAAGCCGTCCAGCGAGGGGAAGAACGGGTAGTTGAGCGTGATCTCGGACGAGCCGTAGGGCTCATCGAGGTACTTCCATATCTCGGCGTCGGGCTCGCGGATGTGGCCGTCGCCGTCTATCGCCCGGAACGTCGCGCGGTCCATGTCATCAACCTCCGGCGGCCACGATGGCGGCGGCGAGCGTGGCGAGGGTCTCCTCGGAGACGCATTGGAACATGAAGGCGCCGGCCGGGTCGTTGGCCAGTTCCATGGTGATCATCATCTCCTGGGCCATCGCGAACATCGCTTCGCCTGCGGTCTCCTTGAGGCAGGCGAGCTCGTCCTCAGGGAGGAGGGCGAAGAGGTCGCTTCCCTTGATGCCGCCTCCGCCCGCAGCCGGAGCAGGCTCGGGAGTGGGCGTGGGGGTAGGAGTGGCCGTGGGCGTAGGTGTCGGTGTAGGCGTGGGTGTCGGAGTGGGTTCGGCGCAGGCAACGGCGAGGCCGAGGAGCGCGATGAGAACGAGAGGCAGAACGAGCGACGCGCGCCATCCGGCGGAGGGTCTTGTTCGGTCCTTCCTCGACAACACGTTTGTCCTCCTTCGGGGACGGGGGTGTGTGCAGGGGATGGCGCTATCCTACCCGCGCGGTGGGAGAAGGGGCAACGGGGCGGCCCTCACCCGTAGCGCCTACCCTCACCCGCCGCTGTGCGGCGACCTCTCCCAGAGGGCGAGGTGGGATTGTCATGTTGAGCGGAGCCGGAGGCGAAGTCGAAACATCTCTCGGGGTGCGCTGGCCAATAACGGGACCTGCCCGAGAGATTCCTCGACTCCGCTGCGCTCCGCTCGGAATGACATGCTTTCACCCCTATTCGCCGGTGAAGCCGTCGCGTTTGGGCCGCTGGAAGAGTGGACGGCGAGCGGGGCAGCGGCACGTTGCGCCCACCTTCATCAGGTCGCCCTCCGCGTAGGCGTGGGCGATGGCCTGCACGATACGGGTCTCGTCCGGGATGCGCCCGGTCTTGAAGCACTGGCGGAGGTAGGCGTCGATGGGCACCGGACTGAGGACCGGGACGCGCGCGGCACCAGCGGCCTCGAAGAGTTCCGCATAGTCGGGCGGGTAGTCGCCGCGCTCGACGGCGTCCATCCAGCGGTCGACGTAGTCCTCGGCGATAGGCTTGAGTTTCGCCTGCGCCAGCAGGCAGGTGTAGTAGCGTTCGAGGGCTCTCACGGCGGTTCTCATCGTTGCTCCTTCATCATTCTCTGAGCGTTCTCGATGACCTCGATCCTGCTCCGAATCTCTTTCTGCTCCTTGACGGAGAGCGAGGTGGAGAGCGCGACCTTCAGGGCGCGGAGCCGCACGTTTGGGTCCGGGTCGTCGAGCAGTTGCTCGAGGCGGATGGCGCTCTTGAGGGTGAGTCCTTCCACTACGTTGAAGGCGAGGTCGGAGATGTTCTGCCTGATGCGCTCAAGTTCCGCTCGGAAGGCTGGGTCGTTCATCCAGCGCATGAGGGTGCGCCTGCCTATCTGAGCGGCCTCCGCTCCACGCAGGAGATTGGTTTCAGATGCGATGTGCGGGAGGGCCGCCGCTTGGCGGGGAGTGAGTGAATCGTTTCTCACGAGTGTGCCATTGTGTGCCATTGTGTGCCATTCCTCCTCTACGGTTCGGCCCTTCGCCCCGGCGATACTGCGGGAGGGCGTTGGGCCGTCCAGAACAGGGTAGGGAGGGGTGGATCATCCGCGCAACGGGCTGGTGTCACAAGTATGATGGGGTGTTTGCCCGCCAAGTGTTTTCGTTAGTAAAGTGGGTGCCGAACAGAAGGAGGTCTGGCATGACCGAGATCATCTTCGAGGTCACCGAGGACGAAACGGACGGCGGCTACTCGGCCAGCGCGATCGGCTATGGGATACACACGCAGGGCGATTCGCGCGAAGAGGTCCGCAGCAACGTCCGCGAAGCCGTGGACTGCTATTTCGACGACATGGCGGCGCGGCCGAAGTTGATCCGTCTGCACTTCTGAGATGGCCGACAACAGCAAACTCGACGTTGACTCTTCCGCCGTTCAGGCACACCTCACCATCATGCAGGGCGTGATAACCCGGATGGCGGAGAACAGCCGCTCATGCAAGGTGTGGTGCGTGACGCTCGTTGCGGCTGTGCTAGTGCTGGTGGCGCGGACCGGGGAGCCGCAGCATGCGCTGATTGCGTTGATTCCAACCCTGCTGTTCCTGTTTCTCGACGCTTACTATCTTGCACTCGAACGGGCTTTCATCTCTTCCCAGAACAGGTTCGTAGATAAGTTGCATAAGGAAGAGTTGGCACCCGCCGCGATCTACAAAGTAGCGCCAACAGGCATGGGATCGCGCCTTGTGCTGCGATGTCTCTTCGGTTCAGTATCGATATTGCCGTTCTATCTGCTGATAGCTGCCACGGTTCTGGTTTTGTGGGGCTGGGTCTTGTAGGGAGCGATCCTGTGGCCAACGCCATACCCAGGCATAAGGTGTTCATCAGCTACTACCATGCGGATGACGAGGAGTACAAACGTCGGCTCGTTCAGGCGTTGAACAGCAAGGTCATAGACAAGTCTGTCAGCCCGGGAGACATTCACGACGAGAACCTCCCATTGGACGAGATACGCCGCATCATCAGGGATGACCACATTGCGGATGCCGTAGTCACCATCGTCCTGATCGGCCCCTGCACGTGGCAGCGCAAGCACGTGGACTGGGAAATCTCGGCCAGCGTCATCGACCGGCGCAACAACGAGCGATGCGGACTTGTGGGCCTGCTTTTGCCTACCCACCCGGACTATGACAAGTTGCCGCAGGAACGTAACCCTCACTTGATACCGCCACGGCTGGCCTGCAACATCGGAGAGGAAGACTCGTTTGCAGCCGTCTACAAATGGCCTCGGAGGAGGGTAGCGAGAAGGGTCATGCCGAAGGTCCAGCGGGCATTCCAGAGAAAGGACGAGACCCCGTGGCCGGATAATGGGCTTGACCTGTTCGTGGACAATCGCAGCGGAGATTGCATGAAGGGTTGGCAGTGAGCAAGGCAGTGAGATGCCTGCATAGGAACGACGGGAGGGCACCCACAAGGGATGCCCCTACACGAGGCAGCCCCTCAGCCCCTCCGCAGGGCCCTCACCCGCGCGCTGAAGCGCGCCGCCCTCTCCCTCAGGAGGGGGGGATCAGGCACTCCGCACCACCGCCCATTCACCCCCATCCCAGCTTTCCCCCGTCGAGGGGGAAGGAGCCGAACACGGCGCCCCCGAGGGACGCCCCTACACCTGGATTCCAGCCTTCGCTGGAATGACGGGCACCTGCCGCACCTCCGCAGGGCCCTCACCCTAACCCTCTCCCCCAGGAGAGGGGATCAGACGGCGATGGGGGTGTCGTAGTCGACGCCGCGGGAGCGGAACCAGATGTGGACGCCGGTCCAGAAGCGCTGCGGGTCCATGTCGATGATCTCGCCGGTCTCAGCGCGGGAGATGACGAGGGCGCCCCACGGCTCCGGGCGGTCCTTCTCACCCTCGACGGCGTGGTCGCTGCGCCAGGAGTGAAGGCCGCTCATGGAGGTGAGGAAGTCGTGGAGGATGACGGGGTCGGCGGTCATCGCCTCGCGCACGATGCCGTCCTCGACGACGAGGACGACGTCGAACTCGCCGAAGACGCGCCATTCCGCTGAGAGAGTCATCGGCGTTGCCCCCAAGGGTGGCCGGAGTGAGGATGGTCGCTGTGCATTCTGTTCAGCATGGAGATGTCCCTTCCGCGGCTGGATTCCCGCCTTCGCGGGAATGACGGGTACAGGCTCCTAGAAGAAGGTGGTGATGACCTTGGAGAGGAGGACGTTCTGGTCGAGCAGGATGAGCCGGCGGGCGATCTTCCATCCGGTGTCGGGGTCGCGGCGGAGAACGTCGTGGCGGGCGCCGATGAAGACGTTGACCTCGTCGTGCAAGCGGTTCGTCCAGACGAAGAAGTTGCTGCGGACGGGGACCTCGCCGCCCTGCTCCTCGCCGACCTGGATGTTGCTGATGACGTGGCGGACGCGGGAGAAGGGCTCCTCGGCCCAGTGGAGGCCGGTGTTGATCTGGCGGACGCGACCGGCGAGCGTGCGCTTGCCCTCGTCGAACCACGATATCTCGGACTCGGGGTCGGTGTTCTCGCGGTGCTGCTCGCCGAACTTGACGTTGCGGCGGACGGGCATGTGGTAGTGGGTGTCCTCGGCGACGAGCTCGATCCAGTCGTTGAAGCGGCGGTCGTCGAGGAGTTCGGCCTCGCGGTAGAGGAAGCGCTCGATCTCGCGCTCGAAGAGGAGGCGCTCGAGGGTCTGCTCGGGCGTCGTGATGGTGACGGGCCGGGCGAGGCCGGCGGAGCGCTCCGGGCCGGTGTCGACGGCTTCGAACGGGGTGGTGTCCGGGCTCTCGATGAGGCCGACGACGTCGGTGGCGAAGACCATCTCCTCGTTCCCGACGAGGGCAGGGTTGGTGTCGGACTCGACGAAGCGGGCGCGGACCCATCCGCCGTCGCGGGGGTTGGCGGTGACGTCGGCGACGGAGCCGTCGCGCAGTTTCATCCGCTGCCCGATGGGCAGATTGGTGAGGATAACGGTGTTATTGACGTTGATGAGCTCTTCGCCCTTCTGGTCCGGGCGTCCGGTCGTCATGGCGTTCCTCCTGTCAGGTTCAGGCCCCGCTTCCCTATCAGCGCTCCGTGTTCTTCTTCGGGTGGACGGGGTAGATGTCGTCCCAGCTGGAGGCTTCCATGAACTCGATCCACCGGCGGAGGCGGGCGCGCTGGTTGGCCTCGGCGATGCGGAAGGTGAAGGTCATGCCGGGGAATCGCTCGTCGGTGAAGTCGTGGCCGAGGCCCATCTGGAAGTTGTAGGGAAGGCGCTGGGCGATGGTGCCGAGGCTGGCGGGGAAGGCGTAGTTCCAGTTCTCCATGTCGTCGGACTCGGTGAGTCCGGTGGGGCCGCCGTAGCGCATCATGTAGCGGCGCTGGGCGTCCTTCACGACCTTGGGGGCGTTCTTGTCGACAGGGTACTGCCGCCAGGACTCGGTGACGCCGACGCCGTGGGGGTGCCAGATGAGGATGCGGTGCGGCTGGATGTTGACGTTGGGCCAGACGAGGGCGGTGCCGCCGTTGCCGGCGTGGAGGTAGGTGTCCTTGTAGCGGGCCTGCTTCTTCTCCCGCTGCTCGCGGTAGTAGGCGTCGACCTCGGGCGGCTCGGTCTGCCAGGTGTCCATGTACTCCGGCGTGCCGGGCTGCTCGTACATGTAGTTGTGCCCGCCGTGGCCGAGCTCGGGTAGCTGCATCTCGTAGGACGTGGCGGGGAAGGGGGCCCGCATGCCGCTGCGGCTGCCGCCCTGCAGATCGCCCTGCGGGCCGATGGCGGCGACGTTGACGGAGCGGTGGGTCATCGCGCCGTGCGCGCTGTCGCCGTCGAAGGAGAATCCGGGGAACTTCCAGTTGGTGGGGATGTACCACTTGGTTGCGGGGTTGAAGAGCTCGACGCCGTTGTCCTCGCCTGCGCTGCTCTCGAAGCACCACTTGATGGTGGGGGCGTAGACGCCGAGGTAGTCCTCGAAGGACGGGGCCTTGGGGTCCCACGTGGCCCAGAGGGAGCCGTAGTAGTTGGCGAGCTGGGCGACCTCGAACAGGCCCCAGGAGCTCTTGTCCAGCTCCTCATGGTAGGCCTGCTTGTGGTGGGGGACGCCGACGAGCCTGCCGTCGGTGTCGTAGGACCAGCCATGGAAGGGGCAGGTGAAGACGAGGGTGTTGCCGTCGTCGTAGCGGCAGACCTTCATCCCGCGGTGCCGGCAGGTGTTCAGGAATGCGTGGATGACGTTCTTCCTGTCGCGCGTGACGATGATCTCCTCCTCGCCCATGCGGGAGATGACGAAGTCGCCGGGGTTGGGGACCTGGCTCTCGTGGCCGAGGAAGAGCCACGCGCGGGCGAATATCTGCTCCAGTTCCTGCTGGTAGATGCCCTCGTTGACGTAGATCTCACGCGCGATGAGCCCTTCGTCGAGGTTCACCAGGCTGCGAAGCGAGCGGTCACCGCGTGATCTGATGATCGAGACCATTGCAGTCCTCCTGCGCCGCACTCGTTCCACGAGGGCGCTCTGGCGTTTTCCTACAGTCAGGGCGGATTGTCAATCAGATGGCAAGCGGGTGCAAGTTGACGGCGGGGTCGGGTCGGAGGATATTGCGGGCAAAGCACACAACAGCCATGAGGAGGAAGCCGATGGCAGATGCGTGGTACATATCGTCGGACTCTCACATGAGCGAGCCGCTGGACCTGTGGACGACGCGGATGGACGCGAAGTTCCGCGACCGCGCGCCGCACGTGGAGGACGAGTACAACGGCGTTCAGGGAGCGTGGTGGGTGTACGAGGGCTACCAGCCTCACGACCTCGCCGTCGGAATCGCGGGAGGGCAGAGCCGCACCGCCGAGGAGAAGGTCGAGTTCATGAAGACCGGCGGCTACGCCGATGCCCGCCCCGGCGGATGGGACCCGGCGGAGCGGCTGAAGGACATGGCCGTCGACGGCGTGGCCGCCGAGGTGTTGTACACGACGCTTGGCTTCCGGCTCTTCTGGCTGCTGGACCCGGCGCTGCAGCGGGAGTGCTTCCGCGTCTACAACGACTGGCTGGCCGAGTACTGCAGCTACGCTCCCGACCGGCTGAAGGGGCTGGCGCTGATCTCGCTGTACGACCCCAAACTCGGCGCGGAGGAGTTGGAGCGGTGCGCGAAGATGGGGCTGAGCGGGGCGATGATCTGGGCCTCGCCGCCGGAGGACCAGCCGTACCACCTGGACATGTACGACGTCTTCTGGAGCAAGGCGGAAGAGCTGGGGATGCCTCTCAGCCTCCACCCGCCTACGGGCATGGAGCGCCCCCGGTACGAGTTCGGTCGGGAGAACCGGGTGCTGCGGCCGATCATCGCGGCGCACGAGGTGCAGAAGTCGATCGCGGTCATCATCGCGTCCGGTGTGCTGGAGCGGTTCCCGACGCTCAACGTTATCTCCGCCGAGTACGGCGTCGGCTGGGTGCCGTTCTGGCTTGGCCGGATCAACGGTACGGTAGGGACCGGTTCGAGCAGGCGGGGCGGCTTCTCGACGCCCCTCAGCATGAAGCCGACGGAGTACTTCGCCCGCCAGGTGTACGTCACGTACATCGACGACGAGGTGGGGATCCAGTACCGGAAGGACATCGGCGTGGACCGGGTGATGTGGTCGTCGGACTATCCGCACGCGGCGTCGACGTGGCCGAAGTCCCGCGAGTTCATCGAGCGCGACTTCGCGGGGCCGGAGGCGCAGGAGGACATGCGGAAGATCGTGCACGACAACTGCGTCGCGCTGTACGGCTTCCCGAGCTACCTGCCGGACTAGGCAAGCCCCTACTCGAACAAGAGGCGGTTGCGGTGGAGGATCTCGTCGAAGTGTTCGCCGTGGCTGCGGACGGCGGCGTCGCGGATGAGCGCCGCGGCTTCACGGGCGTCGTCGGTGACGGTGATGGCGGCGAAGTCCTCGGGGTCGATCATGTTCTGGGCGAGGAGCGTTTCCTCGATGAAGCCGAGCATCGGCTGCCAGAAGTTAGCGCCCATGAGGACGATGGGGAAGTCGGCGATCTTGTTCGTCTGCACGAGCGTCGCGGTCTCGAACACCTCGTCGAGCGTGCCGTAGCCGCCGGGCATGACGATGAAGCCGTAGGAGTACTTGACGAGCATGACCTTGCGGACGAAGAAGTAGTTGAACTCCTTGCAAGTGTCCAGGTAGGCGTTGGCGTCCTCTTCCATGTCGATGCGGATGGTGCAACCGACGGTCCGCCCGCCCGCTTCCTTCGCGCCCCGGCTCGCCGCTTCCATGATGCCGGGGCCCCCGCCGGTCATGACGGTGAACCCGGCGTCCGCGAGCGCGCCACCCACCTCCATGCCGAGGCGGTAGTAGGGGCTCTCCTCCGGCGTTCGCGCCGAGCCGAATACGGTGACGCACGGGCCGACGAAGTGCAGCGCGCGGAAGCCGCCGATCATCTCGCGGAAGACGCTTGCGGCCTGCCGTAACTCGCGCCTGCGGCGGTCCGGCCCCCGCAGGAAGCGGGCAACGTCCGCCGCCGTGCCGTTCCCTAGCCCGATGCGTTTGCCGAATACCTTCACGATCACCGCCTGCGGGCGGTTATGTCCGCCCATACCATTATCGGGCACGCGGGGCGAGCGTCCCACCGGCACACGGAGTATGATTGGCGCATCTTCCGCCTGGCGCGCGTGTCCAGGGCGGTACCCGAGGAGTGAAGAGATGAGCGAACTGGCAGGCAAGGTTGTGGCGATAACGGGCGCGGCACGAGGGATGGGCCGTGCATTCACACAGGCGTTCCTGGCGGAAGGCGCGAAGGTGGTGGCGATGGACCTGTCGTGGGAGCCGACGGGGTTCTCCAGCGACAGGGACACCGAGTTCCTGGACAGCCTGCGCTCCCGCCCCGACGACGTGATCGTGGCGACGGTGGACGTCGCGAACGGCGCGCAGATCGACGCGGCGTACGAGGAGACGATTGCGAAGTGGGGCACGTGCGACGTGGTCATCAACGACGCGGCGATGCGGCAGCGCATCCTCTACCCGCCGACGGGACGCATCACGACGCTGGAGACGAGCGACGAGGACTGGGAGCAGGCGTTCGCGGTCAACGTGTTCGGCGCGCTCAAGGTGACGCGTCGCTTCATCCGGCCGATGATCCAGCAGCGCTCCGGCAGCGTCGTCTCCATCATCAGCAGCGGTGCGCTTCACCACTCGTACGGCGGCGCGTACAAGGCGCTCCGCCCGAACAGCCGCGAGATGCCGTACCAGTCGACGAAGGCCGCGCTGCTCACGATGATGTTCTACCTGGCGGACGAGATACGTTCCGACAACGTGGCGGTGAACCTGATGATCCCCGGGCACACGCGCACGACCGGGTTCGACGAGCAGAACATCGCGCGCCGTGAGATGGGCATGGGCAACCCGAACGCGCCACTGCCGCTGCGGGCCGACCACATGGTGCCGCTGGCGCTCTTCCTGGCGAAACAGGACGCGTCGACCGAAGTGACGGGCAAGTGCTTCGACGTGGTGACGTGGAACATCGAGCACGGCCTCGGCGGCCAGATCGCGTGGGAGGACCCGGAGGGCACTTCCGTCTCCGAGAGCGCGGAGCTCGCGGCAGGGGTACGGGCCAAGGTGGCCCCGAGGTAGGAGATAGAAGGGTTGAACGCCCTCCCCATGCGGGAGGGCGTTCTTGTGAGGGGTAGACGCTCCTTGCCCGTCAGACCGAGAAGTCGAACGGGATCGAGGCGTCGGCGTTGAACTCGACCTTCGGGCCGTCGCCGAGCGTGCCCGCGAAGGCGTCGTCCACGAACGCGGCGAGGAGGTCCCACGACTCGTTGCTCGCGGCCTCGTTGTAGTCCTTCGGTCGGGTGACGTTGAACCAGCCGTGGCCGATGCCGCTGAAGACGCGGACGCTTGCGCGTTTACCGAGCGATTCCAGTTCGCCCCGGAAGCGCCTGACGTTCTCCATCGGCACGAGCTGGTCGTGCTCGGCGAAGCCCGCAAGGATGGGGGCGCTGACGCGGGGGAGCACGTCGGCGATGGGCTCCTGCCCCTCGTAGATGGGATCGTAGTCGCGGGGGTAGATGCCGCCGTGGAAGACGCCCAGCACCTGCACGTCGCGGCCCGCCGCGGAGTAGACCATGGGGGTGCGCCCGCTCTGGCAGAAGCCAACGAGGCCGATCCTGCTGCCGTCCACGAAGTCGAGACCGCGCATGAAAGCGATGGACGCGTCGATGTCGATCACCGTCTGCTCGTCGGTGGGGTCGTAGCGGGCCTCGGAGCGCTCGATGGGGCCGCGGTCGCCCTCGTAGCGGTGGAAGAGGTCGGAGAGGCAGGCGACGTAGCCGCGCTCCGCGACGAGCCGGAGGATGTTCCAGCTCTGCTCCACCGGCCCGTAGCGTTCGTGGAGCATCACCATCAGGGGGCGAGGCTCGGCCGTCTCAGGCCGCGCGTACCAGAGTCGCATACCGCTCTGCAGGACGTTCTCAGTGATCTCCATGCTCTGCTCCCGTGGGTTGTGTCGTGTGCGACTATACGCCAGTGCAGGCACGGGGCGCATCGTGCGGTGAATTGCACGGCGGATTGGCGTATGCTGACGCCTGCAGGAAGAAGTTCAGCGTCACAGGAGGACGACAATGCTCTCTGCTGAGAACACGGACCTGCTCTGCCGCGTAGGGCGCGGCACGCCGATGGGCGACCTGATGCGGCAGTACTGGCTGCCGGTCGGGTACTCGTGGGAGTACGAGGCGGAGGGACAGCCGCAGCGCGTCCGCGTGCTGGGCGAGGACCTCGTCGTCTGGCGCACGCTGGACGGGACGCCCGCGTTCACGCAGGCGAACTGCCCGCACCGGGGCGCGGGTTTCTTCTACGGGCGTACCGAGGAGGAAGGGCTGCGCTGCGCGTACCACGGCTGGAAGTTCGACGCCGACGGTCAGTGCGTCGACATGCCGAACGAGCCCGCGGAGAGCGTCTTCAAGAGCAAGGTGCGGATAACGGCGTACAAGGGCGCGGACTACGGCGGGGTCACGTGGATATACATGGGCCCTAACCAGGACGACCCGCCCGGCATCCCGCTGTTCGAGTGGGGGCAGATATCGCCGGAGAACGTGAGCCACGCACAGAAGATCGTCTACGAGTGCAACTGGATGCAGGCGCTCGAGGGCGAACTGGACTCGACGCACGTGTACTTCCTGCACCGGCGGCTGAACGTCGACGACTCGCCGCGCTACGGTCTCTACCACAACGACCAGCGCGCGCTCTTCCACATATCGGAGAAGCCCTACGGGTTCACCTACGGGGCGGAGCGCCACGAGCTGGACGGCAACGTCTACTGGCGCACCACGCAGTTCATCTTCCCCATCTACGGGATGTTCCCCGCGCAGGACGGCGTCGTACCGCTCTCGATCTACCTGCCGGTGGACGACTACCACACCGTCCACATGGGCATCTGGTGGAAGCCGGCGGGCGAGATGCCGGGCAACGGCAAGCCGCACTCAACACTATCGGACGAGCCGGGCGCGCTCGTGCCGGGCGTCGGGCCGATGAAGTCGGAGCAGCACGGGCGCTTCTTCGCGAAGTGGTGGCCGCAGGCCGCGCCGGACAGCGACTTCCTGATGGACCAGACCGCGAAGCAGCGCAACACGACGGGCATCCCCACCGTGCGGCTGCAGGACTCGGCGGTCATTCACAGCATGGGCCCGATCATGGACAGGACCCGCGAGCACCTGGGGACGACGGACGTAAGTATCATCCGCGCGCGACGCATGCTGCTGCGCGCGGCGACGCAGCTGCGCGAAGACGGCACGCCGCCACCGGCGTCGGAGAACCCGGAGCAGTACAACGTCCGCTCCTGCGCGACAGTCCTGCCGCCGGGCGCGGACTGGGAGGCGGAGCTGGACGACTGGCACAACTGCCGGACGACGGAGTTCCCCCGCAAGCTGGCGGACGTGCAGCGCGCGTTCGAGGAGCGGACGCTCCCGAGCTCGCCGTCGTATCGTCGCTAGCGGCGTAAACACGGGCGGCTGTATGATGCGCCCGGCAATCGAGACGAGACAGAGAGACAGAAGGAGGAAGCGATGCTGACGCAGGAAGCAAACGACCGCTATACCCGGGTCGGCCCCGGCACGCCCACCGGCGAACTGATGCGCCGCTACTGGCACCCCATCGCGGCCGTCTCCCAGATGAACGACAAGTGGACGATGAAGGTGCGCCTCCTCGGTGAGGACCTCATCCTCTACAAGGACCGCTCCGGCACGTTCGGCCTCATGGAGCCGCACTGCGCCCACCGGCGTATGAACATGATCTACGGCATCCCTGAGGAGCACGGTCTCCGCTGCCCGTACCACGGTTGGCTGTACGACGAGACGGGCCAGTGCACGGAGCAGCCGTACGAGGAGACGGAGGACCCGGAGGCGCGGTTCAAGGACAAGATCCAGATGAAGGCGTACCCGGTGGAGCAGAAGGCTGGGCTGCTGTTCGCCTACCTCGGCCCAGTGCCCGCGCCGCTCGTCCCGAACTGGGACGTCTTCGCGGTGGACGACGTCATCAGGGACATCGGGCTGGCCGTGCTGCCGTGCAACTGGCTGCAGTGCCAGGAGAACTCGCTGGACCCGGTGCACCTGGAGTGGCTCCATGGCTACTGGTCCAACTTCATCTCCGTGATGCGGGACGAACCGGAGCGCCAGAAGGTCATCCGGCACCACGAGAAGATCGCGTTCACGGAGTACGAGTACGGCATCTACAAGCGCCGCGTGATGGAGGGCGGCTCCGAGGAGGACACCTCCTGGCGTGAGGGCCATCCCATCATCTTCCCGTACTACCTCCGCCAGGGCGGCGACGGGTTCGACCGCGAGAAGTGGGGCATGACCGGCCCTGCGGTGCAGATACGCGTTCCGATCGACGACTACAACACCGCGCACTGGTGGGTGATGTGCCACCCCAAGGAAGCGGGCACACCGGAGCAGGCGCCGGAGGACGTTCCGTTCTTCGAGCCTCCCGTCATCCAATTGGACGAGAACGACCAGCCGCAGTACGTCATCCTGGACAGCAACTCCGCGCAGGACGTCGCGGCGTGGATCACGCAGGGCGACATAGCCGACCGCACGGGCGAGCACCTCGGCCGCTCGGACAAGGGCATCATCATGTTCCGCCAGATGCTGGAGGACAACATCAAGATCGTCGAGGACGGCGGCGACCCGATGAACACGTTCCGCACGCCGGAGGAGAACAGGTACCACGGGATGGTCACGGAGTACCCGCGCGAGCTCGCGGCGAAGATCAACCCGAACGACCTCGGCGGTACTGGCACCGGCACGAGCGTCTACGAGCGCCAGGGCATGGCGAGCAAGTACAGCCCCATCCTCAACCAGCGCGGCGTGAAGGGCGGCGAGGACGCCGCCGAGCGGCGCAAGCTGGTGGGCCAGGGGTAAACCGGGCCCAGCGTTCGTAGAGCGTCATCGATAACGAGGCAGGAGGGGTCTGCATGTATTCGTGTGTCCTGGTTCCGCTGGATGGGTCGGACCTGGCAGCGCAGGTGCTGCCGTATGCCGAGATGGTAGCGAAGTCCACGGGAGCGACCGTGCTGTTGCTGCGCGTGGTGAACCCTTATCCCGGCGAACTGGTCAGAGAAGGTATGAGCGTCTACCGGGAGACGGACGACCAGGCCGGTCCCCTGCCGTCGGCCGCAGACTGGGAAGACATCCTTGCAAGGATCAACGGCGATGCGCAGGCGTATCTCGACCAGATGGCTGAGACCATCAGGTCGGACGGGGTGACCGTCGAGACAGTGGTGAAAGACGGCGACCCGGCGGACTGCATCCTGGAGGAGGCGGACAAAGACGCCGGCACGCTCATCGCGATGACCACGCACGGGCGGACGGGCGTCGGCAGGTGGCTGCTGGGCAGCGTCACGGACAAGATGGTGCGGAGCGGCAGGCACCCGATGCTCATCACTCGGGCCCAGGAAGGCGGCGCTCATCCGGTCAACCGGGTGGTGCTGACGGTGGATGGTTCCGATCTGTCAGAGCAGGCGCTGCCGCACGCGGCGGAGATGGCGAACGCGCTGGGGGTGGGAGTAACGGTGCTGCGCGCCGTCGCACTGAACCCGTACGGCGAAGCGTTCACGGAGTACGCTCCGATACACGCGAGCCAGGACCTGGCGGGAGAGATGGAGACCGAGGCGCACGGATACGTTGCGGCGAAGGTCGCCGACCTGCAGTCCGCGGGCATCGCGGACGTCAGCGGCAGCGTCGTGACCGGCTACCCGGCCAGCGTGATACTCGACGAGGTCGGCGAGGCGGGTGACAAGCTGGTGGCGATGGCGACGCATGGCCGCGCGGGCATGGCGCGCCTGCTGCTGGGCAGCGTTACGGACCGGGTTGTGCGGCACAGCGCCGGCCCTGTGTTCGTGGTTAGACCGGAATGATCAGGCGCTCAGGCGCGGAGCGTGCATGGAGATAGGAATCGCATTTCCCAAGGTGGTCCCTGCGAACAAGGGGGACATCCTCGTCGAGTGGGCAGTACGGGCGGACGAAGGGCCGTTCTCGTCGCTCGCACAGATCGACCGGCTGGTATACGGCAACCACGACGTGCTGATAGCAATGGCTGCTGCCGCTGCGGTGACGAGGCGCGTCCGGCTGATGCCGACGGTGCTCATCGCGCCGCTGCGCAATGCGGCGATCATGGCGAAGCAGGTCGCCAGCATCGACTCCATATCGGGCGGACGATTCGTGCTCGGGCTCGGCGTCGGTTCACGCCCGGACGATTTCGTTGCTGCCGAAGCCCCGATGAAGGCTCGCGGCAGGCGGTTCGAGGAGCAGATAGCCGCGATGCGCCGCATCTGGGCGGGCGAACCGCTGCAGGAGGACGTCGGCCCCATCGGCCCCACGGCGGCGTATGGAAAGGGGCCTGAGTTGCTCATCGGCGGGCGTTCGGAGGCTGCGTTGCGGCGCTCCGGCAGGCTGGGCGACGGCTACATCGCGGGCAGTGCGGGCAGCGCGCCTTCCAACCAGGCGCAGGAGGTGATGAGCTACTTCCGCACCGTCGAGTCGGCGTGGAGGGAAGCGGGCAAGCCGGGCAAGCCGCGGCTGGTCGCCGGGCTCACGTGCGCCTGGGGGCAGTACGCCGCAGACCGGACGGCGGAATCGATACGTTCCTACTACTCGTTCCGCGGCGAGGCTGCGCGGACCATGGAAGTGAGGGTGCCGTCCACACCCAAGACGCTGCGGGAGGCCTTCCGCGCCTACGAGGAGATCGGCTGCGACGAGCTGATACTGGAGCCGGGGCTCGCCGACATCGACCAGATAGACCGTCTTGCGGACTTTGTTGCGGGGGTGTGAAAGGAGCAAGTCATGTGTCGTTTGTCCAACCTGTTCAGGCGGCAGTCCGTCGAGGAGCAGGAGATGAAGGCCTACTGGCTGAACATGGATTCGACGATGGTGACCCTCCACAGGGATACGTGCTCCCACGTCAGACGTGACGGTTCTGCGAAATGGGTGGGTTTCGCTACGAAGGAAGAAGCTCGCTCCTCGACCGGCCGGAGGATCCACGAGTGTTTCTACTGCAAGCCTTGAATGCAGGGCGTAGCCTGTTGCCGGAGGAGAGGCCATGTTGACCGAACATCGCATGGAGAGCGGCATGAACGTCTGGGTGGCGCGTCCCGATACGGACGAGCCTCGCCCCGCGGTGATGTGGCTGCACGAGCGGTACGGCATCGTCCAGCATCCGAAGGACATGGCCGAGCGGCTCGCGGACGTCGGCTACGTGGGCGTCTCGCCCGACCTGTTCCATCGCTTCGACGGCGACATCGAGGCGGTGGCGCGCGGCGAGGCGCGCGTCGAGATACGGGACGACGAGGTTATCGACGATTTCGACGAGGTCATCCGCTTCCTGCGGAGCCAGGACTACGTTCGAAGCGACAGTATCGGCATCATCGGCGTCTGCCAGACGGGGCGCCAGCCCATCCTGTACGCGGCGCATCGTGACGACGTTGCAGCGGTCGTGGCGCTCTACGGCGGAGTGGACAATGCCAACTGGAAGCCCACGCCGGAGCAGCCGGTGCCCATGAGCGAGCTTATCGCCGCGACGAAATGCCCGGTGCTCGGCCAGTTCGGTGAAGCGGACCACATCATCTCCATCGAGAGCCTCCGGGCGTGGCGGGACGCGTTCGAGCGCGCCAACAAGAGCTACCGGATCCGCGTCTACCCGGGCGCGCCGCACGGCTGGTTCAACGATACGATGCCCGGGCGGTACCGTCCCGAGCAGACCGCCGCCGCATGGAGCGACATGCTCACGTTCTTCGAAGAAGCCTTCGGCGCAGGCTGGGACACGAGCCGCGTGACGTGGGACTTCGCGAGCGACATCTCGGTGGACTACGACTACAGCAAGAACGTCAGGCTTGAGTGATCCAGCCGGCCCTAGAGCGGCCCGATGTCAATGGGCCCGTCCTCGATCACGTCGATGGTGACGCGAGAGCCGTTGAGTAGTCCCATGCCGATGAGCGGCTCAGGCCCCAGTTGGTAGACCGGGACGGAATATCGCTCTCCTTCCCATATCGCGGTAGCCTGGTAGATGCTGCTCTCCTGTGTTTCGCCATTAGCGAACGTCACGGGTTCCTGGCGCGAGAAGGCAAGACCGAGCCGCTCGATGGAGGAGCGCGGGAGGCTGATGACTCCGGCAAAGCCCGTATCCAGGACTGCTTGGAATTGCTGCGGGTGCCCGTTCCTGTCCATGATTGCTATGGGCACTATGGGGATGAGCCCTCTGACCGCTCCGCTAGCCATCCTTATCCACTCTCAACCCCCCGAAGGCAGCCACGGTCTGATAGCCGACACGCTTCCGCCAGATGAGAGCGTCTGGTCTGCGCTCTCGGAGCCGGTCTTCCGCAGGTATCTCATCGAATGGGTTCGCGCATATCTCGTAGTCGCCGCTGCGCACGTCTATGACGATGACGGTGCCTATCTGCTGCGGGTAGACGTGCGGGCGTATCTTCTCCATGTAGATAGCGCGCCCCCGAGAGGCGACGCTCCGGCGGGGGAATGGCAGTCTGATGTTCATGCGCTCTCCTGAGCGTTGATGTTGCGGCGAGTCTAGGACGGCAGGATGCGAACGAGCAATGGCCGCGTGTCCGATTTCCCAAGCATCGGCGCGGTCCCCTCTGCATCATTGAGAGATTGCCTATAATGCGGGAAACCAAAGGAGGATAGGAGAAATGGCGAACCCTCTCATCGGCGGGCCCGAGCCCGCGGGAAGCGACATCTCGATAGACGCGGGCGACGCGCAGCTGGCGGCGTACGAGTCGAAGCCGGCGGCAGGCGGCAGTGCCGCCGCGGTCATCGTCATCCACGAGAACCGCGGACTGGTGCCCTACCTGCGCGACGTGGCGGACGGCCTCGCCAGCAACGGCTACATCGCGGTTGCGCCCGACCTGCTGTCGCGCGACGGCGGCACGGCGAGCATCGAGGACATCCCGGCGAAGCTGGGCGAGATCCCGCGCGAGCGGCACGTGAGCGACGTGCAGGCAGTGATCGCGTACCTCAAGGCGCAGCCGGACGTGACGAGCATCGGCATCATCGGCTTCTGCTTCGGCGGGGGCATCACGTGGCGTGTCGCGACGGAGAGTGCGGACATCGCGGCTGCGGTGCCGTTCTACGGCGCGAACCCGCCGCTTGAGCAGGTGCCGAACATCGCGGGCGCGGTCTACGCCGTCTACGGTGAGCTGGACGAGCGCATCAACGCGGGCATCGACGACATCACGAAGGCGTTGAACGACGCCGGGACCACGTGCGACATGAAGGTGTACGCCAACGCGCCGCACGCGTTCCACAACCACACGAACGCGGAGCGCTACAACCAGGAGGCCGCCGAGGCCGCGTGGGCCGACGCGCTGGCCTGGTTCGGGAAGCACCTCTCCTAGCCGATAGCGCGCGTTACCAGAGACGGCGCACGCCGTAGCGGTCGAAGATCCTCTCGTTGGAGACGACGACGAGGTCGTGCGTCAGCGCCTGCGCGATGAGCATGCGGTCGAACGGGTCGCGAAGCGGGCCGGGAAGCTCCCCGGCCCGTACGCCGTCGGCGACGGTCACGGGTAACTCTTCGAACTTCTGGCGCTGGATAGCCCCGGGTATGTCGAGAGCGAGCGCTCCGGCGCCCGGGAGCTTGCCGAGCCGGTGTTTGGTGGCTATCTCCCAGGCTGAGGCTGCACTGATGAGAACGTCGTTCGAATCGTCAGCGACCACCCGTCGCGCGGGCAGGGGCAGCCTGGTATTTCCCTGGAACCACCAGATGAACGCGTGCGTGTCGAGCAAGAGCCGCAACGGATCAGACGCCCCAGAGCTCCAACTCCTCCTCGGGCAGCGGCTCGAAGAAGCGCTCGTCGATGCTGATGAGCCCCTTCATCGTACCGAACTGTCGTTTGGGTTTAGGTTCACACGCCACGAGTTGTGCGACGGGCTTGCCGTTGCGGGCGATGATGACCTCCTCACCAGCCTCGACCTGTGCGAGCAGGCGGGAGAGCTGGGACTTCGCTTCGTGGACGTTCACGGTGGTCATTGGTCTTATCCTGCACTGTACTTAGCTAAGTATGTGGCTAACGGCAGCGCTGCGTCAAGGGCCGCTCAACCGATGACCATGTCCTCGTAGCCGGGCTCCAGGTCGACGTTCAGTTCGGCCTGGAGCCCGGCGAGTTCGCGCAGCAGTTCCGGCTCCTCGCGGAGCGAGCGGTGGACGGCGAGAAGCTTCGGCAACCCGACGCCCGCCTCCTTCGCGGCGAGCACCTCCTGCCGCAGCATGCCCGGCGTCATGTGGCCCGACGCCTCGGCCAGTGCACGGAAGCGCTCCGGCCACTTGACGTCGATCAGCAGCACGTCGGGCGGCGTCGGGTGCGAGAAAAAACCCATCAGCGCGCCGCCGGTATCACCGGAGAAACCGACGCTCAACCTGCCGTCGCTCACGATGTAGCCCATCGTCGGCACGGGATGGTCGACGCGCACGCTGGAGACGCGGTAGCCAAGCACCTCGTGTGTCTCGCCAACGCCGAAGGGACGGAGCGAGAGGGGCGGGGAGACGCCGGGCTCCGGGGCCCTGGTGGCGTCGATGTAGATGCGTCCATCCAGGAGTTGGGTGTTGGTCGTCCGGAGCGCGGGAGGCTCGCCGTATACCCGGACCGTCCTGCCCGCGTCGCGCGAGTCCAGCGCGAGCGTCGGCAGGTCGCGGCAGTGGTCGAAGTGGTGGTGGGTGAGGAGCACGGCCTCGATGCGCTCCTGCTCGTCAGCGGCGAGCGCGCTCATGATGCTGCCTGCGTCGACCGCGACGTGTTCGTCGATGAGGAAGCAGTTGTGATGAGCGTGCTTCGAGTCCAGGCTGTGCGCGCCGACGATGCGTACCTGCACGGGCTACCTCCATTCTCCTTCACCCCTTTGACCCGCAGCGCCTCGCACAGGTAGGGTTAGTCAGATGATAACGGCCCGCCCATGAGGGCGCGCCCCAACGGAGGACTACGTGAAGATAGACATCTTCAACCACATTCTGCCCAAGCCCTACTTCGACACGATGACCAACATGAGCGAGGGCGGCGCGTACATGATGAAGCGCGTCTCCGCCATCCCCATGCTGTACGACGTCGATGCCCGGTTCGAGAAGATCGATCAGTTCGGCGACGACTACAAGCAGGTGTTCTCGCTGAACCTGCCGCCCGTCGAGGTCGTCGCGGGACCGGAGGACAGCCCGGAGCTCGCGCAGATCGCCAACGACGGCATGGCAGAGGTCGTCTCGCAGCACCCGGACCGGTTCCCCGGGTTCGTCGCGGCGCTGCCGATGAACAACACCCAGGCCACGCTCGACGAGATCGACCGCTCCATCAACAAGCTCGGTGCGAAGGGCGTGCAGATATTCACCAACGTGAACGGACGCCCGCTCGACGACCCGGAGTTGGCACCGGTGTTCGACAAGATGGCCGAGCTCGACCTGCCCATCTGGCTGCACCCGACGCGTTCCGCCGAGTTCTCCGACTACGTGACCGAGGAGCGCTCCTGGTACGACATGTGGTGGGCGTTCGGCTGGCCGTACGAGACGAGCGTCGCGATGGGACGCATCGTGATGTCGGGCCTGTTCGACAGGTACCCGGACATCAAGATCATCACGCACCACCTCGGCGGCATGGTGCCGTTCTTCGAGGGTCGCGTCGGGCCCGGCCTCGACCAGCTCGGCCGCCGCAGCGACGACCCGCACGAGGCGGGCACGCTCGGACGGCTGGCGAAGCGTCCGTACGACTATTTCCGCATGTTCTACGCCGACACGGCGACGTTCGGCTCCGTCCCGGCGACGGAGTGCGGGCTGGCGTTCTTCGGCGCCGACCACGTGCTGTTCGCGTCGGACGCGCCGTTCGACCCGGAGAAGGGCTCCGGCTACATCCGGTCGACGCTCGCGGTCATGGACGGCATCACGGCCAGCATCGAGGACAAGCAGAAGATCTACGAGGGGAACGCGCGCAGACTGCTCAAGCTGGACGGGTAGGCACAACCCTGCGCAGGCATGAGAAACCGAGAGGGGCGCCCATCATGGGCGCCCTTCTTACTTCGCTGGAATGACGAGACTTACCCCAGCCGGTAGTAGCGCGTGGGGTTGTCGGCGAGGATCTTCTCGACGATGGGGGCGGGGAGGTCCTCGCGGCGCTGCATGACGCCGACCATGCCGTTGTCCTTCGACTGGTCCTGGTGGCCGTAGTCCGAGCCCATGATGATGTTGTCCTCGCCGATGTAGTTGATGAGGTACGGGATGTCCTCGTCGGTCTCGGCGGCGATGAAGAGACGGTAGTCGCGGAAGAGGGCGGGGCCGAAGTCGAGCGCGGAGTCGGGGTTGGCCCGGCCGATGCCGCGCTCGGAGGTGCGGGTGGAGCGCCGCAGGTGGTGGACGACGTAGGGCACCCACGACGCAGACGCCTCGATGAAGCCGAACGTCAGGTCGGGGAAGCGCTCCGGTATCTTGTGCGCCACGAGGTCGCGGAAGGCGAAGAGCGGCAGCGAGCGGACATGCGGCAGGTTGTGCGAGACGTTGCGGTCGAACACCTGCAGCATGCCGGGCGAGCCGCCGCCGGTGTGGATGCTGATGGCCATGCCCAGCCGCTGCGCCGCCTCGTAGATGGGGAAGAAGTACGATTCCGCGAGCGAGCGGTCGCCCTCGACGCCGCGGAAGAAGACGCCGACCGCGCCGTTGTCGCGCGCGAACTCGATCTCCTGCAGCGACGCCTCGATGTCGCGCAGCGGGGGCACGACGACCCAGGCCATGCGGTCGCCGGCGACGCGCCAGGCGTTGGCCATGTAGCGGTTGTAGCTGCGGCAGATGGCGATCTCGAGGTCGACGTCGTCGGTGATGTAGGCGAGGAGAACGGTGGGGAAGACGACCTCGGAGTCGACGCCGCGCATGTCCATGTCCTCGACGCGCGCGAGAGGGTCGGTGATGTACCGCACGGAGGATCGGATGTCGGAGCGGTTGTTCTCGGAGTTGGAGCCGCCGACGGCGACGGCGTAGCTGCCCTTGCCGGAGCGTTTGGGGACGGCGGTGCCGTTGACCATCCAGACGAAGTCGCGGGGGCCGTTCTCGCCGTCGAGCGGGATGGAGGCGAGCAAGGGCCTGCGCGCGTACATGTCGGCGTCGAAGTACTCCCAGACGCCGGGGTGCTCGATGATGTGGGTGTCCGCGTCGACGATTCCTGCCATGGCGTGTTCTCCTCCGTTGCGTGTCGCACGCGTGCGCGTCGTACGCGGGGAGTATACGCCTGTGCGTGCTGTCGTCATACCGGGGCGCACGCCCCGGCGCGCGGCGCGCTATACTCTCTCGCCGATAGCCAGCGCAAGGAGCGTTACAGACCCGTATGGCGAACGACAAGTTCAGAGAGCAGGCAGAGCGCCTCCTGGCGCCTGCGGAGGTGACGATAAACGGGCCGGAGCCGTGGGACATCCAGGTGCACGACGAGCGGCTGTTCGCGCGTGTGTTCGCGGAGGGCTCGCTCGGGTTCGGCGAAGCGTACATGGACGGCTGGTGGGACTCCGGCCGGTTGGACGAGACGATGGCGCGCATCCTCGGCTCGGGCGCGCAGCACCTCATCCCCCGGAATCTCAAGACGTTGCGGCTCGCGCTCGCGGCGCGCTGGACGAACCGGCAGAACAAGAAGCGCGCCTGGGACGTCGGCGACCAGCACTACAACCTCGGCAACGACCTCTTCGCCGCGACGTTCGACTCGCGGCTCACGGGCAGTTGCGGCTACTGGAAGGAGGCGACCGACCTCGACGCCGCACAGGACGCGAAGCTGGACCTCATCTGCCGCAAGATCGGGCTGCGGGCCGGGCAGTCGGTGTTCGACATCGGCTGCGGCTGGGGAGCGTTCATGGGGTTCGCGGCGGAGAAGTACGGGGCGCACTGCACGGGCGTCACCATCTCCAGGGAGCAGGTGAGCTACATCGCTGAGCGGTATTCCCACCTCCCCGTCAATGGGATGCTGCAGGACTACCGCGACGCGACGGGACGGTTCGACCACGTCGTCTCCATGGGGATGTTCGAGCACGTGGGGCCGAAGAACTACCGTGCGTACTTCGAGACGGCGGAGCGCCTGCTGGAGGACGGGGGCTTCTTCCTGCTGCACACCATCGGCTCCAACAGGTCGACCAACGCCATCGACCCGTGGATGGACAAGTACATCTTTGTGAACGGCGTGCTGCCGTCGGTGGCGCAGATAGGGGAGGCGATCGAGGGGCTGTTCATGGTGGAGGACTGGCACAACTTCGGCGCGGACTACGACAAGACGCTGGTGGCGTGGTACGAGAAGTTCCACAGCAACTGGGACTCGCTGAAGGAGCGCTACGACGAGCGCTTCTACCGCATGTGGAAGTTCTACCTGCTCGCGTGCGCGGGAGGGTTCCGGTCGCGCAACATCCAACTGTGGCAGATCGTGCTGGCGAAGCGCGGCGTGCCGGGCGGCTACGCTACCGTGCGGTAGGAGTGGGTTCCGGCGTCGGCTCCCGCTGCAGGGTTTCACGGGCGAGCACGACGAACAGCAGCGCGCATCCTGCGACGACGCCCACGAAGATGAAGAGCGTGCCCTCCAGCCCCAGGCGTCCGGCCAGCAGTCCCGCGAGCAGCGGCCCGATAAACATGCCGGCGCTCGTGGCCATGTGAAAGGCGCTCAGGAAGACGCCGCGCTGTTCCATCGGCGCGAGGTCCATCGCATACGTCTGGTTGGTGTTGGTGTTCATCCCCTCAGCGATGGCGAACACGGCGAACGCTATCGCGATGCCGATGAAGGCCGTCGACGCTCCGAGCAGGTAAACAGAGGAGCCGAGCAGGACGAGGCCGAGTACGAGCGGCCACTTGCGCCCGAACCGGTCGACCGCGAAACCGGTGGGCGCTGCCGCGAGCATCGTCAGGACGCCGCCCATCGCAACGAGGTTGCCGATGACGTCCGGGGAGAGCATCAGCGTCTCCTGGGCGTGGATGGGGTAGTACGTGCGGAAGATGCCGGGTCCCAGCCCGATCATGCCGAAGCAGATGGTGGCGGCGGCGATCGCCACGAACGACCTCGTGCGGAACATCGCCCACGGGATGCCGCCGCCCGTGCTCCGCGCCTTGCCGGGCCGCTCAGAGGGCTCGCGCGAGGTGCGGACAGGGCTCGTCTCCGGGATGAGGAACAGCACGACGAAGATGGCGACCACCTTGGTGGATGCGATGAAGATGAACACCCACCGCAGTTCGAACTGGGCGGCGATGAAGCCCCCGACGAGGGGACCGGCCAGCATCCCCAGCCGCATCGCCGTGTCGCGGAAGGCGACCGTGCGCCCCCGGTTCGCGATCTTCGTGAGGTCCGCTATCAGGACGCTGGAGCTGATCGTCCAGATGGCGATGGTGATGCCCGCCAGCGCTTCGAGCAGAGCGTAGTGCACGTAGTTGGTCGTTGCGAACTGGCCGACGAGGATCAGACCGTGCCCGACCGCGCCCAGGATGAGCATGGGGCGTCTGCCCCAGCGGTCGGAGAGGAGGCCTGCGATGGGGCCGGAGATGAGGCGGGGCATCGCGCTCAGGGACGATACGAGACCGACCTGCAGCAGCGTCCCGCCCAGCGCGAGGGCAAAGAGAGGACGCGCCACCCACAGCGCGCCGGTGCCGAAGCCCCACATGAAGAAGATGAGGGCGATGGGGACCGCGAGCCGGGTGATGTCGGGCGCCGGGGCTTGTTGGCTCTGCATGACGCCGCGCCGGTCTATATCGCCTGCGCGTCCCGCAGGGCGTCCAGCTGCGCGTCCGTGTAGCCTGCGATCTCGCGGAGCACCTCGACTGTATGCTGTCCGAGCGTCGGAGGGGGCGTGAAGCGCTCCTCGTGGCCGGTCTTGATGGGGTTGCCGCCCGTGCGGATGCGCCCCGCCGTCGGGTGATCTATCTCCACCAGCATGTTGCGGTGGAGCACCTGCGGGTCCTGGTAGACGTCGGCGATGTCGTTGATCGGCGCACCGGGCACGTCCCACTCGGCGAACAGGCTCCGCCATTCGTCCTGCGTCTTGTGACGCACCGCCTCCGCCAGCAGGTCCTCCAGCTCGCCGCGATGCTTCATGCGCCCCTCGGCGGTCTTGAAGCGGGGGTCGTCGGGCAGCGCCTCGTAGCCGGGGACGGTCGCGGCCATCATGTCGGCGGTATTGAACCAGAACGGCTCGGTGCTGCAGTGGATCTGCATCCACCTGCCGTCGCTTGCGCGGAATGCCTTGGCCGGGATGTTGCTGGGGTGGCCGGAGCCGATGGGCTGCGGTGTGACGCCGGAGGCGAGGTAGAACGCGGCCAGGTGCGCCTGGAACGAGACCTGCATGTCCAGCATGCTCACGTCCACGCGCTTCCCCTCGCCCGTGCGCGAGCGCTCATGGAGCGCGGTGAGCACGCCGAACGCGAGGCCCCAGCCGCCGCCCACGTCGCCCATCGGGAAGCCCATGTACACGGGGTCGTCGCCGGGATTGCCCGTGACGCTCATCGCGCCGCCGAGCGCCTGCACGACGCCGTCGAACGCGGGGCGTCCGGAGTAGGGGCCGTCCTGCCCGAAGCCGGAGAGCGACGCGGAGATGATGGACGGGTTGACCTTCTTGAGCGTCTCGTGGTCGATCCGCAGCCGTTCGAGGACGCCGGGACGGAAGTTATCCAGCACCACGTCGGCCTTCGCGGCGAGCGCATAGAACGCCTCGCGCCCCGGGTCG
The DNA here is from genome assembly GCA_022820645.1 of Dehalococcoidia bacterium. Lineage (GTDB taxonomy): Bacteria > Chloroflexota > Dehalococcoidia > Lucifugimonadales > Australimonadaceae > Bin16. The sequence goes on along the minus strand of JAJEFD010000006.1, from coordinate 185,446 downwards.
GTCTGGAGGTTGAGCGTGACGCTGCGCTTGTTGCGGTTGAAGCCGAGGAAGTAAGCGCTCTCGCCGTTCAGGAAGTAGGGCCCGAGCTTGCGCGACGCGTCGCCGGAGCCGGGCTGCTCGATCTTGATGACGTCCGCCCCGAGGTCGGCGAGCAGCCGTCCTGCGAGCGGCCCCCCGAGCACGGAGGTGAGCTCCAGGATGCGTACGTCTTCCAGCGGCATGCTCACAGGCCGGCCTCGAAGAGGAAGTCGCCGGACGAGTAGTTGCGGAGCAGGTTGCGTGCGATGACCTGCCGCTGTATCTCGTTCGTGCCCTCGCCGATGATCATGAGCGGGGCGTCGCGGAAGTAGCGCTCGATGGGGAGGTCCTGCGTGTAGCCGACGCCGCCATGGATGCGCATCGCCTCGGTCGCGACGTTCAGGCACGTCTCGCTGGCGAAGAGCTTGGCCATACCGGCCTCCAGGTCGACGCGCTGGCCGAGGTCTTTCTTGCGCGCGGCATCCATCACTAGCAGGTGGGCGGCTTTCACCTGCGTCGCCATGTCGGCAATCTTCTGCTGTATCGCCTGGTGCTCCGCGATGGGCTTGCCGAACGTGTGCCGCTGCTGCGCGTACTGCATCGCGGCCTCCAGTGCGGCGCGCGCTACGCCGACGGCCCTCGCCGCGACGTTGATGCGGCCCAGCTCGAGCCCGCCCATGACGTGCCGGAAGCCGTCGCCCTCCGTTCCGCCGAGCAGGTTCGTCGCGGGGGTGCGGTAGTCCTCGAACGCGATCTCCGTGGTCTCGACTCCGCGATAGCCGAGCTTGGGGATGTCGCGCACGACGTCGAGGCCGGGGCCCTTCTCGCCGAGGAGGATGCTGATGCCCCGGTGGGGAGGGTCGGCGTTCAGGTCGGTCTTGCAGACGATGGCGTAGATGCTGCCGTAGCGGCCGTTGGTGATGAACATCTTGCGTCCGTTCACCACGTAGTCGTCGCCGTCGCGGACTGCGTTCGTCCTGACCGCGGCCACGTCCGTGCCCGCGTCGGGCTCGGTGATGCAGAGCGCGGCGCGCTGCTCGCCCTGCGCCATGACGGGCAGGAAGCGCTCCTTCTGGTCCTGCGTGCCGAACGTTGCGATCATGTGCGCGACGAGGAGATGCGTGTTCAGGACGCCGGTGAGGCTCATCCAGCCCCTGGACAGCTCCTCGATGAGCAGCGCGTAGGTCTCCGCGCCGGCGCCGCTGCCGCCGTACTCCTCCGGGATGGTCGCGCCGAAGAAGCCGAGTTCGCGCATCTGTGCCACGAGAGCGTGGGGGTACTCGTCTGCGAGTTCGAGTTCGGTCGCGGCAGGCATGACCTCCCGCTTCACGAAATCGCGGACGGTGGCGACGAGCGTGCGCTGGTCTTCGGACAGTTGCATGAGCGCCTCGGAACGGAGGGTGAGCGTGGGGAGTATAGCCGTTCGCGGGCGTGGGCTGCGCGCGAGTGGTAGGGTTGCGTGCACTCCCATGACGATGCAGCAGCCCCGTATATCCCGCTTCTGGCCGTTCCCACGCGTCTACTACGGCTGGGCCATCATGACCGCGAGCATGCTGAACGCCGCAGCGAGCGTCCCGATGCAGGGGCCCATCGTGGGGGTGTTCGTTCGCCCCATGCAGGACGAGTTGGGCTGGTCTGCAACGTCCATCAGCATCGGTTTCGCGTTGGGGTCCGGACTGGGGGGCATCTCCTCGGTATGGGTGGGGCGGATACTCGACAGGCGCGGCGCTCGTGGCGTTACGGTTGCGGCGGGGATGATCATCGTGGGCTGCATGGTGGGCCTCGCCGCGATGACACAGGTATGGCACTTCTGGGGGTTCTTCGGGCTGGCGCGCGGGACGGCGGCGGCGGGCGCGCAACTCGGGACGATGGTCGCGCTGGCGTCCTGGTTCGTACGGAAGCGTGGCCGTGTCGTGGGCCTGTTGGGCGTGGGACAGCGGACAGGACAGTTCCTCATGCCGCTTCCGATAGTGGCGATCATGACGTGGTTCGGGTGGCGCGAGGCGTGGCTGGCGCTCGCGGGTTTCGCCGTTCTCGCGCTCGTGCTGCCGAGCGCCGCGTACATGCGCCGCAGGCCTGAAGACTACGGGCTTCTGCCGGACGGACGTCAGCCCGCGCACGACGTGCAGGTCGGGGAGGTGTCCGAGGAGGCCGGCGAGGAGCTGTGGAGCCTGGCGGAGGCGAAGCGGACGGTGACGCTGTGGGCCCTCATCGTGGCGCAGGCTGCCGTGGTGCTGGCGGTGAACGCGACGAACCTGCACATCAATGTGAGCCTGCAGGACAAGGGCCTGTCGCAGTTTTCGGCGGCGATGGCGGTGACCATCTACCTGACCGTGGCGGCGCTCTCCGTGTTCGGCTGGGGACTGTTGATGGAGCGCGTGCACACGCGCTACCTGGCACTCACGTCGGTGCTGTTCTACCTCGCGGCGATGGTGCTGGCGATAGCGGTCGATTCGTTCCCGACGGCAGTGGCGTTCAGCGTCGCGTTCGGGTCCGCATTGGGGGTGTGGACGGTGGTGAGCCGGATGATGTTCGCGAACTACTTCGGGCGCAGGTCTTTCGGGACGATACGAGGCTTCGCGGCGCCCATCATGGCGGGAGTGAGCATGGTGGGGCCGATTCTTGCGGGGATAGTGAAGGACATCACCGGCAGCTACGACCTGTCGTTCACCATCTTCGCGGGAGTGTTCGGCGTGGCGTTCGTCGCGTTCGCCCTGGCGAAGCCGGTGATGAAGAAGGCGTAACGCGGCGCGTGTCCAGGCCAATAACATACGGCAGGGCTCATCGTCGAGCCCTGCCGTATGTGTGCAGTGGCATGTGCCTCGTGGTGCGGCTGGTCTAGCGCCCGGCTGTCGCGGGGTACATGTCCGGCTTGAGCACGGACCACGGCTGGTCGGCGGGGAGGATGCGGTCGATCGCGCGGATGCCGACGAACTCGCCCTGGCTGCCGCGCGGCGTGCCGCCGTCCGAGTTCACGCGTATCGCTTCCTGGAGCAGTTTGCGCATCGCGATGATGGCGCGGTCGCTCGTGCCGAGGTGCTCCTGGCTGCGGTCGGCGATGGTCCCCATCGTCTCCTGCAACGCGCGGTCCTGCGTGTTGACGCCGACGATACCCGTGAAGTTCTCCGTGCGCTGCATCTGCCGGTCGATCAACCAGTCGTTCTCTTTGTTGCGCAGCGTGCGGAAGGTGTGGCGGTCGATGTCGACGTCCCACTCGTTGCCGGTCCCCGCAAGGCGGCGGTCCTTGTCGCCCAGCGGGTTCTCGTCCCAGGTGAACGTCCAGTTGAAGACCATCGTGTTCTCGTCGTCTATGGGCACCCAGCAGTGGCCGGAGCTGCGCGGCTGCACGGGCTCGCCGCTGCGCCCCACCTGCCCGGCGCGGAGCTGGTGGAAGGGGAGCACGTAGTGGTACGTCCGCACGTAGTTGCCCTCCTCCTTGGAGAGCGGGCGCACGGAGCTGTAGGTGTACCCGTAGTTGGTCTGCTCGACCTCCAAGTACGGAGCCGTGGAGCGTGAGCGGAGCAGCGTCTTGTCAGAGAGGTCGTTGTTGTGCAGGAAGGAAGAGTGGGAGGTGTCGATGCCCCCTTCCACGGCCTGCACCCAGTTGCACGTCTGGATGAGCTTCGTGACGCCGCGGTGGGAGTCCGGAACGGTCGTCCACTCGAAAGCGGGTACGGGCGGAACCTCGTCGGCCGGGCCGAGGTAGGCCCAGATCACGTTGCCGCCTTCCCACGTCTTGTATGCGCGCGTCTTCACCTTGTGCTTGAAGTTGCTCTGCTCCGGCTCGTTGGGCTGGTCCACGCAGACGCCGTCCACGTCGAACTTCCAGCCGTGGTAGACGCAGCGCAGGCCCTCCTCTTCGTTCCTGCCGAAATAGAGGCTCACGCGGCGGTGGGGGCACGCGTCCGGCAGCAGGCCGATGCGTCCCTTGGAGTCACGGAACGCGACAAGGTCTTCGCCGAGAAGCCGCACGCGCACGGGGTCGCAGTCGGGTTCCGGCAGTTCGAAATCCATGAGCGCGGGGATCCAGTAGCGCCGCATGGCCTCGCCCATCGGCGTTCCGGGGCCCACTCGCGTGATGAGTTCGTTGTTCTCCTTGGAAAGCATGGCTGGTTCCTCCTGCGTGCGTTGTTCTCAGGACGTTACTCGCTGCCGATGATTGTACTACTCCTGTACAGCAGCGGTATGCAACAACCTCTTTTCACGATGCGCTACGACTCGAGGTTGGACTCGTAGAAGTTCTGCCAGGCGTCGACGGCGAAGTCCCACACGTTGCCGATGACCGGCCAGTCGCGCGCGACCGGCGTTCCCCACTCGGAGAGCAGGATGTAACCGTAGATGCCGACGATGATGATCTCGAAGAACACCGCCGGGATGATCGTCCAGTACCACTTCACCTTGCCGAAGATGATGAGGTAGAGGATGGTGTAGGCAGGCACGGCGATGTGGAATCCGAATACCCAGAGGCCTACGAGCAGCGCGCCCGTTGTGCCGATCAGCTGGACCCAGCGCCACAGGACCATCATTGGGTCGTCGTCCGTTTCCAGGAAGCCGGTGTCCATGATCTGGCCGGTCGTGCTGGAAGCTCCCGCCTTGAAGAGGAGGTACGCACGCCAGAACCAGAAGGGAGTCCCGAACAGGACGGCTATGCGTGGCAGCAGCCATCCGCCGTTGTCCCACTCCATACGCCATGGCAGCCACCCGAGTGCGTCGGCGTCCGTCGGCACCGAGTCCAGCCACATATAGATGAAGAACGCGGCGACCGCGGCGAGGAGGATGACCTCGCCGATGAACTCTATGGACGTGAAGCGGCTGCGCGGGGCTGCCGCGCCATTGGCGTTGGATGTCGTCATGGCGCCGCCTCTCCTATCGGGTGTTCCGCTTCCTCAGCCGCCCGGATGCGGGATGCGTTCCGTTGCGCCCTGATCCCGACGAACGCGCCGAGGACGACGAATGCCAGGATGGCGTTGAACTGCCACCGGAGGAACATCTCCCAGCCGTACGTGTTGGTCGCTATCCAGAGCCACTTCTCGGCCTCGTTCGCCAGCACGATCGCGATGACGATGGGCGGGCGTGGCCAGGCGTACGCCTTCATGAACAGGCCGAGCACGCCGGCCGCGGCGAACAACCACAGGTCCCCAACGGACTGCGAACTCTGGTAGACGCCGATGACGATGATGGCCATCACCAGCGGGAAGAGGATGTTCGGCGGTATCACCGTGACGCGGGCGATGAGCGGCGCGAACCGGAGCACGATCGGCACCACGATGATGTTCGCGAGCACGATCGTCCAGACGAGTGCGATGCTGAGGTCCAGGTGCTGGTTCAGCATAGGCGGCCCCGGCTGGATGCCGACGAGGATGAGCATCGCTAGGATGAGCGCCATGTTGGGGCTGCCGGGTATCGAGAAGAAGAGCGTCGGCACCAGCACGCCGCCGTCTATCGCGTTGTTCGACGCCTCCGGCGCTATGACGCCGCGTATATCCCCCGTGCCGAATGATTCCATCGCGCCCGGTTCGGTCTGGCGCGCCTGCGCGTAGGCTATCCAGTGCGCGGGCACTGCCCCGAGTCCCGGCATCATGCCGACGAACGCGCCGATCAGCGAGGAGCGCGTGATCAGCCACTTGTGACGGGTCGCCGCCACCATGCCCTTCTTCACACCGGCGCCGGAGCCGGAGAGCACCTCGTCCAGCCGTTCCGTTGCGATGGTGGTGTTGCTGACGACCAGGTTGGCCAGTTCCGGTATCGCGAACAGTCCCAGCAGCATTGGCACGAGCGGGAGGCCGTCCCACAGGTAGCCGATGCCCATGTTCGCGCGGACCACGCCTCCGATAGGCGAGAAGCCGATGAGGGCGATGGCAAGTCCGAACGCTGCGGTGAGCAGCCCCTTGACCATCGCGCCGGAGCTCAGCAGCGCTACCGTTGCAATCCCGAGGAGCGAGAGGAGGAAGAACTCCGCTGCTCCGAACAGTTTTAGCACTTCGCGCGCTACCGGCAGCACGCCCATCAGCATCGCCGCGCCGATGATGCCGCCGATGAGCGAGGAAACATAGACCGCTCCAAGCGCCTCGCCCGCGCGCCCCTGGCGCGACATCGGGTAGCCGTCGATGATGGTCGCCTGTGATCCTCGTGAGCCGGGAACGCCGATGAGGATGGACGGTATCGGCTCGGTCGCGTCGTTCGCGGCGGCGTAGAAGACGGCGGCAGGGAGCGCTATGAATGGGTCAAGCTGAGAAGCGAAGCTGAGCAGCAGGATGAAGACCGGCACGCCGCCCGCGATCATCACGCCGTTGAAGAGCGCGATCGGGGTGATGATCGCGAATGCGATGAGCGGCCCGGGACTGAACAGGTGCTGAGCCGCGCTGATGGCTGCTTCCCACATAGGGCGGCACGTCCTTTCTGTTGTTTCGCCTTACGTATGCCGTGCCGGTGCGGATCGTATGTCCGCACCGGCATCTGGCAAGTGCGCTAGTTCACTACGAGGCCTTCGACGCCGCTCAACTCGAGCGCGATCGCGCGCGTCGCGTCGCTGGCGTTCCGTACCCGGTTGACGATGTCCAGGATGTCTTCGCTTCTGCCGTAGCCGAAGTCGTCCGCATACCCAGCGATCTCGACCGATTCCTTGAACCGGCCGTCCTCCATCAACTGGTCGAACACGGACTGCCAGTACTGCCGCACGTCGTCCGGCACGCCCGGGGGCAGGAAGAAGACGCGCGATATCTCGGTCACGAGCAGGTTCAACTCAAGCGCCTCCGCCTGAGCCGCGTCGAAAGTGAGGCCCGGCAGGTCACGGAAGGAGGGCAGCGGTCCGGAGTGTCCCAGGTTGGCCAGCCATTCGTCGTTGTACGGCTTCTTCTCGTAGAAGATGGGAACGAGGCGTCCCTGCTCTATCCACTCGGGGTAGAGGCGTCCTGCGGTGCCCGGGCTGCAGCGGTTCGTCCCGTCAACCTCGCCGCGGTCGAATGCCGCCATGATCTCGGACGAACCTCCGTAACCGTAGACGAGCTTGAACGGCGCGCCGTTCTGAATCATGAACTCGATGGCAGGCTCGTTGCCCGGCCCTGCAGAGCCGACCCTGATCTCGAGGTTGTTGTCCAGTACCTCCTGCCAGGACGAGGCGAAGTCCTTGTCTAGGCAGAAACCGTCCTCGCCGACAGTGAACGTCGGGGAGCCGAGGATGTGGATGGCGTCGATGTCGAAGCCCTCGATGTCGCCGATGAGCACCTGGCGGGCGAACCAGCGTGAGTGTGTCGGGCCGATGGTGTAGCCGTCGGGCTTCGAGTCGAGCACTGCGCGCAGGCCGCGCAACTGCCCCGCGCCGGGGAGGTTCTGCACGATGAAGCGCGTGCTCTCCGGGAAGTACCGCTCGGCCGCCGCGGCGAGAAGCCTGCTGAAGGTGTCGTACCCGCCGCCCGGGCTGGCTCCCGTGATGATCTTGATGGTCTTGCCCCCGAAGTAGTCTTCCGCGTCGAAGGCGGGTGGGGGTGGTACGGGGGTCGGTGTCGGCCGTGGCGTCGGGGTGGCGGTTGGGTCTGCCCTGATCGCGTCAGGCGTGGGCGTAGGCTCGTCCGACGTCATCGCGTCAGGCGTGGGTGTAGGCTCGTCAGCCATCATCGCTTCAGCCGTGGGAGTCGGCGTAGGCGTAGCCGCCGGACGGGGCGTCGCAGTGGGATCTTCGTCACCGCCGCAAGCCGCGAAGAGCGCCAGTATCATGGCTATCGCGCCAAGGGCCAGGAGTCGGTGGATGCGCATTCGGTTTTCCTCCTGCGTTGCGCTGTGTCTTGACACACGTTATCGAACCGCTTTCAGAGCGGGTCGTCGGCATGTGGTCGATTGTTGCGGCGCAATGTACCTGTGCGCGGGCGTCAGGTCAATCGTTGGAAGCCCTCTAGTGTGAATATCGTTCACAAGTTGCCGTCTTCACACTACCGGCCTATCCTGCGCCGCGCGGAGGAACACGGAAGAAGGAGGTCGGGGATGACGACTACGGCAACGCTCTGCATCGACGCGGACGGGCACGTGCGCGACGCGGACGAGGACATACGCCCGTATCTGCCCGCGCCATACAACGAGAGGCCGCGCCTGAGCGCGAACTCCCCGCGCGACGGGTTCGACAACACGCTCGGCGGCCGCCTCGGCACGCGCCAGGTGGACACCGGCGTCTGGCTCGACGCGCTGGACCGCGGCGGGCTTGCGGCGTCGGCGCTCTTCCCCACCGGGAGCCTTGGCGCGGGCTGGCTCATGGAGCCGGACTTCGCCATCGTCCGCTCACGCGCCTACAACAATTGGCTGTTCGACACCTACCTGCAGGCGGACTCGCGCTTCAAGGGCGTCGCGCTGTTGCCGGTGCAGGACCCGCCCGCCGCAGCCGAGGAGCTGCGACGCACGGTCAACGAGCTTGGCTTCCTCGGCGGGATGCTGCCGGAGGGGCCGTACCAGTTCGGCAAGCCGCAGTTCGACGTCATCTACGAAGAGGCGCAGCGCCTCGGCGTGCCGCTCGCGGTGCACGGCAGCGGACGCATCACCGGCTCCTACGACGAGTTCCTGTTCGACAACCTCTCGCAGGTGCACTCGCTCGGCCACGCGTTCACGCAGATGAAGCAGTTCGTGAGCATCATCCTCTCCGGCGTCCCGGAGAAGTTCCCGGACCTGAAGATCGCGTTTCTGGAGGCGGGCTGCGGCTGGACGGTCTACATGCTCGACCGGATGGATGAGCGCTACCACCTGCGCGGTCACGTCGACTCGCCGCTCCTCACGAAGTACCCGAGCGAGTACCTCGCTTCCGGCAACATCTTCATCTCCTGCGAGGCCGAGGAGCGGATGCTGCCGGAGACGATGCGCATCCTGGGCGAGGACATCATCATGTTCGCGTCGGACTTTCCCCACTGGGACGCCGAGTTCCCGGAGAATATCCAGCACTTGCTTGCGCGCGAGGACATGACCCCCGAGCAGCGGGCGAAGGTCGCCGGGCTGAACGCAGCGCGCTTCTATGGGATGACAACCGTTTGATCCCCTCTCCCAGGCGTGGGAGAGGGTCAGGGTGAGGGTTGAACATGTACGACCTGACGGGCAAAGTGGCGCTGGTGACGGGCGCCGGCGGCGAACGCGGGTTTGGCCGCGCCATCGCCAACCGGCTCGCACGCGAGGGCGCGGACGTCGCCGTGAATGATGTCGCGCTGAACCCTTACGGCAGCGCGGGCGGCTGGCAGGGGCTGGAGTCGGTCGCAGCCGAGATAGCCGAAACAGGGAGAAGTTCGCTCGCGCTGGTCGGCGACGTGTCGGACAGCGCGTCCGTCGAGCGCATGGTCCGGGAGACGCTGGAACGTTTCGGACGGATAGACATCCTCGTGAATAACGCGGGGTCTCGACCGGGGCCGGACCGCGTGCCGCTCGTGGAGCTGACGGAGGAGGCGTTCGACGAGGTGCAGCGGGTGAACGTGCGCGGCACGTTCCTCTGCACGCGTGCGGTGGCACGGCACATGATCGAGCGCGGCGGAGGGGGGAAGATCGTCATCATCGCCTCCACGGCAGGGAAGCGGGGGATGCCGCGCTACGCGGCCTACACGGCGTCGAAGTTCGCGCTCGTGGGTTTCACGCAGTCGGTGGCGCACGAACTGGGACCGCACGGGGTGAACGTGAACGCTGTCTGCCCCGGGCTCGCGGAGACGGAGCGCGCCGCATTCATCGCCGACGCGATAAAGCCGTCGGGAACGACGGCTGAGGAGCAGTTGCGGGGGATGGTGGCTGACCGGACGCGGGCGAACCCGCTCGGACGGATCACAGAGACGGAAGACATCGCGAGGATGGCCGCGTTCCTGTCGTCCGCTGAATCGGACTACATAACCGGCCTTGCGGTCTCCGTCTCCGGCGGGGACGTGATGTATTAGCCCCAGCCCGTCCGGGCTACGGCCTGCGAGATGACGTGACCATGTACGACCTCACGGGCAAAGTGGCGCTGGTGACGGGCGCGGGCGGCGAGCGCGGCTTTGGACGGGCCATCGCCAACCGGCTCGCGCGCGAGGGCGCCGACGTCGCCGTGAACGACGTCGCGCTGAACCCCTACGGCAGCGCGGGCGGCTGGCAGGGGCTGGAGTCGGTCGCGGCGGAGATAGCTACGGAGGGACGGAATCCGCTCATACTGGTCGGTGACATATCGGACAGCGCGTCAGTCGAGCGGATGGTCCAGGAGACGTTGGAGCGCTTCGGACGGATCGACATCTTGGTGAACAACGCCGGTTCGCGCCCGGGGCCGGACCGCGTGCCGCTGGTGGAGTTGACCGAGGAGGCGTTCGACGAGGTGCAGCGGGTGAACGTGCGGGGCACGTTCCTGTGTACGCGGGCGGTTGCCCGTCACATGATCGAGCGTGGGGGCGGAGGAAAGATCATTATCATTTCCTCCCTGGCAGGCAAACGTGGGGTTCCGCGATTCGCTGCGTACACGGCGTCCAAGTTTGCTTTGGTGGGGTTCACGCAGTCGGTCGCGCACGAACTCGCGCCGTACGGAGTGAACGTGAACGCGGTCTGTCCTGGGCTGGCCGAAACGGAGCGCGCCGTGTTGGAAGCAGAAGTGATGCGACCGTCCGGCATGACGTCCGATGAACAGTTGCGCCAGAGGGCGGCGGTGCGCGCGCGGGCGAACCCGCTCGGACGGATCACGGAGACGGAAGACATCGCGAGGATGGCCGCGTTCCTGTCGTCCACTGAGTCGGACTACATAACCGGCCTTGCGGTCTCCGTCTCCGGTGGGGATGTGATGTACTAGCCAACGGGAAAGCCCGGCTGGTCGCCGGGCTTCCCGCAGAGAGCCCTGGGGCTCTAGCTCATCTGGGCCATGGTCTTGCCGATGATGTTGAGGCCCGTGCCGCAGACGCCGCACGTCCCCTTGATGATCGGCTTGCCATTCTTCGTCGTCTCGTCGCGCGGGCCACTCATGTCTCGCTTGTCCCGACACTTGACGCAGTATGCCTGCATTCTGTCCTCCTTCTGTAGTCGCAGCCTGTGGGGCTGCAGAATCACAGAGCAATGCTTTCCTACCAGATAGGTACTCTACAAGTCCCCTGAAGCCTCATTTTTGAGGAAATTTCGCAATATCACGCCTGATACGGCGGAATTGCGCCCATCCGCCCTGTGCGGATGCTCCGCAGCAGGGGATCGGAGGCGTGCGGCGCGGATTCTCTCGCTGCGCTACACTCCCCCTGACCTTTCCAGGAGGAATGCGGATGATCTACGAATTGCGGACCTACAACCTCACGGCCAACTCCGTGCCCGAGGTCGAACGGCGCTTCGCCGAGAAGATAGAGGCGCGCACGAAACTCTCGCCACTGGTCGGCTTCTGGCACACGGAGATCGGGCCGCTCAACCAGATCGTGCACCTGTGGGCCTACGAGTCGCTGCAACAGCGCGCGGACGTGCGTACAAAGGCGATAGCAGACGGCATCTGGCCGCCCGACATCACCGAGTTTGCGGTCTCGATGGAGAGCGACATCCTCGCGGGGTCGCCGGTGAACGACCCGCTGGACGGCCCGCGCGAGTGGGGCAACCTGTACGAGTTGCGGATGTACACCTTCCCCTCCGGCACGCTCCGCTCCGTGATGCAGCAGTTCAGCGAGCAGTCCCCGAAGCGGCTGGAGCTCTACCCCGGCTGCTTCTTCATGAGCGACCTGGGACAGCTCAACCGCTTCTACCAGCTGTGGCCGTACAAGGACTGGGCGCACCGCGACGAACTCCGGGGCATCTACCTGAAGGAAGGCATCTGGCCGCCGCACACGGACGTGAGCGCCGTGCACCAGGTCGTGCGCCACATGGTCCCCGCCTCGTTCTCGCCGCTGCACTGACACGCGTTGGGGTCGGCGCGCCAGCGACGGCTCCAACGCGCGTTGACCCGCCTCTGCGCCGGTGTTAGCGTTTCGCTGTCCCCTCTCCCTTGATGGGTGAAGGTGAAGGAGAAACGTATGCGCCTCGTGAGTTTCGACGATTACCGCATAGGCGTGTTGACCGACAGCGATAACGTCGTTGACGTGACCGGCCTGCTGCCGGAGTTGCCGGCCGAGTTCGAGCCTATGCGCATGCTGCTCCTCATAGAGCGGTGGGACGGCCTGCGCCCGCAGGTGGAGGCGATGGCGGCGTCGGAGAGCGGCGTGCCGCTCAACTCCGTGCGCCTGCTCCCGCCGGTGCCCGCGCCGCGCAAGGTGTACGCGCAGCCGGTGAACTACAAGGCGCATCACGAGGAGATGCAGGACAGCCCGTGGAGCGGCACCGCGCCGCAGGTGTCGTCCGACCAGGGGATGTTCCTGAAGGCGTCCAGCGCCGTCTCCGGCCCGAACGACCCCATCCTGCTGCCATACTCCGACCGTGTCATCCACCACGAGTCCGAACTGGTCATGGTGATTGGCAAGGGCGGAAGCATGATCCCCGTGGACGACGCGCTCTCGCACGTGTTCGGCTACACCTGCGGGTTGGACATGACCGTGCGCGGGCCGGAGGACAGGAGCAAGCGCAAGTCGTTCGACACGTTCGCCCCCATAGGCTCGTGCATCGTGACGGCGGACGAGATAGCGGACCCGCAGGACCTCGAGATCAACCTCTGGGTGAACGAGGAGTTGCGCCAGCACGCGTTCACCCGCGACATGATTGTGGACTGCAAGAACCAGATAGCGAACATGTCGTGGGTGGCCCGCATGGAGCCCGGCGACCTCGTGTTCACGGGCACGCCTGAGGGCGTCGGCTCCGTCGGACCGGGCGACCTCGTCACGATCAACATCAGTCAGGTAGGTGAACTGTCGGCAAGAGCGCAGGCCAGAGAGTAAGAGGAGGAGGACGACCATGAGTTGGACGATGCCGGAGACCGAGAAGGCGTACCACCAGGAGTTGGACGACGAGAACATCAACCCCCTGTGGGTGATGCATGCGAACCCGCCTGAGCGTCCGAAACTCGCGCCGCACGTGTGGCGCTGGGACAGGATGCGCGAGCTCGCGATACAGGCGGGCGAGCTGGAGAGCCTGAAAGGGCAGGGCTTCCGCCGGGCGCTCACGATGCGCAACCCCGGCCTGAAGAACCCGACGGCCGGCGCGACCAAGACGATGTCCGCCGCCGTCCAGATCGTCTGGCCCGGCGAGATCGCCGAGGCGCACCGCCACACCGCAGCCGCCATACGGTTCGTCATCGAGGGCGAGGGCGCCTTCACGGTCCAGGAGGGCGAGCGCTTCCGGATGCAGGAGGGAGACCTCGTCCTCTCCCCCAGTTGGGCCTGGCACGACCACAACAACCCGACCGACAAGCCCGTCATCTGGCTCGACTGCCTCGACGCCCCGCTCGTCGGCTACCTCGACGCCATGTTCCAGGAGCCGTTCCCGGAGGATGTGCAGCCCGTGACCAAGCCCGTCGGCTTCACCAACGCCTCAATCGGCAACGGCCTCATGCGCCCCGACCTGGGAGACGTCCACGGCGGCGCCCTTCCGCTCACCTACCGGTGGGACGAGGCCTACGGCGCGCTCCTCGGCTACGGCGAGGAGGACCCCTTCGACGGCGTCATCATGGAATACGCCAACCCCGTGACGGGCGGCCACTCCATGCCGACGCTGGCGCTCAAGCTGCAGCGCCTCGCGCCCGGCTCCCACACCGACGCCCACCGCCACACCTCCAGCGTCGTCTATCACGTCGCGAAGGGCGAGGGCTACTCGATCATCGACGGCAAGCGGCTCGACTGGTCGAAGGGCGACACCTTCGTGCTCCCGTCGTGGTCGCTCCACGAGCACGGCACCGACTCGTCCGACGACGCGGTGCTCTTCTCGATGAGCGACCTGCCGGTGATCGAGGCGATGGGCCTCTACCGCGAGGAAGAGGGCGCGCGCCAGGAAGTCGTCGGTGCCATCGGGTAGGCGGGAGTACAATCCAGACTATGGCTACCGGAAGGAAGATTGCTCCCACGGGTATCTCCCTGCGTGAACAGGCACGTCGGAGGCGGGTGATAGCCCTCATGCTTGCTGAGCGTGACCAGCGCCATCCCGTATCCAGCGAGGAAGTCCGGAAGATGCGGGATGAGGGCCGCACCTCTGTTGTTGCTGCGGAAACAGGCGTTGGTCCGTCATTTCTGGGCGGGGCGCGCTAGACCTTGTCATTCCGAGTGGAGCGCAGCGGAGTCGAGGAATCTCTCGGGGTGTCCGGTTCCCTCTCCTGAGGGAGAGGGTTAGGGTGAGGGCCCTGAGTGCGTGCGGTGAGGGTTGGCGGCGGGCCTTGCACGAATAAGGAACCAACAGGAGCGAAACCATGACCACAGGCTCTCCCAGACCCCTGAAGATGGGCATCATCGGCGTGGGCGTCGGCGCGACGCAGATCATGCCCAGCATGGAGAGCCTGGACGAGATCGAACTCATGGCCGCGGCGGACACCAACCCCCGCGTCCGCGAGGCGTTCCAGGCGCGTTTCCCGAACGCCCGCGTCTACGACAGCGCCGAGGCCCTCTGCGCCGACCCGGACGTCGAGGCCGTCTGGGTCGCGACGCCCAACAACTTCCACAGTCCGCACGTCGTCCTCGTGGCGAACGCGGGAAAGCACGCCGTCTCCGAGAAGCCGATGGCCCTCAATATGCAGGAGGCCGAGGCGATGGTGGACGCGGCGGCGAAGAACGGCGTGAAGCTGCTCTGCGGCCACACGCTCGGTTTCAGCCCGCCCGTGCTGGAGATGCGGCGCATCATCCTCTCCGGCGAACTGGGGCCGCTCAAGGCGCTCAACAACTGGGCGTTCACGGACTGGATGCTCCAGGCCCGCCAGCCGGAGGAATTGGACGAGAGCGTTGGAGGCGGCGTCCTCTACCGCCAGGGGCCGCACCAGCTCGACAGCCTGCGCGTGCTCGGCGGCGGCATGGTGCGCACGATACGCGGCACGACCGGCAAGTGGTGGCCCGAGCGCAACGCCGTCGGCTACTACTCCGCGTTCATGGAGTTCGAGTCCGGCGCGACCGCCACCGTCACCAACAACGGCTACGGCTACTCCATGACCGCCGACCTCGTGCCGTGGAGCGACGAGCAGGGCAGGGGGCTCATCGAGGGCTACACCCACGACGACCGCGTCCGCATCCGCGCCGAACTCGCGGCCGGCACCCGCGACGAATTCGAGGCGAAGGACTCGCTCCGCATCGGGTCCGACCACGAGCGCCGCTTCTGGCGCGAGCAGCCGAAGGAGACGCCGCCCTGGCGTCCGGCCAACCTCGGCATCCTCATCGCGACGTGCGAGCGGGGCGACCTGCGGCAGTCCCGCTACGGCCTGTACGTCTACAAGGACGGCGGCATCGAGGACCGCTCGCTCACGATTTCGCGCTACCACGCGGGCAGGGAAGACCTGATGGAGCTCTACAACGCCGTGCGGAACGACGCGCCCGTCTACCACGACGGCCTCTGGGGCATGGCGACCCTCGAGCTCATCACCGGCATCATGGAGTCGTCGCGCACCGGCAGGGACGTGCAGCTCACGCACCAGGTGCCGATGTCGCCGGACTACGGCCTCTGACGTGCTTTGTCATTCCCGCACCGGCGGGAATCCAGAGTGCGCGGGCAGCGCACGCGGTGGGGCGCGGTTGCGCAGGGCTTGCCTTGCGGGAGTATGATTACCCTCGGAAGAAGAACAGCCTCACCAACGGAGGGATGTAGATGCTCACTGCAGCACAGAACCAGCGTCTCACACGGGTCGGGCCGGGCACGCCGATGGGCGAGCTGATGCGCCGCTACTGGCATCCTATCGCGCCGAGCGCCGAGCTGAACGCCGACAACCCCACGAAGGAAGTACGCATCCTCGGCGAGGACCTCGTCCTCTACCGTGACGCGAAGGGCACGCTCGGCCTCATCGAGCCGTCGTGCGCGCACCGCAAGGCCAACCTTTCCTACGGCATACCTGAGGAGAACGGCATCCGCTGCGCCTACCACGGCTGGATCTTCAACGAGGCCGGACAGTGCGTCGACCAGCCGTCCGAACCGGAAGGCTCCAAGTTCAAGGACAAGGTGCGCATCAAGGCGTACCCGGTCCAGGAGAAGGCGGGCATCGTCTTCGCCTACATGGGACCGTCGCCCGCGCCGATGCTCCCGCGCTGGGACCTCCTCGAGTGGGACAACGTCGAGCGCTGGGTCGTCGCGATGGAGCTGCCCTGCAACTGGCTCCAGTGCATGGACAACTCGCTCGACCCCGTGCACTTCGAGTGGCTCCACAACTACTGGGGCTCCTGGGTGCTCGGCATGGAGAAGCCGCCGGAAGAGCGCGAGGCGTGGAAGAAGCAGATGCAGGGCGAGGGCGCGCGAGGGCGCCACGAGGTGAAGGTCGGCTTCGACCGCTTCGAGTACGGCGTCATCAAGCGACGCCTGATGACGGGCGACACCGAGGAGAACGAGTGGTGGCGCATCGGACACCCGGTCCTCTTCCCCAACATCCTTCGCGTCGGCCAGCAGCGCAACCACGGATTCCAGATGCGTACGCCGATGGACGACACCCACACCTACCACATCGTCCTCCGCGTCCGCGTGCCGGAGATCGGCGAGGTCGTCGAGCAGACCGAGGTCCCGTACAAGTACGAGAACGTGTTCAAGAACGACGGCCGCATCCGCGCCGACTGGGTGCTCGGTCAGGACCAGGCCGCCTGGATCATGCAGGGCCCCATCAGCGACCGCACGACCGAGGCGCTCGGCGTCACGGACGTCGGCATCATCCTCTACCGCAAGGTGCTCGAGGAGCAGATGCAGATCGTCGAGGACGGCGGCGAGCCGATGAACGTCCACCGGGAGGACAAGGGCGTCATCGTCCTGCCCCAGGAGCACTCCTACTACCCCGGCTACGAAGTCACCGGCGGCCCTTTCCGCGACAAGCCGAACCTCAAACCGCTCATCGAAGCGCAACTCGCCCCGGAGATCGACGCCAACTTCGCATAGGGCTGGATTGGCTCCGTCATTCCAGCGAAGGCTGGAATCCAGCGAGGGGCTCGTGCCCCGTCGTTCCTGCGGAGGCAGGAACCTTGCATCCCACCTCTCCTGGGGGAGAGGGACGCGCTTTAGCGCGCGGTGAGGGCCCTCGGCGGGGCGTGGGACGAGGGTGAACCGGCTACTCTGCCCAGACGGCCTCCGCCGCCCAGTCTTCCAACTCATCGGGTGGCATGCCCGGCCCGTATGCTCGTGCTAAGGCACGGGCTATCTCCTCTTCGGCTTCCTCTCGATGGTCTTCTATCTCCTTCCGGTCGAGGTAAGCGGCAAGCGCTTCTCGTACCACGGCCGAACGTCCCCGCGAGCGTACTTCCGGACGATTGTCCAATCGCTCAAGTAGTCTCTCGTCGATCATGAAGTTGATGGCTCTCGTCATGTCGTAGATGTTACACCTGCTCTCGCGGTCACCCCCTCCCGCTTGCGCCGACGCCCCGCGTAGCGGAAGATGCGCCGCAGCGAAGGAGGCCAGCCATGCGGTGGCCCGAAGCGGCAGACGAGATCGTCGTGCGCGACGGTCACCTCACCATCAAGCTCTTCAAGCTGGCCGACGGCTGGTACGCGCAGGTCGAGTCCGCCATCGAGGGCAGGATATTCGAAGGTCGCGTCACGGAGATGTCCGGCCTGCTCGCGGGACACCCCATCGTGAGCGGCCTCGCCGATGACGACGACGATTCACAGGAGGAGTAGCGTGGCAGACAGGCTCGCAGGCAAGGTGGCGATCGTAACGGGCGCGGGGTCGAGTGGCCCCGGAGTCGGCAACGGCAAGGCTGCGTCCATCCTCTTCGCGCGCGAGGGCGCAAAGGTGCTGCTCGTCGACCGCGAGCTCGACCGTGCCGAGGAGACGCTGCGGCTCATCGAGGAGGAGGGCGGGACCGCGTCCGCGATGGCCGCCGACGTCACGAGCGCCGCCGACTGCGCGGCGATGGTGCGCACGGCGGTCGAGCGCTACGGTCGGCTCGATGTCGTCCACAACAACGTCGGCATCTCCACCCGTGCCGACGTCACCGAAGTCACCGAGGAGCAGTGGGACCACATCATGGCGGTGAACGTCAAGAGCATCGTCCTCACCTCCAGGTACGCCATCCCGGAGATGAAGAAGGGCGGGGGCGGCTCCATCATCACCCTCTCCTCCATCGCGGGGCTGCGCGCCAACAGCAGCACGCCGTACACCACCTCCAAGGCGGCGGTGGTCGGCCTCACGCAGTCGATGGCGGGCGACCACGGACGCGACGGCATACGCGTCAACTGCATCGCCCCCGGCCTCGTCTACACCCCCATGGTCGCGCCCCGCATGGACGACGACCTCCGCCAGATACGGCGTGAGGCCGGCGTGCTCGGCACCGAGGGCACCGCGTGGGACATCGGCTGGGCCGCCGTCTTCCTGGCCAGCGACGAGGCCCGCTGGATCACGGGCGTCGTCCTCCCCGTCGACGCCGGCCTGCTCGTCACCACCCCGGTCACCTACAACCGTCTCGGCCAACAGCAGCACGGCGGCCCCGGACGCGGGGCGTAGCCCCCGTCATTCCCGCACCGGCGGGAATCCAGGGTGCACGGGCAGTGCACAGAGGGCCGGGCGGAGTGTGGGGTCTGGTGTAGGGGCGTCCCTTGTGGGCGCCCTGTCTGGTCCCCTCTCCCTCGAGGGGAGAGGGCTAGAGCCTGCCCCGCACTTGATGCGGGGGAGAGGGTGAACCTGGTGGGTGGGTGGCTTGTCATGTTGAGCGAAGCCGAAACATCTCTCGGGTAGCCCCCACCTCGCCCTCTGGGAGAGGTCGACGCGCTTGCGCGGCGGGTGAGGGTGTCCCTAGCCCGCCTCCCGCCCGAACTCCACCACGACGTATTCCCCATCCTCGACCGCCCCGTCCGGCGCAGCCGCGAGTGCCGGCGCCTCGATCCCCATCCGCTCGAACGCCGAGGCTGGGTCGCGGTAGAACGTCAGGTACGCACGACCGCCCGGCGCGAGCAAGTGCCGCGCCTTCTCCACGACGTCCACGCCCGTGACGTGCGACGCCGACCCCGCCATCGCGACGATCGTGTCGAACCGCAGCGGCGTCTCGTAGTCCTCGAACGTCGTCCGGAGCAGCGTCGCGTCCGCCTTGTAGTCCGGGTGCTTCAGCGCGAACTTCGCCAGCATCCCCGCGCTCGGGTCGATCCCGACGTACCGCTCGCGGTCGATCTGCCGGTAGCAGTAGTCGACCAGCAGCCCCGTCCCGCAGCCGACGTCGAGTACGCGCCCGGACGGCGCGGCAGGCGCGTACAGCACCTCGCGCTCGGCCTTCACCTTCTTCCAGTACTCGTCCGAGTCGTCGTACCGGTGCGCGATGGCGTCGAACGGCGAATCGTACGCCCCGTGCGTCGAGTACTGCCGGTTGATGAGGATCGTCTCCTCGTTGCGGGGGACCATCGTCCAGTACGAGAAGCCGTTCACGTCCAGGTAGTGCTGCTCCCACCCAGCGAACGGACGCATCACGTCGTGCTTCCGCATCTCCCACACCGTCCAATTCAGCTCCTTGCTTACCTCATCGTTGTAGTCCGCCCAGTCCTTCGCGACCGTGTAGTAGTGCGGGAGGTTCTGGTACGTCACCGCGTACCGGTACTTCGCGCGCTCCAGGTTCTCGACAAGCCGATCAGGCAGTATGCGCAGGGGAGTGGTCATGGCTGGGTAGCCTCCGGCGAAATGGGCTCCAACCCGAACTCAATGCGGATTCCGTTCACCACCGGCCAGAAGTCGTGCGCAAAGAACTCAGCGAGCGCACGTTCGATCTCGGGCTTGGCATTCTCAGCGTTGAGCTGGACTCCCTCTTGCTTGTGAAGGATGGGCCTCCGGTAGATGTACTGATAGTTCCGCTTGCTTCTGGGAGCATGGAACGGTTCTCTTTCCCTTCCAATCTTGTGTAGGCGCTGGCGCGTTCGTTCCCGACAGGGGCCGACGACCAAATCGAGCCAGAGCGTGTCATAGTTCCTGAACTCAAACAGGAGTTCACGGCCCGACCCCGTCCAGTAGTCTCCTTCCCGAAGCTCCGGTATCTCTTCAAGCGCGGGCACATAGAATCGGCGGTATGACTTGCTATGTACATCGGGTTCTAACAGCGGGGCGTGTGCTTGTACGGCGTCGTCTACCAGCGACCAGTTGAAGGCGAAGGCTCTGGACTTCGCGGCGATGACGCGTTCTATCGCTTCGCGGTGTCTGTTGTAGACCTGCAGGGCGAGGTCGTCTATGTCGCTGGGGGTGTTCAAGATAAACCTCCGCAGGAGCCGGGTGTACTGCTCAAGGAAGCTGCGGACCGGAGCGCCGACATCCGGGCCGTGGGCCTGCAGCATCGTGTCGATCATATCGGCGACCTGTGCGTAGCCGAGAGGAACGTAGTCGGCTTGGTCGCGTTCCGTCAGGGGCTTCCTGCCGTCCGGGGTCAGGAAGATGGGGAACGGCCTGAGCTTGGGGTAGGTTGTTCTCACCGTTTCCAAGTACCAACGGAGTTGGCCTGGGATCTCGTTGCTGAAGATCTTGTTCTCGATGATGCAGGCGAGGGCATCAGCCTCGCTGAGGACCAGGATGTCGATGTAGTGGCGTTCCCGTGCAATCTCGATGTCGGTGAACCGCCAGTCGACTCCATCGCTGGGTGAGGGCACTGAGATACCACGCTCCTCTGCTGCTGCAGTAGCCTGCGCGAGGAAGTCTCGTAGAAACGCGTCACCCAAGCCGTGCGAGCCATGTGGATCGAGTAGCCATGAGACCAACCAAGAGTGCTGGAGTTCCATGTGCCCGATCTGGAGCACGTCGAACAGGTTGAACTCGCTGAGGAGGTCTTCCAGTCGTTTCAAGTAGGGATCGCTGCTGAGCGCCCGGAGCGCGGCTGCCTGTGTTTCCGTCATATTCATGACCTCTGGGGTTACCCGGCCTGCTCTGGCTCGTGCGTGGACTCCAGCACTCCAGAGACTGTGATTCGATCCCTGATCTCCTTCAGCCTGCCGATCACCTCCTCGCGTACGCGTGCGTATCCAGCGGTGGCGGAGATCGGGATGGAGACATGGCCGTGCTTGTCTAATTCTTCCACCATCTGGGCGTGAACCTCCTTCAGATTGGCGTCTGAATCAGCGATGAACCAGAGGAAGAAGGGAGGCCCGATGCGGGTGAAGTTGAACCCGACCCATGCGTAAGCGGTGGCGAACTTCTCACCCGTAGCATTCACGAAATGGAAATACCTCCCGTGTCCGGCACTCGGAGCCCCATAGGTGAGACCCTCCGTGCTAATGATCCCCCGTGATGCTGCCAGAGCGACGGCATCCGCTAGGAAAACCTTGTAATGGTCGACCTTGTTCAACTTCTCTGCATCACCGGGCAGGGGCGCATAATCACAGGCCGGTGTGCACAGCCCCCTCAGTTGCCGTAGGTCGCCGTCTACGTCAGTTCCGCTGCGCTCCAGGCGGTCGAGCAGTGTGTCCCAACTGGTCAGCATCAACCGGTGGCCGTCGCTGCCCACTGTCGCGCTTCGCACGCCGTCTGCGGCCTGCTCGCCGGTTACCTGAAACTGCCTGCCTGCCTCCTCGCGCAACTCTTCCCAAAGTCCCTCTTGCCTGGCTTGCGGAGCGACGAAGAGCAGGTTCTTGGCATTCGGCAGCTTGTCCATCATCAGTCTGAGATACCCGTTCGGCTGTTGGGACGTGAGCGAGGCCCAGAACTTTGACTCGATTAGCAACACCTCTCTCCCCTCGTTGAAGGCAACAAGGTCGGGCTTCTTGGTCCTCTGGTAGACGCCCTGCGTGTCGAAGGAGTCCATCGGCTCGGGCTCCGCGCCGCCCGACTTCAACAGGTCGGCCAAGGCCGTCTGTGCCCCCTTCTGCTTACTGAGGATGTAACACAGAGCCTCGGTCGCGATGTCTTCGGTGGCGCCCGGGAACCGCCAGGCGAGATAGCCGAGAAGTGACTCGCTGGTCATGGATTGACCTCCTGTATTGCTGTATCAGAGAGGCTTGACTCTGCCCGCTCAGGCGAATCCGGCTCTCGCGTGAACTCCAGAACCTCATAGCCACCTGTCCACACCGCATCAGTCGGTGTAGGAGCGAGAAGCGCTGCGTCCCGATTCACGTAGGTATTGCCAATGAACGTCAGCAATGCCCGTCCGCCGGGCGCGAGCAGGCGATGTACCTTAGCCACGACATCTACGCCGGCCACGAACGAGGCTGCTCCGCCCATGGCGACGATGGTGTCGAACCGCAGTGACGTCTCATAGTCCTCGAACGTCGTTCGGAGCAGTGTGGCTTCCAAGCCGTAGCCTGGGTGCTTGAGCGCAAATTCTGACAGCAGCGATATGTTGGAGTCTATGCCGACGTATCGCTCGCGGTCGATCTGTTCGTAGCAGTAGTCCACAAGCAATCCTGCTCCACAGCTTATGTCCAGGACTCGCCCGCGTGGTCTTGCGAGTGGGTAGTGCTGGCTTTCGTTCTCGTTGCCGCGCCGGACGGTGCGGTGCCATAGGTCCGCCAGAGTGCTGTCACGCACGGTAGGGAAGGACGAGGTTTCGTATGCGGCGTGGGTAGAGTACTGGCGGTTGATTATGGATATGTCTCCGTCGAGCCCAGCCGTCGTCCAGTAGGAGAAGCCGTTGACATCAAGGTAACGCTGCTCCCAGTGCAAGGGGAGGCTTTGGACCCGGTGCCTTATCAGCTCCGGTACAGTCAGGGGCCGCACGATTTCATACTTCTGCATTTCCCGCACCGTCCATTCGAACGCCGCGGGGTCTGCCCAATCTTCCTTTCGCGTGTGGTAGGAGGGAGAGCCCGGCGACTGGGATGCGTACCGGTAGAGCGCGCCTTCCAGGTTCGCAACGAGTTGGTCCGGCAGGACCCGCTGCTCGCAGGAGATGCAGTGCTGCGGCTGGGGGAATCGATACATGTACTCCCCTGTGGCCCCAACTATCTGGACAGCCTGCCCCTCCCACCGATAGCCGCACTTCTGGCATGCGTACAACTGGCGCTCAGGTTCGCCGCGATCAGTTCTGAAGTCTACCCAGCCTCTGATGGTTTCGACCGTAATGTGCTCTGCCACTTGATGTCCCAGCGGAATAGTTGGCTCTCCAGTGTACCACTCCCGCCTCTCGTCACATTCGTGACACGCGCCCGTTGCGCCGACGCCGCGCCCCTCTCTACGATGGTTCCCGACCGGCGCGGCGAGCTACGGCGCGGGCTGCGTGGACGGCGGGAAGGAGTGGCCTCATTTGGCCTCATTCCGGCCTCGTTTACGCCCGGACCGGCCTCGAATGGCTCCACTGTGGTGCCGCTGTGGCGCCGCCGGAGCGCTGGAACTTACGAGAGGATGGAGCCAAATGATGCCAGATGATGCCGCCACAACCGAAGAGACCGCCTCCGGCAGCCCTCCGCCGCTTCCGCCCGCCCGGCTCACGCCCAGGCAGATGCTCGCCATTCCCTACATCGTCTCCGCCCCTTCGATGCGTCAGGCCGCCCGCGATGCGCGTATCGGACGCGCTACGCTCACACGCTGGATGCACGACGCCGACTTCCGCGCCGAGGTCGAGCAGGCCCGCCGCCGCGTCGCCGACCTCGCGTTCGCCGAGATCAACGGCCTCGCCCTCAAGGGCGCTATCGCCCTCGCCGACCTCCTCGAAGACCCCGACCCCCACGTCAGGAACGCCGCCGTCCGGATCGCCCTCCAGAACTCGCTCAAGCTCAAGGAGATCGCCGATATCCGCGACCGCATGGACATCATGGACTACACCTTCACCATGCTGAAGAGCCAGGGAGGCGCGCGATGACCGCCCGGCTCAAGGGCCTCGAGCGCCGTCTCGCCTGCCTCCGGGCCCAGGTCGTCCTCCACCCCATCGCCGAGAACTTCGCGGAGTCCTGGCAGCAGGCCCAGGAGCGGGGCGAAGACCTGCCGGACGTCCTCGACCTCGTCGAGGCTGCTGGCCGCGCCGCCGTTCCCGTGCTCTCCTTGGTCCCCATCGACGCCTACCTCAAGCAATGCGCCCGCAGCGGACGCGCCCCGGACCCCAACCGCGTCGTCGCCGCCATCGTCCACGGCTTCGCGGAGGCCAACCTCATGGGCATGAACGGCGAGACCTGCACCTGCCCCGCGCGCCGGCCCCTCCTGAAGAGGCCTCCCCGCACCTTCGGCGGCCCGTCCGGTTCCCTCTCCTGAGGGAGAGGGCGAGGGTGAGGGCCCTCGGTGGGGCGTGCAAGGGTGTCTGGTGTAGGGGCATCCCTTGTGGGTGCCCTGCCTCCCCCACCTCGCCCTGAGGGAGAGGTCGACGCGCTTGCGCGGCGGGTGAGGGTGACCGGACGCGGGGCGTAGCCCCCGTCATTCCCGCGCAGGCGGGAATCCAGAGTGCCGGACAAGGCACGCGGGCGGGGTTGGATGGGCGTGGAGGGTGTCTGATGTAGGGGCGTCCCTCGTGGGCGCCCTGTCTGGTCCCCTCTCCTGAGGGAGAGGGCGAGGGTGAGGGCCATCGGATGGGCGTGGAGGGTGTCTGATGTAGGGGCATCCCTTGTGGGTGCCCTGCCTCCCCCACCTCACCCTCTGGGAGAGGTCGACGCGCTTGCGCGGCGGGTGAGGGTTGCGCCCTATTGGAGGCTCCGCTCCAGCTCAACCGGCTGCGGCTGCAGGTCGGCGAACGGCCCGCCGGTGCGGTCGTAGCCCGGGAACCACGCGTACTCCGTCGGCAGCTCGATGATCTCCTGCTGCTTCCGGTGTACGTTCACCGGGTCGCCGCCGTCCTCCACCACTTTGATCTGCTCGTTCAGCATGTTGCGGAACATGATGAGGCCGATGTCCGTGATCCCCAGCGCCTCCGTGCTCCGGTCCATGCGCGGCCCCTGGATGATCCAGGCCAGCTGGTCCTGCCCCACGACCCAGTCGTCCTTGATGCGCCCGTTGTCGAAGAACGCGGGCCGGTCCTCGTGCGTCATCGGCGTGGGCGGGATGACCTCGCCGGGCTCCGGCGTCCGGATCGTGTAGCCGAAGTGCAGCGTGTGCGTGTCGTCGACCGGCACGCGGTGCTGGAACTCGAACCACGTCCCCTGGCCGACGCGCAGCGTGTACGGGAACAGGATGGGATGCCCGATGCGCCACCACTCGCTCTGCTCGTCCTCGCCCTCCAGCATCCGCCGCTTGATGATGCCGTACTCGAACCGGTCGAACCCGATCTTCACGTGGGCTTTGCCGCGCGCCGCCGAGATGCGGTCGAACTCGTCGCGCCGCTCCTCGCCCATGATCTTGGACGCGCGCCACATGCCGTAGTAGCGGTGCAGCCACTGGAAGTGCACCGGGTCCAGCGAGTTCTCGTGGCACTGCAGCCAGTTGCACGGCAGCATCACCGCGTAGGTGGAACGCTCGACGCCCTCCCACTGGTAGAGGTCCCAGTTCGGGAGCACGGGCACGGGGTCCGGCCCCATGTAGACGTGGATGACGCCGCCCTTCTCCTCCACCGGGTACGCCCTGATGCGCACCTTCTCCTTGAACTTGGAGCCTTCCGGCTCCGACGGCTGATCGACGCACTGCCCGGCCTCGTTGAATATCCAGCCGTGGTAAGCGCACCTGATCCCGTTCTCCTCCGGGATGCCGTAGGAGAGGTTCGCCTTCCGGTGCGCGCACGACGGCTCGATGCAGCCGACCTTGCCGCTGGCGTCGCGGTAGAGCACGAGGTCCTCGCCCAGGAGGCGTATCTCCTTCGTGGGGTTTTCCTCGGTCAGTTCGAGGCTCGCGGCGATCGGGTGCCAGTAGCGGCGCATCAGTTCGCCCATCGGCGTGCCCGGCCCTACCTGCGTCAGCCGGTCGTTCATCTCGCTCGTCAGCATCGTGCTCCTCCGTCGTTCGGTATCGGGGATGGACTCCGCAATGGTAAGTTTAGGGAACTTTATCCGATGCTGCACAGCATGGAGGAATGAAGAGAAGGGCGGATGGTATTAAGAAGAGAGGGAACATGGCCGGAGAGTTAGGAGAACCCAGCAGATATCAGCTGATAGCCTCCTGCGAGAGGCACGGACGAGAGTCCTGGCTCGAGTCCTACGGGACCCTGGCGGAAGCGCAGGAGTTTGCCCGTCGCAACCCTCCGCCTCCGTGCAACACCGACACAGGGGTATGGACGCATTGGGAGATAATGCCCATCTTTGAGTGACTCCAACTCCATAACGACGAACGAGGAGTGGCGATGAGTGAAGACATAGGACTGTTCGAGGCGATGTACACGCAGCGGGCGCTGCGTTATCTGAAGACCGACCCCGTGCCGGACGATCTCGTGCGGAAGGTCATCGAGGCCGGCATCCGCGCGCCCAACGGCGGCAACTCCCAGCAGTGGGGGTTCGTCGTCATCAAGGACGAGGCGACGAAGCGCATCGTCGCGGAGCACTACCCCGCGACCGCGCGCCCCAACCACGGCGAGGCCACCACTGCGTCTGAGCAGCGCGCCGCCGATTCAGCGGACTACCTGGCGCAGCACGTCATGGACGTGCCGGTCTGGATACTCGCCGTCACGCGGCACCCGGGCACCGACATCCACAACGGCGCTTCCATCTACCCCGCCGTGCAGAACATGCTGCTCGCAGCGCGCGCCTACGGGCTCGGCAGCGTCCTCACGACCCGCGTCCGGCGCGGCTTCGAGCCGCAGATCCGCGAGGCCATCGGTCTGCCGGACGACTGGGTCACCGCTGCGATGATCCCGCTCGGCTGGCCGCAGGACGGCCACCGCTACGGCCCGACGACACGCCGCCCTGCATCAGAGGTCACGCATTGGGACAGGTGGGGCAACCAGGGCTAGGAGGGTAGGGGAGCCTTACGCTCCAGCGCGTTGGGTGGCTTCCGCAAGCGCGCGCTGGGTGATCACCCGCGTGAGGTGCTCGCGGTACTCCTCGGAGCCGTGGACGTCCTCGATGAACTCCATGCCCCGCGACGCCCGCGACGCCGCTGCCGCGATGGCCTCCTCCGACATCTGGCGCCCCGTAAGGTAGCGCTCGCTGACCGTGGCGCGTACCGCACATGGCCCCGCGCCCGTCACCGCGATGCGCGCTCGCGAGCAGACGCCCCGCCGGTCCACGGTGACGGCTGCCGCGACGCCCACGATGGCGAACCGCGACGCCTTGTTCGCGAACTTCAGGTACGTCGAGCCTGTGTGTGCGGGCTGCTTCGGGATGCGTATCTCCGTCAGTACTTCGGTCGGGCCGAGCACGGTCTCGTAGGCGTCGACGAAGAAGCGGCGCGCCTGTATCGCACGGCGGGTCGGGCCGCCGGTGGTGTGGAACGTGGCGTCGAGCGCGAGCAGTGTTGCCGGCGCATCGGCGGCGGGGTCGGCGTGCGCGGCGCTCCCGCAGAGCGTCCCCCGGTTCCGGACCTGGATGTCGCCCACCTGGCGCACCGTCTCGACGAGCATCGGCGCGACGGCTGCGACTGTCCGCGACTTCTCGATGCTCCGGTAGGTCGCGCCCGCGCCGATGGCGACCCCGCCTTCCTCGGTGCGCCGGACGTAGTCCAGTTCGCCGAGCCGGCCGATGTCGATGAGGTGCTCGGGCTGCACGAGCCGCAGCTTCATCGCCGGGATGAGGCTCATCCCGCCGGAGACGACGCGGGCGTCACCCTCGTAGGCGCGTAGCAGGCGCACCGCATCGCGGAGCGAGCGCGGCGCGTGGTAAGTGAACGCGGCGGGAATCATCCCTCGCCCCGCAGCGTCTGCGCTGCGTGGAGCGCGGACGCGACGATGTTCTGGTAGCCGGTGCAGCGGCACATGTTGCCGCTCAACGCGGCGCGAACCTCGTGCTCCGTCGGGTCGGGGTTGCGGCGCAGGAACTCGTGCAGCAGCATCACCATCCCCGGTGTGCAGAAGCCGCACTGCAGGCCGTGCTCCTCGTGGAACGCCTGCTGGATCGGGTGCAGCGTGTCGCCCTTCGCCATTCCCTCTATCGTCGTGACCTTCGCCCCTTCGGCCTGCGCCGCGAACAGCGAGCACGACTTCACCGCCGCGCCGTCTAGGAGCACGGTGCACGCGCCGCACTGGCTCGTGTCGCAGCCGATGTGCGTTCCGGTGAGCCGCAGCTTCTCGCGCAGCAGGTCCACGAGCAGGTCGCGGTCCTCGACCTCCGCGGTGCGCCGCCGTCCGTTGACCGTGAGCGTTACCTGTCGCATCAGAACGTGATGACTCCCCGGCCCACGACGCCCCGGTCCAGCTCCTCGTACGCTTCATTGATCTCGTCGAGGCTGTAGGTGCGGGTGATAAGGCCGTCCACGTCTATCTTGCCGCTCTCGTAGAAGTCCACCATCCGGTAGAAGTCGATGGCCGGTCGTGACGAACCGTAGTACGCGCCCTTCAGCGTCTTCTCGTAGCGCACGAGCGCGACCGGATCGATGCTGGCGTAGTCGCCCACCGGCGCGAGCCCCACGATAACGGCGGTGCCGCCCTTGCGTGCCGCGTCGAACGTCATCGTGGCCGTCTCGGAAGAGCCGAATGCCTCGAAGGCGTAGTCGACCCCGCCGCCGGTCATGTCGCGTATCGCCTTCAGGGCGTCGCCGTCGTTCGGGTTCAGGGTGTCGGTCGCGCCGAACCGCGTGGCGAACTCGAGCGCGGCGTCGTTGATGTCCACCGCGATGATCCGCTTGGCCCCTGCGAGGCGCGCACCCTGCACGACGTTCAGCCCGACGCCGCCGCAGCCGATGACCGCGACCGTGCTGCCCGGCTCTACCTGCGCGCTGAACAGCACGGAGCCGACGCCGGTGGTGACGCTGCAGCCGATGAGCGCGGCAACCGGGAGCGGGAACTCCGGGTCTATCTTCATGCAGCCCGCCTCCGGCACGACCGCCTGCTCCGCGAAGCAGGCGACCTTGCCCATGTGCGCGAGGTCGTGTCCGTTCCAGTGCAGGCGGCGTGTGCCGTCGAACATGGATGGACCGGTTGCCAGGTGCGTGTCGCAGAGGTTGGCGTGCCCGCTGATGCAGGAAGGGCAGCGTCCGCAGAACGGCACGAACGAGAGGATGACGTGGTCGCCCGGAGCGACGCGCGTCACGCCCTCGCCGACCTCCTGGACGATGGCGGAGCCCTCGTGGCCGAGCACGGCGGGCTTGGCGATGACGGCCTCGCCGCGCATGAAGTGGAGGTCGCTGCGGCAGACCCCCGCCGCCGCGATGTTGACGCGCACCTCGTGCGCCTTCGGCGGGTCGAGCTCGACCTCTTCTATCCTGAGCGGTTCGTTCGCTTCTACAAGAACGGCTGCTTTCATGCGTCCCCCTGCGCCGCGTTGCGTGCCCCTATGACGGGGCGCGGTGAGCCTATCACACGCGCAGCGCCGTCAGTAGTCCGCAGGTTGGCGTCGAACTGTGAGGGCCTGAGCGGCTATGGGTCAAGGGGTGTCCGGGAATCCCTTGCCCCAGCAGACCGGCGTGCCGTCGGGGCGCAGGGCGCACGTGTGGAGGTCTCCACAGCTGATGGCGGTGAACACTTCTCCCGCAGGCGGTTCCGACTGCCCGAAGCTGTTCTCCCGCAAGGGGTGCGTATCGCTCATCCGGGCGCCCCAGCAGGCGGCGGCGCCGTCCTGTCGCAAGGCGCACGTGTGGTACGCGCCGCTGCTGATGGAGACGAACCGCTCGTTGGGCGGCGGGATGACTGCCCGAAACTACTGTCGGTATCAATCGCTCCCCAGCACATGACGGTTCGGTCCGGCCGCAATCCGCACGTGTGCGACGAACCGCCGCTCAGCTCGGTAAACACCTCGTTGTCCGGCGGCGATGCCTGGCCGTCGCGGTTGCTGCCCCAGCAAACGGGTGAGCCGTCCTCGCGGAGCCCGCACATGTGGAAGGAGCCGTTCTCGATGGAGATCAGCCGCTCGCCGGGGTTCGGCGCGGGTATGTAGTGGCCACCGGATACACCAGTGACGAAGCCCCAGCAGCCCCACGTGCCGTCGAGGCGGATGCCGCAGGTGTCGGATGAGCCGGTGCTGATCGCGGCGAATCTCTCGTCGTCCGGGGGAAATGCCTGCCC
This sequence comes from Dehalococcoidia bacterium, assembly GCA_022820645.1. Lineage (GTDB taxonomy): Bacteria > Chloroflexota > Dehalococcoidia > Lucifugimonadales > Australimonadaceae > Bin16. The sequence goes on along the minus strand of JAJEFD010000006.1, from coordinate 155,498 downwards.
GTTGAGGTTCTCGCCCCAACAGACCACGGTTCCGTCTCGTTCCCTGAGCCCGCACGTATGCGACGAGCCCGTGCTGATGGAGGAGAACCGTTCGCCTTCGGGAGGCCACTCCCGCCCGTGGTCGCCATACCTGTCGGTGTCCGAGTCCCAGTCTCCCCAACAGGTCGTCGTGCCGTCGGCACGAAGCCCGCAGCTGTAGTTCCATCCGGTGTCGATGGCGACGAAACTGTCGTTGACGACCGACGGGTAATCGATGCGCTCCGGCTCCGGAGTGCCATAATCCGCGCCCCAACAGGTGGGCGTGCCGTCGAGACGGAGCGCGCACGTGAACAAGGGGCCGCTGCTGATGTCCTTGAAGCGTTCGTCCTCGGGAGGGGATGCCTGGCCTTGCCAGGCGCCATAGGTAGGACGGACGTTGAGACCCCAGCAGACAGCCGAACCGTTCTCCCGCAACGCGCAGGTATGAGCCCGGCCCATGCTGACGGCTGTGAACGTCTCACCCTCGGGCGGTGACGCCTGTCCGTGCTGGTCCGAACCCCAGCAGAACACGGAGCCGTCGTTACGGAGTCCACAGATGTGGCCGTTGCCCCGTCCTGTCCCGATCCTGGCGACCCGCTCTGCGTAGGGACTCTCCCGAGCGAAGCTGTCGCCCCAGCAGACAGTGACGCCGTCTTCGCGGAGCCCACAGGAGTCGACCGCCAGACTGAGGATGGAGACGAACCGCTCGTCCTCGGGAGGTGACGATTGGCCGAAGTCGTCGTCGCCCCAGCAGGCGGCTGTCCCGTCCGGTCTCAGGGCGCACGTGTGCGCGTGGCCGCTGCTGATAACCGTGAACCGCTCCCCGGACGGCGGAGAGGCCTGGCCCTTGTACTCCTGGTATCTGTCCGAGGGGTCCCTGTTGCTCCCCCAGCATACGGCTGACCCATCTGTCGCGCGAAGGGCGCAGGTGTGGTCCGATCCACTGCTGATGCCAGCGAACCGCTCCGGCGGTGGCGACGCCTTACCGGCGGAGTTGTCGCCCCAGCACGCCGCGGTCTGGTCCTCGCGGAGCGCGCAGACGTGAGCCCCCCCGCTGCTGACGGACGTGAAGGACTCTCCGCTCACCGACGAGAACGGTATCTCCTCAGGCAGATCAAGGTGGAAGCCCTCTCCCCAGCAGACGGGACTGAAGTCCTCCAGCCGGACCGCGCACGTAAAGTCCTCTCCCGCGCTGATGGCCGCGAAACGAACGCCATAGGGCGGCGTCGCCTGGCCCTTGTAGTCGTTGATGTGGTCCCGGTCGGACCCCCAGCAGACAGCCGTACCGTCGTCCTGGCGCAGCGCACACGTGTGCGCCCTGCCGCTGGTGATGGTCGAGAAGGCCTCACCAGGCGGCGGTGATGACTGACGCTCGTCGTCCCGGCCCCAGCAGACGGCTGTTCCATCCTCCGCGCGGAGCGCACAGGTATGACCTCCGCCGACGTTGATGGCGCTGAACCGTTCGTCCTCCGGCGGCGACGCCTGACCGAAGTTGCGGTCGGGATCAATCGCTCCCCAGCAGACTGGGCTGCCGTCCTGACGGAGCGCGCAGGTGTGTCTGACGTCCAACCCGATGCCGGAGGAGATCGCCGTGAATCGCTCGCCCTCTGGCGGCGATGCTTCGCCATGCTCGTCCGCGCCCCAACAGAGCGGCGAGCCGTCTTCACGCAGCGCGCAGGCATAGGCATAGCCGCTGCTGAGTTGGAGGAACCGTTCGCCTCCCGGAGGAGTGCTCTGACCGGCCCAGTCCTCTCCCCAGCAAACTGCTGTTCCGTCCTGCCGCAGCCCGCAGACGTGGGCCCCTCCGCTGCTGATGGACGCGAGCCTTTCTCCGTAGGGGAGCAGCTGCTCGCTGCCCGAGCCGCGCCAGGCCCAGCAGATCGGTTCGCTGCTCTCGCGCAGCGCGCAGGCGTGGTCGTAGCCGCTGCTGATTGCCGTGAATCGCTCGTCGCCCATCGCCTCGAGGGGCGGCCGCTTCGCCGTTTCCGTATACGTGCCGTAGCCGCGCCCCCAACAGACAGGACTGCCGTCATGCCGCAGGGCGCATGTGTGGTGGTCCCCGATGGTCAGGTCCGTGAGCCGTTCTCCCGGGGGAAACTCGGGACTGTGGCCCCAGCACACTACGTCGCCGTCGCTGCGTTGACCACACGTGTGATTCCGCCCGCTGGTGATGGAATCGAACTCATCTGCAAGCGGGGCAGACGCTCTGCCGTTCTCGTTGTTCCCCCAGCAGTACGGGCTGCCGTCCGCGTGCAGCGCGCAGACATGGGAGTGGCCGCTGCTGATGGAGACGAACCGCCCGCTCTCCGGCGGCGACACCTGGTACTCCTCGTTGCTGCCCCAACAGACGACCGAGCCGTCCCCCCGCAGGCCGCAGGCGAACGCCTCCCCGCTGCTGATGGCTGTGAAGGACTCACCCTCCGGCGGTGACGACTGGCCGTGGTCGTTCGCGCCCCAACAGACGACCGAGCCGTCCTCCCGCAGGCCGCACGCGAACGCCTCCCCGCTGCTGATGGCCATGAGGCCGTCACCTTCCGGGGAAGACGACTGGCCATCGTGGTCCGCGCCCCAACAGAGGGGAGTGCCATCCTGGCGCAGTGCGCATGTGAACGCCCCCCCGCTGCTGATCGCAGCGAAGCTCTCGTCCTCGGGAGGCGATGCCTGCCCGTGGTCGTCGTTGCCCCAGCAGGCCGGTGTGCCGTCCTGTCGCAGGGCGCAGGTATGGTCTCCGCCGTTGCTGATGGCGAGGTAACTGCCGCTGACCGGCTCAATGGTCTGCTCTCCGCTGGCCCGCTGTATGGCAAGTCCGCGCGGGCTTATGGGCCAGCAGGTGTGCGTCCCGTCCTCGCGAACGCCGCACGCGTGAGACAAGCCGCTGCTGATGGAGACGAACCGATCGTTCCCCAGCGGGGAAGGGGACCCGAAGCCATAGTAGAATTCGTCAGTCCACCAGCAGATGGCTGTGCCGTCCTTGCGGAGGCCGCAGGTAACGTTCTCGCCGCTGCTGATTGACACGAAAGGCCTCGCCTGCGGGGGCGGGGCCAGCTCGTCTCCGATGATTTCGTCGACGACAGGCCAGCAGACCGCTGTGCCGTCTGCTCGCAGGCCGCAGGCGTGGTAGGCGCCGCTGCTGATGGACTCGAAGGTCTCCCCCTCAGGAGGCGGCTGGATGCTCGTCTCGCCGTCGTCGACGATTAGCCAGCAGAGGGGCGTGCCGTCCTCGCGCAGGCCGCAGGTATGGACGCCACCGCTGCTGATCGCAGCGAACCGCTCCCCCTCCGGGGGCGATGCAAGCGAGCCCCATGCTGCTGCGGCCAGGAGTTCTTCCACGACCGGCCAGCAGACGGGCGTGCCGTCTTCGCGCAGGCCGCAGGCGTGGAGTGCGCCGCTGCTGATGGACACGAAAGCCTCGTCTTCAGGAGGAGGGAGGGCCGTCAAGCCCTCCTGCTCGAACGCCGGCCAGCAGACGGGCGTGCCGTCCTCGCGCAGGCCGCACGTGTGGGCGGCCCCGCTGCTGATGGAGGTGAAGGTCTCGCCTTCCGGCGGCGGCTCCAGCGGGACGCCGAGTTCCAGATCGGTGGTCCACCAGCAGTTGACCGTGCCCTCCGAGTCCAGCTTGCAGGCGTGATAGCCGCCGCTGCTTATGGAGCCGGGGGGAACGTCAGGCATGGCTGGTTCTTCGGGCCCAGGCTCCAACTCAGGTGTGGGCGTGCTGGCCGGCGGCGGGGTATGCGTGGGCAAGGGCGTATCGGTGGCCGGCGGCGGCACGGTAGGTAGCGCGGGTTCATCGCACGCGAGCGGAAGGACGGCTACGACCAGGCACAGGACCCCGAGGCCTGCACCTCGTTGGATGGCGTTCACCATACTGAACTATATGCCCCGGGAACGCGTATGGTCCCAACGCAGGTCTGTGAGGGAATCAGGCGCCACCCGCTACTCGACACCCTGGCCCGTGTAGGGGACCTGGTGCTGCATGAACACCTCGCGGCGCTCGTCCGAGGACTGGATGATGCCGAGCACGACCTCCTGCGTCGCCTTGCCCCAGTGAGCGTCGTGGATGCGGACGGGCGTGTCCGTGCGGATGGCGCGGCACATCTCGTCGACCTCTATCGAGCAGTAGCGGCGGTTGTAGCCCGGGCCCGCGGGAAGGTCTATCTCCTCGTTGCCGTCGTCGCCGTAGATGGTGAGGCCGGTGGGCGTCTGCCGCATGTCGCCCCGCTCGCAGGAGACGAGCGTCAGGCCGAAGAACGCGTGCCGCCGGTCTGGCGAGACAGGGTGCTCGATGGAGCGTTCGAGCGAGCCGCCGTAGCGCGTCGAATCCTTGTACGTCTCCTCGGCGTCGGCGTCTGCGAACGCCGCGATGCGCCGCCGCGAGTTGACGTGGAGCGCGGGGTCCATCTGCTGTCCCTGGAGCGTGTACCCGAACGTCAGTTCCGCGCTGTTGAAGTGGCCGTAGCCGTCGTAGGTGATGGTGGCCGTGTGCCCGTCCTCGAAGTCGAGGAACGCCATGAACGAGCCGTCGATGGGACGGTCGGGGTCGACGATGTTGGTGCGGGCGCGGACGGAGCGCACCCTGCCGCCGCCGATCATGCGGGAGATGTCCACCTGGATCGGCCCCTGCCGCCGCACGATGCTGCCGCCGCGGTCCTGCATCAACTCTTCCTTGGCCCGCGGGCGGTAGATCCAGTCGCTGTAGAACATCGTGTGCATCATCACGACTCTGCCGAGCCTGCCGCTGTTGGCGATCTCCGCCATCTTCAGGTTCGGCAGGTCGAGGCTCTGCGAATGGCCGACGAGCACGCGCGTGCCGTTGCGCTCCGTCGCCTCGATGATGGCGTCGCACTCGTCGAGCGTCAGCCCCATCGGTTTGTCGAGGATGACCTGCTTGCCCTGCTCCGCCGCCATGATGGTGTGCGCGGCGTGCATCTCGTCCGGCGTCATCACGTAGACCACGTCCACGCCGGGGTCGGCGCACAGCCCCTCCGCGTCGTCGTAAGCGTTCCCGCCGAAGTCACGCTCGAACCGCTCGCGGGCGGACGCGCGGGGGTCGGCGACCGCAACGATGCGCGCGTTCGGGTTGGCCCGCAGCTCGGGGATCATGTTCATCGCGCCTGCTCCCAGGCCGATGATGCCGAAGTTGAGTGGTGTGTTGGTTGTCATGGCTATGCCGTCGCGTGGTGCTGTTGCACGAAGGAGGTCTGCGCGAGCAGGTCAACGATGAGCGGCTTGAGCGCGCTGCCGTAGCGCGCCACCTCGTCGATATCCGAAGTCCGCCCGAGCTTTCCCCAGCCCTCCTGCGGGACGTGGATCATCACGTTCTCCGCAGGGTCGCGGATCACGTTGAGCGGCTCGGCGCCATCCTCCACGACGGCGGCCTGCTCATCCAGCATCTTGCGGTAGAGGATGAGGCCGCGGTCGGACTCCCCGAGGCGCTCCGCCGTGCGGTCCATGATCGGCCCCTGCAGTATCCACGCGGCATGGTCCTGCGCCATGGTGTCGTCGCTGCGCCAGTAGCCGTCCGGCGTCTTGAGCTCGATATTCGTGTAGGGGACGGTCTCCTGCTCCGGAACCTCGATGTCGTCCGGGAACCAGTAGCTCGTTATCTCCACGTGCCAGGTGTGCGTGTCGTCTATGGGCGTGCGGTACTGGAAGAAGTAGCGGCCCCCGCCGCCCTGCTGCAGGATGTTCGGGAAGAGCAGGGGGTGCCCCACACTCCACTTGGGCGACTCCTTCGTCGTGTTCCCATAGACGCGGCGCTTGATGATGCCGCGCTCGAACTCGTCGAAGCCGATCTCCTTGTGACGGTCGTACTGGGCGAGGCTCTCGGCGACGGCGTCGCGGCGCCCCTCCAGCTTGGCGCGGTGTGCGCCGTAGACGCCGTGCAGCCACTCCAGGTGTACCGGGTCGACGGAGTTCTCCATGCACTGCACCCAGTTGCACGGGACCACGGCGATGAACGCCTCCCGCAGCACGCCCTCGCGCTGGGCGAGGATGTCGTAGTTCGGCAGCAGCGGCACGGGCGCCGGGCCCATGTACGCAAAGATGAGCCCGCCGAGCTCCTGCACCGGGTAGCCCGCGACCTTCACCTTCTCCTTGAAGCGACCGTCTGGGTGGACCGTCTCCTCGAAGGGCTGCTCGATGCACTGTCCTGTCTCGTCCATCATCCAGCCGTGGTACATGCATCGGAGGCCGTGCTCCTCGGGGATGCCGTAAGAGAGGTCGACGCGGCGATGCGGGCAGAAGCGGTCGATGAGGCCGAGGGTGCCGGACCTGTCCTTGTAGAGGACGAGGTCCTCACCGAGGACGCGGACGGCCTTGGTGGGGCGTTCCATCAGTTCGGCGCTTGCTGCGATGGGGTGCCAGTAGCGGCGCATCAGCTCGCCCATCGGCGTTCCAGGGCCGACCCGTGTGATGCGGTCGTTCTGTTCTTGCGTCAGCATGTTCTCGTCCTTCCGTCCTGCCTGTTTGCGCTGTTGATTCAGGCCCTACGCGCCGTACCAGCCGTGCCGGTCGACCAGCCCGCGTATGTAGGCGATCTGCCCCGTGTGCTGGATGAGGTCGCCGGTGACGCGAGCGATGGATAGCTTGACGGTCTCGTCCCGTGCCACGCCCGCCGCGCTCGGCTTCTCGAGGTCGTCGTCCGTCACCGCGTCGAGGAACCTGCGCGACTTTTCGCGCGCCGCCTCGAAGTAGGCGATGAGCGTGTCCGAGTCGATGGGGTCGAACGCACGCACCTGCTCCAGCGAGTCGCCGTTGCCCGAGCTTCTGTCCGCTGGCTGACCGAAGCGCTCACACCAGCCGCTGGCCGTCCACGCCTGTTCCTCGCCGAGCAGCTCGGAGTAGTTCTTGTCCTGGGTGCGGCTGAGGTGCCAGGCCAGCCAGCCGATGGGGTTGCTCTCCGGGCCTGCGGGTTGCTTCTTGAGTTGTTCGATGGTCAGTCCGGTGAGGGCGCGCTGGAACACGCCGCCGATGCGGTCGTACGCTGCGTTCGAGATATCGCCTGCGCTCATGTGCTACCTCGGGTCGGGTTGGAGTGAGCGTAGTTTGCCATCCGCGCCGCGTCAATCGTGGAGGAGTGGAAGTGCGGCGCGGTCGTTGGACAGCGGGCAGGGCGCTCCATAGAATGCCGGGCGACCCCACGTTGCAGGAGGTAGCGCCACGAGCGAATTCATCGAAGTCCAACGGACCGGCGGTGTGGTGCTCGTCACGCTCGACCACGCCTCGACGCGGAACGCGCTCGGTACGGAGATGGCTGCGGAACTGTACGCCGAACTCGAAGTATTCGAGTCGAATGATGCAGACCGCGTGCTGGTGCTCACCGGACGCGACCCCTCGTTCTGCTCAGGCGCGAACATCCGCCGCTTCGACGAAACCATCGGGCGTATCGAACAGGAAGAGGGCGCGCGGGCGGAGCGGCAGCCGCTGCCGTGGGGCGGCATGGAGGCGCGGCTCGGCCAGCGCGCGTCGGAGAAGGCGGAGGCGGGGTTCGGTTCCGTCTCCAACGTGCCGTTGCGGATAAGCGAGGTGCAGAAGCCGACCATCGCGGCGGTGAACGGCCACGCGATCGGCGTCGGCCTCGGACTGGCGCTCTCGTGCGACATCCGCATCGCGTCCGAGAAGGCGGAGTTTGCGGAGGCGTTCGTACGGATGGGTCTCGTGCCCGGCGACGGCTCCTGTTGGCAGTTGCCGCGCCTCATCGGCCTGAGCAACACCTATTACATGCAGTACACGGGCGACCGGCTGAGCGCCGACGAGGCCTACCGGATGGGACTCGTGAGCAAGGTGCATCCTCACGAGGAGATGCTCTCCGCTGCGATGGAGTTCGCAGGGCGTCTCGCCTCCGGCGCGACGTACTCGATGTCGCTCACCAAGTACCTCGTGCAGCGGTCGTTCGACATGGGGTTCGGCGACAGCCTGCGCCTCGCGCAGACGGCTCAGGAGCTGGCGCGCCGCTCGGAAGACCACAAGGAAGCGGTACGGGCCTTCCTCGATAAGCGAAGGCCGGAATTCAAGGGCAGGTGAAGGTATGAAGGTTGGAGTGGGGCTTCCGTTCAGGATGCCGACAGACAGTTGGCCGTACATCTCGGAGTTGGCTCGGCGTGCCGATGAAGGGCCGTACTCCTCGTTCGCGGCGCTCGACCGGCTGGCGTACGACAACTTCGAGGCGATGGCCGAACTGGCGGCAGTGGCGGCCATAACGAAGCGCCTGCGCCTCGTGACGACCATCCTGCTCGCGCCCGTGCGCAACGCGGGCGTGCTCGCCAAGCAGGCCGCAACGATAGATGCCATATCGGACGGAAGACTCTCGCTGGGGCTCGCGGTCGGCGGGCGCGAGGACGACGCCATCGTCGCGCCGTCGCAGTTCCGCAATCGCGGTAAGCTGTTCGAGGAGCAGCTCGTCCACATGAAGCGCATCTGGAACGGCGAGGTGCTTGAGGGCGCGCAGCGTCCCGTTGGCCCTGCGCCGGTGCAGCCCGGCGGTCCGGAGGTACTCATCGGCGGGACTCACCCGAGGGCTATCGCGCGCGTCGGACGGTTCGCCAGCGGCTATGTGATGGGCGGCAGAGCGCTGGAGGCGGAGTGGTCGAAGGGCATCATCACGCAGGTCGAGGAATCGTGGGCGGAGAACGACCGCGAGGGCAGGCCGCGCATCGTCGTAACGCTCCCGTGCGCGCTCGGCCCCGGTGGTGACGACGCCGTTGCTGGTGCGCTGGCCGACTACTACGGCGGAGACCCCTCTCGCCAGGCGCGTTTGCAGCCGACGTCGCCGGAGATCATCCGCAACGCGATAAGCATGCACGAGGAGTTGGGCTCGGACGAGATCATCTTCCGTCCCGTCACACCGGACCTGGAGCAGCTCGAACGGCTGACGGACGCCATCGGGTAGGCGATGCCGCCTGACGAGCAAGAAGCCCTCGCTTCCACCGACGAGGCGAAACCCGCAACGGGTATGCGGCGTTGGGCTGAACGCAACGAAACGCTTGTTTCGCTGTTGCTGCCCGCGTTCCTGTTAGGCACGGGGCGCGGCTTCATCGTGCCGGTGCTTCCCCTCCTGGCGATCGACTTCGGCGCGGGCGCTACGGGAGCCGGTCTGCTGCTGTTCGTGCCGATGCTTGGCGGCGTCATCGTCTCGTTGCCCACCGGCTATCTCATGGACCGCATCGGACGGCGGAAGCTGCTCATCGCCAGCACGCTCATCTTGTCGGCGTCGGCGCTGCTCGTGCTGCGGGCTTCGAGTTTCACCGAGATACTCGTCTACCTGGGCATCAATGGCCTCGCGCAGCAGATGTGGCAGATGGCCAGGCTCACCGTCATCGCGGACTCCAGCGCACAGAACCGGCGCGGGCGGATGATCACCGGGATGGCGGGCGTGAACCGCGCCGGCACGCTGCTGGGGCCGCTCGCGGGCGGCGCCATCGCATTGGTCGACCTGCGCTTGCCGTTCTTGCTGTTCGGCATATTCGCGCTGCTGGCGACCGTCCCGTCTTACCTGTTCATACGTGAGACTGCGCCCGCCGTGCTGGCGCGCCGACGGGGCGAAGCGCCCGGTAAGGAAACAGACATCTCCTGGGCCCGGCTCATTACCAGGCCGGTGGTCGTGCTGTTCACCGCGCAGTTCATGGCCAACGTGGGGCGAGGCGGAGTGCAGGGTCAGGGCGGCATATACGTCGCCTACGCAGCCTTCGCTTACGGCCTCGATTCGCTTGCACTGGGAAGCCTCAGCTCGGCGATGGGCATCGTGGGCATACCGGTGACGCTGATGGCCGGGCAGATCATGGACAGGTTCGGCCGGAAGCGCACCATCGTTCCGGCGAGTGCGCTTCTGGCGGTGGGGCTTTACACGATGGGTGGTGTCGCCTGGGGCGAACTGGGACTGCCGTTCTTCATACTCGGCTTCATCCTCATCAACCTGGCAGTGTCGTTTATGGCGGGCTCGATGCAGACCCTGGGCTCGGACGTGGCTCCCGCTGGGGCGCGGGGCAAGTTCTTTGGTGTGAACCGTCTCATCGCCGAGGCGGGGTCGGCGACCAACCCCGGCATATTCACGCTCTCCGTGGCGCTGATAGCCGGGGCCGGCGGCTTCACGGTGGCGTTCATGTCGATGGGCGGGTTCGCGATAGCAGCTTCGCTGCTCGTGGGGTTGGTGCTGCGCGAGACGCTGCGGAAGGGCTGAGCAACGGCTCTAGGCGAGGGTTGCGCGGGCCATGCGGGGATACGCCGCCCCCCGGTACCGGGGGCCGACAGACCCTCCCTCCGCATTCTCCACCGACATCGTGCTCGCGCCGTAGATGACGTACTCCTGTCCCGTCTGGAAGCGCTCGCCCCGGATCATGCTGGAGAGGAGCTGCGCCGCGCCGCGACCCACGCGTCCCACCGGGATACTGACAAACGTGAACGGACGCCGGTCCAGTTGCGGCACGAACGCTCTGTTGCCGAGCGAAACGACGCTGAAGTCGTCAGGCCAGCGGATACCGCTCGTGAAGCAGGCGCGGGCGATGGTGGGAAGTTGCGACGGCGGGGCAAAGACAGCCCTTGCGCTCGTGAGTGCATCGGCTAACTCGTGTGCGGTCTCGCCTTCCTGTGACCAGATTATCGAGTCCTCGTCGAAGGTGAGCCCGAGGTTGCTCCACGCGCGATCGAGCCCCCAATAGCGTGCGCCGAAGCCGGCGGCGGTCGCTGCCAGGACGGCGTGCACCTGCTCGTGGCCAAGCTCCTGCAGCAAGCCTGCCGCCATCTCGACGGCGGCGACGTAGTCCCAGCCGATGCTGCCGATGCCCTCCGGAACAGCCACGGAAGAGCCTGCCCAGGGCTTGAGTAGAACGATGGGTATGCCCGCGGAGGTCACCGGCTTGAGCGATGCAAACAGGTCGTCGTCCGGGTCAGGCACGTCGCCGGGGACGCCGCAAAGGACGAGTCCGTCCACTCCGGTTTGAACGGCCCACTGCAGGTAGGCCCGCCTCTGGCGATGCTCTCCGCCGCAGTCGAGCGCCATGCACTGGTAGCCCATGCCTTCCAGCGCGATGCGGGTGACGCGCGCAAGGGGGCCGAACAACCCTGAACTCATCAGGTTCCAAGTCACGAGCCCGACGAGGGGCTGTGCGCTCCTGGAGCGCAGCGCAAGCCGCTCCTGTTGCACACCGAGCGTTTCCAGCTCGCGGACAGCCATCTGCGCCAGCTCGTCCGGCGACACCCCCAGCCCTTCGAGCAAGTCGCAGAGCGGACCGAGCTTGCGGCTGGGAATGCTCACGCGTCCGCTGCACCAGTTGTGGACGGTCTGGACGGAGACGTCGAGCCGGTGGGCGAGGTCCGAGCGCGAGATGTGGTGTGTCTTGAGTATCGAACCGAGCACGGGTTGCTCCTCTCGGAATGTAAACTGCATTACAACATTTGCTATTGCACTTTGCAATGCTTTTTGATAACACTCCGTCCCTCCCGTGATAAACATCACAGGTCTGTATCCAGCTGCACAAGAGCAGCCGATCCACTCCTCGGCGGAGTGGATTATCAATGTAGGGAGGATGACATGCGGACTCGAATGAACCGATGGCTCGCCGGAGTCATCATCGCAGTGGCCACGGTGGCCGTTATCGCTGCGTGTGGGGGCGAAGACCCCACCCCGACGCCGCGTCCGGAACCGACGCCCACGCCGACAGCAGAGGCGATGATGGCGGAGGACCCGACTCCGACGCCTGAGGCGATGATGGCGGAGGATCCGACGCCGACTCCGGTACCGGCTGACAGCGGCTCGACGGCGCCTGCACCGGCCCCGACGGCTACTCCGGTGCCTCAGCCGACTGCAACTCCGACACCTCCTCCCGGATTCGACGCTGCTGAGTACTTCAGCGGCAAGACGGTCCGCATCGTGGCGAACTCCTCGCCCGGGGGTGGAACCGACACTCAGGGCCGCGTGATGTCTGCGTTCATGAGCAAGTACATCCCGGGCAACCCCCGCGTTGTGTTCACCAACCAGCCGAACAAACCGCTGGAGTACATCTACTCCGCGACCGAGGCGCCGAAGGACGGCACCTACATCTCTTGGAACAGCACGCCGCAGTTGAACTTCGGCTTCTCGGACAGCACGCTCAACATCAAGCGCAGCACGTTCCAGGCGCTCGGTTCTACCATTGACCCCACACGGGCGTGGATGCTGTATGACCCGGTCGGTAACCTTGGCGCGAGCGCTGCTGAGAGCTGCCTCTGGGACTACTCCGGCCAGAGCAGCACGGGCGGTGGCGCGCACGGCGAGTTCATCCTCGCGGACGAGCTGTCCGACATCGCCGAGGGTAACCCGACGATGCTGGCGACCGTCTACGCGTCCGAGCAGCTGGACGTCCCCTTCACCTACCTCGGCTTCACGACGGTAGACACCAACGCGGTTCGTCTGATGTGGGCGCGCGGCGACATCAACAGCACGGTCCGTTCCAGCCTCTGGTACCGGTTCCCGGTAGAGAACCCGGACTGGATCCCGAGCGGTCTGATGCGTGCGATGGCAGGCATGGGACCCGGCCAGTTGCGCGCCAATGCGCAGACAGAGCCGCACTGCGGAGACGTACGCGATCACCTCAACGACGATCAGACGTTCATCTTCAACTCCCTGATCGGCCCGACGAACTACGCGTCGAAGGCGCTCTGGCTGCCGCCGGGCACACCGGACCACATCGCGGATGCGCTCTCTTCTGCATTCGAGGAAGCGCTCACCACTGACGCAGAGCTCATCCAGAAGTACGCCGGCGTGGCAGGTGAGGAGCCTGGCTGGATCGGCAGGGCTGAATTGACGGCGGCGACGAAGGAAAACGAGGACCTGTTCGAGGGCTCACAGGCCGTCGTTGACGAGCAGGCTGCTCGACTTCTGCCGAAGTACTTCTCCCAGTACGTGGGCGGCTAGCCACCTGACTCCGAGGGGCGGCGCGGAATCTCCGCGCCGCCCCGCTTTTCCACAGATCGAGGGAATGCTCAGCGCTCTGGTCGAATGGAGCGCGAGAATCGTGTCGTCAAACGGCCTGATGGGAGCTTTCGATGCTGGCTGACTTCTGGACGGGACTCTCCTATCTGGGGACCGCAGGTTACTGGACCGGATTCCTGGTAGCTGTCTTCATCACCGTGCCGATCGCCCTGATCCCGGGCATATCGGCAACGCTCGTGATGGCCATCATGATTCCGTTCATCGTTATCTCGGTGTCGGACCCGGTGGTCGGCCTCGTGATGCTCGCGACCCTGACCGGGATCGACAATACGCTCGACTCCATCCCCTCGATCCTGCTCGGCATGCCGGGCGGAGCGACGCAGGTCACGTTCCTGGAAGGGAACCAGCTGGCTCAGCGCGGCTACGCCGCCCATACGCTGGGGGCCGTATACGCAGTCTCGGCGATAGGCGGCGTCGTGGGTGCGCTTGCACTTGCCATCATCATCCCGGTCATTGCACCGTTCGTGCTTGCATTCGGGTTCGCCGAGATTGCCGCCATGGCGATGTTCGGTGTCGCGATGGTCGCAGCCCTGAGCGGCGGCGCGATGATCAAGGGCATCGCGGCGGGCATCTTCGGGATGTTGCTCAGCACGGTGGGCCCGATCGGTCTCGACTTCCGGTATTCCTTCGAACAGGAATGGTTGCTCTGGACAGGCCTGCCGCTCATCGCCACGACCATCGGCGTGTTCGCTCTGCCGGAGATCATCGACCTCACGATGACGCGCAAGCCACTCGCCCCCAAGGACGCCCGCATCAGCTACAGCGAGATATTCAGCGGTGCGCGATACGGCTTTTCGCGCTGGCACGTGGCTATCCGGCAATCGCTCTTCGGCGTTTTTCTCGGCGCGGTGCCCGGCATCGGCAGCGGCGTCGTGGACTGGATGTCCTACGCCTTCGGCATCTTCTGGACCAAGGACAAGAGCCAGTTCGGCAAGGGCTCGCTGGACGGCGTGCTGTTCGCCGAATCCGCCCAGAACTCGAAAGAGGGTGGACAGGCGGTCCCCACGCTCGCACTTGGGATACCGGGCGGGCGGGCGTGGGCGTTCGTTATCGTCGCCATGCTTGCGTATGGCATCGCTCCGGGCCCGCGGATGCTGGAGGACCACGCTGACATCACCATCATGATCATCGTCAGCCTTGGGCTGGGGAACCTGTTCGTGACGCTGCTCGGGTTCGGGTTCACGCGACAGATGGCGCGTCTCACGCTCATCCCGTACCCGGTGCTCGGATTCCTCATCATCCCCATATCGCTTCTGGCCGCGTTCCAGGACACGCGGGACGTGAGCGCAATAGCCATCGTGCTCGGCGGCGCTGTGCTGGGAATGCTCATGAAGCGCTACCGCTGGCCGCGCCCCCCGCTGCTCATTGGCTTCATCCTGGGCCCCATCATTGAGAAGAACATCACTGACTCCGTCGCCCGCTATGACTGGGTGGGCACATTCACGCGCCCGCTCTTCATCGTGCTCGTTATCCTGGCAATCGCGATGGGAGCGCTCTTCACCAGGTTCATGAGTGGAGGGATGAGCACCTCCGAGGACGAAGTCACATCCACCAGGCTCGCGCCACCGGCAGGCGAAGCCCCGGGCGCTCCCGCACGCCGCTGGCGCTGGCGCTGGCGGGAGGAGCACCTCTTCACGCTGGTCGCGATATTCGTCCTCGGATACGCCATCTGGGAAGCGACGAGTTTCTCGTTCTTCGGCAAGTGGTTCCCGATGAGCCTCGCGATCATCGGTCTGGGACTCTGTGTCATTCAGCTCGTTCGAGAAGGATTGGGCGCAGAGACGGGCGAGATTATGGACATCGGCATACGCAGTCGCGGGATGGAGGGAGCCCGATCGGCCGGACTCATCTTCCTCATCATGCTGCTTTCCATGCTCCTGATGACCGGCCTGATGGAGGAGGGGTTGAAGTGGGGCGCGATAGTCATCGCCACGCTCGGCCCGATGTTGATGATGCAGAACAGGACAGGCGTGATCGGAGGCATCGTCGCCGGCGTCACCATCCTCATCCTGAACCTGCTCTTCTTTGACTTTGCTCTTGCCGTCATCTGGCCGACCCCGTTCATCCTGGACTGGTTGAGCTAGAAGCGCATCAGGGGAAAGGAGCCCAGGCGTGCAGAATGATGGGAACGGAACGAGGGCCCGGGCTGTGTGGAACACGGTCGGTGCGCTGGGCGCGGCCGCCGTGGCGCTCATAGGGGTCTATTTCCTCATTGAGGTGCTCAAGCCGCTGGTGGGCGGCGAGATGGGACCGGTTGGCTACGCTATCGTGGGCGTCACCATCATCATCGTGTACGTGGGACTGTTCCTGCTGCTCCGGTGGCTCGCACCCAGGTGGGTGGCTTCCGGAGAGAACCGTTTCCCGGGGTGACCACGCCCTGACATGAAGATCAACATGCGGATATCCTTCGTCGGCCTCGTCGTGGCCGCGATAGCAATCTTCGCGGGGTGGATCTTGTTAGGCGAGGTGGCAGAACTGGCAGACCGCACGGAGCAGGCTGTCGCGGTCTACGAAGACAGCCGCCTGACGTATACGACGCAGGCAGGCCAGACCGTAACGATCTCCGCGTGGACCGAGTGCAAGAACTTCTCACGACTCACGGATGAATGTATCGGCTACTACGTGAACGGCGATGAGGTCCTGGTCACGTTCGACTCTGCTGAGCCGTCGCGCACCTGGAGGGGGCCGACGCCGGGAGGGCAGTTGGCGGCAGCGCTCTTCTGGGGCGGCATAGCGCTGGGCATATTCGCCCTGCTGTGGCTTTGGTTCACGTCACCGCTCTATCGGCGGCTCCGCCGTCCCGAGATAGCCGGACAAGCCTCGCTATCGAACGACGAAGACTGAGCGTCAGGACGGGTGGGCTCGCCCCCTATCGTCGAGGCGTCAGTCCAGCACTTCGGCGGTCTGCTTCTCGATCTCCGGGAAGAGCAGCGACTTCACGACTACCGGCACGACCCGCGCCGGGTAGATCATCTCCCCGATATCGATGAAATCGAACTCCTGCAGGAAGAGGTTGTCGATGGAGATGACCGGGTTCGGGATGCCCATGTCCTTCGTGATGGTGTCGCCCACCAGTTTGGCGAAGTCGCCGGTGAAGACGAGCATGAGCGGTGCGCCGTTCGCCAGCGAGCGCGGCACCGCCGACGCGATGCCGTCCGCTATCTTGCGTATCTGCGCGTAGCGCGGCAGGCCGTCCCACTCGAACGCGAGCGCCACCTGCTGCTCACCCTCCACGAGGTCCTGCCGCTCGAACGCTTCTCCAACGAGCGCGGCGACCTCCTCCGGCTGCACCTCGTGGTCCTCCGGCAGCCGCGAGATGAGCACAGGCACGTTCCGGTAGGGGAGGAGCGACGGGTCCGATATGGAGAGCGTGTTCCCGCTCAACTGCACAGTGAACTGCGACGCCCCGATGACCGTGGCGCGGATGCGCTCCGCTGCGGGCTGCACCGGCGCGGGCAGCGCGTGCTCCGCCATCTTGCGCCGGACGGCGGCCGCGAGTGCGACCGCGAGGTCGCCGAATTCCTGCGTCTCGTTGTTGTAGACGTACTCGGAGACGCCGCCGGAGAAGACGAGCGCGTCGAAGGTGGCATCGAGCGGGATGTCTGCGGTCAGCAGCAGCGCCTCTGTCAGCTCGGAGCGCGGGCGGCCCTGGATCACGTCCAACAGGCACTCCGCAAGCGCGTCCGCGATGGCGGTGCGGTGCTCGTCCGGCAGGTGTTCGCCGAGCGCGAGCGGCACGGCGATGCTGTCGGCGGCGGTGTGCGCCGCGTCCTCGATGCGTGTGACCCTGCCGTCGTCGTCCGTGGCGACTAGCCGTCCGCCAACGTTGAGGGCAGCGGTGTGCTGGATGCGTCCGCCGTGGACGAGCGCGAACTTCGTCGTGCCGCCGCCGATGTCAACGTTCAGTACGGTCTGGCGCGGGTTGCGCGACAGCTTCACCGAGCCCGACCCGTTGGCTGCGAGCACGGACTCCAGGTTGTGGCCCGCGGAGGCGCAGACGAACTTGCCCGCCTGGTCGGCGAAGATGTCGGCTATCGCGTGGGCGTTACGCCGCTTGATCGCCTCGCCCGTGAGGATGATCGCGCCGCTGTCGACGTCCTGCGGCTCGAAGCCTGCCTCCGCGTACGACTCGGCGACGAACCGTTGCAATTGCTCCGTGTTGATGAGGTTGTCATGCGTGTACGGGGTGAGCAGGATGGGCGACTTGTAGAGCGTCTGCCTGTCCACGACGACGTACCGGCTGGAGTGCATCTCCTGCACGCGCTGGAGCGTGATGCTCGAGAACATGAGGTGCGACGTGGAGGAGCCGATGTCGATGCCGACCGTCGTGAGTTCGATGACCTCGTAGTGGTAGTAGTCGTGGTCGGGGTTGTTCAGTTCGATGGTGAGTTTGGCGAGGCGCTCTTCGTCGGGATCGTGGACGTGCGCCCAGGGCTCGTCGTGCATGAGGGCTGGTCTTCCTTTCGGCTGGTGTCTATGCGGTGGGCGGGAGGCGCTAGTTCTCCTTGACGCCGGTGTAGTCCCAGCGGTAGTTGCGGTCGCGGTACGCCTCGTCCGGCATCTGGGACTCGATGCCCCGCTCGGCGAGCTGGCTCTCGAAATACTCGCGTATCCACGGGTCTTCGTCGGGATACTCAATTTGGTCGCGCGAGAGGTCTTGCACCGACTCGGACATGCCCATGAACTGGTTCGGCGGATGGAGTGCGAGGTAGCGTCCGGGAGCGGCGCCGAGGTTGAAGTGCTGGTGGAACCAGCGGTCCGGCGGCACGAAGCAGCTCGCCTCGTGCCAGTGGATGACGATCTTCTCCTGGCCCTCCTGCCACATGATGGAGAAGCCCTCGCCGCCGGGAATGACGATGACGCGTCCCGGTCCGTGGCGGTGTCCTTTCTTGTACGTCCCCGCTGGGAAGACGGACATGTGCGCGCGCAGCTCCGAGCCTGGTATGCGCATGTAGACGGAGCGGTTCAGGGAGCCGCGTCCGGGACGGTGCATCAGCTTGTCCCAGACGCCCATGTCCGGGAAGAAGTTGCCGAGCCAGAGCGTGCGCCCCGCGGCGCCCTCGGCTACGTGCTCCTGGGTCGTCGCCTCGGCCTCGGAGTAGAAGTCCTCCCCACTGAGCACGTCTTCCTCAAAGGGGTTATTGAAGA
Source organism: Dehalococcoidia bacterium (assembly GCA_022820645.1). Lineage (GTDB taxonomy): Bacteria > Chloroflexota > Dehalococcoidia > Lucifugimonadales > Australimonadaceae > Bin16. The sequence continues at coordinate 137,368 of JAJEFD010000006.1, read as the reverse complement.
AGAAGTCCGGGTTAGGGATGGCGGACATTGCGATGGGGAGGTAGTTGTAGTGCAGCAGGCGCGCGGGCCTGTCGCCCTGCATGTTGTTGAACTGCGCCCACGAGTTGCGCGGGATGAGGAAGAGGCTGCGCGGCGACCACTCGAACGTGTGCGGCTCGCCGTCGCCGCTCCAGACGGACGCCGTGCCCTGTCCGCTGGCGACGTAGACCATCTCGTCTATCGCTTGCTTGAACGGCTTGATGGAACCTCCGGGTGGCACTTCCTGCACGCGCCCCTCCACAACGCCGGGCATCCCCTCCAGTTGGATGAAGGCGGCGTCGCAATCGCGCAGGCCCCAATGGCCGAGTTCGATGTTGCGCAGATCCTCGATGTAGTAGCCGCGGTGTACAGGTATCCCCTGGCTGTTCATCCAGCGGTCATAGGTGAAGTCCTCGGCCATGGTGTTCCTCCCTGTTTCTGTGGCGCGCCAGAGCGCGGTAGGTTTGCCGGTGGCAGATGCGGAGCATATCATGCCGCTGCCCGGATACTCGTGCGAGAGAGGTGTGTCATCGTGAGCAGCGTCATCAACAGGTCGCATAGCCCCGTATACACGACGCGTGGACTGGTCGGCTCCGCCTCGCCGCTGGCAGGCGCTGTGGGAGCGCATGTGATGCGCGAGGGAGGGAACGCGTTCGACGCTGCAGTCGCCGTCGCGGCGGCGGAAGCCGTGACGCTGCCCATGATGTGCGGCATCGGTGGCGAGGTGTTCGCCCTCCTCTACCACGCCGCGTCCGGTACGCTCTACGGCGTCTCCGGCTCCGGCAAGGCGCCGATGCGCGCGCGGCGGGAATACTTCACTGACCTGGGTTACGTGAAGATGCCGGCCGACGGCCCGCTGACGCCCGCCGTTCCCGGCGAGGTGCGCGCATGGCAGACGATCGTCGACCGGTTCGGGACGCGCTCGTTGGCATCGCTCATCGACCCGGCCATCAGCCTCGCGTCCGAGGGTTTCTCGCTGCCGCCGCGCTCCGCCAGCTACTTCAGCGACCACTACGACAAGATCGCCAAGTACGAGTCGACCGCGAAGACGTACATCAAGCCTGACGGCTCCGCGTACCAGGTGGGCGACGTATTCGCTCAGCCGAACCTTGCGCGGTCGCTGCGGCGCATCGCGGAGCACGGGCCGGACGAGTTCTACCTCGGCACGATCGCCAGGCAGATAGCGCAGGCGATGGAGGACGGTGGCGGCCTCATCGATGAAGCCGACCTCGCCGGGCAGGAGACGCTGGTCTACGAGAACCCGCCCTCCGCGCGCTTCCACGGCCACACGGTCTACGCGACCGGTCTGCCCTCGCAGGGCATGCTCACGCTGGAGCTGCTGAGCCTGCTGGACGGCTTCGACCTCGCGGCGATGGGCCACAACACTATCGAGAGCGTCCACACGATGGTCGAGGCGAAGCGGCTGGCGTTCGCCGACCGTCTCGCGTATGTCGGCGACCCGGAGTTCATCGACGTGCCGCTGGACGAACTGCTGTCGCCGGAGTACGCCGCCCAGCGCATCAAGAGCATCGACCCGGAGCGCGCCGCCGAGGGCATCGTGCCAGCGGGCGAACTCGCGCACTCCGCCGCGCCCACGCCGAGCACGTCGTACTTCAACGTCATCGACAAGGAAGGGAACGCGGTCTCGTTCATCCACAGCCTCTCGGCGTACTGGGGCAGCGGCTTCGTGGCCGGAGATACCGGCATCCTTTTCAACGACCGTGCGGGACGCGGCTTCTACCTGGACGAGGGCCACGTGAACGTCATCGCCCCCGGCAAGAAGACGATCAACACGATCCACGCCTACATGGTGTTCAAGGACGACAAGCCTGTGCTCGTCGGCGGGACGCCGGGCGGCGACAACCAGCCGCAGTGGAACGCGCAGGCGGTGTCCAACGTGATCGACCACGGGATGAACGTGCAGGAAGCGGCCGACGCACCGCGCTGGACGCACTTCCCCGGCACCGACCCGCGCACGATAGACGAGGAGATGGTGCTCCGCCTCGAGGACGGTTTCCCGGAGGAGACGCTGCGGGCGTTGGAGGCGAAGGGCCACAAGATCAGGACCTATCCCAGCGTCGGCACGCCCGGCGCGGTACAGCTCATAGGCATAGACCACGAACGGGGCGTCCACACCGGCGGCACCGACCGCCGCTCAGACGGCTACCCCATCCCGGAGTAAGACGATATGGCGATAACGCTGATGGCGGACCACGAGTACGCCGCCGAGTACCTGGCGAACGGCACGGTGAAGGTGGAGGGCTTCGACGTTGAGACCGACTGGCCGGAGGGAGGCTCGGGCTCGGTCTACGGCAAGCTGTTCACCGAGCCGCCCTACGACATCATGGTGGTGCCCATCACCAACTACCTCATCGCGCGGGACATCGGGTGTCCGGTGATGGGCATCCCTGTCTTCCCGGACGTGTCGTTCGCACACGTCGGGGCGCAGGTGAACGTGAACGCTGGCATCCGCGGGCCGAAGGACCTCGAGGGCAAACGTGTGGGCGTGCGCGGCTGGGGGTTCAACCCCGGCACGTGGATGCGCGGCGCGCTCGCGGACGTGTACGGCCTCGACCTGACGAAGGTGCAGTGGGTGGAGGCGGAGCCGAACTCGCTGATGAGCGTCGACTACCCCCGCGACCCGCGTTTCAGCATAGCGAAGGGCGGCGACCAGGTCGCGGAATTGGAAAGCGGCGAGCTGGACGCCGTGTTGTTCGACCGCGGAGGCCCTCCGCTGGACGGCAATCGCGCCCGGCTGTTCGAGGACCCGCTCGACGCGGCGCTCACCTACCACCGGCAGAGCGGCGTCTTTCCGGTCAACGTCATGCTCGTGGCGAAGAGCGATGTGCTCGACGCCAACCCTGGTCTCGGGCAGGCCGTCGTCGACGCCTGCAACGAAGCGCGCCGCCTTTACTACGCCAACGTCTCGGACGACGATGAGCACATGGCGCTGAAGGTGGGCTGGCTGCGCGAGCACGGCCTCTTCCCGCACGAGAACGGGCTGGAGAACAACCGCCGCGCCATCGAGACGATCGTGCGGTACGCCGCCGATCTCGGCATCATCAGCCGCCGCTTCACGGCCGACGAGCTGTTCTTCGCAGGCGCGCGCTAAAGAGCGTGCGCTAGCTCAGCAGCGCCTGCCCGGCCCCGAGCGCGGCGTCCCACTCCGGCGTGCCGAGCAGGTCGAGGAGCAGGCGCGGCTCCGTGGGCGGGTAGTCGTCGTTGCCCAGCCGGTAGACGAGCCAGATGACGCTCTGCCACGCGCCGAGCTTGTAGCCGACATCCTCGAACGTGCCGAACCGCTCGAAGCCGACGGCCTCGTGCAGCCCCACGCTGGCGGGGTTGGGGTCGGTGACGCCCGCATAGGCGCGGTGGTAGCCGAGCAGGCGCAGCGTCTCGAGCAAAGCGGCATAGAGCGCCCTGCCGACGCCCCTGCGCTGATGCTCCGCATGGACGTAGATGCTCGCCTCGACCGACCATCTGTAGGCCGGGGATGCCCTGTGCGGGCTGGCGTAGGCGTAACCGGCCACGATGCCATCCTGTTCGCACACGATCCACGGCAGGCGTGCGGTCGTCGTGCGGATGCGGTCGCGGTATTCCTCGGCGGTCGGAGCGCGGTCGGCGAAACTGACGGCGGTGCCGTTCGCGTAAGGCGCGTAGATAGCCGCTATCTGCTCGGCGTCGTCTTCGCGGACGAGGCGAAGGGTGGCTGCGACCATCACGCGTCGCGGACGGCGGCGACGCCCATGCGGAACACCTCGATGGTGCGCTCGATGTCCTCGTCCGAGTGGCAAACGCCCACGTAGAGCTTGCCGGGTGATTTGAGGATGCCGTTGTCCAGCAGCGTGTTGTCGAAGATGCGGTTGAGCGTCTTGTCCACGAGGGTCGACCGGTAGTCGACGATGGGGTGCTCGGTGAAGAAGACGTCGAACATCATGTCGATGCCGCTGACCTGCGCCGGGATCTCCGCCTCGTCGAACAGCCGCTGGAGCGTGTTGCGGAGCGTGGCGGCGCGGGCGTGATACGCCTCGTAGGTGCCGGGCTGACGGAGCACTTCGAGGGTAGCGAGCCCGGCTGCTGCGGCGACGGGGTTGCCGTTGAGCGTGCCGCTTTGCGGGACGTAGACATCCGGCGCGGCGGAGCCTTGGTCGTACGACTCCATGATCTCGCGCCTGCCCACGATGGCCGCGAGCGGGAAGCCGCCCCCGACGATCTTGCCGATGGCTGCGATGTCCGGCACGGCGTTGTAGTACTCCTGCGCTCCGCCGTAGGCGAGGCGGAAGCCGGTGACGACCTCGTCGTAGATCAGCAGGACGCCGTAGCGGTTCGTGAGTTCGCGCAGCCCTGGCAGGAAGCCCGGCTGGGGCGCGATGGTGCGCTGCACCGGCTCGACGATGACCGCGGCGAGCTCGTCGTGGTAGCGGTCGAGCAGGTCCTCGACGGCGTTGAGGTCGTTGAACGGCGCGACGAGGACGGTCTCCTGGATGGCGCGTGGGATGCCGGCGGAGCTGGGCTCGGCTTGCGGGAAGGGCGTGTTGCCGGACGGAGCGAGGCTCATCAGGGAGTAGTCGTGCGAGCCATGGTAGCCGCCCTCGAACTTCAGGATCTTCTCGCGCTTGCGGAACGCGCGGGCGACCTTGAGCGCGTTGTAGGTGGCCTCGGAGCCGCTGCTGACGAACCGCACCTGCTCGGCGCACGGCATGGCCTCGACGATGCGCTCGGCGAGTTCGATAGCGTAGGCGTTCTGGGTGAAGAAGGTCGTGCCCTTCATCATCGCCTCGGTGGCCGCGGCGATCACCTTCGGGTGGGCGTGTCCCAGCACCATGGGACCGGAGCCGAGCAGGTAGTCGATGTACTCGTTCCCGCTCACATCGATGACGCGGGAGCCGTGGCCCTCGCGCACGACGAACGCGTGCTCCTCATCGAGGCGCAGGTTGCCGAGCGAGCCGCCGGGGAGGACGGCGGCGGCTTTGGTCATCAGGGCCTGTTCTTCCGGGGTGCGGTTGGTGTTGCTCATGGTGCGATTCTCACACAGGCAGACTCGTGGCGGCTAGGGGTAGGCGTAAGAGGCCGGTGTCACACGTTAACCTCCGGCGGGCGGCAGGGCGGGGCGCGTTGGTGTAGGATGGCGGCGGCCGGTGACGCGGCCGGCTCATCACATATACACGGAGGGAGAGCATGGCAACATCTGACGTTGCGGAAGTGAATGTGGGCGGCAGCCCGATGCCTATCTATACGGCGCGCCCGGACGGCGGCGGAAAGAGCGCGGCGGTGATCGTGATCCAGGAGATCTTCGGCGTGAACAACGACGTTCGCAGCATCGCGGACCGGTTCGCCGACGCGGGCTACTTCGCGGCTGCGCCGGAGATGTTCCACCGCTCCGGCAAGGGCGTCGACATCCCGTTCTCCGAGATGCAGGCGGCGTTCGCGGAGCGCGGCAAGCTGAGCAACGACGACATCACGGCGGACGTGCAGGCGACGATCGACTACCTGCGCAGCAACCCGGACGTGGATGCAGACAACATCGGCATCGTGGGCTTCTGCTTCGGCGGGATGGTCTCCTACCTCGGTTCCACGATGAGCGGCATCAAGGCGGCTGCGGTCTACTACGGCGGCGGCATCCTGCCGCGCCCCGACGCACCGGCGGACGCGCCGCGCCTGCTCGACGCCACCGCCGACGCGGTGCAGGCCCCTATCATCGGCTTCTGGGGCACCGAGGACGGCGGCATACCGGTCTCCAACGTCGAGGAGATCGAGCGGGTGCTGAAGGAGAAGGGCAAGTCGATAGAGAACCACGTCTACGAGGGCGCGGGCCACGGTTTCTTCTGCACCGAGCGAGGCAGCTACCACGAGGCGGCATCCGCCGACTCGTGGCCGAAGACGCTGGCGTTCTTCGGGGCGCACTTGAAGTAAAGCGGCAGGAACGACGAGAAAGAGGGGCCGGAACGCAAGTCGCGTTCCGGCCCTTTCGTGTCTGCGCTAGCGGATCTCGCGGCGTCCGCGTACAGCCGAGAAGGCCGCAAGGAGCGTGAGGAAAAAGATGGGCGCTCCGAATATGTTGACGACGATCATGGGGCCGATGCCGGAGACGAGCAGGAGCGCCGCAGCCTGCCACGGTTTCTTGAGGGACATGATCGAGCCCGCGATGGCCAGGAGGGCGAAGAACAGCACCAGCAGTCCGGCGGTGTTGGTATCTCCCCCGCGGAACGCGAAGTCCACCAGATCGCCGATGAATACGAGCGTCCCGATGAAGAGGCCGACGACCCCGCCCAGGAGTCCAAAGACGAGTGCCGCGATGAGCATGGCGCCAGACTCCGAATGCTCCTGCTATCCGGACTGCGAGCGGATGGAGAATACGAGCGACTTGACGGTGACGGGGATGACCTCGCTCGCGCCCATCGGCTTGCCCACGTCCACGTAGTCCAGGTCACCCACCTCGATGCCGTCTATCGCGATGACGGCCCGGTCCAGGTGCAACTCCTCGCGGATGATGCCGCCGAGCGACTTGGCCACGTCCACGTCCACGACGACGAAGACCGGAGCTTCCGGGGGCTCGTCGTCCACGGTCTTGACGATGGATTCTGCCAGGCGCCGGATGTACCAGTAGTCCGGCTGTCCGGCTATGGACATGGCGAGCGCCATGGTGGATGGCAGCTTCGCCAGGTCGTACTTGCCGACGCCTGTCGCCAGCGCAGCCTCCATCTCTTCCGCGGTCTGCTCCTTGTTAATGAACGCCCGAGCGACCTGTATGCCGCGCACCGGAAGCACGTCGTGCGTGGAGATGTACGAGGTGCTCCCGCTCGCCTGCAGGGTGTACTCGCCCGCGCCGATAACGGTGGCGCGGATGCCCTCGGCGGGCATCACCAGCATGCCGGGACGCAACGTCTGCTGACAGCGCTCGCGCACGTTCTTACCGAGCCACGGGCCGATGTCGCCGTACGACTCGCTCGTGCGGTCGTACACGTACTCGGACACGCCGCCGGAGAAGACGACGTGGTCGACGTCCTCCAGCGAGTCGATGTCGAGGCTGTCGGTGAGCAGGAGCGAATCGGTGAGCGGGTCCATCTCGCCGCCGCTGATGGCGTCGAAGAGGATGTCGGTCATCTTGGCGGCGAACAGCTCGCGCTTCTCGTCCGTGAGCTTCTCGCCGACCTCGACCGTCTGGCCGAGTGAGCCGAGGATGGTGCGGGCGGGCTGCTCGACGCGGGTGATGGTCATGTCGTCGTCGTAGGCGATGAGACGCGCGCCGACCTCGATGGCGACCATCTGGGCGATCTCGCCGTTGCGGATGAGGGATATCTTGGTCGTGCCGCCGCCCATGTCCACGTCCAGCACGGTGTTGGAATTGCTCTTGGAGATGGCGACTGCGCCGGAGCCGAACGCCGCCAGCAGCGCCTCGTGCATCGGGCCTGCGGACGCGCAGATGAAACGCCCGGACTCCTCGGAGAAGTACTCGAGGATGGGCTGCGCGTTCTCCTTCTTGAGCGCCTCGCCCGTGATGACGACCGCGCCGGTGTCAACGTCGTCCGGCGTGAAACCCGCCTCGCTGTAGGAGCGCTCGATGAACTCCTGCACGCTGTCCGTGTCGATGGCGGTGCCGGAGGAGTAGGGCGTGAGCATGATGGGCGAGCGGTAGAGCACGTCGCGGTTGGTGACGACGAACTTGGCGGAGAGCCCGGCGCCCTCGCGGCGAAGCACCAGCCGGGAGAAGATGGTGTGGGTGGTGGAGGAGCCGATGTCTATGCCCACGCTGTAGAGCGTGAACTTCTCGATCCCCTCGATATCCTCGGCTTCCTCGTCGTTCAGCAGGTCGAATACGTGTGAATGGTCGAGATCGTCGTCGTCGTGCATGTGGCGTCCCCAGAGAGAGATTGCAGCGCAACGCCGGGACTATGCCCGGCGTCGCCCTATCTTACCGTATCGCGCGAGCGCGTGCCGCGCCGGACATCAGCCCGCGGACTTCGAGTAGTCCCACTCGTAGGTGGGGTCCTCATAGGCTTCCGCCGGTATCTCGGACGTCATGCCGCGCTCGGCCAGCTGGCTCTCGAAGTACTCGCGTATCCACGGGTCCTCGTTCGGGTACTCGATCTGGTCGCGGCCGCGGTCGGTGACCTTCTCGGACATGCCCATGAACTGGTTCGGCGGATGGAGCGCGAGGTAGCGCCCGTCGGCCCGGCCGAGGTTGAAGTGCTGGTGGAACCAGCGGTCCGGGGGTACGAAGCAACTCGCCTCGTGCCAGTGAATGACGATCTTCTCCTTCCCCTCCTCCCACATGACGGAGTAGCCCTCGCCGCCGGGGATGACGATGACGCGCCCCGGCCCGTGGCGGTGGCCCTTCTTGTAGGTGCGGGCGGGGAAGACGGACATGTGCGCGTGCATCTCCGACCCGGGCGACTGGATGAAGACGACGTGTCCGCCGGCGCCGCGCCCCCAGAACGGGACGAGCTTGTCCCAGGCGGCCATGTCCGGGAAGAAGTTGCCGTGCCACACCTGCCGTCCGCGTCCGGCGAAGGCGCCCTCGCCCTCCTCCATGACGGCCTTCGCCTCGGAGTAGAACTCCTCCGTGCTGTGCAGGAAGGAGTTGGTGGAGTACGGGTTGTTGACGAAGAAGTCCGGGTCCGGTGTGGCGGACATGGCGATGGGGAGGTAGTTGTAGTGGAGCAGCCGCGCCGGGTTGTTGCCGTCCATGTTCGTCAACTGGCAGTACGAGTTGCGCGGCACGAGGAAGAGGCTGCGCGTCGCCCACTCGAACGTCTTCTTCGGGCGGACGTCGTCCGTCCAGACGGTGGCGACACCGCGTCCGCCGAGGACGTAGACCTGCTCGTCGACGGAGAGTTTCAGCGGTGGGAGCGTGTGTCCCGGCGGTATCTCCTCGATGCGGCCCTCGACCACGCCCTCCATGCCGCGCAACTGCATGAACGCGGCGTCCACCTGGCGGTCCTCCCACCAGCCGAGCTCGGCGGTGCGGAGGTCTTCCACGTAGTAGCCCCGGTGGATGGGGATGCCCTGGGACTCCATCCAGTCGTCGTAGGTGAAACGTCGCGCCATGCCAAGCCTCCGTCGGTTCCGGATGGCCGCATCTTACTCCGAGATGGGAGTGTGGGGTAGGGGGCGGGTGTGTGACGCGTCGCCCGCCTCAGTCGCGGATGTCCTGCAGGAACCACTCGGTGGGGAGTTCGTGGCCGAGACCCTTCGCCTTTGCGAGTTCGTAGGCGCGGCCCGCGACGGAGAAGAACTGCGCGCCCTGGATGTTGCCGCGCTCCGAGTAGGTGACGGCGCTGGGGCCGGGACGTGCCTGTGCTCCCTGCAGCACTTCTTCCAGGAAGACGACGCGGTCCTCGGCGACGACGCCGTGCCCCCTGCCGGCGCGCTCGCGCGTCTGGCTCGCGGATGCGGGCGTACCGTCCGGCGCGTTGGCCTCGTAGGCGATGTTCTCGTCGTGGAGCCGCATCTCCGGTATGCCGACCGGCGCAGGCGCCGAGCCGAGGCGGAGCGAGCGGTCGATGCGCTCGAACGCTTCGCCGTCGATGCTGCCGCCGACGCAGGTCATGTGCGCGCCGTCCTCGATGTCCTTGCCGAAGATGACCGGCTCCACCGCGTCAGTACACCCCGCGACGATGTGCGCGCCCTTGCACGCCTCGGCAGCGGACCCGACCGGGACGACCTCGATGCCCATCTTCGCCTGTATCTCGGCGGCGTAGGCCTCGCGGTTCGCCTTCGTGGGACTGTAGACCTGGATGCGCTTGATGTCGCGTACGGCGGCGAACGACTCGGCGTGCGAGCGCGCCATGCCGCCGGAGCCGATCATGGCGACGACCGACGCGTCCTCGCGCGCCATGTAGCCCGCGCCGATGCCGGAGTCGGCCCCGACGCGCATGTGCTGGAGGTAGCCGTCGTTGATGATGGCGAGCGGCTCGCCGTTATCGACGCTCATCAGCAGGATGAGGCCGCAGAAGAGGCCGGGGCGCAGGCAGTACTTCTCCTGGGTGCGCGTGCCGCCGTACTCCTGCTCGTAGACGACGTCCGATTTCATGCGGATGGCGAAGTAGCCGGACGCGGAGCCGCCCTCCATCGTGCCCCACTGATACATCTTCGCGGGGTCGGACGTGGGGATGCGGATGTCGATGCGCGGGCGGCAGACGGCCTCGGTGCGCGCGAGCTCCTCGTACGCGTTCCGCAGCGCGCCTATCGTCTCCTCCATCGTCAGCACGGATGCGATGTCGTCGTTATTCAGGATGAGGGTCATGTTGCGCCTCCTGCGATGTGTCGTGTTCAGGTTCGGCAACACTCCCCACGTCGAGCAGAACGGGCGCGCTGCCGCCGCAATCATAGAGTGGTGAGGTCGGGATAGCGAGAGGGGGCAGCCTCGCTGCCCCCTCCGTCGGGTCTTCTACTTGGCCGCAGCTGCGGCTTCCCGCCTATCCAGGATGGGCGAGTACATCGTCGCCGCCCCCTGGCGGGACGAGGTGTCCACGTAGTTGTGCTGCTCCGTCATGAACGGGATGTAGACGTTCTCCGCGGGGTCTCGGTAGACCTCCATCGGGTCGCCGCCGTCCTCGACGATGCGCATGTTGTCCTCCAGCATCTGGCGGAACATGATGATGCCCTTGTCGGAGCGGCCGAGGTGCTCGCCCGTGCGGTCGGCGATGCCGCCCTGCGTTATCCATGCCGCCGGGTCCTGCGAGGAGTTGCTGCGCAGTTCGGGATAGATGGGCTGGTCGTTCTCGTCCAGCGTCGGCACGGGCGGGAGGTAGAAGGGGATCTCCTCCGGCGCCTGCTCGACGTCGCCCTCGATCATCGGGTAGCAGGCGACCCACCAGTGGGCGGTGTTGTAGTCGTCGATGGGGGTGCGGATCTGGAAGGCGGGGCCCATCGAGAAGCTGCCCCGGTACCTGCCGTCGGCAACGTTGTAGCCGTCGCCGCCCTGTCGCAGGTAGTTGGGGAAGACGATGGGGTGGCCGTCCTTCCACTCGGTGTCCTCTTCGGAACCGCCCTCCCAGATGCGGCGCTTGATGATGCCGTGCTCGAAGGCGTCGAAGCGGATGGTCTTGTGCGGCCAGCGGGTGCGGCGTTCCTTGTCGCCGTTCATCTCGCGGATGAAGTTGGCCCACGCGACGTGCAGCCACTCGAGGTGCACCGGGTCCAGCGAGTTCTCCTGGCACTGCAGCCAGTTGCACGGGAGCATCGCGTAGCCGATGTCGCGCAGGACGCCGGTCGCGGAGAAGACGTCGTAGTTGGGGATGAGGGGCACGGGCGTCGGGCCGAGGTAGGCGAACAGCAGCCCGGCCTTCTGCTCCACCGGGTACGCCTTCATCTGGATCTTGTCCTTGAACCGCGCCTCCGGGTCCTCTGTCTCCTCGTACGGCTGCTCGGTGCACTGGCCCGTCTCATCGTACAGCCAGCCGTGGTATGGGCAGCGGAGGCCGTGCTCCTCAGGGATGCCGTAAATCATGTTCATGCGCCGGTGGGCGCAGTGCGGCTCCATGAGGCCGAACGTGCCGGAGCGGTCCTTGTAGAGGATGAGGTCCTCGCCCAAGAGGCGCACCTTCATCGTCCACTTGTCGTTCATCTGGGAGACGGCGGCTACGGGGTGCCAGTAGCGTCGCATCAGCTCGCCCATCGGGGTGCCGGGGCCTACCCGGGTGTAGCGGTCGTTCGCTTCCTGCGTCAGCATGAGGTCTCTCTCCTTGTGCTGCTGGATTTCGCGCTGTCCTGCGACGGGATTATAGCAAGCCGCGCAACGTCAAGCGCTATCGGGCGATGACCGTCGTCAACCCCTGCGCCGTGCTGGCGGTCACACGTCGCTCTGAATGGCTGCTACGCCCCGTGCGCGGCCCCTGCGGTGCGCGGCAGGCTGCGCATGCCCTCCCAGCTTTCCAGCGTCTCGTTCACGACGTCGGCTACGACCGGCTCACCGGCCTCGACGAGCGTGTAGCCCATGCGGCGGCGGTTGCCGAACTTCACGTGCTCCAGCGGCAGGCTGATCGCCTCGTTCTGCTCGGGGTCGCGGAACGTGTTCATCGGGTCGCCGCCGTCGGCGACGAGTTGCGCCTGCTCCTGCAGCAGCTTCCTGAAGAGGATGGTGCCCTTGTCGGACTCGCCGAGCTTCTCCAGGTGGCGCTTGGCGACGGGGCCCTGCGTGACCCACGCGAGGTAGTCCTGGTTGAAGAGGATGTCGTTGATGTAGCGGTCGTTCTCGTCCTTCAGCGGCACGTAGCGGTAGGGGACGCTCTCCTGACGCGGGGCCTGTGCTCCGGGCGCGGGACGCCACACGTAGTAGGAGACGTGGTATGTGTTCTCGTCGTCCACGGGCACGTGGAACTGGAACGTGGAGCGCACCTCGTCGCCCACCAGGAGGATGTTGGGGAACATGATGGGGTGGCCTTCCTTCCAGTCGTCGTCCTCCTCGGTGTATCCGGCCTCGACGCGGCGCTTGATGATGCCGTGCTCGAAGACGTCGAACCCGATCTTGAGGTGTGTGCCGCGCAGTTCGGGCAGCGCGTGGACGCCGTTGCGGACGACGTTGCCGTAGTAGGCGTGGAGCCACTCGTTGTGGACGGGGTCGAGTGAGTTCTCCTGGCACTGCAGCCAGTTGCACGGCAGTTCGGAGATGCAGATCTCGCGCACCGCGTTGTCCCACGTCAGCTGCTCCCATCGCGGCAGCAGCGGCATGGGCTGCGGGCCCATGTACGCGAAGATGAGGCCGCCGAGTTCCTCCACAGGATAGCCCGCGATCTTGACCTTCTCCTTGAAGCGTCCGTCCGGATGGACCGTCTCCTCGAAGGGCTGCTCGATGCACTGGCCGGTCTCGTCCATCATCCAGCCGTGGTACATGCATCGGAGGCCGTTCTCCTCCGGTATGCCGTAGGAGAGGTCGACCCGACGGTGGGGGCAGAAGCGTTCGATGAGGCCCAGGGTGCCGGATCTGTCGCGGTAGAGGACGAGGTCCTCGCCGAGCAGCCGCACCGGCTTGGTGGGGCGCTCGTCGAGCTCCGCCGTCGCGGCGATGGGGTGCCAGTAGCGGCGCATGAGCTCGCCCCCCGGCGTCCCTGCGCTGACCTGCGTGAGTTCCTGGTTGGCCTTGACGCTGAGCATGCGTGCATTCTCCTCGCGTACGTGGGTGTGCGTGGCGTAAGGGTAGGGCGGACGTGTGCGCCGGTCAAGCGCGACGCGAGGTTAACCGCGTTAGCTTTCTCTGGCGGCTTGGCAGCGAGAAGTGGGGCGTCCCTACCGCCCCAGCGTGGCCTCCTCGCCGAGGTAGTCGACCCAGGTGCTCATGACCTCTTCGATCTGCGGCACCGCCGGGGTGTCGCCGGCTTCGGGCCGGACGTAGCGCGCCTGCGCCCGCACACCGAACTTCACCTTCTCCACCGGCGCGTGCAATAGTCCGAGCTCGTCTCCGCGGAAGACGTTCATCGGGTCGCCCCCGTCCTCCATCACCGCGATGTTCCGCTTCAACTGCTTGCGGAAGAGGATGATGCCGACGTCCGACTGCCCCAGCATCTCCAGGTGGCGCTTGGCGATGGGGCCCTGCGTCGCCCAGGCCATGTAGTCCTGGTTGAACGTCCAGTCGACGATGTAGCGTCCTTCGTCGTCCTTCAGCGGGACGTAGCGGTAGGGGATGGCATCCTGCGTCGGTGCGCTTGCGCCGGGCGCGGCGCGGTAGTTGTAGATGGAGACGTGCAGTGTGTTCGTGTCGTCCACGGGCACGCGGAACTGGAACGTGGCGCGCGCCTCGTTGCCGACGAGCAGGATGTTCGGGAAGAGGACGGGGTGGCCCTCAGCCCACTCATCGTCGGTCTCGTCCTTGCCCTCGAGGATGCGGCGCTTGATGATGCCGAACTCGAACTCGTCGAACCCGATCCTCTGGTGCCTGCGCGACGAGCCGCGCTGCTGCGTGGCGATGCGGTCCGTGTTGCGGTACGCGCCCATGTAGGCGTGCAGCCACTCGACGTGGACGGGGTCGAGCGAGTTCTCCTGGCACTGCAGCCAGTTGCAGGGGATCTCCGTGATGGCGATGTCGCGGACGGCGTTCTCCCAGAGCAGGTGCTCCCAACGCGGGAGCAGCGGCACGGGCTGCGGGCCGAGGTAGGCGAACACCAGCCCCGCCATCTCGCGGACCGGGTAGCCTGCGATCTTCACCTTCTCCTTGAAGCGACCGTCCGGGTGGACCGTCTCCTCGAAGGGCTGCTCGATGCACTGTCCGGTCTCGTCCATCATCCAGCCGTGGTACATACAGCGCAGGCCGTTCTCCTCGGGGATGCCGTAGGAGAGGTCGACTCTACGGTGGGGGCAGAAGCGGTCGATGAGGCCGAGTGTGCCGGACTTGTCCTTGTAGAGGACGAGGTCCTCACCGAGCAGGCGGACGGCCTTGGTGGGACGCTCGATCAGTTCGGCGCTGGCTGCGATGGGGTGCCAGTAGCGTCGCATGAGTTCGCCCATCGGCGTTCCGGGGCCGACCTGCGTCAGTTGCTCATTCTCCTGTACGCTCAGCATCGCGTGGCCTCCTCGTATTCGTTCACCGGTGCCCCAAGCTACAGCGGCCAGTTGTCCTTGATGCCATCCACGGCGCCTGCGGCCTCCTTGAGTTCGTCCTCGGAAGCAGCGGGCGCGCGATCCGGCAACTCCTCCCACGTCTGGAGCACCTGGTTGATGAGTTCACCGTCGCGGGAGTATCCGGCCTCGCCGGGGATGTACTTCTTGGCGCGCTTCATCCCGAACTTGACCCGCTCCAGCGGCGCGACGATGCCGCCCTCCGGCGCGGGGGTGCGGAAGACGTTCATCGGATCCCCGCCGTCGGCGACGATGTCCATCTGCTCGCGGAGCAGCTTCCGGTAGAGGATGAGGCCGCGGTCGGACTCGCCGAGATGCTCGAGGTTCCGCTTGGCGATGGGCCCCTGCGTCACCCACATCGTGTAGTCCTGGTTGAACACCACGTCCACGATCCAGCGGCCGTTCTCGTCGAGCAGCGGCACCTCCCGGTAGGGGACGGACTCCTGTTTAGGCACGGGCTGGCCGGGAGCGCCCCTCCACGTGTAGAGGGAAACGTGCAGCGTGTTCTCGTCGTCTATCGGGACGCGGAACTGCATCGTCACCGAGACCTCGGAGCCGACGAGCAGGATGTTCGGCACGAAGACCGGGTGGCCGTGCTTCCAGTCGTCGTCCTCCTCGGTGTAGCCCTTGAACACGCGGCGCTTCACGACGCCGTGCTCGAAGATGTCGAACCCGATCTTCTGGTGGGTCGGCAGGTCGAGCAGCGCGCCTTTGAAACCGGGGCCCTGTTGCACGTACTGCCCCCAGTAGGAGTGCGCCCACTCGACGTGCACAGGGTCGAGCGAGTTCTCCTGGCACTGGAGCCAGTTGCAGGGCAGGTGGGAGATGGCGATGTCGCGCACCGCGTTGTCCCACACGAGCGGCTCCCACAGCGGCAGGAACGGGACGGGCTGCGGCCCGAGGTACGCGAACACGAGTCCGCCTGCGACCTCGACCGGGTAGCCGGCGACCTTGACCTTCTCCTTGAAGCGTCCGTCCGGGTGGACGGTCTCCTCGAACGGCTGCTCGATGCACTGGCCGGTCTCGTCCATCATCCAGCCGTGGTACATGCACCGGAGCCCATGCTCCTCGGGGATGCCGTAGGAGAGGTCGACCCTGCGATGCGGGCAGAAGCGGTCGATGAGGCCCAGCGTGCCTGACTTGTCCTTGTAGAGGACGAGGTCCTCACCGAGCAGGCGGACGGCCTTGGTGGGGCGCTCGTCGAGCTCCGCCGCTCCTGCGATGGGGTGCCAGTAGCGTCGCATCAGTTCGCCCATCGGCGTGCCTGCGCTGACCTGCGTGAGTTCCTGGTTCGCTTTGACGCTGAGCATGCGTGCGTTCACCTCGCGTGCGCAGATTTGCGTAGCGTAAGAGTAGGGCGGGAGTAGACACGGGTCAAGCGCGGCGCGGGCGGTTTAGAGCGGGATGCGCCGCGCCCAGCGCCTACGGTCTGCTGATGTCCGGCTTCGCCTCCGGGTTGTCGGTGACGACGCGTGTGTAGTACTGCCAGACGCCGCCGACCCTCGGGCGCCAGCCGGAAGGGAGCACCTGCGCGAAGTGCGGCAGTTGCGGCAACGGCGTGCGCCCGGACATCTCATTGACCAACTCGTCCTCGAGGTAGGGGTGGTCCGGTCCGGCGGCGGAGTAGGCCCAGTAGTTCATCTTGGCCTGCTCCTCCAGCTGCATCATCGTCATCACCGCGTCTTCCAGGCTGCTGCCCGCGCTCGTCGCGCCGTGGCCGCGCAGCAGGATGACGGGAGAGTCGCCCATCAGCGTGGCGACTTCGGCGCCCTCCTCCTCCGTCTGCACGGTCTTGACGTGGTTCCACACGGGCAGTTCCTTCTGCACCAGTTGTGCGCCCTCCTGGTTCATGGGGCGGAGGCGTCTCCCGAGCGTCGTGGCGAGGATGGTGTAGTGCGGATGCACGTGCACCACGGAGTTGACCTCCGGGCGCGCCTTCATGATGGAGGAGTGCATGATGACCTCGAACGGCTGGGAGGAGCCGACCGGCCCGTCCACCTTGTAGCCCTCGATGTCCACGACGATCATGTCCTGCGGGCGCATGGAGTGCAGCGCGTCGACGGCGTAACCGCGGCCCTTCACCACGAACTTGTCCGGGTCGTTCGGCAGGCGCATGCTGGCGTGCCCCAGCGACGCCCGGAAGCCGGTCGCGAGTCCCACTTCGGCGAGTACGCGGTTCGCGACCGCCACCTCGTATTTGACCTCGTCCCATTCTCTCGGCATTGTTCTGGTCCTCCTGCTGGTATCAGGAAGGACTCTACTAGATACCGTGGCACAGGGGTAGGGCGCGCCGGGCACCCTCTCGCGTGGTAGGATTGCGCCATCTTGGAACGAGGAGCAGGGGCGATGGACATCCTGGCGGTGGACGGCGACGGGCACGTCGAGGAGTGGGAGGCCACCTGGTCCGACGACTACCTGGAGCCCGGGTTCCGCGATCGCCGCCCGAAGGTGGTCGAGACCGGCGAGTTCGAGCACGACTTCATCTGGGAGATCGACGGCGAGCGCATCCGCATCGGCGGCTCGCCCTCCAGCAAGGACGGCGTCGTCTCCACCGAGTACGAGAAGATGGCGAAGTGGCGCGGCCCGCACGAGAGCGGCGAGTTCCACTCCGCCGAGGCGCGGCTCGCGGTGATGGACGCGGAGAACACGTACCTCTCCGTCAACTACCCCACGCTGCTCTTGAGCTGGCCCATCGCCAGCGATCCGGCGCTGAACGCCGCCCTCACCCGCTCCTACAACAGCTGGGTCGCCGACGTCTCCAACCAGTCGCCCGACCGGCTGAAGTGGGTGACGGCGATCGACCCGCGCGACCCCGCCGAGGCCGTCCGCGAGATGGAACGCACGAAGAAGATGGGCTCGGTCGGCGTGATGGTGTTCGGCGACTACTCCGACAAGGCGCTGGACCACCCCAGTCTCGAGTGCTTCTGGGCCGCGGCGCAGGACCTCGAGATGCCGGTGAACGTGCACCCCGGCACCGGCGCGCGCGACGCGATGAAGACCTACCGCAACATCGCGGGCGACCAGTTCCTCATGTCGGTGGTGCGCGGCTTCAAGACGATCTGCGGCTCCGGCATCCTCGACCGCTACCCGAAGGTGAAGGTGTCGTTCCTCGAGACGGGCTGCACCTGGGTGGACTTCGCCGTCGCCGTGATGGACTTCACGCTCGACAACGTGAAGGACCGGCTGGAGCTCGGCACGATACGCTCCGAGCACAAGGCCATCGTGGAGCGCGGTCTGCCGGAGGCGACGCCGCTGGAGTACATCAGGGATGGCCGCATCTTCATCGGCTTCGAGGTCGACGACGACCTGCTGCCCTACATGGTGAACAAGTACGGGACGGACTGCTGGGTGTACGCGAGCGACATCCCCCACGCGCACCGGGTGCCGGACTCGCCGCGCTACATCTACAACCGCCCCGACCTCAGCGACGAACAGAAATCGCGCATCCTCTGGAAGGGCACCACCAAGCTCTACGGCCTGCCTGTCCCCGCAGGCGCGGGGATCAGCGGGTAGGCTACCGACTCCGTCATTCCCGCGAAAGCGGGAATCCAGAGTGGCCACTAGGCTACGGTGGGGTTACTCGGTTGCCGGAGGTGTTCGTCTGCGGGCTGCAAGTTCCTTCAGCTTGCCCTCAGCCTTGGTCACGGCTGATCTCACGGCGGCATCGTCTGCGTTTTGCTCGATCAACGTCGCGATTTCTCTGAGTCCTGCCGCCATCCCCTTCGCGCCTGCGGCTTCAGCACTGAGATAGAGACGCTTCTTGCCCTCCGATTCGGCTGCGGCAAACTCATAGCGCTTGGCTGCCTCTTCGAACCAGTCGGCGGCCTTCTCCATCCTATCCACTCCTGCCCTCGCAGCCGCCTTTGCGGTCGGCGCGAGTACTTTACTGGCCGTAGCTATCGCTATCGAGAATGCGAGTTGGGCTGCCTTCTGCTTTGCTACAGAACCTACTACCGCCACAGCGGCCATTGGGATCACGGGGAAGGGCATGAAGTCTCCCGTCGGGGCTATAGCTCCGACTACTCTGACCTGCGCTCCGGCTTGGCGGCGTCCACCTCGCCGTAGCGCTCTTTCGCCGCCGCTCCGAACCAGTCGGCGGCCGTATCCATTCTGATCGAACCCTCTTGCGCGGTCGCCTCCCGCACTTTGCGGGTCGCGGCTTTTGCCGCACCGACAGCGAGCTTGGCCGCCCGGTCCTTCACCAGGAAGCCTGCGGCTGCCGCGGCGGTGGCGGGTATCAGTATCAAGCTTGGGCGCATACTGGTCTCCTATCCGTTCCTCATCTCGAAGGCGGGTGCAACTGGCAACACGAGTTGGACGGCTTCTGTTTCACTGCGAATTCTACCGTTGTCACGGCTGCCGCTGGAATCAAGGAGAGAGGCGTAATACCTCCATTTCGGCTATTGGGCTTCGCCTTCTACGCCTGACCCGGCTTGCGCGCCACGACCTTCACGCTGGAGACGTCCGCCGGGGCGTCGTTCTCGACATGCGCCGACTCCTCGGTGATGGCTATGCCCTCGAAACCCGCGTCGCGCAGCCGTCCGAGGTACGTGTCCTTCGGCTCCGCCCCGGCGGTGCACGACACCCACGCCTCTACGTCCTTCTGTGCGGGACCGTCGTCGTTGAGTGCCATCATGTCGGAGATGTGCAGCCTGCCGCCCGGCGAAAGCACGCGGAACGCTTCGCGGAAGACCGCATCCTTGTCCGGCGACAGGCAGACGACGCAGTTGGAGATGACTACGTCCACCGACGCGTCCGGCAGCGGGATGTTCTCGATCTCGCCCTTCACGAACTCCACGTTTGTCAGTCCGAGCTTGGCCTGGTTGCTCCGCGCGAGGTCCAGCATGTCGGGCGTCATGTCGAGCCCGGTGACGCGCCCGGATTCGCCCACCTGCTGCGCTGCGAGGAAGCAGTCGATGCCCCCGCCGGACCCCAGGTCGAGCACGCGCTCACCTTCCTTGAGGTCCGCGAGCGCCGTCGGGTTGCCGCACCCGAGCGAGATGGCGATCGACTCGGCGGGCAGCCCGGACAACTGCGCCTCCTCGTACAGCGTCATCGCGCGCTCCTGGCCTGAAGGGGCGCAACAGGCGTCGGCCTCGGCGGATGTTGCCTCGACGGCGGTCAGCCCGATGACCACCTTCGCGTCCTTCGCGTAGCGCTCGCTCACCAGCCGCTTGATCTCCTGGGACTCCGTGGTCATCGCTGCTTCCTCCTCGCCGCTCAGGCGGCTCTTCGTAGTATACGACGCTCCCTTGGACTGACGGTGATAGGCTCTTCCCATGACTCAGCGCAGCGCGGCATACGAAACGGTGATGGGGCGGCTCGCCGAAGGCGGGTTTGCCGTGCTCGACGGCGGCATCGGCTCCGAGGTGGCGCGGCGGGGTGGCTCGCTTGGGGCGTGGGCGAACCTTGCGAACGCCGAGATGCCGGACACGCTCCGCGCCATCCATGCCGACTTCATCGCCGCGGGCGCGGACATCATCAGCACCAATACGTTCGGCTGCGTGGAGCTGAGTCTGGCCGCGCACGGGATACACGGGCGCGAGGAGGAGCTGAACCGCGCGGCCGTGACGCTCGCGCTGGAGGCGCGCGAACACGCCGGAGCAGAACGCCCGCTACTCGTGGCTGGCTGCATGACGACCACCAGCTACCGGGGCCCGGAGGGTAAGGTGGCCCCCGCAGAGGAAGATTGGGCGCTCGCTTCGCAGGCGCGCATACTCGCGGATGCGGGCGTGGACTTCCTCATGGTGGAGATGCTGTCGCACGTCGAGCGCGCCAGGGTCGAACTCGCTGCTGCGGCGACGGCGGGTCTGCCGGTGTGGGCCGGGTTCTCCAGCGCGGTGGACGAGAAGAGCAGCCTCACACTCTTGAACGAGCCCGACGAGCCGCTGGAGGAGTCGCTGCGGCGCATCGATCTCTCCGGCGTCGAGGTCGCGTTCATCATGCACACGCGGACCCCCGAGGTGGAGCCATCGCTCGCCGTGCTGCGGAGCGTCTGGGACGGCCCGCTGGGCGCCTATCCCCACGGGGGGACCTATGCGCGCCCCAACTGGGAGTTCGACGACGACTTCACGCCGGAGGTACTCGCCGCGGGCGCGGAGCGCTGGCTGGCCGACGGCTGCCGCATCGTGGGCGGCTGCTGCGGTACGGGCCCGGCGCACATCGCGGCCTTGCGCCGGGTCGTGGACGCGGTGGCGGGCGGCGGGTAGGCTGTGGTTCTCTCTCCCTTGGGGAGAGGGCCAGGGTGAGGGTTTCAGACGTAAGGAGGGCGCGAGATGCGATTGCAGGACAAGGCCATCATCGTGACGGGCGCGGCAGGCGGACTCGGGCGGCAGTACGCCATCCGCTTCGCGAAGGAAGGCGCGAGGCTCACCATCGCCGACGTGCAGGACGTGAGCAGGACGGCGGAGCTCTGCCGGGCCGAGGGCGCCGAGGTCATCCCGCTGCGCGTCGACGTCTCCTCCGAGGACGAGACGCAGGAGATGGCCCGCCGCACGCACGAGCAGTACGGGCGCATCGACGGCCTGCTGAACAACGCGGGGATGATGCGCGGGCTGGGGGTGAAGTCCATCCTGGACGTGGACATGGAGACGTGGGACCGCGTCTTCGCGGTCAACGCACGCGGCACGTTCCTGGGCGTGCGCGCAGTCTTCCCCTACATGCGGGAACAGCGCTCTGGCACCATCGTCAACGTCAGCTCCGGCAGTACGCTCCGCATCGCGCGCGGGCCGACAGACATGAACCCGCACTACGTCTCGTCGAAGTCGGCCATCATCGGCATCACTCGGGCAGTTGCCCGCGAGCTCGGCCAGTACAACATCAACGTCGTCACGGTCGCGCCGGGCTCGACGACCTCCGACACGGAGGAGCCTATCGGCGCGGACGAGGCCTACCCGGAGCCGGAGGCGTCGCTCGTCCGGCGCGGCGTACCCGAGGACCTGACCGGCGTGATGACGTTCCTCTTCACCGACGACGCGCGCTTCATCTCCGGCCAGATGATCGTCGTCAACGGCGGCAGGGAAGTGCACTAGCCGTCATGGCCGAGCTGACCTGGGAGCGCATGGGACGGTGCGCCCGACTGGCGTGGGAGCATGGCGTCGAGTCGTTCGAGAGCGCGTCGAGGCCCCGGTCGGCGCTGATGACGGGCCACCTGCTCCTCGGCGTCATCCGACACCCGGAGTGCGCGGGTGGGCTGATGCTCCGCCGGCTGGGCGTGGACATGGCGCTCGCCGCCTCGATCACCGAGTTCGAGTTGCTGCACGGGCG
Source organism: Dehalococcoidia bacterium (assembly GCA_022820645.1). Classification (GTDB taxonomy): domain Bacteria; phylum Chloroflexota; class Dehalococcoidia; order Lucifugimonadales; family Australimonadaceae; genus Bin16. The sequence goes on along the minus strand of JAJEFD010000006.1, from coordinate 115,531 downwards.
TCCGCTGCCCGACCATGAGGAGCGCGTCTTCACGCTGTGGGACAAGCCCCACACGCCGGAGGCGCTCCGGACGATGGAGCTGTCGCTGGCCGAGGCGGAGCAGTTCCACTCGGCCTATCCCATCGGCACCGAGCACATCTTGCTGGGGCTGCTCGCCATCCCGGAGAGCGTGGGCTGCCGCACGATGGCCTACTTCGGTGTCGACTACGCTCGTGCCCGCGCCGCCCGCGACGAGATCTGGGAACTGCTCAAGCTCACGGAGTGAATGGAGAGCGCACTAGGGGCGTAGCGTCAGGAAAGACTCGCGCTCGTCTTGGTCGAAGGCGGTGAGATCGTTGTAGCGGCGGCGAAGCGCAGCCTCCACGTCCGATGTCGTGCAATTGCCGAGTTGGACCCATATCACCTTGGGCGGCTGTCCAAGCGTGAAGCTGAACTGCCAGAAGTCGAAGTCCTTGGACGTGATGGTGAACCCGTGCTCCTTTGCGTATTCCCATACGGCCGCGTCGTCTGCGGATTCGAGCCCAACGTCCTTGAGGTGGGCCGAATCGGGATAGAGGTCATGCAGTGCTTGAACGAGGCGTGAGGAGAGGTTCTGGTCGAACAGGAGTTTCATCCAGTCAAGGGAAGAGGAAGGTCAGTGTTCAGCAGCGTACGCGCGGCACGCCTCGATATCCTCGTGTGTCAGTTCGGGGAAATCGGTGAGGATGTCGCTCTCCGACATGCCGGATTCGAGGTAGCCGAGTACGTCGGCGACCGTGATGCGCAGCCCGCGGATGCAGGGCTTGCCGCCGCGCTTGCCCGGCTCGATGGTGATGCGCTTGGCGTAGTCCGTGCTCATGTCGGAATTATACACCCGTCTCTCACGAGGGCCGGAACACCGGCAGCGTGATCTCGTCGGTGAGGTCTGCGAAGGCGACCTCGACCGCCATGCCGACGTGGATGTGCGCGGGGTCGGGCTCGACGTCGACGAGGTTGGTGGGGATGCGGGGCCCCTCCTCGAGGTCGACCATCGCGACGACGAACGGCACGTGGTCGCGGAAGGCGGGCACCGGGGCCCGGTGCACGATGGCGAACGTGTGCAGCGTCCCCTTGCCGCTCGCCTGCACCCACGACACGTCGCGCGAGCCGCAGTCCGGGCAGAAGTCGCGCGGGTAGAAGTAGGCGTGCTCACAGGCGTTGCACCGGCGCAGCCACAGCTCGTGCGCCTGCGCCTTCTCCCAGTAGAAGTCGGACTCCGGCTGCTTGACGGGCAGGGGGCCCTGGTACGCGCCGCTCGTCATCACTCCACCCCCAGGACGATGGTGCCGGTGGCCGACAGCGCCCCGCCGGTGCCGTTCACGAGCGCCAGCGACACGTCCGGCGCCTGGCGGTCGCCGCACTCGCCGCGCAGCTGCCGCACCGCCTCGACGACCGGGAAGATGCCGTACATGCCGGGGTGCGTGTAGGAGAGGCCGCCGCCGCTCGTGTTGAGCGGGAAGTCGCGGCCGGGAGCGGTGCGCTGCCCCGCCACGAAGTCCGGCCCCTCGCCCGGCCCGCAGTAGCCGAGCGACTCCAGCGTGACCAGCACCGTGTACGTGAACGAGTCGTAGATCATCGTGAGGTCGATGTCGCCATGCGTGACGCCGGCCATGCCGAGCGCGGCGGGGCCGGTGACGCGGGCGGGCGTCGACGTGAGGTCCGGCATCGTGGTGATGCCCGCGTGGTCGTGGTGCTCCGCGTGGCCGAGCACCCACACAGGCGGCTTCGGCAGGCTGCGCGCGCGCTCGGGGGTCGTGACGACGATGGCCGCGCCCGCGTCCGTCACGAGGCAGCAGTCCAGCAGGTGGAACGGCCAGCAAATCCAGCGCGAGTCGTGGTAGTCGTCGAACGACATCGGGTCGCGCATCATCGCTTTCGGGTTCAGTTGCGCCCACTTGCGCGTGGAGACGGCGATCTCGGCCATCGCCTGGCGCGTCCGGTCCTCGCCGTACTGGTGCATGTACCGGGTGGCGGCCATCGAGTAGTTGATGGGCATGCCGATCATGCCGTACGGCATCTCGTACATGGCGGAGGGCAGGTTGGGGTCGCGCGGGATGGGGACGCGGCTGCTGCGTCCGGCCTGGCCGTGGGTGATGAGCGCGACCTCGCAGAGGCCGTTGGCGATGGCGTTGACCGCGTGCCCGACGTGGATCACGAACGACGCTCCGCCGACCGTGGTGGTGTCCGTGTAGCGCGGCGCGAGGCCGAGGTAGTCGGCGAGGTCGTAGTTGACGTAGCCCGCGGTGAGGAGGCCGTCGACGTCGTTGCGGGTCAGCCCTGCGTCCTCCAGCGCGTTGTGCGCGGCCTCGGCGTGATGGGCGAGCGCCGACTTGTGCGGCACGAGTCCGATCTCGTCGGACTCGGCGACGCCGACGATGGCTGCTGCTTTCGAGGTGTTCGTCATGGCGTGAGTCTAGCGTATCGGCGTGTTGTCATGCCGAGCGTAGCCGAGGCATCTCTCGGGGAAGGTCGGCCTGGGAGGAGCGCCCCTGAGAGATTCCTCGACTCCGCTGCACTCCGCTCGGAATGACATTCCCCACTTACCCCTGTTCCATCTCCGCCATGCGCTGCATGAGCGTGTCCATGTCCACGTCCTCGACGTGGGTGGCGAGCGTCCAGTGGATGCCGCGGGGGTCGGTCACGCTTGCCATGCGCTCGCCGTAGAAGTGGGTCTCGGGCTCGGCGTCCGAGGTTGCGCCCGCGCTCACCGCTCTGGCGTAGGCGGCGTCCACGTCCGCGGTGTAGAGGTGGATGTGCGCCGTCTGGGCGGGGGAATCGGGCGGCATCGCGTCGGAGAGCATGACGATGGCGCCGTCGATCGTGACCTCGGCGTGCGCCACGAGGTCCTCAGGCAGGGGGATACGCATGCGCTCCACCGCGCCGAACGCGTTCGCTAGGAAGTCGATGTAGCCGCTCGCGCCCTCGACAACGAGGTAGGGCGTGATGGCGGTGTAGCCGTCCGGGATGGGCTTGACGTCGGACATGGGGCCTCCTTCTTCTCGCTCATGGTTACCTACTGGTCTCCGCGCGGAATGGCCCGTCTCGCGAAAAGTGAGCCATTGTGAGCCAAAGTCGGCCACGGCACTCCTGACGATCGGCGGGCTCCCGCGACTGGAACCATGGTAGGGCAGGCAGAGGCGACTGCGTAAGGGGCGGGTGTCACTGTGGGCTTTGTTCAGCCTTCGTCCGCCAGCCGCAGGCGGTAGGAGATGCGGTCGTAGTAGAGGGCGGTGAAGCCCTCGAACCCGGAATCGGTGCCGACGATGAGCCACACCCGGCCTTCACTGTCCGCCTCGACGGTCATTGTCCGCCCGTCGTTGTCCAGCGTCTTGATGCGGTACTCCCGGTCAGTCACGTCAGGGTGAGCGACGTTGCCGAGCACGACCATCGCCTCGCCTCCCCGGGACTGGTTGCCCTTGTCGACGTTCATCCTGGAGTACCCGATGTTGTCCAGCACCGTATCGGGTTCAACGTCCGACGCACCCGCCTTCACGTAGACGCTCTCTCCGGGAGCGCCGCCGATGCCAACGAGGCCCGTGGGGACGTTGGTTGCCAGGTCGACCGAGGCCTCGACCGTGTACGTTGCATCCGGCTCCAGGCCTCCGACCCGTCTCTTGAGGAAGATGAAAAGGTCGTCGCTGCGGTTGTGCCCCTGGACGTAGACGCCGCTGCCTTCCAGTCCGTCCGGAAGCGGACGATGCCCGTGGTCGAGCTCGAAGATCGACTGGTCGTAATCGGCGGGCAGGTCCGCAAACCCGACGGTCCAACCCTCGGCGTCATCGTCGAAAGTGAAGCTGAACTCGATCGGATCGGAGGCGACGGTCGGCGTGGGCAGCGGGATATCGGTGGGAGCAGGAGCGGGAGTAGGCGTTGCCGTGGGCACGGGAGTGGGCGTTGCGGTCGGAGCAGGCGTCGGAGTCGCCTCCGAGCATGCCGCGAGCCCCAGCGCGAGGAGCGTCAGGGCAAGGAGGGCGAGTGTTCGCAAGGCCTACACGCTCCGCGGCGCGACCGGCAGTCCGCGCACCGCCGCTCCGGCGTGTTCTTCCGCGATCGCGAGGTCGAACTGCCCTTGGAGGTTCATCCAGAACTGCGGGTCGACGCCGAACCAGTGCCCAAAACGAAGGGCGGTGTCTCCGGTTACCGAGCGTTTGCCAGCGATGATCTGGCTGATGCGGTTGGGAGGCACGTCGATGGCGCGCGCGAACGCCGTCGGGCTGACGCCTAACTCGTCCAGTTCGTCCCTCAGTATCTCGCCGGGGTGCACGGCGCGCTTGAACATATCCCCCTCTTGCTAATGGTAGTCCACAATCTCGACTTCGGTAGGGCCAGGGTTGCCGCGAGGCCAACTGAAGCAGATACGCCATTGACGGTTGATGCGGATGGAGTACTGTCCTTCCCTGTCGCCCTTGAGTGCTTCCAGCCGATTGCTCGGCAACGTTCGCAGCGTATCCAGCCTTGCTTACCATGACAACGACGGCGTTCTCTCCTTTCTCGTGATTTCCCCAAGCGTAGACGCGCCATTCGCAATCGCGTAAGAACCTCGTGTCACCTCACTGTGACACCGGCCCCTTTCGCGGTCGCGCCCCGATTGCATACGCTGGTCGCTGACGGCGCTGAGTGCTCCCCAAGCCCCCGTAGGCAGGTGAGCAGTTCTGAGGGGAAATGAGCAGTCGTGCGGAGTGAATGAGCAACGGATGAGCAGTTATGAGCAGTTGGACTGCTCGCGCGGAAGGCCGATCCCAGAAGTGAAACTCGAGCGGATGAGCAGAAATGAGCAGCGTTTCCCCCGGAAACTTCGCTGCGGCTGGGGTAGGCGGGACGACGGAGTAAGGGCGCTGTTGTCAGCGGGGCGTGGGTGCGGGATACTACGGGCGTTCTGAAGGCAGCGATACGCCAAAGGAGTGAGGACATGACCACGGCGGTGAAGTACAAGGCTATCGACGCGGACGCGCACGTCATCGAGAGCGAGCAGACGTGGGACTACCTCGACGAGGCGGACAAGCAGTTCCGCCCGTTCCTCTTCACGAACCCGGAGAGGCCCGCGAGCCGCTACTGGGTGATCGACGGACGCATCGCAGGGCTCCGCCCCGCGTCGCCGGTCGAGCGCGAATTGAAGGCGATGTCCGAGCGCGCCGGGCGCGACCTCGTCACGTCCGAGGAGGCACGCTCCCTCGACGATATCTCGCTGCGCCTCGCGCACATGGACAGGCTCGGGGTGGACATCCAGATCCTCCATAACACGCTCTGGATCCGCGACGTGTCGCAGCGCCCGGAAGTGGACCGCGCCCTCTGCAAGGCGTGGAACCGCTGGATGGCCGAGGCCTGGAAGGAGTCCGGCGGACGCCTGCGCTGGGCCGCCGTCCTCCCGCTGACTGACCTCGACACCGCCATCGACTGGATGCCGTGGGTGAAGGAGAACGGTGCGGTGGGCGTGGTGACGAAGCCGTTCGAGGGGCACCGCTTCATGCTCGACCCGTACTTCTTCCCGTACTTCGAGGCGGCGCAGGAGAACGACCTTGCGATGACCATCCATATCGCGAACGCGAACGAGGCGTACGTCAGCGCGATCGCGTCCGCCTACGACCCCAGCGGCGGCCTGCCCACCTTCCGGATGCCGACCGTCCACGCCTGCAACGGCCTCATCCTGAGCGACGTCCCGAAGCGCTACCCCGAACTGCGCTGGGGCTTCATCGAGTCGTCGTGCCAGTGGGTGCCGTGGATCATCCACGAGTCCTCCCGCCGCGCGAAGCAGGCCGGCTGGTACTACCCGGACAACCCGTTCAAGGAATACAACATCTACGTCTCCGCCCAGACCGACGACGACTTCCCGTACGTGTTCGACTACGTCGGCGACGAGAACATCGTCATCGGCACGGACTACGGCCACACGGACACGTCCAGCGAGGTCGACGCCATCGAAACCTTCCGCAATCTCGACACCATCAGCGAGGAGTCGAAGCGCAAGGTGCTCGTCGACAACTCCGTGGCGCTCTACGGGCTGTAGGAGGAGGGAGTGCCGCATCCGTACAGGGGCGCCCTTCGGGGCGCCTCTTCTGCGTCATCCCCTCTCCCTACAAGGGGAGAGGGTTAGGGTGAGGGTACTGCGGATGGGGAGTCGGAGACCTACGCCTTGGGTTCTTCGATGACGCCGAAGAGGTTGCCCTGCGGGTCCTCGCAGTAGGCGTGCGTGCCGACGTAGGGGATCTCGTTCGGGCCGAAGACCAGCTTGCCGCCCGCCGCAGCCACCTTCGCCAGCGTCTCGTCCAGCGAGTCGACCAGCGTCGTGTTGATGACGGGCTGCGGGAAGTGGCGCTTCATGATGGCGCCGTCGATGCCGACCTGCTCCTTCGGGCCGGTCGTGGCGAGCCAGTACTCCTGCTGGAACTCCTCGGAGCCCGACCATGACTGGAACTCCCAGCCGAGCACGTCGCTGTAGAACTCGGCCAGCTTTGCCGGGTCGTCGCCGAGTATCTCGAAGTGGACCGGTCTGCCCATGCGTTACCCCCGTATCTCCCGCGCAAGCGCGTCCGTGCGCGCGGCCATGATGAAGTCGTTGCGGTGCAGCCCGCCGAGGAAGTGCGTCCACCACGACACCGTCACCCTGCCGTACTCGGTGACGATGCGCGGGTGGTGGCCCTGCGCCTCAGCCGCCTCGCCGACGGCGTTCGTGAACGCCAGCGCCCGCGCGAACGTCTCGAACCGGAACGCGCGCACGAGCTGATCGATGCCGCCCTCGTTCGCGACGCTCCACTCCGGCAGGTCCGCCAGCATCGCGGCGGCATCGTTGGCCGTCGCGAGCGTCGACTGCGCGTTCAGCTCCACGCACTGTTCGTCTGCAAGCGCCATGCGGGGAGTTTCGGGGGTAGAGGTGTGGGCGCGCAAGCAGGCCGCTCTTGTCATGTTGAGCGGAGCTTCCCCCTTGTCATGTTGAGCGAAGTCGAAACATCTCTCGGGGAGCGTTCGTCTACAAGGGGTCTCCACCCGAGAGATTCCTCGGCTCCGCTGCGCTTCGCTCGGAATGACAGATCTATCGTCGCCTTGCTCCTGGCGTGTGCTAGCATCGCGGGCATCCTCACGGTTCGGAGCGGGACGCACATGCCGGTAAGCGGAGCGCAGATCATCACGCGGGCGTTGCGGGAGGAAGGCGTCGATACGATCTTCACCCTCGCGGGCGACCACATCCTTCCGCTGCTGGACGTGCTGTACGACGAGGACTTCCGGCTCATCGACTGCCGCCACGAGCAGGCCGCGGTGCACATGGCGGAGTCGTGGGCGCGCATGACCGGCAGGCTGGGGGTGGTGGCGGTCACGACTCCCGGGCACGCGAACGCGCTGCCTGGGCTCATCAACGCGCAGTCGACGGAGAGCCCCATCCTGAACATCGCGGGGTCGTCCGATCTGCGGAACTACCACCGAGGCATCATGCAGGAGATAGACCAGGTCGGCATCGCGCGCACGGTCACGAAGGGCGCGTGGCTCGCCCACGACCCGCGCCGGATCCCCGATCTGATGTCGACCGCCATCCGGGCTGCGTTCGAGGGCAGACGCGGCCCCGCGCACCTGACCGTCCCTGTCGACGTGCAGAGCGCCGTCGTCGAAGAGGAGGAGGTCCGCTTCTTCGGCGCGGAGTCGTACCGGCGGACGCACCCCATCGTCGCGTCGGCAGAGGCGGTCGAGGAAGCGGTGCGTCTGCTGCGCAACGCAGAGCGCCCCATCATCGTCGCGAGCACGCCTGCCGCCTACGGCGACTGGGGCCATATCTACGAGCGGCTCATCGAGACGACGAAGATACCGTTCCTGACGGAGGAGGCGGCGCGCGGCATCGTGCCGGACGACCACCCGTACTGCTTCGGCTTCTTCGACCTGAGCCAGCACACCGCCGCGAACCTCGTGCGGGAAGCGGACGCCGTCCTCTTCCTCGGCAAGCTGCTCGACTTCACCATCGGCTTCGGCTTCGGGCCGGTCATCCCGAACGACGCGACGGTCATCCAGGTCGAGCCGGAGGCGACGCAGGCGGGGCGCAACCGCGGCGTCGACCTCGCACTCGTAGGAGACGTCGGGCCCATCGCGGCGCAGCTCGCGGACGAGGCGGCGAAGAGCGACTGGCCGGAGCGCCCGTGGGTGGAGCGCTTCCGCACGGCGGTCGCGGAGCACAAGGTGTACCTCGAACAGTACGTGCTGGACGAGACGCCGCTGCGCTCGATGTGGGTGCACCACACGCTGGCGCAGCGCTTGCGGCGCGACGACGTGCTCGTGTTCGACGGAGGCGACTACGCCTACTACGGGCGTGCGTATCTGCCTGCGCTCGCGCCGCGCTCGTGGTACTACCTGCCGAACCTCGGCATGCTGGGGCAGGCGGTGCCGATGTCCATCGCGGCGAAGGTCGCGAGGCCGGAGTCGCGCGTGTTCTGCATCACCGGCGACGGGGCGTTCGGGTTCAACGCGATGGAGGTCGACACTGCCGTCCGCCACGGGCTCAAGGTGGTCTTCCTCGTGGGGAACGACGCGGCGTGGGGCATCGACAAGAACCTGCAGGAGGGGCTGTACGGGAAGGCCGTGATCACGGACCTCGTGCCGTCCCGCTACGACCTCGTCGCGCAGGGGCTGGGCGCGTACGCGGAACTCGTGGAGCGTCCGGAGGAGCTCGGCCCCGCGCTCGACCGCGCACTCGAGGTCGACGGGCCGGCGCTGCTGAACATCCGCGTGCAGAGCCAGATCAGCCCGCGCGCGCAGGCCGTCGTGAACAGCCGGAAGTTCGGGGGCGGGCTGTGAGCCGCCTCGTCGTCTATGGGGCCGGGGCGATCGGCGGTCAGATCGCGGTGCGGCTCGCCAACGCGGGGCTCGATCCGCTCGTGGTCGAGCCGTGGGACGCGCAGCGTGAGGCGATACAGGCCCGCGGACTGACGATGCAGACGGAGGGCGGCGGCGAGGAGCATGCCACACCCACGACCATCGCTCCGCACGAACTGGCCGAGGAAGTCTCGCTGCTCTTCCTCTGCGTGAAGTCGTACGACACGCTGGAGGCGCTCGCAGTGAGCAAGCCGCGGCTGGCGGACGACGGCTTGCTCGTCTCGATGCAGAACAGCATCAACGAGGAGTGGATAGCGCCGGAGGTCGGCGCGGAGCGGACGGTGGGAGGCGTCATCCTCGTCAACGGCTCGTTCCTGGAGCCGGGGCGCGTACAGGCGGCGGGGTCGGTCAGCAGGGCGTCTGCTGCCGCGACACTCCCGGGGGTGTACGTCGGCGAGTACGGCGCGCCCGCCGGAGCGAACGCCCGACGCGTGGCGGACGTGCTCGGAAACGTCTGGCCCGCCGAGCCGGTCGACGACCTGCTGCACGAGCGCTGGTCCAAGATGGTGAACAACACGATGCTCAACCCCGTCTCAGCGGTCGGCGGGCTGCGGTCGGCAGAGCTGCTGGCGAACGCCGACGCGCGGCGTATCGCGGTGCGGCTCGCGGCGGAGACGATGCGCGTCGCCGAGGCGGAGGGCCACCCGCTGGCGCGCATCATGGGCGACTACGACGCGCCGGACGTGTATGCCAGCGCGGCAGGGGAATCGGACGTGGTGGAGCGGGGACTGGAGGCGCGCGCCGCGAACGTCGGGCCGGGCGCGATGACCTCCATGTACCAGGACGTTCGTCGCGGGCGGAAGACCGAGGTGGACTACTTCAGCGGCCTCGTCTCACAGAAGGGCGCGGCGCACGGTATCGCGACGCCATACTGCGACGCCATCACTGCGCTCGTGCACCGCGTGGAGTCGGGAGACGTCACGCCGTCCGCCGAGTCGCTGCGGCTCGTGGACGGGTAGGGTGCGCCCTTGACACGCACTCGCGCGACAGCGTTAGATAACGCCGCCGTATGGCCTCCGAGCCGCGGCTTCGGAGGTGAGGCTTGCGATACCGCATGATGGGGGCTACCGGCATCCGCGTCTCCGAGGTCGGTTTCGGCTCGGGCGACAACGCCGGTCTGCTCGTGAAGGGCGAACCGCGAGAGCAGCTCGAGGCCATCGAACGAGCGCTCGAACTCGGCATCAACTACTTCGACACCTCACCCGACTACGGCAAGGGCCTCGCCGAGACGAACATCGGTAAGGCGATGCGCGAGATCGGGTTCCGCCCGGTCCTCGCCACGAAGGTCGAGGTCATGCCCGACGAGCTCGACCACATCGCGGATGCGGTCGTCGAATCGCTGGAGGAGTCGCTGGAGCGCCTGCAGGTGGACTACGTAGACGTGCTCCAGATCCACAACCCCCCGAGCATCGAGACCGACACCACCGTCCCCGGCTGGCTGCACCTTGGACTCGACGACTACCTCGGCCCCGGTGGTGCGCTCGAGGGGATGGAGCGGCTGCGCCGCGCGGGCAAGACGCGCTTTTTCGGCTTCGCAAACGAGGACGCGAATGCTGACGCGGTGATGGCGCTCATGGAGACGGGCGAGTTCCACATGCTGAACGTGTGGTACGACCTCCTGAACCCGACCGCCGGGCTGCCGACGCCCGACGGTCTGGACGTGCAGCACGACTACGGGCAGTTCCTGCGCCGGGCACAGGAGTTGGGCATAGGCACGGCGGTGATACGTCCGCTCGGAGGCGGCGTGCTGACCGACCACGCGGTGAGCGGAGGCGGCAGGCACGCCCTCGCAGGCGGCGGGCTCACGCGCAACGCGGACATGTACCAGGCGATGGTGGAGCGCGCCCGCCCGTTCGCGTTCCTCTCCCGCCCCGGACAGACGCTCTCGCAAGCCGCGTACCGCTTCATCCTGCAGGACGACGCGGTTACGACGGTGCTGGGCGGGTTCTCGGAGATGTCGCACCTGGAGGAGGCGGCAGGCTGCTCCGGAGCGCCGCCGATAAGCGATGAAGACATGGCGCGTCTCGACATGGTGTGGCGCTCCAACGTTGGGAAGTGGGACCAGGAAGAGCAGTTCATATCGGGCCTGTAGGCCACAATCAGCCGGAGGAGGCACAAACAGATGGATATTCAGCTCAGCATAGGCATGGCATCCAACCCCCGGACGTGGGCGATCCACGACGGCCGCATCAAGCCGGACGGCATCGAGCTCATCCCGAGCCCGGTGCACGCGTCGGAGCTCTTCTGGCGCCAGTTGAAGTTCGGCGACTTCGACGTCTCGGAGATGTCGTTCTCGTCGCTCATCATGGCGATGGCGGCGGGCGACGATCGCTGGGTGGGCCTGCCGGTCTTCACGACGCGCCGGTTCTTCCACACCGGCGTCCTCATCCGCAAGGACTCCGGCATCCAGTCGCCCGCCGACCTGAAGGGCAAGCGCGTAGGCGTGCCCGAGTACCAGCAGACCGCGGCGCTCTGGACGCGCGGCGTGCTCCAGCACGAGTTCGGTGTCGAGCCGAAGGACATGGAGTTCTTCATGGAGCGTGTGCCGGAGCAGAGCCATGGCGGCTCCACCGGCTTCAAGCCCCCGGAAGGCGTCACGGTCAACCAGATCCCGCTGGAGAAGAACATCGGCTCCATGATGCTCTCCGGCGAGCTGGAGGCGACGCTGCTCTACATCGTCGACCCCAACCTCATCGACCGCAGCACCGCCGACCTCTGGAGTCACCCGGACATCGCGCCATTGTTCCCGGACGCGCGGGCCGAGGGCATCCGCTTCTACCAGAAGACAGGCCTTTACCCCATCAACCACGGCATGGTCGTGAAGCGGGAGATCGCCGAGGACCACCCGTGGGTGCTGCTCAACCTGATGAAGGCGTTCAACCGGGCGAACGACATCTGCAACCGCGAGCGGGCCGAGCACGTCGACTACTACGTCGAGACCGGACTCGTGAACGCGGAAGGCGGCGCAGCGCTCAAGCAGCCGCTGGTGCAGCACGGCATCCGCGCGAACCGGCTCGTGCTCGAGACGGCGGCGCAGTACTCGTTCGAGCAGGGACTCACGCCGAAGCTTGCGAATCTGGAGGACGTGTTCGCCAAGAACACGATGGACCAGTAGGCCGCGCTGCCTGCGCGACGCCTGCGTAAGGAGGAGCACCGATGCGTGCGGAAGAGAACGTACTGCTGACGCAGACCGGCGCGGGCACGCCCATGGGCGAACTGCTCCGCCGCTACTGGTGGCCTGTCACCAGCAACGGACGGCTGCTTCGCGACCCCGTCATATCCGTGCGTCTGCTCGGCGAGGATCTGACGCTCTTCAAGGACAAGAGCGGCAGGATCGGCCTCGTGGACCGGCGCTGCGCGCACCGGCGCGTCGACCTCTCCATCGGGATCCCCACCGAGGAGGGTCTGCGCTGCATGTATCACGGCTGGATGTACGACGTGAACGGCCAGTGCGTAGACCAGCCGACGGAGCCGGAAGGCTCGCACTTCAACGAGAAGGTGCGCATCAAGTCGTACCCGGTGCAGGAGCTGGGCGGGCTGATATTCGCCTACCTGGGCCCGGAGCCCGTGCCGCTCCTCCCGCGCTGGGACGTGCTCGTCTGGGACAACACGTACCGGCACGTCGGCGCCTCCGTGCTGAACGCCAACTGGCTCCAGTGCATGGAGAACTCGGTCGACACCTCGCACACCGAGTACACGCACGGCTGGTGGTTCGAGTACCACGTTCTGGACCGCGGCGGCGGCACCGGCAATCCGGAGCACGATGCGATCGCACAGGAGCATGCAGACTCGTTCAAGGTCCGCCACCTGAAAACGGAGTGGGAAGTGAACGAGTGGGGTATCCAGAAGTACCGTCTCCGTGAGGGTGAAGCCGAAGACACACCGGACTGGACGATAGGCCACCCGCTCGTGTTCCCGTACTTCGTCCGCCTCGGCGGGAAGATACGCAGCGAGCTGCAGATACGAGTGCCGATGGACGACGAGCACACGCTGCACCTGGACTACATGGCGTACTGCCCCGGGCCGGACGTGGAGGTGCCGGAGCAGGACTACGTACCCTACTTCGAGCATCCGCTGTTCGATGAGGCGGGGCGCCCCATCGCCGACTACGTCCTCGCGCAGGACCTGGCGGCATGGTGGAGCCAGGGAGCCATCGCCGACCGCGAGAACGAACGCCTCGGCGTCTCCGACCGCGGCGTCATCATGTTCCGCAAACTGCTGATGGACCAGATGAAGATCGTGCAGGACGGCGGCGACCCGATAAACGTGTTCCGGGACCCCGCTGTGAATGAACGGATAGACCTGCCGGTCAACGTACTGCCGGGGCCGGTCACCCGCTCTGCATTCTCTGAGAAGGATGACCACCGGATGAGCCTGACAGAGATGGGGGACATGACTGCCGTGGTGGGAGACAACGCAGGATTCAAGTTGAGCCACTACCACATGGACAGGTACAGTCCCGCGCTGAACCAGATACTGGAGATCTACCGCCGCTACGAAGAGGTGCGGCTACAGCGAGCATAGTCCGGCATGTTCATAGATTCGATCCTGGAAGGCTTTCCCGCGATGTTCGATGCGGGCGGGGAGGCCATTGGCAACCTCGCCGACTGGAGGCCCATCCTCGCGCTCATCGTGGGGGTGGTCGTTGGCGTACTGAACGGCGCGATGCCCGGCGGTGCCGTGCCCAGCCTCATCGTGCTCCTTGGCTTCGCCTACGGGCTCGACCCGTACATCGCGTTGCCACTCGCCATCGGGATGGTGGCGACAGTGCCGACGGGCGACACGCTGCCCGCCGTGCTGCTCGGCATGCCCGGCTCAACCTCCGGCCAGGCGACGATCCTGGACGGCAACCCGCTCGCTCGACGGGGCAGGGCAGGCGTGGCGCTCTCCGCGGCCTACTTCGCGTCGCTGCTGGGCGGCATCATCGGCGCGATATTCCTGTTCATGACCATTCCCGTTGCCCGGCCTGTCGTCAACACGTTCAGCGCGGCGGAGTTCTTCGTCCTCGGCCTCGTCGCCATCGCCGTGGTCGGCGTTGTCAGCAGTGGGGCGCTGCTGCGGGGCCTCATCGCGGGCGCGTTCGGCCTGCTCATCGCCAGCGTCGGCTATGACGACGCCACGGGCGCGCACCGCCTGACGTTCGGGCAGAACTACCTCTGGGACGGCATCCACATCATCCCGGTGGTCATCGGCCTCTTCGCCATCCCCGAGTTCTTCGACATGGTGGTCAGCGACGTGTCCATCGCCCGCCGTGCGGAGACTTCCACGATCGACGCGTCCGCGCAGCGCCGCGAGGGGATGACCTCCGTACTGCGGAACTGGCTCCTCGTCATACGCTCCGCCGCCATGGGTGTGTTCGTCGGGCTGCTGCCGGGCATCGGTGGCTCGCTGGCGCAATGGTTGTCATACGCCTCGGCGCGTCAGACCGTGCGCGGCGGCACGGAGACGTTCGGAACAGGGGATATACGGGGCGTCATCGCGCCCGAGTCGGCGAATAACGCCGTGGACGGAGGCCAGCTGGTGCCGACGCTCTTCTTCGGGGTGCCGGGTTCGGTCGGTATGGCGCTCTTCCTCGGCCTGCTCATCATCCTGGACGTGCGTCCCGGTCCGGACATGTTGAACAACCAGCTCCCGCTCACCATGACGATAGCGATATCGCTGGTGATGGCGAACGTACTTGCCACCGGAATGGCGCTTGGATTCACGCCGCTGCTCACGCGTATCGCTTTCGTTCGACCGAACATCCTTGTCCCAATCATCCTTGCCGTGATGACGATTGCCGCGTTCCAGGCGAACCGCTCGATCTACGATCTCGTCGTGATGCTGGCGTTCGGCGCTCTCGGCTACTTCATGAAGTCCTATGGATGGCCGCGTCCGCCCATCATCATCGCCGTCATCCTTGGGGGCATCATCGAGCGCTTCTACGGTATTTCCAGCGGCGCGTTCGACTGGGTGAACTTCTCCAATCCGACGGAGGGGGTCTTCACACGCCCGGCCGTCATCATCATCATCGCCATCGCCGTGGGCACCGCCGCCTACACGGTGCGTATGCAACGCAGTGTGAACCGCACCATGGCGAGGCAGGAAGCCGAGTTCGCAACCCGCACGGAGGCTGCTCAGCCTCCACCCGCAGGCGCCAGCGATGACGCGACGGAGGCCGCCCAGGCCGAACCTGTGCGGACGCGAAAGCGCCCGTTGCTGTCGGAGCTGCTGCAGCCGACTCCAAGTGGCGTGTTCATCGCACTTCTGGTGTTCGCTTTCGCGTTTACACTCTGGCAATCGTTCGGATGGACGAACGAGGCGGCCCGTCTCCCCCGCGTGATTACCGTAGTGGGGCTCGTGCTCACCGGCATCTACACTGTGTTCCACTTTGCCTTTCCCTCGTCCGGAGGGGGCCGCATCATGGACATCGGGAGGACCCGCACCGACGACGACCGCCGCGTCCTCATGCGCCGCACGGCGAAGGCCATCGGCACTACGTTCGGGCTCGTTCTGGCGATATGGCTCATCGGCTTCCAGATCGCCCTGCCCGGATACGTCTTCCTCTACCTGCTCATCTTCGGGCGCGTTCGCTGGTGGGTCGCCCTGGGGTGGCTCATCGTCTTCCTCGTGCTGATCTACGGCTTCTTCGATCTCATCATCCACATCCCGTGGATAGACCCGGTGCTGGGGGACTTCATCCCGGACATCCTGAAGGGCAGGGAGACGATCACGCAGTTCTGGGACCGGCTTATCTGACCGATCTTCGACCCACTCTTCGGTTAGAGGGTTGCGCGTAGACGGATGGCACCTGTCGTGCTAGCATTTTGCGTCAACGCGCGTAGACGCGATCTTGGGAAGAACAGCGTTCCGAGGAGGACAGATGCGCACTGCATTGATGACAGCTAAACGGGCAGTCGGCCTGTTCGCGCTTGCAGCCGTGATGGCGATGCTCGTCGTGGCCTGCGGAGGTGAGGAGGACCCCACTCCGACTCCCCAGCCGGACACTCCCGCCCAGCCTGCCGCCCCAACCGCGACCCCCACCGCTGCAATGATGGCGGAGGAGCCAACTCCCACCGCCGAGGCGATGATGGAGGACGAGGCGACCCCCACTCCGGAAGCGATGACGGAGACGGCGGACCCCACACCGACGCCGCGGCCGACTCCGACGCCCATCCCGGTTGAGGAGCAGGTGGACTTCTCCGGCAAGACGGTGCAGATCACCGTCGGTTATGCACCCGGCGGCGGGTTCGATACGTTCGCCCGCATCTTCGCGCACCATCTCTCGGACGAGCTCAGGGGCAACCCCAACGTCTTTGTGAGCAACAAGCCCGGCGCTAACACGCTCGTTGCCGTCCGCTCCGTTATCGACAAGGACTACAGGGACAACCAGGTGGACATCGTAGTGGTCATCTCCACCCTGATCCAGCAGTCCATCCTCGGCGGTGTGTCCGAGTTCGACGCGGCGAACGACCTCGTCTACCTCGGCGCTCCGGACTACACTCCCAGCGACCAGACGTGGTGCATCCGCTCCGACCTTGCGGACAACCTTGACGACTACCTCGCGGGCAACTTCACCCTCGGCCAGATCGGCCGGGTGGACACGTACGCGACCTCTTCCGAGTGGGCCGTGCAGGTCGGCTTCCCGTTCGAGCGCGTGTTCGGCTACACGGGCACGTCCGACATGGACGCGGCCTTCAACCGGCGCGAGATCGACGTAACGCCTACCTGCCGCGACTCTCAGGTCGCGCAGAACCCGGAATGGGCCGAGGGCTACGCGACCCCGCTCTTCTACACGATCATGGAGCCGGAGTGGATCAAGGCCGGCAAGGCGGAAGGCAAGTACGGGTGGGTCAAGTCCATCAGGGAGATCGCGGAAGAGCGTTTCGGCACGGGTAACGACTACCTGAACGCTTTCGACGCGTTGATGGCCGCAGCGGCGTCCAGCCGCATCTACGCCATGCCGGCGCAGACGCCGGGCAACATCGTGAACGAGATGCGCGCCGCGTTCGAGCGCGTGGTGTCGAGCGACGACTTCGTGGCGGACATGAAGTCCCGGCGATACGACGTTGGCTTGCGCACCGGCGACCAGTACCAGGCGCAGGTGGAATCGTTCGCAGGCCTTCCGGATGAGACCCTGGACATCATCCGCGGCCTCTTCCCGAGCTAGGTCCCGGGTAGTAGACCATGTACAGAGGAGCGCCCAAGCGGGCGCTCCTCTTGCGTTGAGCGGTTCCTCGACTACACTGCGCAGGCACGACAACCGGTGGAGGAGAGATGTACGACCGGCAGGTGATGGACGTGGAGGACGCGCTGCGTGCCGTGGACGCCGCGATCGAGGCGGGTTCTGCAGAGGGCGCGGGGCCACTGGCCGTTGCTGTCGTTGACGACAACGGAGACCTCGTGGCGTTCGCCCGCGCGGACGGCACGCCCATCTTCCAGCGGCGTCACGCTATCCGGAAGGCGTACACGGCGTCGCGTGTGGGCGCGGACCTGAGCGAGTTCGCCGCCTACCGTGCCGGACGCGGGATGAGCGCCGCCGAGTTCGACGATGGGTTCGTGGGCGCTGCGCATGGCGGTGTTGTCGTGCGTGCGGCAGGGCAAGGGGCCGTCGTGGGCGCTATCGGCGTCCAGGGCTCCGATCGCGAACTCGACGAGCGCCTTGCCCGAGCTGCGCTGGCTGCGTTGCAGGGAGGGCTGTCGTGAAGACACGTACGACGCTGGGACTTGCCGAGTCCCGGGAGGCGCTCACGGAGATGCTGCGCAAGGCGGAAGAGATGGGCGGACGACCGATCGCCATCGCCGTGATGGACGACCGTGGTGAGCTGATCTGCTTCGCGGCACAGGCCGGAGTGAACGCCGCGCTTGCCCGTCAGAACGCCATCAAGAAGGCGTACACGTCGGCCTGCATGCGCGCGGACACGCTCGACTTCGCGGAGCGGGCGCAGGCGTCGCCGCAGGGACTCGCGGGTTTCGGCAATCCGAACTTCACCATCGGCGGGGGCGGCGCGGTGGTCGTCGCGCCGGACGGCACGATACTCGGCGGGCTCGGCGTCAGCGGACGCACCGCGGAGGAGGACGAGGAGATCGTGCAAGCGGGCAAGGCGCACATCGGACGGCTCATCGAGGAGCAGGCATGAGCTTCTCAGGCAAGACGGTGGTGGTGACGGGCGGCAGCGGGGCGGTGGGGCGCGTGGCCTCGCGCAGGTTCGCGGAGGCAGGCGCGCAGGTGGTAGTCGCCGACACGGCGCCGCTGCCCGACGAGGCAGGTGCCGTGGTCTACCACGAGACCGACGTGCTCGATGAGGCGTCGGTGCGGGGGTTGTTCGAGCGTGTCGCGTCGGAGTACGGAGGGCCGCACGTGCTCGTGAATATCGCGGGCGGCTTCCGGTTCGGTCCATCCGTCGAGGAGATGGACGAGTCGGACTGGGACGGGCTGCTGCAACTGAACCTCAAGTCCGCGTTCCTCACCATCAAGAACGTGCTGCCGTACATGAAGGCGCAAGACTACGGGCGTATCGTGAGCATCGCGGCGCGCAGCGGTCTGCATGGCGACCCGATGGTCGCGCACTACTCGGTGAGCAAGGGCGGCGTCATCCTGCTCACGCAGTCCGTCGCGGCCGAGGTCAAGGCGCACGACATCACCGTGAACGCGGTGCTGCCGAGCATCATCGACACGCCCGCGAACCGCGCAGCGATGCCGGACGCGAAGGCGGAGCGATGGGTGCAGCCCGACGACCTGGCGAATGTGTTGCTGTTCCTCGCATCGGAGGAGGCGCGCGCCGTCTCTGGCGCGGCGGTGCCGGTCTACTACAAGGCGTGAGGCAGGAGGTCCCGATGCCTGATATCCAACGAACCAACCCGGAGGCGCTTGCGCCGCCGCCGGGCGGGCGCTACTCCCACGTCGTGCGATGGGGGAACCTCGTCTGGATAGCGGGGCAGACATCGCGCGGGCCGGACGGCAAGGTGATCGGACTCGACAGCGCGCCTGCGCAGTGCCGGCAGGTCTATGAGAACCTGCGGACCGCCATCGAGTCGGTCGGCGGGACGTTCGCCAACATCGTGAAGGTGACCATCTTCGTCACGTCGGAGGCGTACCTGCCGGCGGCGCGCGCCGCGCAGAACGAGTGCTGGGGCGACGCTCCGACGCCAGCGAGTTCGATGGTCATCGTACGCGCGCTGGCGCAGCCTGAGTACCTCATCGAGATCGAGGCGTTCGCCGTTCTCGACGACTAGCGCGCTTCTACCGGGCGGGCGACGCGGCCCAGTTGTCGCCGCTGTCTTCGGGGCGCGGTCCCCACTTCCCTGCCTCGGCCTGCGCGAGGAACTCGGCGACGGCTGCGTTGAATGCGGCAGGCTCCTCGAGGTTGCAGGCGTGGCCCGTGTGGGGCAGCATCGCGAGCCCGGAGTTCGGCACCGTGCGGTTGAGGAAGAGTGACGGCCCCACGCATGGGTCGTCCTCGTCGCCGCAGACGATGAGCAGCGGCACGTCGAGCGCCGCCAGGTCGGCCTCGCGGGTGTAGAGGCTGGGACGCCTGCCCTGGAAGCCGCGCAGTGTGTTGGCCGAGCCCGTGGCCGAGTGCGCGAGGAAGAGCGCGGCGAACCGCTCCCAGCCCGCGGGGTCCTTCTCACGGAAACGGATGCGTGTCGAGCCTGAAAGGTACGCTTCCATACCCGCCATGCCGTTCGCCTCCAGCAGCCCTGCGCGCTCCTCGGACTCGGTCAGGAACGACGCCGGGTCGTCGCTGCCGGTGCCGACGCCTGCTGCGACGACGCTGAGGCAGCGTTCCGGGTGCGCGAGCATGAACTGCACCGCCGTGTACGCGCCCATCGAGAGCCCGCAGACGTGAGCACGCTCGATGCCCAGCGCGTCGAGCAGTCCCAGCAGCACGGCCACCTGGTGGTCCCACGTGTACTCCTCCCAGTCCGCCGGGACCTCGGAGGGCGGGTAGCCCTTCGCGTTGTAGGTCACCGTGCGGTAGCGGCGGGAGAAGTAGTTCACCTGCTGCTCCCAGCTCTCCATGCTGCCCGCGAACTCGTGGCAGAAGACGAGGGGCAGGCCGCTGCCTGCCTCCGCGTACTCGATGGCGGCTCCGTCCACTGTAACGTTCGGCATCGCGCAACTCCGTGCATCCGTAGGTGGCAGCGATTCTAGCGCGTCGGTGCGATACTGGCTTTCTCCCCCACGACAGGAGGCGCAGCATGGTCGCGACCAACACGACGAACTACGGCCTGATCCGCACCGTGCAGGTGCGCAACGAGAACATCCCCGGCGTGCTGGGCGCGCTTGCGTCGGCTATCGGCAGCGCGGGCGCGAATATCGGCAACATCCAGACCGTCCACCTCAGCCAGAGCTACGTGCTCCGCGATATCGACGTGCACGTGGAGGACGAGACACACCTGCTGGAGGTGCTGCGCGCGGTAGGGCAGGTGAAGGGCGTGCGCGTCACCGAGACGCGCGACGAGGTGATGGACCTGCATCAGGGCGGCAAGATCGCCATCGTGAGCCGCCAGCCGGTCGCGGACATCGCGATGCTGCGAAAGGTCTACACGCCCGGGGTGGCGGAGATATGCCGCGCCATCCATGCGCAGCCGAGCCTCGCGCGGCGCTTCACGTCCATCGGCAGCACGGTCGCCATCGTGACGGACGGCACTGCGGTGCTGGGCCTCGGGCGGATCGGGCTCGCGCCCGCGATGCCGGTCATGGAGGGTAAGGCTGCGCTGCTGCAGCAGTTCGCGGGGGTGAACGGCGCACCGCTCCTCATCGAAGCCTCGAACGCCGACGAGTTCGTCGAGGCCGTCGTGCGCGTCGCGCCGACGTACAGCGGCATCCACGTGGAGGACGTTGCCGCGCCCGCCTGTTTCGACATCGTGGCGAAGCTGCGCGAGCGGCTCAGCATCCCCGTGATGCAGGACGACCAGGACGGCACTGCAGCGGTCGTGCTCGGTGCGCTGATGAGCGCCATGCGGACGACCGGCAAGCGCCTGTCCGACGTGACGATAGGTCAGGTGGGCCTCGGCGCGGCGGGGCAGTCCGTGGCGTCGCTCCTGATGCACGCCACCGGCAGGCCGGTGCTGGGTGCGGACGTGAACGAGGACTGCATCACCCGCCATGAACAGCAGGGCGGACGCGTGGCCTCGCTGGACGAGATCATGGCGACAGCAGACGTGGTGATATCGACGACCGGCGTGCCGGGCCTCATCGCACCGGAAGCCGTGCGGAGCGGGCAGGTGGTGTTCGCGCTCTCCAACCCGGACCCGGAGATACGGCCTGCGCATGCGATCGAAGCGGGCGCGGCGCTCGCAGCCGACGGAACGACGGTGAATAACCTGCTGGGCTACCCGGGCATCTGGCGCGGGGCGCTCAGCACGCAGGCCAGCGAGATCAACCGCTCGATGCTCATCGCGGCGGGCGAGGCGCTCATGGAAGTGACCCCCCACGGCGACCTCAGTCCCACTGCGCTCGACCCGGAGGTGCACCGGAGGGTGGCGTACGCCGTGGGTAAGGCGGCGGTCGAGAGCGGCGTCGGCGACGCGGACGGGCTGGTGGACCTGGAGTGAGGGCCTCTAGAACTCTTCGTTGAAGGCGACCTGGCCGGTGACGGCGACTTGGTAGGCGGAGACGCGGCGCTCGAAGAAGTTGGAGAGCTCCTGCACGTCCTGCAGCTCCATGAACGTGAGCGGGTTGCGCGTGCCGAAGTAGGTCGGCAGGCCGAGGTTGGTGAGGCGCTGGTCGGCGACGTACTGGAGGTACTGGCGCACCTCCACCACGGTGAGACCGGCGACGCCGCCCTCCAGCAGGTCCTCGGCGAACTGCGTCTCGCAGTCGACGGCCTCCTGGATCATCTGCGTGACCTGCTCCTCCATGCGCTCATCGAACAGGTGCGGGTACTCCTCGCGCGCCGTGCGGACGACCTGCAGTCCGAACTCCATGTGTGCGGACTCGTCGCGGAACACCCAGTTGGTGCCGGACGCCAGCCCGTTCAGCAGCCCCTTGGAGCGCATGAAGTAGACGTAGGCGAATGCGGCGTAGAAGAAGAGCCCCTCGATGCAGGTGGCGAAGCAGATGAGGTTCAGCAGGAACTGGCGCTTCTGCTCGTCCGTGTCCAGCGTGTCGAGCTCGTGGATGGAGTCGATCCATTTGAAGCAGAAGTCGGCCTTCTGCTTGATGGAGGGGATGGTCTCGATGGCGCGGAACATCTCGTGCCGCTCGTCCACGTCCGGGATGTAGGTGTCGAGGAGGGTCAGGTAGAACTGGACGTGGAGGGCCTCCTCGAAGAGCTGGCGTGAGAGGTAGAGGCGCGCCTCCGGCGCGTTGATGTGCTTGTAGAGGTTGAGCACGAGGTTATTGGCGACGATGGAGTCGCCGGTGGCGAAGAACGCGACGAGCCGCTGGATGAGGTGCTGCTCCGGTGGGGAGAGCTTCCCGGTCAGATCCTTGATGTCGTCCGACCAGTCAACCTCGTCGACGGTCCACGTGTTGCGTATCCCGTTCTTGTACATCTCGTAGAAGTCCGGGTAGCGCATGGGCCGGAGCGTGAGGTTGAGTCCTGGTTCGAGGATCATCGCGTGTCTCCGTGTTCTGTTCGCGTATGCCGCATCTGCTGCACTCCTGCGGGAGCGGCACGTCCCTGCAGGGTGCGGACGTATCGTCGCGAACGAGCCCGCGCCGCTGACCGCAGGGCGGGCTCGTCCGGTGGGGCCTGCCTATTGACAGGCTTCGCAGGTCTCCGGGTTCTCCAGGGAGCAGGCGATCGCATCCTGGTCCGCGTACTCCTTCTCGGCGACGGCGATGGTCGTCTGGGTGATGCGCGTCGCCGGGCGGGAGCGGAGGTAGTAGGTGGTCTTCAGGCCGGTCTTCCAGGCGTAGAGGTACATGGAGGAGAGCTTGCCGATGGTCGGCGCAGCCATGAAGAGGTTGAGGGACTGGCTCTGGTCGATGTAAGGGCCGCGGGCGGCGGCCATGTCTATGAGCGCCTTCTGCGGCAGCTCCCAAGCGGTCTGGTAGAGCCGCTTCAGGTCGTCGGGGATGTCGTCGACGTACTGCACGGAGCCGTCGCTGAGCTTGATGCGGTTGCGTATCGCTTCCGTCCAGAGCCCACGCTCCTTCAGGTCGTTGACGAGGTAGTGGTTGATCTGGAGGAACTCGCCGGAGAGCGTCTCGCGCTTGAACAGGTTGGAGACCTGGGGCTCGATGCACTCGTAGGCGCCGCAGATGGAGGCGATGGTGGCCGTGGGCGCGATGGCGATGAGCAGCGAGTTGCGCAGCCCGAAGCGCTTGATGCGCTCCCGCAGATCCGGCCACTCCGGCTTGCTGGGCGCGACGCCCCAGAAGTCGAACTGGAGTTCGCCGTTGGCCGCGCGCGTGTCCTTGAACGTCTCGTGCGCCCCGCGCTCCTCCGCCAGTGCGCAGGAGGTGTCGAGCGCGCCGAAGTAGACCTCCTCCTGGATGCGCGCGGCGAGGTTCACCGCTTCGTTGCTGTCGAATGGCATCCGCATCTTGAAGAGGACGTCCTGCAGTCCCATGACGCCGAGACCGACGGGCCGCCACTTGCTGTTGGAGTAAGCGGCAGCGTCGGTGGGGTAGAAGTTGATGTCCACGACGCGGTCCAGGTAGCGCACGGCGGTCTTCACGGCGCGGTTCAGGCGCTCGTAGTCGAACGTGCCCTCGTCGGTGACGAAGTGGCCGAGGTTGAGCGAGCCGAGGTTGCAGACCGCGGTCTCGTCCTTGTTGGTGACCTCGAGGATCTCCGTGCAGAGGTTGGAGAGGTGGATGACGTTCTCGCCCCGCAGCGTCTGGTTGGACTTGCGGTTGGAGGTGTCCTTGAAGGTCATCCAGCCGTTGCCCGTCTGCGCGAGTGTGCGCATCATGCGTGCGTACAGTTCACGCGCGGGGAGTTGCCGCTCGTACCGCTCCTCGGCCTCGGCCTGCATGTAGATGCGCTCGAACTCGTCGCCGTAGGTGTCCACGAGCTCGGGCAGCGCCTTCGGGTCGAAGAGCGACCAGACGCCGTCCTCCTCGACGCGCTTCATGAACAGGTCCGGCACCCAGTTGGCGAGGTTGAGGTTGTGCGCGCGGCGGGACTCGTCGCCGGTGTTGTTCTTCAACTCGAGGAAGTCCTCGATGTCCGCGTGCCAACTCTCCACGTAGACGCACGCCGCGCCCTTGCGCTTGCCGCCCTGGTTGACGGCGGCGACGGAGGAGTCGAGCGTCTTGAGCCACGGCACGATGCCGTTGGACGTGCCGTTCGTCCCCTTGATGAGGGAGCCCTGCGAGCGTACGCGCGAGAAGGAGACGCCGATGCCGCCCGCGAACTTGGAGAGCTTGGCGATGTCCGTGTAGCGGTTGTAGATGGCCTCCAGGTCGTCTTCGGGGGAGTCGAGGAGGTAGCAGGACGACATCTGGGAGTGGCGCGTGCCGGAGTTGAACAGCGTGGGCGAGCTCGGCATGTAGTCCAGCCGGGAGATCAGCTCGTAGAACTCGATAGCGTCGGCGGGGCTCTCCGCGAGCCCGCAGGCGATGCGCAGGAAGAAGTGCTGCGGCGTCTCGATGCTGTGCCTGCTCTCCGGGTGCTTGAGCAGGTAGCGGTCGTACAGCGTGCGGATGCCGAAGTACTCGAAGAGCTTGTCCCGCTCCGGGGTGATGGCGTCGTCCAGCTTGCGCGCGTTGACCGCGGCGAACTCCGCGACGCGGTCGTCGATGAGGCCGAGGGCGTGCCCCGCCTTCACCGACTGCGAGAAGGAGTGGATGTCCTGGTTGCGCACTTCCTTGTCTATGAAGACGGCAAGGAGACGCGCGGCGAGCTTGGAGTACTCCGGCTCCTCTGCGATGAGCGACGCGGCGGTGCGGATGGAGAGTTCGTCCAACTCACTGGTGGTCGCGCCGTCGTACAGTCCGCTGATGGTGCGGGTGGCGACGCGCAGCGGGTCGACACTCTCCAGTTCTCCGGAGGAGCGCTCCACCGCGCGCACGATCTTCATCACGTCGGCGGGCTCGAGCCCACCGTTCCGTTTGCGGACGTGCATGGTTGTAGACACTGCTGCGTCCGCTGACGTCTGCTCCGGCGTTCCCGCGCTGAACTGGTCGGTACTCACCACGTAAGTCATTTCAAAAGCCTCCGAAGCCGCCCTCCCAGCGGCGTCTGACTGCCCTCGTTCCAGTGCGACGGACGGCAAGTATGCGCCGTCGATAGCCGCCCGTCAACCCATATCTAGTGGATTTCCATAGATTCCCCACTAGATATGGTATCACTCAGGGCATCCATTCACGAGTGCCTACGAGTGCGCGTCCGCCTCTTCGGCATGGTCTGCGTGCCGCATGGAACCGCGCAAGGGCCGCGTGTCACTGGTCGGCGGCATGTGCTTTGCCACCCTCACCGCGCGGCCGTGTGCGCTATGCGCACCTCTGGATTCCCGCCTTCGCGGGAATGATGGGGGAGCAGGTAGCGAAGTCCCGGGGGGAAATGCGGTCCAAAACGGCCCCTCCGCTTGATCTCACCTCTGGATACGGCTCAGGAATGGGCTGTCCGGCGGCCCAAAGCAGCCTATCGGCAGCCCATTCAGGGTCGAAACCGGTCCATAACCGCTCATTCCGGTCCGCTCGTGCGGAGTAGTCCTTCGGCGGGGTTTGCGTGGCGCCGGCATTGCGCTGTCCTCCGGAGACAGCGTACGGAGTCGCGGGGCGTCGGCGTAAGGGGCAGATGTCACCAGAATCCCAAGGTGGGCTCAATGGAAGCTTCGCGATGAATCAAGTCTTGCCACCACTGGTTGGTTAGCGATACACCTGATACGCATGTATACCATGAATCTCTTCGACTACACAGATCAGGCCATGTCCTGGCTGAACGCTCCTGATCCATTACAGGCCTTCACCAGATGGGTCCGAGATGCCCCGCCTTGGGTGCAGGTCGGGTTTTCGGGACTCGGGTCGACTCCGCAAGACAACAGATGGCATGAGCTGGTGGGGCCTCGCCTCGCAGCGTTGCAAGATATCCGAAAGCCCCTATTGGCGCTCGTCGAGGAGGGAACTTGGAGGCGACTAGTGACGTGGGCCATTCAGCGTACCGAGGGTTTGCTTGGCGTCCATATCGACCAAGTGGATATCGTCGTCTCGGTTGGTCTGGGGATGAGCAATGCCTCACAAGGCCTCTGGCGTGAGAGGGGATTGGCCTTCCTGTGGTTAGAACACTTCCTGAAGCCCGGTTCGCGTTCGGGCTATCTGGACATGGGCGTCGATTCGATACCAGTGTGGCTAGGCCATGAGATCGCTCACGCCCTGCGCTACTCCACTCCTGGAACCAGCAGCCCAGTCCCAAGGGTCTGTTCAAGCATTGAGCCTTGGTCATTCTGGGCGACCCTGAACAGGCTGCCGCTGGCAGAGCGATTCCTCGACGAATGCCTGGCAACTGAGTTCTCAGCGGCCGTGGTCCCGGGCGCTACTGACTCACAGGTGCTTGGTATGTCTGAACCGGAACGCTCGTGGCTCGAAGAGAACGGAGGAGAACTCCTCCAGAGCAGGCTCGGCCAATGGGACTTCTCTGCCTGGGACCCGCCCGCATCTTGGGTCGAAGAAAGCCTCGGGGTCCACACCGGTCGCATGGAGCCACCATGGAGCTTGTACCGTCCTCCGAACCGGTGGGGATACTTCGGGGGACGCGAGTTCCTAAGCAGCCGTTCCCGGGGCGATTGGCTGCGGAGGCTCACGCAACGTTATGAACTACCCGCGCCAGGCGGCACAACCTAGGAGGCAAGTCGTGGTCAGGCGGCGAGGGCGGGCTTCTCGAAGACGATCTGGATGTCGTCCGTGGTGCTCGTGAGGAAACCGGCCTCGCAGGCCGCGAGGTAGTAGTCCCACGTCCTGACGAAGCGTTCGTCGTAGCCCAGGGCGCGCACCTCCTCGATGCGGTCCCAGAACGTCTTGCGCCACTGCCGCAGCGTCACGGCGTAGTGCTTTCCGATGTGGTCGACGGACGCGATGATGAGCCCCGTGCGGGCGTTCGCCTGCTCCATCGCGGCGAGCGACGGCAGCACGCCGCCGGGGAAGATGTACTTCTGTATCCAGTTCACGCCGCGCTTCTGGGCCTCGAAGTTCCGGTCCGGCACGGTGATGACCTGCATCGCCAGCTTGCCGCCCGGCTTCAGCAGCGACGCGCTCTTGAGGAAGAACGTCTCGAAGAACTCTGCGCCGACGGCCTCGAACATCTCGATGGAGACGATGCTGTCGAACGTGCCCTGGACGTCCCGGTAGTCCATGAGGCGGATGTCGATGCGGTCGCTCAGCCCCGCTTCCGCGATACGCTCCGAGGCGAGGTCGAACTGCTCCTGCGAGATGGTGACGGTCGTGACGTGGCAGCCGAACTCGCGCGCCGCGTGCATGGCGAATCCGCCCCAGCCGCTGCCGATCTCCAGCACGCGGCTCTCAGCCGTGATGCCCGCGAACTCGCACATGCGCTGGTACTTGTTGGCCTGTGCGTCGGCGAGCAGCTGTCCCTCGAACGCGAAGACCGCGCTGGAGTAGGTGAGGGTCGAGTCCAGGAAGAGCTGGAAGAACGCGTTGCCGATGTCGTAGTGCGCGTGGATGTTGTCCTTGCTCTGCTCCTTCGTGTTGGCGCGGGAGCGGTGGAGCCGGAGGTTGGAGCGCTTGGAGAGGAGGCGCATCGCTCCCTTGTTCAAGTCCACCGCCTGCCGGTTGAGTATCGCCAGCCTGATCAGCTGCTCGAGGTTCGGCGAATCGCAGATGCCGTCCTGGTACGCCTCGCCGAAGCCGACCTCGCCCCCCGTGAGCACGCGCCGGTAGAACGAATCGTCGTGTATCCGGAGCTCACCCTGCGGGCCGGGGGCGGTCGTCTCGAAGGAGTAGGACCTGCCGCCGTCGGGCGTCTCGATGCGGAGGGAGCCTATCTTGATCCTGCCGACGGCGGAGAGGAACACTTTGCGCGCGAGGAGGTCGGTTGCAGGCGTGCCTGCGCGCTTGGCGGCGCGAACCGCGGGCCGCAGTGGCAGACGTGGCAGTCGAGGAATGGCCGTTAGACCTCGCCGATGATGGCGGCTGTTTCTATCCGTCGGATGATCATGCCCCGTACACGGGCGCGGAACGCCTCGTACATCCGGGGCGGCAGGCTGACAGGCCCGGTCTGGCTCTCGGTAGTCGGACGGGGGATGCCGAACTTGTCCAGCAGCGCCTCGCCGAGAAGTCCGTAGCCGGGCCCGCCAATCTTGTCCAGCACCCGGCGGGCGGCGCTCAGCGGCATCGGGCCGAGCTTCACGCCGCGCCTCGCCGCGAGTTCCACGAAGAGCTGGCCGGCGCGCTTCATCGTCCCCGCGACCTGCTGGAAGTTGCGTACGAAGTCCCTCGCGACGCGGGGGAAGTCCACGTTCGCCTTGCTCATCCATTCGAGCGATCGGGTGCCGAACTCGGGAACGAGCCGCGTCCCCGGCATCTGGAACGTGAGCACAGTGTCGGCCACCAGGTGAAGCATCTCCGGGTTCTCTTCCACCTGTATGGCGGTCATCTCCCGGTACCAGGTGGTGTGGAGCGTCTCGCGCCGCTTCACCATGGAAGCGCACCTGGCTGCGTAGGGCGCGGACGGCTTCAGCAGCTGGCTGATCATGCCGTGCCAGTTGTCGGTGAGGTACTCCTGGATGATGCCGTAGGTGGTCAGTTCGATGGGGGTGCGGCCGCAGCAGTGCTCGTAGTTGCGCTCCTGCACCTCGCGCATCTCGCGGTCCAACTCCTCATCGGAGTAGCCGAGCGACTGCAGCATGAGCTTGTACGGCGTGTAGTGGGTGTGCTCGTCCGGGGTCCAGATGCGCTCGTTGAACCGGGCCAGCCAGGGGGAGTCGAACCGCTCCGCGCCGTCCTGGAAGACGGCTGAGTACGAGTCGGTAGCGCACTCGGTGAGCATCGCCAGTTTGAGGATGCCGACGAAGTCTTCGAGAGACATGCCGTCCGGCAATTGTTCAATCGCGCTGCGGATATCCAAATCTTCGGATGCCTCGCGCAGTGCGGCGGGGTTCAGCAGCGGGCCCGGGTTCGCTTCGATGCCGTCCACCAGCGTGTCCAGCCGGGATACGGCTCTGGGCGGCAAGTGGAATCCGACGGAGGCGCTCATGGCAAAGTGCTCCTGGTCAGGGGGAATGTCCTGCGGGGTGAACCGATACGACGGCTGGATGGGCTATGCATCATAGCGTTGGCGAGTACCCTGATGTTGCGGTAGTTCGACGCCGGCCTTCTTGTCGGATCGGGGCAGATGCATGGATGTATTCCGAGCATTATACACGGCCATGCTACAGGGCGGCACTGTACGCGGTGGGTTAGGGCGGTGTCAACGCCACGTTAACGAGTTTATGGCGAATTACGGAGCCTCCCCGGTTGAGCGCGGCAGGGTAGGCTCGGGCGGCGGTGCGTCCAGAGGGACGGGCTCGCCGGTGAGCGTCAGCTCGACGCACGGCATGGAGTCGAACACCCGGCGGATGCAGTAGAACGGTCCCCACCACGGCAGACGCAGCGCCCGGTTGACGCGTACCGCCGCCAGCGCCCACCGGACGAGGCGGCGTTGACCCCCGCCCAGGCGCAGCCAGTGGCGTACGTACGCCATGACGTAGGGCGTACGCTCTTCGCGGACCCGCAGCACACGCGCGGCCGCCGGAACGGCGAACCACTGCCCGCGTTCCACGGTGTAGACGGTCGCGTCCGGGTGCGCTCCCATGTTCGCCACCCAGTCCCGCTTGCCGGGATAGCCGGAGAGGTAGACCTTTCCCGCTCCGTCCCAGTAGTAGGTCGTCTCCAGCACGCGGGGCAGGCCGCTCCTCCGTCCCGTGTGGGTCACACGGATGACGAAGCTCGTGCTCAGCGCACGGCGGAACGCGTCGTCAACCCGCACGGCTGTCGCGGCTCCGGCGGTCGTTTGTGCGTTGGACGCTCACGGCGGTCATTGTACGTGCCGCGTGCGTTGGACAGTCCCTGCCGCCCATCCGTACACTTCCCACGACTTCCTGCGCCTGAGAGGACCAGCCGTGTTCAAAGCCGCCCTCGTGGGGGCAGCCGTCACCCTTGGTTGCATCCTGATCCCCATCGTGCATTTCGTGACGGCGGTCCCGTCCCCCCTCATCGGGGGGTACATGGCGGGCACGAGGAGCGCCTGCACCCAGGGAGAGGCGCTGCTCATCGGCCTGCTCATGGCGGCGTTGCTGCTGTTCCCCGCGGCTGTAGCCGTCACGGGGGTAGCCCTGTTCGCGCAGTTGTCGGCGAACTTCGTACTGGTGGTAGCCGGAGCGGCAGTGCTGTGGGTGTTCGCAGGGGGCACGGTCGGCGCTGCGCTCGGCGGTGCGAGCGCCCGCCGTTCAGCCGCGTCCTGACTATTTCCTAAACTTCGTTCAATATCGATTCCATGCTTCCGGCAAGGCAGACCGGACCGGACTCGCACGGCCGGTGTCCGACTGTGTGTAAGACTTTGGTTGAATTCATAGACCGAAATCTAAACAAAGTATTGACAAAACCGAAAACTTGGACATAATAGCCGCCATTGTTCCTGCAAGCGCTCCTGCGCCTAAGGAGAATCCGATGGGTAAGGCAACCAAACCGTACATACGTCTTCTCCGCGTCAGCACCACCCGTCTGGACGGCGGCACCGTGTTCGGGGCAACCGCCAAGCAGCTCTGGGAGCGGTTCGTTTCCCCGGACCGCCAGAACCGGGTGTCCATCGGCAACTACAGCCTGCTCATCGATCACCCGGACGGCTGGGTGCTCGTGAACACGGGCCCCGGCGACAAACCCCCGCTCTCCGTCGACCTTGTCCGGACCCGCAGCAGATCGTCGATGGCAAGGGAGCTGAAGCAGATCGGCCTCATGCCGAAGGACATCGCGGTCGTCATCCAGACGGACCTCTTCTCCGAATACGCGGGAGGGTGCACTCACTTCACTTCCTCAGGGCGTGTTCTCCCCACATTCCCGAATGCTCGCTATATCGTCCACAAGGACGCGTTGGAAGAGGCGATGCGGCCCAGCAGAAGGAACCGCAAGCAGTACCGCGCGGACGACGTCGAGCCTCTGCTGGACAGCGGCCAGCTCGAACTGGTCGACAGCACCACCGAGGTCTGCTCCGGCGTCTGGGTCGAGCCTGCCGCAGGCCCGACTCCCGGCCACCAGATCGTCCTCTGCCAGCAGGGGAAGGCGACGTATGCGTTCCTTGGCATGCTCGTGCCCACCTCCATGCATCTCTCGCCGACGGTCAACGCGGCGTACGACTGGAACCCGGAGGCCACCGCCCGCACGAAGGTCGAGGTGAAGCGCCAGGCCGTGCTGGAGAGCTGGCTTGTCGCTCCGGTGGGGCGCGACGAATGGGTGCGCGCCAGCCAGTTGGAGAGCCTCGAGGCATTCAGCATCGGCAGGACGGCGCTGCCCGAACCCACCAAAACCCGCCGCGTGGCGGCTCCGGCCCGCAAAGCAGCCCCAGCCGTCCCGGCGGCGTCCGAGCCCGTGGTTACTCCTGCGGCCCAGGTGCCTGCGTAGGCGGCTGCCAGCCCAGCGCGCGGAGGGTCTCGACGTCTTCCGCGCTCAGCCCGGCCTCGTCGAGCATGTCGGGGCGCCGCTCGAGCGTTCTCCGCAGCGCTTCGTGCCTGCGCCATCGCGCGATGGCTGCGTGATTGCCGGAGAGCAGCACCTCCGGCACGGCAAGCCCCTCGAAATCGGCAGGGCGCGTGTATTGCGGATGCTGCAGCAGTCCTGACGTGTGCGAATCGTCGGCCAGCGCCTCCTCGCTGTGCCCCAGCGCATCGGGCAGCAGCCGCACGAGCGCGTCGACGATGAGCATCGCGGGGATCTCGCCGCCGCTCACCACGTAGTCGCCGGTGCTGATCTCGTCCGTCGCCAGCCCCTCGATGACACGCTCGTCGATGCCCTCGTACCGCCCGCAGATGATGACGACGTGCTCCAGCCCTGCGAGCCGCTCAGCCGCCCGCTGATCGAACGGCCTGCCCTGCGGCGTCAGCGCGACGATGGCCGCATCCGGACCGGCTTCCAGCGAGCGCACGGCCTCGAATAGCGGCCCTGGCAGCATCACCATCCCCGGACCTCCGCCGAACGGCGAGTCGTCCGTGGAGCGGTGCCGGTCGTGCGCAAAGTCGCGCAGGTCGTGGACGCGCACGTCCGCGATGCCGTTCCGTACGGCCTTGCCGACGATGCCGGCGTCGAGCACCGGACCGAACATCCCCGGGAACACGGTGAGGACGTCTATGCGCATCGTGGGTCAGTGTCCGCGGTCGGCGCCCGTCAACTGGCCGAGGGCGTGCGGCAGGATGGGCGCGAGCACTTCCAACCCCTCGCGCACGCCCTTCGGGCTGCCGGGCAGGTTCACGATGAGCGTACGCCCGCGTACGCCCGCCGTCCCGCGGCTGAGCATCGCCATCGGGGTCTTGGTCAGGCCGTAGGCGCGCATCGCCTCCGGCAGGCCGGGCGCGAGCCGGTCGATCACCGCGAGAGTCGCTTCCGGCGCGACGTCACGGTCGGTAAGGCCGGTGCCGCCGGTCGTGAGGATGAGGTCGAGCCCGCGCTCGTCGGCCCACGTCCGCAGCGTCTGCTCGATGGTCGCGCGGTCGTCGGGGACGACGGCGTACTCGGCGTGCTCGTAGTCCGGCGGCGTGAGAGTCTCGCGGATCAATGCCCCACTGGTGTCCTCGCGCTCGCCGCGCGCGCCCATGTCGCTGCTCGTGAGAACGCCTACCTTGTACACGAGACGATGATACCGCATCTGCCGGAGGTCGCGGTGTCGCGGGGCTGCCCGGCTATGCCCGGCCGTTGCGGAGCGCTTCCAGCGCCTCGAGCGCGCTGCGGGCGTGGCTCTTCATGACGAACTCGTTGTGGTACACCCTCCGGATCACTCCGGCAGCGTCCACGACGTAGGTGAACCGGGAGGTGCCCAGCCCGAAGCGGCGCCGCACGTCGTACAGACGCCGCACCTCGCCGGAGCGGTCGGACGCCAAGTAGTAGGGCAGGCCGATGCTCTGAGCGAAGTCGGTAAGCGCGTCGGAGCCGTCCGTGCTGATGCCCACCACAACCGCGTCTGCGGCGGCGATACGCTCGTGATTGTCGCGGAACTCCGCGGCCTCCCAGGTTCACCCCGGGGTGCCTGCGCGCGGGAAGAAGAAGAGCACGACGTTCCGCCCGCGCTGCTCCGAGAGGGTGAAGAGGTCACCGGTGTTGAGCGGCAGGGTGAAGTCGGGGGCCTGTGTGCCGACGCTGAGCATCGTTCCCGTCCGTCCTCGTTCGTTCGCGTGGATAGTAGCACCCCTGCGGCGCGGCGTAGAACCTCGATCCGGCCTGCGGCGCTCATGCGGCCATCCCGCAGGTCCCGGGATTGAGCGGACACGACGCGCAGCCGGACGCCGCGTGCGCCGCGTGCAGCTCAACCGTTCGGCGCGCGTCTGGGTTCCCGCCTTCGCGGGAATGACGGGAGAAGCGGGAATGACGGGGAAAGGGCGCCGGCTGCGAGCGGACCGTGCTCTGCTCCGGAAAGAGCGCCAGTTCGCCCTGCTTCGCGGCCACGGGCTTGTGGCCCGGGAAGCGCAGGAAAGGCATCGCACGCTTCAGCACCACTCCCATCGCCTGCAGCTCCTGCCGCTGCGTGATGGTGTGCTGCGCCCGCTGCTTCACGATGCGGTTCGCGGCCAGCGGCCCAACGCCGGGAACGCGCAGCAGTTCGCGCTCGCTCGCGTGGTTGACGTCGACGGGGAAGCGCTCGAAGTTGTTCACCGCGATCATCAGCTTCGGGTCGGCGCGCAATTCTAGGAAGCCGCCCGTGTCGAAGGCGGGACGCAGTTCCTCCGTGTCGTAGCCGTAGATACGGGACAGCCAGTCCAGCTGGTAGAGGCGGTGCTCGCGAGCGGGCGGCGTCGCGGGGTGTTCCTCCAGCGGCGTGTACTGCACGGGGCGGAAGGCGGAGTAGTAGACGCGCTTGAAACCGTACTCCCCGTAGAGGCTGCGCATCCGCGCGTAGATGTCCCAGTCCGACTCGTCAGCCGCGCCGACCACGAGCTGCGTCGCCTGGCCGACCGCGCCGCCGTAGCGCTCCTGCATGAGCTCGCTGATGCGCTTCATCGGCGCGACGATACCGTTGTCGAAGTCCTTCATCGTGCTGACCTTCCGCAGGTGCTCCGCGGATGGGGATTCCATGTTGACGGAGAGCCGCGCGCCGAGCCTCTGGCTCTGCTCGAGCAGCGCGTCCGTGCTCGTGCCGGGCATCACCTTGAGGTGGACGTAGCCGCTGAACCCGTAGCGCGAGCGTATCGCCTCCACCACGTCCAGCAGCCGTTCCTGCGTGGCGTTCGGGTCCTTGAAGATGCCGGAGCTGAGGAAGAGCCCTTCCACCATGTGGCGGCTGTGCATCTCGTCGAACAGCCTCGCGAGCTCGTCTACCTTGAACCCGTAGCGCCTGCGGGGCACCCAGTAGGAGTTGGGGCAGTAGTGGCAGTCCATGATGCAGTGGTCCGTGAACATCACGCGCATCAGGGAGATCCGCTTGCCGTTCGGCATCGCGGCCCTGTAGACGCCGGCGTGCGGCGTCACCCCGCCGCGCGGCCCCACGCGCTCCCAGCCCTCGCTCGGACGCGCCATACCGTCCGAGCGCTCGGCAGGCGAGAGCACGTCGTCCGTCGCCATCCCGCCGAGGTGGCGCAGCTTCTCGTATACGTCCGGAGCGCGCTGGATGAGCATGGTCTGACCTCCTCTGAATAGAACTAATGTTCCGAACGAATATCATACTTTGCGCAACGACGCAAGCCCTCCATCCCATTGCGCTACACTAAGAGGCAGCGCCGGGGCGTAGCGCAGCGGAAGCGCGCCTGCTTTGGGAGCAGGAGGTCGCCAGTTCGATCCTGGCCGCCCCGACCAGATCCACAGGGAAGGTAGACACCAGATGCAACGACGGCTCGGCCTGTTCCTCGCGGCGATGCTGTCCGCCGCGCTCGTGCTCAGCGCCTGCAACGGCGACGACCCCACCCCGACCCCTGTCCCGCCTCCACAGCCGACGGCAACCCCGGCCCCTGCGCCGACGGCAACGCCCACGCCGGAACCGACGGCTACGCCGACTCCGGTACCCACGGCGACGCCCACGCCCACGTCGACAGCAACGCCAACCCGTGTGCCTGCGCCGACGGCAACAGCCACGTCTATCCCTGAACCGACGGCCACTCCGACACCTGAACCTACGGCGACTCCAACTCCCGCGCCACCTGCTACGCCCACGCCGCTCCCGGAGGGGTACGAAGAAGGGGTCGTGTACGCCGCCGATGAGGACCTGACGGGGAAGAACGTGGACATCTTCGCGGGGGCGTTCGCGGTTGCGAAATCCCTGGGTCTGCCGGACGACGATGCGCAGGACTACGCCGCCGGTTACCTCTATCACTTCTACGTGGGCACCAGCATCGACGTCCACTATCCCGATGACCTCCCGGACTTCATGCCGGACTACGAGGCGGCCTTCGCGGAGGCGGTCGGAGACTCAGCCCCGGTCGCGCTGGCGCTCGGCCGCGCAAGCGAGGCTGCGCGGAAGAACTCGGAGCACTGGCCGTTCCACGAGGACACGTCCGCAACGACCTATGCGACGGACTACGCGGAAGCGTTCGCCCGCAGCGACGCCAGCCGTGTGGGCGTCCATGCATACGCATCCGTCTTCGCCGGTTACCGCATCGACGACGAGTATTCCGACGACGAGGGCGTCGAACTGTCCGACATCTTCCTTGAGGGCTACGAACGCTCCCGCCCGTACGGCGGCTACAGGGCGACACGGCAACGTCTCCTGTATGCCATCGCCTACCGTCACGGCTACGTGGACGCGAAACGTTGGGCGGAACGGGGCGACGTCGAAGAGGACCAGATCCCGAGCTGGACGGCAGCGTTCGCCACGGCGTACGTGGACGCGCACAGCCGGGCGATCACGCTGCGGTGGGAGGACCCGTACCGGGAGGCGCACGTGTACGCCCAGGTGTTCGCTACCGCGAAAGTGGAGCTGGGCCTCCCCGACCAGGAGGCCTACGAAGAAGCGAACGCATATTACCTGGGAGTGCATCGCGCGCTGGAACTGGGGTACGAATGGCCCGAGTATGCTCGTTACGCCTGGCGCTACCACCTCACGTACTACGAGAAGCGTTTCGAGGAAGGCTGGAACCAGGAGCGGGCGCACGTCTACTCCGGCGCTCACGCGGACGGCGAGTTCGCGGGCAGGGACCACGACAACGCCATCGAGTACGCGAGGGCGTATGAACAGGCCTACACACAGGCCCGACAGCAAGGCCTCTCGGAAGAGGAGGCCAACGCGCGCGGCACCGCTGCCGGCGAGGAGAAGGCCGGCCCCGCGCCGTAATACGAACATCGATACACAGGATGGACAGGATGGTGGTAGGCTTGCGCCACATCGCGCAGAGAGGGAGGCCTGCCATGGCTACTGCCGTTCAGACACGAGTCATCGACGCCGACTGCCACGTCATCGAGACGCCGCGCACTTTCGACTTCATGCGGGAGGAGGACGCGCGGTTCCGCCCCATCGTGCTCGTCCGGGAGGACGGCGCGAACACGGACAAGTACTGGTTCCTGGAGGGCCGAGCCTGGCGCATGAACCAGAACGTCGGGCCGGAGTTTCCCACCGCTGCGCGCGAGGCTGCCGACATCAAGGCCCGGCTCGACCACATGGACGAACTCGGCGTGGACATGCACATCCTCTACCCCACCATGTTCCTGCGCCCGCTTACGAACCACGCCGACACCGACTACGCGATCTCCCGCGCCTACAACCGCTGGCTCGCCGACATCTGGGCGCAGGGCGGCGGACGCCTCCGCTGGGCCGTCATCCCGCCGCTGATGAACATGGACAAGGCCATCGAGGAGATCCACTTCGGCAAGGAGAACGGCGCGTGCGCGGTCTTCTTCCGCGGCCACGAGCACAACCTCATCCTCTCCGACCCGTACTTCTACCCGGTCTATGAGGAGGCGCAGAAGCTCAACCTCGCTATCGCCGTCCACGCCGCCGCCGGACAGTTCGCGAACATGGACCTGCTCGACCGTTCGTTCGGTCTGCCCACGTTCAAGTTCCCGACCGTCGGCGCGTTCAGCGACCTCGTCCTGCACCGCGTGCCGGAGAAGTTTCCGGACCTGCGCTGGGCGTTCATCGAGGTGACGTCGCAGTGGCTGCCCTACGTGATGAACGACCTCGTGCTCCGCTCGCGCCGGTTCACCGACGGCGCGTTCCCGCGCGACGCCGAGCTCATGGAGGAGTACAACCTCTACGTCGGCTGCCAGACGATCGACGACCTCGCATACGTCATCGACCGTGTCGGCGACGACCACCTGGTCATCGGCACGGACTACGGCCACGCTGACACGACCGCCGAGATCGACGCGCTCAGCAAGGTCCGCGACGAGGGGAAGGTCTCCGAGGCGAGCCTCCGCAAGTTCCTCTACGACAACCCCAAGCGGCTCTACGCGCTGTGACTCCCCGGAACGAGACACAAGAGAGGGGCGCCCACCTGGGCGCCCCTTCGTGATTAACCTGCGCTGTCGTTCCCTACCGCCCCTCGGCGCGGCGCATCTCGGCGACGTAGTCCGCGAACGCCTCCGGCACCGAGTACTCCGGCTGCCAGTCGAGCAGCGCCTTCGCGTTGGAGATGTCGAGCGGCGTCGTAGGGTCGGGGATGGGCCGGTCCGGCGACTCGACGGTCACGTTGAGGTCCGGGAACACGGTGCGCACGGCCTCCACCAGCTCCTCGAACGTGGTGATGTAGCCGTTGCCGCCGTTGAAGGCGGTGACGCCGGAGAGCGGGATGCCCGCCGCACGGCGGATGAGACGCCCCAAATCCTTGCCGTACACGTACTCGAACGCCCGGCCACGGATGGCGGGCACGACCAGCGGCTCGCCAGTCAGCCCGGCCTCGACGACGCTGTGGACGGTCATGCCGCCGCCGGAGCCGCCCCGGAAGTGGTTGTAGCCGAACACGTTGGACGGTCGGACGAACACCAGCTCGAAGCCGTAGTGGGTCGCGTACGCCTCGGCGATGTGCTCGTTCGCCACCTTGGACGCGGAGTAGGGGTTGCCACCGCCCGCGCGCTGGTAGCCCTCCGATATCGTGCCGCCCGCCTCGGAGCGGCGGTCGTAGACGCCGTAGGTGCTCACGTGGATGAACCGCTTGACGCCCGTGAGCCGCGCCGCCTCCAGCACGTTGATGGTGCCCTGCACGTTGATCTGCATGCCGGTGTAGACGGGACTGCCGACGCTGTTGCCGATGAGGCCCGCCGTGTGCACGACGACCTCCGGCCGGTGCTGCTGCATCGCGGTCACGAGCGCGGGCAGGTCGCGCAGGTCGCCCTGCACCGCATCGTACGGTCCGCCGTCGAGCTTCACGTCGATGTAGTTGGCGTCCGGGCGCACATCGTAGAAGACGACGGGGTCTCCCTGCGCGATGGCCTCCCGCGCGTACGACGTTCCGACGAGTCCGGCTCCGGTGATGAGGCTGGTCATGGTTCCGCTCCCTGGTTCCGCATTATGGCGTGGGTGAGGGTATCCGGTGGGGGTATGGGGTGCAACACGCGTCTCCGGCCCAGCGCAGTTCGTGGCGCCCCACGTTGTGACATCCGCCCATTGTGCGCTGCGGGCTGCGCTCCATAGGCTTGTGTCGAGTGCTAGACTGAGCAGGAGAGACGCGAGAGATGACGACACAGCCCGCATCCACCGAGGAACGCTTGAGCAGGCTCGAAGGCTCCCACGAGCGGATAGGCGACCTGGTGCAGCAGGTCGAGGGTCTGCGCATGGAGACGCACGGCCAGGTCGAGGGCCTCCGGTCGGAGATGAATGCCTTTCGTGGTGAGATGAACGCCCATATCCGCACGCTCTACATGATGATGGGCGGTTCCTGGGTTACCCTGATGGCGACGATCATCGGGCTCAACCTGGCGGGGTAGTATCCCCCTCTGAGTGTGCTCAGAGCGACGTGCCGATGAGCGCCACCCCTGCCACGACCGAGGCCGCGCCTATCCAGATGCGCTTGTCCATCAACTCGAAGCGCCGCGCGATGACCTGCGCGAAGAGGATCGCGATGATGGGCGATAGCGCCACGACCGGTGCTACCGCCGTAACGGGCGCACGGCTCGCCGCGTTGTAGAAGAGCAGGACGCCGAGCGACATGCCTGAGCCGCCCAGCACAAGTTGCCAGCCGCGCCGGAACGTTATCTTCGGCAGGTCTGCGCGCAGGCGCGGCAGCGACAGCATCACGACCATGGCCGTGCCGAACGAGAACACGAGCGACGCCGCGATGATGGGCTCCGTCACGTCCGTCACGATCTTCTTCACGAGCGCGCTGACCGTTCCGTAGGAGAGCATCGCACCAAGCGCGGCGAGGAGGCCCTTGGTCGTCTCGGCGAGACGCGGGTCTTCGGCGAGCGCGGACTCGTCGGCGGCTGGTCCCTGCCGCGCGGCCCACGCAACGAGCACCCCTCCGCCGACGCAGGTGAACATGCCCAACCCCTTCTGGAGGCCGAGCACTTCACCGAGCCAGATGATGGCGATGGTGCCGGCGACCACGGGGTTCGCGGAGACGATGGTGTTGCCCCGCGCGACACCGATACGCAGCATCGCGTTGAACACCAGCAGCCGTCCGATGGGGTAGTTGATGATGGACGTGAACACGATGAGCGCCCAGCCGGAAGCCTGGATCCCGCCGAGCGTGGAGGCGTAGCCGGGCGCCGCGACCGCTACGATGAGTGTCGTGCCCGCGATCATCGAGACCACGGTGCCGGTGACTACAGGTGTGCCAACGAGCCCAAGCCGCGCGACGGTGGAGCCAAGCCCGAACGCGACGGAAGTGCCGACGGCGAAGAGGACGCCGGTGAGCTCGGTGCTCACCCCGGCGCCTTCCGGCTTCGGGCGTCAATCAAGGCCATAGAACCGCGTGGGATTGTCGCGCACGATCTTGTCGGCCACCTGCGCT
Organism: Dehalococcoidia bacterium; assembly: GCA_022820645.1. GTDB lineage: Bacteria > Chloroflexota > Dehalococcoidia > Lucifugimonadales > Australimonadaceae > Bin16. Next base: position 75,715 of record JAJEFD010000006.1, on the reverse strand, counting down.
GTTATGTCCTCGCGCCTGCGCAGGATGGCGTGCGCCTCGATCTCGGCGGACTGGTCGGCGTGGGTGTAGTCGGTGCCGATGACGAGGTTGTCCTCGCCGGTGCACTTCATGATGTACGGCAGGTCCTCGTGCGTCTGGCATGCGAGGTAGAGCCGTCCTTCGCGGAAGAGGTCCTGCCCCAGCTCGAACTGGCCCATCCAGCCGGAGCGCTCGTGCCGCGCCTGCAGTTCCGCCATCGCGTACGGCGCCCAGGACGACATCGTCTCGATGAAGCCCACGCGCAGCTTCGGGAACCGCGCCGGCAGGCCCGCCAGCACCATGGAGATGAACGCGTCGATCGGGGAGAGGCTGAAGTTGTACATCGTCAGATGGGACATGAGCGTGTCGGTGATGGCCGGGTCGCCTGCGGCGATGTGAACGCAGACCGGCATGTCCAGCCGCTCCGCCGCCTCGTACAGCGGGAAGAAGTAGGGGTCGTTCGCCGACCGGTTCCCGGCCTCGACGCCGCGCTTGAACACGCCGCACGCGCCGTGCTCCTTGCCCCACTCGATCTCCTCCACGGCCTTGTCCATGCTCAGGATGGGCGGGATGACGACCCAGCGCAGGCGCCAGCCGCTCTCCTCCGACTTTGCGCCGAGCCATCGGTTGTAGGCGCGGACGAGCGCGTATTCCACGTCCGGCTTCGCGCTGACGGTGGTGAGGAAGAGGGTGGGGTACATGACCTGCACGTCGATGCCGAGCCGGTCCATGTCGCTCAGCCGCCCGGCGACGTCGGTCAGCTCGCGCGTCCCGACGGTCGTGCCGGTGCGGACGTCGTCGCGGTTGCGGCGGATGCGGAGCGCGCCGTCGATGCTCCAGAAGCGGTTGTAGCCCTTGGGCGCGAGCGTGGGGTCAACCCAGCCGTCGGGAGGCTCGATGGTGAGCGGGCGGAAGCGCTCGTGCTCCGGCAGCAGGTACGACCACGTCTCCTCGTTCTCGTCCACGTGGGTGTCGGCGTCGACGACCGGCATGATGCGCCTCCTTCGCTGGTGCGTGCGAGGCGAGTATACGCCTGCGGGGAGGAGAAGGAGGGTTACAACCCCGGCACGAGCGCGGCATCCGCGGTCTGCGGGTCGAGGCCGTAGACGTCTATCGCGGCCTGCCTGCTGATGAGGCCGTTGCGGAGGTCGCGGACTACCTTGCGGCGGTCGCGCTCCTTCGGCGGACCGACGCCGCCCGCGCCGCTCGTGCGCGCCTCGATGATGCAGTCCTCGGGCAGCGGCACGTTGGAGATGAGGCCCAAGTGCGTCTCCTCGTCGTCCGTGCCGGGGTTGACCGTGACCCCGCCCGGCGCGCCGTCGCCAGCGCCCGCGAGCCCGTGCGGCGGGCGGAGGTTGCGCGGGTTGCCGCCCGCAAACCGGCTCTCCGAGTGGATGCGGTAGCGGCGGAGCAGGCCGTTGCCGCCCCGGTGCTTCCCCGCGCCGCCGGAGTCCGGGATGATCTCGAACCGCTCGACCTCCGCGTCGAACTCGGACTCGATGATCTCGACGCTCGTGAACTTGGAGCCGCCGCTTGCCGAGTGCGCCGTGCCCGTCCAGCCGTCGCCGCCGTCGTACGCGCCGTTGCCGGAACGCAGCAGCTCGTACTGCACGTAGCGCTTGCCGCGCCCGGAAACGTTGCCGATGACGACGAGGTTCGGCGGCGCGTTGTGTGCGACGAGCGGACGTCCCGCGACCTTGCTCATCGCCTCGAACAGCACGTCCTCGACCACCGGGATGGTCATCGAGTAGAAGCCGACTGGTGCAGGGTAGGTGGGGTTGACGACGCTGCCGGGGCGGAAGCGGAACCGTATCGTCCGCGCGAGCCCGGCGTTGCCGTACAGGTTCGGGTCGATCATCGCGATGAGCGCGAATTGCGCCATGCCGTAGATGAACGGCGGACGCACGTTGATGGGGCCGGGGCTCTGGTCGTCGGAGCCGGAGAAGTCGGCCAGCAGGCCGTCGCCCGACTTCTCGATGCGGACGTGGATGCGCACTGCCTTGCTCTTGTCCACGATGTCGTCCACGTAGCCCTCGGCCTCGGCTTCGCCGTCCGGCCACTCGGCGATAGCGGCCCGCACGCGCGCCTCCGTCCGCCGCGCCGTGTCCGCGAACGCGCCGGTGACCGTCTCCGTGCCGAACTGTGCGAACAGCTCCTTCAGCCGCCCCGCGCCGATGGTGTACATCGCCCCGGCCTGCGCGTTCAGGTCGCCGATGACCAGCTCCGGCGTGCGGCTGTTGGCGGTGAGGAACTGCATGACCTCCTTCACCGGCTCGCGGCGGCGGTGGAAGCGCACCGGCGCGATGTTCAACCCCTCGCCGAACACGTCGCGCGCTATCGCGTTGCGGCTGCCGGGCGACTGTCCGCCGATGTCGCTCTTGTGCCCCATCGAGGAGCAGAACGCGACCACCTCGCCGTCCACGACGACGGGCGTCACGACGACCATGTCGTTGGGGTGGGGACAGCCTGACGAGTACGGGTCGGAGATGAGGTAGCAGTCGCCGTCCTCCATCGCCTCGTGCGGGTAGTGCCGCAGGACGCCCGCGACGCAGTCCGGGTAGGCGCCCCGGTGCTGGAGGAGCGCCGAGTGCTGGCCGACGGTGTTGCCGTCGCGGTCGGTGATGCCGGCGGAGAAGTCGTGGGACTCGCGGATGATGGTGGAGAAGCCGGTGCGCATGACGGCGGCCTGCATCTCGCGCATGATGCCGTCCACCCGCGCGCGGACCACCTCCTGCGTGATGACGTCCGGCGCCGGCGCGGTCATTCCGCCTGGACCGCGAGGGCCTCGCTGATGGTCTCCTCGTCCAGCCCGTAGATCTGGACGGCGGCCTCCGTGCTGATGTAGCCGTTGCGCAGGTCGCTCACGACGCGGTCGCGGTCGCGCTCGACGGGGTCCCCGGCGCCGCCCGCGCTGCCGGTCTCGACGCGCACGACGTCTCCCTGCTCGACCATGACGTTCGAGATGATGCCGACGTAGCGCCGTTCGTCGTCAGCGCCGGGGTTGACCGTCACCGCGCCGCCCACGCCGTCCATGCCGCCCACGACGCCGTGCGCGGGCGCGAGGTTGCGAGGGCTGCCTCCGGCGTAGCGGCTCGGCTGCTTGACGAGGTACTCGCGCCGCATCGCGAGGCCGCCCCGGTATTCTCCAGGCCCGCCGGTGTCCTGGACGAGCTCGAAGCGCTGCATCTCGACGTCGAACTCGGACTCGAGTATCTCCGCGCTCGTGATCTTGCTGCCGCCGCCCCAGGAGTGGCCGGTGCCGGTCCAGCCGTCGCCGCCGTGGTGCGCGCCGTTGCCGGACATCATCAGCTCGTACTGCACGTAGCGCCGTCCGCCGCCGACCGTGCCCATGACCACCATGCCGCTGCTGGCATTGTGCGCGACGGCGGGGCGCCCCGCGGCCTGGCTCAGCGCCTCGAAGATGATGTCCTCCACCGTGGAGAGCGTCATCGAGTAGAAGCCGACCGGCGTGGGGAATGTTGGGTTCAGCACCGTGCCCTCGCGGAAGCGGCACTCGACCGCCCGCGCGAGGCCGAAGTTGTTCGGGACGCCGGGGTCGATCATCGCGATGACGGCGTAGTACGCCATGCCGTGGATGAACGGCGGGCGCACGTTGATGGGGCCGGGGCTCTGGTCGTCGGTGCCGGAGAAGTCGAGGGTGAGCGAGTCGCCCTGCTTGATGGCGGAGACGTGCAGGCGCAGCTTGCGGTTCGGGTCGACGATGTCGTCGGTGAACGCCTCGGCCTCGTACACGCCGTCCGGCCACTGCCGTATCTCCTGGCGGACGCGCGCCTCCGTGCGCAGGCCGATCTGCTCGAACGCGTCGACCACGGTCCCCTGACCGTACTCGTCCATCAGGTGCTTCAGCCGGGTCGAGCCGATGCTCCACAGCGCCCCGGCCTGTGCGCCGAGGTCGCCGATGACGAGTTCGGGCGTGCGGCTGTTCGCGCGCAGCATCTGGTGCGTTTCGTACAGCGGTTCGCGCCTGCTGAGGAACTTGACCGGCATGATCTGCAGCCCCTCGCCGAACACGTCGCGCGCGAGCGTGTTGCGTGAGCCGGGCGACTGCCCGCCGATGTCGCTCTTGTGCCCCATGCTGGCGCAGAACGCGACGACGCGCCCCTCGTGGAACACCGGCAGCACGACGACCATATCGTTCGGATGGGGGCAGCCGGAGTAGTACGGGTGGTTGATGAGGAAGCAGTCGCCCTCCTCCATCTCATCGAACGAGTAGAACTGGAGGACGCCCTTGACGCACTCCGGGTACGCGCCGAGGTGTGGGGGCAGGGGCGAGTACTGGCCGACGACGTTGCCGTCGCGGTCGGTGATGCCGGCGGAGAAGTCGTGCGATTCGCGGATGATGGTGGAGAAGCCGGTGCGAAGCACGGCGGCCTGCATCTCCCGCACGATGCCGTCCAGCCGGGCGCGGATGACTTCCTGGGTGATGACGTCTGCTGTACTCATGCGCCGGATGCTACCGCAATCGGTTCGCGCAGGGTAGGGATGGAGCGTCAGGGCTACAATGCGGGCGGCGGGCTCTCGCCTTCTGGTGCAGGGAGAGACCATGAAGGCTTGGAAGCGATGGCTGAATTCCTGAAACGGGAGGGGGTGTGACATGGCAACCGCGGGAACGGTGGTGCACAACCTGAAGAGCGCGTTGCACCGCATGATGCTCATCCGGCGTGTCGAGGAACAGGTTATCGACCTCGCCACGAGCTTCGACGACCTCATAAGGGGCCACTATCACGTCTATATCGGGCAGGAGGCCACGGGGGTCGGGGCGTGTATGGCCCTGGGGCCCGACGACTACATGTTTACGACCCACCGGAACCATGGGCACGTGATCGCTCGGGGCGGAGAGCCGGGCCCCGTGATCGCCGAGATCATCGGCCGCACGACGGGCTACAACAAGGGGCGCGGCGGCACGTTCCATGTCATCGCCAAGCACCTGGGCGTGCTCCAGACGTCGGCCATCGTCGGCGGAGGCGTTCCGATGGCAGCCGGGGCGGCGTTCTCCGCCAGGATGCGAGGTACTGACCAGGTATCGCTGGTGTTCTTCGGCGACGGCGTGCTCGAAGAGGGCGCGTTCCACGAAGCCCTCAACATGTCCTCGCTGTGGAACCTGCCGCTGATCATGATGTGCGAGAACAACAGTGTGCCTCAGGAAGGCCGCCGCCAGGGCGAGTACCCAACGTCCTCGTTCGCGGCGACGCAGCTGGCCGACGTCGCCAGCGCGATGAACGTTGAGGCGCACGTGGTCGACGGCAGCGACGTCAGGCAGGTCGGGGAGTTGCTGGCCGGACTCGTCGGCCGGGCCCGTGAGGGAGAAGGACCGTTCTTCATCGAGTCGCGCATCAACCGCTGGCCGGGTAACCGGGGCCAGTTCCCGCAACTGATCGGCGGCCCCCACCGGATGGCGTGGACCTGGAACCCGGGCACGGCTGACACACGCCTGCAGGACTGGCTGGCCGACTCCGACCCCGTCTCGCTCCTCTGCCGGAGTCTCGTCGAGGAAGGGGCCATGACGAGAAAGGAGATCGAGGAGGTAGACGCCGCAGCGCGGCAGGAGGCCGAGGAAGCCCGCGAGTTCGCGCTGTCGAGCCCGATGCCGTCGCCGGAGAGCGCGATGGACTACATCTTCGCCGAAGGAGAGACACGATGAGGGAAATGACCTACTCGGAAGCGATGGCCATCGGCATCCAGGAGGCGCTGGCCGAGGACGAGAGCGTCGTCCTGATAGGAGCGGGGTTCGGCGGCTTGCGAGGTGACCCGGCGGTGTGGGGCCCGTTGCGGGAGAGGTTCGGGGACCGCATCACCAGCCCACCCATCGCCGAGCTCGGCTACTGCGGCATCGCCGTGGGCGCGGCGTTGACGGGGCTGCGGCCTATCGTGGCCATCGGCACGGGAGCGTTCTCATTCGAGGCGTTCCCCCAGATCGCCAACGAGGCCCCCCAGGCGTATTACGGTACGCGGGGGCAGGTAACGTGTCCCGTGGTGTTCCACATGCGCGCCGGTATCCGCGGAGCAGGTGCGCTCCAGCACTCGATCGCGCCCCAGGCCATGTACTGGAACACTCCCGGGCTGGAGATCTGCGTTCCGGGGAGCCCGGCAGACGTGCGGGGCCTTATCAAGGCGGCTGTCCGCAGCAACAACCCGACCATCTTCATCGATCACGAGCGCTTGCACCCGTTGGTGGGCGAGGTCGATGAGTCGACCGGCGGGGACATCCCTCTCGGGGTAGCCGACGTGAAACGGGAGGGCTCGGACGTCACCATCGTGGCGACCTCCATCATGGTGCCTCGGGCGCTGGAGGCCGCCGAGACGCTCGCGGGGCAGGGGATAGACGCCGAGGTCGTGGACCCGCGGACCCTGGTGCCGCTCGACACGGAAGCGATCCTGCGCTCCGTCGCCAGGACCGGGCGCGTGGTCGTCGCTGACGAAACGCAGAAGAGCTGTGGAGTTGCGTCCGAGATCGCGGCCACCATCGCGGAAGAGGGCTTCGAGTCGTTGAGAGCCCCCATAAAGCGGGTTGCCATCCCCAACGTACCCATCCCGTATCACCAGGCGGAGGAGGACTACATCACCCCGACGGCGCGACACATCGTCGAGGCTGCCGAGGCGGTCTGCCGTTGATGAGGACAGGAGGAGTGCCCTCCGCCTTCGCGATCGGTGACACGCGCCCCTTTCGCGGTCGCGCCCTGGCCGCGTACGCTGTCTTTGGCGGCGTGGCGTCGGCGTGGGACTGCCCCGGTGAGTGGGGCGGTCGTGGGCACGGAGAGCAATGACGTGAGCGGCTATCGGCGGTTTCGAGCGGGAATGAGGCGGTAATGAGCGGTTTCGAGCGGTTCGGGGAGGTTGAACAGGGCGCGGAAACAGAGGTGGATGAGCGCGGAATGAGCGCAGATGAGCGGTTTTTCGCGGGGATTCGGTTCGCTCCCGATGCGCGGCGCTGTCACTGTTATGCTTGGAGCGTCGTTATTCCAGGAGGGTACGCATGATGATCAGGGACCGCTTTTCGCCTGCGAGGGCAGGGATGGCCGCGCTCATGCTGGCGCTTGCGCTCGCGGCTGTCGCGTGCGGCGGCTTCTCCGTCTCTGTAGGTACGAGCAGCGGCGGGACGGACGCGCGTCTGACCGCCCGGATGCAGAACGCGGCAGGTGATTCCATCGGCACGGTCGTCATGCAGGAAGGCTCCACAGGCTTTCTGATGACCGTCATGCTGGAGGGGCTCGAACCGGGTCCTCACGGCATCCATATCCACGCCATTGGCTCGTGCAGCCCGGACTTCAAGGCGTCCGGCGGGCACATCAACGTGGACGACAAGCAGCACGGGCTGCTCAACCCCGACGGGCCGGATAACGGCGACCTGCCGAATATCTATGCCGCCGCCGATGGAACGGTCCAGGCGGAGCTGTTCACGACACGGGCCGGGCCGGACCTGCTCATGGACGACGACGGTTCGGCTATCGTGGTGCACGAGAACCGCGACGACCACATGACGCAGCCTATCGGCGGGGCAGGGGGGCGGGTCGCCTGCGGCGTGCTGTCCGCAGGGTAGCGGGGAGGAGTGTGATGGCTGACTTAAGGCTCGACGGGAAAGTGGCGCTGGTTACGGGCGCGGGCAGCCCCATCGGCATGGGACGGGTGATCGCGCTCGCGATGCTCCGCGCCGGGGCAAGGGTCGCGATGCTGGACATCAAGGACGACTGGCTCCAGCAGACCGCCAACGAGGCCCGCGAGATCGCAGGCGACGCCGCGGTCTCCACGCTCGTGGCCGACACGAGCCGCTGGGACGAGGCGCAGCGCGTTGTGCAGAGCACGGTCGATACGTACGGGAGTCTGGACGTCCTCGTGAACCTGGCCGGGGTGCACCACCGCTCGCTCCTCCCGCCGTCGGACAGGCCGCTCCACTTCTGGGAGCAGCCGGTGGAGGTCTGGGAGCGGATGATCGCGGTCAACTCGACCGGCCCGTTCCTGATGGCGCGCGCGGCGGTGCCGGGGATGCTCGAGCGCGGGTGGGGCCGCGTCATCGGCATCACGACCAGCCTCGACACCATGACGCGCAACATCCCCTACGGCCCGAGCAAGGCGACTCACGAGGCGATGGTGGCGGCGATGGCGCCCGAGCTGGAGGGCACCGGGGTCACGACGAACGCATTGCTCCCCGGTGGCGGCACGAACACCATGTTCGTCGACCGCGACCCCAGCCGCGACTTCTCCGCGCTCGTGCAGCCGGAGGTCATGGGTCCGCCCGCCGTCTGGCTTGCGTCCGAGGAGTCGGATGGCTTCAACGGCATGCGCGTCATCGCGAACGACTGGGACCCGGCGCTCAGCGTCGAGGAAAATCTCCAACGGTCGTCGGCGCCCGCCGCGTGGAGGCAGTTGGCGCGCGGCAGCGGGTGACGGAGGTCAGAGGAGCGAGACCTCCACGTCCGGCTTGCGCGGCATGACGCCGTACCACGGCCCTCCGGGTTCGTTGAAGCCGGGGAATGGGGCTGCCTCGTTCGGTAGCAGGACGCACTCGTTCTGCGCGGGGTCGCGGAACGTGTTCATCGGGTCGCCGCCGTCCTCGACGATGCGGAGGTTCTCCTCCATCACCTTGCGGTAGAGGATGATGCCCGCGTCGGTGACGCCGAGGTTCTCGCGCGTACGGTCCACGATGGGGCCCTGCGCGACCCACGTCATCTGGTCCTGCCCCGGCACGTCCGTGCTGACGAGGCGTCCCTTCTCATCGTAGAGCGGGTGCTCCTCGACCGGTATCGAGCCGAACGCCTGCGCCGGCACGTTGGCCTCAGCCGGATGCACGGTGGTCGTGTAGCGCACGTACCACGTGTGCTCGTCGTCGATGGGGACGCGGAGGAGGAACCGGTGTGCGCCGTCGCCGCCGCCGATCTTCAGCGTGTAGGGGAACACGATTGGGTGGCCGGTCTGCCAGTCGGGGTGCGTCTCGTCGATCCCCGCCGTCACGCGCCGCTTGATGACGCCGTGCTCGAACCGCTCGAACCCCAGCTTCAGGTGGTGCTTCGCCCGCTGCGGCAGGCGGTTCGCCCACTCCTCGCCCTGCCCCTTCTGCGCGTTGATCCACGTGCCGTAGTAGCCGTGCAGGTGCTCGAAGTGCGTCGGGTCGAGCGCGTTGTCGACGCACTGGAGCCAGTTGCAGGGGAGGGTGGACGCCTGGATGCGCCTCGTGACGTTCTCCTCCCACGCGAAGACGTCCCATCGGGGGAGCAGGGGCGCGGGTTCCGGCCCGAGGTAGGCCCAGATGAGCCCGTGCAACTCCTGCACCGGGTAGGCAGTGAGTCTGATCTTGTCCTTGTACGTGCTGCCCGTCGGCTCGGAAGGCTGCTCCAGGCACTGGCCGTTGAAGTCGTACAGCCAGCCGTGATAGCAGCAGCGGATTCCCTCCTTCTCCGGTATGCCGTAGAGCATGTCGACGCCGCGGTGGGCGCAGCGCTGCTCGATGAGGCCGAATGCGTTGTCCGGCGTCCGGTAGAGGACGAGGTCTTCGCCGAGGAGCCGGACCGCCAACGTGGGGTCTTCGCCCATGATCTGTGACGTTCCGGCGATGGGGTGCCAGTAGCGGCGCATCAGCTCACCCATCGGCGTGCCCTTGCCGACGCGTGTGTAGCGTTCGTTGTCCTGCTGCGAAAGCATCGCGGTCCCTCCCGTGCGGAGTGTTCTTGTCGGACGCAGGCCTCAGCTTACTCCAACGACAGCGCCTGTTCGATGGCCGTCGCGTCGAGTCCGTAGACGCTTGCGGCCTGCTCCGGCGTGACGTAGCCGTTGCGCAGGTCCGACGCTGCGAGCGCGGGGGCGCGCTGTTTGGGGTCGCCCGCGCCGCCGGAACTGCCGGTGTCGATGCGGATGACGTCGCCCTCGTTGAGCAGCAGGTTGGAGACAAGGCCGCGGTACTCGACCGCGTGCTCGGTGTCCGGGTTGATGGTGATCACGCCGGGGCGTCCGGGCAGCCCTCCCTCCACGCCGTGGGGCGGGTCGTTCTGCCGCGCCGTTCCGCCGGAGTATTTGCTCTCCTTGAGCACCCTGTACTCCCGCCGCATGCCGTGCCCGCCCCGGTTCGCTCCCGGCCCGCCGGAGTCAGGGATGAGGGCGAAACGCTGCAGTTCCACGTCGAACTCGGACTCGAGTATCTCCACGCTGGTCAATTTGGCGCCGCCCGCCCACGAGTGACCGGTGCCGGTGTAGCCGTCGCCGCCGGTGTGCGCGCCGTTGCCGGAGCGGAGCAGCTCGTACTGCACGTAGCGGGCGCGGCCCTCGCCGGACGTACCGAGCACGACCATCGACGAGGCGGCGTTGTGTGCGACGGCAGGGCGTCCGGCGACCTTGCTCATCGCCTCGAACACCACGTCTTCTATCGCGGCCATCGTCGTCGAGTAGAACCCCACCGGGCCGGGGAAGCGCGGGTCCATGATGCTCCCCTCGCGGAAGCGGCACTCGACCGCCCGCGCAAGCCCGCCGTTGTTCGGCACGCTCGGGTCCATCATCGCGATGGCGGCGAAGTAGGCCATGCCGCGTATGAACGGCGGGCGCACGTTGATGGGCCCGGCGCTCTGGTCGCCGGAGCCGGAGAAATCGAGCGTGAGCCGGTTGCCCTGCTTGATGGCCGCGACGTGCAGCCGGATCGTCGTTGACGGGTCGACGATGTCGTCGACGAGCGCTTCCGCCTCGGCGGAGCCGTCGGCCCACTCAGCGAAGTGGCCGCGGACGCGCGCCTCGACGCGCTCGATGATGTCGCCGAACGCAGCGGTGAGCGTCTCGCCGCCGTACTCGTTGGCGAGCGTCTTCAACCGCGCCGCGCCGATGCTCCGCAGCGCGCCCGCCTGCGCGCCGAGGTCGCCGATGACCAACTCCGGCGTGCGGCTGTTCGCCCGCAGGAACTGCGCGACCTCCTTGTTCATCGCGCCGCCGCGCTGGAAGAGCACGGGCATGATCTGGAGGCCGTCGCCGAACACGTCCCGCGCGATGGTGTTCCGCGAGCCGGGCGACTGTCCGCCGATGTCGGCCTTGTGCCCCATGCTGGCGCAGAACGCGATGACCTCGCCCTCGTGGAACACCGGCAGCACGACGACCATGTCGTTGGGGTGGGGACAGCCGGAGTGGTAGGGGTGGCTCGCGAGGAAGCAGTCTCCGTCCTCCATCTCGTCGAGCGCGTAGAAGTCGAGGACGCCCTGCACGCAGTCCGGGTATGCGCCGAGGTGGGTGGGCAGGGGAGAGTACTGGCCGACCACCGCGCCGGAGACGTCTGTGATGCCCGCGGAGAAGTCGTGCGACTCACGGATGATTGTGGAGAAGCCGGTGCGGAGTACGGCGGCCTGCATCTCGCGAACGATGCCGTCCAGCCGCGCACGGATGACTTCCTGGGTGATGACGTCGGTAGTGGCCATGTGCCGGATACTACCAGCAACCGACGCGCGGGGCAGGGTGGTTGGCCGCTACGCCAGACCGAGCAGCCGCCTGCGGGCCTCGGGGTCGCTCAGGTCGTCCGGCGTGCCGCTGAAGATGACCTTGCCCGCCTCCACTACGTGGACGTTGTCCGCGACCCGGATGCCCAACTCCACGTTCTGCTCCACGAGCAGGATGCCGATACCGACCTCCTCCACGAGGTTGCGGATGATGGCCGATATCTGCTCGAGGATGGGGCCCGCGAGCGCGCCGGACGGCTCGTCCATGAGCATCAGCTTCGGCTTGAGCATCAGCGTCATGGCGATCGCGAGCATCTGCCGCTCGCCGCCGGAGAGCGTGTCGGCGTCGGAGCGGCGCCGCCGGTCGAGGATGGGGAACATGGAGTACGCCTGCTCCAGGCGTTCAGGGATGAGTTCGTTCGGCAGCGCATAGCCGCCGAGTTTCAGGTTGTCCTCGACCGGAAGGTCGGCGAAGACCTGCCCGCCCTGCGCGAGATAGCCGATGCCGTCCTTGATGTTGTCGTACGGCGCGTGGTTGGTGATGTCGTGGCCGTCGAACGTGACGGAGCCGCCCGTGACCCTCGCGATGCCGTAGACGCCCTTGATGAGCGTGGACTTGCCCGCTCCGTTGTGGCCGACGATGGTCGTTACCTTCCCGGCCTCCACGCCCATGCTGACCCCGTTCAGGATCTGCTTCGGACCGTAGGAGACGAGCAGGTCGGTGGTCTCAAGTAGCGGCATTGGATACGAATCCCAGGAACGCGCTCGTGAGGCGTTCGTCGTTCTCGACTTCGGACGGCGGGCCCTCCACGACGACCTCCCCGCGCACCACCACGACGTAGTCCGACACGTCCATGACGACCTTCAGGTTGTGCTCGACGAGGATGACCGCCTTGCCGTGGTCCACCGCGGCGGACCGGATCATCGCGCTCAGTCCTGCGATGAGGTCGGGGTGGATGCCGGCCATGGGCTCGTCCAGCAGGAACACCTGCGCGCGCGAGTTCAGCATCCGCGCGAACTCCAGCAGCTTCTGTTGGCCGTAGGAGAGCGCCTGAGACAGGCTCGTCGCCTTGGACTGGATGTTCAGGTCGGTCAGATGCCCCATCGCCTCGGCACGGCGCTCGCTCTCCTCCGCGGCGACCATCCCCGGACGCAGGAGCGCGTTGTACTCCAGTTCGCCCTTCTGGCCCGGCGACGAGACGACGACGTTGTCCAGTCCGTTCATGTAGAAGAGCACCTGCGAGTCTTGGAAGGTGCGCGCGATGCCGGCCTTGAAGCACTTGAACGGCGGGGAGCCGATGATCTCATGCCCGTCCATGACGACGCTGCCGGAGTCCGCCTTGAGGAACCCGGAGATGATGTTGAGCAGCGTGGACTTCCCCGCGCCGTTCGGTCCGATGAGGCTGGTCACCTGGCCGAGCTCGGCGTTCATGCTCACGTCCTCGAGCACGAGGTTCCCGCCGAAGCTCTTATTGACGTTCCTGACTTCAAGTATCGCCATGCGTTACTCCAGCCGGTACCTGCCGATGATCCCCTGCGGCCTGAACAGCATGAGGAAGAAGAGGAGCGCGCCCCAGGTCATCGTGGTGATGCCGCCCGTCTTCTCGCCGGGGATGACCGGGAAGAACGAGATGTAGGAGTGGAACCACTCGGTGATGTCCGGCACGTAGCGCACCACTTCCGAGACCGTCACATAGGCGAGCGCGCCCAGCACAGCGCCGAGCCAGCGCCCGGAGCCGCCCAGCACAACCATGATGAGCAGGAACGTGCTGAACTCGACGAGGTATTGCGAATGCGCCGCGACCGTGAAGTAGGAGACGTAGACCGCGCCCGCAACGCCCGCGAAGAATGCGGTGATGACGTAGACGCGCAGCCTCACGAAGCCGACATTCTTACCGATGCTCTCGGCGACGGCGGGGTTCGCACGGATCGTTGTCAGTACGCGTCCGTACGGGGACTCCACGAGCCGCCAGAGGATGATGATGCAGATGATGGCAACGGGGATGCTGAACAGCAGGAACTTATCCGCTGTGTCGAATGCGTAGCCGAAGATGACCGGGCGCGGCACCTCGCGGATGGCGAGCGAGCCGTTCGTCATCCAACGCCACGCGAGTATCACCTGCGAGAGGCTCAGCATCACCGTTACGGTCGCCAGCACAAAGAAGTGACCGCGCAGCCGCAGGATGGGCGAGACGATGAAGGCCACGACCGAAGCGACGAGGCCCGCCACAACGATCGACGGCCAGTAGGGGAGGTTGAACACCTCGGCGCCGGGCGGTGGGTTGAGCGTCTCCGTCGTGAGGACGGCGAACGCGTACGCGCCGATGCCCATGAACCCGGCGTGCGACAGGCTCATCAGCCCCGTGTAGCCGACCGACATATTCAACGATGACGCCAGGATGGAGAAGACGCTGGCCACGACGATGAGGTGCGCCATGTACTCGTCGCTCAGCCCCAGCTCGAAGCGCCACAAGAGCGAGAGGACCAGGATGAAGAGCGCGAACGCCCCAAGGCCGTATCGCTGCTGCAATGCAGCGACTACGAGCACCGCGATGCTCGCGATGGCGTGGACGGTCGTAACGAATATCCCGGTGACGTGCCCCGTGCCGAACGGGACGAGCGCCAGCATCATCAGCGCCCCGTAGGCGATGAGCGTTCGCTGCGGAGTCACTATCGCCCGCCAGCCCTCCAAGGGAACGACCGCCTCGGTCTGCTCCTCGTTGGCCTCTCCATCGCTGAGCGCTTGCGGTTCCTGTGCGTCGGTGGTCACAGCAGCCTCCGCAGTTCGCGGTGTTCCCGCGTTCCCAGAAGTCCGTAGGGCCGGAACAGGATGACGAGCAGCAACAGGATGAACCCCGCGGGTATCGCCCAGTTGCCGCCGAAGTAGTAGCTCGCGATGGTCTGGGCCAGTCCGAGCGCCAGTCCGCCCACAACCGCGCCGGGCATGCTCCCGATGCCGCCGATGATGACGCCCCCCGCCGCCGTGATTGCGAGCCGGATGCCGACGTTCGGGATGACGCCGCCCTCGTACGTCTGCATGACGCCGCCGATGCCGGCGAGCGTCGAGCCGAGCACGAACACCATCAGGTAGACCTGCGAAGCGTTGATGCCGACCGCGACTGCGAGGTCGGGGTTCGAGGCGATGGCGCGGATCATGCGGCCCCACTTGGTGTAGCGGAAGAAGAGGGTGACCGCGAGCACGAGGATGGCGACCAGCACGATGGTGTTGACCGCGTGCCACTTGATGAAGAGGTCGATATCGAGCGCCTCGATCTGCAGGTTGAACGTCGGCAGCGGGCCGCCGGGGCGTGGCAGCCGCGCAGTCGTGCGGGCGATGGTGAGCAGCAGGCCCTCGAAGAAGAAGAGCGCCGCGAGCGAACCGAGGAACGAGACGAGGAAGCCCGCGCCGCGTACGCGCAGCCGCCGGTAGACGGCAAGCTCCATGAAGATGCCGGACGCGCCGGCGAGGATGACGGCGATGGAGGCTGCGAAGAAGATGGGCAATCCCTGCTCCTGGGCCAGCCACCACGTCGCGTAGCCCGCGATGAGGAACGCCGCGCCGTGCAGCACGTGGAAGATGCGGACGGTGTTGTAGATGACCGCGAACCCCAGCGACAGCAGGGCGTAGATGGCCCCGAGCGACAGGGCGTTGATGCCTATCTGGATGAAGGTTTCCACTGAATAGTCTTAAAGGGGCTCCTCCAACCGGAGGAGCCCCTTGTGTCAATCGATCCTACTGGATGTCCCGGTACGGCTCGATCTGCGGGACGAGGTTGACGAACTCGCCGTTCTGCACCTCTCCGATGCCCGGGGGCGCCCAAGCGTCTCCGCCCTCGTCGAAGACCCAGAGTCCGGCGAGACCGGTGATCTCCCGGACCTGCGCGATGTGGTCGCGCATCGACTCGGAGGAGGTCGCGTCGGCGCCCAGCTTCAGCGCTTCGGCGATGACGAGCGTGCCGTCGTAGAAGTGCGTGGCGTAGGTGTCGGGCTCGTTGCCCTCCTTGCCGGAGTAGCAGTCGATGAAGCGCGGAGCGCGCTCGTCGGCCTCCTTGTCGAATTGACCAGGAGCCGAGTAGATGAGGCCGTTCGCGGCGGCGCCGGCCACGTCGATCAGTTCGGTGTTGCCCTCGGCCCCACCGCCGGAGAGGAGATACTTGGGCTGGAGCCCTTGCTGGGCCATCGTGTTGATGATGAGGCCCATCTCCTTACCGAGCGAGAACAGCTGCACTGCATCCGGCTCTGCGGCCCTGATCTTCGTGATCTGCGTGTCGAACGAGACGTCGTCCTTCTGGAACGTCTCCTCGGCCACGAGCTCGAAGCCCAGTGCGTCTGCCAGCACCCGGAGGCGGTCGATCTGCAGGTCGATGGAGTCGTTGCCCTCTTCCTTGATGTAGGCGTAGCGGAAGCCGCTGAGGTCCTCGCCCGACCCGCCGGCGTAGTCGTCCAGCCAGCGGATGAGCGCGTCGGCGTTGAGCGTCGTGTTCAGCGCGTTGCGGAACACCCACGGGCTGTCGTACGCGAACATCGGGTTCTGGATACCGGAGCTGAACAGCACAACCTCGAGCTCGGAAGCGACGGGCTTCTGCGCGAGTCCGATGCCGGTGAAGATGGTCATGATGACCGGAGCGTCGTTCACGGTGGCGAGCTTGCGCAGACCGGAGACGCCTTCCGCCTGGTCTGCCTTCGAGTCCTCGGGGAGGAGTTCGATGGTTGTACTGCCCAGTTCGCCGCTGGCTTCTACCTCATCGATGGCGCACTGCATGGCGGAGACGAGCCGCCCCCACCGAGCGTAAGAGCCGGACTGCGGGACGGTGAAGCCGAGCTTGAGCACCTGGGGCTCAGGCTCCGGGGTTGGCGTCGGCGGCACGGGCGTCGGCGTCGGGTCAGGCGTGTCGTCCATGGCCGGAGCGGACGTCGGCGTGGCAGTCGGCGGCACAGGCGTTGGTGTTGCGGTCGGGTCAGCCCCGCACGCTACGACGATGAGGGCGGTGCTCACCAGTGCGGCGAACGCCATGAGTAGTCTGGCGCGAATGGGTCCGAAGTACATCAGGTCCTCCCCCTGCTATCCGTATGATCCTCGCCCGGCTGTTACCGGCATAGAGGCTGCAAACGCATATCAGTCGCGGGCGCAATTGTCAAACGGAGGACTTCACCTTCGGACGGTACTGCGCCTCAGTCCGGGCGCCGCCAGCCGAGCCGGAGGGTTCCGGGCTCATCCGATGGAGATGATGAGGTTGCCGTAGTCGTCCACGAGCGCCTGCTGGCCGGGGTAGACGACCGTCGTGCTGTCCAACTGCTCGACGATGGCCGGGCCTGCGACCTCATGGCCGGGCGCGAGCAGCGTGCGCTCGTACACCGGCGTTGGCGTCATGCCGGACGCGCGGTCGAAGTACACCTCGCGCTCGCCGATCTTCGCACTTTCCGCCGACCCCGAGGCGCGCTCATGGCGCTTCATGGAGAACTTCGGCACGCGCACCGTTGCGCGGACGCGGTAGTTCACGGCCTCCACCGGCTCCGTCTTTGCGCTGTGGCCGAACAGCTGCTCGTGCGCCTGGTCGAACCGCTCGCGTATGTCGGCGATGGCCTGCGCGCTCAAGTTGACGTCGTCCCCGGCAGCGACGTTCAGTTCGTACCCCTGGCCCTGGTAGCGCAGGTCCACCGAGAACGAACAGCCGATGGAGTCCTCGTCGAAGCCGTCCGCTTTGAACTCGCCGATCGCGTGGTCCCGCAGCGCTTCGAATATCGAGCTGAGTTCGTTCGCCCCCAGCTGTTCGAGGTCGGTCAGGCGGGAGCGCACGAAGTCGCGGCGCGGGTCCGCCATGATGAGGCCGAGCGCCGAGCTCACGCCCGGCATCGGCGGGACGACGACCTTGCTCATGCCGAGGTCGGCGGCGAGCCGTCCGGCGTGCACCGGCCCCGCGCCGCCGAATGCGACGAGCACGAAGTTGCGGAGGTCGTACCCGCGCTCGGTCGAAACCTCGCGTATACCCTCCTCCATCTTCGCGTTGATGATGCGGATGATGCCCTCAGCAGTGGCCATCGGTTCGATGCCGAGCTGCCTGCCCATGTCGGCGACGGCCTCGTATGCCTTCTGCCTGTTCGTCTTCACCTTGCCGCCCAGCAGGTACTCCGGGTGCAGGAAGCCGAGCAGCAGGTTGGCGTCGGTCACGGTCGGCTGCGTCCCGCCCTTGTCGTACGCAACCGGGCCGGGGTCCGCGCCTGCGCTGTGCGGGCCGACCTGCAGGGCGCCGCCGCCGTCTATCCACGCGATGGTGCCGCCGCCCGCGCCGATGGTGTTGATCATCAGCATAGGCGCCGCTATCTCCCAGTCGCCGATGAGTACGGACGTCTGCTCCAGCACGGAACCGTTCTCACCGAGCGCGATGTCGCTGCTCGTGCCGCCCATGTCGAACGACACCATGTTGGAGAACCCGGCAGAGTCGGCTATCTGCATCCCTGCCTCTGAACCGGCGCACGGGCCGGAGAGCAGGGTGGTGATGGGGATGACGCTCGTGATCTTCGCCACGCCCCCGTTGCTCTGCATGATGTACAGCTGTTCGGTGGTGATGCCGAGGCCCCGCAGCCCGTCGGCGAGCTTGCCGAGGTAGTCGATCATCGCGGGAGCGAGCCGCGCGTTCGCGACCGTCGTGCTCAGGCGGGGGAACTCGCGTATCTGCGGCAGTATCTCGGACGACAGCGAGACCGAGCCGTCCGGGAACTCCTCCTTGATCATCTCGCCGAGCGCCTGCTCGTGCTCCGGGTTCAGGAACGAGAACAGCAGCACGACCGCAACGGACTCCGCGCCCTTCTTCTTGAGGCGCTTCACGGCCTCACGCGCCTGCTCCACGTCCAGCGGCTTCTTCACGTTGCCCTGGTAGTCGACGCGCTCCACGATCTCCTCGCGCAGCCACGGCTCCACGGGCGGGTTCTTCTCCACGTAGATGTCGGACAGGTCGCTGCCGAACCTCGGGATGTGCCAGACGTCGTTCACGCCGCTGAAGCCGTCCGTGATGAGCAGCCCCACGCGCGCGCCCTTGTCCTGCACGAGGATGTTCGTGCCGACCGTCGTGCCGTGAGTGAACGAGGCCACTTCGTCAGCCTTGAGGTTGCCGTCGAGCAGCTCGCGCAGGCCGTCGATGATCGCGCGTCCGGGGTCCTGGGGCGTGGACGGGACCTTCAGCACGTCGACCTCGCCGGACTCGTGCTCGAGCACAACCATGTCGGTGAACGTCCCGCCGGTGTCTACTGCAACCGTCTTCATCTGGAACCAGCCTTCCGTGCGTGGGATCGAACGCGAACTATAGGGGGGGCGCAGGGGTTCGCGCAAAGCGCCGCGCGGGTTTGACAGCCCCTCGCGGCGCGCATAGGTTATCACCACCAGGCGGGAGGGACGGTTGATGGCGACGGACGTTATCACGCAGGAAGTCATACGAGCCCGACTGGACGGCATCGTGCGCGAGATGCAGGCCGCCGTCCTCCGCACCGGCTACTCCACCATCATCCGCGAGTCCCACGACTTCTCCGCCGGCATCACCGACCGCGAGGGCAACGTCGTCGGCCAGCACTCGCCGCTGCCGACACACCTCGGCGCTTACCCGGACTGCGTACGCGGCGTTCTGGAGTTCTACGACGTCGAGGACATGCGCGAGGGCGACTGCTTCCTCACGAACCACCCGTACCACTCCGGGTGCCCCCATCCGAGCGACATGGTCGTCGTCATGCCCGTGTTCGCCGGCGATGAAGTCATCGCGTTCTGCGCCAGCATGGGCCACAAGGTGGACATAGGCGGCCAGTCGCCGGGCTCCCGGAACGCGATAGCGCGCGACCTGTTCGGTGAAGGGCTGTCCATACTGCCGGTGCAGTACATGAGCCAGCGCGTCTTGCACAAGGAGGTCGTGCAGTTCCTGCGTGCCAACACCCGCACGCCTGAACTCGTGCTGGGCGACTTGGAAGCACAGGCGGGCGCGCTGTGGAGCATCGGCGTGCGGCGCCTGGGTCACACGGTGGAGACGTACGGCAAGGAAGCAGTGCTCGACGCCTTCAAGGGCATCGGGGACCGCACCGAAGTGCGCGCCCGCCAGGCCATCGAACAGTGGCCGGACGGCACCGTGGAGGTCGAGGCGTTCATCGACGACGTCGCCAACCCCACGGAGACGATCCGCATCCACGTCGCGGCCATCAAGGAGGGCGACAGGCTCGTCATGGACTTCAGCGGCTCGGGCGAACAGTCGCTGGGGCCGGTGAACGCCCGCCCGCCGTTCGTGCGCGGCATGGTGAACTACGCGGCGATCGCGATGATGGGCTCCGACATGCCCAACAACTATGGCCTCGCGCGCGCCATCGAATGCCGGTTCCGGGAGGGCAGCGTCATCTGTCCACAGTTCCCCGCGCCCGTCGGCTTCTACTCTATGACGATGCCCGTGGTGGAGGACGTGGTGTTCGAGGCGCTGAGCAAGGTCTCGGGCAATCCCGCGGTGGCGCATAACAGCGTCTCCGGCATGGTGGTGCTGGGCACGAGCGGCCCTGCGGCGAAGCGTTACGTGCAGTACGAGATCATCGTCTCAGGCAACGGCGCGTACGACGGCGGCGACGGCTGGACGGGCACCGCGCATTCCTGGACCGGCGGCGCGAAGTACACCGGCGTCGAGATCATCGAGTCCGAGTTCGACGTTGACATGGAGCAGTTCTGCCTCGTGCCGGACACCGGCGGGTCGGGGAAGTACCGCGGAGGACTTGCGCTCCGGCGCCAGTACCGCGTGCGTTCGCAAGCGCAGTACGCAGGCGGCACGCCGCGTACGCTCGCTCCGGCGCGCGGTGTGAACGGCGGAGGGAACGGCAGGCCGGGCCGCGTCGTGATGAACCCGGAAACGGCCGACGAAAAGGCCTATGCCGGCCTCATCTCGAATGTTCCCATGGCCCCGGGCGACGTGGTGCGTCTGGAAACGGCCTCCGCCGCGGGTGTCGGCGATCCGAAGGAACGCGAGCGCGAGCGCGTCGCTTCCGACCTGCGGAACGGCTACATCTCCGTGGAAACGGCGCTCGACGTGTACGGCATGAGCAGGGAAGAGGTCGAAGCCGCGGTCAGCATCTGATATCGGGAGGCCGAGTTGCGCATCCTCGTAACAGGCGGGCTGGGAGTGAACGGGTGCTGGGTCACCCGCGACCTGCTCACGATGGGGCACGAGCCCGTCGTTTTCGACAACCGTCCCGATTTCACGCTGCTGCGCGACGTGAGCGACGAGTTCGCGTTCGTCGAGGGCGACATCACCTCGCTGGAGCAACTGGACAACGCGTGCAGGGAGCACCGCGTCGAGCGCATCTGCCACCTCGCCGCGGTCTACCCCGACACCGCCGACGCCGACCCCTTGCTCGGCTTCTCGGTCAATGCGCTCGCGACGGTCTACGTGCTCGAAGCCGCGAAGCGCAACGGCATCGACCGCGTCTCGTTCACGAGTTCGATAGGCGCGCTCTCGCGGATGACGGAAGAGCACCTCGAGCCGCAGATGGTCCCCGTGAACGAAGACTTCCCGGCGTATCCGATGGGGAGCGTCTACGGCGCGGCCAAGACGGCCTCCGAGCTCATGGGCATCCAGTACAAGCGGCTCTTCGGCATCGACTTCGCCGCCATGCGGTTCGCCGCCATCTACGGCCTCGGCAAGGGCGCAGAGCGCCACGGTAGCCACAACATGATCTGGGGCGAGCTGATCCGGAGCGCCATCGCGGGACGTCCCATCGTCATCCCGCAGGGCGGCGATCAGCGGCTCGACCTCACCTATGCGCGCGACGTGGCGCAGAGCGTCGTCAAGGCCTGCACCGTGGACAGCTTCGAGGGCCACGTCTTCCACATCGGCAGCGGCCGCACCTACACGCTCAACGACTTCGCTGACGCCATCCGTGCCGTCATCCCCGGCGCGCAGATAGAGGTTGGGCCGGGGCTCGACCCGCGCGGCATGGGTCCGCTGGCGTACTATGCGCTCGACATCAGCCGGGCCCGCCGCGAGCTGGGCTACGAGCCGCAGTACCCGCCGGAGGCGGCGATACGCGACTGGCTCGAGTGGACGGAACGCCTGGAACTGACGGAGGGTTAGGCGCATGACGACGTGCAAGGCTGCCGTTTTCGTTGGAGCGAACAAGCCGCTGGAGGTGCAGGAGTTCCCCGTCCTGCCGATGGAGCCGGGCGGGGCGCTCGTGCAGATGCAGATGGCCGCCATCTGCGGCACGGACGTACACGCGTGGCACTTGGACGCCACGCCCGCGCCGATGATCTTCGGTCACGAGAACGTCGGCGTCATCGCGGAGATCGCGCCGGAGATATCGACGGACGTGCTCGGGGAGCCGCTGCGCCCCGGCGACCGCGTCATATTCCGCGACGCTCCGTGCGGACGCTGCTTCCGCTGTGCGGTGGGCGAATCGTGCCAGAACACCCGGTCGTACGGGACGACCCGCTGCGACGCGCCCCCGTACCTGCGGGGCGGCTTCGGGCAGTACATCCAGCTGAGCGCCACACCGTGGCTGCTGCGCGTCCCGGACGACGTCTCGAACGAGCGCGCGCTGCTGAGCGTCATCGGCAATCACACGGCGCTGAACGGCGTGGACCGCATCGGCGGCGTCAACCTCGGCGACACGGTGGTCGTGCAGGGCTCCGGCCCCATCGGCATGGGCGTGCTCAACCAGGTGCTGCTTGGCGGGGCGGGGCGGGTCATCGTGGTCGGCGCGCCCGAGAGCAGGCTCGAACTGGCGCGCGAGCTCGGGGCGACCGAAACGGTGGACATCACCGAATGGAACACCCCGGAGGCGCGCGTCGAGCGCGTGATGGAACTGACCGACGGTCGCGGGGGCGACCTCATCGTCGAGGCGTCTGGCGGGCTGACGGCGTTCCGCGAGGGGCTGGAGATGGTGCGGTTCGGCGGGCGCTACCTCGTGATAGGGCAGTGGACGGACTACGGTCTGCTCGAAACGAACCCGGCGCTGTTGACGCGCAAGGTCATCCGCGTACAGGGTGTCTTCTCAGCCGGCCCGAGGCATATCATCCGGTCGTTGCAGGCCATGCGTACAATGGTCGACAGGCCGGTGGAGAAGCTCATCACGCACAAGTACGAACTGGAAGACGTGAACGAAGGTTTCGAGGCGCACGAGCGGCTCGAAGCGATGGTGGCGGTGATTTTGCCCAACGGCGAACCTGCGCGATAGGAGAGCGGCGATGGCCAAGGGTGGATACAGGATCATCGACAGCGACATGCACATCATGGAGCCGCCGGACCTGTGGCAGCGCTACACGGACAAGAAGTACCGCGACTACGCCCAGGTGGGCGTGACGTCGGACAACGTGCGCGACCTCCGTACGGTCCACCCGGACGGCAGACCGTGGGGAGCGCCCGTGCGCGCCGCGAGCAGGCCGAGCCAGGCGGGCGGCCACAACTACGAGCGCAACCAGAAGCTCTACGTCACCCACGCGGAGCGCGGCTGGTCCACCGAGGTGCAGCTGGAGGCGATGGACGTGGAAGGGCTTGACGTCGCGGTGCTCTTCCCCACGCGCGGGCTGCACACGCTGGCCGAGCCGTTCATGGACCCGCCGTTCGCGGCGGCCCTGGCGCGCGCGTACAACGACTGGCTGTACGACTTCTGCGCTCCGGCGCCGGACCGGCTCATCGGCGCGGCGATGGTCTCGCCGTTCGACATGGACGACGCCGTCGCCGAGGTTGAGCGGGCGGTGAAGGAGCTCGGTTTCCGGGCGGTGTTCATGCGCTCCAACCAGATGACGGACAAGCCCTGGCATGACCCGTTCTATGACCCGCTGTGGAGCGCGCTCGAGGAGTACGACGTCCCCATCGGGTTCCACGAGGCTTCATCGTCGGGCGCGAAGCAGGCGGGCGATCACTTCGGGTCGAACACGATGCTGCGCCGCGTATTCGCGCAGCCCGTCGAGCAGATGATGGCGCTCGCGAGCTTCTGCGGCGGGGGCGTGCTGGAGCGTCATCCCAGGCTGCGGGCTGCCTTCCTGGAGGCGAACTGCGCGTGGGCGCCGTGGCTGCTCTGGCGGCTGGACGAGGGGTACGAGCGGGAGGCTGACGTATTCGTCCCCGAGCTCAGCATGGCGCCCACGGAGTACTTCAAGCGTCAGTGCTGGATATCGGTCGAGCCGGACGAAGAGCCCGCGAAGTACGCTATCGACTGGGTCGGCAGCGACAAGATGGTGTTCTCGACGGACTACCCTCACGGAGACTCGAAATACCCCTACGCGGTGTCCAGCTTCATCGAACTGGATCTTCCGGATGAGGACAAGAGGAAGATCCTCTGGGACAATTGCGCCAGTCTCTACAGGCTCGCGGAAGTCCCAGCCAGCGTTTAACCGGAGAGAAACAGGAGGACGGCGATGGCCAAGGATGGATACAGGATCATCGACAGCGACATGCACATCATGGAGCCGCCGGACCTGTGGCAGCGGTACACGGACAAGAAGTACCGCGACTACGCACAGGTCGGCGTTCTCTCCGAGAACGTCCGCGACCTCCGCACGGTCCACCCGGACGGCACCCCGTGGGGCACGACGACGGGCGTGCGGTCGCGCAACCCCAACCAGGCCGGCGGGCACAACTACGAGCGGAACCAGAAGCTCTACGAGAGCCACGCCGCCCGTGGGTGGTCCACCGAGGTGCAGTTGGAAGCGATGGACGTGGAAGGGCTGGACATCGCGGTGCTCTTCCCCACGCGCGGGCTGCACACGCTGGCCGAGCCTTTCATGGACCCGCCGTTCGCCGCGGCGATCGCGCGAGCCTACAACGACTGGATGTACGACTTCTGCGCTCCGGCGCCGGACAGGCTCCTCGGCGCGGCGATGGTTTCGCCGTTCGACGTGGAGGACGCCGTCACCGAGGTGGAGCGCGCCGTGAAGGAGCTCGGCTTCCGGGCGGTGTTCATGCGGTCCAACCAGATGACCGACAAGACCTGGCACGACCCGTACTACGACCCGCTGTGGAGCGTGCTGGAGGAGTACGACGTCGCCATCGGATTCCATGAGTCGTCGTCGTCCGGCGCGCGGCAGGTGGGGCAGCACTTCGAGCCCAACTTCATGCTGCGCCGCGTGTTCGCGCAGCCCGTCGAGCAGATGATGGCGCTCGCCAGCTTCTGCGGCGGGGGCGTGCTGGAGCGCCACCCGAAACTGCGGGCAGCCTTCCTGGAGGCGAACTGCGCGTGGGCGCCGTGGCTGCTCTGGCGGCTGGACGAGGCGTACGAGCGGGAAGCGGACGTATTCGTCCCCGAGCTCAAGATGGCGCCGACGGAGTACTTCAAGCGTCAGTGCTGGATATCCGTCGAGCCGGATGAGGAACCCGCGAAGTACGCCATCGACTGGGTTGGCAGCGACAAGATGGTGTTCTCGACGGACTACCCGCACGGGGACTCCAAGTACCCGGACGCGGTATCCAGTTTCCTCGAACTCGGCATACCGGATGAGGACAAGAGGAAGATCCTCTGGGATAATTGCGCCAGCCTCTACAACCTCGCGGAAGTTCCGGCCAACGCGTAGCCGGAGAAAGAGGAGAAGCCATGACCACGGTAACGACTGAGACGGCCCTGGACAGGTTCATCAAGCAGACGCGCGAGCTGTTCGCCAGCGAGCCGGACCCGGAGAAGCGCTGGGTCGCGCTGACGCCGGTGCTGCAGGAGTTCCTGGCGGACCCCACGGTGCAGGAGGCGTCGAAGAAGTGGCCGGTGAACGTGTTCACCGACCGCGCGGAGAACCTGCTCTTCTACGAAGACCCGGACTACGGCTTCGTCGTCAATGCGCTGAAGCGCGAGCCGACCGGGAGGCCCGTCGAGCCTCCGAAGCACCCGGGCTGGCGCGGCATCCACGACCACGCGCACATCTACACGCTCTATGGCGTGCTCGTGGGCCACGAGATGATCGAGCGCTACCGCCCCGTCGAGGGCGCCGAGCGCCGTGACGACTACGTGCCCATCGAGGAGGTCGGCAACTTCAAGGTGGAGCCGGGCTGCGTCGACCTGGTGCGCCCGTACGAGATCCACGCGGAGCGCAGCCTCGGCGAGCAGACGTGTGCGGTCATCATCCGCAGCGAGAAGTCTGGCGGCTTCATGCAGGGCCGCTACAACCTCGAGACGGGAGCGTACTGGGAGGGACTCGGCCCCATCCAGCGGGAAGTGGAGATGTTCCCGGAGGACTGAACTCCTCGCGTCCAACGACTGATCGTGAGACAGACCACCTCGCTTGCGGGCGGGGTGGTCTTCGTTTGTGCACGGGGGCTGCTTGCGATAGTCTCCGGTGCGCAATCCATCCGGGAAAGGGGCGGGATGAAGTACCAGGGGAAGGTGTCGCTGCAGGCCACGGCCGAGACGGTCTGGGACGTGGTGCTGGACATCGAGCAGTTCGCGGACTGCATGCCCGGCATGCAGGACCTCGTGAAGATAGACGACCGGACGTTCGAGGGCGGCATGAGCGCGAAGGTCGGGCCGGTCGCGGGCGACATCAGGTTCCGCTCGCAGATCGTGGACGTGGACCCCCACGTGAGCCTCACGGCGCACGTTGAGGGTGAGGACTCGCTGACGAAGAGCACGATGACCTCGGACATCACGATGACCCTCGCTCCGGACGGGTCCGCCACCGAGCTGGCATACGTGGCCGAGGTGAACATCAAGGGCCGCCTGGGCATCGTCGGCGACATGATTCTGCGGGCGACCGGCGTGCAGGTGATCGAGGAGTTCTTCAACCGCTTGCGGAAGAAGGTCGAAGTCCCGGCTTGAGGAGGCGCTGAACAGTGCAGAAACGTTCCTACGACGTCGTTGTGATAGGCGGAGGCTCGGCGGGATGCGCCGCCGCCGCCCGGCTGAGCGAGGATGCGGACAGGGAGGTGCTGCTGCTCGAAGCCGGGCCGGACCCGAACCCCATCCCCCAGGAGATAGCCGACGGGAGCCGGGTTGCGCGCGTCGTGCTCGAGTCGCCGTACGTCATGCTCTACCCGACGCCCCGCGCAGGCGACGGCAGCACGTTCTACAAGGTGAGCGGACGCGTGATGGGCGGAGGCTCGTCCGTCAACGCGATGGCCGTCGTCCGCCCCACGAAGCACGACCTCGACACGTGGGCCGGGCTCGGCAACCCCGGCTGGTCGTTCGACGAGTGCCTGCCCCTTCTCCAACGCCTCGAGACCGACTCGGACTACGGTGGCAACGACATCCACGGGGAGAGCGGGCCGCTGTACGTCTACCGGGCCTTCAGGGTGGACGAGGAGGAGAGCGCGGACGCGCCGGTGCGCGCGTTCATCGCCCGCGCTCAGAGCATGGGGCTGCCGATGTGCCCGGACCTGAACGTGCCGGACCCGTACGGCATCTGCAGCTCGGCATACAACGTCAAGGACGGCGTGCGGCAGAACACGACCGTCGCGTACCTCGACCCCGCGCGGGGACGCCCGAACCTGGACGTCGTCGCCGACGCGCAGGTGCAGTCGCTCTCCATCGCGAACGGGCGGGTCAACGGCGTCGTCTACAAGCGCGAGGGCGAGGTGAGCACGGTGGCGGCGGACGTCGTCGTGCTCTGCGCGGGCGTCTACCACAGCCCGCAGATCCTCATGCTCTCCGGCATCGGCCCGGCGGGCGAGCTGGAACGCCACGGCATCCCCGTCGTGCAGGCGTTGGAGGGCGTGGGCGAGAACTACCAGGACCACGCCACGATCGAGATGACGTTCGAAGGGCGGGAGGGGTTCGACCCGGACTGGGTCATCCCGCGCTTCCGCCTGATGTGGAAGAGCGACTCCAGCCTGCCGCACGGCAACTTCCACATCTTCCAGCGGCCGCCGACGGTGGTGCCGGGACTGAAGATGATGATGCCCGTGTCCGCGAACCTGCTCGAGCAGCGGGACAGGGGGCGCATCCGGCTTGCGAGCGCGGACCCGGAGGACGTGCCGGAGATCGAGGACGCGATGCTCAGCCATCCGGACGACCTGGCGGCGATGCTCAGCGCGATGGAGTTCATCTACGAGCTCGTTCAGCACGAGTCGATGCAGCAGTTCTACGGCCCGCTTATCTCCCCGACGCGGGACGAGGACTGGGGCGAGTTCGCCCGCAGCGCGCACGGCAGCTACCACCACGGCATCGGCACCTGCAAGATGGGCCCCGCGTCCGACCCCATGGCTGTCGTGGACGCCAACCTGAAGGTGTACGGGATCGACAATCTGTACGTGGCGGACGCGTCCATCATGCCGACCATCCCGCACGCGAACACCAACGTCACGTCCATCATGATCGGCGAGCGCCTCTCCGACATCGTGAAGGGACTGGTTGGGTAAGGGCTTGCCAGACGGAGTAAGATAGCGCCACACGGAATGAGGAGGATGCCATGACTACCGAGACGCAGACGACGCCCCAGACGTCCACGTTCAGCATCAAGGGCCCGTACCTGTCGGCGGGGCGGACGAACATCGACCTTGCCCGCACCGACCTGCTCTGGCTGAGCTTCAAGGTCAACGCGGAGGGCGGTGAGAACGCGGTGCACGCCCACACGGACGAGGACCACGCGTTCGTCATCCTGGAAGGCGAGGTCACGTTCTTCGACGACAAGGGCAACGGGAAGGTGCTTGGCGAGTACGAGGGCATCATGATCCCGAAGGGCGCGTACTACCGCTACCTGAACACCGGCGGGCGGAACCTCTTCATGCTGCGCGTCGGCGCGCAGATGGACACCAGCGGGGGCATCCAGACGCGGGTGAAGCCGGACGGCAGCGCCATCCCCGGCGAGTCCCCGGACAACTTCCACGTCGACCCCGTGCCGATCGAGGGCCAGTTCTTCGGCGCGAAGTAAGGGATCCCATAGGCTCCAGTCTTCAGGGGAACAAGCGCAGCGGGCAGCGCACTGCCGCCTGCTATGCTGTCTTGTCCACGAGCCTTTGCTGTGGTGGCATCATTCGGCATCATTTGGCTCCATTTACTCGTGGGCCCCGGTGTTCCAATGGGGCCACGGTGGGGCATTCCGGGGCCGGTCCGGGCGTGAACGAGGCCGGAATGAGGCCAGATGGAGCCACCGCTTTCCGCGGAACTCACCAGCCGGATAACGTACTTGGATGCGGCCACGAGCACTGTCCCGAATATGCCCAGGCTGATCGCCTTGACCATGCGGAGCTCGCCTATCACACCATCGAGTCGACCCTCAGTTCGATCCTCACTTGGTCGATGCGGTCGGCCAGTTCCGTGTGCTGGGGCTCGTTCTCGAGCGCGTAGCCGTGGAAGTAGCGGGGTACGTCTTCCGTCATGCAAGCATGGTAGCAGGGTAGGGGACGTATGCTGCAAGGGGCGGGTGTCACGAAGCGGACTATCTCGATATGTATGCCTAGCCTGCTTGGGCCTACGGAAGGAGAGCGTGCGCTAGACCCCGAACCTTTCCTTGACAAGCCTTGAGATTACCTCAGAGTCTATGCCGCCTTCGGCCGAATCCTCAGTGGTAATGAGTATTCCATTACCGCCGCCACCTTGGTCAATGTGAAGGATGCCGTGCTCCTCGTACCATCGTCTCTTCTCTTCCCACGCCTGGCGGTAGCTAGGAACCGTCAGCATGCCTAGGTGCTCCCAGTAATAAGTGTCGCCAGTGTCGCTGTCAGGGATAGTGAAGTCAGGGAACTTCACTGTTCCGTCAAGTGCCAAAGGTGCTTCGTAAAGGTAAGTGACTCCACTGGAATGGAGGATGTTCGCAATGACGACTTCCGATTTCGACCGAACAGCCTCGCCACGTTCGGTCTTGTGAATCAAGCGTTCCTCCAAGAATCGTTGATTGATTTCGAGCGGTTTTGGTGGAGCAAAGAGATTGGTAAGACGAGAAGCAGTGTCGGAATATGCTTCAGAACTGAGGTGATGTAGGTCGATTGGTGAGCCCTGCATTAGAAGAACGATTTGGCTCCTCTGCCTAGTAAGCGCGGTATAGATTAGCTCACGTGAGAGCAGAAATCCTGACTTAGGAAGGACCAAAAACACCGTATCGAATTCGCTTCCTTGGACCTTATGTACGGTGAGGGCATATGCCAATTCGAGATTAACGATACTCTCTTCTCCGAACTCGCTAGGATAGAATTTCAGAATGCAGTTTGGTTGAGTCGAAAATTCTACATCTAAACTCCGGGGGTTGCGGTTATTCCTTCGTCGCTCTCCGACAACTATGCCTATTTCTCCGTTAGCAATGTACCCCTTCTCCTTCCGCCAGTTCTCAGCAAAGAGATACTTGTCTCTTGGCATGTTTCTGTTGTTGATTACTTTGTCTCCATATACGATTAGCTCTTGCCCTTGGGGCCTCAGGTAACTGGAATGGCGTTTAGATGAAGCCTCAACTATTGTGGCCTTATATCTCTTATGAATCAATCGATTGATGGGTTCTACACCCCAAGGCTTCTGCCGATGGGGGCTGAGTATCTGCCACTCCTCTGCATGACTGCCAACGCCCTAGTTAAAGTTCGCGTACTGACCGTTGATCACTGCTCCTAGGCTACGAGAAAAAGCAAGGAACTCATCCTCGTTGGGGCTGAAACCCAAGTGCTCTGCAAGAATAGCTGGAAGCCTTCTGGCAAGGTCATCGGGTGTATCCCATTGAACAACCTTCACTGTATCGCTTGTACGGTTACCAGATAGAATTTCAAAGACGTGGTCATGGCCTGGCGTCGGTTCCCCTCCAAACCAGTCGGCCAAGTCAAGGGCATCTCTATCACTTGAGGCTTGACGTCGTTGTACTGTTAGTTCCGCATATGAACGCCCTATTTTGGGGAATGTTAGCCCCTTGGGCCTGACATACTCGATGATGTCCACAAAGGGACGACCTGCTCCAATGGGAGGGAGTTGCCGGTGATCACCGACTAGTATCAATCGATCGATGCCGGAAAGCGACTCAAGCAACGCAGCAAGCATCTCCTCTGTCAACATTGAACACTCATCAACGATAACAGTGCCCACTTGGAAACTGCCGGATTGGTTTTTCAATTCATAACGCTGAGATTGTGGAATATATCTGCCAGATTGCATAAGGAACTGTGCAAGCGTGTAGGCGTTGAAGTTCTTGATTCCTCCTTGCTTGGCGATATCTTCCATTCGAACGCGCGCTTTACCTGTGGGAGCGAGGAGTACTATCCCTTTATCCTGAATCTCGGGACGCTTGCATAAAACGGAAAGCAGAGTAGTTTTCCCTGTCCCGGCTGAACCGATGAGCACACTGAATCGGGCGTTGGCAATCTCGTTGAGCGCACTCGCCTTCTCCTGCCGTGCCTGTCGTTCTTCTACGTCGTCCGTGCCTCCTGCACTAGAAGGTACCCCCAACACTTTGTCGAGTTCCTCGTCCCAGTTGGCCACTATGTTATGCCGTTTCCCCGCCAGTCGGCGCTCCACAGTGCGCTTGATGCGTTCACCAGCTTTCCCCAACCGTTCTAATTGGTACGCTGGCTCACCATCACTCATTTCAACTACGCGTACTTCACCCGGGAAGCAATCGGTCTCGGCAACCCCCATATGGTGAGGGCTTACGAGGGTTTGAGGCTCTTCGCTTGCTTCCGTCCCTGCATGAATGGCCTGAATGAGTTTCTTGCGAGGAATCAGTGTGTCGCCTTCGCCAGCTTGCGCTTCAAGCTCACGGATTGTCAGAGCGCGCAAGCGGCGTATGTCAATTGCCTCAGTGATCCTTGACGGTTCTGGCACAGGAAACTTCGCACGTACAGAAGCAGAAGGGAAGACAGCACGGTCTACTACACCTATGGGCACAGGGATTGTGGTCAAGCGAGTGGATTCGTAGAGCAAATAGGGATTATCTATAAATGCTGCATCGTCAAGTGTTATGCCAAGTTCGCTTACTCTTATCTCGGGCGTAACTAAAATTTCCGCTTGGCCGTGAGTGAGGTCTGCACGACTGAGCAATTCAAAGAACGCACGCTGACCGCCTGACAACCGTTGCCATGTTTTCGCAGTAGTGGGGCCGATATGGTCGGCTAGCTCTGGAGGTAA
This sequence comes from Dehalococcoidia bacterium, assembly GCA_022820645.1. Lineage (GTDB taxonomy): Bacteria > Chloroflexota > Dehalococcoidia > Lucifugimonadales > Australimonadaceae > Bin16. Next base: position 44,303 of record JAJEFD010000006.1, on the reverse strand, counting down.
ATAGGAGTGTGGCGAATCCAGTAATGAGAACCACACATCCCAAGGTGATTTGTTATCCCCAGCTAGTTCAGTTAATTCCCTTGCGATGAAATTGCCCATAGGGACAGCCATCGCAGATAGCACCGCGCCCATTCCTGGGAAGGGGCCTCGCTTCTCCCATAACCTGCCAAGTTCTTTGTCTATCCACGCTTCTTGCTTCCGGATGTCTGCACCGAACAGCTTGGCGCACTTGAGTAGAGATGACCGCATCGCTCTCAATGCGTCGATTGCCGCGTCGTCGCTCACATGCTCAGTAGCATATGAGAACTCGGTGAAGCGATTCTCTGGAGCATAGGCTACGACTTCTGGTAACTCATCATCTGTGCACTTTTCGAGTGCCTCGTGATAGGGCAAAAGGAAGCCGTCTTCGAATGTAGGTCGGATAGAATGGCCAACCATTCGCTCCCAGATCATGCTTCGGATGTTCCCATTAGTTGAACCTGTGTAACTGTGCTCAGTAAGGTTCCCAATAGATTTTACTCGGCCAACACCGAGAAGAATTCGCCGCCCGCCAGTGTCTTCGACCAGTGGTACTTGTTTCGCGTATATGAAGATTAGCGAATCATTTACATTTACATATTCCCAGAAGGTATCCAGAAGTGCTTGTTGGTTGCGATAGTCTTGCCACCAGCGTGAGTCGAACCCGAGCTTTGGTTCCAATGCAGAATCTAGATTGTCAAGTGGCTGTTGCTTGACTAGCTCATCCTCGAAGTCTCTGCTCATCCACCTGAAAGGAATAGCCTCCACTGAGTATGCGGGGTACTCTGCGATGGTTGGTGCAAAGTGCCTGTACGCATCACTAGTTTGTCTGTAGGGGTGTACATATTGCCGCAGCATGCTGTGCGGGCTCATTAAAGCCCCGCGTTCTTGCATGCACGGCGGCATGGCCTCTGGCGTTAGGTCTTTGAAATGGCGACCTGCGATGCGTGCTTCTGCCTCCTCATCTTTCTTCTCGGCGATACGGCTGAGCTTGAGGCAAGCCGCGTTATGTATGGGATCCTGACAGACAGTGCCGTCCCAACCAGCATCGTGCCAAGGGACTCTGATCGAGATGTGGCGGGTAGGGAACGATAGGTTAGTAACCATGTATAGGCCTTCCTCCGTATATTCGTGACGGAATCATACTGTAGGCTTCTACCCCAGTGCGCGCCAGACGCGCTCGGTGAGGAGCGGCATGTCGACGCCGCTGACGTCGGCGCCGGAGCGGGCGAGCGCGTCCGCGACGGCGTTCGTGACCGCCACCGGCGCAGCGACCGTCGGCAGTTCGCCGATGCCCTTGATGCCCAGCGGGTTCGTCGGCGACGGCGTCTGCTGGTTCTCCAGCGCGAATGAGGGCAGCGACTCCGCGATGGGGATGCCGTACGTCATGAAGCTGGCGGTCTGCGGTTGGCCCGCCGCCGAGTAGAGCATCCCCTCGCTCAACGCCTGGCCGATGCCCTGCGCGATGCCGCCCTGTATCTGCCCGCGCACGATGACCGGGTTGATCATCGGGCCGCAGTCGTGCACCGCCGCGTAGTCGGTGAGGCGCACGTCGCCGGTGCCCTCGTCCAGCTCGACGACCGCGACGTGCGCGGCGAAGCCGAACGGGTTGGCCGGCAGCTCCCACTCCAGTTCCACGGTGATGCCGTTCGCGGGGATGCGCCCGCCCGCGGCTTCCAATCGCTTCTTCACTTCCAGCAGCGCGACGTAGGCCGCGTTGCCGCCGACCGCCAGACCCCGGCTCGACGTGGTGCCGCCGCCCGAGGCGAGTTCGTCGGTGTCGCCGTGGTGCAGTTCCACCATCTCCGGCGGAATGCCGAGCGTGTCCGCCGCTATCTGCGAGAACGACGTGGCCGTGCCCTGTCCGTGCGGCGATACGTCCGTGACGATGACGACGCGCCCGTCCGGCTTCATCTCGACGCGTGCGAGGCTCTTGCGCACGTTCGCCTTGCCCCCGGACGCCTTCGTGACGGTCGCGACACCGATGCCGGTGCGGAACGGGCCGCGCTCGGACGCCTGCCGCTCGCGCAGACCGGCGTATCCGGCCATGCCGAGCGCGCGGTCGAACGCGGTGTGGAAGTCGCCGGAGTCGTACTCGAGGCCGGTGGCGGTCCGGTAGGGGAAGGCGTCGGTGGGGATGAAGTTGCGGCGTCGTATCTCGGCGGGGTCCATGCCCAACCGGCGCGCGGCGTCGTCCATGATGCGCTCGATGGGCACGGCGGCCTCGGGGCCGCCCGCGCCGCGGTAGGGGCCGGTGGGCGGACGGTTGGTCGTCACGCCGAGGCACTCGACGTCCATCGCGGGGATGGCGTACGGCCCGGCGACGCGCTGCACGGCGTTGCCGAGCGGCCCGCCGCTGGACGTGAGGAAGTACGCGCCCATGTCGGCCAGCATGCGGATGCGGACGCCGAGCATCGTGCCGTCCGCGCGCACGGCGGCCTCCACGTCCGCCGTGAACCCGCGACCGTGCGAGGCGAGCGTGCTCTCCGAGCGCTGCTCCGTCCACTTGACCGGCGCGCCGAGCCGCACCGCCGCGTACGCCGTCGCGACCTCCTCCGGCCAGACCTCGATCTTGCGTCCGAAGCCGCCGCCGACATCCGGCGTGACGACGCGCACGTCGAGGTCGCCGGGGAGCAGCATCGCGAGGAACGTCTTGACGCGGTGCGGCACCTGCGTCGACGTCCACACGGTGAGCCGCCCGCTCGCCGCGTCCGGCGCGACGACGATGCCCCGGCACTCCATCGGCATCGCGACGAGGCGAGGTATCTCGTACGAGGCCTCGACGATCTGGTCGGCGTTCTCGAACGCCTCGGCGACGTTGCCGGCGCCCGCCTCCGTGCGCATCACGACGTTCGTACCGATGTCGGCGTGGAGCGGGCTGGCGTCCGATGCCGACTCGCGCGGGTCGAGCAGGGGAGGTAACGGCTCGTAGTCGACGGCGATGCGGTCGCGCGCGTCGAACGCCTCGGCCCGCGTCGACGCCACGACGAGCGCGACGGGCTGGCCGACGTAGCAGACGCGGCCCTTCGCCAGCACGGGGTGCTCGGGGACGGGCGTCTCGCCCATGCCCTCGCGGCGGATCGCGCCGATGTCGGGCACGACGCCGTCCAGGTCCGCGCCGGTGTAGACGGCGGCAACGCCCGGGCTCGCGAGCGCGGCGCCGGTGTCGACGGAGCGGATGCGGGCGTGCGGCTCGGTGCTGCGGAGCACGGCGGCGTGGAGCATCCCGTCCAACTGGATGTCGTCGACGAACGTGCCGCCGCCGCGCAGCAGCCGCTCGTCCTCCATGCGGGCCATGCCCTGGCCGCGGTAGGTGGTCATGGTTACTCCACGGGCAGGACGGGGAGGTGCACCTGCACGTAGGTGCCCGGTATCTGCTGCCAGCAGATGAAGCGCAGGTCCTCGTCGTGCGGGTTGGTCGTCTCGTGTCGCGTTCCGGCGGGGATGCAGGTGAAGTCGCCCGCGCGGACGCGGACGCGCTCCTCGCCGATGACCTCGACGCCCTCGCCGCCGATGTAGTAGCGGACGGCGTCGCCGGAGGTCTGGGGCGCGCCGTTCTCCGTGTGCGCGGGGACGTTCTCCATGAACAGTTGGAACGAGTAGATGTCGAAGCCGAGTTCCGGCGACATGATGTGGTGCCTGCCGGGGCCCCACTCCATGATGGGCGCCTCCTCCGCAGGGACGTGGAGGCGCTTCTGCTCGCGCCTGCGCTGCATCTCCAGCGCGACGCGCCCGAACGCCATCTGCTCCTCCAGGTAGCGGAGGTAGAGCGGCCACGGCTCCAGTTTCGCAAGCTCCTCGTCCGAGAGGTCGCTCACCTCGGGGGCCTTGTGCGGCGCGGTGATGTGGACGAACGGCGTGGGCACCTGGCGGTAAGTGCCGGGGAACTGCTGCGCGGCGAGGAAGACGAGCGGCTCCGGGTGCGGGTTCTCGGTGCCGTGCCAGATGTTGGCGGGGACGTGGCAGAAGTCGCCGACCTTGACGTCGAAGCGCACGTCCTCGATGAGCTCCTGACCGCCGCCCTTGACGTAGAACTTGAGCGCGTCGCCGTGGGTGTGGTAGCGCTCCGAGCCGCCCGCGCGCCCCGACGTGAAGACGTGCAGGTTGTGGACGTTGAAGCCGAGCTCCGGCCCCACGATCATGCGCTGGTTCGGCCCGGCGTTCGGGACGTCGGCCTCCTCGGCGGGGACGTGGACGCGGCCCAGTTGCCTGCGCTTGTCGAGCGCGAGCGCGGCGCGTCCGAAGTTCACCTGCTTCTCCATGTAGAGCGCGTACAGCTCATCCGGCGTCAGCTGCGCCAGCTCCTCCGGCACGATCCCTGCTGTTGTGGCCATCCGTTCCTCCGTGGCGTCGAGCGGACGCCTGAGCGTGAGGCTAGCAAAACCGGCGCGCCAGCGAAAGTTCCGGGGGGGGGGGGATGCGCCTACTGCACCAGCCGGTCGAGGTCGCTCAGGTTGCTGCGTTGGTACAGGATGTCCTTCACTCGCTGGTCGAGCGCCTGGACGCGGCGAATAATGTCGAGCAGCTCCTCAGTGCTCCCGTATCCGTACCAGTCAACGTACCCCGTGTTGTGGACGGTGTCGATGAACCCCTGGTCTTTCATGATGAGGTCGAACCGCTCCTGCCAGTACTGCCTGATCTCATCGGGAACACCTGCAGGGAGGATGAACACCCGCGTGACTTCCCGAAGGAGCAGTTCGGCCTGTACCGCCTTCAACTGCGCCCGCTGTACCTCACCCAGGTTGAGGCCGGGCAGCTCCGTGAAAGACGGCAGGGGGCCGGTGTGGCCGAGTCGAGCGAGGTATCCCTGGTCGGGAGGCTTCCTGACGTAGAAGAGCGGGACGAGGCGGCCCTGCTCGATCCATTCAGGGTAGAGAGCACGAACGGCGTAGAGAGCGCAGCGGTTGCTCAGGTCGAGTTCGCCACGGTCGAACGCGTCCATGATTTGACGAGTGCCGGGATAGTCGTAGACCACCTGGAAGGGGAGGCCGATAGTCTCCATGAACTCGATCGCAGGCTCCGTCCCGGGCTGGTATGTGCCGACCCGAAGCGGGCGCCCCAGGTCGAGCACTTCCTGCCATGAGGCGGCGACGTTGCGGTCGACGCAGTATGGATCTTCGGCCACCGTGAAGGTCGGCGAACCCAGGAGTTGGACCTCGTCGAAATCGAAATTGGGAATGTCGCCGACGACCGCCTGGCGCTGGAACCATCGAGAGTGCACGATGCCGATAGTGAGGCCGTCAGGCTCGGAGTCCAGAGTCGCACGGAGGCCGTTGTACCCCCCTGCGCCAGGGATGTTCTCGACGTCGAACCTCGTGCTCCGAGGGAAGTAGTGCTCTGCGGTCGCTGCAACGAACCGGCTGAACGAGTCGTATGAGCCGCCGTTCGCATTCGCACCGGCGATAACCCGGACAGTCTTGCCGCTGAAATACTCCTCAGGGTTCACCGGCGTAGGGGTCGGCGTGGGCGTCGGTGTCGAGGTCGGTGTCGGCGTGGCAGTCGGCGTCGGCGTTACGGTTGGAGTCGGCGTCAGCGTTGGTGTTGGTGTGGGTGTCGGGGTCGGCGTCGCGGTAGGCGTCGACGTTGCGGTTGGCGTCGGCGTTGAGGTCGGAACCGGCGTGGCCGTAGGAGTTGGCGTGGGCGTCGGGGTCGGCGTCGCGGTGGGTGTCGACGTCGCGGTTGGCGTAGCAACCGGCGGGGCCGTTGGCGTCGGGGTTGGCTGAGAGCACGCTGCGAGAGTGGTCAGAAACAGCAGGGCAAGCGTAAGCAGCGCGGACGTTCGCAAGGGGAGTGTCTCCGGAACGGGGATGGCATGAGTGTAGCGTATCGCCACCGCTCCATATAATGGACGTTGTTGAACCAGCGGAGGCGTTCGCGATGAGTGAGCACGGACCGGACCGGCATGCGCCGCAAGAGGTCGACGAATACCTGGCGGCGCAGGCGCCCGGGCCCCGCGCCACGCTCGAGCGGTTGCGCGCCATCATAAGGACGGCTGCGCCGGACTGCACCGAGCGCGTCAGCTACAGGATCCCGATCTTCCGCCTCGGGAAGGACTTCGTCGCGTTGTCGGTTGCGAAGAATCACTGCGCCCTGCACACCATGAGCAAGGCTGTTCCCGTCGCCATGAAGGACGAACTCAAGGCAGCGGGCATCGGGACCTCCGGCACGACGCTGCATCTCGATCCGGGCGTTGCTCTGCCAGTGTCGCTGGTGGAACGAGTCGTGCGTGCGCGCCTCGCTGAGTTGGGGGGCGGATAGCAGGCCCGACTCGTGCCTGGTGAGAGACCCGTCACCCCAACCGGCAGAGCGCCTCGATCTCCTCTCCGTCGAAGCCGTCGGCGCGCGGCCTGATGAGGTCGACGGTGCGGAGCTTGTAGGAGGCGGGGCGGGCTGCCTGCGCGGGTTCCGTGCCCTCCATCAGGTCCCTGGCCGCGCGGATCAGGGCGCGGCGCACGCGGATGATGGCGGAGTCGGACGAGCCGAGGTGCTCCTCCGTCCTGTCGACGATGCTTCCCATGCCCTCCTGGGCGGCGAGGTCCTGCGCCTGGAGCGACTCGATGCCGGTGAACGTCTCCGTCGCCTGCCGCTCCCGGTCTATCAGGTAGTCGTTGGCCATCGTCTGCACCATCATGGACGTCCCCGGGACAACGGCCCCGCTGAACACCTCGCAGGCGGCACGTTCACTCTCCGTCAGCGGCGACTCCAGCGCCCAGCTGACCGAGAAGACGGCGGTAGTGTGGTCGTCGACCGCGGACCAGATGAGCCCTCTGCCGAGGCGGGTCTGGCCGTCGTCCCGCACGCCTCCGAAGATGTTCGCGTGCGGGAGCAGCCAGTGCGTTATGCGCCAGTAGAAGCTGTCCTCCCCGGCGTCGCGCTGCGTCCCGATCAACACGCCGTAGTCGGTGTCGCGCAGGCAGAAGCGGGGAGAGAGGTCGCTGATGAAGTACTCGACCAGCCTCGCATCGAACTGGAGCCTGTCGCGGAGGCCGTCGAAGAACTCGGCCGTCCGCCGGAACGCCGGGACCGTGGTGTGAAGGAAGTTGGAATGGCAGGAGTCGATGCCGCCCTCCAGCCCCTGCACCCAGTTCGCGAACTCGTACCGCTTGGTCACGTAGACGTGGCCCTCCGGCAGCCCTATCCACTCGATGCCCGGCAGCTCCGGTTGCAGCTCCGGCGGGCCGAGGTAAGCGAAGACCACGCCGTTCGTTTCGCGGCACGGATAGGCGGTCGTGCGCACCTTGGAGGCGAAGTTGCTGCCCGCGGGTTCGCTGGGCATGTCGACGCAACGCCCCTCGACGTCGTATTTCCATCCGTGGTAGATGCAGCGTAGGCCGTTCTCCTCGTTGCGTCCGAAGAAGAGACTCGCCCGCCGGTGGGGGCAGGCCTCGGCCAGCAGGCCGACCCGGCCGCTCGTATCGCGGAACGCGACGAGGCGCTCGCCCATGAGGCGCACGCGCACGGGCGGGCAGTCGGGCTTCGGCAGCTCGCTCGACAGCAGCACGGGGTGCCAGAAGCGGCGGAGCAGCTCGCCCATCGGCTTGCCCCTACCCACACGGGTCAGGAGTTCGTTGTCCTCGAGGCTCAACATGGGGGGATGATACCAATCGTGTTGCCGTGGGGGCGGCTTGACAACTAACGATTTTATCGGTAGGTTGCCTTGCAATGAGCACACAACACAACACCGCAAAGCAGATCATCGACCGGTTCGGAGGGCAGTCCGCGCTCGCGGGACTGCTGGGCAGGCGCCAGAGTACCGTGCAGCACTGGGCCCGGACGGGGAGGATCCCCGCGCAGTGGCACGGCACGCTGATGGACCTCGCCCGCAGGCGCGGCATCGGCCTCGAAGCGAGGGACTTCGTTGAGACGACGTCGAGCGGCGTGGAACCGGCGGACGGGAAACTCGGCGTGCTGATGGTGGGGCTGGGCGCCGTGTCGTCGACCGTGATCGCGGGCGTCGAGCACATACGACGCGGCTCCGGCGAACCCGTCGGGTCGCTCACGCAGATGGCGACGATCCGCCTCGGCAGGCGCACCGACAGCCGTGCGCCGTTCATCAAGGAGTTCGTGCCGCTCGCGGAACTCGACCAGCTGGCCTTCGGCGCATGGGACCCGATACCGGACAACGCCTACGAGGCAGCGCTCAGGGCAGGGGTCCTCGACCGGTACAATGAGATCGAGCCGATTGCAGACTACCTCCGCTCCATCGAGCCGATGCCGGCGGTCTTCGACCAGGACTACGCCAAGCGCATCGAGGGCACGAACGTCAAAACGGTCGAGAGCAAGCTCAGCGCCGTCGACGCCATCCGCGAGGATATGCGCCGGTTCAAAGCCGAGAATGGCTGCGACCGGCTGGTGATGATCTGGTGCGCGTCCACCGAGAAATTCATTACCGAGGAAGAGATACACCAGGACATCGAGGGCTTCGTCTCCGCGCTCCACGCGAGCGACCCGAACATCGCGCCGTCGATGATCTACGCCTACGCCGCGCTGCAGGAGGGCGTTCCGTACATCAACGGCGCGCCGAACCTGACCGTCGACATACCGGCGCTCGAACGGCTGGCGCGGGACAGGGGAGTGCCCATCTGCGGCAAGGACTTCAAGACCGGCCAGACGCTCGTGAAGACCGTCATCGGTCCGATGCTGAAGGCGCGGATGCTGGGGCTGAACGGCTGGTTCTCCACCAACATCCTCGGCAACCGCGACGGCGAGGTGCTCGACGAGCCCGAGAACTTCCGCACGAAGGAGGAGTCGAAGCTTGGCGTGCTGGAGCACATCCTGCAGCCGGAGACGTACCCCGGCCTCTATGGCGACGCGTACCACAAGGTGCGCATCAACTACTACCCGCCGCGCGGCGACGCCAAGGAGGGCTGGGACAACGTCGACCTGTTCGGCTGGCTGCGGCATCCCATGCAGATGAAGATCGACTTCCTCTGCTCCGACTCCATCCTCGCCGCGCCCATCGTGCTGGACCTCATCCTCTTCATGGACCTGGCGCAGCGCGCCGGGATGTCCGGCATCCAGGAGTGGCTGTCGTTCTACTTCAAGAGCCCGCACCATGCGCGGAACCTCTACCCGGAGCACGACCTGTTCATCCAGCAGACGAAGCTCAAGAACACGCTGCGCTGGATGATGGGCGAGGAGCAGATCACCCACCTCGGCCTGGAGTACTACCACCAGGACTAGAGATGGAGATCCCGGACGGCTACAGCGACATCCCCAGCGGCAAGACCGCCTCGGTCGTAACACACCTGCAGATGTTCCAGCGCCCACCAGCGCGGCCCGAGCGCTCGGAGGCGGCCTGGACTCTCCGGAAGGTCGACTCTTCAGGCGTGGACCGGTACCGTACCTTGTTCAGGCGGATAGGAGAGGACTGGCTATGGTCGTCACGCTTGGAGATGAGCGACGACGAAGTGCAGCATGTTCTCAGCGACCCTCTCTACGATGCGTATGTGTTTGAGGCGGAGGGGAATGAAGAAGGCCTGATCGAGCTCGACTTTCGCATCAAGGATGAGTGCGAACTGAGTTTCTTCGGACTGACTCCGCTGATGGTTGGTAGAGGCGCAGGCCGGTGGATGATGAGCCGCGTGCTGGAATGTGCGTGGTCGCGCCCCATTCAGAGGTTGTGGGTGCATACGTGTTCACTCGACCACCCCGGCGCGCTGGACTTCTACGTACGGTCCGGGTTCGTGCCGTTCCGCAGGCAGGTCGAAGTTACGGACGACCCGAGGATTATCGGCTTGCTGCCCAGGACAGCAGCTCCTCATGTGCCGCTGCTCTAGGCTTGTCGATGAAGGGGAACCATGACAGCTGAGTACCTCGGTAATGTCCCTAAGCTGATCATCTTCGATTGCGACGGCGTGCTGGTCGACAGCGAACTGCTGATCGTGCGCGCTCTGGGAAGTGTCCTTGCGCGTTACGGCCTGCAAGCAGAGTCGGAGGAGTTGCACGCTCTCTTCCGTGGAGTTTCGTTTGACGGCCTGCAGGATGCAGTGCTCACGCATTGGGGCGTGCGGTTGCCGGATAACATCGTGAGCCTTATCGAAGAAGCAGAACGCGTTGCGGTGGAAGACAGGCTCTGTGCTATTCCCGGCGTTGCCGATGCAGTGCGTTCGGTTGCCGCTTCGGGGACAATGGTTTGCGTAGGCTCGAACGCTTCCCTGGACGCGATAGAACAGCGGCTGAAGCTCACGGGCCTCTACGGTTGGTTCGAAGGGCGGCTGTTCAGTGGAGGGATGGTCCCACGACGCAAACCCCATCCCGACGTGTTCCTTCACGCCGCGGAGACGATGGGATTCTCTCCCGGGGAATGCGTGGTCGTCGAGGACAGCGACTCAGGCGTTCAAGCCGGGCTGGCAGCCGGGATGAGGGTTCTGGCATACGTTGCGAGCCCGACCAGTGACGTCGCCGACAGGAGGGGAGTTGTGCGGTTCAACGATATGGCTTTGCTGCCTGTGCTGCTCGGGCTCAACGGAGCGGAGCAGGCGCAATTGAACCGAGGAGTCACCTGATGCCACCCTTGTACACAGCCGCGCTCTTCGACCTCGACAACACGCTCTGGGACCGCGACGGCGCGATACGCGCGACCGGTCGGCTGCTGCACGAGACGTGGCCCGCCGTGCGCGCCGCAGCGTCCGCCGACGAGGCTGAGGCGAAGTTCGCCGCGTTCGATGAAAGAGGCCTGGCGGGCAGGGAGCGGCTGATGGCCCGCACGCTCGAAGAATGGCCGGGCATCGGGCTGTCGCCCGAGGCATTGGCCGAGTGGTACCTGCAAAAATCGCGCTCCGTCCTGCCGCAGGACCCGGACGTGCTCCCGCTGCTGCGCGGTCTCAACGCAGCGAGCGTACCGTGGGGCATCGTCACCAACGGACCATCGTCAGGGCAGCACTTGACGATCAGGGCACGGGGGCTGGAGGGGCTGACCGGGTGCGTTATCGTCTCCGAGGAGGCAGGCTGCCGGAAGCCCGACCCCGGGATATTCCGGTTGGCGCTCGAGTGCCTCGGAATGCCTGCCAGCCGCGACGTGCTGTTCGTGGGCGACGACGTCGCCGCGGACATGGCCGGTGCAAAGGACGTGGGGCTCTCGACCGCATGGGTGGCGAACGGGCAGTTGTGGCCGGATGGCGTTGAACCGCCGGACCATCAGGTTCCGCACGTCAGCCAGGTCGCACCGCTCCTGCTGGGCTAGAGGCGCGTGAGAACGACCTCGCTCTGCCCCTGCCGGGTAAGGTGTTGCATGCCCGTGTGATAATGGCAGAGCGCATCCGCGTACGTGGACGAACCCTGCTCCCCCGAGGACTTCGACTCCATGAACATCCCGATCGACTCCCTTTCCCAGCGCGTCGGCATGGCCGCATGGACCGATCCTGAAGGTCTGCGTTATGCGGCGGCGGTCTCAGTGTGGGGGCGTTGGTTGATCCTGGTGGTTGCCCTGGGTCTGATGCTTTATCGCCCGGACTACACGCTTGCCATCCACATCTCTTATACCCTGCTCGCTCTCCTTGCGATGTCCTACAACGCCTACATCCACTTCCTGCTGCGGACCGGCAGGAAGGTGAAGTGGCAGAGTCTGCTCGTGCTGAGTGCGATGGACGTGGCCCTGATCACGGGGGGCGTCGCCATAGGTGGAGAGCTGGGAACGTTGTGCTTCCTGCTGTACTACCCGGCTTTGGCCATGTTCGCCGTCGTCTTCGCTTCTTTCAGGATCAGCTTCGTGTGGGTGACGATGGCCGCCGTTCTGTACAGCATGGTGGTCCTGCTGACCGGAGAAAGGCTCGATGTGGCTGCGAAGGAAGAGAAGGTGCTGATCGCGAGGATTGCCGCCATGTACGGAGTGGTGGTAGTGGTCACTCTGATCGCCGGGTTCGAACGCATCAGGAGGCTGGAAGCCGTCGAGCGGGTCCGGGAGCAGGAACGTGAGCGCCAACTCCAGATGGAACGGCTCCGGATCTCGCAGGTCATCCATGACACCGTTGCCCAGTCTGCGTATGTGCTCGGGCTGGGTATCGAATCGGCCATAGAAGCCGAGGACCCATCGAACCGGGAGCAGGTCGCGCGGCTCCAGGCGATGCACGCACTGTCGCGATCGACCATGTGGGAGCTGAGGCACCCCATAGACATCGACCTCATATTCAGGGGCAGAGAACTCGGCACGGTGCTCGAGGCGCACGCCTCGACCTTCAGCAACATCACCTCGATCCCCACCGAGGTGGTGTGCTCCGGCGAGGAACCGCCGCTTTCCACGGTCGCCCGCGGGCTGCTCTTCGCTATCGCGCATAACGCGATGGCGAACGCGCTTCGGCACGCGTTGGCAGAGAAGATCACGATCACGCTCGACTTCCAGGACGACGCGCTTCGCATGTCGATATCCGACGACGGCATCGGCCTTCCGTCCGATTACGCGGAGCGCGGCCGCGGTTTCACGAACATGGAGGCGGACGCCGCGCAGATGGGAGGCAGGCTCGAAGTGTCTTCGGGCGGGTCGGGGCACGGCACGACCGTAACCTGCGTGGTCCCGTACGAGAATGTTCTGGACGCTTCGTGAAGAGACCGGCGGTGCGTCCTACCGCACCGGATGGGGTTGTAACTCCGTGTGCCGCGCAAGCACGTCAAAATCGGCGTCGCTGTGCAGGATGGGCGTACGGGTGCGTATAGCCACGGACGCGATCAGGCAGTCGATGAGCTTTCGTGGGGTTTCCCCGCGACGCCGGCACCGACGGTAGAGCGCCGCCGCATCGTCGTAGTCGGTCGACTCAACGGGGATGTCTATCGCGCGTGCAAGCAGGCGGCGCAGGCTCGTCAGGTGGGACTCGTCCCGCGCTCCGGCGAGCACTTCCATGCGTACCGCGTCGCAGATGGCGACCTCGCCGGCCAGGGCTTCTCTGGTGGAGTTACAGACCGGAGAGCCTGTGTTCCGGAGGTACTCAACCCACGCCGAGGTGTCGACAAGGATCACAGGGCACGAGATGAGCGCATGGCGTCGAGGTCGCCGTCCCAACCGGAGCCTTGCATGGCCCAGGCCTCTTCGAGAGAGGCGGGTTCAACTGCGACCGTCCGGAGGGCGAAGTTGACCGCTTCCCGCTTGGTGGCGAACCGGTAGCGGCGCATCACCTCGGCGCATGCCTTCTCGTCGATGTCGATGTTTGTGCGTGCCATACACCAATCATACACCAAACGGCGGCATGCGACGAGAATGCGAGCTCTTCTCCAAGTCACAGCCCTTCGGCGTACGCGGAGTGGAACGTGTCGACCCCCGCGCGGAGGGCGCCGTCCGGGTCTCGGATGATGGCCACCGGGCTCGCGAAACTGGCGAAGCCTCCCTGCACGTGGCCTTTGCCGATGACCTGGATACGGTGTCCGCGCCGTTCGAGTTCGGCGGCCACGTCAGCGGGCAGGTCCCGGTGGACGAGCGTGGCGGGCTGCGAGCAGTCGACACGCGGCGCATCGATCGCTTCCTGCGGACCCATGCCGAAGTCGACCACCTTGGAGATGAGTTGCGTGACGCAGTTCGTTATCCGCCGACCGCCGGTTGCGCCCACCGCCATGCGGACGCCGTTACCGTCCAGCACGAGGGCAGGGGTCATGTTGTTGAGCGGATACTTGCCCGGCATGACCGAGTTCACGCGCCCCGGCACCGGATCGAACCACATCATGCCGTTGTTCATCACGACGCCGGTGCCCTTCGGCACGAACCCGGAGCCGAAGCCCGCCATGAGCGTGTTCGTGAGCGACACCGCGTTGCCGTCGCCGTCGATGACGCACAGGTGCGTCGTGCCGGAGTCGAGTGCCGGAGCGCTCGCGGGCAGACGCTCGCCCGGCGCGCCGTTGTCGAACGCCCACGGATCACCCGGCTCAGCGGAGTCGAGCCGCTGCATGTCGATCAGGCCGCGGCGCAGGTCGCTGTAGCCGTCGGAGACGAGGCCCTGCCACGGCACGCTGACGAACGCGGGGTCGGCGAGATACGCGAAGCGGTCGGCGTACGCGAGGCGGGCGCTGCAGATGTAAGCATGGAGCGCGTCGGGCGAGTTATGGCTCATCGAGCGTATGCCGAACCCGTCCAGCAGGCGCAGCGTCATCGCGGAGGTCGTTCCGGCGCAGGCGAACGGCGGCACGCGCACCGTATGACCGGCGTACGGGAACTCCATCCCGTTCTCCCATACGAACGGACGGTACTCCGCGAGGTCCCGCTCGGAGAGGATGCCGCCGTTGTCGCGGATGCCCGACACGAGCGCATGAGCAATGTCGCCGGCATAGAACGCCTGCGGACCGTCGCGCCCGACAGCCTCCAGGACGTCGGCCAGCTCCGGCTGCCGGAGGAATGCGGGCGTGGTCGCGTCGCCTGCGGGCAGCCGGTCGCCGGGCATCAGGATGCGGCGCAACTCCTCGAATGCGAAGAGCCGGTGCGAGAGGAGTCCCCACGAGTAGATGTTCTCCCAGCCGGGGGAGTGCCCGTCCCGAGCGAGCGAGACCGCGGGCGCGAGCACCTCGCGCAGCGGCAGCCTGCCGAACAGCCGGTGCGCCTCGCACAGCCCCGCGACGGCGCCGGGCGTTGCGATCGACCGCGGCCCGTCGAGGTTCTCGTTGTCGACGACGCCGGGCCAGCCGAAGTTGCCGACCGCGGCCTCGCCGGTCAACTCGTACATGTCGGGCTTGGCATCGAGCGGCCCGCGCATCGGAAAGCCCACGACGCCACCCCGTTCGCCGACCTGGTAGACGAGGTAGCCGCCTCCGCCGATACCGCTCGACTCCGGCTCCACGACGCCGACGGCGAAGCACGCCGCGACCGCAGCGTCGACCGCATTGCCGCCGCTCTCGAGCATCCGCAGACCGGCCTGGGTGGCGTGGATGTCCTTCGTCGCGACCATCCCCCGCGACGCGCGCGCCTCGCTCTTGCTGATGGTCATCCGTGTGGGTGTGGCGTCGGTCATCTAGCGTCTCCGGAGAGGAATGCCGGGAGTGTAGCATTCGGAAGTGAGAGCAGTGATTGACATGCGTTACTGGCCAGTACGACAATCTAGCCAGAACAACTGGACAGGAAGTGTTCCATGACCGAGTGGCAGTTACAGGACGCCAAGAACAGGTTCAGCGCCGTCGTCGACGCCGCGCTGGCAGGCACGCCGCAATGTGTGACGCGGCGCGGGAAGCCCGCAGTGATCGTGCTGGCCGTCGAGGAGTACGAGCGCCTGCGCCGTAACGGAAAGGCGGCAGCGCCGTCGTTCGTCGAGATGCTGCTTGCCATCCCCAAGGACGGTGAGGAGTTCGAGCGGTTGCCGCTGAGGCTCAGGGAGTTCGACTTCTGATGTTCCTTCTCGATACCGATGTGATCTCGGTGTTGCGAAAAGACGAGGGCGCATCCAACCTTACGCGATGGATGTCGGCCCAGCGGATGCCGGATCTGTACATAAGCGTGGTGTCGATCGCAGAGGTGGAGCGAGGGATAATCCGTCAGGAGCGCCGCAACCCTGTATTCGCACGGACCCTGGCGTCCTGGCTGGACGACGTGTTGGTCCTGTTCTTCGATCGCATCCTGCCCGTCGACCTCCCTGTGGCGAAGCGCTGGGGTCGCTTGTGCGCTGTGCTTGGTCACCAGAACGATGACTTGATCATCGCCGCCACTGCTCTCGAGCACGGCCTGACTGTCGTGACCCGCAACGTCCGCCACTTCGAACCAACGGGCGTTCCGGTCCTCAACCCGTTCTAGTGGGGCCGTCCTCAGCCCTCCGTCGCGTCCAGTCCGAAGTTGGCGCGCCAGACCATCTCGATGCGCTTCATGTTCTGCACGGAGAGCGGACCCTTGCCGGAGCAGGCGGAGTTCTCCTCGACCTGGTGGGCGTCCGAGAAGCCGCCGAGCACTGTCGACACCCCGTTGAGCGAGAGGACGAACCGGAGCGCGGCCTCGGCAAGGTTGTGGTCGTCCGCCTGCGTGTCGGGGCTGAGGTTCCGCGAGAGGAACCGCAGCGCCCGCGCGCAATGGAGCCCTTCCGCGTCAACCTCCGGACTGCGCGACCCTCGTGCAAGAGGGTGCGCCTCGCCACTCGCCACGGCGTTGTCGGTCAGGAACCAGCCTGCCAACGGAGAATAGATGGCGGCCCCGACGCCGTTCGCTGCCGCATAGTCCAGGATGCCGTCCCAGTCGGCATCGAAGCGCATCCCGTCGGGCTTGATGCTGGCCGACGGGTTGAGCAGATGCACCGAGACGTTGATCAGGCTGAACACGCCGGTGTCGATGAGTTGGCGCGCAGCGTCGCCGTCGCCGCCCCGGGTGATGAAGCCGATGAAGCGCGCCTTCCCGCTCTTCTGAGCGCGCTGCAGTCCTTCCAGCGCCCCTCCGGGTCTGAGGTAGTCCTCGATCCAGAGCCGGGCGTAGGCGCGGCCTGACAGCTCGGGACGCTCCATGAGCGGGCCGTTGTGTATCTGGAGGAAGTCGACGTAGTCGACGCCGAGGCGCTCCAGGCTCTCGTCGAGCGAGCGGGTGACGTGACCGGCGATGTCGTCCAGGTTCTCGGCGCGCACCTCGATCTTCGTGGTGAGGTACGGCCGGAAGGCGAGCTCCTTCATCAGCCGCCCGAGGTTCGACTCGGAGAAGCCGTCGCCGTAGTCGGGCGACTGGTCGAAGTAGTTGATGCCCAGTTCGATGGCGCGCGCGACGGCCTCGCGCTGCTGCTCGGGTGTCCCGCGCACCATCAACCCCGCGTTGCCGCCCCCGCCGAACCCGATCTCAGATACCTGGACGCCGGTGTTCCCAACTTCTCGGTATTCCAATGTTGCCCTCCTCGTATGCCAGGGGAACAGGCCTTGCCTGCGGATGCTCGTCGCGGGGCAGTTTAGGGGAGAGGACGGCCGACGGCTACCGGCAGCCAGCTACGCCGTCCGCTCCGCGTTGACGCGGTCGAACTGCTCCGTAACCCTGGCGGACGGCGGCGAGGTGAGCAGCGTGACGACGACGGCGACAGGTATCGCCATGATGAAGCCGGGCGCGCTGGCGATGGCCATGTCGAACACCCCCCATGGGCCACCCGAGGTGAACTGGAACACACTGACCGTTGTCGCTCCCGTCACGATGGCGGCGAGCGCGCCCGGGAAGTTGAACCTCCGCCAGCAGAGCGCGAGGATGGTCACCGGTCCGAACGAGGCCCCCATGCCGCCCCACGCGTAGGCGACCAGGCTCGCTATCGAGTCCGGCCAGGCGATCGCCAGCGCTCCCGCGATGCCGCCGATGACCAGCAGCAGCGTGCGCCCCAGCCACACCCTGCCGGACGCCCACAGCACGCGCACGGGCTCCAGCCGGCGCCCAAGCCGCCTGATGAGCGGGAGGTCGTCCGTGGCGATGGCGGAGCCGAGCAACAGTTGCGAGTCCGCCGTGCTCATGATGGCGGCGACCACGCCCGTGAGCAGCAGGCCGGTGAAGATTGGGATGAAGAACGCCTCCGAGACCACGAAATAGACGCGCTCCGGGTCGAAGAGGCTCTCGCCGCCCAGCAGGCCCATCTCCATGAGAGCAGGGCGCGCCACGATGCCGAACAGGAACCCGAATGAGAAGATGAGGACGATCCAGGTGACTGCGAAGTTGCGGCTCTGGGTGACCCGCTCCTCGTTCTCTATCGCCATGAAGCGCTGCAGCACGCGCTGCGACCCGAACGCGCCCAGCCCCCAGCCTGCGGTCGAGAGGACGAACACGGCGGTGATGGTCTCGTTCCCGGCGCCGGTGAACGGGTTGAGGAATCCCGCCGGCTGTCCTTCCCCGCTGAACGGCGAGGTGGTGGTGGAGATGAGCGTGAGCGGCAGGATGATGAAGCACAACAGCATCACCATCGACTGGAAGACGTCCGTGCGGGAAACGGCCATGAAACCGCTGATGAACGTGTACGACGTGACCGCGGCGAGCGTTATCAGCACGCCGAGGTTGTGCTCCACGCCGAAGATCGTCCCCAGCAGTTTCGTGCCGCCGATCAGCCCGGAGTTGACGTAGAACATGATGAACAGGAGCGTCAGCGCTGACGACACCGTCCGCAGTGCTCCCGTCCGGTCCGCAAATCGTTTCTCGAAGAAGTCCGGCAGCGTGAGCGACTCCGTTGCTATCGTGTAGCGCCGCAACCGCCTTGCCACGAATGTCCAGTTGAACCATGCGCCCAGCACAATGGCCACGAGCGTCCACAGGTGCACGGTGCCCTCGGAGAACGCCAGGGCCGGGAAGACGAGCATCGTCCAGCCGCTGGTCGTGGACGAGCTGGCGCTGAGCGCCGACGTGATGCTGCTCATCCGCCTGCCGGCGAGCACGTAGTCGGCCATCTCGCGCATCCGTACCGCGCCGACGAGGGCTATGGCGATCAGCGCGAGGAAGTACGCTGCGAAAACGGCGATGATGACGGGCTGGATGTCCATGGGCGCTACTGGAAAAGTATTCTCCCCTCTCCCTCAGGGAGAGGGTGCGCATCTCCGATGCGCGGGTGAGGGTGTCCGTACACCGTACCAAGAAAGGGGGAAGTCGTGAACCGCCCCGTCTTACCGTTTGCGGTCTCAGCCCCCGCGAGATTGCCCGTCGTCGTCTGTCTGCAGCGGTGTGCTTACAGGCTGGCCCGCCCCACGGCTCTTGCGAGCAGTGTCACGGCGCTGACGCTGGCGGGCAGGGCGCCGCACCAGACGGCGTACTGGTCGGGGCGCACGAGGATGAGGCGCGACTCGTACGCGGCGCGGCCCTCCTCGAACGTGTCGCGCACGACCTTCAGCGGAACGCCAATCTCCCGCGCCGCGCGCTCGAAAGCGGCGACATCTGCCTCCGGCGCGTCGAACGCCAGCAGCGTGAACCACGCGCCGAACTCCTCCTGCACGCCGCGACCGTTCGACAGCACGCTCGGCGGCACGTGATGCCCCGCCCGCGCGGCGAACGTGTGGCTGCCGTGCGCGCTGCATACCCCTCCCGGCGGTCCCCACACGACGGGCGAGCCCTCGTAGTTCGGCTCGTAGGTGCCGACGCGGGTGCCGCGCCCCATCCGCTGCCACGCCTCCTCGAACTCCGCGCGGTCGCGCTCGGGGCTGTAGCGCTCCAGGAACTCGCGGTCCGACCTGATGCCCGCCGCGATGAAGTCCTGCCCCGTCTCCCAGAAGACCGCGCGCCGCTCTTCCCCGTACGAGTCGAGCAGCGACTCGCCGCCCCAACCCTGCAGCACCGCCGCCAGCTTCCAGCCGAGGTTGACGATGTCCTCCAGCCCGTTGTTCAGGCCGAATCCCCCGTACGGCGGGTGGCTGTGCGCCGAGTCCCCCGCGATGAACAGCCGACCGCTGCGGTAGGCGTCCGCCACGGTGACACGCAGGTCCCAGAACCCCACGTGGTCGAACTCGGCCCTGAACTCAAACCCGGCGGCGCGGTCGAGCAGCGCCTGGAAGTCGTAGTCCTCCAGCGTGGCGTCGTTCGGCACGGGCGCGTGGAAGAACCACCCCTCGCCGACGTCCACGCGACCGAAGAACATCCAGTAGCCCTGCAACGCCGGGTCGAGTGCGCGGTACGTCGTCACCTCCGGGAAACGCTCGAACGCCTCGTGCAGTTCACGCGACCTGAACACCGCCAGCAGCATCTTCTGGTCGAAGTCCTCGCCGCTCGACGCTATGCTCGCCGTCTCGCGCACCAGCGACCGCGCGCCGTCGCACCCCACGACGTAGTCGGCCTCGAGCGTGCGCCGCTCGCCGCCCGTGCTGAACGGCTCACCCTGCCGGGCGGTGAACCCGCCCCACGCGTAACCGTCCCGCTCGCCGCTCGTTTCGACGATCTCGACGCGCACGCCGTGGTCGCCCTGCTCGATGCTCTCGGCGTTCCAGCCGAACAGCCCCGTGACGCTCGGGAGCGTCGCCATCTTCCTGCGCAGCACCGCCTCCGTGCAGTACTGCGGCAAGCGGTCGTTCTCTTCGTAGTAGAAGGAGCGGACGGTCTCGCGGCCGGGCGGCAGGTACCAGTAGTCGCTCATCAGGTGCTTGTACGCCGTGACGCCTGCGATGGGGTAGTTGTTCGGCATCACGCGGGCGGCGCGCAGCTCGTCGACGATGCCCCAGAAGTAGAAGTGCTCCAGCGTGCGCGCGGTGAGGTTCTGCCCCTTGGGGATGCGCTGCGGCTCCGGGAAGCGTTCCACGACCGCGCACGAGACGCCCCGCATGCCGAGCTCGACGCCGAGCGCCACGCCCACCGGCCCCCCGCCGACGATGATCACCTGGTAGCGCTCAGCCATGCCTCGCTCTCCACGAACGCCTCAGGCGTCCCATGGCGGCAATCTACCACACGCCTTACCTGTCATTCCGAGCGGAGCGCAGCCCCCTGCCTGTCATTCCGAGCGTAGCGTAGCGGAGTCGAGGAATCTCTCGGGCGCACGCCGCCCCCAAGTCTTCCCTGAGAGATGCTTCGACTACGCCTTCGGCTCCGCTCAGCATGACATGGCCTGTGGTAGCATCCGCGCCATGGCGGACGACGCTCAACTCCAGGCGTTGCGCGAGCAGGTGGCCCTGGCCAACCGGCTCCTGCACCACTACGGCCTCGGCGCGTACCAGGGACACGTCAGCGCGCGCGTGCCGGACTCGGACCTCGTCCTCATCCGTGCGACGCCGTCAGTCAGCCTCGAGCGCGTCGAGGCCGACGACCTCATGGTCATCGACCTCGACGGCAACGTCGTGCAGGCGAGCGAGCGCTACCCGGGGCGCGTCGGTTCGTGGGCGCTGCACACGGAGATCTACAAGGCGCGGCCCGAGGTGAACGCCGTCACACACACGCACCAGAAGTGGTGCACGGTGTTCGGCCTCGCGGGACGCGACGTACTGCCCGTCATCCACCCGCCGACCGCGTCGGTCGCCGCCGAGCGGTGGCCGGTCTACACCGGCACGCCGGACGCGATCGACTCGCCGGAGAAGGGCGCCGCAGTCGCCTCGTGGCTCGGCGGGAACGTCGCCTGCCACCTGCGCGGGCACGGCATGGTGTTCGTCGGCACGACGGTCTCGAAGTCGATGCTCGCCGCCGCCGACGCCGAGGAGCAGGCCGAGCTGACGTGGCGCGCGATGCTCGTCGGCACGCCGGAATGGATCGAGGAGGAGTACCTCGCCGCCGACGTGGCGAAGCGATGGGAGACGCCGAAGCCCGACGTCCGCGACGGCGTCGCCCGCGGCGAGTGGGGCAACCAGGAGTGGCTGGACGAGCACCGCGACGCGGCCTACGTCCGCCACACGGGGCTATAGCCCTCTCCCGTCATTCCCGCGCAGGCGGGAATCCAGGGTGAGCGGGGCAGAGAGCCGCTCGGAGGAGTGGGATCGAATGAGCGACGACACGTTGGAAGCCCTGCGCGAGACGGTGGCCGTCTCCCACCGCCTCCTCTACCTCACCGGCCTCGGCACGACGCGCGGCCACACCAGCGCGCGCATCCCCGGCACCGACACCTTCTTCATCAAGCCGTGGCCCCACATCCAGATGCACCGCGTCCGCGCCGAGGACCTCATCGTCATGGACCTCGACGGCAACATCGTCGGCGCGGGCGACCGCCAGATCACGAAGGTCAGCGAGTGGCCCATCCACGCCGAGATCTACCGAACGCACCCGGACGTCGGCTCCATCATCCACACCCATCAGAAGTGGGCGACGATGATGGGCCTCGCGGGCGCGACCATCCTCCCGCTCCTCGACCCCGAGCTCGCGACCGCCGTCGCGCACGAGCCCGTCATGTACGACGAGGACAAGGCGCTGATACGCAGCGTGGAGCAGGGCAGGGCGGTCTCCGAGCGGATGCAGGGCGCGAACGCCTGCCACCTGCAGAACCACGGCATGGTCTTCACCGGCCCGAACGTCGAGACCGCCACGATCGACGCCATCGCGACCGAGCACCTGGCTGAGATGACGTGGCACGCCCAGCTCATCGGCGCGCCCGAGGCGATGCCCGAGCTCGTCCTCCGGCCCGGCCTCGCCCGCCGCTCCGCCGGCGAAGTCTCCGAGGCGTGGGAACACTACTGGAAGTGGGTCGACGCCAACCCGGAGTCGCTCAGGCCGCGCTCTGCGGATATCTAGGGGGGCGTTCCAAGAGCGGCACGTTGTCTGGTGTAGGGGCATCCTTCATGGGTGCCCTTCGGGTGGCCCCGTTGGGGCTTGGGTACCCACAAGGGGCACCCCTACATCAGACCACCCGGTTCCAATCGCAAGGGGTTGTTACGGACGTAAGTCCGAAGCTCGTTCATCTCGTACCCGTCCCGGATGACGCGCTCGTAGAAGTTCCGCTGCCACAGCCGTCCGTAGAACGGCGGCCACTGTGAGTCATGCACTCCACGGATGTACGCCGCGGTCGTCAGCGACTTGTACGCACCGACCACGTCACCCAACGCTCGCGCGACTGGCGTTACATCGGTGTCGGCGCGGCCTGGTGTAGGGGCGTCCTTTATGGGCGCCCTTGTTCCCTCGCTCTGAATCACGACGATGCCATGCATGTGATCCGGCATCACCACGAACGCGTCCACCTCGACGAACGGGAAACGTGCAGGCATGCCCTGCCAGACTTCACGGGCCATCTTCCCAGCGTCGTTCAGGTGCACCGCTCCGTCCACGACCTCACCGAACAATGCCAGCCGACCCCTGACGCCGACGGTCACGAAGTAAGCACCGACCTGTGCGTAGTCGTACCCCCTGAGCCGGATCGAACGCCGACCGTATATCTCGGTCTCGTGTGCCATGCACTGCCCTTCGGTGGCTGAACCACGAGGACAGCCTATGCAGCCGTGAGCCGTTGACGTAAGGCGCTGGTGTCAGCGGACGCGTGTTTGAATCCGAACCTATCCCCCGTTCCTCCTCGCCTGGCGCACGTCCTTGCGGACCTTGCCGTCGGCGGTGAAGAGCTGCGGCCAGTTGGAGCGGAGCTCGGCGGCGTGCTCCTGCGTCGCGCGGGCGACCGGCGGGAACGTCGCGAGGCGCTCGAAGGGGCGGCACGCGTCGATGATCATGCGGTTGTTGTAGTAGCGCGGCCCCTCGTCGCCGGCGTACGCCATGGGGTCGAGCGACGTGCTCCACATCCGCTTCACGACGTCGATGTCGTCCGTCACCTCGGTGCGCGTGCAGAGCGCCCACAGCACCTCGTTCGTGTCCGTGGGGTCGATGTCGTCGTCGACCACGATGACGAACCGATTGGCGTAGGCGCCCGCGTGCACGGCCGTCGTCGCATGCCCCACCTGCTTCGCGTGGCCAGGGTACATCTGCTTGATGGAGATGACGTTGAGGAAGCGCCCGCCGCCGGCCTCGTGCGACCACGCGCCGACGACCCCCGGCACGCCCGCGCGCTCCAGCTCGTTCCAGAGCATCGCCGCGCGCAGGGGGCTGCGGAAGTACGTGTTGTCGTTCGGCGGCTTGCCCGGCAGGCAGCCCATCACGATGGGGTCGTTCCGCCAGTTGATGGACTTCACGTTGATTATGGGCATGTCGCGCTCGCCGCTCGCGTAGTAGCCCGTCCACTCGCCGAACGGCCCCTCCTGGTGGAACTGGTCCGGCGGTATCTCGCCCTCGATGACGATCTCCGACGTTGCGGGGACGGGCAGGCCGGTCAGCGGCGCAGCGACGACGTCCAGCGCCTCGTTACGGATGCCGCCCGCGACCGCGAACTCGTCCTCGCCGTAGTCGACCTCCAGCCCGCCGAGCAGCAGCAGCAGCGGGTCCTGTCCGAACGACACCGCGACCGGGCACGCCTCGCCCTTCGCCCAATACTTCTCGCGGATGAGGCGTCCGTGCTTGCCGGGCGAGATCATGATGCCGAGCGTGTTCTTGTCGTGCACCTGCACGCGGTACGTGCCCGCGTTCACCCAGCCCGTGTCCGGGTCGCGCATGATGACGATGTTGCCGGTGCCGAGGAAGTTGCCGCCGTCCTCGGCGTGCCAGAACGGGGCGGGGAACTGCGTCACGTCCACGTCGGCGTCGACCTGCCGGTTGTCGAGCACCGGTCCGTCCTCGACCTGCCTCGGCGCGATGGGTGCGAACCCTTTGAGGCGGTCGCGCCACGTGCGGACGAACTCCTGCCGCGTCAGGTGCGTGGGGAGGTCGAGGCTGAGGCAGATGCGCGGGAGCGATGTGAGGACGTTCGAGAGGAGCCGGTAGCTCTCCGGGTGGCCCTTGATCTTCTCGAAGAGCAGGGCAGGGTTCTCCATGTCCCACTGGTAGAGGTCGGTGAGCCCGCCTATCTCGAGGTTCGGGTCGGCGCCCTCGATGCGGGTCAGCTCGCCCATCTCCTCGATGCGCCCGATCCACTCACGCAGGTCCTGCACTGGCATGTCGCCCTCCTTGTCGCACCGGCGATTGTACCCGATGGACACTCCGCCCCGTCACGCGGTCGGAGCGAGGAGGGCAGGGCAGGAAAGGCTTACACCGGACTCGGGAGCCCCACGCCGGGGATCTCTAGGGTGCGCGCGTCCATCCAGTCGCCGAGCTCCTCGATCCAGTCAGCGTCCGCGGGCATCGTCCCTGACGCCGATCGGATGTGGTACCACTCGGGCGTGTCGACGCACGGCGGCTCCACGTCGTCGTCGCGCAGCGCCTTCACCGCGCCGAGCAGGCACCGCCGCATCCTGATGATGGCGGCGTCGGACTGGCCGAGGTGCTCGTGGGAGCGGTCGGTTATCGAGCCCATCGTCTCGGTGACCGCCTGGTCCTGCAGCGGGATGGTGGGGATGCCGGAGAACGTGTCCGTCCGTTGGGTATCGCGGTCCTGCATGTAGTCGTTGTGCCAGTTCGCCTTCGGCTGCCAGCGGCCCATCCCGTCGGCGGTCTGCTCCTCGAATGCGCCGACCAGCGCGCCGGTTATCCCCCGCCACATCCCGCTCTGCTCCAGGGGCTGCACGGGGTTCCACCCCACCGTCCACACCATCGTGTTGTGATTGTCCAGCGGCACCCAGATGTGACCCGGCACCAGCCCGTTGGGTCGGCTCGGGAAGAACGTGTAGAACGGGAAGAGGAAGTTGCTCACCCGCCAGTAGGTCGACGCCGTGCCGCTGTCGGCCTGCCGGGCATCGATGTCGCCGTACCGCCCGCCGTACATCATGCCGTACCGGGTGGTCACGACGTCGAGGAGGGGAGGGTGCTCCTTCCGCCAGGTGTGGACGGCGTCAGCCCTGCGTTCCAGCACGCCGTGCAGGAACCCGGAATGGCTCGTGTCGATGTCGCCCTCCAGCGCCTGCACCCAGTTGCAATGACGGTGGAAGGGCGACATCTGCCGCTGCTCCGGCGGCATGTCCATCCACTCGAAGTGGGGGAGCGGCGGAGGCTCGGCGCGGGGGCCCATGTACGCCCAGATCATCCCCGCTGCTTCCCGGCACGGGTACGCGGACGGCCTGATCTTCTCCTTGAACGTGCTCACCTCCGGCTCGTTCGGCATATCGACGCATCGGCCCGTGACGTCGAACTTCCACCCGTGGTAGATGCAGCGCAGGCCGTCCTCCTCGTTCCTGCCGAGGTAGAGCGACGCGCGCCGGTGCGGGCAGCGCTCCGGCAGCAGGCCCACACGCCCGGACGAGTCCCGGAAGATGACGAGGTCCTCGCACAGGAGGCGCACCCGCATCGGGTTGCCGTCGGGTTCGGGAAGCTCTTCGGACAGCATGACGGGTATCCAGTACCGGCGCACGAGGTTCCCCATCGGCGTCCCCGGCGAGATGTCGGTCAGCAGTTCGTTCTCTGCAACGCTCAGCATGTCGGCCTCCCTTGTCGGCCTCCCGCCTTACGCGAGCGCGTAAGGCGGGAGGCCCCTGTTCCCGGGTGTGCGTGTCTAGTCGGCTGCGGCTCCGACGATCGACTTGAACATCTCAACTCCCTCCGGCGAGAGCGTGTCCACGATGCGGTAGTCCGACACGGCCTGGTCCTCGTAGACGGGCACCGTCTCGTAACCTGCCGCGGCCGAGAGGGCCACGAACTCGGGGTCTTCGAACATCTCTCTCGATGCCTGGATCCACGCGTTCTGGATGTCTCGCGGGGTCTCCGGCGCCAGCACCATCATCCGGTTCGTGCTGAGGCTCGGGGAGCTCTTGAGCCGGAGCACGTTGATCTGTTCCTCCGTGGGGCTGATGCCGGCCAGGTCGATGGCCTCCGGGGGCTGCGGTCCGGCGAGCAGCGCCAACTGGTCGTCGGGGATCGGGAAGTTGTTCCAGTAGACCGGGATGAGCGTGTTGCCGTCGAACCAGTCGGGGTAGATGGTCCGCGCGGTGTCGCTGTTGCACTCGACGAACAGGTTTGTCTCTCCGCGGTTGAAGGCGGCGAGGTTGTCCGAGGTGCCGCCGTACCCGAAGATCACCTTCACGGGCCCGCCGATGTACTCGACCCACTGCATCACCGAAGCGGTGCCGCCGGGCTCGGAGCTCGCAACCTTGAACTCGATCCCCTTGTTGACGGCGTCCTCCCAGGAGTCAGCAAGATCCTTATGGATGCAGCCGTAGGAAGGCGAAGAACCTCCGTTCGGCGCTGCCACGAAGGTGGCGGTCCTCAGGTCGAAGCCGGGAACGTCGGTGCCGAGCAGCTCGCGGATAGCGAAACGCGGGTGCAACTGCCCGACGGTCAAGCCGTTCGGCTCCGAACGCATCACGAACTGCAATGCCCGCACGCTGCCGCCGCCGGTCAGGTTGCTGACGGCAAACTGAGGGTTGCCCGGCAGGTACTTCTCGAGGAAGCGCGTGGAGATGCGCCCGATCGTGTCGTAGCCACCGCCCGGAGAGAACCCGACGATGAACCGTACCGTCTCACCTGCGAAATGCGAGGTCAGGTCGGTCTCCGGCGGCGGAAGGGGGGTTGGGGTAGGCCGCGCCACGGGTTGCGGCGTCGGGGTCGGTGGAGGAGTGACGCCCGGCGGCACAGGCGTGGGCGTCGCTGCGGGCGCCGGTTCTGCTGTCGCCGCGGGGGCCGGCGCCGCGGTCGCCTGTTCAGGGACCGGCGTCGCCGTCGGTTCCGGGACGGGCGTTGCCGTCGGGTCGTCGCCGCCGCACGCGGTGAGGGCCAGCGCCGCTGTCAGCACCATCATCAGAAGAGCTCGGCCTACCATCCTCATGTCAGTCTCCTTTCGTGCTCCAGCGTTGCGCTGGCTCGTGCGGAGGTCTTCATTCCAGAAGCCTCAGTAGCACCGGATCGTTCCACAGCGTGTCGAACAATGCGTCGTAGACGCCGATGATAACGGCAAGGAAGAAGATTCCGCCAAGCGCGGCCTGCCAGACCTTCACCTTGGCGAATATCAGCAGGTAGGCGAACGTCCACACCGGCAACGAGACGTGCCAGCCGATGAGCCATATCCCCGCGAGAAGGATGAGCAGCATCCCGGTGATGGAGAGGAACCGGACGAGAGCGGCCCGCTGGTCGTCGCCCATGTAGAAACCGAGGTCCATGATCTGGCCGCCGGACTCCTCCTCGCGCCGCACGCCCCGGTACCGTTCGGGTTGCGTTCCGAGGGCGTATCGGATGAGGCCGAATACACGTATGAACCAGAGCGGCGCGCCGATGGCGATGGCGATGCGCGGCATGAGCGCCGAGGCGGTCGTCCACTCCTGCGACTCCCACAGCATCGTGGCGAACATCACGCCCACGATCACGAGAAGCACCAGCTCGCCCAGCACCTCGGGGCGCGTCAGCCTTCGCAGGAAACCGGGGGAGGGCTGCCCGGATTGGCCGGATGTCTCCGGTTGAGCGTCTGGTTGCTTGTTCTCTTCCATGCTCATCGTTCGTCCGTCTAATCAGTCGCCGCTTCCTTGAAGCCCTGCGTCTCCGCTACGGCCTCTGCCCGCCGCTGGGTCCTGGCCGTCCAGAAGACGAGCCCGAACCCGATGATTAGGATGAGCAGGAACTGCGGCCGCGTGAGCATCTCCCACCCGTAGGCCTGGGAGGCCGTCCAGAGGTTCTTCTCCACCGTCGGGATCAGCACGAGCGCGATGAGGATGGGCGTTCGCGGCCAGCCGTACGCCTTCATGAACAGCCCGAGCGCGGTGAACACCGCAACGATGCCCAGATCGGCCATGCTGCTGGACGACTGGAAGGCTGAGAGCAACACCACGCCCGCCACGAACGGGGCGATGAGCGTGGGCCGCAGCGCCGTGAACTTGGCGATGGTTCCGGCGAACAGGAACATGATCGGCACCACCACGACGTTGGCCAGCGCGATCGTGAACACCAGCGCGATGGTGATGTCGAGGTGCTCGTTCAGCATGGACGGGCCCGGTACGAACCCCAGCAGGATGAGCAGGGCCAGGAAGATAGCCTTGCCGCCGGAGCCCGGGATGCCGAACGCCAGCGTCGGGATGAGCTCGGCCCCGTCGATGGAGTTATTGGGCGCGTCCGCCGCGATGACGCCTCTGATGTCGCCCGTCCCGAACGTCTGCGTGGCCCCCTTCTCTGTCTGGCGCGCCTGCGCGTAGGAGATCCAGTGCGCCGCGCTGGCGCCGACGCCCGGTATGACGCCGACGATCACGCCGATGATCGAGGAGCGCGCCATGAGCAGCTTGTGGCGGAACGCTTCCCGCATGCCTTCCAGCGCCTGCTGCTGCGACGCTCTCCCGTGCAGCACGTCCTCGGCGTGTTCCCGGGCGATCGCCTTGTTGCTCACCACGAGGCCCACAACCTCCGGCACGGCGAACAACCCGACGACCGACGGGATGAGCGGTACGCCGTCCCACAGGTAGTCGATGCCGAAGTCGGTGCGCACGTTCTCGCCCGTGAACGAGTTGCCCATGCATGCGATGGTGATGCCGAACGCCGCGGTCAGCAGACCCTTCACCAGCGCTCCGCTGCTCACCACCGCAACCGCCGCGATGCCCGCGAGCGACAGCAGGAAGAACTCCGCCGAGCCGAGCAGTTTGAGCACCTCGCGTCCGACGGGCAGGAACGCGTAGAGCACCGCCGCTCCGACCAACCCGCCGACCAGCGTCGTCGTGTAACTCGCGCCGAGGGCGTACGCGGCCTTGCCCTGCTGCGCGAGCGGGTAACCGTCCAGGATGGTGGCCTGCGCGGCGCGCGCTCCGGGGATGCCCATCAGGATGGAGGGCACCGGCTCCGTGATGTCGCCGGCGGCGTCCTTGGCGGTGACCAGCACCAGCGCCACCAGCGGGTCGATGCGGTGCGCGAATCCGAGCAGGATCACCGTCAGGGGCAGGTTCGTCCCCGGCATCAGCCCCCCGAGCAGGGCATAGGGGATGACGAGGAAGAACGCCAGCAGCGGTCCAAGGCTGAACAGCTGCTGTAGCGCGCTTGTAGTGGCCTCGAACATCGACAGTGCTCCCCAGGCTTGTCTGACGGCCTGCTTGCTGACGCGTTCCTATCTACTGGCGTGCGCAGTATACCTCGCCCACGCGCCGTCCGTTCGTGGCGAGCCTGTCGAACCACGCGCGTTGACCGGCGTTCGCGTCCGGGGTACGCTCCCGCCTGAACCCACGATGCATCAGGGGAGGTGCACGATGACCCTCGAACGCGAACGAGTCGCCTATACCGACATGCGGGACTTCATACGCCTGCTGGACGAGAAGGGGCTCCTGCATCACGTCACGGCGGAGGTCGACCCCGTCTTCGAGCTTGGGGCGGTCGCCGCTCGCTCGCTGGAACGGCAGGGCCCGGCCATCATCTTCGACAACGTGAAGGGCTACCCGGACAAGCCGATGGTTGTGAACCTGCTTTCCACCATCGAGCAGGTCGCCCTCGCATTCGGCACCGAGCCGGACGAGGCGAAGATCCACGAGCGCGTCGTCGGCGGCATGGACCACCGTCTCCCGTCCGTCCAGGTCGACTCCGGGCCGTGCAAGGACGTCATCGTCATGGGCGACGACGTCGACCTCGACTTCATCCCAACGCCCGTATGGCACGAGCACGACGGCGGGCAGTACCTCGCCACGACCGCGGGCGTCGTCACCCGCGACCCGGTCACGGGCATCCTGAACATCGGCCTCTACCGCGCGATGATCAAGGACAAGCAGACACTCAGCCTCTCCGGTGGTGTCCGGGGCAGGGACTCGTCGACAGGGCCCGGCGGCGGCGACCACATCCTGGACAACGAGGCTGAGGGACGGCCCACGCCGATCGCCATCGTGATGGGCACGGACCCGCTCGTGACGCTCGCGGCGGGCAGCCCCGTCCGGCCTGACACCGGCGAACTGGAAGGCTCCATGGAGTACGAGGCTGCCGGTGGCTGGCGCGGCGAGGCAACGCAACTCGTGAAGTGCGAGACGAGCGACCTGCTCGTGCCTGCCGACTCCGAGGTCGTCATCGAGGGCGAGGTCGTGCCCAACGAGCGCACCGAGGAGGGGCCGCACGGCGAGTCCACCGGCTTCTACGGTCAGAACCTGGCCGCGTTCGTCATCAAGGTCAAGGCCATCACCCACCGGAAGGACCCGCTGACCTACGGCCTCATCTGCCAGCGCGTCGAGGACTACCCCCGCCAGCTCCTGCGCTCAGGCTCGATGCAGTCCCGGCTCATCGAGCGGACGGGCAAGACCAACATCCGTGAGGTCTACTTCCCCGAGGTTGGCCGCCGGGGCATGCTCATCGTGTCCGCGGACATCCAGCACAAGGAAGAGCCGCGCGAGATCATGGAGGCCATCTGGGATGCTGAGGCGTGGCGCTGGATCATCGTCGTGGACGACGACTGCAACGTGCGTGACTGGGAAGAGGTGATGTGGCGCGTCGTCTCGGCTGCCGAGCCGGACGACCACGTCATCTTCGGACGGGAGTTCGAGCCGACGCCGCGGTTGCGCGGCGAGGTCGACTTCACGCCCCCGAGGCGCGGCATGGGCATCGACGCCACGATGAAGTTCAAGGACAACGACTTCCCGCCCGTGAACAAGGTGAGCCGCCACATCATGGAGGGCGTCGCCTCTCGCTGGGACGAGTTCGGCCTGCCGTAGAAGCGGGCGGATTGCCTGTCGGGATGTAGGGGCGCCCCTCGTGGGCGCCCTTCCGTCTGCCTCCGTTGATTATTCGCTTATACTGCGCCCATCGTCAGAGAGCGCCAGCACAGCAGAGGAGGTGCGCCATGTCCGGCTACGTCGATGCTGATGGTCACGTGATCGAGAATGCCGTCGAGATATTCCAGTATCTGGAACCGCCGTTCGACAAGATGCGCACGCCGCTCAACATCCTGCCGGACGGGGACAAGTTCCACTCGCCGAGCGTGCAGAGCGCCAACCCGGCGCCGGGAGCGTTCGAACCTGCCGACGCGGCGAAGTGGACGTCGTTCATGGACCTCACCGGCACCGACTGGGCCGTCCTCTATCCCACGCGGGGCCTCTTCTACGGGCGCATCGTCTTCGAGGAGTGGGCCATCGCGTACGCCAGGGCGTACAACAACTGGCTCCACGACAAGTTCGTGAAGGAGAGCCCGAGGCTACGGGGCATCGCTCTGCTCCCGATGCAGGTCGTCGACGAGGCCGTCGCCGAGCTCCGCAGGTGCGTTCGCGACCTCGGCATGGTCGGCGGCATGATCCCGTCCAACGGCCTCATCAAACACATCGCCTCCCGGGAGTACTGGCCGCTCTACGAGGCCGCCGAAGAACTCGGGTGCGTCCTCGCGGTGCACGGCGGCAACTACGAGCGCCTCGGTTTCGACACGATGTCCAACTTCCCGGCGTCGCGTGCGCTTGGCATGCCCATCCCGCTGCTCAGCGGCATGACGGGCATGATCGTTGATGGCGTGTTCGACCGCTTCCCAAACCTCCACTTCGGGTTCATGGAGGGCGGCACCGCGTGGATACCGCTCCTCATAGACCGCCTCGAACGTGAGATGGGCTACGGCGGACTGGAGCTGCCGCACCACCCGGAGGACTACTTCCGCCGCGGGCAGGTCTTCATCGGCTGCGAGGGGAACGAGAAGGCGCTCTCCTACGCCATCGAGCGCGTAGGGCCTGACCCGTTCATGTTCGCGTCCGACTTCCCGCACGAGATCACCATCGAGAACTGCATGGAGGAGATCGACGAGATCCTCGAACGGGAGGACATCAAGGAGGAGCACCAGATGCTCATCCTCCGCGAGAACGCCCGCAACATGTACGGCGAGCCTTAGTCGCGCCGGCCGGGCCCGCGCGGGGCTACAGCAGCGACTCGCTGTCGAGCAGCGTGCGCGCCAGGTCGTCGTCGTCGGTCGTGACCGCGACGATGGCCTGTCCCGCCAGGCGGTGCATGATGTGGATGGTGCGCACGTTGAGAGCGTGCCGCCCGAAGAGTTGCGCGACGCCGGCGAGTGCACCGGGCCGGTCGGGCAGGTGGAAGACGACGGCGTCCGACGTCACCGCGCGCAGGTTCGCCTTGAGCAGGGCAAGCAGCGCCGCGTCGTCGTCGTCGGTGCTCAGCGTGATGATGCCCAGTTCGCCCGCCAGTCGCCCGTCGATCGCTTCGATGTTGATCTCTTCTTCGGCGAGCGCCGCGGCGACGCGAGCCAGCTGCCCCGGCTCGTCGGGCACGATGACGATGATGCGGCGTTCGCGCGCCGGTTGGTCCGTGGGCTGCTGGTTCATGTGTCGGTTGGCGGCTGTGTCAGGCAATCGGCGATGACCTCGTCGATCATCTCGCGGGTAACGTGGGGCATGGTGATCAGGTGAGCGATGTCCCCCAGGGGCGCGAGTTGCCACTGGAAGAGCACCTGCGGGGAGGGGCGGGGGATGACGACGATGGGGCTGTTCCTCGTACGCCAGGCGGGGATGCCGTTCGCGTTGAACCGTTGCACGGCGTATTCGGCTGTGTCGAGCATCTCCGCAACGATCTGCCGGAACCCGTCCCGCCCGTGCTTGGTCAGCGAGTACCAGATGATCATCGGGGTGATCGCGTTGCGCGAGCCGAGCAGCGTAGTGTCCAAGGCGCCCACGTACTCGATGGCGCGGCCGATCTGCGCGGTGTACTCCCGCCTCGTTATGACGACACCGCAGGGCAGCGGCGAACCGATCATCTTGTGGCCGGATACCGCGATGCTGTGTATCCCGCTGTCGAAGCCGAACGGCTGGGGGTCGTCCACGAACGGCAGGATCATCCCGCTCAGCGCCGCGTCGGCGTGGATGTAGTAGCGCGTCAGCGCCAGCTCCTCGACGATGCCCCGGATGCGTTCGAGGTCGTCGACGGCGCCCTTCATCGTGGTGCCGATGTTCGCCACGATCAGCGCCGGCGCGTCGCGGTTGATGCGGATGGACTCGCGCAGGTCGTCGTAGTCGATCTCGCCGTTCTCCTGGCTGCGGATCATGATGTTGCGTATGTTCAGGATGTGCAGGATCTTGAGCACTGAGTAGTGCGTGTCCTGCGAGAAATAGGCAACCGGGTCGCGCAGCATCTCGCGCCCCACGTAGATGCCGTACATGTTGCCCTCGGTGCCGCCCGCCGTGACGTACCCCCAGGCCTCGTCCGGCGGCAGCCGCATCAGCTCTGCGACCGTTCGCACCACCTCGCGCTCCGTCTCGTGTGTGTTCGCCTGGTAGCGCGAGTAGCCGAACGGGTCGCCCACGTTGTTCGCGGCGAAGCGCAGCAGGGGATAGAGCGCGGAGTAGTCGAAGTCCTGGTTGACCGGGTAACCGGCGAAGAACGGGCCCACCAGTTCGAACTCGGAGAGCACCCGGTGGATGCGGCGGTCCAGTTCAGCCTGGCTCATGCCATCCCCCTCAACCCCCCAGCTCCTCCGCGATGCGGCGGCTGAACTCGGCGCGTATCTCCTCCGACTTGCGCTTCACCGCCGTGTTCCCGAGCGTCGCGAGGCGGCCGTAGAGGTTGAAATCCATCGCGTAGGTCACCTCGGTCTGCCCCGGCGACGGCTCGCTCAGTTCCAGAGCCAGCCGGTTGACGTGGAGCCGGTTCCCCATGCGGTCCTTGCCGTTGCCGCTCACGACGACCCGCTGGCCCTCCTCCGCCTCGTCGATGCGCATCTCCATGTCGAGCGTTACCTTGAACGGCCCCACGCGCTGCGTCATCCGCGCACGGTACGCGCCGCTGCCCGTGTCCTCGATGCTCTCGCAGCCCGGCAGGCACTTCGCGACGCGGGGCAGGTCCCAGAAGAACGCCCACGCCTCGGCGGGCGACGCGTCCACGTCGAAGCGGTCGGTCAGCTCCACGAGCCGCGCTCCTTCACGGCAGCCTCGACCGACCGCAGGATGCCCGCGTAGCCGGTGCAGCGGCAGATGTTGCCGCCCATGTAGCGGATGATCTCCTCGCGCGTCGGGGCCGGGTTCTCGTCGAGCAGCGCCTTCGCGAGCAGGATCATGCCGGGGGTGCAGTAGCCGCACTGGAGCCCGAAGTTGTCCACGAACGCCTGCTGGATGGGGTGCAGCCCCTCGTCCGGCGTCAGCCCCTCGATGGTGAGCACGTCCGCGCCCTCCACCTGACCGGCGAGCATGCTGCACGAGCTGACCGCCTTGCCGTCTGCGAGCACGGTGCACGCGCCGCACACCCCGCTGTGGCAGTACTCCTTCGTGCCGTGCAAGCTGAGCCGGTCGCGCAGCAGGTCGAGGAGCGTCGTAGAGGGCGGCACGTCGAGCGAGAGCGTTTCGCCGTTCACGGTGAGGGTGACGTTCATCGTTGCCCCTCCAGCCCCTCGATGATTTTGTGCGGCGTCAGCGGCACCTCGTGGAAGAGCACGCCCGTCGCGTCGTAGACCGCGTTGACGACCGCGCCCGGCACGACCACCGAGCCGATCTCGCCCATGCCCTTCGCCCCGAACGGCCCGCCCTCGAACGGGTGGTCGACGAAGCGCGGCGCGTACTCGGGCATCGTCTCCATCGTGGGCAGCGGGTAGTCGAGCAGCGCCGCGTTGATGAGCTGACCGCCGTCGTCCCAGACCAGTTGCTCGAACAGCGTGGGGCCGATCTCCTGCCCGATGCCGCCCTCGAGTTGCGTCTCGATGGAGTGCGGGTTGACTGCGGTGCCCGTCGTCGCAGAGGCCGCCGCCTTCACGACGCGCACCGTGCCGGTCTCCGTGTCGACCTCCACCTCTGCGGCGCACGACGCGAACGTCCAGAACGTCGAGGCGATGGGATACGACTTGCCGTCAGGCCCCGCGTACATGCCGCCGACCACGCAGTCGCCCGTCGCTGCGAGCGGCGAACCGACGCGCTCCACGAGTTCGCCGTAGGTGACATTCGCGCTTCCGTCCGCTTGGGCGATGCCCTCCGGCGTGAACACGAGGCTGGCCGCCTCGCGCTCCAGCAACTGCGAGGCCGCTTCGAGCATCTGTGGCTTCAGGTTGTCCGTCGCCTCGACCACCGCCCGGCCCATGTGGTACGTGGAGCGGCTCGCCGTCGTCGAGCTGTCCACCGGCACGCGGTACGTGTCGCTGTGGACGATGCGTACCGACTCCAGCCCCACGCTGAGCGCGTCGCCCGCGATCTGCGCCATGACGGTGTCCGAGCCCTGCCCGATGTTCACGGTGCCGATGCGCACCTCGAACACGCCGTCCTCGACGAGCGCGACCTCCGCGCTGTTCTCGGACATCTCCCGCGCCGGGGTGAGCGTGTACTTGATGGTGCAGGAGACGCCCCTGCCGCGCAGCTTCTTCCCCTCCGGGTCGACGGGCAGCGGCTCGTTCCAGCCGATCGCCTCGGTCGCCTGCTCCAGGCACTCGTGCGAGTGCGCGGAGCGCAGGTAGTCGCCCGTGATGTGGATGTCGCCGTCGCGCACCAGGTTCCGGCGGCGGAGTTCCAGCCGGTCGATGCCGAGGTCGCGCGCGATGCGGTCGAACTGCGCCTCGTACGACATCGTGTGCTGCGTCGTGGGTAGGCCGCGGTACGGCGAGGACGGCGGCTTGTTCGTGTAGACGGCGTAGCAGTCCACACGAGCGTTCGGGATGCGGTACGGCCCCGTCGCAACCTTGAGGGTGTTGTTCGCGCTCCGCGCGCCGCTGATGGCGTAGCCGCCCACGTCCACCCAGAACTCGTTGTGCCGCGCGACGATGGTGCCGTCGCGCTTCACGCCCGTCCGCATCCGGTTCCGGTACGCGGGACGGATGAACGTCATGAACGTCTCTTCCTGCGTCAGGATATAGCGTACGGGACGCCCGGCCAGTTTCGCCGCGGCGGTGATGACGCACTCGATGCGGTCGCGGCTCTTGCTGCCGAACCCGCCGCCCACGTACGGGATGATGACGCGCGCCGGCATCTTGAAGATGCGCTCCAGTTCGCGCCCGAGCGGGAAGGGCGACTGGCAGTTCGTCCACACCGTGATCTGCCCGTCCTCCACCTGCGATATGACGGCGTGCAGGTCCAGCGCGCAGTGCTGCACGGGCGGCGCGAGGAACTCGTCCTCGTAGACGAAGTCCGACTCCGCGAAGCCCTGCTCGACGTCGCCGCAGCCGATGGTCGCGTGGTGGCAGACGTTCGTGCCCTCGATGGGGCGCAGCTCCGGCGCGATGGGGAAGAACTCCTCGTGCACCTGCACCGCACCCTCGGCCAGCGCCTGCGGCACGTTCATCACGGCGGGCAATTCCTCGTACTCCACGTCCACGAGCTCGGCGGCGGCCTCCGCGGTGTCGACGTCGTCGGCGACGACCACCGCCACGATGTCGCCTTGGTGCCGCACCTTGTCCATCGCCACGAGCGGAGCGTCGCGGTAGACGAAGCCGTATACCTCCTCCACCTCCGGGTCGGCTCGCACCTCGTCGCGCGTCAGCACGCAGACAACGCCCGGCATCGCCCGCGCCTCCGAGGCGTCTATCGAGACGATGCGCGCGTGGGGCAGGGGGCTGCGCACGACCTTCGCGTGCGCCATGTTCGGCACGGTGAGGTCAGCCATGTACTCGATACGGCCCGCCGCCTTATCAGGCGCTTCCAGCGACGGCATCGACTGGCCGACGAGGCGGGTTACGTTCGGGCCCGTTGCAGCGCACATGTCAACGCTCGCTCCACCACTATCCTGAGTATCCGGCGCTTGTACCACTCCGGCCCGCGCAGGTCTTCTATCGGGTCTGCCTCTTCCGCCGCGGCTGCGGCGACTTCCTTGATGCGCTCCGCCGACGCTTCGCCGCCGACCAACCCGCTCGCGACATTCGCCACGACCGGCACCGGCCCCGCGGCGCCCATGACGACGCGCGCCGCCGTGCACGCGCCGGACGACGGGTCCACCGTGACGAGCGCAGACGCGTTCGCCACCGGCTTGTTCTCCGGCGACCCCACGGTGAACTTGACGTGCGCCCCGCCCGTGTGCGGCTGCTGCTCCGGCACATCGATCCCCGCGACGATCTCCCCCTGCTCGAGGACGGTCTCGTACGGCCCGACGTAGAACCCGTCGAGCGGCACGCTGCGCTCGCCGGACACGCCCGCGATGCGCACGACCGCGCCGGACGCGGTGAGCGCCGTCGGCGTGTCGGTCTGCGGCTCGCCGTAGGCGACCGCCCCGCCGACCGTGGCGACGTTCCGCACGCGCACGTTCGCAACCTGCGACGCCGCCTCCGCGAGCAGCGGGTACGCCGCGCGGACGCCGTCGTCCAGTTCGAGGCTGCGGATGCTGGCCAGCGCGCCGATGCGCAGTCCGCCGTTGCGTTGCAGGCCGCGCATCTCCTCGATGCCGCCCAGGTCGACGACCAGTTCCGGACGCACGACCCCCAGCCGCAGCATGACGACTGCCGCGCTGCCGCCGCCGAGCACGAACGCGTCTTCGCCGCGCTGGTTGAGCACGCCGACCGCCTCCGCAACACTCGCAGGCCGTATGTACTCGAACGGGCGCATGGCTACGGCGGGCGCCGTATCACGTTCTCCGCGAAGCTCTGCAGGTACTCCTTGCGGGCTTCCAGCGTCTTGGGCAGGTTGTAGAACGTCATACCCACGTAGTCGATGCCGTGCTCCGCGATGGCTGCGAACTGCTCCAGGCAATCGTCGCCGTTGCCGGTGACCGCCCAGTCCTCGACCTTCGAGTCGGAGTCGATGTTGATCTTCAGCATCGTGTCTTCCTGCATGTTCCACGTGCTGTACATCTTGTACGACGACGCTGCCGCCTCCTGTGCCTCGGCCGCTGCGGTCGCCTTGTCCTTCCCGTACGCGACTCCCCGCGTCAGCGTGAGCCGTCCCGGCCCGTTGCCGGACGCCGCGCGCTCCTCCCGGTAGGCGGCTGTGACCGTGCCGAGGTCCGAGAGCCCCACCTGCGGCGCGATGTAGCACGCGTCGGCGATGCGCGCGGAGCGCCGCACCGCGCCGTCGCTCTGGCACGCGATCCATATCGGCGGGTGCGGCTGCTGCACGGGAACGAAGCCCATCTTCGCCTCGCTCACCGTCCAGTAGCGCCCCTCGTACGTGACCTCCTCGCCGCTCCACAGCCGCTTCATGATCTCGATCGACTCGGTGAGGCGCGGCACGCGGTCCCGCCGCGTCGCTCCGACCGCCCCGAGCTCTGTCTCGCGGTAGCCGATGCCGACCCCGAACGTGAGCCTCCCGCGGCAGATGTGGTCGAGCGTCGCCACGTCCTCGGCTATCTGCACGGGGTTGTGGAGCGGCAGCAGCACGATGCCGGTGAGCAGCCGCATATCGCCGGTCTCCGGCGCGAGGCGCGCCAGCACCTGGAACGGCTGCGGCCAGATGGTGGGATGCGACACCCAGTGCTGCGGCATCGTGACGGCCGAGAAGCCGCTGTCGCGCGCGACGTGGCATATCTCGACCAGTTCGTCGATCTGCTCGTAGAGCGGGCGTGTGCGGTCGGTGAGAAAGGAGCGCAGGTACAGGCCGAATTCCATGGAACGTTATCCGCCGTCAGGGATTGACGGAGAGCCTATCAGACCTCGCGCCCGCGTGGGAGATGGCGCCCTTGGTAGGGTACTGTCTGGTCCCCTCTCCTGAGGGAGAGGGTTAGGGTGAGGGCCCTGCGGAGGCTGGGTGGGGAGGGATTGTCATTCCGAGCAGAGCGCAGCGGAGCCGAGGAATCTCTCGGAGAAGGCGATTGCCTCAGTGATACTCGTGCAGCCGTTCGTCGTCCCGTAGCGCCAGGATGGTCTCTGTGGAAACGCCCCTGCCTGACGTGTTCACCCGCTCGCGGATGCGGTCGAGCAACTCCTCGTTGGAGGGCTTCTTCTTGATGCGCTTCGTCTTCTTGTCGTAGTACAGGTGCGACGGCAGCGACGTGGCGCGGAGTTCGCGCTCGGCGGCGAACGCGAGGCAGGCGCGGATATCTTCACCGGTCAGGCCGGGGAAGCCGGCGACGATCTGCTCCTCGGACATGCCGGAGGCCATGCAGGTGAGGATGTCACGCACGGACACGTCGAGGTCGCGGACGTGGATGTCTTCCCACTCCTTGCCTGATCTGAGCGTCAGTATGTCCAGGTAGTCCGGCTGCATGTCCGTTGCCTCTGGCCATATTGTACCATCCGGCACCCCCTCACCCCAGCAGGAACGACCGCACCGCCGCCGCGTAGGCGTCCGGCTGCTCGAGATGCACCCAGTGACCGCCGCCCGGCAGCTCCACGAGGCGGCAGTCCGGTATCGCGGCCTCCATGCGAACCGCGACGTCGTGACGCAGCAGCGTGCTGTCCGCGCCCCGCACGATGAGCGTCGGCGCGCCCACCTCCGGCAGACGCTCCCACACGTCCGGCCTGTCGTACTTCGTCACCACGTCGCGGCTGCGCTTCCACGTGTAACGTCCGTCGTCCAGCCGCACCGCGAGCGCGTCCACGTCCCGCTCCAACTCCTCGTCCGACGCATTCGGTTGCCGCGAGCGCAGCCGCTCCACGACCGCCTGCCGGTCCTCGTAGAAGTCGGTCTCGTCCTTGTAGCGCGAGATCATCGCGACTGAGCCGGGGTTGTACGAGTCCGGGTCCATGTCCGTGATGACGAGTTTCGACGCGATGCCGGGGTTGTCGGCGATGCACGTCCACGCGTTCTTGCTGCCCGCCGAATGCCCCATGAGCACGGGCGTGTCGAGGCCCAGGTTGCGCACCACGTCCCGTGTCTCCGCGACGTAGTCTGCGAGCGCGTACGTCTCGGCGCGCGGGCTGTCGCCGTGACCGCGATGGTCGAGCGCGATGACGTGGAAGTCGTCGCGCATCGACTCGGCGAACGTCCCCCAGAGCGCGGCGGAGTCCTGCAGGCCGTGCAGCAGCAATACGGGCGGCGCGTCCGGGTTTCCCCAGTCCAGGTAGTGCAGGTCGAGGCCGTGCGCTCGCACAGTGTGTTCGGTCGGGGGCGTGGTCATGACGTCTCGCTCCGTTGCACAGGTTGGCGGGCGTGAGGGTAGGGAGGCGCAAGGCACTCCGTCAATGGGCCTCCCTGCACCTTGCTACTGGCGGCGTCGAGAAACGAGAATAGCGATGTGGGCTTCTTCTCCCGTTTGAGGAAAGTACTGACCGGCTGGTACGTCGTCGCGCCATTGTTGGCCGGCCTGGGCGTCGCGGTCGGTGTGTGGACGTTCGCCAACGCTACTCCCGGGCAGCCCAGGATCGGCGTCATTGACATACCGTTCACGGTGATCACTGAGGACTCTGCCTATGTGATGGGCAGGCTCCTCGACTACGCCCGCCAGGACGATTCCATCCAGGCTGTGGTTATCAAGCTCACCTC
Organism: Dehalococcoidia bacterium; assembly: GCA_022820645.1. Taxonomy (GTDB): domain Bacteria; phylum Chloroflexota; class Dehalococcoidia; order Lucifugimonadales; family Australimonadaceae; genus Bin16. The sequence goes on along the minus strand of JAJEFD010000006.1, from coordinate 3,839 downwards.
CCCCGGAGGAGGAGCCGCGGCCAGCGAGCACCTCTACCTCGAGACGCGCACGCTCCGCGCGGAGAAGCCTGTCGTGCTGGTCATGAACGGGCTGGTTGCCAGCGGCGGGTACATGATGTCGATGGGCGCCAGCCACCTCTTCGCCAAGCCGTCCTCCCTTGTGGGGAACGTGGGCGTGGTCTCCGCAGCCGATCCGTTGGTCCCCCCGGTGCCCGGCGAGGACGTGGTGTTCAGCGGCCGGCACAAGTTGGACGGCGCTTCGAGGAGAGACTGGATCGGGATGGTGGACGAGTTGAAGTCAGCCTTCGCGCAGACGGTGGTCAGCGAACGGGGGGACAGGCTGCGCATCTCCTGGGACGAGTTGATCGAGGCGCGGCTCTACTCCGGCCTGGACGCCGTGAAACTGGGCTTGGCCGACGAGATCGGGAGCGACAGCGACGCCATCGAGAAGGCGGCGGAGTTGGCGGGGATATCCAACTACGGCTTCGTGGACGTCAACCTCGAGGTGCAGATAGAGATCATCCGGGAGTTGCAGCGGATCCTCGAACCCCTGGACACCGGAGACGGGCCCGATCTGGCCGACGTTGTCGCCCTGCTCGCAACGGACGGCGACGGCGGCGACCCCTTCCTCGAGGCATACCGCGAGGAGAACGGGCAGGGGCTGTCCGGGCTCGATGCTCTGCAGGGATTCGTGATCGACCGCCAGTTGAGCACGGACCAGGACGACCCGCTGCCGGACTTTCCCCTGGGGATAGGCCGGCCGGAATTCTACTACCTGTACGTGGGAAATGGCTCGTAAACTCGCACTCCTCGCCCTGTTGCCCGCGTTCGCCGTCATCGCTTTCGGGGTAGCCTTCTTCCTCTTCTATCGCGGAGGCTACGACCCGCCGCCGCAGGTGGAGATCCCCTACGAACAGATAGTCGCGCCGCGTCTCCCAACGGATGCGTCCGTGGACTCGCCCGTGACCCGGGTGAAGCACGGTCTCATGGTGGTCGACGCCATGCACGGCAACGCGTTCACGGAGAGCGAGTTCTTCACCCTCAGCTCACGGGTCGCCAACCGGGGATACGACGTGGAGTTCCTCGGCGGGTTCACTCCGTACTCCCAGGATGCCCGCTATCCCCTCCTGGAAGAGAGCCTGCGGCGCGCGGACAGCCTGGTGGTCGTCCTCCCGCAGTTGGAGTACTCCGAGGCCGAGGCCGTCCTGGTGGAACGGTTCGTGAGCAAGGGCGGGAAACTCCTGCTGGTCTCCGATCCTACCCGCTCCCAGCGGATCAACACGCTGGCCGGAAGGTTCGGGCTGGAGTTCCGGCCGGACTACCTCTATGACATGACGGAGTACGACCTGATCTTCCAGAACATCATCGTGAGCGAGTTCCAGCCCGACGAGCTCACCGTCGGCCTGGACGCCATAACCCTTCACGCCGCCGGTTCGATCCGCTCGTCGGGCCCCGGCCTGGCGTTCGCCGGGGCCGGTACGCGGTCGTCGCTGGTGGAAGACCTCGAGCGGCTCCACCCCATCGCCAGGGGCGGCAGCCGTAACGTGCTGGCGATAGCCGACCTGACCTTCATGGTTCCTCCGCAGAACTCCCTGCTGGACAACGACAGGCTCATATCCAACATCGCTGACTACCTCACCTCGACTGAACGAGAGTACGGGTTGGCGGACTTCCCGCACTTCTACGAGACCGGCTCCGATGCGGGCGCGGACATCCTGCTGGGCAGGGAGTCCCTCTGGGACGTCGGCATCGATATGAAGAACGGCCTCGCCGCGTACGGCGTCTCTTCCGGGATACGCGGGGTCGAGGACCTGAGCCGGGACACCGTGTTCCTGGGACTCTACGAGGACGCCCTTCCGATGAGCCGGTATCTCCAGGCCGCCGGAGTGCGTATCGGCGACACCCTGGGCACTCCTTTCACTCCGGACCTGGACCCGGAGAGGACGTCCGTTACCGTGCTCGACCGGAACCAGGACCGGCGTGTCCTGGTGGTGCTGGCGGACAGCCCGGGAACGCTGGTTGGCGCGGTCGACCGCTTGCTCGATGGCGGATTCAGAAGTGACCTCGTGACTGATTACGTGGGGGTAGGCAGGTAGTTCATGAAAGTACGACTCGGCTCCCTTGTCCCGCTGCTCCTGGTATCGCTGCTGCTGGCTGCACTGGCGGCTTGCGGCGAGACCGCCGGTACGCCGCCGCCGGCGGCGCCCCCGGATGCGCCGCCCGCCGCGACCGCCGAGCCGCTGTCGGCAGGCGACCGGATGGCGATGGAAGGTCGGCAGCGTTGCGGTCTGAGTATTCACGAGGGATGTCCATAATGGCGGAAACGCTGTCCTTGCCTAATCTGTACATGAATATGGGGCCGGGGCCGCCACAGAAGATGTGCCCATAGTCCTCCATGGGCAAGCTCACTCCGTTCACCCTGATTCCTATCATGCGCGAACAGACCGTAGGCTTTGCTGTCAGCCCCAACAGTCGCAGCACGAGAGAACCCCGGCCGTCGGCGCCGACTATCCGATCGGCGGTCACAGATCGCTCGGCGCCGTTCTGCGTATAGGTGATGCTGCCGTCATGGGTCGGGCGCGCACCCGACCATATGAGGTCGACATCAGGCTCGTTCTCCGCAGCCTCACGCAGACCTGAGACGAGGGTTTCGTGCGGGCATACCAACCCGTGCGACCCGTCCGGGTAGGTAAGTGCGATCGGCTCTGAGCCGTCCTCGGGGAACACCACGAATCCGTTGGTGGCCTGGGCCTGCGTATCGAAACGGACCCCGACCTGTTGCAGCATCTGCGAGGCAGGCGGATGCAGCCACTCGCCTTTCAGTCCGCTATGGTCATTGGGATTCGCTTCGAACAGTGCCACCCGGGCGCCCCTGCGTGCATAGGTAAGCGCGCACAGGCTGCCCACCGGGCCGGTGCCGATTATGGCTACGTCATAATGTCGAGAAGCGGTGCTGTTCAACAGAACGATGTCGCCTCTTCAAACTTCCAGGTAGGTCGGCAGAACGCTACCACCATTCGTATCGCTGCGCTACCAGACCCGCATCACCGTTGTGTTACTTTTCTCGCGATTTCCTGTAACTTGTTGTAACTATCCACCGGATGGAGCATACTTGGCTCCGCTGACGCCGATTCCATCGAGGTGACAAGTTGGACTACCTGGATGAGCGAGACCAACGGATACACGAGTTGGAAGAGCGCCTGTCCCGTTTGAGCGAAGCCGGCCTTCGCATCACCGAAGACCTCGAGTTCAACTCAGTGCTGCAGGGCGTGGTGGACAGCGCACGGTCGCTCACCTACTCGCGCTACGGGGCGATAACCGTTCTCGACGAAGCCGGACAGTTATCGGACTTCATCGTCTCCGGTCTGACCAGGGAAGAGCACCAGGGGTTGTGGGACATGCCGGAAGGACTGGGGTTCTTCGAGTACCTCAGCGGCCTTGCCGAGCCCCTGCGGGTCTCGAATATCGACAGCCACCTGAAGGCATTGAACATGCCTGATTTCCTCCCTTCTGTGTCGGCGACCTCCCTGCTGGTGGCCCCGATCCGCCACCAGGGGGCCGTGGTCGGCACGATCTATCTTGCCCATGAGACGGAAGACCGGGAGTTCACCCGGGAGGACGAGGAGACCCTCGTTCTGTTCGCCTCACAGGCCGCCATGGCCATTGCCAACGCACGAAGGCACAGGGAGGAGCGCCGCGCCAGGGCTGACCTCGAGACCCTGGTCGACACCTCTCCGGTCGGCGTCGTGGTCTTCGACGCCATGACGGGAGTTCCGAAGTCCTTCAACCGGGAAGCCCGCAGGATCGTCGACTGCCTGCGAAACTCCGACCAGACGCCC
>JAJEFD010000010.1 GCA_022820645.1 Dehalococcoidia bacterium | reverse complement strand
GATCGTCATGCGCGTTGCCGACGGCAGAAGCGTCACGGTACTGCTCAACGCGACGCCCATCCGCTTCGATGAGGGTGCGGTCGAGTCGGTGGTCGTCACACTCCAGGACATGGCCGACGTCGAGGAGATGGAGCGGCTGCGCGCCGAGTTCCTGGCGATGGTCAGCCACGAGCTGCGGACTCCGCTCACCTCTATCAGAGGAGCGGCGACGACGATGCTGGACACCTCGTCCGAACTCGATCCCACTGAGGTACGCCAGCTCATGCGGATCATCGTCGATCAGGCCGACGGCATGCGCGAGCTTATCGGCGACCTTCTGGACGTGGCGCGTATCGAGACGGGCACTCTCTCGGTCAGCCCGGAACCGGTCGAGGTCGCCATGTTGCTGGACCGGGCAAGGACAACCTTCCTCAGCGGAGGAGGCAGGAACGGGCTCGATATCGACGTCGACCCGGGCCTGCCCCTCGTCATGGCGGACAGGCGCCGCGTCGTCCAGGTCATCGGCAATCTCCTCTCGAACGCCTCCAGGCGCTCGCCGGAATCAGCCGCGATCCGGGTGAGCGCGGCCAGTGAGGGAAGCCTCGTGGCCGTGTCGGTAGTGGACGAGGGGAGCGGCATCACGGCTGAGCGGTTGCCGTACCTGTTCCGCAAGTTCTCGAGGAACGATGCCGAGGAACAAGCAGGCGATACCGGTCTCGGCCTTGCCATCTGCAAAGGGATAGTCGAGGCTCATGGGGGCCGCATATGGGCTGAGAGCGACGGGCCCGGCCTCGGCGCCCGGTTCACTTTCACGCTCCCGGTGGTCGAAGAGACCCCCAGCGAGCGCCGCCGGTCCCCCCGCCCCATACGGTCCGAGGAGGGCGCGGGTAAAACTGTCCTCGTGGTGGACGACGACCCGCAGGCCCTGATGTACGTTCGGAACGCGCTCACGGATGCCGGCTACAGCCCGATAGTGTCCGCCGACCCCGAGGAGGCATTGGGCCTGATGAAGGAGAATGGGGCCCATCTTGTCCTTCTAGACTTGATGCTCCCGGGCTTCGACGGGATCGAGCTGCTGCAGGACATCCTCAGCATCGCTGACGTCCCGGTGATCTTCCTCTCCGCGTATGGCAAGGACCACGTGATCGCCCAGGCCTTCGACGCCGGGGCGACCGACTACATCGTCAAACCCTTCTCGCCGACCGAACTCGTGGCCCGGGTCAGGGCGGCCCTCCGAAAGCAGGAGGGACACGACCGGGACGGGCCATCGGAACGCTACGTGCTCGGGGGGTTGACCATCGACTACGCAGAACGCCTCGTGACCCTGGCAGGCCGTCGTGTGCAACTGACGGCGACAGAGTACGGTCTGCTCTACCAACTCTCTGTCAACGGTGGGCGGGTGCTGACGCACAGCCAACTGCTGCGAAGGGTCTGGCGATCCGAGAAATCCGGCGACATGCGGACGCTCCGGACGCACGTGAGAAGACTCCGCCACAAGCTGGGAGAGGACGGCAGCAACCCCACCTACATCTTCGCCGAGCCCCGGGTCGGCTACCGTATGCCCAGGGCAGAGAACCAGGGCGAGCAGGTGTAAGCACACCGCCCAGCGGTGGAGTGGGAGATGCCTGCTAGCGCAACGGGAGACGAATAGTAACGGTAGCGCCCCGTCCGGGCCCATCGCTTGCTACGGCGACCGTGCCCCCGTGCGCTTCGACGATGGCGTGGGTGATGGCCAGTCCCAGCCCGGTGCCGCCTATCCCCCGGCTGCGCGATTGGTCGGTACGGTAGAAGCGGTCGAAGACGTGGGGAAGGTCTGCCGCGTCGATGCCGATGCCGTCGTCGGCGATCGAGACGGCCAGCGCATCGCTGCTCTCCAACCCCGCCCTGAGCACGATCGTCCCGCCGGCATCGGTGCAACGGATGGCGTTGCTCATCACGTTCCCCAGCGCCTGGCTCATGCGCATCCGGTCGAGATCCGTCTCCGGCAGGTCGTCGGACGCTTCCAGTGACAGCGAGACCTGCCGGGCCTCGGCCTGCGGTTGCCAGCGCTTCAGCTCCGCGGCGAGCAGTTCGTGGACCGAACCTGCTTCGAGGGTGAGCCGCAACTCGCCGTGGTCCGTCTCCGCCAGCCAGTTCAGGTCCGTTACAAGACCGCGCAGCCGCTCCACTTCCTGGATGATGTGCCCTGAGGCGCTTTCGGCGCTCTGGAGTCCGTCGCGCAACCCTGCCGCCTCCAACTGGATCACGCTCAGCGGCGTATTCAACTCATGGGAGACGTCGTTTATCAGCCGCCTGCGGAGCTCGCGCTGGGTTTCCAGAGAGGAGGTCATCCGGTTGAAGGCCGCGCTCATCTTCCCCAACTCGTCCGATGACGTGACCGGCAACTGGGTCGTATCCCCCTGTGCGATCGCTTCGGTCGCTTCTGTCAGAGCCGCTACGGGAGCCGTGATCCGTTTGGACAACCAGGCGGCCAGCAGTATGGCGACGCCCACCGTCAGCGCCCCGCCGATCAGGATGATGTACAGGAGCGTGTTGAGGAACCCGTGCGACTCAGTCGACAGGAACTCGCGGTTCACGTCCACGTAGACGTGGCCCACGGGCCGGTTCGCTGCCAGGTCGAATACCGTCTCGCGACGTCCCCCCAGATCGGGGACGGCGTCGCCGGGCGTCAGGACGGACAGGTTGTCCCTCACCACGCGTCCGTCTGCGTCGGCCACGACGACCCGTATCCGGTCCTGGTGGAAGAGCTCCGACGATTCGCCTTCGCCTCCTCCATGCTCCTCGCTCTCCCGCACTCCCTCGTAGACGTATCCGGCCTCGGACAGCGCTCTGTCCGCCGTTTCCCAGCCGCTGGCGGCGGTGTACTCCCGGCTCAGGTCACGGGCCAGTTGCACTGCTTCATCGCCGCCTATCCGGTCTACGAACACGTCCAGCCGGGACTGTGTCGCGTAGTAGCCCACGCCGACGCTGATCAGCACGGTGAGAACGACGATAAGGACAGTCGCGCCCATGATGCGCCACCGCAGCGACATCACGCGTCCCCCGTCACGAATCTGTAGCCGCCGCCGTAGACGGTCTGGATGGGCTGTCTGCCATCCCGGTTGATCTGCTTCCGCAGGCGGGCGACCTGGCTGTCGATGGCGCGGTCGAACCCCTCGAACTCGTCGTTGAAGGCCAGCGAGATCAGTTGGTCGCGGGTCAGCAGCTGGTTGGGGTGGCGCATGAACGTCGACAGCAGGGCGGTCTGTCCCTGGCTCAGGGTCACGGGCTCTTCATCGACAGTGACGACTCCGGTAGTCTCGTTCAGGGTGATGTTGCCGCGCGTCAGTACCTGTTGCACCTTGCCCTTCACGCGGCGGAGCACGGCCTCAGCGCGTGCGATGACCTCGTCGGGATCGAAGGGTTTGACGATGTAGTCGTCGGCGCCGCTGTCCAGTCCGGAGATGCGTTCGACGGGGGCCTCTCTGGCCGTCAGCATGATGATCGGGACGTCCGACTCCCGGCGCAGTATCCGGCACAGTTCCACCCCATCGAGACGGGGAAGCATCAGGTCGAGGATGATCAGGTCCGGGGCGAGGTCGCGGGCCAGCGCTAGGCCCGATTCTCCGTCGTGAGTGACCTCAGCGGAGAATCCGGCGCGCTCGAAGTACACCCTGACCCAGTTCGCGATCCTCGTGTCGTCTTCGACGATCAGTACGGTGCCGCTCATCGCTGCTCCTCTCAGAGCCACGTTGGACGCGGCGCCTCTTCAGGTGCCGCGTCCGTCTGCGGGATGCTCCGTGGTCGGATTATATCCGGCCACGGTCGGCTCTTAGCCGCTGCCCCGCTCGCCGCCGGAGCCGTGCTCGCCGCCGCCTTCGCCACTGCCGGACCCGCTGCCGGAGCCGTGCTCACCGCCGCCTTCGCCACTGCCGGACCCGCTGCCGTGTTCGCCGCCGGACTCGCCGCCGCCAACCTCGGCGTGCGCCACCCATCCGGTGAACGATGCCTGCGTGGAGGGCAGGAAGACCAGTTCCACGTCGCCCGGCGCCAGGTCTATCCGGGGCGTCGGCCCGAGCTCCGTCCCGTTGCTGAGGTGCACCTCGATCCTGACGTCAGTCAGTACGCCGCCGGTCGTGTTCTCCACCGTGCCAAGGAAGGCGTTGGTGGAGGCGTTGTAGTTCAGGATCAGCCGTGCCCCGCTGCGGATCGCGTCGAAGGTCTGATCGGGCGCCAGCATAGCGCCGCTGCCTTCCTCGCCGCCCCCGGCGCCTTCACTGCCCTCGTTGCCGGAGCCTTCGCTGCCACCTTCGCCGCCGGGGCCGTGCCCCTCGCCGCCGGCGCTTTCGCCGCCAGAGCCCTCAGCGCCTTCTCCGCCGGTGTGGGGCATGGGGCCGGTCCCGGCACAGTCGAACACTTCCATGTGGACGACGTACCCGTCGAACGACACGCCCGCGAGGCTGGGTTCGCTGGCGACGGACACGCTGGACACCGCCTGCTGTCCGGGGTTCAGGTCCCCCAGCATGTCGGGCCCCAACTCGCCCACGGTCCGCGTCCCGGACTTCAGGTGCGGTTCCGCCTGCACGTAGCAGAGCTTCTGCGACGTAGTGTTCCGCACCGTCGCCTGGACGGACTGGGTCGCGGCATCGTATCGCGCGGAGACCGCCAGCCCGCCGAGAACGCCGTTCCACGGCTGGTCGAGCGGAGTGATCGGGCTGGACATGGCCGCTTCCCGGGCAGCTTCGCCCTCACTGCCGCCTTCGCCGCCGGGGCCGTGCCCCTCGCCGCCTGCGCCCTCGGCGCCGCCTTCCCCACCGGAGCCTTCGCCGCCGCCCTCGCCGCTGCCGACCTCGGCGTGTGCCACCCATCCGGTGAACGACTGCGAGAACGGCAGGCTGACCGCCGCTACCTCGCCCGGGGCCAGGTCTATCGGGGTCGTCGGCCCGAGTTCCGGTCCGTTGGTGACGTGCACTTCGATCCTGACGCGAGCCAGGGTGCTGTTGGTCGTGTTCTCGACGGTGCCGACGAAGGCGTTGCTCGCTGCGTCGTAGTTCATGACGAGCCGTGCGCCACTGCGGATCGCGTCGAACGTCTGGTCCGGCGCAAGGGCAGCGGCGCTGGCCTCTTCGCCGCCTCCGCTGCCCTCGGCGCCTTCACTGCCTTCCCCGCCGGATCCTTCGCCGCCGGCGCCGTGCTCGCCGCCGCCGCGCTCGGAGACCTCGCTCACGGCCCCGCGCTCGGCGTCTCCGCCTTCGGGGCCCCGCTCGCCGGTGCAGCCGACGAACACCGCCGTGAGGAACATGGCCACCAGGGCCATCGCCACCAGGAACTTTGCTATGAGTTGCTTGCGGATCATCATTTCACCTCCTTCGTGAGAGATCCGTGACACTGCTCACGATAGGAGTGAAATGTGGCAGGAATATGTCGCGGGGCAGCAGTTTTTTGCGCCCCCAGCCCCTGCTAGCTGTCCAGCGTCCCTGCCGCGATCAGCCCCGCGAGCGGCTGCTTCCGGGGCGTCATGCCGTGCTCGACGGCGAAGGTCTGCACGAGGTCGATGGCCGCCGCGTTAGCGGCGAGGCCGTAAGCGTAGGGGTTGTCGCCGAACGTCTCGCGCTGGCGCTCCATCATCTCCCGCGCGAACACGAGGGCTGACGGCGGCTCCTTCATCGCGCGCTCCATCGTCAGCCGCTGCGCCTCGACGAATGCGTCGAGGAGGCTCTTCGCCGCCCATGGATGTGCGTCCAGCACGCTCTTGCGCACGATGGTCGCGTGGTGAGCGGGAAAGATCCCCGTGCTGGCGTAGTAACGCTCCGACTCCGCGACGCCGTCCGCGAACAGCGGAACGAAGCTTGAGCGGTCGGCCAGCGGGCCGCTCGCAGGCGGATGGACGGAATACATCGCATCGAGCGCGCCGTCGGCCATCATCTGTTCGAGGTTGTTGGGCGGCGGGTTGATCACCACTCCCTCCGGCGGACGGAAGGGCTCTGTCTGGCCGGGGATGGCGGGGTCTGGCCTGCCCTGGAACCACTCGACGGCGCACGGGTCGACGCCGAACTCGTGCTCCAGGATTCCTCGCGTCCAGAGCGCCGCCGTCATCTGGTAATCGACGACGCCGACACGCTTGCCGGTCAGGTCCTCGGGGTGGTCCTGCCGGATGCCCGATCCGAGGCGGATCATCGTATTCACGTAGGAGAAGGTGCGGTTGTGGAAGACGGGCAGGACGCGGTAGTCCCAGCCCAGCGGTATGGCCTGCAGCGTGAAGGACATGGACATCTCGGATATGTCGAACTCGTTGCCTTGGAGCTGGCGATGCCAGATCTCCTGGAGCGGGATGTCGTGGTGCTCGAGCGTGATGCCATCGGGCTTCACCTCACCGGTCAGCAGGGGGCTGATGCGGTCCCACGGGGTCATTGCCATCGTCAGTTTCAGGTCGGGCATGATGGTTACCTCACAAGCGCGTAGACGAATCCTATCTTCTCGAGCACCCGTCGGCACCCGCCCCGTCACGTTCGGCGTGAGTGAAGATGCAGTTGTCGCCCACCGACGCAGGTGCTTGATGCAGCGCGCGGTGTATCCTTTGCCGAGACAAGAGCGACAGGGAGAAGGAACGATGCTTGGACTCTCGCACGGTGGCACGACCATCTATTCGTCAGACCTACCGAGCGGCGAGGTGCTCGTGGGGACCATGGACGGCGTGGTGAAACTGCGCCGCGACGGCGGCCGCTGGCCGGTCGTCAGCCACTCGCTGGTGGGCAAGCACATCCATGCACTGCTGTTCGTGGACGGCACGGTCTTCGCGGGCGCCTGGTGGGACGGCGTCTACGCCAGCGAAGACGGAGGTGAGACGTGGCAGGCGCGGGATGCGGGCATCGGCGTCCGCAGCCTGTTCAGCCTCGCTGCGGTCGATATCGACGGCGGGAAACGGCTGTTTGCCGGCACGGAGCCCGCGCACCTCTACTACAGCGACGACATGGGCGGGACGTGGACCGAGTTGCCGGAGGTCCGGTCTGTCGAGTCCCTTCCCCGTTGGCGCTTCGCGGCCGACCCGTTCGAGGCCCATCTCAAGCACATCAACTTCCACCCGGACGACCCCACGCACATGTACGTCAGCATCGAGGTCGGCGGGCTGCTGGAGAGCACCGACGGCGGCGAGACCTGGGCCGATGTCGACGTGCCGAACCCGGACGTGCACCGTACCGTCATCGACCCCCGCAACCCGTCCGCCGTCAGGACCACCGGCGGCGCCGGGCTGCTGCTGAGCGAGGACGGCGGGAGGTCGTGGCAGGAGCTGTTCGGCAAAGAGAACGATATCGGCGGCTACCCCGACCAGTTGGTGCACCTGCCCAGCAACCCGGACACCATGTACGTTTCCGCTTCACGGACGGGACCACGCTCGTGGGTGCAGGACGGTTCGATAGAGGGCTTCGCTGGCGGCCGCATCGGCCGGAGCGCCGACGGCGGACGCTCCTGGACCGTGCTGACGGGCGGGTTGCCCGACCGCCTGCACGGCAACGTCGAGGCGATGTGCCTCGAAGAGGCGGGCGGGAGCGTTCAGCTGTTCGCGGGGATGACCGACGGCGAGGTCTGGTGGACCGGCGACGGCGGCGAGACGTGGAGCATGGTCGCTCATCTCGCTCCGGTGTCGAAGTCGGTGCACACCGAGATGCTCACGGGCGAGCGCACCCACGCCTTGAGGTTCTCGGACGGCCAGCGGGTCGAGACCAGCGCCTAGCGCACGCTCCCGCCTGTGCCCTGATATACTCCCCCACGGCGCGCGGCCGGCGCTCAGCGTTCGGCCGGAATGAACGCGAATCCCATTCAGCAGAGGTGAAACATGGCGAGGAAGGTGATCCATATCCCTGGCAACTGGCACGCCGGTCAGCCCATCCCTCCGGCCACCAAGACTGGGCCCATCGTGACGTCCGGCGGCGTCAGCGGACTCAATCCCGACACCAACGAGATGCCGACCGATCTGGCGGAGCAGGCGCAGTGGGCGTTCGAGCATGTCCGCCGCATCGTGACTGAGGCCGGCGGCACGACGGACGACATCGCGCACATGAACGTCTACGTGAAGAGCCGCGACATCCGGCCGCTCGTGAACGAGCAGTGGGTCGCCATGTTCCCGGACGAGGAGAACCGCCCGACGCGTCACACCATCCAGTACGACGCGCTCGCGGGTGGTATGGAGATGCAGATCCAGTTCATCGCGTACGTCGGCGGATAGCTTCCGGCGGCAGGGGGAGAGGAAGCGATGGCAGTTGACACGTGGGTTGAGCGGCTGCGCGAGCTGGACACCTGCGCCGTCTCGGACGCGCAGGACAAGCTCGGCATCAAGGGCACCGTCCTCGGCATCCTGCCGTTGTACGAGACGGGGCGGATCGTCGGGCGCGCCGTAACCTTCAAGTTGAAGACGAAGGGCAACGAGACCACGACGCGCCACCTCGGCACGTCCGCCGTTGAAGCCTCCGATCCGGGCGACATCATCGTCTGCGACCATCGGGGCAGGACGGACGTGGCGGGTTGGGGCGGCATCCTGTCGACGGCGGCAAAGACGCGCGGCGTTGCGGGCGTCATCATCGACGGCGCGTCGCGCGACGTGGACGAGGCGAAGGGCCTCGGCCTGCCGCTGTTCGCGCGGGCGGCGGTGCCGCTCACGGCGCGGGGACGCGTCGTCGAGGAGTCCACGAACGAGCCTGTCGAGATCGGCGGCGTGAGCCTCGCACCCGGCGACTACGTCATCGCCGACAACAGCGGCATCGTCGTTGTGCCGCAGGACCGCGTTGCCGAAGTCGTGCCCGAGGCGGAGAGCATCGTCGCCCGTGAGCAGGCGATGGCCCGCGACGTCATGAACGGCAAGTCGGTCGTGGAAGTGATGGGGATCAACTACGAGCAGATGCTCGCCCGATAGGAGGAGAAGCAATGACGGAGTTTACGGATCGCCCGGACGCTGCGCTCGTCGACGCTGTCCGGGGTATCGGGACCGCGACACTGCATGAGGCCGGAGGCCAGATAGGCGCGCTGCCGTCCTACATCAAGCCGGTGTCCAACGACTGGTACGTATGCGGCGCGGCGATGACCGTGCTGTCGCCCCCGAAGGACAACCTCTGGCTGCACCGCGGCATCTACCACGCACAGCCCGGCGAGGTGATGGTGGTGGACACGGGCGGCTTCCACGAGGCCGGCTACTGGGGCGAGATCATGACCCACGCCGCCCAGCAGGTCGGCATCGCGGGCCTGGTGATAGACGGCTGCGTACGGGACGGCTCCATCCTGGAGGAGTTGGGCATGCCCGTCTTCTCGGCGGGGCTCTGCATCAGGGGCACCGCCAAGAACAAGGAAGCCTACGGCGCGATCAACATCCCCATCCGCATCGGCGAGATATGGGTGAACCCGGGCGACCTCGTCGTAGGCGACCGGGACGGCGTCGTTGTCGTGCCGCAGGAGCGCATCGGCGAGGTGCTCGAGAAGTCGCGGGCGCGCGAGGAGAAGGAAGCGAACACCATCTCCCGCCTACACCAAGGCGAGCGCACGGTGGACATGTACGGCTTCTAGGGCCCGTTATCTACGAGGTTCCGCATTGAGGAGAGGCGGCGCACCGGCGCCGCCTCTTCTGCACTAACGCGCCTGCGTATCTCGTTCCATCCGGGGCAACGGGGTGATACAAGCGGCTGACCCTTACGGGAGGTGTCGCATGAACGCTAAGAAGATCATCATCGGCCTCGTCGTCATCGCCATCGTGGTGACCATCATCATCAACGTCGCTGGATAACGCTCAACCCGGCGGCGGCAACACCACCGTTGCGTCGCCGAGGAAGAGCGGTTCGCCGCGCAGCACGCGCATGAACAACTCGTGCGTGAGGTCGAGGTCGACGCGGTTGTAGTCGACCAGCCGTTGCGGCGCATCGGCCCAGGCGCGCGCGTTCTGCCGGTGGTCCCACTGCACCTTCTCTTCTCCGAAGGTGTAGTAGCAGAGCCGGTCCAGGCTGATGCGGCGCCCCGCGGCCTGCACGATCGCGATCATCAGGTCGTAGTGCTGTTGCACGGTCAGCCCCAGCCCCAGCACGTCGCGCATCCAGCGGTCGAGGATGGGGATGTCGAAGCGTGCGCCGTTGAACGTGACGATGGGGCCGTCGAAGTCGACCACGAGGCTGTGCAGTTGGGCGAGGCTCGCGGGCTCGGCGGTGTACATGCCGTAGAGCGTGCCCTGCCGTGTACCGGTCAGGAGCAACCGGAATCCCTCCGGGAAGTTCTGCATCGAACCGCCTGACGTTTCGACGTCCAGTACGAGGAAGTCTCCGGCATCCATAACGGCTCGTCAGGATAGCGCAGCGGGAGGGAACCTTGTCTCTCTCAGGAGAGGGTGGGGTGGGCTACCGGGATGCACCCTGCTGGAGAGGGTCGTCTTCAGGACGAGCTCCGCCTTCGGACGACTCGTCCGCAGCCTCCGGCGCAGGTTCATCGGCTGCGGTCACGGAGGCGTCGTCTGGAGCAGGCTCTGGTTCCTCCTCCGGCTCTTGCGGAAGTTCCGGCTCCGGTGGCTCCGGGAATTCGGACTCACCGTTGGCCTGGGCGGCCTCCATCTCGGCGAGCGCTTCCGCTGCCGCCATCGCTTCCAGTGCAGCCAAGGCCTCTTCTTCGGCGATCGCCCTCGATTCGGCTGCCCTCGTGGACGCTTCCCGGTTCTCAAGGATGCGGCGCTGCTCCTCCGCCTCCCGCCGCGTCCGGATGACCATTCCGTAGTGCACCGCGAGCGTGTAGATGACGCCCATGGTCGGCACGCCGAGGAGCGCTCCCGTGATGCCTGCGAGCCGCGCGCCGAGCACCACCGCGATGACAACGAGCATGGCGGGCATACGGACCGCGCTCCCCAGGATGCGCGGGCTGAGGATGTTGAGCATGACCTGCTGGATGAACAGCAGCACCAGCAGCACCGTGAGCAGTTTAACGAAGTCGCCCGAGAGCGCCGCGATGAGGAGCGGCAGGGCGAGCGCCAGCCAGTCTCCCACGAACGGCACTGCGAGCAGCAGGCTGGAGATGAGCGCGACGGGAAGCGCGGCGGGCAGGCCGGTTGCGAACATGACCGATGCGGTGCCCACGCCGTAGATGAGTGAGATGAGCATCATGCCCCTGAGGTAGCTGCGGAACGTCTCGTCGATCACTCCCAGCACGTACCGCGTCTCGCGCTCCGCGTTGCGGGGCAGCACCTTCAGCGCCTCGTTGAGGCGGCGCCCGCCGTCCAGCACGACGTAGAAGGAGATGACGGTTATCAACGAGATAGCGAAGATGACGAAGACAACGTTCCCCAGGAGCCCGATGGCGTTGCTCGTGATGCTCTCCTGCAGGTTGGCGGCGATGCTTCCCAACTGATCGACCTGGAGAAGAGTTGTGAGGTCGACCTGTATGTCGAACCCGGCGAGGTACTCCTCCGCTGCAGTGATGAACTCGGGGATCCGGTCGACGTAGTCGGGGATGACCTCAGCCAGGTCGATGATCTGGGTGATCGTGGCGGGAATCACCAGGGCGCCGATGACCGAAACCACTGCGCCGAGCGCCAGGTAGACGATCAGGATGGCCAGCGGCCGCTTCATGCCGGGGATGCGCATGAGCCAGCGCACCGTGTGGATGATGAGCGAGCCGACGAGGTATGCGAGGAAGAAGACGAGGATCAGGTCGCCGAGGAAATCCCAGACCCGCCGCATGGTGTCGACGACGAAGATGATCGCGCTGAACGCGATGACGACGATGGCGGTTCTGAACCAGAAGTTGCGCTCTAGCATCTCAGCTCGGCGGCATTCTAACTGTTCCGGGGCGTTGGTGGAACGCGGGGATCCCTTGGCAACGGATTATGCCGAGGGCTTGTCAGCGGCTGCCAGCGAGTTGCAGTGCAAGTGTTGCCGGGTCGTGGGCGGGCAGGTCGCAGACGTAGCCGTGGCAGACGTAAGCGGTAGGCGTACCGGCGTCGGCGCGTCCTTCCAGCAGCGGCGTGGGGAACGGCAAGGCCTCGCCCGGCGCCAGCCCAACCATCGCGAACGTTGGAAGCTGCTGACGCAGCGGCTCCAACAACGCGCGTGTGCGTTCGTCGGACGGCTCCCCGACGATGACGACCTCCGTAGGCGGCGCGAGGTAGCGTTCGACGATGCGCAGCCAGTTCCCGAACCCCAGCGGATAGCGTGCCGCGAGCGGTGCGACGCCCCGCATGAGGCGCTCCGCCTGCTGTGCGAGAGATTCGTCGCCCGTGAGCACGGACATCCGCAGCAGCGCCTCGGCGGCAGCCGAACTGCCGCACGGCGTTGCGTTGTCGGTGATGTCGCGCGGACGCACGATCAACTCCTCGTGGTCGATGCCGACGTCGTAGAACGCTCCGTCCTCGTCGTCTCGGAAGAGCTTCTGCATCTCGCCCGTCAGCGCCTGTGCCTCGTGGAGCCAGCGATGCGAGAACGTCGCCGTGTGCAGCGAGAGCAGCCCGTTGATGAGCAGCGCGTAGTCTTCGAGGTAGGCGAGCAGGTGCGCTTTCCCGTCCTTCCACGTGCGGAGCAGCCGCCCGTCGCGGCGCATCTCGCGGAGCAGGAAGTCGGCGTTGCGTTCCGCTGCATCGCGCAGGTCGGGCTGGTCGAGCGCGAACGCCGCCTCGGCGAGCGCGCGCAGAGCGAGGCCGTTCCACGCGGTCAGCACTTTGTCGTCGGTCGCCGGAGGCACGCGCTCGGCCCGCCGTTCCAGGAGCGCGCGGCGCATCGGCTGCAGTCGTTCGAGCAGGTCGCCTGCGTCGACGCCGAGCTCGCGCCCGGCTGCCGCCGCGCTGTCGCGCACGTGCAGGATGTGGCGGCCCTCGAAGTTCGGGTGCACGCCCACGCCGTAGTAGCGCCGGAACAGCCGCGCGTCGTCTACTCCGAGCACGGCCTCGAGCTCCTGCGGCGTCCAGACGTAGAACTTGCCCTCGACGCCCTCGCTGTCGGCGTCCTGCGACGAGAAGAAGCCGCCGTCCGGGTGGCGCAGGTCGCGCAGCAGGTACGCGACCGTCTCCTCGATGACCTCCCGGTAGCGCGGGTTCCCCGTCGCCTGGAAGGCTTGTGTGTACAGCGACACGAGGAGCGCGTTGTCGTACAGCATCTTCTCAAAGTGCGGCACGAGCCAGAACCGGTCGGTGGAGTAGCGCGCGAACCCGCCGCCGAGGTGGTCGTAGATGCCGCCGCTGTGCATCGCCGCCAGCGACGCCTCGACCGTTTCGAGGGCATCGGCGTCGAACGCGCGGGCGTTGCGGGCGAGCAGGAACTCCATCGGCATCGACTGCGGGAACTTGGGCGCCCCGCCGAAGCCTCCGTGCTCCGCGTCGTGCAACGCCACGATTCCTGCGCTCGCCTCCGCGAGCAGCGCGTCGCTCACGTCCTCGTCCGCCATCGGAACGCTCGATGTGTTCCGCAACGCGTCCGTGAGCACTTGTGCGTTCTGCAGCACGGCGTCGTGGTTGTTGCGGTAGGCGTCGTTCACCGCCGCGACGACCCGCGTCCAGGACGGCATGTTGCTTCTGTCGACGGGCGGGAAGTACGTGCCGCCGTAGAATGGACGCCCGTCCGGCAGCAGGAAGACGTTGAGCGGCCAGCCGCCGTGGCCGTGCAGCTGCTGCACCGCGCTCATGTAGATGCCGTCCACGTCCGGGCGCTCCTCCCGGTCGACCTTGATGGCGACGAGGAGGTCGTTCATCACCTGGGCGGTTGCCTCGTTCTCGAACGACTCGCGCTCCATGACGTGGCACCAGTGGCACGCCGCGTAGCCGATGGAAACGAGAACCACCTTGTCTTCGGCCCGCGCCCGCTCGAACGCCTCCTCGCCCCACGGGTACCAGTCGACGGGGTTGTGCGCGTGCTGCAGCAGGTAGGGGGAGGTCTCGTTGATGAGGCGGTTAGGCATGGCCCGTCTACGTTACACCATCGCCAGCAGCGCCATGACCGCCGCCGACACGAGCGGCACCGTGAGGTTGTCGTCGAGCGGGACCGGCGCCAGCTCCGCGAGCGCGGCGACCACAGCCCCCGGCACGAGCCACCACATGAGCGGCACGTCCGGGTGGAGCGTGGCGAGCAGCCCCGCGCCCAGCGCCGCGACCGCGAACGCCGCCGTGCCCGCGAGCGACTTCCCGAACCGCCGCGTACGGTGGTCGCGCACGCCGATGAGCGCCGCGAACGGGTCGCCCACCGACAGAAAGAGCATCGCCAGCACCGCGATCTCCTTCTCGAACACGAAGACGAGGAACGTGGCCGCGAGCCACATGAACGTCGCGCCGGTGACCTGTCGGCTCTCGGCCGCCTTGAAGAACGGCAGCGTGCGCACCATCCAGTCGTTGACGCCGCCCACCAGCCCGCGCAGCACCTCCAGCAGCACCGCGCCGAGGCTCCCCGCGATGAGCAGCCACTCCGCCAGCTCGAGGGGCAGGAAGAGGATGCCGAGCGGCAGCGTCGATCCCACCACCAGGTGGAAGACGCGGCGCGGCCACATCACCGGTCCGACCGGCTCCGGAAGTTTCACAGTCTACGCTCTGGAGGTCTTGATCCCCTCTCCCTACAAGGGGAGAGGGCTAGGGTGAGGGTACTCCAGGGTAGTGCGGGCGGGTTATGCAAGGTCTCCTCACGGGGACGCCGCCTTCGACAGCGCGCGCAGCTTCGGCACGAGGCCCGCCATCGTCTCGACGACGTAGTCGACCTCCTCCGCCGTGTTCTCCGGCCCGAGCGTCAGCCGAACGCAACTCCGCGCCAGTTCGTTCGAGCGTCCGAGCGCCAGCAGCACGTGCGACGGCTCCAGCGACCCCGCCGTACAGGCGCTGCCGCTCGACGCCGCGACCCCCGCGAGGTCGAGCCCCATCAGCAGCGGTTCGGCCTCGACGCCGTGGAACGAGACGTTCACGTTGCCCGGCAGCCGGGCGTCCGTGTCGCCGTTCACCTCGACGCGATCGATGCGCTCCAGGATGCCGCTCAGCAGGCGGTCGCGAAGGGTGGCGCACGCGTCGGCGTTCGCCTCTCGTTCTCGTTCCGCTCGCTCCAGTGCGACGCTCATGCCGACGATCCCCGCCGTGTTCTCGGTGCCCGCGCGGCGGTCGCGCTCCTGCGCGCCGCCCACCTGCGTCGGCGCGAACGGTGTGCCGCGACGGACGTACAGCAGCCCGACGCCCTTCGGCCCGCCGAACTTGTGCGCCGAGAGCGACAGCAGGTCCACGCCGAGGTCGTCGACCTTCACCGGCACCGCGCCTGCGGCCTGCACCGCGTCCGTGTGTACGGCGATGGAACGCCGCTCCGACGCCGCGCGCTCCTTGACGAGCCGCGCGATCTCCGCCACCGGCTGCAAGGTGCCGATCTCGTTGTTCGCCAGCATGACGCTCACGACCGCCGTGTCCGGCCTGACCGCGTCCGCCACGTCCTCCGGACGCACGATGCCGTCGCGGCCCGGCGACACGTAGGTTGCCTCCCATCCGAGGCTCTCCAGCAACTCGACGGCGTGCAGTACGGCGTGGTGCTCGATGGACGTGGTCACGACGTGCCGCCCCTGCTCCTTGAGCGCGAGGGCAGGGCCCATGATGCCCGCGTTGTCCGACTCCGTCCCGCCGCTCGTGAAGACGATCTCGCCCGCACGCGTCCCGAGGACCTTCGCGCATCGCTCCCGCGCCTCGTCGAGCGCCTGCCGCGCCTGCTGCGCCAGCGCGTAGATGCTGGACGGGTTGCCGTACCGCTCCGTGAAGAACGGGCGCATCGCCTCCGCCACCTCCGGCAGCACCGGCGTGGTGGCCGCGTGGTCCATGTAGACCGTCTGCTCAGGCGTCATGTCCCTCTACCTCTGCCACAGCATACGCCGTCGCGTACCCGAACAGCTTGTACACCAGCTTCGCCGCCGTGTACGCGCACGCCTCCGGCCCCTCGTCCGGCGCGAGCTCGACCACGTCGAAGCCCACGATGCGGCGGCGCTCCCCGACGGCGCGCAGGATGCGCAGCGCCTCCCACCACCCCATGCCGCCCGGCTCCGGCGTCCCGACCGCCGACATGAACGACGGGTCGAACGCGTCGAGATCGAACGAGACGTAGACCTCCTCGCCGAGTGTGTCGACGATGGCGTCGACGTCCGCGATCGGCTCCGCGCCGCGCGGGAAGAGCGCGACGCCCCGCTCCTGCGCGAACGCGGCCTCCTCGCCCGTCATGCTGCGCACGCCCACGAGCGTGAGGCTCGACGCGTGGTCGAGCGTTCGCCGCGCCGCGCAGGCGTGGCTGTGCGACCACCCTTGGTAGTCGTCCCGCAGGTCGGCCTGCGCGTCGAAGAAGAGGACGCTCAGGCCGGGGTGACGCTCCGCGTGCGCGGCGACCGCCCCCGACGTGATCGAGTGCTCGCCGCCGAGCATCCCCACGAGCTTGCCCTGCGCGGCGTAGGAGGCCACCGCCTCCCGGACGCGGCCCGCCATCGCCTCCGGCCCCCCGTTGGGTTCGGGCGCAAGCGGGGCTTCGAGCGTCGGCGCGGTGTGGATGCCGACGCTGCACGGCTCGCAGCCGAGCTCGACGTCGTAGTCCTCCATCTCGGCGGACGCGCGGATGATCGCCTCCGGACCGCGCCGCGTCCCCTTGCGGTAGCTCGTCGTCTCCTCGTACGGGACGGGCAGCACGACGCACCGCGACCGGTCGAGCGTGTGCTCGTCCGGGTCGAGTATGAGGAACGTGTCGGGTAGGGCGGGATGTGTTCCCCTCTCCTGGGGGAGAGGGTCAGGGTGAGGGCCCCCGGTTGCGCGTTCGCCCTCGGTCACTGCGGCTCTCCTGTGCGACTACACCCTTTGCCGGACGGTCTCCCGCTCTTCTTCCACCACCGTCTTGGCCGTCGCGGGGTCGAGGTGCTCCAACCCGCGGTCCAGCACCCAGTTGCGGACGCTCGCCATCGAGAAGAACTCGCCCACCTGCGCCATCGCGTCGTCGGCGTCGAACTCCTTGCACGAGAAGACGTCGATGTTGACGTAGCCCCGGTCCGGGAACGTGTGCACGCTGATGTGGCTCTCCGCGATGATGACGAACCCCGAGACGCCCCAGTCCTCAGGCGTCGGGCCGTGGTACGTGTAGACGGCGGGCGGCGTGATCTTGGTCATGCTGATGCGGTCCGGGAACTCGTCCAGGAACCGCCGCACGCGCTCCGCATCCGAGAGCTCATCGGCGTCGCAGCCGTGTCCGTCGATCACCAGGTGCATCAGTGCTCCGTTCCGTCTGTCCCCTGCACAATAACAGCGCCCCGCACTCGGGACGCCTCGTAGAGGATAGCACGTCGCCTGCGCCCCTCACAACCGAGGGGTGTCCGGTGTAGGGGCATCCACAAGGGATGCCTTTGGCCTCGTCGTTCCTGCGGAGAGCAGGGACCTCGCAGCCGGAGGGCTTGTCATGTTGAGCGAAGCCGGAGGCGGAGTCGAAACATCTCTCGGGCAGACGTTCGTGGATGGCGGCGTTGCCAGGTCCGGCGAAGAAAATTCCCCCGTGCGAAACCGCTCATCTGCGCTCATTCCGTGCTCATCCACTCCTGGTCCCGTACCGTTCATCAACCTCGCCGGACCGCTCGAAACCGCTCATTGCCGCGTCATTCCGCTCGAAACCGCCGATGACCGCTCGGGCTCCAACGCCCCAGGGCCTCCAGCGCCAGGGACGATGCGCCGTCGGATACAGCGTACGCGCGCCTTCCGCGTTCGCGAAAGGGGCGGATGTCGCGGGACCCACGGGCGCTTGACGCCTCCCATCTCTGGATAGGTAACATTCCGTCAGTAAATGTCTGCCCTGAAGCGGTTCTGCATCAAGTTGGTTGTGCGCTTCCTAGTCGGAGTGGCATTCCTCGCTGTGCTACTGGCGCTGGCTGGGTTGGGTGCCCTCGCCTTGATCGAGGGAGGGGTCTGGTTGGTCGTGTTCATCGTCGCCCTTCTCGCGGTGGCGTGGGTGCTGGCGTCATTGATCGTGAACTTCCGCGCTCACACCTGGTGGGGCGTTCGCCACTTCCGGTACTCCGCCTACACGAACCTCATCATGCGCACCCACGTGCACAGTAGGATATCCGGCGTCCCTTACCAGCCGACTGAGGAAGAACTGGAGTACATCGACGACGTGCGGGAAGGCCGGGCATGAGGCGACTGCTCACGGTCTAAACTGCGTTCGCCCCCAGCCCCTCGAGCCTCCCCTCGACCTCCTCCGCCTCCAACGACAGCCGTTCCCACTCCTCCCACAGCAGCCCCGCCTCCTCCTTGAGCGCGCCGTACTCCTCGCCCGCCGAGGCCAGGTGCGCCGGGCCGTCGAACCGGTCGGGCTGCGAGAACATCGCCTCCAGCTCCGCGATGCGCGACTCGCGGTCGGACAACGAAGTGCCGATCTCCTCGATCCGCATCGACAGCCTCCGCGCCTCGCTGCGCAGCGACCGCCGCTCAATCTCCGCGTCGTCGAGCGGCCGTCCGCGTCTCCTGCCGCGACCTCGTTCCGGCGCCGCGTCGACTGTCCCGTTGACCGACGGCGCGGCGACCCCGTTCCCGGCCTCGGTCTGCTTCCGGTAGAGGTAGTCGTCGTAGCCGCCGAGGAACACCGCCGGTTGCCCGTCTTCGATCTCGACGATCTTGTTGGCGGTCTGCCGGATGAGCGTCCGGTCGTGCGTGATGAGGCAGATCGTGCCCTTGTAGTCGCCGAGTGCGTCCGCGAGTATCTCCCGCGACGCGATGTCGAGATGGTTCGTCGGCTCGTCCATCAGCAGCAGGTTGCTCGGCTGCAGGAGCAGCTTCGCCAGCGCCACCCGCGCCTTCTCGCCGCCCGACAGCACCGATATCGGCTTGCGGACGTCGTCGCCGCTGAACAGGAAGCCGCCCAGCGTCGTGCGCAGGCGCTGCTCCGGCACGTCCGGCGCGGCGTGCCGCAGTTCGTCGAGGAGCGAGTTGGCCGGGTCGAGCAGTTCGAGCACGTGCTGCGCGTAGTACGACGTCACGACGTTGTGGCCGGTCCTCCGCTCCCCCTCATCGATCGGCAGGACGCCCGCGAGTATCTTCAGCATCGTCGTCTTGCCCGCGCCGTTCGGCCCGACCAGCGCGACGCGGTCGCCGCGCGAGAGCGACAGGTTCACGCCCCGGTACACCGGCTTGTCGCCGTACGACTTGCTGACGTTCACCAGCGATATGACCTCGGCGCCGCTGCGGGGCGGTTCCGGGAACGAGTAGCGCACCTTCTTCGTCGTCCGCGGCAGCTCGATGGCCTGCACCTTCTCGAGTTGCTTCAGGCGGCTCTGCACCTGCGTCGCCTTCGTCGCCTTGGACCGGAAACGCTCCACGAAGCGCATCTGCTTCTGCATCCGGCGCTCCTGCCGGGCTGCCGCCGCCCGCTTGACCTGCAGCGACTGCTCGCGCGCCACGACGTACTCGTCGTAGTCGCCCTTCATCAGCACGACCTCGTCCTCCTCGATGGCGAGCACCTTCGTCGCGATCTGGTTCAGGAAGGCGCGGTCGTGCGACGTGATGAGCACCCCGCCCCGGAACCCGGCCAGGTACTTCTCGAACCACAGGTTCGCTTCGAGGTCGAGGTGGTTGGTCGGCTCGTCCAGGAACAGCAGGGCGGGGTTCCGGAACAGCAGCCGCGCGAGGCCCGCCCGCATCGCCCAGCCGCCGCTGAACTCGCTCATCGGCCGCCGGAAGTCGGTCTGCTTGAACCCGAGCCCCGAGAGGATGGTCTTCGCCTCGTACTCCCGGTCGTCTCCGCCCGCGGCGTCCAGCGCCATGTCGAGTTCGCTGAGGCGCTCCAGCAGACCGGCCTGTCGCGCCGGGTCGGGCTCCGACGCCAGCGCCTCCCGCGTCGCGGCGATGTCGTCCGTGAGCACAATCACCTCCGCGCCGGCGTCCAGCACCTCCTGGAGGAGCGGCTTGCCGTCGAACGACGCGGGCTCCTGCTTCAGATAGCCGATGGAGACGTCGCGCCGCGTGGACACGTTCCCCGAGTCCGGCGGCGTATCGCCTGCCAGGATGTCCATGAGCGTCGTCTTCCCGGAGCCGTTCGCGCCGATCAGCGCGATGCGGTCCCCGGCGTCGACGTTGAGCGTGAGGCCGCTGAACAGGGTCCTGGTCGAGTAGGCCTTGCTGATGTTGAAGGCGGATAGCATGGGGTTTGGTGTGAGGGGTAGTGTATCAGTGGGGGTGAGTGGAGGGAGAGGAACGGAGTTCGGTGAAGTAGTATTGTTCCACGCGAACGCCTTACAGTCGCTCCTGCATCTGTTAGTCTGCAGCCTGCTGCCTTGACTCCATCAACAGAGTTCAATAGGGTTCGCGCAATCTGTCTGTGTGGTTACCACGAAAACCATAGAAGCACAGGAACACGGAGGCATGCTCAATGACTGACTATGACTTTTCGAGGCTATCTTCTCGGTCCTTTGAGCATCTCATCCAGGCACTCGCGACCAAACTAATTGCGTCCAGCGTCATCTTTGGAGATGGCCCAGATGGCGGTCGTGAAGCCACTTTCGAAGGGCGGGTTAACTACCCTACAACCGAGAATGGATGGGAAGGATATGGCGTAATTCAAGCCAAATTCCGTCAACGGCCTGCTGATACTCGGCAAGATGGGCAGTGGGCGATTGACCAATTGCAGGATGAACTGAACAAGTACCGAGACCCCGATAGATGTTCGTACTCCTGAATACTTCATATATGCAACGAACGCCGTGCTGACGCCAGTCCGTGAGGCGGGTTCCAAAGACCGGCTGATGAGGATACTTGAGGACTTCAAGGCCGAATCAGTCCTGAAGGACTACGAAGTATGGGACTACGATAAACTCCGTACGCTGCTAGATTTGCACGAGGACGTAAGACACAATTACGAGTTCTGGACCACTCCAGGTGATGTGCTGGCGGCCATTATACGTAAATTGGATCTCACATCCCCCAATTTTGAAGAAATCATGTGCAATTTCCTCCAAAAGGAACTGCTTAGCGATGAATTTGTGAATCTGGGGCAAGCTGGCCATGATGTTGATGAACGAATTCCGTTGGCTAGAGTATTTGTCGATTTGCACACACATATGGCCGACAGTAGTATTCCTATGAGAGAACTCAACAACCAACTAAGCCACGGCTATTACGACCCAGAACAAGAAACGGTAGGATTCGCGAAGGCAATATTGGCAATATCCTCTGATCGCTTCGACATGCCCCCAACATCTATAGAGACTATAGATCAAGGATCTGAAAGGCCAATCGCCCAAAGACAAAGGGGACGGTTTGTGCTGATTGGAGGCCCCGGGCA
Source organism: Dehalococcoidia bacterium (assembly GCA_022820645.1). Lineage (GTDB taxonomy): Bacteria > Chloroflexota > Dehalococcoidia > Lucifugimonadales > Australimonadaceae > Bin16. Next base: position 191 of record JAJEFD010000010.1, on the reverse strand, counting down.
AGGAAAAACAACGGTTGGTCAATTCATTTGCCAAATATTTCGGGCATCAGTTGTTTCAATGAGACCAAGCAACACGCTATCACCCGAGACCCAAAAGGCTTTAGAGATTATAAAGGAACAATGCAGCAATGAAGGCATCGAACGTCTCCCTGCACCTCGATTCCCATTCAGAATTGTGTTGAATGAATATG
>JAJEFD010000018.1 GCA_022820645.1 Dehalococcoidia bacterium | reverse complement strand
GACTGAAGCCCGGCGCTGCGGTGGTACCCGCAGCGCCGGTTCTCGTCACAAGAGCAGGGGATACGCACGGCAGCCGTGCAAGTATCAAAGAAGACCGGCATACTGATAACGAAATCCTGCTGAACGCCCTGTAGCCGCGTGTATAGTCCTCATCTGTATATCTGCATGAGGAAGCAGACGGTGAAGAAAGGCGTAGTCTCTCTGCTGGCTGCGGGCGCAGTCGTGGCGAGCGTGCTCGGGGGCGGCTGCACCGCCGATCCGACGCCAACGTCAGCACCGACCGCTACGCCTTCTCCCACCCCAACGGCGACCCCGGCTCCGACCCCGACCGCAACGCCAACGCCGACCCCCACGCCGACCCCAACTGCAACACCTGCGCCGATGCCGACGGCAACCCCCGTCCCTGCGCCCACCAGCACGCTGGTCCCCACCGCGACGCCAACGCCCAGGCCGACGGCGACACCGACCGCGGCGCCCACGCCCACGCCTACCCCCGACCCAGCGGCCTCGCCCGACTACGCTCCGGGGCTGGAGTACGCGCGCGCCGACGGGCTGGCGGGTGAGGACGCCGCCAGGTACGCGGCTGCGTTCGTCCACGGGAAGTCGCTGGAGCTGTCCGACGAGCATGCAGCCGCCTTCGCGAGCGGGGTCCTCTACTTCGCGATCATCGCAGAGGACCTATTGCTGGGCCGGGGCTATTACCGGGATTACGACGCCTACGCGCGGGAGCGATACGTCGAGCCGTTCGAAGAGGCGCTGGCAGAAGGAGCGTCGCCGGTCGAGGCGCTCGGCAAGGCGGACGAGGCGTTCCGAATAGTGGGCAGGTGGTGGCCGCTCGCGGGGCTTCGAGGGCGTCCCTACGAAGGGACGCTCGCCGAGGACTACGCGAAGGCGTTCGAACGGACGGACGAGGTTGGGCTTGCCGCCCACCAGTACGCAGCGTTCTACGCGGGGAACAGGTACTTCGGCTACCCCGAGGAGCACTCCCACGAAGCGGGCAGCATCATCGCCCGGGCGTACCGCGAGTCGGACCAGCGGGATGCGCAGTTGCGCATCAAGTATGCGTCGGCCTACCTGCTCGGCTACCAGCACGCACACCAGACACATGAGTACGACGAGCTCGACGTGGACCACCTGTGGGCGGACGCGTACGCGGACGGATACGTGCTGGCATGGCTCCGTGCCACCAACAGCCAGTGGCTGGACGCCAACAACGTGGCGTTCGACTTCGCGTGGTTCTACGCCCACGCGAAGATGGACTGGGGGTACGCCGAGCAGGAGGCTTTCGTGAGAGCGGAAGCCTATCTTCGTGGCTCCTACCAGGCGTTCCTGCTCGATTTCGACGTGAGCGGCCACGCCTACTACGACTATGCGTGGGAGTACTACCTGGCGTACTACGACTGGTCGGTGGAGCGAGGCTGGAACGAGGAACGCTCGCACGTCTACGCCACAGCGTATGCCGGGCAGAGGCTCGACGGCGCATCGGAAGATGACGCTGAGGCCTACGCAATCGCCTACGAGCGCGCCTACGTGGCGGCACGCGCCGACGGCCAGAGCGAGGAAGAGGCGCACGAGACGGCATCGGCTGCTGTTGATGCTGGCGCATAGCGGGTAGACTGAGAGAACGTGTGAAGGGAAAGCCAGCCATGGAAGACGATCAGTCGCTACATTCCCCAACGCCGTTCAGCTTGGAAACTGCCTACGGTTCCGTGAAGCCATCGCGGAAACCGGAGGACTTCGGGGCGCTTATTCGCATGGCCAAAGACGCCAAGGCTGAGGAAACCCTGCGAGAACTCGCTGAGTCCTGACACTGCGCGTCTCTGCATCATGATAAGAACCCCATGGCTTTCCTGAAGCGGCTCATCGTATGGACACTGCTGGCCGTCCCGCTGGGTATCGGCATCGGGGCGGTCGTCTCGTTGACCTGGGGCGAGGACTCGAACATCGATCGTGCGACCGCCGGGTTCAACGGCGCGGTCGCAGGCTTCTGGCTCGGGCTCATCGGCGCGCTGGCGGCTGCGGCGACGACACGCATCGCCCAGGAACCACTGCGCCGCGCGGGCGGCTCGGAGTGCCTCACCGGCGGAATCATCGTGTTCGGACTGCTGGCGGTGGGGCTGGCGCTGCTGACGCTGGCCTGAGGGCTACGCCGCCGCGCCCACGGGCAGGTCTATCTCGTACTTCGCCAGCATCGCGTCGAGGAACGCGGCGGTACTGTCGTCCGCCTCGACGAGCGGCAGCCGGAGCCCGCCGACGTTGAAGCCCGCCTTGTTCAGGCAGTACTTGACCGGTATCGGGTTCGAGACGACGAAGAGTCCCGACGCCATCGGCAGCTGCCGCTTGTGCTCCTCGGCGGCTGCGGCGAGGTCGCCCGCCGCGGTCAGCTCGATGAGCCGCTCGATCTGGCGCCCGATGAGGTGCGAAGCGACGCTGACGACACCCCATCCGCCGAGACTGACGACGCCGAACGTGTCGCTGTCGTTGCCGCTCCAGACGCGGAAGCCGTCCGGCGCGTCGCGGATGATGGCGGCGATCTGGGCGAGGTCGCCCGACGCCTCTTTCGTGCCGACGATGTTCGGCACGTCGTTCGCGAGCCGCAGGGTCGTCTCCGCGGTCATGTTGACGATGGTGCGGCTCGGCACGTTGTAGAGGATGCAGGGCAGGGAGGTGCTCTCCGCGACGGCCTTGAAGTGGCGGTACAGCCCCTCCTGCGTCGGCTTGTTGTAGTAGGGCACGACGAGCAGCTGCGCGTCCGCGCCCGCTTCCTCGGCCATCTGCGCCAGCTTGATCGTCTCGCCGGTGCCGTTCGTGCCGGAGCCCGCGACGACGGCGGCAGAGTTGCCCACGGCCTCCTTGACCTCCGTCCACAGGCGCAGGTTCTCCTCGTGGGCGAGCGAGGGGTTCTCGCCGGTCGTGCCAGTGACGACGAGGCCGTCGCTGCCGGAGGCCACGAGCGCCTGCGCGAGCCGCCGCGCCTGCCCGTAGTCGATCTCCATCGCCGCGTCGAACGGCGTCACCATCGCCGTGATAAGACGGCCTATGTCGCTCATGCCCCGCCTCCTCCCGAAGGGGTGTGCGCTAATGATTCTACCTGACGCGGCAACCGGACGGCCTCCGCTTGCGCGGGGGCGGGATATGACAGACCATCGGAGCCGCCATGGCCCTCGACCTGACCAGGACCGCCGGACAGCTGTATGACGCGATGCCCTCCATGCGCGAGCAGTGGGGCTCGCACCTGCGTGCGCTGGAGCGCGCCACCGGACACTTCGCGACCGCCGACCCGCACGAAACGGAGGCGCGGCGGGCGGCGGGCAAGGCGACGTGGCTCGCCGCGCGGCTCGAGGGAGCGCTCCGCGGCGGGTTCGCGCCGCCGCCGTTGCCGCCCGACCACGTCGTCGTCGCGGTGGACGGTTCGCACGTCGACGTCGACCGCCACGCAGCGGCGCGCTGCTTCCTCATCAACGTCGGCTACGTGACGCTGCGCTACGGCGAGGCGCCGCACGCAGAACTCCGAAGCGAACCGCTGCTCTGCGCGGACGAGGAGTCGCTTACCCTGCGCGACCGTCACGGCGTGCGTGAGGCGAATATCGAGGGCACATTGCTCGGGATGCACCGAGCTGTGATGGAGATCGAGGCGCTTGCGGACGAGGTGGAGCGTGCTCCGGAAGGACTGCCGGTGCTCGGGCTGCTGGACGGCACGCTCGTGCTGTGGGGGCTGACCGGCGGCATGGACTTCGTGCGCGAGGAGCTGGTGGACCGCCGCCTGACGCATGCGATGGACCGGCTGCGCGCGGAGTCGCAACGGCGTACGCTCGCCATCGCGAGCCACATCAGCCGCCCGCGCAGCGCGGAGGTGATGAGCGCGATACGCATCTCGCGCGAGGTGTGCCGGCACGAGACGGTGAACTGCGACGCGAACTGCGGACAGCTGCGGCGCGGCGAGCGCAACTGCGACGCGGTCGGCGGCGTGACGGACGCGGCGCTGTTCGCGCGGGAGCTGGAGCCGGGGGAGCGCTCGGCGCTCTTCCATAGCGCGTCGAGCATCGTCACCGAGCACTACGGCGACCACCAGGTGTGCTTCTTCTACGTGAACGTGGGCGAGGAGATCGCGCGGATGGAGATGCCCTCGTGGACGAGCGAGGAGGGCGTCCGGCTGGCGCACGCGGGACTGCTCGCGCAGACGGAGAAGGGGCACGGCTACCCGCTGGCGCTGCAGGAAGCGCACGAGCAGGCGGTCATCAACGGAGCCGACCGCGAGTACTTCGCGCGGCTGCTGTACGAGACGGTATCGTCGGAGCGGATGCCCGCGCCGACGTCGCAGAAGGCGCGCAGCAAGCGGACGCGGTTCGTCTGAGCTGGACTGCTGCAGCACACATCGGAACAAGGGAGGAGCGCGCAATGGCGCAGAACGGCTACAAGATCATGGACTCGGATATGCACATCGTCGAACCGTCGGACATGTTCGACAAGTATCTGGACGCGCGGTTCGCCGACCAGGCCCCGCGCATCTCCCGCGCGCCGGGCAAGCGGGTGGGCGTGTTCCTGTTCGACGGCGAGCGGCTGCCGACCTGCGACGTGGACAACCCGCACCGGATGCAGGGCATGACCAGTCGCACGGACGCCGCGACCCGACCGATGCGCGAGCGCGGCTACGACGGCCCGTCACAGCTGGAGGCGATGGACATGGAAGGCATAGACGTGGCGGTGATGTACCCCACGGTCTGCCTCTACGTGCCGAACGGCCTGGACGACGTGGACGGGCCGCTGTCGGCGGCGGTCTGCCGTGCGTACAACAACTGGCTCTACGACTTCTGCCAGACCGACCCGGCACGGATGAAGGTCGCGGCGATGGTGCCGCAACACGACCCGAAAGAGGCGGTGCTTGAGGCGCGCCGCGCGGTGAACGAGCTGGGGGCGGTCGGCATCTACATGCGCCCCAACTTCGTGAACGGCGTGACGTTCCACAGCGCGGACTACGCGGAGCTGTGGGCGACGCTGGAGGAGCTGAACGTGCCGGTCGGCTTCCACGAAGGCACCGGCTCCGTCTACCACCAGGACGGCTCCGAGTTCGCCGACAACCGGCTGATGCTGCACGCGTGCTCCCACCCCATCGGCATGATGAAGGCGATGATCAGCATGATCTGCGGCGGCGTGTTCGAGAGCTTCCCCGGCCTGCGCGCCGCTTACCTGGAGGCGAATGCGGGCTGGGTGCCCTTCTGGCTGGGGCGGATGGACCGCGACTACTCGCTCTACCGCGAGTGGGACGCCCCGTTCCTGACACGCCTGCCGAGCGAGTACTTCACGACCAACTGCTACGTCGGCACGGAGGCGGACGAGGCCGAACTGCGGTACACGGTGGACGCCGTGGGCGGGAGCAACATCGTCTTCTCCTCCGACTACCCGCACCACGACTCCGAGTTCCCTGAGTCCGTCAACGAGTTCCTCAGCCACGAGGACCTGACGGAAGAGGTGAAGCGCAACATCCTCTGGGACAACTGCGCCCGGCTCTACGCGCTCGACCGGTAAGGGCGGACATGACCGCACTCTTCCCCGCCTGGATAACGCGGGACGCCGCGCTCATCATCGCGGCGCGAGCGCTGCACACGTTCTCGCAGGGCCTGCTGGCAGTGATGCTGGCCGTCTACCTCAGGGAGCAACTCGGACTGGCCGTGTTCCTGGTGGGGCTGTTCTTCAGCCTGGGGTTCGCGAGTACGGCGGCCTTCTCGTTCCTCTCCACGTTCGTCAGCGAGCGCGTCGGGCGGCGCAAGCTGGTGGTCGCCTACTCGTTGATAACACTGGCCGGAAGCGCCGGACTTGCCGCCAGCTCGAACCCGGCGGCGCTGGTCGTGTTCGCGTTCATCGGCTCGTTCAACGGCGCGGCGGGGAACGTCGGGCCGACGCAGTCGCTCGAGCAGGCGGCGATCGCGGGCGTTGTCGAACCGTCGCGCCGCACGGAACTCTTCGCGCTGTACCGGGTGGGCGCGGCGAGCGCCGGAGCGCTGGGGGCGCTGGCTGCGGGCCTGCCGGTGCTGCTGGAATCGTTCGCGGGCGTGAGCGAGCCCGCGTCGTTCCGCATCGTGCTGTGGGGACTGGTAGGACTGCGCCTGGTGATAACGCTGCTGTTCATGCTGCTCTCCGACAAGGTGGAAGCCGAGCAGGGGCGGCGCGAGTGGGTGAACCCGCTGCGGCTCCCGTCCAGCGGCAGGATATTCACGCTCTCAGGGCTGTTCAGCCTGGACCAGCTCGCGGGGGCCATCATCGTGCGGGGCCTGCTGGCGCTCTGGTTCAACGAGCGGTACGGGCTGGACCTCGCCTCGCTGGGAGTGCTCTTCTTCGTCGCGCAGGTCGTCGGCGTTGCGTCGCTCTGGGTGGCGGGGAAGCTGGCGAACCGGATCGGCCTCATCAACACCATGTCGCTGGCCCACCTGCCGTCCGGGCTGCTGCTCATAGCGATAGCGTTCTCACCGTGGGCGTGGCTGGCGGTGGCGCTGCTGCTCTTCCGGTCGCTGTTCGACCAGATCGACGTGCCCGCGCGGGACTCGTACATCATGTCCGTGGTCCAGCCGCACGAACGCGTGGCGATGGGGAGCATCCACATCGTGGGGCGCTCGATCTCCGGCACGATCGGGCCGACGCTCTCCACCGGCGTTCTGGCGGCGATAGCGCTCAACGCGCCGCTCGTCGGCTCCGCGCTGGTGAAGGTGACGTACACGCTGTCGCTCTACTTCATGTTCAGGAACGTGAAAGCGCCGCAGGAGATGCGGTCTGCTGAGCGGCAGCGGGAGTAGTCGGCTGGCTCAGCACTCCCCGGGGGCGGTCTCCTCTACCTCGAGGTCGCCGTCGTACTGTTCCGCAGGCCACCATGCGACCTTGAAGTGGTTGGTCAACCTGTCTTCGAGCACCCCCAGCCGCCGGTACTCGCTGATGAGGTTGTTGAACAGCTCCTTCACGCTCTGCTCGGCCTCGTCCATGGTCTTGCCGTAGCCCGAGAGCCCCAACTGCGGGATGTGCGCGACGCAGACGTCGCCCCGGTATTCCTTCGTGAGGGTAGTGGCGACGACGATCTTCCCGGTCTCTGTCATTGGCGGCTCCGCTGCGGGCATTCTACTTGCTGACCGCCCCGCGCACGCCGTCTGCTCCACCCTCACCTGCCGCGCTATCGGGGGTGAATCTGCTAGACTCACTCACATAATGGCGCGCCAGCGCCTGACAACTCTGCAGAGGTTGAGATGACCGGCGACGCTCACCAGTTCCTCGCGGACGGCCTCGTTACCAGCCCCCAGCGGTTCCTCGCGGGCGGCTCCTACGTTGGCCTCAAGACCTACGCCCCGGACAAGATGGACGTGGGGCTGCTCCTCTCCGAGCTGCCGTGCCGAACGGCGGGCGTCTACACCACCAACAGGTTCGTTTCGCCGTCGGTGACGCTCACACGGCAGAACGTCGACGCCGGAAGGGTGCGCGGCGTGTTCGTGACCAGCGGCATCGCCAATGCGGGCGTCGGCGAGCAGGGCATGACGGACGTGAAGGAGTGCCTGCAGCTCGCCGGGGAACACCTGGGCGTCGGGGCGGACGAGCTGGGCGCGGGCACCACGGGGGTCATCGGGGTGGAGCTGCCCATGGCGCTCATCCGGGGCGGCATGTCCGGCATCACCGTCAACCGCGACGGCGGCGCCGCGTTTGCCCGCGCCATCATGACGACCGACCGTGTGCCCAAGTCCGCCGCGGTGTCGTTCACCTGCGCCGGCGGCGAGACGGTGACCATCGGCGGGTGCGTCAAGGGCTCCGGCATGATCCACCCGAACATGGCCACGATGCTCGCGTTCCTCACGACGGACGCCGCGGTGGACGGCGCGTTCCTGGATGCGGCGCTCCGCAACTGCGCGGACGACACGTTCAACATGGTGACGATAGACGGCGACACCAGCACGAACGACATGGTGCTGCTGCTCGCCAACGGCGCCGCCGGGAACGCGGAGATAAACGAAGGTTCGCCGGACGCGGAAGCGTTCGCGGCTGCGCTCTACGCGCTCTGCTCCCACCTCTCGCGCGAACTCGTGCGCGACGCGGAGGGCTCCTCCAAGATCTTCTCCGTGCGGGTGACTGGCGCGGCGAGCAAGACCGACGCCCGCCTCGCGGCGCGCGCCATCGCGTCCTCCCTGCTGGTGAAGTCGGCGATACACGGCAACGACCCCAACTGGGGGCGCGTCGTCTGCGCCGCGGGGTACAGCGGGGCGGACCTGGACGTGAGCAAGGTCTCCTTCTTCATCAACGACGTCGCGATCATGGAGGGCGGGACGCCGATCCCGTTCCACCGGGAGAGCGTCATCGCCATCATGAGCAGGGAAGAGGTCGCACTCACGGTGACGTTGGGTATTGGCGAGCACGCCGCGACCGCGTGGGGCTGCGAACTCACGGAAGAGTACGTGGTGTTCAACAGCGCCTACACCACGTAGGGCGGCGCATCCGGCCCGAAGGGCTTTCATGGAAGCAGACAGCCCCATCATCCTCATCAAGATCGGCGGCAGCACGCTGGGTTCGGAGGACACGTCCTTCGCCGACGTGGCCGCGCTGCAGCAGCAGGGCGCGCGCGTGGTTATCGTGCACGGCGGCGGGCCCGCCATCACGTCCTGGATGGCGACGATGGGCATCCGCGCGGAGTTCGTGCGCGGTCTGCGGGTCACGGACGGGCCGAGCCTCGAAGTCGCGACGGCGGTGCTCGCGGGCCTCATCAACAAGCAACTCGTATCGGAGATGCGGAGCCTCGGCGTGAACGCCGTCGGCGTCTCCGGTGCGGACGGCGGCCTGCTGTGCGGGCGCATCACGGACCCCGACCTGGGGTTCGTCGCGGGCGAACTGGAGGCTGACGCGTCGCTCATCGAACGCCTGACGGATGCAGGCTATGTGCCGGTCGTATCGCCCATCGCTGCGAGCGCGGACGACGCGGGCCAGCTCCTCAACGTGAACGCGGACTCGGCGGCGGGCGCGCTGGCCGTTGCGCTGGGCGCGCAGCGCCTCGTCTTCCTGACGGACGTGGACGGCATACTGAACGCGGACGGACGCCTCATCAGGCGCGTTCCGCTCGACACAGGGGAGGAGTTGCTGCACTCCGGCATCGTGAAGGGCGGGATGCTGCCGAAACTGGAGGCGTGCATCCTGGCTGCCCGCGCCGGCGTGAAGGCGGGGATCATCAACGGAACGAGCGCCGGAGCGCTGCCCTCCTGGCTGGAGGGGTCGCTCCCCGGCACGGCTGTCGTCTGAGGAGCGGGATGCCATGACCACGCGCCCCCCGGACGACTACGAGGAAGGCGAACTGCCGGAGTGGCTCCGGACGCTCTTCTCCCGTGAGAGCCTCTTCTTCCAGGCGGGCGTCGTGCTCGCGGGCCTGTTCGCGCTGTACCTGCTGCTGGACCTGCTGCGGGGGGCGTACACGAACTGGCTCTGGTTCTCTCACCTGGGCCTGCGCAGCGTCTACAGCACCGTGCTGTTCACGCGCGTGTGGCTCTTCATCGCCGGCCTGTTGATCAGCGGCGGCGCGCTCTGGCTGAGCTACTACGCCGCGTTCCGGTATGCGTGGGGCGAGAGCGTCTTCCGCTTCTCGCTGGCGACGATCCAGTGGATACGGCTATCGCTCATCGTGGGTTCGGTCGCGATGGGGGGATTCATCGCGTTCACGTTCGCGTCCAGCCTGTCGAACCAGTACGGCAACTTCCTGTTGTTCATGAACGCGGCGGACTTCGGCATCGAGGACCCGCAGTTCCACAACGACGTGGGCTTCTACACGTTCGTCCTGCCCGTGCTGCACACCGTCCAGGGATGGTTGATGGGCCTCGCCCTCGTCACCCTCGTCACGACGACAGGGCTGTACATGCTCATCTTCAGCGCACGCGGGATAAACCCGGCCATCGGCACCGGCGCGCGCACGCAACTGGCGCTCACCGGCGCGTGGCTCATGGTGACCATCGCTTTCGCGCACTTCCTCGACCGCTACGAGACGCTCTTCTCGCCCGCGGGCGCGGTGACCGGCACGGCCTACACCGACGTGAACGCGCGCCTGCCCGCGCTGCTGGTGCTCACCGTCATCGCGCTGCTCTCCGCCGGCATCATGCTGTACGCGATCCGCGTGGCGAACCTGCGGCAGTCGCTCCGGCTCATCTTCGCCGCGTTCGGGCTGTGGCTCATCGCGGGGATAGTCGCCGGGCTCGGGTGGCCCGCGCTGACGCAGCGGCTCGCCGTCGCGCCGTCGGAGTTGCAGCGTGAGCGCCCCTACATCGAGCGCAACATCGAGTGGACGCGCAGCGGCTTCGACCTCGGGCGCGTGGACACGCGGCTCCACGACGTGCGTGAGGAGACGCTGGCAGAGGGCATCGCCCAGAGCCCGGAGACGATCCGGAACATACGCCTGTGGGACCCGCGCCCGCTGGAGGCTGTGTTGAACCAGCTGCAGCACCTGCGCCTCTACTACTCGTTCCTGGACGTGGACGTGGACCGCTACGTCGTGGACGGTGAGTACCGGCAGGTGCTTCTCGGCGCGCGCGAGCTCTTCCAGAGCGGGTTGGACGACGCCGCGCAGAACTGGGTGAACCGCGCCGTCATCTACACCCACGGCTACGGCGCGGTGATGAGCACCGCCACGACGTTCAGCGAGTCCGGCCAGCCCGACTTCATCGTGCGTGACGTTCCCCCGACCGGCGCGTTCGAGATCACGCAGCCGCGCGTCTACTACGGCGAGGCGTACGGCATCGACGAGGAAGAGTACATCGACCGCCTGAATCTCGACCCGGACGTGGCCGCCGAGGTCCGGCCCGGCATCGTCACGAACGACGCCATCGTCGTGAACACCAACGAGCCGCAGTTCGACCGCCCCGCCGGGGAGGAGACCGGGAGTCCCGAGTTCCTCGACCGCTACGACGGGAAGGGCGGCGTTCCGCTGAGCAGCTTCTTCAGACGCGCCGTCTACGCGTGGGAGTTGCTCGACGTCAACATCTTGCTCAGCCGCCAGCTCACGCCGGAGAGCAAGGTGCTCTACCGCCGCAATATCAGGGAGCGCGTTGGCGAGGTCGCGCCCTTCCTCGAACTCGACGACGACCCGTACCTCGTGATCAACGACGGACGCCTGTACTGGATACAGGACGCGTTCACCACGACCGACCGCTTCCCCTACTCCCGCCGCATCGACAGCAGCAGGGTGGGCTTCAACGGCGACTTCACCGGTTTCGAGCGGCCGTTCAACTACATCCGCAACAGCGTGAAGGTGGTGATAGACGCCTTCGACGGCTCCATGGACTTCTACACCATCGAGACAGGCGGGCGGGACCCCGTGCTCCAGACCTACCGCAACATCTTCCCGGACCTGTTCACGCCGATCGAGAAGATGCCTCCGGGCCTGCGCGAGCACATCCGCTACCCGGAGGAGCTGCTGCGCGCCCAGGCCGACACGTTCCTCCAGTACCACATGACGGACGTGAAGGAGTTCTTCCTGAAGGAGGATGAGTGGGAGTTCGCGCAGGAGGTCGTTGGGACGGACGTAATCGGGGACGACGGAAGGCCGCTGGGCCCGCGCAACCGCACCATCACGCCGTACTACGTCATCATGAAGGTGCCGGGCGAGGACGTGACAGAGTTCGTCCTCATCCTGCCGTTCACGCCCAAGGACAAGCCCAACCTCGTGGCGTGGATGGCGGCGCGCTCGGACGGCCCGAACTACGGGGAGAGCATCGTCTTCGAGTTCCCGCGCGAGCGCATCTTCAACGGCCCCAGCCAGATCGAGGCCCGCATCGACAACGACCCGGTCATATCGGAGCAGTTCACGCTCTGGAACCAGTCCGGCTCGCAGGTCTACCGCGGCAACCTGCTCGTCATCCCCATCGGCGAGACGCTGCTCTACGCGGAGCCCATCTACCTGCGCGCGGAGTCGCTCGCGTTCCCTGAGCTGAAACGCGTCATCCTCGCCACGAACACGAAGGTCGTGATGGAGCCGACGCTGGACGAGGCCGTGGCTGCGCTGCTCGGCGACGCGCAGGTGACCGTGGCCCCGGATACCGGCGAGCCGGTGGAAGGCATATCGCGCGACGAATTGCTGCGTATCCTCGACGGAATCGCGCAGGCGTTAGAATCTATGCAGGGCGGCGCACAGGAGTTGGACGATTCCGTGCAAGCCCTGCGAGACCTCATAGGAGAGAGCAACTGATGGCAACCGACGCGACGGCACACGACTCCGCCTACTGGATGGCGCAGGAATCCGAGTACTACGTACACACGTTCAACCGGCAGCCCATCGTGGTGGCGCGAGGCGAAGGCGCGCGCGTCTGGGACGTCGAGGGCAACGAATACCTGGACATGACCGCCGGGCTGGCGGTGACCTGCCTGGGGCACTCGCACCCCGTCGTCACCGAGGCGATACGGGAGCAGGCGGGGACCATCATGCAGATGTCCAACCTGTACTACACCGTGCCGCAACTGGAACTGGCGCAGTTGCTGGTGGAGAACAGCTGCATGGACAAGGTCTTCTTCGCCAACAGCGGCGTCGAGGCGAACGAGGGCGCGGTGAAGCTCGCCCGCAAGTACGGCAGGCTCCACCGCAACGGCGCGCAGAGCGTCATCACTGTCCTCAACTCCTTCCACGGCAGAACGCTCGCCATGATCGCCGCGACGGGGCAGCCCGCCTACCAGCAGGCGTGGCTCCCGCTGGCGGAGGGTTTCACGAACGTCCCCTACGACGACCTCGACGCCATCCGCGAGGCCACGACCGACGACACCTGCGCCATCATGGTGGAGGTGCTGCAGGGCGAGGGCGGCGTCAACGTCCCCACGGAGGGCTACCTGAAGGGGCTGCGGGAGTGGTGCGACGAGCAGAACATCCTCCTCATCTTCGATGAGATACAGACCGGCATGGGCCGCCTCGGCACGCTCTGGGGCTACGAGCACTTCGGCGTCGAGCCGGACGTGATGACGGTCGCAAAGGGGCTCGGCAACGGCGTGCCGGTCGGCGCGTTCCTCTGCAAGGAGCGCTGCAACGTGCTGGAGCCGGGCGACCACGGCAGCACGTTCGGCGGCAACGTCCTCGCCACGGCTGCGGGGCGGGCGACGCTCGGCTACATGATCGAGAACGACATCCCCGGCCACGCCGCGCGCGTCGGCGCGTACCTCCACGCGAAGCTGGAGGAGTTCGTTGCCGCGCACGCGCCCGCGACCGTGGGAACGCGCGGGGCCGGGCTGCTGCAGGCGCTCGTCTTCGCCGAACCGATCGCGCGCGCCGTCGTCACTGCCGCCAACGCGGAGGGTGTGCTGCTCAACCCCGTGCTCCCGCACGCCATCCGTTTCATGCCCGCGCTCATCATCACCGAGGCGGACGTCGACGAATGCCTGGCGAAGCTCGACGCCGCACTGACGAAAACACTGGCCGCCTAGACGGCGACTCTTACACCGGAAAGGAACCTGTTACTTCATGGCTGACAAGATCGTTCTCGCTTACAGCGGGGGGCTCGACACCTCCGTTGCCATCCGCTGGCTGCAGGAGCAGTACGGCGCTGACATCGCCACGCTCACGATGGACCTGGGCGGACAGGTGGACCTGGAGGCCGCGCGGCAGCGCGCGCTCGACATCGGCGCGATACGGGCCGACGTGATGGACGCTCGCGACGAGTTCGTGCGCGACTTCGTCTGGCCCGCGCTGCGGGCGGGCGCCATCTACGAAGGCGTCTACCCGCTCGCGACCGCGCTCGGCAGGCCGCTCATCGCGAAGCACCTCGTGCGCATCGCGCTGGAGGAAGGGGCGTCCGGCATCGCGCACGGCTGCACGGGCAAGGGGAACGACCAGGTGCGGTTCGACGTCAGCGCTGCGGCGCTCGCCCCCGCGATCAAGGTCGTCGCGCCTGCCCGCGAGTGGGGCATGACCCGCGACGACGAGATCGCCTACGCGAAGGAGCGCGACATCCCGCTGGACCTGAACAAGCGCAGTTCCTACTCGACGGACGAGAACCTCTGGGGGCGCAGCATCGAGGCGGGCGACCTCGAGGACCCGTGGGTGGAGCCGCCTGAGGAGGCGTACGCATGGACGGTCTCCGTCGGCGCCGCGCCGGACGAGCCGCGCTACGTGGAGATACGCTTCGAGCAGGGCGTGCCGGTTGCCATCGACGGCGAGGAGCTGGGCGGTGTGGCGCTCATCGAGCTGCTGAACGAGGCGGCGGGCGCGCACGGCGTGGGACGCATAGACCACGTCGAGAACCGGCTGGTCGGCATCAAATCGCGCGAGGTCTACGAGGCCCCCGCCGCGACGGTACTCCACCAGGCGCACCGCGCGCTCGAACAGATGTGCCTCACGAAGGAGCAGTCCCGGTTCAAGGAGCGGCTCGCTCAGGAGTACGCCGACCTCGTCTACAACGGGCTCTGGTTCACCGCGCACCGCCGCGACCTCGACGCCTACGTCCTCAGCACGCAGCGCCACGTGAACGGCACGGTGCGCGTGCGCCTGCACAAGGGCAGCGCGACAGTCACCGGGCGCGAGAGCGCGGAGGCGCTCTACCGGCACGACCTCGCGACCTACGACGCGGGCGACACGTTCGACCACCAGGCGTCGGTCGGCTTCATCTCGGTGTTCGGACTGCCGGTGCGGACGCAGGCGCGGGTGCAGGGAGAGGCCGAGTAACCCCTCGTGAGCGGCGCACTCCTCGCGCTCGCCGCCGCCGCGATGCTCGGCCTCAACACGGCCGTCGTGCGGCGAAGCATGCTCCGTGCGTCCGCCTACAACGGCATCGTCATCTCCATCGTGCTCTCGGTGCCTCTGTTCGGGCTCCTTGCGCTCGTCTCCGGCCAGCTCGTTCAACTCGGCGGCTTCACCGGCATGCAGTACGCCGTGCTTGCCGTGGGGGGCATCCTCAACTTCCTCGGCGGACGCTTCTCCCAGTTCCTCGCGATACAGGCCGTGGGCGCGAACCTCACCGCGCCGGTGCGCGTCCTTTCAGCGCTCGTCGGCGCCGTCTTCGGCATAACGCTGCTCGGCGAGCAGGTGGGGTTGCTGCGCGGCACCGGCATCGCGCTGCTCATCGTCGCGCCGCTCGTCGCGTTCGCACGTCCCCCGACCGTCCGCCTCGGCTCGCTGCAGATAGCGCGGGGCATCGTCTTCGGCCTGAGCGCGGCGGCGACGTACGGCGGCTCGACCGTCCTCCTGCGCTGGGCGCTCGACGACTCCGGCCTCACGATGCTCGGCGGGCTCGTCGCGCACGGCGCGGCGGCGCTCGTGCTCATCGCGTCGCTCGCGCTGCCGGGGCGGCTGCGGGGCCTGCGCGAGGTCGACCGCACCGCGTTCAAGCTGTTCGTCGCCGTGACCGGCATCATGACGCTGGCGCAGGTGCTCCGGTTCGCTGCGCTCGAATCGGCGGACGCCGCTGTCGTCGCTCCGCTCACCGAAACGATGGCCTTCTTCGGCGTCGGGTTCGCTTTCCTGCTCAACCGCGACACAGAGGCATTCAACCCGCTCGTGCTGCTTGGCATCGTGCTCGCCGCCGCGGGGGCCATCGCCATTACACTCTGACCATGGGAAAGCAGCGTCTGTCATGCTGAGCGGAGCTGAAGGCGCAGCCTGAAGCGCAGTCGAAGCATCTCTCGGAGGACGTTGGTGCACGACGGAGAGCCCTCCCGAGAGATTCCTCGGCTACGCTCGGAATGACAACGACGAAGATGGAGGATGCGATGCGTATCGGATGGATCGGCATAGGACGCATGGGACGCCCCATGGTGGAGAACCTCGTCCGCAAGGGGTTCGACGTCACGGTGCAGAACCGCAGTCAGGGCAAGGTGCAGGAGCTCGCCGCGATGGGCGCGACTGTCGGCGAGTCGTTCGCTGCGATGGGCGCGGAGTTGGACGAGGTGCACACCTGCCTGCCGGACACTGAAACGGTGCGGCAGGTGCTCACCGGCGCGGGCGGCGTGCTCGAACACCCGAAGCCGGGGCTGATAGTCGTCGACCACAGCACGATCCACCCGGACGCCGCGCGCGCCCTCGCAGCGACCGCCCGCGAACGCGGCGCGTCGTTCATCGACGCCCCGGTCTCCGGCTCCGGCCCCGTCGCCGAGCGCGGCGAGTTGACCATCATGTGCGGCGGCGATGAGGAAGCGTTTGCCGCCGCACGGCCCGCGATGGAGGCGATGGGGCGCACCGTCGAGCTGATGGGCGCGTCCGGCTCCGGCGCGGCGACCAAGGTGGTGAGCAACTTCCTCATGGCGACGAACCTCGCCGTGGCGATGGAGTCGCTGTTGCTCGCGGACAAGGCAGGGCTGGACCTGGAGCGGCTCTTCGCTGTCATCCGGACGGCGTCGGGCGCGAGCCGTGCGTGGGAGCGGAACGTCCCGCGCATCCTGAAGCGCGAGTTCGGCAAGGACGGCTCCGCGTGGCTCACGATGAAGGACCTCGACCACGCGCACGAGTTGGCGATCGAGTTCGGGCTGGACCTGCAGATCTTCGAGACGGGCCGCCGCTTCTGGCACGCCGTCGTGGAGGAACACGGCCTGGGCGAGGAGGACCCCTCGCACGGCTTCACCGCACTGGAACAGCGCCTCGGCGTCACGTTAGGAGGGTAGGCCGTACAATAGACGCGACGCCATGACCGAGTACACGACCCACCACTTCGAGGCCGCCTCGCGCTATACCGTCTCTGTCGGCTACGATCGCCGCCTCTACGAGCACGACATCGCGGGGTCCGTCGCGCACGCCCGCATGCTCGGCAGGCAGGGCATCATCTCCGAGGCCGACGCCGATGCCATCGTCGAAGGGCTCGACGCCGTGCGGCGCGAGATAGCGGGCGGTGCGTTCAACTGGCGCGAGGACCTGGAAGACCTCCACATGAACATCGAGACACGCCTCCACGAGCTCATCGGCGAGCCCGCCGCGCGCCTCCACACCGCGCGCTCCCGCAACGACCAGGTCGCGACCGCGACGCGCCTCTACGTCCGCGACGCCATCGACCGCGCGGCGTCGCTGCTGCGCGGCCTGCAGGGCGCCTTGCTTACGCTCGCCGAGCGCGAGCAGGACGCGCTCCTCCCCGGCTACACCCACCTGCAGCGCGCGCAGCCCGTGCCGTTCGCCCACCACATGCTCGCCTACTTCGAGATGTTCGACCGCGACGCCGACCGCCTCGCCGATGCGCGGAAACGCGCCAACGTCCTCCCGCTCGGCTCAGGTGCGCTCGCGGGCGCCCCGTACCCCCTCGACCGCGAGTGGGTCGCGCGCGAGCTCGGCTTCGACGGCATCTCCGCGAACTCGATGGACGCCGTCTCCGACCGCGACTACGCCGTCGACTTCCTCGCCGCCGCCGCGACGTGCATGATGCACTGCTCGCGCCTCGCGGAGGAGATCGTGCTCTGGACGTCGCAGGAGTTCGGCTACCTGCAGCTCGGGCGGCAGTGGGTCACCGGCTCGTCCATCATGCCGCAGAAGCGCAATCCTGACTTCGCGGAGATCGCGCGCGGCAAGACGGGCCGCGTCTACGGCAGTCTGGTCGGCCTGCTCACGACGCTCAAGGGCCTCCCGCTCACCTACAACCGCGACCTGCAGGAGGACAAGGAGGGGCTGTTCGACGCCGTCGATACTCTGGAAGCGACGCTCGACGCGATGCGCGGCATGCTGAGCGACTGCTCCGTGAACGCGGAGCGGATGCGCGAGGCTGCCGAGGACAGCGCGTTGCTCGCGACCGACATGGCCGACTACCTCGTGGGGAAGGGCGTGCCGTTCCGCGAGGCGCACGCAGCCGTCAGCGCGCTCTGCGAACTCGCGGCTGAGCGCGGCGTCGCCGTGACCGCACTCCCGCTCGACGACATGCGCGCCCGCTGCTCCGCGTTCGACGAGGGAGTGCGCGACCTCACCGCGCTCGCCAGCGCGACAGCGCGCGACGTGCCCGGCGGCGCGTCGCCAGCCCGGGTCCGGGAAGCGCTCGCCGCCGCGAAGGCGCGCCTGGAGGCTTCCCGTGGCTGACATGGCAAGTCTCGTCATTCCCGCCCCTTCCGTCATTCCCGCGAAGGCGGGAATCCAGACGCGCACCCGCGCCCATACTCAGTGTTGTCATTCCGAGCGGAGCCGGAGGCGTAGTCGAGGAATCTCTCGGGGTACGCTCGTGCAATTGGAGGCGTCCCGTGGCTGACGTCAAACTCGCCCCCTCCATCCTCTCCGCGGACTTCGCCCGCATCGGCGAGGTCGTCCGTGAGACCGAAGAAGCGGGCGCCGACTACATCCACGTCGACGTGATGGACGGGCGATTCGTCCCGAACCTCACCATCGGCCCGCTCGTCGTCGAGGCGATACGCCCGCACACGACCCTCCCGCTCGACGTACACCTGATGATTGTCGAGCCGGAGCGCCTCATCCCGGACTTCGTCGCCGCGGGCGCCGACAAGATCACGGTGCACCAGGAGGCGGTGACGCACCTGCACCGCGCCGTTCACCAGATACGCGACCTCGGCGCGACCGCCGGCGTCTCGCTCAACCCGTCGACGCCCGACGCCACGCTTGCCGAGATCCTGCCGGAGCTGGACCTCGTGCTCGTCATGTCCGTGAACCCCGGGTTCGGCGGGCAGTCGTTCATCCCCGGCGTGCTCCCGAAGGTGGAGCGCCTCCGCGCCGCGATAGACGAAGGCGGTCTCGCCACCGAGTTGGAGGTCGACGGCGGCATCAAGCCGGACAACGCGGCGCAGGTCGTCGCCGCGGGCGCGAACGTCATCGTGGCGGGCTCCGCTGTGTACAATGACCGCATGACAGTCGCCGAAGCAGTCGCCGCCATGCGCGCCGCCGTCGGCGGATAGGGCGCGCTGATGCCCCAGCCTTGTTTTCGTAATGCCCGCGGTTTTCGTCATCAGAGTCAGGGCACATGGCCACGAGGCGGGCTGTGCGCGAGAAACTCGGGGTGAGGGCATGAGCCCCCGCATCGCCCACGTACTCTGCCCCGGCCTCTCGGGGGCCGCCCTCCTCATCGTCGCGCTGGCGCTCGCCGTCGCCTGCGCGTCCCCAACCCCAACTCCCACGCCTGTCCCTGTCGCCGAGGAAGGTGACCGTGCCATGGTGCACTATACCGGCACCCTCGACGACGGCACTGAGTTCGACTCCTCACGCGACGGCTTCCCGCTCGACTTCGTGGTCGGCAGCGGGCAGCTCATCGACGGCTTCGACAATGCCGTGCGTGGTCTCGCTGTCGGCGCCAGCGTCACCGTGCGCCTGGAACCCGCCGAAGCGTACGGGGACATCGTCCCCGACCTCATCGTGGACGTGCCGATCGAGGAGTTCCCGCCTGAGATGGTGGGTCAGTTGGCCATCGGCATGGCCATCCCGCTCTCCAACGGGATGCAGCCGATCATCACCAACATCACCGACACCGCCATCACCCTCGATGCCAACCACCCGCTCGCCGGCGAGGCGCTCAACTTCGACATTGAACTCGTCGACCTCATCAAACCCACCCCCGAGCCCGAAACCACCCCCGTCGCCTGACCCACCGGAAACAGACCGGGAGCGCTTCGATGCCATTCCGTCTCTCCAGCCTGCTGAAGGACAAAGAGATCGCCTCCGATGCTGATGCGGCCGTCGGTGAATACGAAGAGCGATTCAAGACAACGAGGCGCAGTTCGGAGGATGATGAGGCCGGCTACAAGACCTTCAACAACCTCTACTACGACCTGGTTTCGGACTTCTACGAGTACGGGTGGGGCAGGTCCTTCCACTTTGCGCCGCGCGTCCCCGGAGAGAGCTTCAAGGCGTCGCTCGCACGTCACGAGCACTACGTGGCGCACAAGCTCGAACTCAGGCCCGGCATGGTCGCCGCCGACATCGGTTGCGGTGTCGGCGGGCCGATGATGGAGATCGCCCGCTTCTCCGGCGCCCGGATCGTTGGCGTGAACAGCAACGGCTACCAGGTCGACCGCGCGCGGAGATACGTGGAGGAGGCGGGGCTGGCCCACCTGGCTGGGTTCCTCCACTGCGACTTCTTGCACGTCGATGCTCCGGACGACTCGTTCGACGCCGTCTACTCCATCGAGGCGACCTGCTGTGCGCCGGACAAGCCCGGCATCTATGGCGAGATCTTTCGTCTGCTCAAGCCGGGAGCGTGCTTCGCTGCGTACGAATACTGCATGACCGACCGTTTCGACCCTCAGGACCCCGTCCACCTCAAGCTCAAGGCCGACATCCAACTGGGAGGCGGCCTGCTCGTGATCGACGACCGCCCGACGGTTGACGACGCGCTCCGGTCGGTCGGGTTCGAGGTGCTGGAGACGCGGGACCTTGCCGTGCAGACCGGCCCGTCGGTCCCGTGGTATCAACCGCTGTCTGGTTCCGGGGTCTCCTTCGCCAGCTTCCGCAGCTCGAAGGTCGGGCGTCTGGTCACCGCCAACTCGCTGAGGGTGCTCGAGAAGCTCCGCATCGTGCCGCAGGGAGCGGTCCGGGTGGCGGGTACGCTGGAACTCTGCGCAGCGGCCATGGTGGAGGCAGGCAAGCTCGGCATCTTCACCCCCATGTACTTCGTGCACGCCCGCAAACCCGCCTGATACCCTTCGCCTGCGGAACGACAGGCAGTGGTATCATTCCTGGTCATTATTGATACTAAGTATTGACAGTGTGCAAAGGCATCGCTACCGTCTGAGTCATGGCGACGGCCTCGACGAAATCGGCCAGCGCGGTCATGCAGACCGAGTCCAACATCCTTGCGGCGTTGGAGGAGCATGGCAGCCGCATGACCTGGCCGCGCCGTCAACTGGCGAGGATGCTCGCTCGGCGGAATGACTCGTTCAGCGCCGAGGAGATCGTAGCCGCGTTGCCGACCCTGGGCCGGGCGACCGTCTACCGCACCCTGCGCCTGCTCGGGGAGGCGGGTGTCCTCTGCAAGACCACCATGCCGGATGGTTCGCCGCGCTACTCGCTGGACGAGGCACACCACCACCATCACCTCGTCTGTGTCGTCTGCGAACGCATCGAGGAGTTCCGCCATCCTTCCATCGAACGGATGCTCCGCGCCATGAGGTCCCACGTGGAGGGCGAACTCGTCGGGCACCGGCTGGAGCTGTACCACCGCTGCGCTGTCTGCCGGGAGAGCGATCAGGGCGGCGGAGACATCCACGTGCACAGGGCCCGCGTGCATTCACATTGAAACCCCAACGGATAGTTGCTGGAGGTACCACGTATGAGACTTCATCTCATTAGTTCGCGTCTGTTGTTCATCGCCGCGCTCATGGCGATGGCGGTCGTCGCTTGCTCGGAGGATCCCGAGCCCACCGCGACGTCTGTTCCAGCCGTCGCAACGGCTACTCCCACCGAGGTGGCCTCCGAGCCGCTGAGCGTGGTGGCGAGCATCTACCCCATGCAGTACTTCGCCAAGCGCATCGGCGGCGACCGCGTGAACGTCGAGACCATCGTGCACCCCGGCGTCGAGGCCCACTCGTTCGAACTCACGGCGAGTGACCTCCTCACGATCGCCGAGGCCGACGTCGTAGCGATAAACGGCCTCAGCCTGTTGCCCTGGCTGGAGCGCGCGCTCGAGTCCCTGGGCAACGACCTCTCCGGTATCGTGGTCGAGGCTGCAGCAGCCGAGGGGGCACTGCCGTTCGAAGAAGACGGTCACGGCCACGAGGACGAGCACGGGCACATGGAAGCGGAAGAGGGCGAGCACGGCCACGGAGAAGAGGCATCCTTCGACGGGCGCCTGCTCATCGCGGACCTCGAGGCGCAGCACCTCTCGGTTCTCGATCTCTCAACAGAGGAACTCGACGCCGGCGCCTTCGACATCGGTGCCCCGCCGGCCGCCATATACCCCAGCCCAACCCACCGCTACGCCTTCGTCCTCGCCCGCGGCCCGGGAGACGCCGATGACGGCATCCACCTCTTCGACGGCGGCGTCTACCTCGTCGAGCACGGCGACCACTTCGACCTCGTACGTGAGCCCGTCTCGCGCCACCCCTCTGTGGTGACGGATGAACGGCCGATCCACTTCGTCAACACCTACGGCTGGACGGCAGTGTTCGCTGACGCTCACGGCCACGCCTACTTCTACAACGAGGAGGAGATCACCGGCACACAGGGCGACTACCAGCCGATCTTGTTCGAGACCGGCGACACGCAGCACGGCGCTGCCCTGGCGATCTCGCCCGACCACATCGTTGTGACCACCGTAAACCCCGACTATCCCGAGAAAACGGAAAGCACCCTCCCCGTCGGTGTTGAGGTCCGTACCTTCGACGACGAGGTCGTCTATGACGCCAGCAACGGCTCCTGCCCCGGCATGCACGGCGAGACCCACAACGAAGAAGGGGCCATCTTCGGCTGCGTTGGCGGCGTGCTCTTCCTGTACCCGGACGGCGGCAGCTACCGCCACGAGTTCATCGACAACCCGCCCGGCATGCGTGAGGACTCGCGCATCGGCTCTTTCTTCGGGCACCACGACCTGCACCACTTCTTCGGTCGCGCCTCCTACTTCGACGGGCAGGGCTTCGCCGACGACGGCATCTGGCTGATCGATCCGGAGTCGGGCGAGTTCCGGCAGGTGTTCGCCGAGCCCATCGCGTCCGGTGGTGTCGGCGCGCACGGCGAGCGCCTCTACCTGCTGACCGCCGAAGGCGAACTGCACGTGCTCGACGCCCACGACGGCGACGAGATCACGCACATCCACGTCATGGAACCGGGTGAGGGCCGGCCCCGTCTCATCATCGTCGGCGAGACGATGTTCCTCACGAACCCCGAACACGGCGAGGTCATCTCCCTCGATCTCGAACACCTCGAGGTGGAGGAGGTCTGGGACGTCGGCGGTTCGCCGACCGGTATCGCCTTCGTCGGCATCATGGAGGGGTCCGACGCCCCCGCAGCCGGTCACGAGGACGAGCATGGCCACGAGGACGAGGACGACCATGGACACGGGGAAGAGGACGACCACGGACATGGGGAGTTCGACCCGCACTTCTGGCTGGACCCGCTGCGCGCCATCACCCAGGCGGAACGCATCGCCGAAGCGCTGATCGAGGCGGACCCCGATGGCGCGGACACCTACCGGACGAACCTGGCCGCGCTCGCGGCAGATCTCCGGGCGCTGCACGCCGAGTTCGAGGCGGGCCTCAGCTCGTGCGCCCACCGCGAGTTCGTCACGTCTCACTCTGCATACGGCTATCTGGCGCTGGCCTACGACCTGGAACAAGTGGGGATCGCCGGCCTCTCCCCGGAAGCAGAGCCGTCCCCGCAGCGCCTCGCGAGCATCGCCGACCGCATCAAGGAACTCGGCATCACGGCAGTGCTGCTCGAGCCCGTGCTCTCCGGTGAGAACGAACGGTCGCTCGCCAGCGAGACAGGGGCCGGCATCTACAAGATCCACTCGATAGAGAGCGTTACCCAGGCTGAACTGGACGAGCACGGCGACTACCTCGGCCTGATGCGCGACAACCTGAAGAGCCTCCGCGCCGCGATGGAGTGCTCCTGATCGGCCAGCAACGGCCATACGGCGGCCGCAGTACGAATGGCGGCTGCCGTATGGAACGGGGAGGTGTGCGATGAAGTGGTACGGCGAACCAGAGCGCATCGACGCAGACCATACGTTGGACTGCGGAGTATGCGACGAGAAGTGCGTGGACTGCCGGGAGCGGACGGCCGACGGAGGCTTCGTGACGCCGCTCTACCCGGAGTCGCGCGGGCTCGAACTGGATGAGCTGCTCAACTTCGCGGCTATCGCGGCCAACGCGGCGGAGCACCAGCTCGACCCCGAGGAGGCGGACGCTGAGTTCAATGCAGTGCTCGTCGACCTCGACCCGGACGATGCCAGCTTCCTGGTGGATCTGGATACGCAGGAAACCCAATAGTAAGGAGGAGAGCATGGTAGATCTGACGGCCTACTCGGTGAAGCTGAAGAAGATGGTGGCCATCAAGGACCCGGAGTTGGTGACCCTGAAGAACGGACGGAAGGCAGTCCGCGGTGTAGCGGCGGAGGACCCGTCCAGCAAGGTCATCAGGATCGTGAGTGACAAGCAGGCGGAAGAGATCGGGACGCTCGGCTGACCAACGCTGACTGAACTGGCCCCCTCTTGTAAGGGGGGTGCGCCGAAGTCCTCCTGGCGCACCCCCCTGTACTGCTTTGGGCGGCTCACTGAGTCGCACCGTCGGTTCCGCCTGCGCGGTAATGAACATCAATGTGGGATCTCTGACACTCGCCCGTTGCGCGACCGACGCACTCCTCCCTACCATGTCTGCATGACTACCCGCGGTGAGCCATGCAACGGAATGAGACACCCCATGCAGCCTCGAACTTTTCAAAACAATGCACACCTTGTTCAACCATCGCGGGAAGCAGGCCGTGGCCTGCCGGACGCCATCGCAAGGTGCTCAAGATGCTCAGATCGATCATACGATTCACTCGTAACCCGACTAACAAGATGTGCAGATTTCAGCCCGCATTGCACACCTTGCTCACGCCGCCGCCCCGAAAACCCGCGTAATCTCCCCACGAATGCGCTTGACGCTGGGCGCACGGAACGCCAATCTAGCGTCTCATCATTTCAGGGTACGGAGGGAAGCGGCCCGTGGACACGGCGGAGCAGATACTGCGCGAGAGCAAGGTCATCGCCGTTGTCGGCCTGTCCGACAGGCCGGACCGTCCGTCGCACGGGGTCGCGAGGTACATGCAGGAGCACGGTTACCGGATCATCCCGGTGAACCCGAAACTGACCGGACCGGTGCTCGGCGAGCAGCCGTACGCCAGGTTGGAGGACGTGCCGGAGCACGTCGACGTGGTGACATATTCAGGAGAGCGGTGGATGTGCCGCCCGTTGTGGACGGGGCCATCCGCATAGGAGCCTCCGCCGTGTGGATGCAACTGGGGATATCCCACGGCGAGGCTGGAGCAAAGGCGGAAGCCGCGGGCCTGCGCGTCGTCATGGACAAGTGCATGGCCATCGAGCACCGCCTGATGAGCGGTTCGTAAGCAACAGAGACGCCGCCACAAGAGGGGGTGCGTGCGCTGGCGACGGGAGACGTCGTCATGATTTACCGTGAAGAGGAGCATGTCCGGTTGTTGAAGGAGCAGTCCCGCACAGCAGTGCGCCTGGCGATGAACGGGGAGTGGGCGGAGGCCGCCCGGCTCAACCGCGAGATACTGGAAGCCGCGCCCGATAACGTCGAGGCGATGAACCGCCTCGGCAAGGCGCTCACCGAGCTTGGTGAATTCGGCGCGGCGCTCGACGCCTTCCGCCGAGCGCTCGTGTTCAGCCCCGACAACCCCATCGCCATCAAGAACGTCGACCGGCTGATGGCCGAGGCCGAGAGTGCATCGGCCCGCCGCTCCGGCAACGGCAACGGCGGCACGCTCAAGCCCCGGATGTTCATCGCGGACCACGGCAAGAGCGCCGACGTAACGCTGCTGGCCTCGACCGGCGCGGGCAACTCCTCGCCCGGCGCCCCCGTGACGCTGGAGGCGAACGGCGCCACCCTCGGCGTCATGGACCCGGACGGCAACTGCCTCGGCCTCGTGCCCCCGAACATGGCGCGCCGCCTGCTCTGCCTCATCTCGGGCGGCAACCGCTACGAGGGCGCGGTCTCCGGCACGGCGTCCGGCGCGGTGCGCGTCGTGCTGCGCGAGGCATACCAGCACCCGAGCCAGCGCTCCAAGGTCTCGTTCCCGGCGCAACCGAAGCCCGTCGAGGAGCCGCTCGTCCCAGCGCTCGACGCCCTCGAAGCGCCGGACACGACGCCGGTCAACGTGCCGGAGGTGCCGCTGTCGCTCCTCGACGACTCGCCGGAACTCGCCGCCGTCGGCGCGGGCATCGGCATCTTCGACGACGCCCTCCTCCCCGACCTCCCCGAGGACGACGAGTAGGCCCTACGCGCCCCTGCCTGTCATTCCGAGCGTAGCCGGAGGCGCAGTCGAGGAATCTCTCGGGGAACGCCCGGTAGGGCCTACGCCTCGCCGAGGCTCTCCGCGAGCAGCTCCAGCAGGTCCCTGGCGGACTTGCTGTCCTCCTGCCCCTTCGCGCCGATGCCCTCCTCCATCATCTGGAGGCAGAACGGGCACGAGACCCCGACGGCGTCCGCGCCGGTGTCGAGGAAGTGGTCGGTGCGGATGTGGTTGACGCGGGTGCCCTGCTCCTCCATCCACATGCGCCCGCCGCCTGCGCCGCAGCAGAAGCCGCGCTCCCGGCAGCGCCCCTCTCCCATCTCCACGAGCTCCAGCCCGGGGATGGCCCGCGCGATCTCCCGCGGCGCCTCGTAGATGTCGTTGTGGCGCCCCAGGTAGCACGAGTCGTGGTAGGCGACCGATAGCGGCACGGCCTTCGCGGGCCGGATGCGCCCGTCACGGATCAGCCCCGCGACGAACTCGGTGTAGTGCGTCACCTCGAACTCCCCTCCGAACTGCGGGTACTCGTTCTTGAGCGTGTTGAAGCAGTGCGGGCAGAGCGTCACGATCCGCCGCACCTCGTAGCCATTCAGCGTCTCGATGTTCTGCTCTGCCATCATCTGGAAGAGGTACTCGTTCCCCATGCGGCGGGCGGGGTCGCCGGTGCACGTCTCCTCGCTCCCGAGCACCCGGTACCGTACTCCCGCGAGCTTCAGCACCGACGCCATCGCTCGTGCGACCTGCTGCCCGCGCCCGTCGAGCGCAGCGGTGCAGCCGACCCACAGCAGCACGTCGTGCTCCGGGTCGTCGCTCATCGCGACGGCGTCTGCGCCCTCCATCCAGTCGGTGCGCGTGGCCTGTGTGCCGCGCCACGGGTGCCCGCGCTGCTCCATCGAGGTTAGCGCGTTCATCGCCCCTTCCGGCACGTCGGCCTCCTCCATCGCCAGGAAGCGGCGCATGTCCACGATGGAGTCGATGTGCTCGACGAACGCGGGGCACGCCTCCATGCACGCGCGGCAGGTGGTGCACGACCACAGCACGTCGGTCGTTATCGCACCGTGTACGAGGTCGGCCTCCGGTGGGAGCGGCTCGGCGTCCGGGCCCTGCGCCAGCAGCACCGGCGCTCGCGACTCCATGTAGGCCTTCGCGTCCTGCACCAGCTTGCGAGGCGAGAGCGGCTTGCCGCTGCGCCACGCGGGGCACTGGTCCTGGCACCGCCCGCAGTTGGTGCAGGCGTCGTAGTCGAGAAGCTGCTTGGACGTGAGATGCGTGATCTCCCGCGCCCCGAACACCTCCAGCGTATCGAGGTCGCCCATCGGGCGGAGCGCGCCCTTGGGCCGCGTCACTGAGGAGCGCATCACGAGGTTGAGCGGGCTGACGAAGATGTGCATGAGCGGCCCGAACCGCCACGCGGCGTAGACGAACGTCGCGGACATCAGCCCGGCGTGCGCCCACCAGAGCGCGAAGTGCGAGACCTCCATCGCGTAGACCGTGAACCCCACCGCGCGGATGGCCACAGCGATGACGTAGGAGAACGGCGACCAGTACGCCGACGCCACGCTGTAGAGGTCGCTCGACGGCTCCAGCTCCGTCGCCGCCATGCGGAGCGACTGCAGGACGAAGCCGGAGAGCGCGCTCGCCAGCAGCAGGGCGAGCAGCACGTTGTTCTCCAGCATGGTGTTGAGCCGTGGCGGACGCGCGACGTACCGCCGCCACGCGGCGAGCGCTATGCCCGCGATGAGCATGACGCCGCCAATGTCCCATATCAGCTCGAGCTGCACCCCGATGTCGCGGGTCGGCACGTGCCAGCCGAGGTACTGCTCTGCGTTGAACTCGACGGCGTCGAGCGTCGTGGCGATGAACAGGATGACGATGCCCCAGAAGATGAGGAAGTGCATCGCGCCGGGGTACCGCTCGTTGCGGACGAAGCGGCGGTGGCCTATGGAGTCGACGAACAGCGTGCGGAGCCCGCCGGCGAGCCGCGTCCGCCACGGCCCGGCGTCCGGGTTCGGCTTGCCGAGCCGCCAGTAGCGCGAGCGCTGCCAGAGCGCCCATGCGATGGCGGCCAGCGCGATGGGGGCGGTGAGGTAGACGATCGCCCCCAGCGGATAACCGATGTTCCAGAAGTCGAGTCGTCCGGTCAGTTCAGGCGGCAATGTACAACCTCGGGAGGAGTCTCGCGGGAGTTTAGCAGGCTGCGCCCGGCGGACGACGCTCAGGGCGTGGCGGAGCACGACAGTGCTACCATTGTCCTGTACGGAGGGATGGCAGAGTGGACGATTGCGGCGGTCTTGAAAACCGCTGTGCCGGCGACGGTACCGTGGGTTCGAATCCCACTCCCTCCGCCAAGCGTGCCGTTTTTGGAGTAAAGTAGCCGCATCGCGCCCGTCGTCTCCCACAGGGACGGCGTCAAGGAGGCCACCAATGGCAGAGATCGTACTCGTCGAGGCCTGCTCGCACTCCCCCTTCCTCTTCATGGAGCCGCACCAGTGGAACCAGGTGCGGGCCGCCCGTCCGCCGCTGCCCGATAACCCGGTCATGTCCGAGGAGGACAACGCCGCGCAGTACAGGCGCTGCATGGACGCGTTCGAGGTGTTGCGGCAGAAGATGGAAGAGGCGAAGCCTGACGTGGTCCTCGTCTTCGGCGACGACCAGCAGGAGCTCTTCGGGCTGGACAACTTCCCTGCCTTCGGCATCTTCGTCGGCGACGAGTTCGAGGGCTACCGCACGAGCGCCCGGACGGGCTTCATCCCCGGCGAGCAGCGGGGCTGGCGCGAGAAGACGCCCGAGACGTGGGTGACGGTGCAGAGCAACCCGCAACTCGCGCAGGAGCTGGCGGTCGGGCTCACGCACCGCGACTTCGACATCTCGTTCAGCTTCAAGGTGCCGAACAAGGAGCATGGCATGGGCCATGCGTTCATGCGCCCCTTCACCCGCATCATCCCCGATTTCGACGTCCCGATGATCCCGTTCTTCGTGAACTGCTACTTCGGCCCGCAGCCGTCGGCCAACCGCTGCTACCGGCTCGGCAGGGCGGTGCGCGAGGTCATCGAGGCGTCGCCGCTGGACCTGCGCGTGGCCGTCCTCGGTTCCGGCGGGCTGTGGCACACGCCGGGCAGCCCCACCTCGTGGCTCAACACGGAGTTCGACGAGCGCCTTCTCTCCTACATCCCGAAGGGTGACGGCAAGGGGATGGCGGACGAGTTCGACAGGGAAGGCGCGACGCCACCCGCGGACTACGGCCCGAAGACGGCCCGCTGGGTCGATGGGGGCACCGGCATGTACACGGGCATCGGGAGCGGTACGGGCGAGTCGCGCAACTGGGTCGCCGCGGCGGGCGTCGCGGATGGCAAACCGGGCGTCGTGATCGACTACGTGCCGGTCTTCGCGTCCCCGTGCGGCATGGGCTTCGCCTACTGGGAGATGTAGCGCGGCGCTACTGGTCCGGCGCCATCGTGCGTATGCCGTAGCGCCGGATGTATGCGTCCCTCGTGACGAGGACCAGCCCCTCCGCTTGCGCCTGCGCGATCAGCATCCGGTCGAACGGGTCGCGGTGGTGCATCGGCAGCATCGCCGCCTGCTCCGCGTGGAATAGCGTCAACGGAAGAGGCATGAAGCCGGCTTGTTCCACCACACTGGACAGGTTTTCCGGGGCATCCAGCAGAGCCTTGGCCCGCTTCAGCGCGAGTTCCCAGATGCTTGCAGCGCTTACGAAGACCTCGTTGCCAGGGTCAGCGATAGCAACAGCGGCACGCGTTCCAAGCAGTGGGCTCTGCCACAGGAACCAGAGCAGGACGTGCGAATCGAGCAGCAGTCTCATTGGAAAAGCGGATCGTCAGGGTCGTCGCTGTAGAACAGATCTTCGATCTCCTCGTTTGTCCACTCGAGTAGGTTCCAGTTCGGCTCAGGCCAGCCCTGCTCTTTCAAGATGCCCAGTTTGCGTGGCTCGCGCTCCTTCTCCTTGTAGGGGAGCAGTTCCAGGTACGGCTTGCCGGCCTTGGCGATGACGACGCGTTCGCCCTGGCAGGCGAGTTCGCCGAGGCGCGAGAGTTGGGATTTGGCTTCGTGCATGTTGACCTGCATGCCGAACGCTCCTTGGTCGGACTAAGCTTAGCTAATCATCCTGACGGTCCTGCTGTCAAGCGGGGAACCGGGTCGGGACTCTCACCCCGTGTTGCCGTACTGCCCCTCGTGGAAGAGGAGCGCGCCGCCCTCCCGGACCTCGACGTGCTCGACCGCTGCCACGAACAGCGTATGGTCGCCCGCCTCCACCTGCTGCTCGATATGGCAGACCATGCCCACGAGCGCGTTGTCCAGCAGCGCGACGCCGCTCTCGTGCATCGTGTGCGCCTCGGGCAGCGTCCGGCGCTCCTCGGGCGCGGCGCGACCGTAGAAGTCCGCTATCTCGGCCTGATCGCCGCGGAGGAAGTTCACCCCGAAGCATCCCTCGCGCCGGAGGTAGTCGCACGTGTTTCCGCCTGTCGCGACGCTCAGCAGCAGCAGCGGCGGGTCGAGCGACACGGAGAGGAGCGCGTTCGCCGTGGTGGCGTAGGGCGCGCCGTCCGGCGAGCGCGTGGTGACGACGCTCACGCCGGTGGGGAACCTGCGCCATGCCTGGCGGTAGAGGGTGGGGTCGGCAGTCATCGGCGTGTAGGATAGAGCATCGGCGCGGCTTGCGCAGGGTGGAGGCCAAGGAGCGATGAACGAGCAACAACTGGTGCGTACCTTGAACTCGGTGGGGATGAGGTGCTTCATCGCCTGGTTCAGGCAGTTCTGCGACCCGTCGCTCTCGAATGAAGACGTCGCGGCGCAGATGCAAGAGGCGGAACGCTACTCGGCCAAGGCTTGCCGGAGCCGGACGAGCGGCGCGCGGCGCATCATCAATGCAGGACGCGGCCGGGACGCGCTGACCATCATCGCCAACTCCCGGGCAGACGCGCGAACGAAGCAGGGAGCCGTGACGTTCCTGACCTCACGGGGTTGAGGGTAAGCGGGCCTAGCTGACGCCTGCTGCGGCCTTCACCCCCAGCCACTCCGGCACGACGCGGAAGAGGTCGTCCTCCTTGTTGTGCCAGCCGTGGTCGCCGCCCTCTAGGTGAACCCACGTCACGTTGTTCTTTCCCTCGCAGAGCGCGGCCATGTCGCGGCCCGCGTCGCGCATCCGGGGGTGCGTCTCCTCGGTGCCGGTGAGGATGAGCAGCGGGCATTCGATCTCGTTCGTGTGCGCCTTCGTGATGTCGTAGTGCTCGGAGCAGTGGCGGTCCAGGTAGACGTCGGCTGAGAAGTACGCGCCTGGGTTGGGGAAGTCCACGAACATGATCTCGTGGCCGTGACCGGCTGCAACGAGCGCCTTCGCGTTCTCGTAGTTCCGCAAGTGTTCCTCGCCCATCTCGCAGGCCGAGTAGTACTCGTGTGAGAAGCGCAGCGGCGCGAGCGATATGACCGCCGCGACGTGCGGGTCCTGGTTCTTCGCCTGCGCCAGCACGACGCGCACCGCGCCGAGGCTGCTCCCCCAGATGCCCACGCGCTCGTAGCCGCGCTCCACCATGAACGCGACCATCGCCTTGAGGTCGAGGTGGGTCTCGGAGAGTAGCTCATAGACGTTGCCGGTGCGCACCTTCCCGGCGCGACCACCCACCACGTCGTGGCCTCGCGTGTTGAAGAGCGCGGTGGGGATGCCCATGTCGCGCAGTTTCGCGGCGCGCGGGTTGGAGGGCGAGAGGTAGAAGTTGCCGGCGGAGCCGTGCACCATCACCATCGCGTCCACGAGCAGGTCGGTACGGGACTGCTCCGGCTCCAGCATGATGCCGCTCAGGGTAACGTCGTCGCTCGTCTTGGTGTGCACCAGGTCTACCAGCATGGTTCGTGCCTCCGGGATCAAGGTTGCTGCCCGGTAGTATAAGCCCCCGCGCGCTCGCGTTGTGCCGTCAGTCCTCGTCGTGCGGCTCCGGCATCAGCACGAACTCCGGGTACGCCTCGATGCCCAGCTCGCCGATGTCCTGCCCGAGGCGTTCGATGTTGTACGGCACGCGAGCGCCCAGCGTCGCCTTGAACCCCTGCCAGAGCAGCCAGGAGACGGGAAAGACGAACGCGCCAACCGCCAGCACACCGATGAGTTGCACGTGGAACTGCGCCCCTGCTGCGATGGAGGCGGCAAGCGTCCCCCAGATCCCAGCGAACAGGTGCGCGGGCACCGCGCCGACGACGTCGTCCAGTTTGACCGTCTCGAGCAGCTTGAGCCCGGCGACGACGATCAGTCCGCCGATCGCCCCGATGATGATCGCCCAGTAGTGGTCGACGATATCGGGTCCGGCGGTGATGGAGACGAGCCCGGCGATGGCGCCGTTCAGCGCGGCAAAGAGGTCGATGCGTCCGAGTATCCAGCGCGAGACCAGTATGGCCGTGATGACGCCAGCGGCGGCAGCGAGGTTCGTGTTCACGATTACGATGCTCATCGCCACCGCGTCCACGGCGCTCGCCAGCGCGAGTTGCGAACCGCCGTTGAAACCGAACCAGCCGAGCCATAGAATGAACACGCCCAGCGTCACCGCGATCGTGTTGGAGGGCGGCGTCGGCCTCGCCTTGCCGTCGCGCCCGAACTTGCCGAGCCTCGGCCCCACGACGAGGATGCCCGCCAGCGCAGCCCAGCCGCCGGTGCTGTGCACGATGGTCGAGCCCGCGAAGTCCTGGAAGCCCATCTCGGCCAGCCACCCGCCGCCCCACGTCCACGCTCCAACGATGGGGTAGATGAACCCTGTCAGCAGGAGTGTGAAGATGAAGAACGACCACATCTTCACCCGCTCCGCCAGCGCGCCGGACACGATAGAGGCGGCGGTCGCCACGAACACCATCTGGAAGAACCAGTCCGACATCACGGAGTAGCTGCTCTCCTCGACGACCGCGGCCGCATCGCCGTCTCCGGCGAGCAACGCCACTTCTTCGGCCGACGGCCCGTAGAACAGGTTGAACGAGCCGATGAACCCTCCCACGATATCGACGTACATCAGGTTGTAGCCGACGAAGAAGTAGGCCAACCCCGCGATGGAGTAGAGGCCGATGTTCTTCATGCAGATCATGGAAGCGTTCTTGGTGCGGACCGAACCGGCCTCCAGCATCGTGAACCCGGCGGCCATCCACATCACGAGGGCGCCCCAGACGAGGAATGCGAACGTGTTGAGGACGAACGCCGTCTCCGAGGCGACGTCCGCGGCGCGCGCGACGGCGGGCTGGGCCACGAAGAGCGCCAGCGCGAGAACGCCGGATACGGCAAGGATCAGAGGGGGGCGGCGATAAGACAGGATGCGCAGGACGGTCACGGTACTCAACCTCCGCTCTCCGGTTGGCCGCGAGCGTAGCGCATCCCTGTCGCGCGCGACAACGTCGCGGATAGGCAGTTTCCCGCCGGGCGCTGGTATCATGAACGTCCTATGCTCGTCCGAGACCTCATCGCCGCACGCCTGCGCGACGCCGTTGGTGAGGCGCAACGCACCGGCGTGCTTCCCCCGTTCGACCTGCCGCAGTCCGGGCTCGTGGAGCGTCCGCAGAAGGCCGACCACGGCGACTTCGCTTCCGGCCTGCCCCTGCGCGTGGCGAAGGCCGCGAAGCGCCCGCCGCTGGAGATAGCGCAGGTGCTGGCCGATGCGCTCGCGCAGGGAGGAGACGGCGGACCGCTCGGTGAGGTTTCAGCCGCCCTGCCGGGGTTCGTGAACTTTCGCCTGAGCGACGACTGGCTCCGCGCACAAGTGGAGGCCATCCGCGCCGCGGGCGACACGTTCGGCAACGTGGATGCGGGCGCAGGCAGGCGCGTGCAGATCGAGTTCGTCAGCGTCAACCCGACGGGGCCCGTGCACGTCGGTCACGCGCGCGGCGCGGTGCTCGGCAGCGGACTCGCCAGCGCGCTCACCGCCGCCGGGTTCGACGTCACGCGCGAGTACTACGTGAACGACGCGGGCAACCAGATGGAGCTCTTCTACCGCTCCGTGTTCGCCCGGTACGCGGAGGCGCTCGGCAGGACCGACGTACCGCTGCCGGAGGACGGCTACCGGGGCGCGTACCTCGTCGAACTCGGTGAGGAGCTCGCCGGACGCCACGGCCCGCGCTATCTGGAGATGAACGAGGCCGCGGCTGTTGCCGAGCTTGGCGAGGAAGCCCTCAACCGCATGCTCGAGGTGATACGCGCCGACCTCGACCGCATCGGCGTCGGGTTCGACGTCTGGTTCCGCGAGCGCGACCTCTACGCCAACGGGCAGTACGAGGAGACGATGGCGCTCCTCCGCGAGCGCGGCTACACCGCCGTGCGCGATGGGGCGGAGTGGTTCACCTCCACCGCGCTCGGCGACGAGAAGGACAACGTCATCGTGCGCAGCACCGGCGCGCCCACCTACTTCGCGTCCGACATCGCCTACCACCGCGACAAGTTCGGGCGGCGCGGCTTCGATCGCGTGATCGACATCTGGGGTGCGGACCACCAGGGACACGTGCCGCGCATGAAAGCAGTCATGCAGGCGCTCGATCTCGACCCAGACCGGCTCACCATCCTCATCGGCCAGCTCGTGACGCTGAAGCACGGCGGTGACATCGTGCGCGCGTCCAAGCGCTCCGGCAATATCGTCACGCTCGGCGACCTCGTGGACGAGGTGGGCGCCGACGCCTGCCGCTACTTCTTCCTCGCTCGCGCCGCCGAGAGCCAGATGGAGTTCGACCTCGAACTCGCCAGGAAGGAGTCGAGCGAGAACCCCGTCTACTACGTGCAGTACGCGCACGCGCGCATCGCTGGCATCGTGCGGCAGGCCGCCGAGCGCGGCGTGGAGTGGGACGACGGCGACACCGCCCTGCTGACCGATCCCGCCGAACTGGCGCTCGTGCGCAGGATGCTGCAACTGCCAGAGATCGTCGACTCGATCGCGGTCACGCTCGCGCCGCACTCGCTGCCGCACTACGCCGTCGACCTCGCGACCGCGTTCCACTGGTTCTACGACCACTGCCGCGTGCTCTCGTCCGACCCGGCGGATGCGCCGCTGATGAAGGCGCGTCTCAAGCTGACCGAGGCCGCGCGTGTCGCGTTCGCCCGCACGCTGACGCTGATGGGGATGAGCACCCCCGAGACGATGTAGGGCCGACGGATGCGCCGCGTCTGGGAGGTGCTGCTCACCGCCGGGTGGCTCGGCCTCACCTCGTTCGGCGGCCCGGTCGCGCACATCGGCTACTTCCGCGAGGCGTACGTCGTCCGCAAGCGCTGGCTGGACGAGGAGACGTTCGCCGGGCTCGTCGCGCTCTGCCAGTTCATGCCCGGACCCGCGAGCAGCCAGTTGGGGATAGCCATCGGTATCCGCCGTGCGGGACTGCTCGGGGGCTTCGCGGCGTGGCTCGCCTTCACGCTGCCGTCTGCCGCCGCGCTCATCCTGTTCGCCTACGGCGTGCAGTCGTTCGGCGATCAGGCCGACGCGGGCTGGCTGCACGGGCTGAAGATCGTGGCCGTAGCCGTTGTCGCGCTGGCGCTGTGGGGCATGGCCCGGACGCTTGCGCCGGACAAGCCGCGCATCACGATAGCGGCAGTCGCGGCCATCGCACTGCTGGCCGCGCCGGGCATCGCGGCGCAACTGGCGGTCATCGTGGGTGGAGGTCTGCTGGGGCTGGCGCTGCTGCGCGCCGACGCTTCCTCACCCACGCAGACGGATACGCGGCGCGGGACACCGTGGCTCGCCGTGGTTGTGCTGCTGGCATTCTTCGCGCTCCTCATCGCGTTGCCGGTTGCGGCGCGGATGGTGGACGTGGGCGCGCTCGCCGTCGCCGACAGCTTCTACCGCGCGGGGTCGCTCGTGTTTGGCGGAGGGCACGTCGTGCTGCCTCTGCTCGAGGCGGAGGTCGTCCCGCCGGGCTGGGTGACGAAGGACGAGTTCATAGCAGGCTACGGGGCGGCGCAGGCGGTGCCGGGGCCGCTGTTCACGTTCGCGGGCTATCTCGGTGCGGCGATGGAGGAGGTCGCTCCGCGATGGCTGGGCGGCCTGCTGGCGCTCGGCGCGATCTTCCTGCCGTCGTTCTTCCTCGTGGTCGGCGTGCTGCCGTTCTGGGAGCGGCTGCGCCGCGTCGCTCGCGTCCGACGGGCGCTGATGGGCGTCAACGCCGCGGTGGTCGGGCTGCTGCTCGCGGCGCTGTACGATCCGGTGTGGACGAGTGCGATACGCGCGCCTGAGGACTTCGCCCTGGCCGTGGGGGCGTTCGTCCTGCTGGCGTTCTGGCGCGTGCCGCCGTGGGCGGTCGTGGCCCTGGCGGCTGGGGCAGGAGCCTTGCTCGCGGCTTTCTAGTCCAGCGCGTCGCTTAGCGGGCGACCACCTGCGCGTCCGGCGAGCGGTTGGCGCCGATCTGCGCGATGCCCTCGTCGACGTTCGTGTCGATGAGCGGGTGGTTGGGGTCGCGGAAGACGCCGATGGGGTCCTCGCCGCGCTGCACGCGCTCGATCTGCTCCTTCATCACACGCCGCAGCAGCACGACGCCCCGGTCCGAGTACGAAAGGTGCTCGATGGTGCGGTCGGTGATGGGGCCCTGCGTCTCCCACGCCATCTGGTCCTGCGCGTTCACGTCGCGCAGGATGAACCGCGTGAAGGGGTGGTCCTTCTCCGGGTCTTCCTTGATGGGCGGGTCGAACTTGAACTCGGGGTTGAACGTGTCCGGGTCCTCGCTGCCGTCCTCGTTCGGGTAGAAGTGCATGCGGAGGTGCCAGGTGTGCGTGTCGTCGATGGGCGTGCGGAACTGGGTGCTGGAGCCCTGGCGCAGGATGTTCGGCATGAGGACGGGGTGCTCGTCCACCATCCCGTTCTTGTAGGTGCGCTTCTTCATCATCCCGCCGTAGTCGGTCACGTAGAACTCGAAGTGCTCCACGTCGTCGGTGAAGCCGCGTGTCGTGTTGACAGGCTGACGCCCGCCGCCGGTGAACTCCTGGTGCAGCACCTGGAGGTGGGCCGGGTCCATCGAGTTCTCCATCGCTTGGAACCAGTTGCAGTTGAGCGGCGGGTGGATGCGCACCATGCGCTTGCCGTCCTTGCGGAACATCGTGTCGTAAGGCGCCATCGGGGGCGCGGGGTCGGGGCCCATGTAGGCGAAGACGAGGCCGATGTGCACCTGCACCTTGTAGGCGGTCTGCCTCACGGAGCGCATGATCGCTTCGTTCTTCTCCGGCGGCGTCTCCAAGATGTTGCCGTCGCAGTCGTACAGCCAGCCGTGGTAGGCGCAGGAGATGCCCCGCTCCTCGACGCGCCCGTAGACCAGCGAGGCGCTGCGGTGCGCGCAGTGGTCGGCGAGCAGGCCGATGCGCCCGGACTTGTCCTTGAAGAGGACGAGGTCTTCGCCGAGGACACGGACAGCCTTCGTCGGGCGCTCGTCCGTGAGGTCGGACGCGATGGCGATGGGGTGCCAGTAGCGCCGGAGCAGTTCACCCGCCGGCGTGCCCGGACCGACTCTCGTGATCAGGTCGTTCTCTTGCTGCGTGAGCATCGTTGCACCTCTCCCGTGCGTGCGTACTGTCTGCGTGCGGTTACTGTACTCCTGTTTCCGCGTGCCGTTCAAGCGCGGACGGGGCAGACGGCCCCTATCCCCGTCCTCCACTGGAACGTGACCTGCTGTGGGTCTCGGGCACGAACAGGGCGAGGATGAGCGATGAGAGCATCCCCGCCGCGCCGACGACTCCCAGCGCCAGGGTGAAGCCGGAGATGGCCGTGCAGACCGAAACGGCCACGGGGTTGGTCGTGAAGCCCGCCTGCGTGACCGTGCGCCCCACCGCGAAGAACCGTCCCCTGCCGCCGGGAGGCGCGAGGTCGGAGCCGACGACCTGCCACGAGCCGGTGAGCAGGCTGTTCATCGTCTGCATGACGACGAACCCGACGATGAACCAGCCGAACCCCAGCCCGAAGAACGACGTTACCCCCAGGAAGGCCATCCCGGCGCCCAGCAGGAAGAGGCCGGGCACGATGGATATCTTCCGCCCGAAGCGGTCCATCAGGTACCCGGCCGCGAAGGTGAGCGGTATCCCCGCGCCCGCCATCAGGCTGCTGAGGATGCCGAGCGTCGCGGGGTCGGCTTCCTGGTAGGCGTAGGCGGCGTAGAGGAACACGGTGTTGCCCGCCACGATGCCGCCGCGCGCCGTCATGCCGAGCCACTGGGCAAGGAACATGACCGGTATCGGATGAGCGAGGAGCGCCTTCCACGAGAAGCTCTCCGTGGGGGAGGACGCCGCGCCCCGGCCTCCGGTGCGTCCGCCCTGCGGCATCGTCTCCCTGGCGAAGAAACCGGGGACCATGGCGACGACCGCGAACGCGCCCTGGATGATGAACGCGACCTCGAGGCCGTACGTCACGGCCAGCAGCCCGCCCGCCAGCGGCCCTGCCAGCGTGCCGACGTGCTGTACGCCGAGGAGGCTCGTGATCATGCGCCCGCGTGAGCCGGATGCGCTCGTGTCCGCGATCATGGTGAGCCGGCTGAGCGTCCACATCTGTGTGCCCCATCCGCCGATGAAGCGGTAGACGAGCAGCGCCTCGAAGGAGCCCGCCCAGGCGGTGAGGAAGGCGGAGAGGGCGGTGAGCGCCGGGCCCAGGATGAGGATCCACCGCCGTCCGATCTTGTCGAGCAGGTAGCCGATGGGGATGCTGGCGGTGAGCCCGCCGAGCATGGTCGCCGCGAACACGAGGGCGGCCTGCTCCGGCCCGACGCCGAACGACAGGGCGAACTCCGGCAGGACGGGGACCGTCGCCCCCATGCCGAAGCCGAGCGCGATCGCGGGCAGGTGGAGCTGGAAGAGCAGCCGCAGGAGGCGCTGCGGAGAGGCGCCCGCGGCAGATGCGGGCGTCGGAGCCTGGCTGGAGGGCGGCTGCGTCGTCACGCGGGGAGGTTACACCTATGGCGGGGAACTCCGTCACTCCAGCGGAGGCTGGAGTCCAGGGAGCGACACAGACGGCGTGGCGCTGGCACTTGTCATGCTGAGCGTGCCGAGGCATCTCTCAGGTGAACCGGTGGGATAACGATCCCTATCGCGGCTCGATCACCCCGCAGGCCACGCGCCTGCCGGTGTCCGACTCGGTCTCTCCGTAGGCGTCCGGGTGTTCGTGCACGATGATGGCGGAGCCGTCGTCGTCGAATATGGAATGACTCAAGGCCGTGTCCAGTGTGATGCCAGCGGTAAAGAAGTCTGCCCGTGCGGAACCGTCGGAGGCGGCGTAGATATTGGGCAGGTCGCCGCTGTGTCCCCCGGATTCGCCCCGCTTCCAGGCCGGATGGACGAGACCATGTTCGGCGCCAGTGGGGTTGAAGTGGTCGCCGGCGGCGCCGAAGTCAGGCGAACACGCGCCGGTCTCGTGGATGATGAACGCATGACCGCCCGGGGCCAGTCCCTTCACGTCGGCCATGATGAGGACCCCGGAGCTTGCTTGCCGGAATGTAACGGTCCCCACGGGGTCGCCGGACGGGGATTCCAGTGCAGCCTCTGCAGTCAATCCCACTTCGGGTTCGACCACTTCACCTGAACCAGCAGTCAGCAGAACGAAGATGCCGATGACTATGACGGTTACGATAACCGCGGGCACTACGAAGATAGCGAACTCCCATCTCACAGGCATTTTGAGAGCCACCTCCCTGGCTATCCCGCTGCAGGCCAATGTACAAGAAGAGGGGACTGTTGTAGGTATCGGCGCGGTCTCAATTCAGGCGCCGTATTTGGTACCACCGCGCTTCACCTGCTGCTGAAGCTGTCAGCGCCTGCCGCGGGGCCGTGCGCCCCTCCGTGTGCCTATCAGGCATGCTGGATGCCAGCCTCCGCTGGCATGACAGGCCTCATCCCGCTCATGGTGAGCCTGTCGAACCACGCCCCCACCCGCTCTGCTAGACTCGCCGCCACCCACTGACTGGAGACGCTGCCCCTTGCGAACGCCTGCGCTCCTCGCCCTGATGCTCCTTGCGCTCGCGTTCGCGGCGTGCGACTCCGCCCCGCCGACGGTCGGCATCGTGGAGTCTGCCGCCCGCCCCACGCCCACGCTCCCCCCAACCGCCACGCCCATCCCCACGCCGACGCCAACTCCTACAGTAACCCCAACTCCCACTGCGACTCCTACGCCAACCCTTACACCAACGCCCACTCCAACTCCTACGCCTTCTCCGACACCTACTCCCACTCCGACGCCAACGCCCACTGCCACACCGACCCCAACTCCTGCCCCCTTCCCGTGGACCGCGTTCCCGCCGGGCTCGTGGCTTGTCGGTGAGCAGATCATCCCCGGCGTCTACGAGGCCCCGGAGGTATCGGGAACGTGCGAGTGGGCGCGGCTCAGCAGGCTCGACGCCGGAGGCGAGGTCGTGCTGTTCCAGGACTCGACGACCGCTCCCCCGACCGTCGCCATCCTGCCGACCGACGCGGGGTTCCGCGCGTCCGATGCCTGCGGCTGGTGGACGCTTAAGCCGCCTCCTACGCCGGTGCCCACGGATACACCGACCCCCACGGCCACGCCATACCCCGTACCGGAAAACTTCCGTGCGCCAGAGCAGCATACGACGCTCAGCAGTGGTGGCCATCACACATGTGCGCTACGTCTGGATGGTAGCCCTGTGTGCTGGGGAGACAATCGCAATGGAGGCACATCGCCACCGGAAGATGAGAGTTTCGTATCTGTGAGTAGTGGCGGCGGACACACATGCGGCCTGCGGCCTGATGGGAGCGTCGTTTGCTGGGGCTGGAACGAGCACGGCCAAGCGTCGCCCTTGGAGCAAGAGCAGTTTGTGTCAATCAGTAGCGGTACGGCGCATACATGTGCCCTGCGGTCCGATGGCAGGGCTGCTTGCTGGGGGAAGAACCAAGACGGTCAGTCATCGCCGCCAGAAGGTGATCGCTTCGTATCTGTGAGTAGTGGCAGCGGACACACATGCGGCCTACGGCCTGATGAGAGCGTTGTTTGCTGGGGCTGGAACGAGTATGGCCAAGCGTCACCACCGGAGACCGAACGTTTCGTGTCTATCAGTAGCGGCGTCAGACGCACGTGTGGGTTACGCCAGGATGGTAGCGCTGTATGTTGGGGGAGAGATCAATCACCGCTGGATGACGAGCGGTTCATTTCGATTAGTACCGGCGCGGCATACACTTGCGCGTTACGGTCAGATGGGAGCGCCGTTTGCGCGGGTTTGAACAGTAGGGGTCAAGCGACGCCGCCGGAGGCCGAGCATTTCTCATCGATCAGTAGCGGCCAGGAGCATGCCTGTGCACTCCGACCTAACGGTACGGCAGTCTGCTGGGGCGACGATAGTTTTAGCCAAGCATCACCGCCTGAGGGCGAGCGCTTCGCCGTCGGGCGGGTCGAGGTCGGGAGTTGACGGGGTGGGGAGGGGTCGGTAGGGTTGCCGCTCGTGCGCGGCGGAACAGAGTAATTTTGCGTGCCAAGGAGATGGCCATGGCGATGGGCAGAAAGTGTCCGGCCTGTTGGACCCAGACGCTTCACGTTGAAGAGACAGGGTCGTTCAGCAGGTGCTCGAGTTGCGGCTTTATAGGATGGCGCGTTGGGGATCCGGTACATCCAGGATCCGGCATGGGACTCAGATGCGTGAACTGCCAGAAGGCAACATTGCATTCGCTTGTAACCGTTGGAGACACGCATGTCGAGATTTTCAGATGCTCAACCTGTCTGTACGCAGGTATCAAGGAGACCTAAGCATGGACCATCTGTCTGTTCATCCACCACCTGACGGCGAGCGCTTCACTGTCGGGCGGGTCGAGGTTGGGGGTTGACGGGGTTAGGGAGGGCAGAACGCTAAACTTAGAAGGAGGCCGAGATGGTAGAGGAACTGAACTGCGAGGAACTAGAACGAGAGAAAAATCACATTATTCAGTTACTATGTAGTTCACTGCACCCTCTGCCTAAGTATGCGTTCGTAACAGTAGATATAAGTAGAACTCAAGTGGAAAAGGCGCTGAAGTGCTTATTCCATGAAGGTATTCTCTGCAAGACAGAGTGGGAGTATCAGGCTGCATACGACTTGTGTGACAGAAAGAAGACTTGTGTAGGCACGAGCAATGTATCGGATGCACAAGACATAGCTGATGCACAAGGCGGTACCGCAGTCTAGGGGTTACTAGATTAGGGCTGAGCATATCTCACCCTATTCGAAGCATCACCACTGGACCCGACGGGACTCGAACCCGCACCTCCACATTCGCAATGTGGTGTGGCTCCCATTACACCACGGGCCCGCATCTGCCACTTGCCCTATGAAGGCCGTACAACAGATGGTGGCTGGACGCTACTAGTGAGAAGTAGGGGTGTCAATGTGACACGCGCCCCTTCCCCACCGCCCCCTGACCACGTACGTTGGTTGGTGACGGCGCTGCGCCGCCGGTGGGCCTGCCCCGGCACGAGGGCAGGGTCGCAGGAGTGGAATGGCTCACAATGGCCCACAATGGCACAGTTAGAGCGATTGCGGCTGCGCGGTCCACGCCTGTGCGGGAACAGGGAGGAGTGGCACAGGGAGGAC
This sequence comes from Dehalococcoidia bacterium, assembly GCA_022820645.1. Lineage (GTDB taxonomy): Bacteria > Chloroflexota > Dehalococcoidia > Lucifugimonadales > Australimonadaceae > Bin16. The sequence continues at coordinate 126,160 of JAJEFD010000018.1, read as the reverse complement.
ACCGCAGGACACGACGGCTCTCCGCGTGCCCCGTCGGGGACCCTGGATGCCAGCCTTCGCCGGCATGACGGAGTAGGGCTGCGAGGTTCCTGCCTTCGCAGGAACGGCGGGCTAGCCCGTCTGTTCGCGGTACCAGCGGTAGACCTCGGTGGCGGTCATCGGTATCGCGCCGGGGGTGTTCATGATGAGCTCCAGCATCTTCACGAAGTAGGGGAAGCGGTGCGGCTGGCCAACGATGAACGGGTGCAGGCCGATGGACATCACGCGCGCGGTCTCCGGCTCGTCGTTGAGGAGCGTCGTGAGGTGGTCGTGGACGCGCTCCAGCATCGACGGCCCCGGGTGGCCGAGCCGGATGTAGACGCCGATGTCGTTCAGTTCGAGCGAGTAGGGGACGGAGAAGAGCCTGCCGCTGGCGACGTTCAACTCGTACGGCTGATCGTCGTTGACCCAGTCGAGAACGAACTCGACGCCCGCGTCGACGAGCAGCTCCGGCGTGGCGTCGGTCTCGCCGAGTCCAGGGCCGAGCCAACCGAGGGGCCGCGTGCCGCTGAACGCCTCGATGGCGTCGAGAGCGCGCTTGATCTCGGCTGCCTCATCGTCCACGGCGGGCATCGGACGCTGGTGGTAGCCGTGGGCGACGGCGTCCCATCCGGCGTCGAAGGCGGCGCGGGCGACCTGCGGGTAGGCGTCGCAGACCGAGCCATTGAGCGCTATCGTCATCGGCACGTGGTGGCTGCGGCAGGCGTTGAGCACCCGCCAGAAGCCGGCGCGGAGGCCGTACTCGAACCACGAGAAGTTGGGCACGTCCGGCAGGCGCTCGCGTCCCGGAGGCTGCGGGCTGAGGGGGCGTCCGACGTGGTGGTCGAACTCGTTCTGCTCGACGTTCATCACGAGGATGACGGCGACGCGGGCGCCCCGCGGCAGGTGCAGCGCCGGCCTGTCGGGCAGGGGAACGAAGTCGGCTCTCGGGTTCGCCATGGGGGATGCCTCCGGCGGGGTGACGCCGCCCGATACTTTACAGGAGGGGCGCTGTCGACGGACAATGAGGGGACGCGCAGTGGGGCGGTTAGCTCAGTTGGTTAGAGCGCTTGCTTCACACGCAAGAGGTCACAGGTTCAAGTCCTGTATCGCCCACCACTGTGTGGACGTGCCGAGGTGGCGGAACGGCAGACGCGCTGTGTTCAGGGCGCAGTGTCCTTACGGGCGTGCGAGTTCAAATCTCGCCCTCGGCACCACTAAGCATATGACGCCTCCGGCCCCGCAACCGGTGGCACCTTGAGAGTGCGCTAGTAGCTCAGTCAGGATAGAGCGCATCCCTGCGGAGGATGAGGCCGTGGGTTCGAGTCCCGCCTAGCGCGCCACTCTTCTCTCCCCGTACACTGGCAGCCGGAACGCTCCCGTGCTGTCCAGAACGATGAACGACACCGCCCCTCTCCACCAGCGCTATCTCCCGTGGATGCTCGCGCTCGCGGCGCTGTTCGTACTGCGCGTGCTGGCGCAGGCGGTGCAGTGGGCGGGCCCGGTGCCGTTTCTCCCATCGTTCGACACCTGGCAGGGCTCGGGGCTGCCATACCCCGCGCTGCTCGCCTCGCAGGTGCTCATCGTCGCGCTGCTGGCGCGGGCGCTCGTGATGGTGCGCTCGCGGTCGATCACTCCTGCGACGTGGAAGCACCGCGCGTGCTTCGTCCTCGGCGGGGCGTACTTCGCGGCGATGGCGTTCCGGCTCGCAGCGGGGCTCACGTTCCTCTCGGACGTCGGTTGGTTCGCGGAGAGCCTCCCTGCGCTCTTCCACCTCGTGCTCGCGGCGTTCGTGCTGCTCTTCGGGCACTACGTCTACAGCGCGGGCAGGGACGCCGGGGGCGCGGCGTGACCAACGCGAACGCGAACACGGCGCTCGCCCGCATCGTCGTCGTGGGCTCGTACCCCGGTGTGCTGGCGATCGGGTTCGCGGTCTACGCGGCGCTCGTGGGACTCGGCTGGCAGGTCACGGCTGCGTCGTGGGTCGCGGTCATCACCGGCGCGGCGCTCGTGACGCTGCACGAGGCGCGGCTGCCGTACCGCAGAGAGTGGCATCCGACCGGGAGCGACGTCCGCGCCGATGCGATGTTCCTCGCCGCGGTGCAGGCGGTGCTGCCGCTGCTGTTCTCGGTGACGGTCGTAGTCGCGCTGGCCGACCTGTTCGACGCCCGCGGGCTGGCCGTCGAGGGGCTGTGGCCGCACGGCCTCCCCATCGCGGCTCAGGTCGTGCTGATGATCGCGGCGGCGGACTTCCCGCGGTACTGGCTGCACAGGGCGTTCCACCGGTTCAGGCCGATGTGGTGCCTGCACGCGGTGCACCACTCGCCGCACCGGCTCTACTGGCTGAACGTGGGGCGCTTCCACCCCATCGAGAAAGCGGTCCAGTACACAGTGGACACGCTGCCGTTCGCGCTGGTCGGCGTGCCGCCGGAGGTGCTCGCGGCGTACTTCGTCTTCTACGCGCTCAACGGCTTCTTCCAGCACTCCAACTGCCGCGTGCGCCTGGGGCCGCTCAACTATCTGGTCAGCGGGCCGGAACTGCACCGCTGGCACCACTCGGAGGTTACGGTGGAATCGGACAACAACTTCGGCAACAACCTCATCGTCTGGGACGTGCTCTTCGGCACGCGGTTCCTCCCGAAGGACCGCGAGGTAGGCATCCTGGGGCTGCACAACCGCGAGTACCCGCTGGGGTTCGTCGCGCAGATGCGGACGCCGTTCATCGCGGGGCTCGAGCGATGAGCGGACTGACCTACAAGCTGTTCAAGACGGCGCTGAGCGCAACGCAGGCGCGGCGCTACAAGCGGATGATGCGCGCGGCGGAGTCGCCCCGCGCGACCCAGGAGGCGGTGCTGCGCCGCATCCTGTCTGCGAACGCGGATACGGAGTTCGGCAGGGAGCACGGGCTGGGGAGCGTCGCGAGCGTGAGCGACTACCGGCAGGCGGTGCCGGTGCTCACGTACGAGGACCTGCGCGAGGCGATCGAGCGGCAGGAGCTGACCGGCGAGCGATGCCTGACGCAGGAGCGGCCCGTCTACTACCACCGCACGAGCGGGACGGTCGGCGCGCCGAAGAACATCCCCGTGACGGCGTCCGGCCTTGCGCAGATGAAGCGCGACCAGCGCCTCTCCGCGTACGTCTGGGCGCGGGATGCGGGCGTGCTGGAGGGCAAGGTGTTCGCCATCAGCGGCGCGGCGGTCGAGGGGCACATGGACGGAGGCACGCCGTTCGGTTCAGCGTCGGGCCTGCTGTACCGTCACCAGTCGCGCTTCGTGCAGTCGCGGTACGTGCTGCCCGCGGCGGTGTCGGACATCGAGGACTACGACGCCCGCTACCTCGCAATGGCAGTCTACGGCCTCGCCGAACCCGGTGTGACCGGCGCGGCGACGGCGAACCCGTCCACGTTCCTGCGGCTGCTGTCGGTGGTGCACGACAACGCGGACGCCGTGCTCGGCGCCATCGCCTCGGGGCGGCTGCCGGGCGAAGCGTCCGGCCTGCCGCTGACGCCCCGGCCGGAGCGCGCGGGGGAGTTGGAGCGGCGCCTGAGCGCGGCGGGACGGCTGACGTATGCCGACATCTGGCCGGGCCTGCGGGGCATCGTCACGTGGACGGGCGGCAGCTGCGGCATCGCGCTCGGCAACCTGTCGCCGCTGTTGCCGGACGGCGTGCAGATCATCGAGTGGGGATACTCGTCGAGCGAGTTCCGCGGGACATTGAACGTCGACGTGCTGCGGAACGCCTGTTTGCCGACGTTCCTCAACACCTTCTTCGAGTTCGCGGAGCGCGACGCGTGGGAGGCGGACACGGGCGAATTCCTCTGTCTCGACGAGCTGGAGGACGGACGCGAGTACTACGTGTTCGTCACGACCGGCGACGGCCTCTACCGCTACGACATCAACGACATCGTGCGCGTGAACGGCTGGGTCGGGAACACGCCAACGCTGGGCTTCGTGCAGAAGGGCAAGGGGGTCACGAACATCACGGGCGAGAAGGTGACGGAGGCGCAAGTGCTCGACGCGGTGACGTCGGCATTCGCTCCCACCGGCGCGCCGCCGGAGTTCTTCATCATGCTCGCGGACGAGGCGGCGTCCGGCTACACGCTCTACGTGGAAACCGGCGCGTCCGCGTTCGCCGGCGGCGGGGCAGCTGGCGAGATCGACCGCCTCCTGAGTGTGTCGAACATCGAGTACGAGGCCAAACGCAAGAGCGGACGGCTCGCGCCGCTGCGCGTGCGGCTGCTTCCGGACGGCGCGGGCGGACAGTACCGCGAGAGTTGCGTGGCGTCGGGGCAGCGGGACGCGCAGTTCAAGTACCTGCACCTGCAGTACGCGCGCGACTCCGCGTTCGACTTCGACGCCATCGCCGTGGCGGAGTGAGCCGTTGCGCATCGAGCGTCTCGACGTCTACAGCTTCCCGGTGCCGTTCAAGGCCGTATTCCGCCACGCGTCGGCGAGCCGCTCCCGCGCCGAGAATCTCATCGTCGCGGCGCGCTCCGACGACGGGCTGACCGGCTACGGCGAGGGCTGTCCCCGCGACTACGTGACGGGCGAGACGGTGGAGGACGGCGCGGCGTTTATCCGGTGTTACGCTCAGGCGATCGCGGACGAGGTGACCGACGGCGCGAGCCTGCGCGCGTGGGCCGATGCGCACCGGAGTGAGATAGACGAGCATCCTGCCGCGTTCTGCGCCATCGAGCTCGCGGTGCTGGACCTGCTCGGCAAGACCGGGGGCGCGCCGGTCGAGGATGTCGTCGGCGTGCCGCGCCTCGACGGCGGCTTCACGTACTCTGCCGTGCTCGGCGACTCGCCGTATCTCGTGTACCGCCTGCAGCTCTTCCGCTACCGCAGGAAGGGCTTCGCCGACTTCAAGGTGAAGGTCTCCGGCGACCTCAACCGCGACCGGCGGAAGCTGCGCGCGTTGGGGAAGAAGCAACTACGGGTGCGGCTCGATGCCAACAACTTCTGGTCCGACGCGGACGATTGCATCGCGCACCTCAACGCGTTGGGCGGCGGCGTGTACGCGGTCGAAGAGCCGCTGACGGCGGGCGACCTCGCGGGTTTCGAGCGCGTGAGCGAGGAGTGCAGCGTCCGCATCATCCTGGACGAGAGCCTGCTGCGCACGTCGCAGCTGGACGCCCTGAGCGATCCGGAGCGGTGGATCGTGAACGTGCGCGTCTCCAAGATGGGCGGCATCGGGAGGTCGCTGGAAGTGGTCGAGCGCGCCGCGGGCCTGGGGATGGGCGTGATCGTCGGGGCGCAGGTGGGCGAGACGAGCATCCTCACGCGGGCGGGGCTGACGGTGATGCAGGCGGCGCGCCCCGTGCTCGCGGCGTCCGAGGGAGCGTTCGGGACGCATCTGCTACGCGAGGACCTGACCGCGGAGAGCCTGATGTTCGGCGACGGCGGCGTGCTGACGATACCGGACCCCGGCGCGCCGGGCTTGGGACTCGCCGTGCGGGAGGGGATGCTGGTGGCGGTGTAGCGCCCGCCGCGCCGGTTTCGTGCTATCGTAGCCGTGCCGTCGGCGAGCGGCGGCAGGAGGCATGGGTCATGCTCAGCGCAGAGGACAACGCTCTGCTCACCGCGACATCGCGCGGGACGGCGATGGGCGACCTGCTGCGCCGCTTCTGGGTGCCGTTCCTCCTCTCCGGCGAACTGCCGAAGCCCGACTGTCCGCCGGTCCGCACGCGTCTGATGAACGAGGCGCTCGTCGCGTTCCGCGACACGTCGGGGCGCGTGGGGCTGCTCGCGGAGCGCTGCCCGCACCGCCGCGCGAGCCTCTTCTTCGGGCGGAACGAAGAGGACGGCCTGCGCTGCATCTACCACGGCTGGAAGTTCGACGTGGATGGTCAGTGCGTGGACATGCCCTCCGAGCCTGCGACGAGCAACTACCGGGACAAGGTGCGCCAGACCGCCTACCCCACGGTCGAGGCCGGAGGCGTCGTCTGGGCGTACCTCGGCCCGGCGGAGCAGACGCCCGCGATGCCGGACTTCTCGTGGCTGCACATCCCGCTGTCGCACGTCTACGTCACGAAGCGGCTGGAGCGCACGAACTGGGTGCAGGGACTCGAGGGCGGCATCGACTCGGCGCACTCCAACTTCCTGCACGCGACGGTGGACGGGTTCCGCCGCGCACCCGCGTGGCTGGAGCGCGCCCAGGCCGCAACCGACCTGCGCGCCCGCTACCATGCGCTCGACCGCTCTCCCGTGTTCCTGCCTGAGGACACCGACTACGGGCTGCGCGTCGGGGCGCGCCGCGACATCGGCGAGGGCACGCATTACTGGCGCTTCACCCACTGGATGATGCCGTTCTATAACCTGTTCAAACAGGGCTCGAAGAAGCCGGGCGCCAACAGCCAGGGCATCGCCTGGACGCCGATAGACGACCACAGCTGCTGGACCATCGTGGTGACGTGGAACGACGAGCGCCCCCTGAGCGGCGAGGACATCGAGGCGGCCGAGGACTTCGCAGGCCCCGCGCTGCCCGGCTCGTTCCTGCCCGTACGCAACATGGAGAACGATTACATGATCGACCGGGAGTTGCAGGTGAACGGGACGTTCTCCGGCATCCCCGGCACGCAGGCGCAGGACATGGCGGTGCAGGAGAGCATGGGCTCCATCGTCGAGCGGTTCGAGGAGCATCTCGGCACCAGCGACGCCGCGATCATAGCGATGCGGCGCAGGCTGCTCCGGCAGGCGCGCGCCCTCGCGGACGGGGCGGACGCTCCGCTGGCTGCTCGTGACGGCTCCGTGTACCGCGTACGGTTCGGGGAGACGCTCGTCCAGGAGGGTGAGGAGCTCGACGCGGCAGCGCGCGAGCGCCTGTGCGCTCCGGCCTGACGCACCGGTTGAACGTAAGCACAAGGAGGGACGACATGGCGCGGATGACCATCGCTGACCTGCAGCAGATGAAGAACGACGGGAAGAAGATCGCGGCGGGCGTCTGCTACGACGTCCAGATGACGCGCATCCTGGAGCGCGCGGGCGTTGACCTGCTCTCGGTGGGCGACAGCGTCAGCAGAACGTTCCTCGGCATGGAGAGCGACGACGAGTTCTCGCTCGAGGCGATGCTGCTGTTCGGCAAGGCGGTGAGCCGCGTCGCGGAGCGGGCCGTCATCAACGTGGACATGCCGACGGTCGTCTGCAACGCGGGACCGAAGGCGGTGGAGGAGGCGACGCGCCGCATCAAGGAAGAGACGGGCGCGGACATGACGAAGGTCGACATCCGCACCCAGGAGGAGGAGCTGTTCGACGACGTGCTGGCGGTCATCGGAGCAGGGCTTCCGGTCTACCCGCAGATCGGCTTCCAGGTGTTCGAGCCGCGTCACGGCGGCCCGGAGGCGCACGAGCACATCATGAAGTGGGCGAACGCGGTGCAGGACGCGGGCGCGGTGATGATCGACCTCACGAACGTGACGCTCGACATCTACGCCGACGTGTCGAAGGCGATGCGCATCCCGGTCATCGGCGGGCAGACGGGGCCGGAATCGGACGGGCGTATCTACGTGAGCTACTCGCTGACGGGCTACCGCGCAGACACGATCGACCGCACGGAGGGGCCGCCGACCGCGGCGCGCTACATCTACGACATCGTGGAGAAGGCGATAGCGAGCGTCCACGACGCGTCGTGGGTCGCGCCGTAGGCCGCGTGTCGCTGATCAGACACTTCACCGCCACGGCGTTCGTCGTCCAGGACGGCGCGACGCTGCTGCACTGGCACCCCAAGCTGGACATGTGGCTCCCTCCGGGCGGCCACGTCGAGGAGAACGAGGACCCGGTGCAGGCGGTCCTGCGCGAGGTGGAGGAGGAGACGGGGATCGTGGCTGAGGTGGTTCCGACCGCGGACCTTGAGGACAGCCTCGCCTATCCGCTTCAGGTGCCGCCTCCCATGACCATCCTGATCGCCGATGTCGACGACCCGGTGGATGGATTCCATCAGCACATCGACTTCCTCTACGTCTGCCGCCCCGCGGCTCCCGTGACCGACCTGCCGGAAGGCTGGCTATGGGTAGCGGAGGAAGAACTGGCCTCGGACGCGCCGTTGAGCCGTCCCGGCGCTGCGCCGGAGCCCGCGCAGGAGCAGATCCGGGTGCTGGGCGCGCAGGCGTTCCGGGCGGCTCGTGCCAGCGGGCTGACGGCGTAGATTACGGCCCGCTGATCTTCAGCGTGTGGCCGGTGGGGATCTCGCCGGTGTACGCCCAGTCCGGCATGTCGAACTCGACCCCCTCGATAGCGAGCATGCGCTTGTACTCCTCGCGGATGTAGGGGTCCTCTTCCTGGTAGGTGATGCTGCGCCCACCCATCTCGATGGGCAGGTTGCCGGAGACCTCGGTCTCGCCCTGTCGCCGCAACTGTATGCCGACGCCCTGCGGGATGCCGCCGAAGACGAGGAGCCGCAGCGGCTGCTGGCCTGTGCTGTGGTGCATGTGGAACCAGCCCGTGCCGCCGGGGTTGTTAACCACCATCCCGCCGGGGCGGTAGTCCTGCCGCATCACCGATTCGCCGTTGCCGGTCTCCCAGGGGCGGATCGTCGCCGACTGCGGCCACGCGAGCGTGTACCCGGAGCCGTTGATGCAGATGAGCACGACGGAGCCGGGGCCGGGCGGGTGGTGCGCCATCGAGTAACGTCCGCTGTGGTGTTCGCCCACGAACGTGTAGAAGCGCCCGTTCGCCATCTGCGGGATGACGCGCCGGTAGCCGGGCGAGCGCTGGTTGTCCAGCGGCAGCTCGCAGGTCGCCATGTCTGGGATGAGGTTCGTGACGCGCATGGCGCGCTCGTGCAGCGGGTCCGCGACGATGCTGTCCTGTGGGCGGAAGTAGTCGTCGGAGTCGTCGAAGCGGTCGTTGAACGCGAAGTCGCTGTCGAAGATGAACTGCTGGTTGTCGAACAGGTTGAAGATCGGCGGGGCGGTCGTGCCGCCGATGAGGACGACGGGGCCGGAGCTCGCGTTGATGATGCGGTGGTTCGTGTTGACCGGTATCGCGAAGAGGCTGCCGGCCTGCCACTCGAACGTATGCTTGCGGTCGCTGCCCTCGCGCCAGACCTCCGTCGCGCCCCGGCCCTCGAAGACGTAGTAGACCTCTTCGTAGAGGTGGCGTTCGACGGTGGACTCGGAACGTGGCGGTAGCTCCCAGGCGTACATGCCGAGCTTGCCGTCCGTGCCGTCGAGTTGGATGAATGAGCCGAGCCCGCCCATGCGCTTCCACGGAGACTTCGGTATCTCGCGGATGTCGTACATGCCGAGGCCGCGGTAGATGGGGAGGCCTTGCGCCTCCATGAAGTGGTCGTACGGCGTCCGCGCCACCTTCCACGTGCCGAGTCCCGCACGTTCCTTCTCGCCCGATGGTTCGACGAATGCCTTCGCCTCGTTCATCTGCGTCATCGCGTCACCTCCCGCTCGCCCAGGGATTGCTTACGGGCAATCTTGGCGCGTATCGCGCGTCGTGGCAAGCGGGGGCAGCGGGGCCGCCCGGCTACGGCTGCTCTTCCTCAGGTGTGGAGGGATTGCCGGAGCGGCGCGGGGGCCGGATGTTGTAGCGGGCGCTCACGCGTCTGCTGAACCGTACGACAACCCACCCGAGGACGATGAGCGGGATGAAGACGACAACCCAGATGAGGATGTAGGAGAGTGCGATGCCCACCGCCGAGAGGGCGCGAACGGCATCCTTGAATGTGCTCTCGACCTCCCATCCGCCGATGAGGAAGCCTTCCGATTCGGTTACGAACACCTCGAAGGAACCGGAGGACGATATACGCCCCGCGTCGCTCATCGCGCTGACGGTCAGTTGTACCTTGTAGGGGTCCGGGCGGTAGTCGATATAGGCGTGGGTGGCCTCGACCCGGGTGCCCTCGTCGATTTCACCGCTGACACTGGGCGAGCCGTCGCCGAAGTCCCACTGGTACTCGTAGTCCCAGAGCTCCTCCGGTGCGGTGAAGGAGGCGGTGTAACGGGCCTCCTCTCCCTCCTCGACTGTGCGCCACTCGCCCGCGAAAACGTCGATGGTGGGCACCTCGGTCACGGTTGCGAGCAGCGAGTCCGTGCCTTCCGCGATGCCGCCCTCGCCCCTGCCGGTAATCTCGACGGTCACGATGTAGGGCGAGTCGTCGCCGTCCGGGTAGACGTGGTTCACGGTCGCGGTGACGCGGCGTCCGTCCGTGGTTGGCGCAGTGGTGTGACCTGTGACCGAGGAGCCGTCGCCGAAGTCCCAGGTGAATGTGAACTCGTCGATGCCGTCCGGCGGAGTGAACGCCGCGCGGAAGCGCGCCGGCTGCCCGACCCTGAACGCCTCGTCCGGCCCGGCGTCTACGCTCATGTCGAGCGGCGCGACGGTGAGACTGACCTCGATGAGCGAGAAGGCAGCGACCTGCTCGAAGTAGTTGAGCCGTCCCTGCATCTCCTCGATCTGCAATTGGATGGAGGAGAGTTCGCTCTGGACCTGGAGCGCCTCTTCCACGTTCTGCGTCTGCTCGAGGAAGCCAAGGAGGCGCGCCTGGGTCGCCTGCAGGCCGGAGAGGCGCGACTGCGTGTCGACGTACTGGTCGGTCACGTCCTCGCTCGTCACGGCGCGAGACGTCGTTTCCCGTGCCGTGGCTTCGATCATGTCGAAGGCCCGGTCGAGTGACCCTGCGGGCACGCGGATAGCGACTGCGCCGGTGTGGCGCGACACCCGATCGGAGCTGACGAGCCACCCGCCGAGCGATGCGGCGATACCCGCGATGCGGTCGACCGTCGCCGCGACGTCGTCCACGATGAGCGACATGCGCGCCGTGTGCACGATGATGCGGCTCTGCGTGAGCGGGGAGGAGCGGAGGCTGCCGGAGCCGTCGTCCGATTCCTCAGCCTCCTCCATCATCGCGGGTGCGGGCGTAGGCCCTGCCATCATCGCGCCGGACGCCTCCTCCGTTATGGCGCTATCGGAGGCGGCCTCCTCGTCTGTGGAGAAACCCAACCATGCCCTGTCGGCTGTAGGGGTGGGGTCGCTGCCGCCGCATGCCGCGGCCAGCAACAGCGCCATCGGGACCAGCGCCGCCAGGAACATCCTGATGATCTTCGTCAACTGCCACCTTCTCCCGCTGCACGGTTGGCGCATCATAGGCGCATACACCGGCGCTGACCACTCTCAATAAGGACGCTCACACCTTGCCGTGTTCATGGAGTAGTATGCGCTCACCGCGCGAAACGTTCCGCGGGACGCCGCGCGGCGACACTTCCCGCATCGCACAGGAGCAACAACCGGATGATCATCGACTCCCACGGCCACTACACCACTGCACCCGCCGGCGTGCAGATCTTCCGCGCTACCCAGATCACCTTCATGGGCGCGCCGGTGAAGCACCCCGTCAACGTCTCCGACGACGAGATACGTGCCTCGCTGGAGAACGGCCAGCTCAAACTGCAGAACGAGCGGGGCACGGACGTCGCCATCTTCTCGCCCCGCGCATCGTGGATGGGCCACCACTTCGGCGGCGAACTCATCAGCCGCTACTGGACCGAGATCAACAACGACATCATCAAGCGCGTCTGCGACATCTACCCGGACCGCTTCATCGGCGCATGCTCGCTGCCGCAGTCGCCCGGCGTGCCGCCGGAGAAGGGCGTCGTGCAGGAGCTGGAGCGCGCCGTGAACGACCTGGGTTTCGTCGGCTGCAACCTCAACCCCGACCCGTCCGGCGGCTACTGGACCGACCCCCCGCTCGGCGACCGCTACTGGTACCCGCTCTACGAGAAGATGGTGGAGCTGGACGTGCCCGCCATGATCCACGGCTCCGGCACGTGCAACCCGGCCTTCACCACCACCGGCTCGCACTACATGAACGTGGACAACACCGGCTTCGTCCAGCTGATGGACTCCAACATCTTCCAGGACTTCCCCGGCATCAGGTTCATCCTGCCGCACGGCGGCGGGGCGATCCCGTACCAGTACGCCCGGTTCAAGGGGCTGAGCATTATGGCGAAGCGCGAGCCGTTCGACGACTTCCTGGGCCGCCTCTACTTCGACACCGCCATCTACAATCAGGCCGCGACGGAGTTCCTGATCAAGACCATCGGTGTCGACAACGTCCTCTTCGCCTCCGAGATGATCGGCGGCGTGCAGGCCATCGACCCGGACACCGGGCGCTGGTACGACGACACGAAGCCGTACATCGACGGTATCGACTGGCTGACCGAGGAGGACCGGTACAAGCTGTTCCACGGCAACGTGCTGGAGGCTTACCCGCGCGCGAAGCCGTACATCGAGAAGATCGAGGCAGGCAAGTCGTAGCGACAACACAGGAGGAAGCCATGGAGACGACTCTCGCAGCAGTCAAGGTCGCGCCCCGCACGGCGGAGATACAGGAGATCGACGTTCCTGATATCGACTACAACAGCGCTCTGATGAGAGTCGAGGCGGCCGGCATGTGCGGCTCCTACGGCTACTTCACGCGCGAGGGGGGCGGAAGGAGCCCGGTCCCCGGCATGAACGCCCACGAGAACGCCGGCGTCATCGTGAAGGCCGGGCAGGGGTTCCTGGACCGCCACGGTGTCGAGGAAGGCGAGCTCGTCGCGCTGGAGGAGTACCTCCCGTGCGGACACTGCGAGTGGTGCCGCATCGGCGAATTCAGGCACTGCTGGCTCACCGACACGCACAACAACCCCAACCCCAACAGGCTCGACGGCGGCTTCCGGCAGTACCTCTACCTGCCCCCGAACGTGGTGCTGCACAAGGTGCCCCAGACGATGACGCCCGACGAGGCCGCGCTCGCCCTGCCGGTCGGCAACGGCGTGCAGTGGGCGGTCAAGGAGGGCGAGGCCGCTCCGGGCAAGACGGTCGTCGTGCAGGGGCCGGGCTCCAAGGGCCTCGGCGCCACCCTCGCAGCCAAGAAGGCGGGCGCCACGGTCATCGTGACCGGCCTGTCGAAGGACGGTTCGCGGCTCGAAGCGGCGAGGCGGCTTGGCGCCGACCATACCGTCGACGTCCAGACCAACGACTTCGTCGAAACGATCATGGACATCACGAACGGGCGCGGCGCGGATGCGGTGGTCGACTGCACCACCGGCCGCATCCCCGTCATCTTCAACCAGGCCATCGAGGTCCTCGTGCGGCGCGGCGGCATCGTTGTCACGCAGGCCTACGAGCTCGAGTCCTTCTCGCTGGAGCTGCTGACGGGCAAGTACGGACAGCTCCGGGCGTGCCGGGGCCACAGCTACGCAAGCGTGGCGATGGGCCTGGAACTGATCGCATCGGGCGACTACCCGCTCAAAGAGATGGTGACGCACAACTACCCGCTGGAGCTGACCGGCGAGGCCTGCCTCGCCTCCGGCGGCGAAGGCGACGGCGCCGACGCCGTCTGGGTGATGGTCAACCCCAACATGGCGGCCTGATCCTCTGAGGACTAAGCCGCCTCTTTCACCGTGACGGCTACCACTCCCTGCGTCTCCCGCTTCTTGTAGAGGTCAGGCCGCATCGTCGGTGGGAAAGCGGTGCGCACCCGCTGCGTGTCCACCGCCGTCACGACGAGCGGCCTCCGCCACTGGAACAGCACGCCGGACTCGAAGGCGCGCCCATCCCCTCCGGCGAGTCGCTCGTGCATCCCGTTCCTCGCTGCGTCAGTCAAACGTGCGCCCACGCTGCTGAACGCCGCGCCCAGCCGCGCCAGCTGGCCGCACGTATGGCGCGCGTCCGGCTCCGCCAGCAGCACGGCCAGCCTCTCCAGCGCGTCGCCGGGGAGGAACGCTCCCAGCTCCGCCAGCGGGTTGATGTTCGGGTTCGCAACTGCCATCTCGTCTACCTCCTGCCCTCTGTCGGGCCATGCCTACTCTAGGGGAGGCAGGGCTGTACATCGCAATGCCCTCGTGTCACACATCCCCTACGACACGGAGCGCGGGCGCGTATACTGCGCCCAACGCGCAGTACGACGAAAAGGGGGAGGCATGGCCACCATCGTTGGAACGTTCTTCCACTCGCACGGAGGCACGACGTCACTCCCACCCGATCAGTGGGTGGCGCGCCGGAACGCGCGCCCGATCCGCGAGGACGTCCCCAACGAGTCCCTCGAGGTGAACATCTCCAAGGCCAATCGCACGCACGAGGGCTTCCGCGTTCTCCGCGAGCGCATCGCCGAGCTCAAGCCGGACGTGCTCGTCATCTTCAGCGACGACCAACTGGAGTGCTTCGACTTCAACAACTACCCCGCGTTTGCCGTCTACGTCGGCGATAGCTACGCGAAGTCGCCGCGCGAGCCGCGCACCCCGGAGATCGGACGCCATGCTGAGCCCGGCTACCGCTTCCCCGGCCACCCGGAATTGGCCGTGCACCTGCTCTCCGGCGTCATGCAGCGCGGCTTCGACCCGGCGTTCTGCATGGACATGCCGAAGCCGGACCGCGGCCTCGCGGGCGGCGTCATCCGCTCCGTCGAGGAGCTGACCGACTTCTCGCTGCCCTCCGTCCCCATCATGATGAACCTCTACTTCGCTCCGCAGGTCTCCGGGCTGCGCAGCTACCAGTTCGGCAAGGCGGTGCGCGAAGCGCTGGACGACGCCCCCTCCGGCCTGCGCGTCGCCGTTGCGGCGTCGGGCGGCCTCTGGCACACGCCGGGGATGCCGGGCGCGTGGCTGAACGAGGAGTTCGACCGCGCGATACTGGCGCGCCTGGAAGCGGGCGACGCGCGCGGCATGGCAGACTACTTCGACTCCTACGTCATCCCGGAGGACGACACGAGCCAGGACGCCGCCTACCGCGGTCGCGTCAGCACCGGCATGCCGTCGCCGGGCGGCCCTGCCTTTGGCACCCGCGAGACCTGCGCGTGGATAGCCGCAGCCGCCGTCAGCGACGGCCGTCCCACCACCATCGTCGACTACATCGAGGTCTACGCCTCGCCGGTCGGCAACGCCTTCGCGTATTGTGATGACGTGGGTTAGGGCGAGCGCGAAGGGAATCTCTACTATGCGCCTGTAGGAGTCCGGGTCGTAGCGCTGGCCTGAAGCTGGAGTCCCAGGGCATGCACCACCTTGAGCACTGTGCCAAACTCCGGGTTGCCATCCGCGGACAGTGACTTGTACAGGCTCTCCCTGCCCAGACCTGCCTCCTGCGCGACTGTCGCCATGCGCCGGGCACGTGCTATGTCGCCCAGGGTAGCCATGATCAGGCTCAGGTCACCCTCTTCCAGGGCCACATTCAGATAGGCGGCCATGTCCTCCTCGGTCTCCAAGTGCTCCGCTGGGTCCCATGAACGAGTTGCTGTCCTTGCCATGTCTGCTGCCTCCTAGAGTCCCCTGGCCAACGCCAGCGCCCGTTGGATGTCCCGCGCTTGGCTGTCCTTGTCCCCTCCTGCCAGGAGGATGACCAAGCTCTGGCCTCGCTGCACGAAGTACACTCGATAGCCAGGGCCGTAGTCGATGCGGATCTCCGATACCCCTTCGCCCACGGGTCTCAAGTCGCCGGGATTGCCAAGGGAGAGACGCCGGATGCGGCTGTCGATGCGAACCCTCGCCTGCCTGTCCCGTAGCCGCCTGAACCAACGCGCGTAGACCTCGGTTTGGCGGACCTCGACCATCACCCGAATTGTATGCTACAGGATACATCCGGCGCAAGTGATGCGCTGTTTCACGGGACACAGTCGGCGTGACGGTTCCCCTACTCCGGGAACATCGCCACGATCTCGTCGATCTTGGGGTTGTAGGCCTGGTGGCCGTAGTAGATCATCCGCGCCTGGTTCCGGTCCGGCGTGTAGTACACCTTCTCCTGCGTCATCTCGATGCACTGGTTCGTCGCCGGGTCGCGGAACACGTTCATCGGGTCGCCGCCGTCCGCGACCGTCTCCATCGCCTCGTTCAGCATCTTGCGCAGCAGGATGACGCCGGTGTCGGACTCGCCGAGCTTCTCTCGCGTGCGGTCGGCGATGGGTGTCTGCGTCACCCATGCCATGAAGTCCTGCACCAGCGGCAGCTCCACGTTCAGCTCCCCGTTCGCGTCGTAGAGCGGGATCTCGTAGTACGGCACCGTCTCCTGCGGCGGCACCTCCACCCCCGGCGGGAACTGGTAGCGCGTGTACACGACGTGCAGCGTGTTCTCGTCGTCGACCGGCACGCGGATCTGGAACTCGGTGCTCGTCGTGCCGGTCGTGGAGCGGAGGATGTTGGGGAACACCCACGGGTGGCCGATCTTCCAGATGTCGTCCTCCTCGGTGCTGCCCTCGACGATGCGCTTCTTGAAGACGCCGTTGGCGAACTGCTCGAAGCCGATGCGCTGGTGGGGGCGCATCATCGCCTTGCGCCACGGCGGCACCTCCTCGCCGGTCTTCTGCGCGAGGTACCAGCCGTAGACGCCGTGCAGCCATTCGGCGTGGACGGGGTCGGCTGAGTTCTCCTGGCACTGCAGCCAGTTGCAGGGCAGCATCGTGAAGCCGATGTCGCGCCACGCGTGGTCGGTCACGAACAGGTCCCAGCGCGGGACGAGGGGCGCGGGCAGCGGGCCCATGTAGGCGAACAGCAGTCCGCTGAGCTCCTCGACCGGGTAGGCGGTGACCTTCACCTTCTCCTTGAAACGCCCGTCTGGATGGACGGTCTCCTCGAATGGCTGCTCGATGCACTGACCGCTCTCGTCCATCATCCATCCGTGGTACATGCAGCGCAGCCCGTGCTCCTCTGGTATGCCGTAGGAGAGGTCAACGCGGCGGTGGGGGCAGAAGCGGTCGATTAGCCCGAGGGTGCCGGACTTGTCCTTGTAGAGCACGAGGTCCTCGCCGAGCAGGCGCACCGGCTTGGTGGGGCGCTCGTCCATCTCTGCGGCGGCGGCGATGGGGTGCCAGTAGCGGCGCATGAGCTCGCCCATCGGCGTCCCCGGCCCGACCTGCGTGAGGCGTTCGTTCTCCTGCTGCGTGAGCATCCTGCCACCTCCTGCTGCGCCGGGATTGTAGCGCACCACGGCAACGGCAGCGGACGTATAATGCGCGCATCCGGGCGACAGGAGGCGGACAATGGCTACATACGGCTTCGAGGACCACTGCTGGCAGGACGTGGTGAGCGCGGAGGATATCGAGCTCTACAAGCACTACCAGCGCGAACTATTCGTCGGACGGCGTCCGGCGATTCTGGCGATCGATCTCTACAACTCGGCGTACCAGGGCGGCCCGCTGCCGGTTCACGAGGTCGCGAAGGAGTTCCCGAGCGCATGCGGCGAGTACGCGTGGAACGCCATCGAGCCGACCAAGCAGCTGTTCGCGATGGCGCGGGCCCGCGGCTTCCCCGTCGTCTACACGACGGGCGAGGACCGGCCGGAGGCGCGCCCGAACCGCCTGAAGTCGACGAACCGCCGCGCGAGGAACCAGGGCGAGAACCCGTTCGGCATCTACGAGGCGTTCGCGCCGGAGCCGGAGGACCTCATCATCTACAAGCAGCGCGCGAGCGGGTTCTACGGGACGCCGCTGGTGGCACAGCTCGTGCAGATGGGCGTCGACACGGTGCTGGTCTGCGGCGAGAGCACGAGCGGCTGCGTCCGTGCCTCGGTCGCCGATGCCTACTCCAACGGCTTCCACGTTGTCATCGCCGAGGAGTGCGTCTACGACCGCGCCCAGCTGTCGCACAAGGTCAACCTGTTCGACATGCACCACAAGTACGCCGACGTGATGCACCTGGACGAGCTCGCCGAGCACCTCGAGGCCTTCCCCGAGGCGTAAGGGGGAGCGCGTCGCGGTGGGACTGGCCTAACCCGCCGGAACTTCTACCTCGATGTAGTGGAGTTTGGGTAGGATTGAGGCCAGGGGTGGTTCAAGGTGCAACTGCGGCGCCTCGCGGAGGTTCGCAAGCGCCTCGTCGACGGACTCGCCTTGGCTGGCTACGTCGGCCTCCAGCGCCTGTGCTACGTACCGGTGCTCTTCCGGCCACACGCTCGCCGTGAAGGTTCGTTTCACCGCTGCGACCCTTGCACCCGGGACTCGCGGCCTGCCCACTCGCGCTCGCGGAGCACATACTTCTGGATCTTGCCGGTCGCCGTCTTGGGGAGGTCGCCGAACTCGACGTGGCGCGGGGCCTTGAAGTGCGCGATGCGGTCGCGGCAGAAGGCGATGACTTCCTCGGCGGTGAGCGCTGCGCCCTCCCGTGGCGTGATGAACGCTTTGGGCGTCTCGCCCCAGCGGTCGTCAGGCACGGCGATCACGGAGACCTCCAGCACGCCCGGGTGCTCCATGATGACCTTCTCCACCTCCTGGCTGGAGATGTTCTCCCCGCCGGAGATGATGACGTCCTTCGCGCGGTCCTTCAGTTCGATCTGACCGTCCGGGTGCCACACGCCGAGGTCGCCGGAGTGGAACCAGCCGCCCGAGAACGCCTTCGCCGTCGCGTCCGGGTCGTCCAGGTAGCCCGCCATGACGCCGTTGGAGCGCATGACGACCTCGCCCATCGTCTCGCCGTCGCGCGGCACGTCGTTCATCTGCTCGTCGACGACGCGGAGGCCGGTGCCCGCGTGAACGTAGGGCACGCCCTGCTTTGCCTTGGCGAACGCGCGCTCCTCCGCCGTCATGTCGTCCCACTCCAGCTGGGGCACGCAGAGCGTGATAGGGCCGAAGGTCTCGGTGAGGCCGTAGAGGTGGATGATGTTCGCGCCCATGCCCTCCATCGTGCGGACGACTTGCGGGGCGGGCGGCGCCCCGCCGGTGGCGATGGTGAGCCCGGAGAGGTCCTGTCCCTCTGCGGCGGGCGAGGAGTACATGCCCGTGAGCACCGTGGGCGCGCCGCACATGTTCGTGACCCCGTGCCGCTCGATGAGCCGGTAGACCTCGGCGGGGTCGACGCGGCGGAGGCAGACGTGCGTACCGCCGACGGCGGTCACGGCCCACGTGTGGCACCAGCCGTTGCAGTGGAACATGGGGAGTGTCCAGAGATAGACGCTGCGCCAGTTCAATCCGGTCTCGATGACCTCGCCGAGCGCATTGAGGTACGCGCCGCGGGCGTGGTACTGCACCCCCTTTGGCATCCCCGTGGTTCCGGATGTGTAGTTGACCGTGATGATGTCCATTTCGGATGCGATGGGGTCGCGGTGCTCTCCGTCCGGCGCCGACGCGAGGAACTCCTCGTACTCCGGGCCGGGGATATCGTCGGCGCGCGGGACCTCGTCGACGACCTGCACGTAGAGCGATACGCCGGGGACCTCGTCCCGCACCTGGCGGACGGTGGGCGCGAACTCGGAGTCGAACACGAGCACCTTCGCCTTCGAGTGGTTGAGGATGTAGGCGATCTCGCGCGGGGAGAGGCGCGTGTTGATGGCGACGAGCGCCGCGCCGATGCTCATGGGGCCGTAGTGCGCCTCCAGCAGCGGCGGAAGGTTCGGCACGATGAACGCGACGCGGTCGCCCTTGCCGACCCCCGCGCTCTTCAGCGCTCCGGCAAGCCGGTTTACGCGTTTGCGCAACTCGGAGTAGGTGTAGACACGCTCTCCATGGATGACGGCGGGTTTGTCCGGGTAGACGAACGCGCTCCGCTCCAGGAACGAGAACGGCTCCAGGTTCTGGTAGAAGACGCTGTTCTCCATGCGTAGCCTCCGCTGATCGGCGGGATGCGGCGCTATTCTACGCATGGCAGGCGCGTCGTGGGGACGCAGGGCAGCGGGTGATATCATCGTCGCGCGGGGCGTGTTGCCCCGATCTCCCAAGAGGTGTTGCGCCGTGTCAGTTGCCGAGGACCGTCTGCAGGAGTTGGGGTTGGAGTTGCCGCAGGTGTCGACTCCGGTGGCGAACTACGTTCCCGCCGTTCGCACGGGCAACCTGTTGTACGTGGCGGGGCAGGTGCCGCGCGACGCGGACGGAGCGATGATCACCGGCAAGGTCGGGGCGGACATGGACGTGGACGACGCGTACAACGCGGCGCGCGTTTGCGGGCTCTCCGCGCTCGCGGTAGCGAAGCGGGAGATCGGCGACCTCGATAACGTCGTGCGCGTCGTGCGGGTGATGGGGCTGGTGAACGCTACCCCGGACTACACACAGCAACCGCAGGTGATCAACGGCTTCTCAGACCTGATGGTTGCGGTCTTCGGTGAGGCGGGACGCCACGCGCGCGTGGCCTACGGCGCGGGGTCGCTGCCCGGCGGCGCTGCCGTGGAGGTCGAGTCGCTGTTCGAGGTGCGGTAGGCCACAGGCAGACCGGTGGTCAGACGCTCTCTCCGGCGGCGAAGCGTGCCGCGCGGAGCGTGTTTGTGAGCAGCATGGCGATGGTCATGGGGCCGACGCCGCCCGGCACCGGAGTGATGGCCGACGCTTTCTCTGCGACCGCGTCATAGTCCACGTCACCCACGAGCCGGTAACCGGACTTTCGTGTCGCGTCGTCTACGCGGTTGATGCCCACGTCTATCACGACCGCGCCATCGGCCACCATGTCGGCGGTGAGGGCGTGGGGCCTGCCTATCGCAGCGACGACGATGTCGGCCTGCAGGGTGAGGGCGGCAAGGTCGCGCGTACCGGTGTGGCAGACGGTCACGGTGGCGTTCGCGCCGGGAGCCTTCTGCATGAGTAGAACGGAGAGCGGCTTACCGACGATATTGCTGCGCCCCACGATGACGACGTGCTTCCCCGCAGGGTCGTTGCCGGTGCGAACGAGCATCTGCTGCACACCCGCGGGAGTCGCGGGGGGGAAACGTGGGTTGCCCTCCAGCAGGCGTCCGCCGTTGATGGGGTGCATCCCGTCGACGTCCTTGTCCGGGTCTATGGCGAGGATGACCTCCCGCTCCTCGATATGAGGGGGCAGCGGGAGTTGGACGAGGATGCCGTGGAACCGGGAGTCCGTGTTGAGCTCCTGCACCAGGGCGATCAGCTCTTCTTGGGTTGTTTCCTCCGGCAACTCGAACGTCTTGCTGAACATCTCCGCCTCGTCGCAGGCGCGGCGCTTGTTGCGCACGTAGACGGCGGAGGCGGGATCGCTGCCCACGAGCACTGCGGCCAGGCCGGGCGTGATTCCTGAACGCTCCGTGAGCGCGCGCGTCTCTTCGGCGACCTCGCCGCGTATCTCCTCGGCCATCAGCTTGCCATCGATAACGGTCGCGGTCACGTACTTCGCCTCCTGTGGGGATACGTCAGATGATAGCAGCCGGTGAACGCAGGGGCTGATATGATGCGGTGCGCTGACCACAGCCATCGGTTGTAGTTGGAGGGGAAGGTGCAGGATATCTCCGTCGGCGTGGACGTGATCGAGATCGACCGCATCGCGGCGGCGCTGGAGCGTTTCGGAACCCGGTTCCTGGAGCGCGTCTACACGGAGAGCGAGATTGCATACTGTCGCGGGCGTGCGCCGCAACTTGCCGCGCGCTTCGCTGCGAAAGAGGCAACGATGAAGGCGCTTGGGACCGGCACACGTGGCGTCGGGTGGCGTGAGGTGGAGGTGACGCGGAAGCGCAGCGGCGAGCCGGAGATAGCTCTCCACGGCAGGGCGGACGCTCGGGCCCGGAAGCTCGGGATAGACCGCCTGGCGGTGAGCCTGTCGCATTCGCGCGCGTATGCCGTGGCGTCGGTAGTGGGGCGTCTCTCTTGAAGGTCGTCACGTCGGAGGAGATGCGGCTGCTGGAGTCGCGTGCGGCGGAGTCAGGGGTTTCAGCTGAATCGCTGATGGAGAGTGCGGGCCTCGCGGTTGCACGGAGCATCGCGCACCGGCTGGACGGCGTCAGGAGCAAGCGCATCGTCGTACTGGTGGGGCCGGGGAACAACGGCGGCGATGGAATGGTCGCGGCGCGTTACCTGGCGGACTGGGGAGCTGTGGTGACGCTCTACATGACGACAGCGCGGCGGCGGGAAGACAAGTTCGAGGAGTGCCGCGAGCGCCGCTGCCGTGTGGTTGAGGCGTCGGAAGACCTCGAATGCTGGCAGTTGGGAAGCTACGTCTCGCTCGCCGACCTCGTCCTCGACGCGGTGCTCGGCATCGGCGCGCACCCCGGCCTCGACCCGGTCCTGCGGGCGATCTTCGAGTTGGTGGCCGGGATGAAAGCGCACTCCCAGCGGCCGGTGTTCGCTGCGCTCGATCTCCCCACGGGCATCGATGCGGACACCGGCGAGTGCGACGACGCCTGCTTCCCCGCAGACGTGACGCTTGCGCTGGGTGCGCCGAAAGTTGGCCTGCTGCAGTTCCCGGGAGCCGCACGTGTGGGAACGCTCGAAACGCTCTCCATCGGCTTGCCGGAAGGCGTCGACTACGGGCTGCCGCTCGACCTCGTGGACGCTTCGCTCACGGGTAGCCTGTTGCCGCCCCGCCCTGCGGACGGCCATAAGGGGAGTTTCGGGAACGTACTCGTTGTGGGGGGGCACCGGCAGTATGTTGGCGCGCCCGTGCTGGCGGCGTCGGCGGCGTATCGCATGGGAGCGGGGCTCGTCAACCTTGCCGCCCCCGAGAGCGTGAGCCGCATCGCGGCGGTGCAACTCATAGAACAGGTACACACGCCGCTGGCAGAGACGCCGGATGGTGGAGCGTCTGCCGGGGCAGCAGGGGCTGCCCGGGAGGTGCTGAATGCTGCTTCCGCGGCTGTGGTCGGGCCAGGCATGGGAGCGGACGAGTCGTCGGCTGCGTTCCTGCGTGCGCTGCTGCTCACCGAGCCTGCGGTGCCTACGCCGGTCGTTCTGGACGCAGACGCGCTGAACATCCTCGCGAATGTCTATGGCTGGCCGTCGATGCTCGCCGTACCCACTGTCCTGACGCCGCATCCGGGCGAGATGGGGCGGTTGCTCGGACGGCCCGCGCACGAGGTGCAGGTGGACCGCAAGGCCGCGGCGATGGCGTCGGCGGAGCAGTGGGGTCTGGTGGTGGTGCTCAAGGGCGCGCATACGGTCGTTGCGGCGCCGGACGGTCGCGTTGCGCTCAGTCCATTCGCGAACCCCGCGCTCGCCACGGCAGGCTCGGGCGACGTGCTCGCCGGTATCATCGGCGGTCTGCTGGCACAGGGGATGGAGCGCTACGATGCCGCAGTGGCAGGGGTATACCTGCACGGGGCCGCCGCTGAGCGCTGGAGCGCAGTGAATGGCAGCGGGGGGATGCTTGCGAGCGACCTGCTTGCGCTCCTCCCGCGCGTTACGGAAGACACGCGCACTCGCTGAGGTGGGACCTATCCCCTCGTCAGCGAGAGGACGATCTGCGCGGCGCGGGTGAAGTCCTCTCGACGGACCCGGATCGAGGCGTGACTCTGGGGCATGGACCGGGTGATGTCGAACGCGGAAGTGGTCTTGAGTTGCGCCCTGATGCCCTGCTGGGTCAACTCGTGGTGGATGGCCACGGCCTTCTCTTTCTGGGCTGCTCCCCACACGACGTGCACTTCCCTCCACAAACGGGCCTCGCGGTACGCCCGGTAATAGAAGAAGCCGCCTGCGATCAGTGCCCCGATGGCGGCGATGATGAACAAAGTTAACACTCCTCCGAGTTCTCTATGGGACGATTTGCGTCCAGCAGCGCTGCAACACGGTCCAGGATTGCCATCGCTACGTCATATTTTGCCATGAGGGGCAGCTCAGTGTCCCCGCTCTCGTCCACGAGCCAGACCTTGTTCTGGTCCGAGCCGAACCCTGCGTCAGGGAGAGTGATGTCGTTCGCTGCGACGAGGTCGGCTCCCTTGGAGTGTAGCTTGGCGCGGGCGTTCTCGAGCAACCCGCTGCTCTCAGCCGCGAAAGCAACCTTCACGATGTCGTCCGGCACGGCGGCGATGATGTCCTCGGTGCGCTCCAGCGCGAGCACGAGGTCGGCCATCGTTTCCTTCTTCATCTTTTCGTTGCTGGTCTCAGTGGGGCGGTAGTCGGCGACGGCAGCAGCCATCACGAGGGCGTCAGCGGAGCAGGCGGCCTCCTGGACGGCGGTGCGCATCTGTTCCGCGGTCTCGGCCCGTTGGACGCGCACGCCGACGGGAGGGTCGAGCACAGCGGGCGCAGTTACGAGCGTTACGTCTGCGCCGCGGTCCCGCGCGGCCTCCGCGATGGCGTAGCCCATCTTCCCCGAGGAGCGGTTGGTGAGCACACGTACGGGGTCGAGCGGCTCCTGGGTGCCCCCCGCGCTGACGACGATGCTCCGCCCGCGCAGGTCGCCGTTCGCGCCGAGCGTCTGCGCGATGCGCCCGAGCAGTTCGGGCGTCTCGGCGAGCCGTCCCCAGCCCACGAGGCCGGAGGCGAGCCGCCCCTCGCCAGGCCCCACGATGACCGCGCCACGCTCCACGAGCGTATTCACGTTCTGCCGGACGGCGGGGTGCTCCCACATGTTCGCGTCCATCGCGGGGGCGATGAGCAGTGGCGCGCCGGTCGCCAGCGCGGTCACGCTGATGGGGTCGTCGGCCAGGCCGAGCGCGAGCTTCGCGAGCATGTGGGCCGTCGCAGGGGCGACGACGAGGATGTGCCCGGCTTGTGCCAGTGCAACGTGCTCTATCGCCTCCGGCGAATCCGGGTCGAACAGGTCGGTCAGCACCGGGCGATGGGTGATGCTGCGAAAGGTGAGCGGCGTTACGAACCGGGTCGCGGAGTACGTCATGAGCACGTCGACCTTCGCGCCGCCCTGCGTGAGTTTGCTGGCGAGGTCGGCGGCCTTGTAGGCGGCGATGCTGCCGCTCACGCCCAGGAGTACGCGCTTGCCATGGAACGGGCCGCTCATCGCGCGCCTCCGGTCTGGGCGGGCTCACGGTTCAGGTTGAAGATGTGGCGCAGGCCGCGCAGGGTCAGTTCCGGGTCGACCACGTCGAATACCGGGGTCTGCTCCGCGATGATCGGGACGAGACCGCCGGTGCCGACCACTGTCGCATCCGGTGCATCCATCTCGTCGCGGAAGCGGCGCACCATCGCCTCGACGAGCCCGGTGAAACCGAAGACGAGGCCGGAGTTGATAGAGGCGGTGGTGTTCTTGCCGATGGCGTGCTCCGGCGCGGTGAGGTCGACGCGGCGCAGCATCGACGTGTTCGCAGCGAGCGCGTCCCCCGCCAGCCCGACGCCGATGGAGATCGCCCCGCCGAGGTAGTCTCCGTCTGCCGTCACGGCGTCGAAGACCGTTGCAGTGCCGAGGTCGACGACGATGGCGGGCCCGCCGTAGTAGTGGAGAGCGGCTGCAGCGTCCACGATGCGGTCCGCGCCCACGTCATGCGGGCTCTGGTACAGGATGCGGATACCGGTGCGTGTTCCGGCGCCCACGACGATAGGGTCGCAGGAGAAGAGGGTGCGCGCGACATCCTCGAACACACCGGTGAGCGGAGGCACGACGCTGCAGAGTGCGGCGTCGGTGACGTCAGCCAGCGCGATGCCCTTCAGGGGGAGGAGTTCGCGGAGTTGCAGAGCGTACTCGTCGGTGAGTCGGCGGGAGTCGGTGGAGAGCCGCCAGCTCGCCGCGAGGTCGTCGCCGTCGAACGCCCCGATGGTGATGTTGGTGTTGCCTATGTCCAGCGTGAGGAGCATGGGGAGATTATACGCCCCTCAGGGTGGGCTCCCCGTCGCTACTCGTCCCGGGCGCTGCGGCCGCCGAGCAGTGCGGCGACGGCCAGCAGGATCAGGACGAAAGTGGCCACTTCGAACAGGAAGACGCTCCGAAGTCCCCAGGTGACGACCATGGCGCCTCCGGCCAGCGGTCCCAGCGCCACACCGAATGCGTGCGCGAGTTGCGCCGATCCGAACGCCGCTCCGTGCTGTCCGCTGGGGGAACGCAGCGCGATGAGCCCGTTCACGAGCCCTGAGAGGCCTCCGGAAAAGAGGGCGATAGCCGTGAAACCCACTGCGAGCGTGAGGTAGTCGATCGCGAAGTAGGGGATGAGTGCCGCGAGTGCTGCGAGCACCGTTCCTGCCATGAGCACGCGTTGTAGCCCGACCTTGGGGGCGAGCCAGCCCATCACCACTGCGGAGATGGCGGACCCGATCCCCCCCAGTGCGAACACGATGCCGGACGCGGTGCCGCTGTCCGAGCCGCCTTCGACGATACTCACGAGCCCGGGGACCGCAGGCTGGATCATGAGGTGTGCGGCCAGCACGAGGAACACGACACCGTAGAGCGGCAGCATCGCTCGGGACGTGCTCAGCCGCCAGAGGACCACGAATGGCCGGACCAGGCCAAGCGAAGACTCCGCCGGGTGGAAGTCCTCACGTACGAGGAAGATAACGATGAGTGCGGAACCCCAGAGCCCTGCCCCGGTGGCCATGAAGGCCGCCCGCATCCCCCACGCGTCATAGATGATGCCGCCCAACAAGGGGCCGAGCGCGACGCCTACGAAGAGGCCCGACTGGACGATGCCGGCCGCGAAGGGAAGCCGCTCCCTCGGGGTGTGCGCAGCCACGAGGGCCATGATGGTGGGCACCACCCCGCTTGTCGCGCCGATGACGAACCGGGAAGCCATGAGCTGGAACGGCGTCTGTGAGAAACCGGAGATGGTGAGGAAGAGACCGCCCAGGATCAATGAGCGTAGAACGTTCAGCTTGCGGCCGAAGCGGTCACCCAGCACGCCCCAGATGGGGCTGGAAAGCCCCATGCCGAGGCCGAATACCCACCCGGCCAGCCCGGCCCAGAACGCGGCGCGCTCCGTGGTGAACCCGCCCAGCTCCTCGAAGAACAGTGGGTAGAAGGGGAAGGTGAACGAGAAGCCGAGGGTCGTCCCCACCTGTGCGAACCACAGTGCGATGAGGTTCCTCTTCCAGGAGACAGGGCGTGAGAGCGTTGCGGACGACACGAGAGTCAGGATAGCACCCCTGGTGTGAGAGGGGCGCGACGCGTCTCCCGCGCGGGCTGAACGTCGCGTCTGCTAACATGAAACGCGATACCCCACGTTCTGGAGCCCCTGCGCATGACGACGGATCCGGCTGGAGAGCCGCTCGCGAAAGCCTACGATCCCCATCAGGTTGAGGGCAGGCTGTATGAATGGTGGGAGCGTTCCGGTTACTTCAGGGCGACGCCCGATCCGTCCAGACAACCGTTCACCATCATCATGCCCCCGCCCAATGTGACGGGCGAACTGCACCTCGGCCACGCGATGACAGCGGCGATCGAGGACGCGCTCACCCGCTACCACCGCATGAAGGGCGACGCGGCGCTCTACCTGCCCGGCACCGACCACGCGGGCATCGCCACGCAGGTCGTCGTCGAGCGCCAGCTTGCCGCAGAGGAACTGACGCGCCACGACATCGGACGTGAGGCGTTCCTCAAGCGTATCTGGGAGTGGGTGGACAAGACCGGCGACACGATAGACAACCAGCACCGCAGGCTTGGCGCGTCGTGCGACTGGGAGCGCAAGACGTTTACGCTGGACGAAGGTCCGGCCCGCGCCGTTCGCACGACGTTCAAGAATCTCTACGACGAAGGACTCATCTACCGCGGCGAGCGGATGATCAACTGGTGTGTCAGTTGCCGCACCGCGCTCTCCGACCTGGAGGTCGAGCACGAGGAGGAGCAGGGCAACCTCTACTACATCCGCTAC
Organism: Dehalococcoidia bacterium; assembly: GCA_022820645.1. Lineage (GTDB taxonomy): Bacteria > Chloroflexota > Dehalococcoidia > Lucifugimonadales > Australimonadaceae > Bin16. Next base: position 98,774 of record JAJEFD010000018.1, on the reverse strand, counting down.
CCGTACGAGGACGGCTCCGGGCACCTGACCGTCGCGACGACCCGCCCCGAAACCCTGCTCGGCGACACGGCGGTCGCGGTGAATCCCACGGACGAACGGTACGCGGGAGCTACGGGCAAGCGCGTCCGACTGCCGGTGCTCGGTCGGCCCATCCCGGTCATCGCCGACGACGCGGTCGCAACGGAGTTCGGCACCGGGGCGCTCAAGATCACGCCCGGGCACGACCCCAACGACTTCGAGACAGGTGAGCGGCACGGGCTCCCCATCGTGAACGTGCTCAACCCGGACGGTACGTTGAACGAGGAGGCGGGCCCCTACGTCGGCTTCGACCGCTTCGACGCGCGCAAGGCGATCGTGGCCCAGCTTGAGCGGGAGGGCCTGCTGGAGAAGGTGGAGCCGCACGTGCACGCAGTGGGTCACTGCCAGCGCAGCGGCGACACCGTGGAGCCCATCGTCTCGATGCAGTGGTTCGTCAGGATCGGCCCGCTGGCCGAGCCCGCGCTTGCTGCCGTGAAGGACGGGCGCATCCGCATCGTTCCGGAGCGCTTCGCGCGCGTCTATGAGAACTGGATGGAGAACATCCGCGACTGGTGCATCTCCCGCCAGCTGTGGTGGGGACACCGCATCCCGGTCTGGTACTGCGGGGCGTGCAGCCATCAAACCGTTGCGGTGGATGAACCGCAGGGATGCGAGGGGTGCGGTTCGGGCGATATCGAGCAGGACGAAGACGTGCTCGATACCTGGTTCTCGTCCGGCCTCTGGACGCACTCCACGCTCGGCTGGCCTGGGGATAACGCTGACCTCGACTACTTCTATCCCACCTCCGTCATGGAGACGGGCTACGACATACTCTTCTTCTGGGTAGCCCGCATGATCATGATGGGGATGTGGAACATGGGGGACGTTCCCTTCCGTACCGTCTACCTGCACGGCCTCGTGCGCGACGAGCACGGACAGAAGATGAGCAAGACGCGGGGGAACGTCCGCGACCCATTGGACGCCATCGACCAGTACGGGACCGACGCCCTGCGTTTCGCGTTGACGACCGGCACGACGCCCGGCAACGACTCCCGCTTCAGCGACGACCGCTTGGAGGCGGCGCGCAACTTCGCAAACAAACTGTGGAATGTTGGCAGGTTCGTCATCGGCCAGACGGAGGGACGGGAAGGCATGGAGGGGTGGTACGCCACGCCGCCGCGTGAGCACCGGCAGGACAGGTGGATGCTCTCCAGGGCGCAGCAGACCGCCGTCCGTGTGAACGACCTCATCGCCGAGTTCCAGATAGGCGAGGCGGAGCGTGTCCTCCACGAGTTCATCTGGAGCGACTTCGCCGACTGGTACATCGAACTGGCGAAGGTGCGGATGCGCACTGGCGACGATCAGCCTCGCCGGGTGCTCGCGCACGTGCTGGAGCGCGTGCTGCGCCTGCTCCATCCCTTCATGCCGTTCGTCACTGAGGAGATATGGCAGCGCCTCACCGCGGTCCTGCCGCCGGAGGGCAACCTGCCCGAGTCCATCATGATTGCTCCGTACCCGGACCCGAAAGCGCGCCTATCCGACGAGGAACTGCGGGCACGCCGGGACGCCGACGCTCCTGCCTCCGAGGAAGTGGAACTGCTGATCGACCTCGTGCGGGCCATCCGCAACGTGCGCGCCGAACTCAAGATAGAGCCGCAGACGCTGCTGGACGCCACGGTAGCCGCGTCGCGGGCAGCGGCCGTGCTGGAGACCGAGATGGACGCCATCCGCAGCCTCGCGCGTGTCGGCGCGCTGCGGTTCAGCGATGCTGATGCGGGCCGGGACACCGTCCGCCTCGTGGTAAGGGACGTGACCGTGGCCCTCGACGTAGGAGGCTCGGTGGATCTGGAGGCGGAGCGGGAGCGCCTCCGCGGGGAAGCGGCGAGTGTGGAGAAGCACGTCTCAGGGCTGGAGGGCCGTCTGAACAACGCACAGTTCCTGGACAAGGCGCCTGCGGAGGTGGTGGAGCGCGAGCGCGAGCGGTTGGAGAACGGGCGCGCCAGGCTGGAACGCATCACCGAGCTGCTCCGAGACCTGGGAGGCTAGCCGCATCGGTACGAGGAAGCATCCGGGCGCGAAGGGCCGCGGGCCGCTCACGGGCATGTACGCCGTGAGCGATTCGTAGGCCATGCGGCTCTTACCCTCGAAACGCGGCATCACCGGCGGACTCCGGCTGGAGCTGGTCATCATCACCGGCGGGCTCATCGCGTCTGCCCACGCCTCGATGATGATTATCACCCCCGTGATGCCGAAGTTCATCGACCTGATCGGCGGCGGCGTCTTTGCGCTCGGCCTTACGTTCTCCGTCTACGGTGTCGGACGCTTCATCACGAACATCCCGGCAGGCGTCATATCGGAGAAGGTGGGGCGGAAGTGGATCATCACCATCGGCGGGCTGGGGGTTGCACTGTTCGCTACACTGGGCGGCTTCGCTCAGGACGTCCCGACGTTCCTCATGCTCCGGTTCCTGAGCGGCGTGGCGAGCTCCATGACTATCGTGATGGCGAACGTCGTCGCGGCGGACCTGAGCACGGTGGACAACCGCGGACGCGTGCTGGGGCTGATGCACGGGCTGCAACTTGTCGTGGGGACGGGCAGCCCTGCGCTCGGCGGGCTGATAGGCGAGTTGTTCGGAACGCGTGCGCCGTTCTACGTCTCCGGCATCATGGTGCTCGTGTTCGCGCTGTGGGGTATCGTGCGGCTCCCGGAGACGCGCCCTGAACCTGGCAGCGCAGAGGCGGGCCCCCACATCCGCCACAGCAACTCGCCGCGTGGCGCGCTCTTCCTGTTGCGGGACACGAGCTTCCTCATGGTTTGCATCCTCGGATTCTCCACGTTCTTCCTGCGTGGGGGCATGTTTACGACGCTGGTGCCGGCGTTCGTACACGAAGTCCTGGAGATGGGGCCGGGGGCCATCGGACTGCTCTTCACGTTCTCTTCGCTCATGCACGGGATACTCATCTACCCGGCAGGGGCGATGGCGGACAAGTACGGGCGGAAGGTCATCATCATTCCGGCGGGTCTCGTGATAGGCGTCGCCATTGCCTGGGTGCCGTTCGCGGACACGCTGGGGCCGTTCCTCGCTGCGTTCTTCCTGCTGCACATCGCCCAGGGGTGGAGCGGCCAGGCGCCTGTCGCCTACGTTGCCGACCTCGCCCCTATGGGGATGCGGGGCATGGCGATAGGGCTCTTCCGGACGTTCGGCGACGCAGCGGGGATGATCGGCCCGGTGGTCTCCATGAGCCTCCTCTCCATACACTCCTACCATGCGGCGTTCGGGTTCAACGCGGTGCTCTGGACGGTGACTGTGGTGGTGTTCGCCTACCTCGCCGTGGAGACGGCGGGAAAGCACCGCAAGCGGGGCCCCATCGCTGCGCCGGAAGCACCGTCGGAGCCGCCGAAGGTCTGATACTCGCGGCGCCCCTGACGTGGCGACTCCGTTGGAAGCGTTCGTCTAGCCGGTGCGGGCGCGCTCCCGTATCTCGTTGAGCATGCGCAGTCCCTTGCGGGTGTCGCTCGCGATGCGGGCCTGGTCCGAGTTGGCGATGCGCCGCTTGAAGAGCCAGTAGGTGAACGCGCGGGACTCGGCCAGGGTCAGACGCACGCGGCGCCCGCGTCCGTGCTCGCGCTGGAACCGCCGCAGGAGAGACAGCAGCTCGGCGCGGTAGAGGCGCTCGGCGATGAGGTTCTGCACGCCGAACGGATGCTGCAGTCCCTGCACGCTGCGCTCCTTCTCCACCTCGCGCTCCACGGCATGCCAGAGGGCCTCCTCTACCACGACGCCGTAGAAGTGGTTGAGGTGCGCCCGGTATTTGTCGGGGCCGAGAAGGCTCTTGAAGCGCGCCTCGGTTATCCCGTCCGGGAGCATGCCGGTGAAGAGCAGCTCCTCCGTCTCCCCGGCGGGGATGCAGCCTGCCGGCGCCTCGCGCAGCAGGCGTTCCGCCAGCAGCAGCCAGTCGAACGCCTCTCCCTCGATGAGGTAGTCGAGCCGCACGCCGTCGACGGTCTCGGAGGGAGCGGTCCATTCGCCTATGGCGGCCAGCAGCGCTTCCGCCCAGGGCGTGCCGCTCACCAGCGCGCTGCGGAAATGCTCTACCGTGCCGTTGGCTGTCTCGTCGTTGAGAGGAGCGGACACCGGCGTGGGGCGCAGCGCGACGGTCGCTTCCATGGCGGCTACCTGCCCTTCCGCTTGCGGGCCTTCTTGCCGCCGCCCGCCGCGCGTTCGGCCTGCCGCCGCATCCATCGCGGCGCATCCGGCGGAACGTCCACAGGCGCTGCGGGGGCAGCGGCGGGGCGCCGCTGACCGATGGCCTTCGCCATCACCGTCTCGGTCCGGCTGGTGTCCACGGCGGCGGCCCGGCCGTTGGCCCCGCCTGCCTTCGGCGCTGCCTGGCCGACCGGCGCGACGTGGAAGATGGTGTGGACGATGTCGTGCCGCAGGCGCTCCAGCAGCTCGTCGAAGGCTTCGTGGCCCTGCTTCTTGTACATGACGAGAGGGTCGCGCTGGCCGTACGCATACAGGCCTATGCCCTGCCGCAGGTTGGACATCATGGTGAGGTGTTGCACCCAGAGCCGGTCGATGGTCTGCAGCATGACGGCGCGCTCGATGGCGCGCATCGTCTCTGCGCCGTACTCCTCTTCCCGCTGCTCGTAGAGTGACTGGGCGGCGGTGAGGAGTTCGTCCTCGGTCTGCGCCGCGCCCTCGCGGAGCATGAGATCGGCGTCGAACCCGTCGGGCAGCGGCATGATGACGCCGACGCTTGCAAGGAACGGCTCGATCTCCCACTGCTCCGGCTCTCCGGCGAGGTAGGTGTTCACGAGAGACGAGACCTCGTTGCCGATCATCTCCTGGATGTTGGCCCGGAGGTCGGCTCCCCCCAGCACCTTGTTCCGTTCCGCGTAGATGACCGCACGCTGGTGGTTGACCACTTCGTCGTATTCGACGAGGTGCTTGCGGATGTCGAAGAAGTACGACTCGGCCTTGCCCTGCGTCATCTCGAGGCTCTTGGTGAGCATCCCGCTCTCCAGCGGGGCGTCTTCCGCGAACGCCTTGCCCACGAGACGGCCCACCATCCCGCCGGAGAAGCGGGTGAGGATGTCGTCCTCCAGCGAGCCGTAGAAGCGTGTCTCGCCCGGGTCGCCCTGGCGTCCGGAGCGCCCGCGCAGCTGGTTGTCGATGCGGCGCGATTCGTAGCGCTCGGCGCCGATGACGTAGAGGCCGCCCTTGGCGACGACTTCCTCGTGCGCCTGCTGCCACGCGCCGGGCTCCGTCTGCGACGACGGGTCGCCGCCGAGGATGATGTCCGTGCCGCGCCCCGCCATGTTGGTGGAGACGGTGACCGCGCCGGGTTTCCCTGCCTCCGCGACGATCTGCGCCTCACGCTCGTGGTTCTTGGCGTTCAGCACCTCGTGCTTGATGCCGCGCCTGCGGAGCAGGCCGCTGAGCTGTTCCGAGCGCTCGATCGAGGTCGTGCCGACGAGCACGGGCCTGCCCTCCGCGTTCAGCTCCTCGATGTGGTCGGCGATGGCCCTGAACTTCGCGGCGTGCGTCTTGAACACGAAGTCCGGGTGGTCCTCCCTGACCATCGGCTTGTTGGTGGGGACCTCGAGCACTTCCCGCCCGTAGACCTTGAAGAACTCCTCGGCCTCGGTGAGGGCGGTGCCGGTCATGCCCGCGAGCTTGGCGTACATGCGGAAGTAGTTCTGCAGCGTCACCGTGGCGTAGGTGATCGTCTCCCGCTGGACCTTGACGTTCTCCTTCGCCTCGATCGCCTGGTGCAGCCCCTCGCCGTAGCGGCGGCCTGGCATCAGACGTCCGGTGAACTCGTCGACGATGACGACCTCGCCGTCCTTCACGACGTAGTCCCGGTCGCGCTGGTAGACGAACTGCGCCCGCAGCGCGTTCTCCACGAAGTGGGTGAGGACGTAGTTGGACGGGTCGTAGAGGTTGCCGACGTTCAGGAGCGATTCGATCTTCGATATGCCCGCGTCCGTGAGCAGGGCCTGGCGCTCCTTCTCGGCGATGGTGAAGTCCTCTTCCTCGCGCAGGCGGGGCACGACGCGGGCGACCGTGTTGTAGAGCGTCGTCGACTCCTGGGACGGGCCGCTGATGATGAGCGGCGTGCGCGCCTCGTCGATGAGGATGTTGTCCACCTCGTCGACGATGGCGTAGTGCAGCTCGCGCTGCACCTTCTGCGCGAGCGCGGAGGCCATGTTGTCGCGCAGGTAGTCGAAGCCGAACTCGTTGTTGGTGCCATAGGTCACGTCGGCCTCGTAGGACTCCTTGCGGGGAACGGGGCGCAGCTCCGCCGGTCCGCCGCCGGGCCGGTAGCCGGGGTCCAGGACAAAGGCGGACTCGTGCTGGAGGCAGCCGGTGGAGAGGCCGAGGAACGAGTAGACCTTCCCCATCCAGAGCGCGTCGCGACGCGCCAGGTAGTCGTTGACGGTCACGACGTGGACGCCCCTGCCTTCGAGCGCGTTGAGGTAGACGGGAAGGGTGGCGACGAGCGTCTTGCCCTCGCCCGTCTTCATCTCGGCGACCTTCCCCTCGTGGAGCGCCGTGCCGCCGATGATCTGCACGTCGAAGTGGCGGAGGCCGATAGCGCGCCGCGCGGCCTCCCGCACGACGGCGAACGCCTCGGAGAGGAGGGAGTCGAGCGTTTCGCCGCGGGCTATCCGTTCGCGGAAATCGCCCGTGCGTGCGGCGAGGGCTTCGTCGTCGAGCGCGGCGAGGCTGCTCTCGAGGTCTGCAACGTCGCGCTTCACCCGCTCGTAGCGTTGGAGCTGCTTCTCGTTCGAATCGCCGAAGACGTTGAGCAGTTTGCCCAGCATGTTATGAACGGCCTCCGTGTCCATTCTAGCAGCCACCCTCACCCGCCGCTGTGCGTCGACCTCTCCCCGGGGGAGAGTGGGATTAAGGCGGCCAACGCCGGTGGAAAAAGTGGCCCCCTTAATCCGAATCCACGAGTAATCCGGACGGTCAATCTGGCCACGTGGCCCCCTTAATCGGGGGTGTTTTCAAGGCCGTGGCCTGCTTCCCGACATTAAGGGGGCAAGGGGGCCATGCGTTTCAAAGCTCTCAGCGGTCATTGGGTGTCTCATCCTGTTGCAAAGTGTCTCGCGGCGGGAGCGACCATTGCCACGTGCCCGCTCCGGGGCCACTCGATGCGCCAACGCGGGTGGCCTTGATGTTGCAGGCAAGGCGCGCGCGGCGGAGGGTGCGTTTGGTGATGCCGTGCATGGCGGCCTCGCGCTCGACCTCGGCGGCGGGGCGGGGGCCGTCCGCGAGGGCACGCATGAGGAGCGAGCGGGCGGCGCGAGTCTTCACGCCGTCGTTGGGGCGCGGGGCGACGAGGGCCTCCATGTGGGCGGGGAAGACGGGTTTGCGCCATGCGACGGTGAAGTCGTCGGGCGGGCTGCTCTGGATTCCCGCCTTCGCGGGAATGACGGATGAAGGGGGAAGGACGAAGGGGATGGCGGGGGCGTCGTCGCTCATGGTTGGACGGAGGGGAACGAGGAAGCGTCGTCCGCCTTGTCCCACGAGGGCGGTGGTGAATACGACGGATGCCTGGGCGAGCCGGTGCTACATGGCGGCGACGGCGCGGGGGTAGTTGGGGGCGGGGTTGTGGGTGAGGGCGACGACGGCCGCGCCGGAGCGGGCGGCGAGCGCCTTGAGCATGCCGAGGACGGTGGCGACCCGGGCGCGGTGCATGGAAGCGAGGTCCTCCACCTGATCGACGACGAGGAGCGCGGCGCTTCCGGATTCGATCAGGTTCGCAAGGCGTCTCATCACCTTGTTGAGGCCGGGCCATGGGGCGGTGAAGTCCGCCCCGGGGTCCGACGGCGGCTTCCAGCGAAGCGGCGGCGGAAGCCTGACGCCGACCGGACGGCGGCGGGGGACAGTTATCTCGTTGCCGTCATTGTCGAACAGGTACTCGTCGTCCTCGTCATCGAAGTCGTCCTCGTATTCGTCATCGTCGTTGGGCGGATCGCCGGGGTAGTGGTCTATGGGGTGCGTGGGAGAGAGGAGGTCTGCGAGGTAGATGCGGTCGAGGTCGGCGCCGAAGAGGCGGAGGACGGGCAGGACGTCGGACTTCGGGTTACCGTCGAGGAGCGCGAGGACGACGGGGGCGAAGGGGAAGAGGGCGTCGGGCTGGTCGGGGGCTGGTGCGCCGCGCGAGACGCGGGCGGCTATGTCGAGGGCGATGGAGGTCTTGCCGGACGAGGGGTAACCGGCGATGAGGGTGAGCTTGCCGAGGGGGATGCGGTCGGGCCAGAGCCAGTCGGTCGGTTGCTGGATAAGGAACCTGAGGGGCTGGAGTCCAGCCTCCTGCGCGCCGGAGGAGGAGTAGAGGTGCGTTTGCGGCATGAGGCCGCGCCTGGCGAGCGCGTCCAGCACTTTGCCGAAGGGGCAACGGGTGCACTCGAACGAGACGCCGTGCGGTCCGTGGGTGACGCGGAGGGTGGGGACATCGGGGTTGTCGTGCGCGGGGCAGTGGAACCTGCCGGGGTCAGCGCATGAGCATCCGGGGACGCCGCAGCGGAGGGCCCGCTTGAGGCGTTCGACGTATACCCTCTCGTCCGGCGGGAGCATGTCGACGGATATGTAGCCATCGGGTGGCGCGGGAGCGGGTTGGGTAGTCATGCAACCATCGTAGGGAGGGGTGTGGCGGGGGCGCAACGGGCGCGTGTCATGAAAACAACCCTCACCCGCCACGTAAGCGCAAGGGCGCCCACAAGGGACTCCCCTACACCGGGCACCGCCGAGAGATTCCTCGGCCCCGCTCGGAATGACAAGCCACCCTACCGCACCACCCACCGTGTGACCTGCCCGGTCACTCTGGATTCCCGCCGGTGCGGGAATGACGGGGGCTGCGCCCCGCGTCCGGTCCACCCTCTCCCCTCGAGGGAGAGGGGGCGCGCTAAAGCGCGTGAGAGATGTTTCGGCTCCGCTCAACATGACAAGGCCACCCTCACCGGCTGCCATGCGGCAGCTTTCCTCTTCCAGAGGGCGAGGTGGGGGGAGTCAGGGCACCCACAAGGGATGCCCTACACCAGGCAGCACGCCCCACACCCATCCCGGTTCACCCTCTCCCCAGCCCTCTCCCCTCGAGGGAGAGGGGGCGCGCTAAAGCGCGTGAGAGATGTTTCGGCTCCGCTCAACATGACAAGGCCACCCTCACCCGCCGCGCACCGTGTGACCTGCCCGGTCACTCTGGATTCCCGCCGGTGGCGCGCTGAAGCGCGGGAATGACGGGGGCGTTGGCCCCCTTGCTCGAACAGGTTCGTCATCGTGCCGTCATGAGAATCGTGATAAAAAGTCACCCTAAAGTCACTTTAACTGTGAGAAAGTCCTTCCCGCTGGGGCGTTACACGCTGCAGGTGACGGTGCCGCATGATCTACAACATCCGGATGTTTCGCGGGGACCTCTTCGGCGGCATCACGGCGGCGGTGGTGGTGCTGCCGGTGTCGCTGGCCTTCGGCGTGGCGTCGGGGCTCGGGGCGGTCGCGGGGATGTACGGCGCGGTAGCGGTGGGCTTCTTCGCGGCGGTGTTCGGCGGCACGAAGCCCCAGATATCCGGCCCCACCGGTCCGATGGCCGTCGCGATGGCGGTCATCGTAACGAGCCACGCGGAAACCCTGGCCGAGGCGTTCACCATCGTCATCATGGCGGGGCTGCTGCAGGTGCTGCTCGGCGTGATGCGGGTCGGGCGGTTCGTCGCGTACACGCCGTACTCGGTGATATCCGGGTTCATGTCCGGCATCGGCGTCATCATCATCCTCATCCAGACGTTGCCGTTCATCGGCATCGAGACCGCGACGGGCGGGCCGGTGGGAGCGATCCGCGCGTGGCCGGATGCGGTGACCGACCTGAACCCGAGCGCAGTCGCCATCGCCGGGACGACGCTGCTGGTGGGGGTGCTCTGGCCCACGCGCTTGCGGAGGTTCCTGCCGTCCACGCTGGCGGCGCTGATCGCGGGGTCGTTGCTGGGCATACTGTGGTTGACGAACACCCCGGTGATCGGAGAGGTGCCGAGCGGTCTGCCGGAGTTGCGGGTGCCGGACGTATCCCCCGGCTTTCTCGTGGGCGCCATACAGCCCGCGCTGATCCTCGCCCTGCTCGGTTCCATAGACAGCCTGCTGACCTCGCTGGTGGCCGATGCGATGACGCGCACGCGCCACAATCCCAACCGGGAACTGCTGGGGCAGGGCCTCGGCAACACCGTCACGGGGCTCATCGGCGGGCTGCCGGGCGCCGGGACGACGATGGGCACGGTGGTGAACCTGCGGGCGGGCGGCCGGACGCCGGTGTCCGGCGTGCTGTGCGCGGGGATCCTGCTGGCGATGGTGCTGGAACTCGGCCAGTACGTGGAGGAGGTGCCGCACGCGGTGCTCGCAGGCATCCTGATGAAGGTGGGCTGGGACATCATCGACTGGCGGTTCATCACCCGCGTCCACCGCGTCCAGCGGGAGCATCTGCTGGTGATGGCGCTCACCCTGTTCCTCACGGTGTTCCTGGACCTGGTGACCGCCGTCGCCATCGGTCTGATCGTTGCGGGCATGGCGAGCGCACGGCAGTGGGAGCGGCTGGAGCTGGACAGCGTGGTCTCCGTCCCGCTCCTGGACAGCACGTTCCTCACCCCGGACGACACGTCCGACGACGCCGACATCTTCTCCGCGCGGGCCGGCCTCGTGTCGATGCGCGGGAGCTTCTCGGTTGCATCGTCCGGTAAGATAACCACCGCGATCAGCGCGGACATCCGCGACCACGAGGTCGTGATCATGGACTTCTCGGACACGGTGCACATGGACGACAGCGCGGCGCTCGTGATCGAGCAGTTGATCGACGTGGCGTACGACCAGGACACGGCGTGCATCATCATGGGCCTGAAGGGCAGGCCCGCCGTGACCATGCATGCGCTGAACGTACTGCGGCGCGTTCCCCGGGAGCACTTCGTCCACAACATCGACGAAGCGCGGGAAGTCGCGAAGCGGGTGCTCGCATGAAGTTCAGCTACAGCCTCACGACGTTCCGGGGCGACGTTCTCGGCGGCGTGACGGCGGGAGTCGTGGGGCTTCCGCTGGCGCTGGCGTTCGGCGTGGCGTCCGGCCTCGGGGCGACCGCGGGCATCTACGGGGCGGTCGCGGTCGGTTTCTTCGCGGCGGTGTTCGGAGGGACGAAGTCGCAGATATCGGGCCCGACGGGCTCGATGACGGTGGCGATGGCGGTCATCGTGACCGCCCACGCCGAGACCTTCGCCGAGGCGTTCACCATCGTCATCATGGCGGGCATGATACAGATCGCGCTCGGCCTCATGCGGGTGGGGCGGTACGTCTCCTATACCCCCTACTCCGTGGTGTCCGGGTTCATGTCCGGCATCGGCATCCTCATCATCCTCATCCAGACGTTGCCGTTCATGGGAGCGCCCGTCGTGACCGGCGGTCCCTCCGGCGCGGTGAATGCGTGGCCGGACGCGCTGACCAACGTCAACTACGCGGCGCTGGCGGTCGGGGCGACCACGCTGGTGGTGATGGTGGGCTGGCCGGGCCGGTTCTCGAGGTTCTTCCCGGCGACCCTGGTGGCGTTGCTCGCGGGGACGCTGCTGAGCGTTCTGTGGCTGACCGACGTTCCCGTGATCGGGGACGTGTCGGCCAGTTTGCCGGGGCTGCAGCAGCTGGACCTCTCCCCGGGCGTGCTGGCCGGGGCGATACAGCCGGCGCTGATCCTCGCGCTGCTCGGCTCGATAGACAGTCTGCTGACCTCGCTGGTTGCCGATTCGCTGACCCGGACGCGCCACGACTCCGACAGGGAGCTGATAGGGCAGGGCATCGGCAACACGATAGCGGGCTTCATCGGGGCCCTGCCCGGCGCCGGTTCCACGCCGGGCTCCGTGGTCAACATCCGCTCCGGCGGGCGGACCCAGGTATCGGGGGCCATACGCGCCGGAGTCGTGCTGCTGCTGGTGCTGGGCCTCTCCGAGTACGTCAAGGTGATCCCTCACGCGGTGCTCGCCGGCATCCTGATAAAGGTGGGCTGGGACATCGTGGACTGGCGTTTCGTCACGCGCCTCCACCGCGTCCAGCGGGAGCACCTGCTGGTGATGGTGCTCACCATGGGGCTGACGGTGTTCCTGGACCTGGTCACCGCCGTCGCCATCGGCCTCATCGTTGCCGGCATGGCGAGCGCGCGGCACTGGGAGCGGCTGGAGCTGGACAGCGTGATGTCCATCCCACTGCTGGACAGCGTCTTCCTCACCCCGGAGGACGAGTCCGACGACACGGACATCTTCTCTGCGCGGGTCGGCCTCGTGTCGATGCGCGGGAGCTTCTCGGTCGCGTCGTCCGGCAAGCTGACGACCGTGATAACGGCGGACATCCGCGACCACGAGGTCGTGATCCTGAACTTCTCCGACACGGTGCACATGGACGACAGCGCGGCGCTCGTGATCGAGCAGCTGATCGACGTCGCCTACGACCAGGATACGGCGTGCATCATCATGGGCCTGAAGGGCCGGCCTGCCATCACCCTGCAGGCGCTCAACGTGCTGCGGCGCGTTCCCGAGCACCGTTTCGTCGACAACGTCGACGAGGCGCGCCAGGCGGCCAGGGAGATACTGGCGGGCTCCCCGGAATGATCTGAACAGGCCTGTCTCATCAGGTTGGTATACTCCGCGCATCCCAAGACTGGATGCGGAGGAAGCATGGCCGATCTCGAGAAGCGAACGCTGGGGCGCACCGGCATGGACGTTACCGTGCTGGGTTACGGCGCGATGGAGCTGCGGGGCGTCCCGCGCGGCAGGGAGGTGTCCGAGGAGGACGCGGGCAGGATCCTGAATACGGTGCTGGACCTGGGCATCAACTACATCGACACGTCGATCGACTACGGCGTGAGCGAGGAGCGCATCGGGCGGCACATCGCGCACCGGCGCGGCGAGTACTTCCTCGCGAGCAAGTGCGGCTGCCTCGTGGGCTGGGAGCCGGAGCCCGGAAGGGACCGGGGCGGGCCGCACGTCTACACGAAAGAGAACGTCGTCGCGGGGGTCGAGCAGAGCCTGCGGCGGATGAACACGGACTACATGGACCTGCTGCAGGTGCACATGACGCCGTCGCGGCAGGTGCTGGAGGAGAGCGGGACCATCGAGACGATGCAGGAGCTGCAGGCGCAGGGGAAGGTGCGCTTCATCGGCATGTCCGGCACGATCCCGAACCTCGCCGACCATATCGACATGGGGGTCTTCGACGCGTTCCAGATCCCGTACTCGGCCTCGCAGCGCGAGCACGAGGACCTCGTCGGCGCGGCGGCAGCGGCAGGGTCGGGCACGATCATCCGGGGCGGCGCCGCGCGGGGAGCGCCGAGCGGCGAGGAGCGCACAGCCGGCCGCAACCCGGAGTTGCTGGACGTGTGGGAGCAGGCGCAGATGGACGAACTGCTGGAAGAGGGGCAGTCCCGCATGGAGTTCGTCATCCGCTTCACGCAGACGCACCCGGGCATGCACACCAACATCGTGGGCACGATCAACCCGGAGCACCTGCGGCAGAACCTGGAGGCGTCGCTGAAGGGCAACCTGCCGGACGACGTATACGAAGAAGCGAAGCGCCGCCTGGCGGAAGCGGGCACGGCCCCGGCGTAGCATGACCGGCCCCGTCGGCATCATCAGCGCGGGCGACATGGGCGCCGCCATCGGCGCGATGCTCACGTCCGGCGGCGTCGACGTCGCCACGGACCTCACCGGCCGGAGCGACCTGACGAGGACCCGCGCCGCCGAGGCGGGCATGCGGGACGTCGGCAGCACGGAGGCGCTCGTGGAGGAGTGCGACCTGCTGCTCTCCGTACTCCCGCCGGCGGATGCGGTGAGCATCGCGGAGGAGGTCGCGGGCGCGATGGCGAGCACCGGCGCGCGGCCCGCATTCGCGGAGTGCAACGCCATCGCGCCGCAGACGGTCGTGCGCATCGCCACGCTCATGCTGGACACGGGCGCGCCGTTCATCGACGCGGGCATCATCGGCAGCCCGCCCTCGCCCGGCTCCGACACGCGCATCTACTGCTCCGGCCCGGACACGTCGGCGCTGGAGTCGCTGCGGGAGTGCGGGCTGGACATCCGGCGCGTGGGCCCGCGCTTCGGGCAGGCATCCGGCCTGAAGATGGTGTACGCCGCGTCGACCAAGGGCACGACGGCGGTGTGGACGGAACTGCTGACGGCGGCGGAGGCGATGGGACTGACCGACGCGCTGCTGGCCGAGTTCGGCGACGCGGTCGACCCCGCGCGTCACATCAAGGCAACGACGCAGATGCCGCGCCGCGCCCGCCGGTGGGTGGGGGAGATGGAGGAGATAGCGGCGACGTTCGAGCACCTCGGCCTGACGCCGCGCATCCTGCTCGGCGCAGCGGACATGTTCCGCCTCACGGGCGAGACGAGCCTCGCGGACCAGACGTCGCGCGACCCTGACCCGGAGCTCCACGAGATGCTGCGCACGCTCGCGGACCAGGCGCGGGCTGACGATCGAGGGAACCGATGACGGCGGGCGAGCCGCATACCGGCAACGCAGTCGTTGAGGGAGCGCTGCTCTGGACGCCGTCCGAGGAGCGGCGGACGGGGACGCGGCTCGCCGACTACGAGCGATGGCTCGCGGAGACGCACGGGCTCCGCTTCGAGAACTACGAGGCACTGTGGCGCTGGTCGGTGGAGGACGTCGGGCGCTTCTGGGCGTCGTGCTGGGACTACTTCGGGGTGAAGGCGCACACGCCGTACTCGGAGGTGCTCGCGCCGGGCCCGAACGGGACGCGGGTCGAGGGAGCGCGGTGGTTCACCGGCGCGACGCTCAACTACGCGGAGCACGTCCTCGCCCGCAGCGGCGGCGAGGTCGCCATCGTCGGCGTACACGAGTCCGGCGCGACGACGGAGTGGACGTGGGACGACCTCCGCGCGCGGACGGCGGAGGCGGCTGCAGGGCTGCGCGCGCTCGGCGTCGGGCGCGGCGACGGCGTGGTCGCGTACATGCCGAACGTGCCGGAGGCCATCGCGGCGGCGCTCGCGGCGGCATCGCTGGGAGCGTCGTGGTCGAGCTGCCCGCCGGAGTTCGGGACGCAGAGCGTCATCGAGCGCTTCCGGCAGATGGACCCGAAGGTGCTGTTCGCGGTGGACGGCTACACGTACAACGGCAGGCGGTTCGACTCCCGCGAAGCCGTGGCGGGCATCAAGGCCGCGCTGCCGACGCTCGAGTGGACGGTCGTGCTGCCGTACCTGGAGCCGCAGCCCGACCTCGGCCCGCTGGGCGGAGCATCGTCGTCCTGGGCGGACTTCATCGTCCCCGGGGGCGAGCTGACGTTCGAGCCGGTGCCGTTCGACCATCCGCTCTGCGTGGCGTACTCGTCCGGCACCACGGGAGCGCCGAAAGCGATCGTGCACGGACACGGCGGCGCGCTGCTGGAGCACGCGAAGTTCCTCTCGCTGCAGATGGACATCGGGGAGGGCGACCGCTTCTTCTGGTTCAGCACGACGGGCTGGATCATGTGGAACATCCTGATGAGCGGGCTGCTGCTGGGCTCGTCGATCGTCGTGTACGACGGCAGCCCCGGCCACCCGGATATGTACGCGCTGTGGCGGGTTGCGGAGCGGACGCGCATCACCTCGTTCGGCGTGAGCGCGCCGTACATCCTCGGCTGTATGAAGGCGGAGATCGAGCCGGGCGCGTCGCTCGACCTGAGCGCGCTGCGCTCCATCGGCTCGACCGGCGCGCCGCTGCCGCCGGAGGGGTTCGCGTGGGTGTACGAGCACGTCAAGAGCGATCTGCTCCTCGCTTCCATCAGCGGCGGCACGGACATCTTCACCGCGTTCGTTGGCGGCGGCGCGGCCCTGCCGGTGCGGGCGGGCGAGATCCAGTGCCGGTGCCTCGGCTGCAAGGTGGAGAGCTTCGACGAGAACGGGGAGCCGGTCGTCGGCGAGGTCGGCGAGCTCGTCGTCACGGAGCCGATGCCGTCGATGCCGGTGCACTTCCTGAACGACCCGGATAACGCGCGCCTGCACGAGAGCTACTTCGACGTCTACCCGGACGTGTGGCGGCACGGCGACTGGCTGAAGGTGACCGAGGAAGGCGCGTGCGTCATCTACGGGCGCTCCGACTCGACGCTCAACCGGAGCGGCGTCCGCATGGGGACGAGCGAGTTCTACCGTGTCGTGGAGGACATCCCGGAGGTGCTGGACAGTCTCGTCATCGACACGACCCAGCTGGGCGTCGAGGGCAAGCTCTACCTCTTCCTCGTGATGCGCGAGGGCCATGAGCTGGACGACGCGATGCGGCAGCGCATCGCCGGGGCCATACGCACCAGCCTCTCGCCGCGTCACGTGCCGGACGAGGTGCGGCAGATCGCCGAAGTGCCGCGCACGCTGAACGGCAAGAAGCTGGAAGTGCCGGTGAAGAAGATGCTGAACGGCGTTCCGCTCGAGCAGGCGGTGAGCAGGGACGCGCTGGCGAACCCGGACTCGCTCCGGTTCTTTGTGGAGATGGCGGACGCTACGACGTAGACCGCGCGCTCCTAGCGGCTTCTTCCTCCTCGCCCTCGGGCGGCAGTCCGCGCCGACCGAAGGCGTAGAGCAACGGGGAGAGCAGTCCCACCGCGACGGAGAGGCCGCCGAATATGAAGATGGCCGTGCGGATGCTGCTCGCGTCGGCGATGAAGCCGAAGACCAGCGGCGACAGGAAGATGCCGACAGCCCAGTAGAGGCCGACGACGGAGAGCGCCATCGCGCGCTGGTTCGGGGCGCTGTTCTCTGCAGCGAGCGTGGGGTAGAGCGAGCGCAGACTTCCGAACGTTATGCCGGTGAGCGCCATGAAGACCGCGGGGAGGATGGGGATGGTCCCCGTGGCCCCGATGCCGATGGAGAGCAGGCCCGTGAGAGTGATGGCGCTCATGGCGGTCGTGCGGCTGCCGAGGAAACCGAGGAGTGCGCCGAAGAAGAAAGCGAGCACGCTCACGCCGATGCTGTTGAGCGACCGGATGACAGCGGTAGCGCCTTCCCCGTAGCCCACCTCGTGGAAGAAGGCGATGAACAGCCCCATCACCAACCCGGCGTAGGCCGCGCTGATGAACGCCACCATGTGGGCGTGCAGCAGCGTCCGCTTCACGAGCATCGTCTTCGCAGGGGCGAGGCTCGCGGCGAAACTTCGGACCTGGTCCTTGCGCGGGAGCCTCGGGAGCGTCGACGTGACGACGAAACCGACGAAGCTCAGCGCTGTGGACATCATGAACGCCTGCGGGTAGCCGATGCCCTCGGCCACGAACCCGGCAACGATGCCGCCGATGATGCCGCCGCTCGACTCGAAAGCCAGCTGCCGCCCCATCACCTTCCCGGCCTCGCCCTCGGCGCTGCGGCTGATGTACGACTGCGCAGCAGACCAGTAGACGGAGCGCGACGCGCCGTTGAAGAGTTGCGCGACCGTCAGCGAGAGGAACGTGCCGCTGAAGATGGGGATGGCCATGGCGATAGTGACGGTGGTGAAGCTGAACCGGAGCGTGAGCTTCTCGCCGAAGCGGTCCGAGAGCGCGCCGCCGATGAGCCGGAGCATGATCATGACGATGCCGGGCGCGGCGACGATGAAGCCCTGGCTCGCGAGGGAGAAGCCCTGGTCTATGGCGTAGAGAGGGAAGAGGATGGACGCGCCCATACCGAAGCCGTAGATGAAGCCGTTCAGGTAGCCGAGGTAGGTGGGATGATTCCGCGGGTGGCGGACGAAAGCCCCGAGCGGCGCAAGGTTCGGGAGAACGTTCACGCCCGCAACCTACGCCCGCATGGGCGTGTCGTCAATCGGAGGGAGCGGGCGGGAGCATCCTATCCATTCACCCCCATCCCGACCTTCCCCCATCGAGGGGGAAGGGGATCAGCGAACCCGGCGCGTTGACACGCTCGCGGAGGCGTTCGTAGACTCTTTCCAGTCCGTGTGCTCTCCGAACGGAGCGCGTCCCCCGTAGAGGTCCGTACACCCTTGGCCGACATGCCCCCCACGACCAGCGACGAGATCCGCGCCGCATATCTGCGATTCTTCGAGGAGCGCGGCCACCTGGTGATGCCGAGCGCGTCGCTGATTCCCGCAGGCGACCCCACGCTGCTCCTGACGTCCGCGGGCATGGCGCCTTTCAAACCCTACTACGCCGGGGACGAGACGCCGCCGAACCCTCGCCTCGCGTCCGTGCAGAAGTGCTTCCGCACCACCGACATAGACGAAGTGGGCGACTTCACGCACCACACGATGTTCGAGATGCTGGGCAACTTCAGCATCGGCGACTACTTCAAGCGCGAGGCGATCTCCTGGGCGTGGGAGTTCACCACCGGCGTGCTGATGCTGCCTCCGGAACGCATCTGGGTCACGGTGCACACCACGGACGACGAGGCCCGGGCGATATGGCGCGACGAGGTCGGGGTGCCGGACGAGCGCATCGTCACGCTGGGCGACAAGGACAACTTCTGGGGTCCGGCGGGCGACGAGGGCGCGTGCGGCCCGTCCAGCGAGCTCTACTACGACTTCGGCGAGGAGCACGGGCCCGGCACGAAGCCGGGCGACGACACGAGCCGGTTCCTCGAGTACTGGAACCTCGTTTTCCCGCAGTTCTACCAGGCGGTCGACGGTACGCGGACAGACCTGCCTGCGCCGGGCATCGACACCGGCATGGGGCTGGAGCGCATGACCGCCATCATGCAGGGCGTGTCCTCCGCCTACGAGACCGACCTGCTCGCGCCGGTACGGCGGCGCGTGGAGCAATTGGCGGGCAAGACGTACCGGCAGGACCCCGACGACGACTTTGCCATCCACGTCGTGACGGAGCACGCCCGCAGCGCGGCGTTCCTCATCGCGGACGGCGTCGTGCCCGCGAACGAAGGGCGGGGCTACGTGCTGCGCCGCGTGATACGGCGCGGCATCCGCTTCGCGCGGAAGCTCGGCATCGAGGCCGGGTTCCTGCCGGACGTGGCCGCGACCGTGATCGAACGGTTCGGCGCGCTCTATCCCGAACTGCGCGAGCACGAGCGGTTCGTCCTCAAGACGCTGGAGTCGGAGGAGGAACGCTTCTACGAGGCCATCGCGCTGGGGATGCCCGTGCTGGAGGAGTGCATCGCGCGAGGAGGGACGATAGACGGCGCCGATGCGTTCCGCCTGTACGACACCTTCGGCTTCCCGCTGGAACTCACTCAGGAGATCGCGCGCGAGCAGGGGCTGGAGGTGGACGTCGCGGGCTTCGAGCGCGCGATGGAGGAGCAACGGGAGCGCGGACGTGCCGCGGCACGGTTCGGCGGCGGGCGCGAGGAGATACGCGCCTACGAGGCGCTCGGCGTCGGCGAGACGGCGTTCCTCGGGTATGACCGCATCGAGACCGACACCGTGGTCGCCGGCATCCTGAAGGACGGCGAGGCGGTGCAGCGCGCCGACGCCGGGGAGCGCGTCGAGATCGTGTTGCGCGAGACGCCGTTCTACGCGGAGGGTGGCGGCCAGGTCGGCGACACGGGCGTCATCGCAGTGTCCGGCGGCTCGGTCCGCGTGAGCGACACGCAGAAGCCGTTCGGCGAGCTCATCGTCCACTCGGCGGAAGTCGTCGAGGGCTCGGTCGCCGTTGGCGAAGCGGTGCATGCGTCGGTCGATGGCGACCGCAGGCTGGACGTTGCGCGGAACCACACGGCGACGCACCTGCTTCATGCCGCGCTGCGGGACGTGCTCGGCTCGCACGTGCGGCAGGCGGGCTCGCTGGTGGCGCCGGACCGGTTGCGTTTCGACTTCACGCACGTCTCGGCGGTCAGCCGCGACGAGTTGGGCGAGATCGAGCGGCGCATCAACGAGTCGGTGCGCGGCGACCTGCCGCTGGTGAAGGACGAGCGCTCCTACCGCGAGGCGACGGCCAACGGCGCGCTCGCGTTCTTCGGCGAGCGTTATGGCGACCGCGTGCGCACGGTGCAGATAGGCGAGGCGCAGCCGGTGAGTTTCGAGGTGTGCGGTGGCACGCACCTGGAGCGCACGGGCCAGATCGGCACGTTCCGCGTTGTGGGCGAGAGCAGCGTGGGCACCGGCATACGCCGTATCGAGGCGGTCACCGGCCGCGGCGGCGAGGAGTGGGTCAGCCAGCGGTTGCGGCAGTTGGACGAGGCGGCAGCGCTGCTGCGCTCGGCGCCCGCCGAACTGCCGCAACGGATCGAAGGGCTGCTGGCGCAGGCGGAGGAGGCGCGCCGCTCGCTGCGCGCAGGCCAGCGTGAGGCGTCGCGCCAGGAGGCGGAGACGCTCCTCGACGAGGCGCGCGACATAGGCGGCGTGCAGGTGCTGGCGGTACGAAGTGACGCACCGGATGCGCAGTCGCTTCGCGAGATGGGAGACCGCCTCCGGGACAAGCTCGGCTCCGGCGTGGTGGTGCTCGGCAGCGTGTTCAACGGGCGCCCCGGTCTGCTGGCGATGGTGACGCCCGACCTGGTGGAGCGCGGCTTCGACGCGGGAGCCATCGTCAACGAGGCGGCAAGGGTGATGGGCGGCGGCGGCGGCGGTCAGCCGCGGCTGGCGCAGGCGGGCGGCAAGGACGCTTCGAAGCTGGACGACGCACTTGCGGCGGTAACGGACATCGTCACGCGGCAGACGGGCTGATGCGCGCGCTCGGGCTCGACGTTGGCGAACGCCGCATCGGCGTTGCTTCGGGCGACATGGATTCAGGCATCGCGGTCCCGGCAGGAGTCATCGAGAACACCCCGGAAGCCACTCAAGACGTGGTGCGGGAGGCGCACGCGCGGGATGCGAGGGTTGTCGTCGTGGGGATGCCGTACTCGATGTCCGGACGCGTGGGGCCACAGGCACTGGCCGTGCAGGAGTTCGTGCGCAGGCTGCAGGAAGCAGGGCTCGCGGTCGACACTGTTGACGAGCGGCTCTCGTCTGCGGAAGCGGAGCGCGCTTTGACGGCAGGCCGTAGGCAGGGCCGGGGTCGGCACAGGCCTGGGAAGGGTGCGGTGGACGCGGCGGCGGCGGTTGTGATCCTGCAGGCATGGCTGGACGGCAAGCGCAACTCCGGGGAGGCTTGATAGAATGCCGCGCATGCGTATGCGAGGGAACCCCCGTGTGTATGGAGCGGCAGGCGCTTCGGTGCTGGCGGCTGCCGTTACGGCGCGCTACATCGCCAAGTGGCGGCAGCGCCGCACGATGGGGCACCGCGGCGGCGGGCGTGAACTCGGCGGCGGACGCTGCTTCATCGGACTCGATCTCTCCGACCCAACGGCAGCGCAGAAGCGTCCCTGCGACTACGCAGTGCTCGATACCGACCTGACCTGCTCATTCGGGCAGTGGGACTACCGCGAAGATGCTTCGCACATCATCCCGGACCGTGCCATCGGGCGATCCTTCATCCTTGCCATAGACGGCCCGCAGGGGCTGGCCGGTTCGCCGGAAGCGACGATGCGGGAGTCGGAGCGGCGCGTGAACGCTCCCGGACGCACGCCCTACACACTGCCGACAGACGGCAAGCCGTACTCGGGCCTGATAGTGGGGTCGGTGCGACTCTTCCACCGGCTGGTCGAGAGCGGGAGCCGGTTCCGCCTGCTGGGGCTGGACGGCACACCCGCCTCCAACGCAACGCTGATCGAAGTGTTTCCGGGCGGGGCGTGGAAGGTGGCGTCGAACGGAACGAAGCTTCCTACGAAACGCACGTTGGAGGGACGCCAGGTCCGCACCGAACTGCTGACTGGGCTGGGCGTGCAATTGCCATCCGACGACACACCCACGGACGACCAGTTGGACGCAGCCATGGCCGCATGGACGGCGTACAAGTTGTGGGTGGGCGAGGCGGTCATCGAGGGCGAGGGGCCGCGCTGGGACATCGAAGCGGGAGTCATCCGCGAAGGGTACGTTGTCCAGCCCGCGCCTGCGCCGGAAACCGAGGAGATGGCTGCGTAAGGGAGTCAAACACCTCAGACCGCGGCGAAGTTCACGTTCTCCTTCGCGGTGCGGTACTCGGCGGAAGCCTCGACCCACTCGGCCTCGCGCGGCAGGACGACGGCGGCTGACCTGAGGTGGTAGACGTCCGGATCCCACGCGGACTCGGGCTCGATGCCGTAATCGCGCAGGAGCTTGGCAGCCCTGAGCAGCGCTCTGCGCGTGCGGATGATGCCGGTGTCGCTGATGCCGAGGTGCTCGATCGTCCGGTTGACGACCCGGCCCATCGTCTCCTGCATTCCGGAGTCCTGCGGCCAGGTGCCGGGGAGACCGGAGAACTGGACGGTCTTCTGGCGCTCCCAGTCCACGTTGAAGTCGTTGTCTATGTGGTGCTTCGGCCACCACGCGTTCTCGGGACGGTTGGGGATGGGCGGCAGGAAGCCGTCCACGGTGGGGTGGAGCCCCTGCTGCCCGTTGCCGGGGCCGAACTTGAGGAAGTCGAGTTCCCTCTCGGTGAGCGGGCGCACGGGGTTGTAGGTGAAGCAGACGGCGAGGACGTGGTGGTCGTCCATGGGGATGTAGGCGTGGCCGCTGAAGAGCGGATCGGCGCCGTAGGGAGGGATCATGGTGTGGAAAGGGAGCATGAACTGGGTGATGCGCCAGTAGTACGTGTCTTCCTCCGCGTTGCGGCGCGCGCCGATGAGCACCCCGTAGTCCGTGTCCTTGACCTGGAAGCGCGGGTGGCGGTCGCGCATCTTGTAGATCATCCCCTGCTCCTGCTTCGAAGTGAGCCGGAAAGGGTCGACGAAGTTGGAGTGGAGGAAGCCGCTGTGGCTGGAGTCGATCTCGCCCTCGATGGTCTGGAAGAAGTTGTTCTGGGCGATGCGCTTGGTGAGGTAGCAATGGGACTCAGGCACGAGGTTCCACTCCAGGTTCGGGAGCGGCGGCGGGGAGTCCTGCTCGGGTCCCATGTAGGTCCAGATGACGCCGTTGCGCTCAAGCGTGCGGTAGGTCTTCAGGATCACCTTGTCCTTGAAGTTACTCTCCGGGGGCTCGCTCGGCATGTCCACGCAGGTGCCGTCGGCAGCGAACTTCCAGCCGTGGTAGCCGCAGCGCAGGCCCTCTTCCTCGTTACGTCCGAAGTAGAGCGATGCGGTGCGATGCGGGCAACGGGGCGTCATCGTGGCGACCGCGCCGCTGGTGAGGCGCACAACAAGGAGGTCTTCGCCGAGGAGCCGGGTGCGGTGGGGCACGCCGTCGGCCTCAACCTCGCAGGAGAAGACGGCGGGGATCCAGTAACGGCGCATGAGGTCGCCCATCGGGGTCCCGGCGCTCACTTGCGTCAGCAGTTCGTTGTCGGTCGCCGAAAGCATGGTTCCCTCCTAGGCTCGGCATCCTCGTGCGCGAGTGTACATCTGCGCGTCTGCGGGGTCTACGTCGATGAGAATGAGCGTGGGGTAGAATGAAGGCACGCTGCACGGGAGGTTGTCATCTTGGTTCGATTCCTGACTGCCGGCGAGTCCCACGGCCCCGGACTCGTTGCGTTGCTCGAAGGGCTGCCTGCGGGTATCGCCATATCCGAAGCCGACATACGCGCCGACCTGGCGCGCCGCCAGATGGGTTACGGCCGGGGCGGACGGATGCAGATCGAGACGGACTACGCGGTGCTGCAGTCCGGCGTGCGCCACGGCTACACGACCGGCGCGCCCATCGCGATGCTCATCGAGAACCGGGACCACTCCACCGGCAACGGGCCGGACGGCAAGCCGTGGACGCACACGATGGCGAAGGAGCCCGTGGAAGGCGAGGTGACGCCGATCCACCGCCTGCGCCCCGGCCACGCGGACACGCCCGGCATCAGCAAGTACCTGCAGGACGACGCCAGGAACATCCTGGAGCGCTCGTCTGCGCGGGAGTCGACGTCGCGGGTCGCCGTGGGCGCGATCTGCCGCGCGTTCCTCGCCGGGTTCGGCGTCGAGGTGCACAGCCACGTCACGAATATCGGCGGGGTGCAGGCGCATCCTCCCGAGCCGGTGGACTGGGATGCGGCGGAGGACTCGCCAGTGCGCTGCGCCGACCCGGACGCGAGCGCGCTGATGGTGCGCGAGATAGACGCGGCGAAGGAGGCAGGCGACAGCCTTGGCGGCGTCGTGGAGGTCGTCGCGACAGGGCTGCCCATCGGGCTGGGGTCGCACATCCAGTGGGACACGAAGCTGAGCACGCGGCTGATGGCGTCGGTGGGCAGCGTGAACGCGGTGAAGGGAGTCGAGGTCGGCAAGGGGTTCGAACTGGCCGACCTGCGCGGCTCCAAGGTGCACGACGTCATCAAGCCCGTCGAGGAGTGGGAGCGGAACGGGAACGGCGGATGGGCGAAGCCGTGGCCCCGCCGCACGAACAACGCGGGCGGGCTGGAAGGCGGCATGACGACCGGCGAACCGCTCATCATCCGCGCAGTCGTCAAGCCCATCGCCACGATGATGAACCCGCTGCCGTCCGTCGACCTGACGACCGGCGAGCTGGACCAGGCGCACTACGAGCGGAGCGACATCACGTTCGTCCCGACGTGCGGCGTGATCGCGGAGGCGATGGTGCTCGTAACGCTCGCCGACGCGTTCATGGAGAAGTTCGGCGGCGACCACGTTTCCGAGACGCACCGCAACTACGATAGCTACCTTGCGACGGTCGGGCCACGAGACGGATCGTAGGCGCATGATCGGAAGGGGGGCATGAGAGTCCTGGGGCTGCTGCTCGCCGCCGGCGTGTTGCTGCTCGCTGCGGGTTGGATGTTCAGGCACAGCAGGAACATCTCCGGCGTGACGAAGATCATCCTGGTAGCAGGCGGTACCGTCCTTGCAGGCGTTGCGCTGGCGTTTCTGATCAGCGCGGTCATCGAATCGGTGCAATCGTTGTAGGGGAAGTGGGAGCAATGACCACCCGCAACCGCATCTATCTCATCGGTTTCTCCGGCGCGGGGAAGAGCGCCGTCGGGCGCAGCACGGCGCGCCTGCTCGGCTGGCGGTTCGAGGACGCCGACGAGCGCATCGTCGAGCGCGCAGGCAAGCCGGTCGAGCGCGTCTTCGCGGAGGACGGCGAGCCCGCGTTCCGCGAACTGGAGCGCGCCACCATCGCGGAGTTCGCGCGCGAGGAGCACGTTGTCGTTTCGACGGGAGCGGGGTCGGTCATGCACGACCAGTCGCTTGGCGGGATGCTGAGTTCCGGGCTTGTCGTGGCGTTGGAGGCGCGTCCGGAGACGGTCTACCGGAGGCTCTCGCACATCGCGGAGCTGGACGGCGCCGAGGCGATGACGCGCCCGATGCTGCAGTCCGACGATCCGCTGGGACGCATCGAGTCGCTGAAGCGCGAGCGCCAGTGGGCCTACGCGCATGCGCACTGGACCGTGCACACAGACGACCTGACGATCGAGCAGGCTGCGCTCGAGGTCGTACGGGCGTGGCGCCGGCTCGGTGCGCCGTCGGCGTGGGAGGACGACCCGGAACTCGCGGCAACCGTGCGGCTGGAGCAGGGCGCGTACCCCGTGTTCGTGGGGTGGGACACGCTGGAGGACCAGTTGGGACGCCGCCTCGGGCAGATGGGGTTGTCCGGCCGGGCGTTCATCGTGTGCGACAGCAACGTCGTCCACCCGTACGGACGTGCTGCGCAACGGTCGCTGCACGCAGCAGGCATCGACATGGGGATGTTCACCTTCCCCGCAGGCGAAGCAAGCAAGAACCTGGCGACGGCAACCGTCCTCTACGAATGGCTCGCCGAGCGGCGAGTGGAGCGCCGGGACGCCATCGTTGCGGTCGGCGGGGGCGTCGTCGGCGACCTCGCGGGCTACGTCGCGGCGACGTTTCTGCGCGGGATACGGGTCGTGCAGGTTCCGACGTCGCTGACGGCGATGGTCGATTCGAGCATCGGCGGCAAGACGGGCGTCGACCTGCCGGTTGCGAAGAACATGGTTGGCGCGTTCCACCATCCGGCGATGGTGCTGACGGACGTGTCGGCGCTGCGAACACTGCCGGAGCGGGCGCTGCGCGAGGGGTGGGCAGAGGCGGTGAAGCACGGACTCGCGCTCGAAGCGGGGCTGGTGGACCTGTACGAGGAGCACGCCGACGCGCTGCAATCGCTGGACCCGGAGCTGACGACGCGCGCGGTCGCGTGGAACGCTGCGGTGAAGGCGCGCATGGTCAGCGCGGACGAGCGCGAGATGAGCGGGCTGCGTCAACTGCTGAA
Organism: Dehalococcoidia bacterium; assembly: GCA_022820645.1. GTDB lineage: Bacteria > Chloroflexota > Dehalococcoidia > Lucifugimonadales > Australimonadaceae > Bin16. The sequence continues at coordinate 72,634 of JAJEFD010000018.1, read as the reverse complement.
CTACGGCCACACGATCGGGCACGGCCTGGAGGCGGCCGCGGGATACGACGCCTACCTGCACGGCGAGGCGGTCGCCATCGGCATGACGGGCGCGGCCCGCCTCGGGATGCTGGAGGGCGTGACGCCGCCGGAACTGGTCGAGAGGCAGGCGTCGCTCATCGCCCGGTTCGGACTGCCGTCCGCGTACATGGGCGTCGAGCCGGAGGCGATCCTCGAAGCGATGAGCCGGGACAAGAAGACGACGGCAGGGCAGATCTCGTGGGTGCTGCTGGACGGCGTTGGCTCGTCGCGCACGCACCGCGGCATCGCGCCGGAGCGCGTCGCCAGCGTCGTGCGGGAGCTGGGGGCGTAGAGGGCTAGCTCTGTGCCGCGGGTTCCAGTTCCCCGGCTTTGAGCTGCCGGAGGGTGTGGAGGATGGAGGCGGTGGTGGGCCGGTCGCCGATGGCTTGCCCCACCTGCATCGCGACGATGCGCTCCGAGGTCAGGATGATGGTCGTGGGCGCCGCCACGCCGTCGCCCAGCAGGTCGAATACGCCGTACGCCTTGGCGACCGCTTGGTCCGGGTCTGCCAGGACGGGGTACCTGGCGCCGGTGCGCTGCTGCATGTTCTGGGCGCGGGGTACGTCGTCCGTGCTCAGGGCGATGAGTTCAGCATCCAGGGCGCGTATCTCGTCGTAGGCCTGCTCCAGCTCGCCGAGCTGGTTGATGCAGGTCCCTCAGAAGTTGCCCCGGTAGAAGACCACCACGACAGCCTCGTTGGCCGCGAGCGTATCGGAGAGGCTGACGAGGCCGCCCTGCGCGGCGGCGAGCTCGAAGTCCGGCACGGGGAGGCCGTTCGTAGGCTCCGGGCCGGGGTCAGAGTTGCCGTTACACGAGAGAGCGACGACCGGGAAGAGCAGCGAGAGGACGATGAGCGCCGAGAACCCGATGGCGATGCGTTGCCACCACGGATTCTGGAAGAGCGAGCGATGGTCCTCCGGCAAGCGGTTCAACTCCTCGATCTCCTCGAGTTCCCGCTCGGAGTACTCGTCGTTGTTCCTGGGGCCAGGCATCGGAACGGCTCGCGCCTATCCCCCCGCGACGGCGGGGACGATGCTGACCTCGTCGCCCGCCTTGACGGGCGTGCTCAACCCTTCCAGGAAGCGCACGTCCTCGTTGTTCAGGTAGAGGTTCACGAAGTAGCGCAGCGCGCCGTTCTCGTCCAGGATGCGCTCCTGGATGCCGGGGAACTGCGCCTCGAGTTCCGCGATGACGCCGCCGAGCGTCTCGGCGGTCACTGCTGCCTTGTCGGTCCCATTGGTGATCCGCCGCAGCGGACCGGGTATGCGTACGGTTACGCTCATCCTGCCTGGTTCCTCCGGGTTACGGTTCTATCAGGTCGCCAAGCGCGTGGTCGACCCTGACGCCAAGCGAGCGGACCCAGTCCAGGCCGCGCTCGATCTCTTCCAACTCACCTTCAACCTCAAGTATCACCCACCCGACGCCTTCCTGCACGTCTGCGCGGCGGATGTTCGTGACCACGTCGAAGTCGTGCCCCATCCGGTAGATGACGGGCTGCTTGATCATATGGTCCAGAAAGGTGAAGCGCACCCGCTGCATCGTTGTGGCCATGGCGTTCAGGCCTTCACTCCTACGCCCTGCTCGAAAGCGGAAACGGTACCCTCGATGAGGATGGGTTTCACGACGTCGCTCACGATCTCCGTCGTCTTGAGTCCGTTGCCGGTGATATAGACAACGGTCGGCTCGTCCGGCTGGATCTCGCCGCGCTCGACGAGACGCTTCAGTCCGGCTATCGCGACGCCGCCCGCGCCCTCTGTGAAGATGCCCTCGGTCTGTGCGAGGAGCTTGATGCCCTCAGCGACCTCGTGCTCCTCAGCGATGACGGCGGAGCCGCCGGACGCCTCGATGGTCTTCAGCGCGTAGTAGCCGTCGGCTGGATTGCCAATGCCGAGCGACTTGGCGATGGTGGCCGGTTTCACGGGACGTATCACGAAGCGTCCCTCTTCGTAGGCGGTCGCGATGGGCGAGCAGCCGCGCGCCTGTGCGCAGTGCATCCGCGTCTCTACGTTGTCGATGATGCCGGTGTACTCGAACTCCTTGAGCCCCTGGTAGATCTTTGTGAACATCGCGCCGGACGCCGACGGCGCAACCGCGTGCGCGGGAGCGCGCCACCCCAACTGCTCCGCGACCTCGTAGCCGAGCGTCTTGCTGCCGTCGGCGTAGAAGGGGCGGACGTTGATGTTCACGAACGCCCACTGGTACTGGTCGGCCAGTTCACTGCAGAGGCGGTTCACGTCGTCGTAGCTGCCGTTGACGGCGATCATGGTCGGATCGTAGATGGCCGCGCCCAGCACCTTGCCGGCCTCCAGGTCCGACGGGATGAAGACGTATGCCTTCATGCCGGCCCGGGCTGCGTGGGCGGCGACGGCGCATGCGAGGTTGCCGGTCGAGGCGCAGGCGAGCGTCTCGAAGCCGAGCTCCAGAGCCTTGGCGGTAGCGACAGCCACGACGCGGTCCTTGAACGAGTACGAGGGGTTGACGCTGTCGTTCTTGATCCAGAGTTCCTCGAGCCCGAGGCGCTCCGCGAGCCCGCGTGAGCGGATGAGCGGAGTGAACCCGGCGTTGATGTCCACGAGAGGGTTGTACTCGGCCGGGAGGAAGTCGGCGTAGCGCCAGAGGCTGTTGGGGCCGGACATGATGCGCTCTCTGCTGGCGATGTCCGCGATGGCGTCCATATCGTAGACGACTTCCAGCGGCCCGAAGCAGAAATCACAGACGTTGAAAGCGCCGATGGGGTATTCGCGGGAACATTCCTTACAGCGCAGAGCGGCGACGTTCACCATGTGGCAACCTCCTGCGTGCGATGCATCACGCGCGCGGCGGTTCGCCTACTCCGCGCGGGCTGTCCCCGTTTGGTTTGCCGTTCAAGGCGTGGGAGCGCATCTTGCACACTCGTAACAGCGTAGCACTCGCAGGAGCCGAGCGTCAAAGGCGTAACGGTGCGGCGGAGCGGGTGTCAGGCGTTCGTCTGCCAGAGCCTGCGGCCTGTGGCGGCAAGGACGATCGGGATCATGACGGCGACGAAATCCCAGATAACGTCGACGGGTACGCTGGCAGATTCGCCCGCGTCCAGTGCCAGCAGGTATATCCAGTTGCGGAAGAACCAGATGGCGAGCGCCGCGTTGGCGTAGAACAGCACGTGTGCGCCCAGCCGAGAGAGGGTCGGTTCGTCGCCGCCGGACTGTGAGCGCACGTGCCCGAAGTTGACGATGAGCGCTATGAGGATGCCCAGCCCGGAGAGGTAGTTCATGACGTCCCAGACCGGCTGCGGGTTGTCGTAGAGGGAACTGAAGAGGAACTGCGCCAGGTAGAGCGCCGCATACACCATCATCAGCCCGCCGACCAATCGCAAAGCCATAGCCATGACACCTGCTCCTGCGTTCGAGTGATGCGCGCCGGACGGGCCTCAGTATAGGCTGGGCGCAGGAGGCTGGCGATGGCAGACGGGAACGGGGTTGTGCTGATAACCGGAGCGTCGAGCGGCATCGGCATGGCCACGGCGCTCTACATGGCGGAGCGAGGGTACCGCGTGGTCGGGACGAGCCGGGCGAAGGGGCGGCTCGCCGCGTTGGAAGCGGAGGCCGCCGGTCGCGGGCTGCCCGTCGCGGGAGTCGAGCTCGACATCAACAGCGAGGCAGGTCTCACGGAGGCGCTCGCGGCTATCGTCGAGGAACACGGTCCTGTCAGTGCGCTCGTCAACAATGCCGGATACGGCCTGTTCGGGCCCGTGCAGACGCTCACCACGGACGAACTGCGCTCGCTGTTCGAGACCAACGTCTTCGCTGTCGCGCGCCTCACCCGCGCGGTGCTGCCGGCCATGATCGAGCAGGGCGGCGGGACGATCGTGAACGTGAGTTCGATCCTGGGACGGATCGGCGCGCCCTTCCACGGGGCCTACGCGTCCTCCAAGTTTGCGCTCGAGGGGCTGACCGAGTCGCTCAGGACGGAGGTATGGCCGTTCGGCGTGCGCGTCGTACTGGTAGAGCCGGGACTGTTCCGCACCGCATTCCCGGAGAACCAGCTCATGGCCGCGGACATCGAATCGGACGACGGCGTCCCCTACGACCGGTATGTTCGGGCTTACCGGCGCAGGGTCCGCGGGGCGTTCAACCGGGGCGGAGACCCCGTTCTCGTCGCGAAGGCTATCCACGGCATAGTCCGCTCCCGGCGTCCACGCCTACGCTACCCGGTGGGTATGGACTCGCGCTTCGGCTCCCTGGCTGCTCGCGTGCTGCCGGAGGGCGTCTTCCTGTCGCTCCTGGGCAGGGCAACCCGCCGGTAACCGCCCCGTGCCCTCCACGCGAGGCGTCGGTACCCCAAGTTGATAGCACCGCACTCAAGTTTGCTATACTATGAGTAGAGCAGACTACTCGTACCGAGCGGTGTCATGGCAAAGAACTACTACGAGACGCTGGGGGTGACGAAGAACGCCGCTGAGAAGGAGATACGCTCCGCGTACCGTCGTCTCGCACGCAAGCATCACCCGGACGTGAACCCCGGCGACAGCAGCGCCGAGGCGAAGTTCAAGGAGATCAACGAGGCGTACCAGGTGCTCTCGGACGCCGACTCCCGGAAGAAGTACGACCGGTTCGGTGAGAACTGGCGGCACGCCGACCAGATGCACGGCGGCGGACAGGGGTCGGGAGCATCGCCGTTCACGTTCTTCACGAACGCGCGCATGCGCCGGGGCGGCTCTCCCGGGTTCAGCGCATTCACGGACGTGGACGGGCTCGGCGACTTCAGCAACCTCTTCGACGGGTTCGCCGACGCGCGCTGGGGCCCGCGCCGGCAGCCTGCGGCTCCTCGCCGGCTCGACGTGCCGGTGACCATCACGCTGGAAGAGGCGTATGCGGGTTCGACGCGCACCGTGCAGCACCCTGGCGGCAAGCGGTTGGAAGTGCGGATACCCGCCGGCGTCGAGAGCGGCGCGCGCATACACGTGGACCCGAAGCGCGACGGTGTGGACGAGTTCTACCTCGTCGTGACCGTTGCGCCGCACGCAGTGTTCGAGCGCGCGGGCGACGACGTGCGCTTCACCGCGCGCGTACCGCTGCTGGTTGCGGTGCTCGGGGGCGAGACGCAGGGCCCCACGCTCGGAGGAAAGAGCGTCGCGGTGCGCATCCCACCGGGAACGCAGAACGGGCGCGTGATACGCCTGCGCGGGAAGGGGATGCCGAAGCGTGGCGGCGACGGCCACGGTGACATGCTCGTGACGGTGATGGCCGTGCTGCCGGTGGAGTTGACCGAGGAGCAGCGCGAGCTGTTCGAGCGGCTGCGCGATGCCGAACACGCCGCGGAGCAGGCCGGAGTGTAGGAGAGAGGGCATGATGCAGCGGACGATCGTTACGGAGGCATGGAGCAGGCCTTCCAACGTGGATGGCGTGAACGACGACGAGCCGTGCTACGTCATCAGCGTCGCGTCGCGCATGGTGGGCGTGCACGCGCAGACCCTCCGCACGTACGAGCGCATCGGGCTGCTGACCCCGGCGCGCTCGCGGGGGAACATCCGCATGTTCTCACCCGCGGACATCGCACGGGCGCGCTGGATCAAGTCGCTCATGGAGGACCTGGGTATCAACCTCGCGGGAGTGGAGGTGCTGATGCGTATGCAGGCGCGGATGGTCGAACTGGAGCGCCAGGTACGCCGTCTGGAGGAACGCCTGGGCAGCCGCTGACACGGCTTGCCGGGGGCTGATCGGAGTATCGTCATGGTTTTCAAGCAGGAAGATTTCACGGAACAGGCGCAAGCCGTCATCGGGGCGAGCTACGAGGTTGTGCGGAGGTTCCGCCACTCGCAGTGGGACGTGGAACACGTGATGCTCGCGCTGCTCGAAAGCGCCGAGTCCGTGCCCGCGCGCATACTGATTGGTATGGGCGTCAACGTTGACCGTACCCGCGGCGAACTGGAGATCCTACTCAAGAAGACGCCCCAGCTCGCCTACGAGTCCAACCAGTTGCACCCCACGCCCCGGGCTATGGCCATGTTGCAGGCGGCGAAGGACGAAGCCGAGCGACTGCACGACGAGCACATCGCAACCGAGCACCTCTTCCTCGCCATCCTCTCCGACGAACGGGGCGAAGCGGCGCGCATCCTGGCGGACCATGGCGTCACGAAGGAGCGCGTCTACCAGGCCCTCGTGAACGTTCGCGGCGGACACCGCGTCACCGACCCGCGCGCTGAGCACCGCTACCAGACGCTCGAACGCTACACGATAGACCTGACCCAGCTCGCCCGTGAAGGGAAGTTGGACCCGGTCATAGGACGCATGGACGAGATACGCCGCGTGATGCAGACGCTCATCCGCCGCACCAAGGACAACCCGGTCATCATCGGCGGGGCGGGCGTGGGCAAGACGGCGATCGCCGAAGGACTCGCGCAGCGCATCGTCGCGGGCGACGTTCCGGAGTCGCTGCGCGACAAGCGTGTACTTGCGCTGGATATGGCCGGCCTCGTCGCTGGTGCGAAGTTCCGCGGCGAGTTCGAGGAGCGGCTGAAGTCGGTCATCGACGAGATGAAGGAGGCGCGCCGCGAGGTAGTGCTCTTCATCGACGAACTGCACACCGTGGTGGGCGCGGGGGCGGGTGAGGGAGGACTGGACGCCGCGAACATCATGAAGCCTGCCCTCGCGCGCGGCGAGTTGCAGGTGATCGGCGCGACGACGCCGGACGAGTACCGCAAGCACATCGAGAAGGACGCTGCACTCGAGCGCCGGTTCCAGACGATATGGCTGGAGGAGCCGACGGTCGATCAGACCATCGAGATACTCCGCGGACTGCGCCCACGCTTCGAGGCGCACCACCGGGTGCAGTTGGACGACGCCGCGCTCGTCGCGGCGGCGCGCTTGAGTGCGCGTTACATCTCCGGCAGGAACATGCCGGACAAGGCGGTGGACCTGATAGACGAGGCTGCCGCCAGGCTGCGGCTGGACGTGGAGAGCCTGCCGCCGGAACTGACGGCGCGTGACCAGGAGATACGTGACCTGCTGGAGCAGGAGGAGTCGGCCGCGCAGCGGAGCGACTACGAAGGAGCGGCCAGTCTGAAAGTGGAGCGTGTCCGGCTGGAGGAAGAGTTCAATCGCGACCGCAGCGAGTTCTTGGGGCGCGACCATACTGACCTCGTCGTGCGTGCCGAGGACATCGCCACGCTCATCGCGACGTGGACGGGTATCCCCGCGACCCGCCTGATGGAAGAGGAAGCGGAACGCCTGCTGCACTTGGAGGATCGTCTGCATGAGCGGGTCGTGGGGCAGCACGATGCCGTCGTCGCCGTGGCGGATGCCATACGCCGGGCACGCGCCGGCCTGCGCGACGAGAAGCGTCCGGTGGGCTCGTTCATGTTTCTGGGGCCGACGGGTGTCGGGAAGACGGAACTGGCCCGTGCGCTCGCGGAGTCCCTGTTCGACGACGAGGAGAACATGGTGCGGGTGGACATGTCTGAATACGCGGAGCGCCACACCGTCTCCCGCCTCATCGGCGCGCCGCCCGGCTACGTCGGCTACGACGAGGCGGGACAGTTGACCGAGGCGATACGCCGCAGGCCGTTCCGCGTCGTGCTCTTCGACGAGATCGAGAAGGGGCACCCGGACGTTTTCAACGTCATGCTCCAGATACTGGAGGACGGGCGGCTGACGGACGGCCACGGGCGGAAGGTGGACTTCAGCCATACCATCATCATCATGACCAGCAATATCGGCACGGCGGAGTTCAGCAAGGGAGGCATCGGTTTCCGCGCCGGACAGCCCACGACCGAGGAGGAGCGGCACCGCCTGGCGGTGATGGAGGCGCTCAAGAAGCACTTCACACCGGAGTTCCTCAACCGGGTGGACGAGTACATCGTCTTCCACCCGCTGAGCCGGGAGGAATTGCACGAGATCATCGACCTGATGGTGCGCCACGTGCAGGAGCGTCTCGCTGAGCGCTCGATAGCGATACACCTCACCGACGCCGCGAAGGACTGGTTGGAGGACGAGGGGTTCGACCCGGTCTACGGCGCCCGCCCGCTGCGGCGCGCAGTGGAGCGCCACGTGGAGAACGTCATCGCTCGGGGCATCCTCGCCGGCGAATACGTGGACGGCGACGTCATCACCGTCGACGCGGCCAACGGCGGTCTGACCTTCGCCAGGGAGCCCATTGCCCAGCCTGCGACGGCGGATGTCTAGCGCGTAGCCTCCTCTCATCCTTGCGATTGACTCTGAGCGGCGCATCTGGTATGGCTTGCGCTGACGTTTCGCTGGTTCCTGCGTCTTGCTCGCGAGGCGAGACGGAATCCGTAGCAGAGTGCGCCGGAGCCTGGCGATACGCAGGAATCCTGCTGATGCAGAGGGAGGTCTGCGATGAGGGACCTGAGCAGAACGATGATCGGGCGGTTGACCGCCTTACTCCTGACGGGTGTGCTCGTCGCATTGGTCGGGGTAGCATGCGGCGCCGACCCCACGGCCACGCCGGTGCCGACGGCAACGCCTGTCCCGCCGACGGCGACGCCGGTGCCGGACCAGCCGTCGCAGCCTGACCCCACGGCCACTCCCACGCCCGACGCGATGATGATGTTCGAGTCGGAATGGGATGACCTCATCGCCGCAGCGCAGGCTGAGGGCGAAGTGGTCATCGTGATGGGCGGCTCCGCCAGCCGTAACTACCGGCCCGTGGCGGCAGCGTTCGAGGAGAAGTTCGGCATAACGACGACTGTCTCCACCGGCAGTGGCGGCGCCCAGACGGACCGCGTCCTCGCGGAGCAGTCCGCGGGTCGCTATGACGTCGACATACTCATGATCGGTGGCACCTCGGCCTTGCGGCTCATCGCGGCAGAGGCGCTGGACCCCATACCCCCGCTCCTCATTCATCCCGAGGTGAAGAGCGGCGACGGTTGGTTCAAGGGCCGACTCTGGTTCTCTGACGCCGCGACACAGCAGTACGTGGTCAACCACGGCGCCGCGGCTTCTCCTGAGAACCTGGGCATGCGGTACAACACGGACCTGGTATCCCAGGCAGACATCGACGCCATGAACTCCGTGTTCGATTACCTCGACCCCAAGTGGACGGACAGCATCGTTTCCATCCCGCCCATCGCCGAGGGCGCCGGAGGCACGTACTCCACCATCATCAGCCATCCGGACATCGGCGAGGACTTCGCGCGGCGCTACTTCGATCCCGAGTTCGGCGTCACGTTCTCCACTGACTTCCGGTTCATCACGGACAGCATCGCGGGCGGCAGGTTCGCGATGGGCATCGCCATCGGCTCGGCCGGGCGGGACCTGGACGAACTTGCCGAGCAGGGCGGCCCGTCGGACCGCCTGATCAAGCCATTCGCTGAGGCGGACACGCTGAGCGGCGGCGGAGCTGGGGACAACGTACAGATGCCCATCAATGCTCCGCACCCGAACGCGGCGAAGCTGTTCCTCAACTGGTTCCTCTCCATCGAAGGCCAGACCACCAAGCACGAGATCAGCGAGGGAACTCCAAGCCCAAGCCTGCGCGAGGACATCCCCTGCACCGGCACGGTGGACCCGCGCGAGTGCAGGGAGCCGGGGAAGGAGTACATCTACCTCACCGGCGACCCGGAGTACACGCGGAGGACGGAGGAGAGCCTGGAGCGCGCCCGCGAGATCTACCGCGAACTGCGCGGGGTGTAGGCGATAACAGGGTAAGCGGGGGCGCTCCCGGCAACGGGGGCGCCCCGGTCCTTTTGGCTTGAGGAGGCTGGGCATGCAGTTAGCAAGGCCGCGCCCGCTGGCTCGCGGTTTCAGGTTGCCCCCGAAGAACGCCTACATCATGGCGGTCGTCCTCCTCCTGCTGGGCTTCTACCTGATCTGGCCCGTCCTCCTGCTCATCATCAACAGCTTCGACGCACGGGCCGACTGGTTCGTGGGCGAACGCCAGTGGGGGCTGCAGCACTGGCGGGACGCCTGGGCGACTCCCGGGCTGGTGCTTTCGCTCGGCAACAGCATCATGATCTGGGCGTTCGTGGTGGGCATCAGCTTTCCCATCGCCGTCCTCATATCGTGGGTACTGGCCCGGACGAACATCCCGTTCAGCCATACCATCGAGTTCCTGTTCTGGATCTCGTTCATGATGCCGGGCATCGCCACGACCATCGCCTGGATCACGTTGCTGGACCCAGACATCGGCCTCATCAACCTCGGGCTGGAGAAGCTGCCGTTCATCAACGATTCCCCGTTCAACATCTTCAGCGTGCCAGGCATCGTATGGGCGCACCTGATGGCGAACGGCATCTCCATCAAGGTGATGCTGCTCACGCCCGCGTTCCGCAATATGGACGCCAGCATGGAGGAGGCCGCGCGGGTGAGCGGCGCCTCCAACGTGCTCACGATGATGCGTGTGACGCTGCCGCTGATGATCTCGCCTATGGCGCTCGTCTTCGCCCTGCAGCTGCTCCGCATCTTCCAGTCGTTCGAGACCGAGCTGCTGCTTGGCCTCCCATTCGACTTCTTCGTCTACTCCACGAAGATATTCGAGCTCGTGCGTCAGCCCGTGCCGAACTACGGTGTCGCAACCGTGCTCGCAAGCCTCACGCTCCTGATCATCGCCGTCATCATCCCGGTGCAGCGCTGGATCATCCAGCGCCGCCGCTACACCACCATCACCGGCAGCTTCAAGCCGGGGCTGATCGACCTGGGGCCCTGGAGGCTGGTGGTCCTCGGGGTGATTGGCCTCCTGATCTTCATGCTGACGGTCGGCCCGATGATTTCGCTCCTGTGGGGCAGCTTTATGACCCGCGCGGGCTACTTCTACCTCACCCCCACCTACACGCTGGAGCACTGGCAGCTCGTCCTGACGGACAACCTCTTCCTGAAGGCGATGCAGACGACGCTCACCCTTGCCATCACGGCCGCGATACTCAGCCCGCTTCTCTTCTCCCTCATCGCCTACATCCTCGTCCGAACGCGCTGGTCGGGACGGTGGGCGCTCGACCTCATCATCTGGGGCTCCGGCGCCATCCCCGGCATCCTCTCCGGCCTGGGCCTGCTCTGGCTCTTCCTGGGCACGCCGCTGCTCAGCGCGCTCTTCGGCACCATCTACGCGCTGCTGCTCGTCGTGATCATCCAGGGCAACACCACGGGGACGAATATCATGAAGGGCGTGTTCGTCCAGATCGGCGCGGACATGGAAGAAGCCGCGCGCGTCTCCGGCGCGGGGTGGATACGCACCTACTTCCGCATCTGGATCCCGCTGTTGATGCCGACGCTGATCCTGCTCGCGACCCTCAACTTCGTGGTCGCCGCGGGCACGACCAGCAGTATCATCCTGCTCGCCTCGCGTGACACCATCACCCTGTCGTTGCTGGCGCTGGAGTTTGCCTCACCCGGAATCGGGCAGCGCGAAGAAGCCAGTATCGTCGGCCTGTTCATCATCCTGCTCACGGTGGGCCTGGCGTCGGTCGCCCGGGCGTTCGGCCTGCGACTCGGCGTGCGGCATGAGCAGCAGGCCAACGCGCGGCAGGTCGAAGAAAGCCAGGCGAGTGCATCGGCGCCGTCGCGCCCATAGTAGTACGCGTAACCCAAGGAGGCGCCATGACGACCGACGCCGAGATCAGACGTGCGGAAACGCCGGACGATCTGGAGCTCTTCCCGGAGCCGGACGCCTACCTCGACTGGCAGCGCGACGAGGGCGTGAAGGTTATCGTCGACTTCGCCTTCGAGGATCTCGCCCGTATCGAACTCGGCGACTGGCAGCGCAAAGGCGGGAAGGGCGCCATCATCAACATCCCCAACCCGCTTCTCCTCAACGACTCCCACCTCGTCGAGATCAGCCCCGGCGGCTCATCGGAGCCGGAGCACCACCTCTACGAGGAGATGGTCTACATCGTCTCTGGCCGCGGCGCGACCAGCGTCTGGCTCGAGGACGGCGCGGAGCAGACGTTCGAGTGGCACGCCGGCAGCCTGTTCTCCATCCCGCTCAACGCGTGGTACCGCCACTTCAACGCCAGTGGCACGGAGCCCGCGCGCTACCTCGGCGTGACGAACGCGCCGCCCGTGCTTCGCTGGTGGCGCAACCGCGAGTTCGTCTTCAACAACGACTTCCGCTTCACCGACCGCTTCGGTGGGGACGGTGACTACTTCAGCGGCAGCGGCACCCTCTACCAGCGCCGCAAGTGGGCGAGTAATTTCATCCCCAACGCGCCCGACATGCAGCTCTACGACTACCTCACGCGTGGCGCGGGCGGGGTGAACGCCAGCTTGGAGATGGCGGGCAACGTCACCAAGGCCCATATCTCCGAGTTTCCCGTCGGCACCTACAAGAAGGCGCACCGCCACGGCCCCGGCGCGCACCTCGTCATCCTCAGCGGCGAGGGCTTCTCCCTGCTCTGGAACGACGACGAGCAGTCCGATCTCCGGAAGGCGGACTGGAAGACCGGCGGCATGGTCATCGTTCCGGCTGACCGCACGTTCCACCAGCACTTCAACGGAGGACCGACGCGGGCGCGCTACCTCGCGCTCCGGCCGGGCACCGGGCTCGTCAACGGGCCGCGCTCCTCCGACCTGAGCGTCAACGAGGGCGGCGGCCAGATCGAGTACGAGGATGAATCGCCCCGCGTTCACGAGATATTCGAGGCGGAACTGGCGAAGAACGGCGCGCCCTGCCGCATGAAGGCGTTCATCCCCTGGTGCACCGGCGAGGTCGGCCCCACCCGCGTGCGGGACACGTAAGCCGCCGTCGTTCCTGCGGAGCAGGAACCTCGCAGCCGGTCCCCCGCGATTCCGTCCCTGCGTGGTAACCTCCGCGCATGGACACTAAACCATTAGGCAAAAGCGGCGTTGCGCTGCCGGAGGTCGGCTTCGGCACGTGGGAGTTCAGCGGCGAGGCTGCGGTCATACACCGCGCCATAGAGCTCGGATCGTTCCTCATCGACACCGCCGAGTCCTATGGCACCGAGGGGCGCGTGGGCAGGGCCGTTACAGGTCGCAGGGACGAGGTCTTCATCGCCACCAAGGTCTCGCCGTGGCACTTCCGCCACGCGGACGTGCTCGCAGCGTGCGACCGCAGCCTGAAGGCGCTGGACATCGACACGATCGATCTCTACCAGCTCCACGCCCCCTCCGCCGACGTTCCCATCGAGGAGACGATGGGCGCGATGGCCGACCTCGTCGACGCGGGCAAGGTGCGGCACGTCGGCGTCAGCAACTTCTCCGTGCGCGAGATGGAGGCTGCGGAGGCGGCGCTCGGCCCGGACCTCGTCGTCGAGAACCAGATCAAGTACAGCCTGTTCGATCACCAGTTCGCCGACACGGTGATTCCATACTGCGAGGAGCGCGGCATCATGGTGCTGGCGTACAGCTCGCTGGAGCAGGGTGCGTTCGAGCGCGAGATGCGGGGCAACGCGCAACTCGTCGAGGTCATGCAGAGCGTCTGCGCGGAGACCGGAAGGACCGCCGCGCAGGTGTTGCTGAACTGGACGCTTCGCTCCCCCGTCGTCATCACCATCCCCAAGACCAACACCCTCGCGCGCGTCGATGAGAACTGCGCCGCAGCGGGATGGCGGCTGACCGACGCCCAGTGGTACGCGCTGACCGACGCCGCAGGATCGACCCGCTCCTCCTACTGGTGGCGGTGAACGGAAGCCCTATCCGCCGCCCAGCGGCATCGCCGCCGGGACCTCGCACTCTGCAAGGACGATGGCTATCGGCCCCTCGGTGACCACGGCAGCAAGGAAGCGCTCGACGTTCAGCGGGACCCCGATGGCGGTCAACCCGTCCGCGACGCAGGCGGCGGCTTCCTCGTCCACCCCGCGCACCTCGGCGAACCCTGCAATGAAGGCGGCCCGTTCCTCGGGCGAGGGCGGCGTGGACGTGTCCGTTCCGTCGTTGGGGTTGGAGGCCGTCCCGTCTGACAGGCTGGGGCCGCTCGGGGCGGGCCCGGGCTCAGGCGTGGGCGTCGGTTCAGGCGTCGCCGTCGGGGTTGGGGTCGGCGTGGGGGAACTGCACGCGGCCAGCGCCGCCGCGAACGCCATCGCCCCAAGGGTAACCTCCAACCGTCTTCTCATCGTGTGCCTCTTGCTCTGACCTCTTCGCAGGATACTATGCTTGGTCGTGGCGTTACGTTCCGTGTAGTAGCATCCTCCCGATATGACCGCTGATCCGGCCACCCTCAACGCAGGCGCCGTCATCGTCGCTGCGGGCGCGAGCACCCGGATGGGCGATGCAGGCGACAAGACGCTCGCCGACATCGGCGGCGAGCCGCTCATCGCGCGCACTGTGGACGTCTTCGAGCGATGCGACTCCATAGCAGCCGTCGCGCTCGTCGTGTCCGAGCGCAACATGGACGCTGTCGCCGCCCTGCGCGATGAGAAGGGCTGGCGCAAGACGATGCCCCCGCTTGTCGGCGGCGCGCGCCGGCAGGACAGTGTCCGCGCCGGGCTCGACGCGCTGCCGCCGGGGTGCGAGTGGGTGCTCGTGCACGACGGCGCGCGCCCCTTCGTCACGTCCCGCATGATCGAGGAGGGGCTCGCCGCTGCCGCCGATACCGGCGCGGCCATCGCCGTCGTGCCCGCGTTCGACACCGTGAAGCGCGTTGGGGAGGGCGGGCGCGTCGTCGAGACGCTCGACCGCAGCGAACTGGCGATGGTGCAGACGCCGCAGGTCTTCCGCCGCGACGTGCTCGAGCGCGCCCACGCCGAGGTCGCGGACAACGTAACCGACGACGCCGCGATGGTGGAGCGCACCGGCGTCGAGGTGCGCACCTTCGACGGTGCACGTAGCAACATCAAGGTCACGACTCCCGAGGACCTGATGGTGGCGGGAGCGTTGGTGAGGTGAGCCTCTCCCTAAACTCGTGACACCCGCTCCTTACGCGGTCGAACCTCCTGTCCTACGATGGTTCCCGCTGCAAGGCCATGCGTCAGCCACGGGCCGATCGGCGCGCTCAGGAGTACAGTGGCGCTTAATGGCGCACTTTGGCACACCTCACACGCAATCCTGCGTCCGCTGCTAAACTCGCGGGCACACCGCGACGGAGGATGACGCGATGACCACGCGGTTCGGCATAGGCTACGACGCGCACGCACTGGAGGAGGGGGTGCCGCTCACGCTGGGCGGGGTGCGCATCCCGTCGGAGCGCGGGCTCGCCGGCCACAGCGACGGCGATGTTGTAGCGCATGCCATCATCGACGCGCTGCTCGGGGCGGCCGCCCTCGGCGACATCGGCACGCACTTCAAGGCCGACGACCCCTCCGTGCCGCAGGGCGTCACCAGCACGTCGCTCCTGGATCGCACCGTCGCCATGCTCCGGCGGGCCGGATGGAGTGTGGTCAACGTCGATGCTACAATCGTTCTCGAGCGTCCCCGTCTCGCGGAGTACGTCCCGGCCATGCGGTGGGCTATCGCCGCCTCGCTTGGAGTGGGGCTCTCCGCCGTGAGCATCAAGGCCACCACCGAGGACGGCCTCGGGTACACCGGCTCCGGGACGGGCGCAGCGGCCATGGCCGTGGCATCCATCACAGACGGCAATCCATGAAACTCTCCGACACCCTCACCGGCGAGAAGCGCGATTTCAAGCCCGCCGGCGACGAGGTCCGCATCTACGTCTGCGGTGTTACCCCCTACTCTTCCGCGCACGTAGGCCACGCGATGAGCTACATCGTCTTCGACGTGCTC
The DNA here is from genome assembly GCA_022820645.1 of Dehalococcoidia bacterium. Classification (GTDB taxonomy): domain Bacteria; phylum Chloroflexota; class Dehalococcoidia; order Lucifugimonadales; family Australimonadaceae; genus Bin16. The sequence continues at coordinate 56,966 of JAJEFD010000018.1, read as the reverse complement.
CACCGCTACCTGGAGTACCGGGGCTTCACCGTCCGACGCGTCCAGAACTTCACCGACATAGACGACAAGCTCATCGACCGCGCCGTCCAGGAGGGCACGACCGTCGAGGCGCTCGCTGAGCGCCACATCGCCGAGTATTTCGCGAACATGGCCGCCCTCAACGTCCGCGAGGCGGACGAGTACCCCCGCGCCACGCAGGAGGTGCCCAAGATCGTCGAGGTCATCTCCGGCCTGATCGACTCAGGCCACGCCTACGAGTCCAACGGCGACGTCTACTTCCGCGTCCGCAGCGATGAGCAGTACGGCAAGCTCAGCCACCGCTCGCTGGATGCGATGCGGGCAGGGGCGCGCATCGAGCCGGGCGTGCAGAAGGAGCACCCCATGGACTTCGCGCTCTGGAAGTCCGCCAAACCCGGCGAGCCGTCGTGGGAGAGCCCGTGGGGAGGCGGACGCCCCGGCTGGCACATCGAGTGCTCCGCGATGGCCCTGCGCTACCTCGGTGAGAGTATCGACATCCACGGCGGCGGGCAGGACCTCGTCTTCCCGCACCACGAGAACGAGATCGCTCAGAGTGAGGCGTTCACCGGCGTGCGCCCGTTCGCCCGCTTCTGGCTGCACAACGGTCTGCTCAATATGGACGCGCAGAAGATGAGCAAGTCGCTCGGCAACCTCGTCACCATCGCCGATGCGCTGGAGCACTACTCCGCGGACGCCATCCGCCTCTCCGTGCTGAACGCGCACTACCGCAGCCCCGGCTACTACTCGGACGAGGCGCTTGCGGGGTCCGAACGCGCAGCCGGACGGCTCCGGCAGGCGGCGTCAGCGGAACCGAACGCGGGCGCGGGCGCCGCGCTCGATGCGTCGGAGACGCGGTCGCGCTTCATCGAGGCGATGGACGACGACCTCAACAGCCCACAGGCGGTCGCCGCCCTTTTCGACCTGGCGCGCGACATCAACCGGGGCTCCACGGAAGGTCAGGACGTAACCTCGGCGCAGGAGACGCTCTGTGAACTGACCGCCGTGCTGGGCCTGACGCTCGAGGAGCGCGAGGCCTCGGTCGACGCCGACCTCGCGGCGCGGGTCGAGGCGCTTGTCGAGCAGCGGGCGGCACGGAGGGCAGCACGCGACTTCGCCGGCGCCGACGCTGTCCGCGATCAGCTCACTGCCATGGGCATCGAGCTCACGGACTCACCGTCCGGCACTACCTGGCGCGTCGTCGGGTAGGCTGGCCCGCGGGCATGAGCACCACGTCTGCTACCGACCTCCGCGATGCCCTCGCCACCATCGTTGGCGCGGAGCATGTGCTGACCGACGACGAGTCCCGCGAGCGGCTGTCGTTCGATGCGGTGACCGTGCACCGGCTTGGCGGACGCTCGGAACTGGCCGGGGCGCGGGTGGACGCAGTGGCGCGTCCGGCGACTACGGCAGAAGTCGCGGCGGTGGTGGCGTTCGCGTCCGAGCGCGGCATACCGATCGTGCCGTACGGCGGCGGCACCGGCGTCATGGGCGCGGTCGTGCCGGTGCGCGGCGGCATCGCGCTCGATCTCCGGCGCATGGACCGTATCGTCGAAGTGAGCCGCGAGGACAGGACGGCCCGCGTGCAGCCCGGCGTCTACCTCGCCGACCTCGACGCCGCTGCTCGTGACCACGGCATGATGCTGGGGCACGACCCGTGGAGCGTGCCGATAGCCACGGTCGGCGGCGCGATATCGACGGACAGCGTCGGGTACCGCGCCAGCAGGTACGGCTCGATGGGGCAGCAGGTGCGCGCGCTCGAGGTGGTGCTGGGCAGCGGCGAGGTCGTGCGGACGCGCGCCCTCCAGCGGCAGAGCAGCGGCCCGATGCTGAAAGGGTTGTTCGCCGGCGCCGAGGGCACGATGGGCGTCATCACCGAGGCCACGATCGACCTGCGCGCCCTGCCGGAGGTGCGCGAGTTCGCGTCGGTGGGGTTCGACACGTTCGAGCGGGGCTACCCGGTCGTTGTGCGCCTGTTCGACATCGGCCTCGTGCCCGCGCTCATAGACCTCACCGAGGAACCCGGCACTCCGGAGAACGCCGCGCCGTGCATCCTCTACCTCGGTTTCGAGGGCTACCGTGAGCAGGTGGAGGCGCAGCACACCCGCACGATGGCCGAGGCGCTGTCGGCGGGCGGCCGCGACCTCGGCCCCGGTCCGACACGCGAGTACTGGGAGACGCGGCACGCCGTCGCCGAGCGCTGGCGCGACCACACCCGTCCGCTGCGCCCGACGGAACGCTGGAAGGAGCAGCGGTGGCGTTACGCCGACTACCTGCACGTCGCGATGCCCGTCTCCCGGGTGCTCGCCTACAAGCGCACCTGCGAGGAGATCGCTGCCCGTTACGGCCTGGACATCAGGGAGTCCGCCGTCTGGACGCACCCGGAACTCTTCTCCGTATTCGTACGGTCAACGCAGGGTGAGAACGGAGGCGATGCAGCGACGTTGGCTCTGAAGCAGGCGGTCGACGCCATGCTGGAGGAGGCGCTGCGCCTCGGCGGGGGAGTCGAATACTGCCACGGCCTCGGCGTGAAGCTCGGCGGCTGGGCCGAGCGGGAGTGGGGCGACGCTCTGTTGCTTGCCCGTCGGCTCAAGCGCGCGGTCGACCCCAACGGCATCCTGAACCCGGAGAAGCTGGGGCTGTGAGCCTGCCCCTCGTTGTGGTCGCGGGCGCAACCGGCGCCATCGGTGCAGAGGTCGTGCGCGAACTGCAGTCCCGCGGCACCCGCGTCCGTGCGTTGGTCCGCGAGCCCGCACGTTTGACCACGGAGCCGGAGGAGATATTCGTCGGCAACCTGCTCAACCCGCGAACGCTGGAAGGGTCGTGCGCAGGTGCTGACGCCGTCGTCTCGTGCGCGGGTGCGAGCTTCGCGTCGAGGCTGTTCACCTACAAGGTCGAGGCGTTCTTTGCAGTAGACGACGGAGGCAATCGAAGCCTGCTGCGTGAGGCTGAGGAAGCGGGCGTGCGGCGGTTCGGGTACGTCTCCGTGTACGGTGGGCGCTTCCTCGGCATGATGGAGTACGTCCGGGCGCACGAGTCATTCGCCGCCGCGATGCGCCTGTCCTCTATCGACCACCTCATCGTGCGGCCTACCGTCACGTTCGCGCGGCTCGTCCCGCTTGTGGAGCGCGCACGCAGGCGCGGGAAGCTGTCGATGGTTGGCACGGGGCAGGCGCAGACGAACCCCATTCACGAAGCGGACGTGGCGAAGGCGCTCGTCGACGGTTTGGAAGGCCGGGAAGAGGAAGTGGACGTCGGCGGGCCGGAAGTGCTGACCTGGGAGGAGATAGCCGGGATGGCTGCGGCTGCTGCTGGCGATGCGGACGTGCGCTTCTCCTACCTGTGGCGGGCGCAACTGCGGGCCGCGTTCAGGCGGTTCACGGGACGGCACGGGTACGACTCGGCGGTCTACCGGATCGCAGAGTCGGCGGTCGACATGGTCGCGCCTGTAGTCGGCGAGCGGCGGCTGGAGGACTACTTCGCGTCGCTGTGGCCTAGGTGACGGTCAGGTTGAGGACTGCGAGGATGACGAAGATGACGCCCAGTCCGATGGTGAACTGGAAGAGCGTGCGCTCAACCCCGCGCCGCGTCCGGTAGGACTGGATGGAGCCCGCGCCGAAGAGGCCGCCACCCGCGCCGCGCACCTGCATGAGGATGCTCGCCACGAGCAGCACGACCACGATGATGACTGCGAAACTGATGTAGGTTCCCAAGTGCTCCCCCCTGGCTATTTCATCGTGTCCAACTGCTCGACGATGAGCCCGGCCACGACCGATGGGTTGGCGTTGCCGCGCGTCGCCTTCATCACCTGCCCCACGAGGAACTTGGCCGCGGTCTCCTTCCCCGCCAGATAGTCTGCAACCGCCTGAGGGTTCCCGTCTATGGCCTGAGCGACCGCGTCGGCGAGTGCGCTTGAGTCCGAGATCTGGACGAGTCCAAGGTCGGTCACGACCTCCTTCGCGGACCTGCCCGTGCGGAACATCTCCTCGATGGCACGCTTTCCCTGAGGAGTGCCGAGCGCTCCGCTCTCCAGCATGCCCAGCAGCTCCGCGAGCCGCTCCGGGGTCACGGGCGATTCGTGGATGTCGGCGTGCGTCTCATTGGCGAGGCGTCCCAGTTCGGTGAGCGTCCAGTTCGCTGCGGCCTTGGCCGCCGCGTCCGAGCTGCCGCTCGCCCTGGCGTGCCGGACGGTGGCCTCATAGTAGTCGGCCAGACCGGGCGTTGCGGTGAGGAGCGTGGCGTCGTAGACCGGAAGACCGTACTCGTCGACGAATCGCTGCCTGCGCTCCTCCGGCAGTTCCGGCAGCAGTTCCTCTATCTCGGCAACCCATGCGGGGTCCACGTTGAGCGGCGGCAGATCGGGCTCAGGGAAGTAGCGGTAGTCGTTCGCCTCTTCCTTGCTGCGGAGCGAGGTCGTGACACCCCTGTCCTCCAGCCACCCCCGCGTCTCCTGCACAACGCGTCCGCCGGACTCCAGCACGTCCGCCTGGCGCTCGACCTCGTGCTCGATGGCGCGGAAGACCGAGCGGAACGAGTTCATGTTCTTGACCTCGACCTTCGTGCCGAACGTTTCGCTGCCCTTGGGGCGAATGCTGACGTTGGCGTCGCAACGGAACGAGCCCTCATCCATGTTGGCGGTCGAGACGCCCAGGTAGCGAAGGATGGACTGGTAGGACATGAGGTACTGCCGGGCCTCCTCCGCGGAGCGGATGTCCGGTCGGCTGACCATCTCCACGAGCGGAACGCCGGAGCGGTTCACGTCCACGAGCGAGTATCCCTCGCCTGTGGCAGGGTCGGTCAGGTGGCTCAGCTTGGCGACGTCCTCCTCCATGTGGACGCGCTCAATGCCCACGCGGCGGCGCTCACCGTCTACGCTTACGTCCAGGTAGCCGTTGGAACAGAGGGGAAGGTCGTACTGGGATATCTGGTACCCCTTCATCAGGTCGGGATAGGGGTAGTTCTTGCGGTCGAACTTGCTGTGAGGGGCGATGGTGCAGTGGAGCGCCAGCCCGATTGTGATGATGGAGCGGATGGCCTCGCGGTTGATGACGGGCAGGGAGCCGGGCAGCCCGAGACACACCGGACAGACGCGGGTGTTCGGCTCGGCGTCCTGGTAGTCGGCGGGGCATGCGCAGTACATCTTGCTGCTCGTTCGCAGCTGCGCGTGCACTTCGAGGCCGATGACTGGTTCGTACTCGGTCATGGGGCTTCGATTATAGCGCAGAGCGTGTCGGGAGCGGGGGCGCGCCAGAATCGGCGCGGTACAATTCCCCTATGACCAGTGACTACGGCAGGGTGAACGCGCCCGAATTCCCCGCGGACGCCGACTGGCTGAACACGGACCGCCCGCTGCGGCTGGCCGACTTCGCCGGGAAACTGCTCCTGCTCGATTTCTGGACGTACTGCTGCATCAATTGCATGCACCTCTTGCCAACGGTCCAGCGGCTGGAGCGCGAGTTCCCGGAGGAGCTCGCCGTGGTGGGCGTGCATACTGCGAAGTTCGACGAGGAGCGCGCCACGGAGAACGTGCGCCAGGCCGTGATGCGTTACGGGATACGCCACCCCGTGCTCAACGACGCTTCGATGGAGACGTGGCGGCAGTACGCCGTGCGCGCCTGGCCGACGCTGATGTTCGTGGACCCGGCCGGAAGAGTCATCGGGAAAGTGGAAGGTGAGCTGGGATTCGATCAGGGCGCGGAGTTGATCCGCAAGATGCTGGAGGTCTTTCGCGTCGAGGGAACGCTCAGGCCCGGGCCGCAGGCGTACGACATAGAGACTCCTCGCTCCGGCTTGCTCTGCTACCCCGGTAAGGTGCTCACCGACCCTGCCGGAGAGCGGCTGTTCATCGCGGACTCCGGCCATCACCGTGTGCTGGTCACTGATCCGGGAGGCGAGATACAGACGGTCATCGGCAGCGGAGACGAGGGCTTCGCGGACGGCGTGCCGGAAGGCGCGCGCTTCAACAATCCGCAGGGCATGGCGCTATCGGGTGATGTGCTGTATGTCGCCGATACTGGCAATCACGCCATCCGTGCGGTAGACCTCGAGATGGCGGTGGTCGAGACGGTGGTGGGGACAGGCGAACGCGGGACCGGGAGGGTCGATGGTGGGCCTGGACCAACGGTCCCGTTACGCTCGCCGTGGGATGTGGCACTCGTCGGAAGACGGCTGTTCATTGCGATGGCGGGCAGCCACCAGTTGTGGATGTACGACCTCGAGAACGGCCTGGTGCAGGCAATCGCGGGTACCGGTGGCGAAGGCATCGTTGACGGGCCGCCCGAAGATGCGCTGCTTGCACAGCCCAGCGGCATCGTTGCCGATGAGGATGGCGTGCTCTTCTTCGCGGACAGCGAGACGAGCGCGATACGCCAGGCCGACCTCATCACTGCGCATCAGGTAACTACATTGGTCGGCGCAGGTCTGTTCGACTTCGGCGACATGGATGGGGCCACGTCATCGGCACGGATGCAGCATCCGCTCGGCGTTGCGGTTGAGGGGGGAGTCGTCTACGTCGCGGATACGTACAACAACAAGATCAAGCGCGTGGGAACGGAGACGTTCGTAGTTGCAACGATGGCAGGCACCGGGGAGCCGGGTTATGAGGACGGAGCGCTTGCATCGTCGCGGTTCCATGAACCGGGCGGATTGAGCATATGGGGCGGAAAGATATACGTGGCAGACACGAACAACCATGCGTTGCGCGTACTCGACGTTGCCAGCGGGACTGTTTCGACACTGCCCGTCGATTTCTAGACAGGTGAGAACTCGTCGAAGTGAACGGGCGATCGCCAGCCGTGCTTGAGCGTCAGCTCTCAGGGGGCGAGAACCGCTTCCGCAACCAGAGCGCGGAGCCCAGGAGCGCGAGTACGATGGCTGCCTGGAGCACGATGGTCGTCACAGTGCCAAGCATGCTCTGGAAGCTGAAGTACACGACCATGAGCAGAGCGAAGAGGCCTATGAAAACGAGTCCAGGGCGCATGGACCACCTTTCGTGCCGAAGGAATAACTGCCTGATTCTAGGTCGGTTAACAATACCTGCTCTATGTAAATTACACAAGATATCGATCGGTGCTAAAGTGATTTCCTTCATTCTATGTATATGACATAGGTTCTTAGTACGTTCACGGTCTGCACGTGTGGTTATTGACGAGCGCGTGGAGGCTTCGCCAGCAGCACGATAACGCCCGATGCTCCCCATGCCAGAGCGGCGGTGAGGAACGCGAGCGTATAGCCGCCCTGCAGGTCGTAAAGCGCGCCGAACAGGATCGGCCCCGCTGCCCCAGTGCCCATGACGATCGGCCTGAAGAGACTGTTCACCGCACCGAGGTGTGCTCTGCCGAAGTAGTTGGCGGTCAGCAGAGCACGCAGGATGAGGTAGCCACCCATGATGGAACCGGCCATGAACATGATGGGTATCAGCGCAGTCATCCCCCGTACGTTCAGAAAAACCATGATGAGCATGGCGGTTGCTACAGAGACACCTCCCAAGAGATAGCGGGCAGGGTAGCGCTCGCCGAGCAGTCCCCAGCCGGGCCGCACCAGTCCTGACACGAGTCCGTAGATAGCGATACCGAACGATGCCTCTGCTGGCCCGAACCCGGTCTCCACGAGGAAGGGATGCCAGTTGCTCTGGAAACCGGTGATTCCGAGTCCAACCAAGCTGAATGCCGCAAGCAGCAGCCAGAATGCCGGTGTCCGCACCGCCTCCCGCCGCGTCAGCGAACGCTCTTCGGCGGCTACTGGGGCTTCGCCTTGCCCGCCTCTGCGGACCGTACTCCCGTCGGGCAGCAGCCCCGCGTCTTCCGGCGTCGTGCGCATGAGCAACGCAAGCACGAACGCGATGCTGCCGATGCCCACGCCGAACCACAGCCACGCACCGCGCCAGCCCACGGCCTCGATGAGCATGGAGATGGCGGTGGGGAATACGAGGGCTCCCAGTCCGACGCCCATGATTGAGACGCCGAGCGCGCGCCCGCGTTTCCGTATGAACCACTTGGGCACCAGTGCCTGAGAGATGAAGAAGCCGCCCCCCAGTTCCGCTATCCCACCCAATGCGCCGAACAGCGCGATGAACTGCCACAGTTCCGTGACGTTCTGGATGAGCGCCATCGAGAGACCGAGCAGCACCGCGCCTATCAATGCGAGGATGCGCGGCCCGTGTTTGGTGTCGTATAGCGGCCCGACGAGCGGCGCGGCCAAGCCGATGATCAGCTCGCGAACCAGGAACGCCGAGAAGAACTCAGCCCGTGACCATCCGAGTTCTCCGGTCATCGGGAGGAGCAGGACACTCGGTCCCCAGATCGCCGCCCCGGAACCGATTCCGGAGGAGACGAATGCAACCCCGACTATGACCCAGCCGTAGAAGAACGGCCAGCGCTCAGGCCTCACGGGCGATTCAGGACGTCCACCAAGAGTCGGGAGGGAAGACGTTGGTGCACATGTGACGCACGGTCTCCTCGGCGTAGATGTCTGCTGTCGCCTCGCGGTACTTCAGGAAGTGCGGCATCCCGCGATGCGCCTCCAGCGCCGCCTCGTCCTTGTAGACCTCGAACAGGAAGAAGCGGTCGGGATCGTTCTGGTCGCGGACGCAGCTGAACTGGAAGTTGCCTTCCTCGTTCGAGTGCGTTCCTTCGCCGTCCGCCTGAACCGCGGCTATGTAATCGTCCGCGCGTCCCGGCTTCACCTTCACACTCACTACGAGAACGAGCATCGCTCTGCCTCCAGATAGATGATAGGCGGGGATTGTACCTTGCCCCGGACTACAGGGCGGTCTGGCGCGGGTTGGTTAGGCTGCGACCGCACTCAGCGCGATCACCGCCGCTACGGTGACGCCGGCGCCGGCCCACTGCAGTGATCGCGGCCGCTCGCGCAGGAGTACTATCGCCAGCCCGATCGTTACGACGGGGTGCGCCGCCGTGATCGGCGCAACGACGGCCACGGGCGCTGTATCGACACCGAGGTTGTAGCCGATGTAGCCTCCCGAGTCCAGCAGCGCCGCTGCCAGCAGCAGGCGTTTGCCGTCCCATCCCTGGGGGAGTCGGATGACCTCACCGCGTGAGCGAGTGAAGAGATAGGCCGGGACGATGGAGAGCGCTCGTACGATGAGCACGGCCAGCATGGGGTCGGATGCTTCAGTAACGCGGTCCAAGAGGGCGAGCGCGAGTCCGAGTCCGAACATTGCGCCGAGACCCCACAGTAGTCCGGCGCTGCCCCCGGAGCGTGTGGACGGCTGCACGGAGAGCATGAGGATGCCCCCGAGCACGGTGCCCATGAGAACGATCTGCAGCGGCGAGATACGCTCTCCGAAGAAGAGCACGGTCACGGCGACTGTCACGGCAAGCCAGGCTGATGCCGCGCTCGTGACCACGGACACAGAGCCACGGTACAAGCCCGTGTAGTAGGCGAGATAGGCGAGGCCGAGGCATGCGGCGCCCAGCGGCGCCCAGACCGCCATGGCCCCCCAGTCCGCATCGAGCCCGTTTGCTGTGAGTTCGGCGATGACGAAGGGCAGAGGAAGTGCGAGTCCCAGCACCTGGACGAGGATGGCTGTGCTCAGGCTCCCGATGCGTACCGAGACTGAACGCGCGAGATAGTCTGCGAAGCCCCAGGAGAGAAGGCCGAGGCTGCCCCAGAAGATGCCGTGCAGTGGATCGATGTGAGCTCCTCCGAGTGGGCGCTTCGTTCAGGATACCCGGAGGTCCCTCGCCAGCAGACCGTTCCGTGGTCTAGATCAGGTAGATGTGCTCTTGCAGGCGGCGGTCTTCCAATGCGCGGATGGCGCGGGCCCGAGAGATGAACTCCGCAAGCGGGACGCCGGAGAGGAGTCCGGTATCCGTCAGCAGTGAGTGGAGAGCAGGGAAGAGCCTGTCCGCGGACGAGTCGACGTTCAGGAAGTCCCCGGCGAAGTGGTAAGGAAGGAAATACGGCGTGAAGTAAGCGAAGTTCTCCCGCAGGATGTCCCGTTCGGTGTCTTTGGCGACCGCGCAACGCGCCTCGACGTAGGCCATGGTCAGCGGCGGTGAGAAGTCCACGTAGGCGAGGTCGGCATCTTCCCCCACGAAGTTCTTGATGTGCGGGTCGATGGCGAGCCCGGCGTCGATGGCGCGTTTGATGATGCCGATGGCGCTCGTCAGCACGTCCGCGTGGCCATCGGTGAGCAGGTCAGGCTGCTCGTACCGCTCGACCAGGTTGGGACCGCCGTCCTCGCAGAGGTAGACGATAGCGCCGTCCGTGACGTGGCTTTCGGCGACGCGCGGCATCGGGACGCCCGCAGCGGTCAACTGCTCGCGGTACGTGTCCATCTCCGCCTTGAGTTCGGTGGAGGTTACGGCCAGCGGCGCATTGCGGCTGATGGTCTTCTCGACGAGCGATTCGCCGTCGACGGTGAGCCTGCGTATGCGGGTGTTGTTGACCGAGAAGGGGTTAGCGCCAGCCATGGGGGTATGTTAACCGAGATAAGGGCGGCGCGGTAAGCGGAGAGGCGTGCGCCTCATGCTTGCGGGCTGCCTGAAGCTGGCAGCCCGCAGAGGTAACGTCTCATCTGACGCGTGCGGTCAGCTCGCGGCTCCGACGAGCGAACCGACAGGCTGGAGCTGCGCGACGAACTTCTTGGTCGAGGCCATGTGGCGGGAGAGGCCCAATTCCCTGGGGTCGAGGCCTATGGCGAGGCCAACGACCTGCGGGAGGTGGAGGATGGGCAGGTCGAAGCGGCGGCCTGTCGCCTTCTCCACCTCGCTCTGCTCGCCGTCCATCTCTAGGTGGCAGAGCGGGCAGGGGACGACCATCGCGTCGGCACCCTTGCTGACGGCTTCGCCGAGGTGCTTCGCGGTCATGGCGAAGGCGTTCTCCTCGTTGGCGGTGAGCGATGGGAATCCGCAACACTTGCCCTTGCCGCTGATGTCCACGTTCGTGCCGCCGAGCGCCTCGGTGACCTGCTCCAGGTAGAGCTTGCGCTCCGGGCGCTGGATGACGTCTATGGGGCGGCGGAGGTAGCAGCCGTAGAACGGCGAGAAGCCGAGGCCGTCGAGCGGGCGCTTGATCTTGCTCTGGACGACGTCCAGCCCCACGTCCTCGACGAGCGCCCATAGGAAGTGCTTCACGTCGGTCGTGCCCTGGTATTCGAGCCCTTGATCGGCCAGGTGCTCGCGGTTGATGCGGGCACGGTAGGCCGGGTCCGTCAGCCGGAGCGCGCTCCCGCCGATGACGCCCTGGCAGGTGCTGCAGATGGTGAGCAGCGGCAGGCCCATCGCCTCCGCCTTGGCGAGCGTGCGAGCGTTGATGGGGTCGGATATCTCGGCCGGGATCAACCCCGCACCGCTGCAGCCGACGTCCTTCAACTCTTCCACTTCGATGTCGAACTCGGCTGCGACCCGCACGAACGAGTCGTAGAGTTCAGGACAGAAGCCCTTGGAAACGCATCCGGGGTAGAAGGCGAACCGGTGGCTCATCGTTGCTTCTCCTTTCGCAGCCCCGCGTTGGAGCGGTTGTACCTGTCGAATATCTTCCTGATGTGCTCAGCGCCCGGACGCTTGTAGTGGGGTTTCAGGGTTGCCTTCCCCTTCCGGAGGGCGCGAAGGCCGAGCGGGAGCGTCTTGATGCCGCCCTTGATGAAACCGCCGTAGGTCTGCAGTGCGACGGAGCGTTCGTCGAGCCAGCCCTTGCGGGAGATGGACTCCTCGAACGCGTCGTAGTGGCGCTCCAGCATCTTGTTGCCGTAGCCGGACTTGATACCGTGCGCGATGGCGCGGTCCCGCGTGTCCATGATGAGATGGGTGGGCTCGAGTCCGAACGGGCAGTGCTCCGTCGCCTCCCAGCAGTGGACGCAGTCCCAGATGCCGTGGACCTCGCTGCCCTCTCGCAGCCGCTCGGCGGTGATGCCGTCGCGAGGGTCGAACGCAAAGCGGTACAGCTTGGTGAGAGCGGCAGGGCCGTAGAAGTCGAGGTTCACGTCGATCACCGTGCACCCCTCGTCACAGAGACCGCAGGTGGTGCAGCGCATCGCCTTGCGGACGGGGCGCAGTTCCTCGTCCGTGACGGGATGACCGCCGTTCGGAACGACGCCCCGTGCGAAGACGTCCACCTTGTCCCAGAGGAACTTCCGCATGTCGTGCATCACGTCCTTCTCCACCGGCGCGTACCGGATGGGCTGAACAGTGATGACGCCGTCCTTCTGCGTCTTGCCGACGGTGACGAGGCAGGTGACCTTCTGCGCGCCGTTGACGCTCAGGGTGCAGTCGCCGCAGAAGCCGACGGAACAGCTGCCCCGGAACGCGAGCGTGCCATCCTGGGTCTCGCGCACGGCCACGAGCGCATCGAAGACAGTCATCTCAGGCGGTACGTCTATCTGGTAGTCGACGTACTCGGGCTGTGCCCGCGTGCCTCCGCGCTGGAACTTGAAGGTGATCTCCATCTGCGCGTCTCCTCTCTGCGGGATCTCCGCTCACTGCGCCCCTACGAGGCGGGCGTGGTCTCCCTGCTCACCTGCGCTCCACTCTCGCCCTTCGTGACCTGGAGGCGGGTGCTCTGAGCGTCGTCCTGTTCCGGGTGGTCGGTCCGTTGGTGTACGCCGCGGCTCTCGGTGCGTTCCGAGGCGCTGACGGCAATGGCTTCCGCAACGTCCAGCAGCGCTCCCAGTTCGAGGTACTGGACGAGACCGAAGTTGTAGTCTCGGGCATCAGAGCCCGCGCCGAGTTGGGCGTGCTCCTCGCGCATCGCCCGGATGCGCTGGATGGCCTCGTTCAAGCCACCGGCGTTCCGGCTCTCGCCGACCTTCTCATGCATGAGCGAAGCAAGCTCGCTTCGCAGGGCGGCGACGGGCGCGCCGCCGGGACGGCCCAGCGCAGCGTCCAACTCCGAGCGCACAGCGCCCACAGCCTGCTCGCCCACCGCGCTGTCGCCGAACGGGCGTACCTGCGCTGCTGCTGCCAGCCCGGCGCTCTTGCCGGAGGCGATCGACGCGAGGAGGAAGTTGCCGTCCAGCCCCCGCGCGCCGTGGAAACCGTTGCCCGCGCACTCCCCGGCTGCGAAGAGTCCTGCCAGAGACGACTCTCCCTGCACCGTTACGTCGATGCCGCCGAGCAGGCGGGACATCGCGGAACGCACCGGCGCGGGCTCCTTGAGGATGTTCACACCGGAGAGCGCTTCGACGCGCTGCAGCGTGTCGGGGAAGCGAGCTTCAACCTGCGACTCGTCCAACGTGCCGTTGAGCCGGACGTTGCCGTCCTCCAGCACAGCGCCTGCACCGAGCAGGAGCGGGGAGAGGGCAAGGCGGCTGCCGCTCAGCACCGTGGGGTAGTACTGGACGAACTCCATGTCGGCCAGCGCCGCGCCAGCCCTGTACGCGACCGCGATGCCGGAGCCGCTGCAGAGCAGGGATGCGGTGCTGGGCTCGAACGCACGGCGGGGCCCACCTGTCGCAAGCACGACTCCCTTCGCGCGGAACGGCTCCACCTCACCGGTGGCGAGTTGGAGCGCGACAACCCCCGCACATTCTCCGTTCTCTATGACCAGCGAGAGGACGATCCACTCTTCGAAGATGTCCACGCCCTTGCCGATGGCCTGTTCCCAGAGGGTCTGGGTGACGGCGAGGCCGGTGATGTCGTTGACGTAGGCGGTCCGGGCGTCACCTGCGCCGGAGACGCCGGCCCGGTCTATGACGGAGCCGACCCGGTTGAAGGGCACGCCCATCCGGTCGAGCTCCTCGACGAGGCCCGCTGCCTCGTTACATACGCTGGTGACCACCGATGCGACGTTCAGCCCCGCGCCCGCAGCAAGTGTCTCGCTCATGTGGCTGTCGCGCCCTTCGGCACTGTCCGGCGCGTTGATGCCGTCCTGTACGGTGACCGAGTAGCTGCGGGTGGGGTGCGACTGGGTGACCAGCGCGACCGATGCGCCTGCTCCCTTCGCCGCTACCGCGGCGCGGAGCCCGGCTATCCCGCCGCCAACGACGAGCACGTCATACATGTGCTCTCCCTCCATGTATGTCTTGATGATGCGGGAAGCGCGTCCATCGCGGCCTTACCCGAACCATGGCGCACCGCACTCGGAGCGGATGCTCAACCGGGGTGCGCCGTTCCTCGCGCAAACTTTACCACATCCATCCCTGAATCCGATTAACGGTGTTCGGTAGATCAAGAATGCCAACGTGCCTGCATTCTGGCATCCTTGATCGGAATCCTACGAGTGGAGCTGTGGCATCGTTTGGCATCCTTGAGATCCTTGATCCGGGCATTTTCATGGCCGTGGCCTGCTTCCCGGGCTTCGAAGCATCAAGAATCTCAAGAATGCCAGTGTTTTCAAAAGTCGTTGCCGGGAGTCATAGATCCTCTTGATGGCTGGGGGCAAGAGGTATAGGTACTGCCTATGGGTCGTGCCTGAGGGTCAGTCATACGACCAGCGTAGCGGAGGCGAGGGCAACCGGGGAAAGGGCGGATGTCACTGCAGGTGGTTCCTGATGGGAACCGGCGGGGGCTATCATCTGTGCGTATGAATGGATTTCCGCGCCATACCAAGATCGTCGCCACGCTCGGGCCTGCGCTCGCCTCGGATGAGCACCTGCGGCAGGCCATCGCGGCAGGAGTGGACGTATTCCGTCTCAACTTCTCGCACGCCACGCACGAGGAACTGGAGCAGACCGTTCCGCGCATCCGGGCGGTCAGCGCAGAGATCGGCCGCACTGTCGCCCTGATGCAGGACATCCAGGGGCCGCGTCTGCGTACCAGCGTCGTGGAGGACCCCGACGGCGTCCGGCTCACACCAGGAGAAACCGTGCGCGTCGTGTCCAACGACGTGCCAACCACGCAGGGCTCAGTCTCGATCCCGTACCCCCGGCTCGCGAGCGACGTCAGCGAGGGCGACCGCATCCTCATCGCGGACGGGAACCTGGTGTTGCGCGTCGCCGAGGTGAACGGCGGCGACCTGCGCGCATCCGTCGTTGCAGGCGGCGTGCTGACGTCGCACAAGGGGGTCAACCTGCCGGACTCCAGGGTCACGGCGGACCCGCTCACGGAGAAGGACCGGAAGGACCTGGCTTACGGTGTGTTCATCGGCGTGGACTACGTCGCGATGAGTTTCGTCCGCAGCGGCGACGACGTGCGTTCCTGCCGGGAGCTGCTGCAGAAGATGCGGTCGGCGTCGCCCATCATCTCGAAGATAGAGCATCCGATGGCGATCGAGTACCTCGATGAGATCATCGAAGAGTCGGACGGCATCATGGTCGCGCGAGGCGACCTTGGGGTGGAGGTATCGCCGGAGCGAGTGCCACTGCTGCAGAAGCTCATCATCAGCAAGGCGAACGAGGCAGGGAAGCCGGTCATCACGGCTACCCAGATGCTGGGCTCGATGATGGACAGTCCCGTCCCGACGAGGGCAGAAGCGAGCGACATCGCCAACGCGATCCTCGACGGCACGGACGCGGTGATGCTCTCCGAGGAGACGGCCATCGGGCAGTACCCCGTGGAAGCCATAGCAACGATGGGCCGCATCGCGCTGCAGGCGGAGACCGCCGATACGCCGTTCCACGTCAAGCATCCACACGACGAGTCCCACGCGATGGCCGAAGCCGCACGTTTCGTAGCGGAGCGGCTGCAGGCCGAAGCGCTGGTGGTGTTCACGCAGTCCGGCCACACGGCGAAGACGATCTCGCACCTGCGGCCGAAGGCCCCCGTTTACGCATTCACGCCTGACCCCGCAGTCTGCAACGGACTGGCGCTCTGCTACGGCGTGCGCCCCATCCATGCCGACCTCTCCGATCGCACCGAGACCCGCGTGCTGCAGGCATTCTCCACGCTCCGCGAACGTGGCGCAGTCGCACCCGGCGACCGTGTCGTGGTGTTCGGGGCGACGCGCATCGGCGCGGGCGGCATACCGAACGACATCAACATCCGCACGGTAGGGGACGCGTGATCCGAGGAGAAGGGCGGTTGACGCACGGGGCTGCGTCTGTACACTCTGCGCATGGCCGAGAACTCTGAAACCGGTTATCTCCGCCTCTTTCCCCTGCAGGCCGTCGTCCTGTACCCGGGGATGGAGTTGCCGCTCATCGTGTTCGAGCCGCGCTACCTCCAACTGACGGACGAGTGCCTGGCGAACGACGAGCCGTTCGGGGTACTGCTGCTCAAGGAAGGCGGCGAGGTGGGAACGAACGAGGTGACCCCGTTCGAGACCGGCACGACGGCTCACATCATGACGACGAGCGAGGCCGGGGGCGGACGGTTGAGCGTCGTTGCGGTCGGAGGTCGACGTTTCAAGGTGCGAGAGTTCCTGCGCGACAACGCCTACCTCGCAGCCGAGGTGGAGTACCTGCAAGACGACAGCCACGAGATGGTGGACCCCTCGCTGGTCGAGAACGTGCGCTTCGACGCGGCCTCGTTCGTGCGGCAACTGGTCGCCTCGCGCGGCGGCTACGTGCGGGAGGTCAACTTCCCGGACGATCCGGAGGTGCTCTCCTACCAGGTGGCGCAGATATTCCAGGGCAACCTGTCGGTGCAGCAGAAACTGCTGGAGCAGCCGGCGTTCGACCGGCTCTGGGACGAGCTCGAACTGCTGAAGGACGCCCGTAAGCAGCTGGACCGACGCAGTCGCCGCCGTCCCTCACACGGGTTCTCGGAGAACTAGGGAGCACTCTCACCCTGACCCTCCCCTCAGGAGAGAGGGGATCAACGCCGCCCGAGAGATGCTTCGACTCCGCTGCGCTCCGCTCAGCATGACAAACCCCAGCGGTTGCGCGGCCCGGCCGCGCAGCCTATACTTCGCCTTGCGGTGTTGCACCGCGACCGACCTTTAAATCCAGTCCCGTGAGGCTGGCAAGGTTAGGTAACGTGAGACTCGGGGCGCGCCACGTCCCGCAGTGTGTGACGAGACCTCTTGCCAGCGGGCAAGAGGTTTTTTCGTGACAGAAGGACGGCTCATCCTCACCGGCGAGGAGATGCGGCGGGCGCTGACGCGCATCGCGCACGAAGTCGTCGAGTCGAACAAGGGACTCGATGGACTGACACTGGTGGGGATCCGGCGCAGGGGCGTGCCCCTCGCTCGGCGCATCGCCGATGCTATCGCCTCGTTCGAAGACGCGAGCGTTCCGGTCGGCGCTCTCGACATCAACCTGTACCGCGACGACCTGACGAGCCGCCCGCAGCCCCTCGTGCGTCCCACGGAACTGCCCTCCGGTATCGAGGGGAAGGCGGTGGTGCTGGTCGATGACGTGCTGTTCACCGGACGCACCATCCGCGCCGCGCTCAATGCACTGATGGACCTCGGGCGGCCGCGCATCGTGCAGCTCGCCGTGCTCGTGGACCGAGGACATCACGAACTCCCTATCCGGGCCGACTACGTTGGGAAGAACGTTCCGACCTCGCTCGACGAGATAGTGGAGGTGCGGGTCCCTGAGGTAGACGGCGTGGAAGAAGTGGCAATCGTGGAGCGCGTGAAGGCGGTGTCGACATGATGGCACACGCAACAGGTTCACCCTCACCCCAGCCCTCTCCCCACCAGGGAGAGAGGGGGAGCGATGGCGCGCCGGAGAGCCCTCACCCTCAGGAGAGGGAGTTGCAACGCCGCAGGCATGTGCTCGACCTGGACGACTTCTCACGGGACGAGATAACTGCACTGCTGGACTCTGCGGACGCGATGCGCGAACTGCTGAGCAGAAGCATCAAGAAGGCGCCATCGCTTCGCGGGAAGGTGGTGCTGACGCTCTTTCTGGAGCCGAGCACGCGGACGCGCGTCTCGTTCGAGCAGGCCGGAAAGATGTTGAGCGCGGACGTCATCAACATCAGCGGCTCGGGCAGCAGCGCGGAGAAGGGCGAATCGCTGCTGAACACGGCGCTCACGCTCCAGGCGATGCACGCGGACCTCATCGTGATACGCAGTCCGCACTCCGGCGCCCCATACTTCCTGGCGCGCAACCTTCAACGCATGGGTGTGGTGAATGCGGGCGACGGACGTCACGCTCACCCCACGCAGGCGCTGCTCGACCTGATGACGATGCGCCATCACATCGGCGAACTCGAGGGTAAGCGTGTCGTGATCGTGGGCGACGTGCTGCACAGCCGCGTTGCACGGTCGGACGTGTTCGGCCTGCAGGCGCTCGGCGCGTCGGTCGTGCTGTGCGGTCCGCCGACGCTCATCCCGCTCGACCTGCTTCACGGCAGCGAAGGAGAGAGCCTGCCCGACGTGAATATCGAGCACGACCTCGACCGCGCGATAGAGGATGCGGACGCGGTAATAGCACTGCGCATCCAGCAGGAGCGGCAGGGCGCCGGGATGCTCCCGAGCATGCGCGAATACACGCGCCGCTGGCAGGTGACCGAGGGGCGCTACCGCAGGGCGAAGCCCGGCGCGCTGCTCATGCACCCCGGGCCGATGAACGAGGGTGTCGAGATCGCGTCGTCGCTCGCGCACGGGCCGGGCTCGCAGATAGAGGAGCAGGTGACGAACGGCGTTGCCGTGCGGATGGCGCTGCTCTACCAACTGCTCACCGGCGGACAGGAAGAGGCGGCGGAGTGAGCAGCCCCATTCTCATCACCGGCGCGCGGATCATCGACCCGGCCTCGGGATCGGACCGTACGGGCGACCTGTTCATGCGGGACGGTGTCATCGCGGACGCGCCGGAGACAGCTCCCGCAGACGCGCTGGTCGTAGACGGAAAGGGGCTCGTTGCCGCGCCGGGGTTCATAGACCTGCACACGCACCTGCGGGAGCCGGGGTTCGAGGACAGGGAGTCCATCGAGACGGGCACTGCCGCAGCCGCAGCCGGAGGGTTCACGACCGTCTGCGCGATGCCGAACACGTCGCCGGCGATAGACACGTCGGCGGTTGTCGACTTCATCACACACCGCGCGCGGGAGGCGGGGCCCGTCCGCGTGCTGGCGTTCGGGGCGGTTTCCAGGGGACGCAAGGGCGTCGAGCTGACGGACATGGAGGAGCTTGCGCGGGCGGGGGTCGTCGGCTTCACGGACGACGGGAGCCCGGTTGCGACAGGGCTGCTCATGGAGCATGCGCTCCTCTACGCGGGTGAACTCGGTCTGCCGGTGATGGACCACTGCGAGGACCACTCCATCACGGCAGGGTTGGGCATGCACGAAGGGGCGGTAGCCTCCCGGCTCGGGCTCGCAGGGTACCCGTCGGCTGCAGAGGAATCGCTCGTTGCGCGGGACATCGCGCTACTCGGGCTCACCGGCGGGCACTTCCACGTTGCACACGTCAGCACGGCGGGCGGCGTGGAGATGGTGCGGAATGCCAAAAGGCGCGGGCTGCACGTGACGGCGGAGGTAACGCCGCATCATCTGACTATGACGGACGAGTGGGTGCTTGGCGCGAACGGTCCGGCGGATGGCATAGCCGCATCGCTCACGCTCGCTGCGTACGACACGCGGGCCAAGGTCAGCCCTCCGCTGCGGTCGCGCTCCGACCGTGAGGCACTTATCGAAGGGTTGTGCGACGGCACGATAGACGCCGTGGCGACCGACCATGCGCCGCACACGTTCGGCGACAAGGCGACGCCGTTCGATGAGGCGGCTGTTGGCCTCTCGGTACTCGAAACCGCACTCGGTTCGCTGATGGGCCTCGTGCGGTCTGGCGCGATAGACCTACCCACGCTCGTTGCGCGGCTCACGTTGGGACCGACATCCGTGTTGGGTGAGCGCTTCGCGAACCTCGCCTCGCTGGCTGCCAGCACACCTGCGGACGTCGTGCTGTTCGACCCGGAGGAGCGCTGGACGGTGGACGTGAGCCGGTTCGCGTCCAAGGGGAAGAACACCCCGCTGGCCGGTCAAACGCTGCAGGGGAGAGTGCGGATGACCATCGCGGGAGGAACGATCGCGTTCGGGGAGGTTCGGCAGTGACGGCGGCGTATCTCGTGCTCAGCGACGGAACGGTGTACGAGGGCCACGCGTTCGGAGCCGAGCGCGATGCTTTCGGAGAGGTCGTCTTCAACACCAGCATGTCCGGTTACCAGGAGATGCTCACCGACCCTTCCTACGCAGGGCAGATCCTCGTGCCGACGTACCCGATGCAGGGGAACTACGGCATCAACGGCTCGGACTCGGAATCGAAGGACATCAAGGTTGCGGCATTCGTGGTGCGCGAGTACTCGTCCACGCCGAGCCACTACGACTCGACACGCACGCTGCATACGTATCTCGCCGACGAGGGCATCCCGGGCATCCGGGGTGTGGACACGCGGGCTCTAACCCGGCGTATCCGCTCCCACGGCGTGATGATGGGTGCGCTGACCACGCGAGACCCGCAGGCCGCGCTCCGCGAGTTGGCGTCGCTCCCGTCCTACGACACGGTGAACTTCGTCGACCGCGTGACGGTCGGCGAGGCGTATGAGTGGAGCGGCGAGGGCGGAAGGCGCATCGCGGTGGTGGACTGCGGCGTGAAGTACAACATCCTGCGGCTGCTGACGCAGCGCGGTTGCCGGGTGCGCGTGCATCCCGCTGCCGCCACGGCGGACGAGATCCTACGCGACAATCCGGACGGCGTCGTCTTCTCGCCGGGGCCGGGGGACCCGGTACACAACGCGCCAACCGTCGAGACGGCGCGTGCGGTCATCGAGCAGGTCCCTGCGCTCGGCATCTGCCTGGGGCACCAGATCATCGCCCGTGCACTAGGGGCAGAGACGTACAAGCTGAAGTTCGGCCACCGCGGGGGCAACCACCCGGTCCAGGACATCGCTACCGGGCGCGTCTACATCACCGCGCAGAACCACGGGTTCGCGGTCTCCGACGAGGCGCTGCCGGGCGCCATCGAAGTGACGCACCGGAACCTGAACGACGGCACGATCGAGGGCATCCGGCACCGGGAGTTGCCGGTGCTGACCATCCAATACCACTCGGAGGCGTCGCCGGGGCCGCTCGACAACGAGTACATCTTCGACCGCTTCCTGGACATGGTGAACGACTAGCGTGCAGAACCACGACACAACCTCTGGACTCCACAAGGTGCTCGTCATCGGCAGCGGGCCCATCGTCATCGGGCAGGCCGCCGAGTTCGACTACGCGGGAACGCAGGCCTGCAAGGCGCTGCGCGAGGAGGGCATCTCCGTCGTCCTCGTGAACTCCAACCCTGCGACCATCATGACGGACGACGGCGTTGCAGATGCGGTCTACATCGAGCCGCTGACGGTCGAGGTGATAGAGCGCATCATCGCACGGGAACGCCCTGATGGTTTGCTGCCGACGCTGGGCGGCCAGACGGGGCTGAACCTGGCGGTCGCCCTGCACGAGGCGGGTGTGCTCGACCGGTACGACGTCCGGCTGCTGGGGACCTCCATCGAAACGATCAAGACGGCGGAGGACCGTGAGCTCTTCCGGGCACTGCTGAACCGGCTGGGCGAACCCACGCCGCCGAGCGAGATAGCGAACTCCATCGAGGATGGGATGCGGGTGGGCCGTGAGCTGGGTCTGCCGCTCGTGGTGCGGCCTGCCTACACGCTGGGCGGCACGGGCGGCGGGTTCGCCACGACGATGGAAGAGTTGGAGACGGTTGTCACCAGCGGGCTCGCTGCCAGCCCCATCCACCAGGTGCTGGTGGAGCGATCGATGCGCGGCTGGCGCGAGGTCGAGTACGAGGTGATGCGCGACGCCGCCGACACCTGCATCACGATATGCAACATGGAGAACCTCGATGCGATGGGTGTCCACACCGGGGACAGCATCGTCATCGCGCCGAGCCAGACGCTCTCAGACAAGGAGTACCAGTTGCTCCGCTCCGCGAGCATCCGGATCATCCGTGCGCTCGGCATCGAGGGCGGGTGCAACATCCAGTTCGGGCTGTCGCCGCACCCGATCATCGGCGAGGTGCTGCCGGGCGGCGTTCCCGACCCGATGCAGTACTTCGTCATTGAGGTGAACCCGCGCGTGAGCCGCTCTTCCGCGCTTGCGTCCAAAGCGACGGGTTACCCCATCGCCCGCGTTGCAGCGAAGATCGCGGTCGGGCGGAGGCTTGACGAGATACCGAACGCGGTGACGCAGCGCACGAGAGCCGCGTTCGAACCGGCTCTCGACTACTGCGTCATCAAGTCGCCGCGCTGGCCATTCGACAAGTTCGCACGGGGTGACCGCGCCATCGGCACGCAGATGAAGGCGACGGGCGAAGTGATGTCGATAGACCGCGGCTTCGAGGCAGCGCTGCAGAAGGCGGTGCGCTCGATAGAACTGGGCGGCCGCACGCTGCTGTGGGAGTCGCCGGAGTGGGACGGGCTCGCAGCCGAGGAACTTCCGCTCGAGCCGACGGATGAGCGGTTGTGGGCGATGGCCGCGGCACTCCGGAGGGGCATGACCCCCGACGCGCTGGCGCAGGCAACGCACGTCGACCCCTGGTTCCTGCACGGCCTCTTGCGCATCGTCGACATGGAGGAGCGGCTGCGCTCCGAACCCCTTTCCCGCGACCTGTTGTGGGACGCCAAGCGCCTCGGCACGCCGGACGAGGTCATCGCCGCGCTCACGGGCCGTACGCACGAGGAAGTGCGCTCGCTCCGACAGGGGTTCGGCCTGCGGCCTGTCTACAAGATGGTGGACACCTGCGCCGCCGAGTTCGAAGCCGTGACGCCGTACTTCTACAGCACCTACGAGCAGGAGAACGAGGCGGAGCCGTTGCAGGGCGACAAGGCCGTCGTCATCGGCAGCGGGCCGATCCGCATCGGGCAGGGCATCGAGTTCGACTACTGTTCCGTCCACGCGGCGTGGGCGCTGGACGACGCGGGCGTCAACTCCATCATGGTCAACTCAAACCCGGAGACGGTCTCCACCGATTTCGATACGAGCGACCGTCTCTACTTCGAACCGCTCGACGAGGAGAGCGTCCGCGACATCATCGAGAACGAGGGCGTGGGCGGCGCGTATCCGCCTGCCGTCGTGCAGTTCGGCGGGCAGACCGCCATCAACCTGAGCCAGTCGATAGGCGCGGCAGGGTTGCCGATCCTCGGCTCGTCCGCAGACGCGATAGACATCGCCTCCGACCGCGAGCGGTTCGGGAGCCTGATGGCAAGCCTCGGCATCCCCCAGCCGCCGGGCGACACGGCGACCTCGCTCGACGAGGGGACGGCGATAGCGGAGCGGCTCGGTTTCCCGCTGGTGGTGAGGCCGAGCTACGTGCTCGGCGGGCGGGCGATGGAGATCGTGGATAACATGACGGAGTTCCGGCGCTACCTGTCGCGTGCCTTCGAGGCCGCGCCGGGCCGCCCCATCCTGATCGACAAGTACCTGCAGGGACGCGAGGTGGAAGTCGACGCTGTCGTGGACGGCGAGCAGGTGCTGATCCCGGGCATCATGGAGCACATCGAGCGAGCGGGCGTCCACTCCGGGGACTCGATGGCGGTCTACCCCGCAGAGGGAATCTCGGAGCACGAACGGGACGTGCTCGTCGACTACACGGCGCGCATCGGGCTGGCCATAGGCGTACGCGGCCTGATGAACATCCAGTACGTCATCGTGAACGAGAGCAGACCGTTCGGCCTCACGGTTGCTGCCGACAGCGGACTGTCGTCGGTGTACGTCATCGAGGTCAATCCCCGGTCGAGCCGTACGGTGCCATTCATCTCCAAGGTCACGGGCATCCCGATGGTGCAGCTGGCGACGAACGTGATGCTTGGACACTCGATAGCAGAGCAGGGCTACACCGGCGGGTTGCAGCCAGACCCGCCCATGGCCAGCGTGAAAGCGCCGGTCTTCTCCATGTCCAAACTTGCGGGAGTGGACACGTATCTGGGCCCCGAGATGAAGTCAACCGGCGAGGTGATGGGCATAGACGTAAGCACCCGGCCGGCGGTCGCGAAAGCGCTGATGGCGGCGGGGCTCATGCTGCCGCCTTCCGGCCGCATCCTCATCACCATCGCAGACAGGGACAAATCTGACGCCGTTGCATGGTTGAAGATGCTCGGGGGATTGGACTATGAACTGTATGCCACCCACGGGACAGCGGTGCTGATGCGCGGGCTGGGGCTGACGGTCACCGAAGTGAACAAGGCGGCCGAGCCTTACCCCAACGCCTACTCCGTCGTGGCGGACGGGACAGTGGACGCCGTGCTGAACACGGTTGAGGAGGTCGCACAGGCGCTGCGCGACGGGTTCGAGATACGCCGCGCGGCAACGGAGCGCAGGATACCGTGCTACACCTCCATGGACACGGCCAGGGCGGCAGTCGAGGCGCTGGTGCTGGGCGGCTCGGACTATAACGTCGCGACCACTGCGGAGTACGTGCGCGGCGCCGTACAGGTAGAGGAACAGCACTCCACGCGATGACGACGACAACACTGAGACGAGAGGTCTGACGAGATGGTGCAGGACCCCCAGCAGGCAGACCCGTCCGAAGATTCGGAACCTCGACCTCGACGGCGCAGGACCACACGCCGCCGTACGGCGGACGCCGTACCCGAAACCGCGCCGTCCGCTGACGCAGTGAACGAACCATCGGACGCACCGGAGGAACCGCAGCGCGCAACGCGGCCCCGTCGCGGTCGTCGTTCACCCGGCATAGCCGCCGCACCTGCTTCCGAGGAAGCGAGCGAACCGACTGCGCAGGATGCTGCATCGGAGGAGCCGCAGCGCGTGACAACGCGGCGCCGTGGGCGTCGTTCGCCCGGCGTGGCTGCCGCACCTGCTTCCGAGGAAGCGAGTGAACCGATTACGCAGGATGCTGCATCGGAGGAGCCGCAGCGAGCAACGCCGCCACGGCGTCGGGGGCGAGGCAGGCAGACCGCGGAACGCGCCGCGCTGGGTATGCCCCCGCCGTCGAACGAGCCGCCAGCTGGGGAACGGGACCGGGATGCGGCCGGACCCAGGCGTGGGCGCCGGGGACGCCGACGCGACGCGGACGACGTGGCCCCGACCAAAGCGTTCATGCACCCGAGCGAGAAGGAGTTCGCGGACCTCCTCGACTACTACCACATCAACTATCTGTACGAGCCCCGTTCGTTCCCCCTGCGGTGGGACGGGAGCCGTGTCGTGGAGATGTTCACGCCGGACTTCTACCTCCCGGAGTACGACCAGTACTTCGAGTTGACCACCATGAAGCAGAACCTGGTCACCCAGAAGAACCGGAAGCTGCGGCATGTGCGCGAGCTGTACCCGGAAGTGAATGTCCAACTGCTCTACCGCCGCGACCTCATGCGACTTATGGGCAAGTACGGGTTCGGTCCACTTTCCGAGGTCTCGGTCGAGGGCACGGAGCGCGTGCTGTTCGATGAGGCGACCGTCCAGAAACGCGTGAAGGAGCTCGGTGCGCAGCTGTCGCAGGACTACGCAGGTGAAGAGCCGGTGCTCATCGGCATCCTCCGGGGCGTGGTGGTTTTCATGGCTGACCTCATGCGGGCGATAAACCTGCCGCTGCAGGTGGAGTTCATGGAGATCACCCACTACGGCGAGGAGCGGGAGAAGAGCATCGACGTCATCCGCGATGTGATGACGGAGCTCAAGGGACGCCACGTGGTCATCGTCGAGGATATCGTGGACACGGGGCTCACGCTGCGCTACCTGCTGGAGCACCTGCAGGCCAAGGGCCCTGCGAGCCTGCGCGTCTGCACGATGCTCGACAAGTCCGTGCGCCGCATGGCGGACGTGCCCATAGACTACGTGGGCTTCGAGGTGCCGGACGAGTTCGTCATCGGCTACGGGCTGGACTACGGCGGCCGGTACCGGAACCTGCCGTACGTCGGGGTGCTGCAACCCGCGGAGCCGAAGGCCGTGCCTCAGCGGTGAGGAAGGCCTCCAACTTCAGCGTTGCCCATTAGCGCGAGACACGCATATCACACAGCCTAGAGCCCGAAGAGGCGCTTCCCGTTGTCGTACGTGATCTTCCGGAGGCTCGCTGCAGGTATGTCCTGCCGGGACTCGAGGTATTCGAGGTTCTCGGGGAAGCGCGCATCCCAATGTGGAACGTCGGATGCGAACAGGAAGTGGTCGTCTCCGAGGTGTTCGATCACCTGGGGGAGCAAGGTCTCCTCAGGCTCCACGCTGACGTAGACCTCGTGCTCGCGGAAGACGTCCGTTGGCCGTTTCGTGACGTACGGCATCTCTTGCGCGCCACGGAGTTCCCAGTGTTCGTCCAGCCGGTCCAGCCAGTAAGGCAGCCATGTCGCACCGATCTCGAGGAAGGCGAGCTTCAGCTTCGGGAAGCGCTCGAGCACCCCGTTCGCGATGGTGCTGACGAAGTGCAGGGTGACAGACGCCGGGAACACGTAGGTGTGCACCTCGGCGAAGGTCTTGAACCGTTCGCCGCCTACCTCCTCCGGCTTGGAGCGTGTCCCGTGTATGCATAGCGGCACGCCAAGGCGCTCTGCCTCCGCGAAGATGGGGTCATAGAAGGGGTCGCCGAATCCCATCGTAAGCCCCTGCGAGAGGATCTCGAAGCTGACCAGCCCCAACTCCGTAACCGCCCGGCGGAGTTCTTCCGCTGCTGCTTGCGGGTCGCGCATGGGCAGGACGCCCACAGGACGGAGGCGCGGCGATGCTGCGCCGTAATCGGTCGCGAAGTGGGTGTTGGTAGCGCGCGAGACCGCGACTGCCCACGCAGGCTCGGGGATGTAGGCGACGTGTCCGGAGCCGGTGGGGAAGAGGACCGCCGTCTCAATGTTCTCCCGGTCGGCGATGCGCAGCCACGTATCCACCTGACGCTCGGGCTCCAGACCTCCGTCCTTGTACTCGCGGTTGGTCAGCGTCCCTGCCAGCTCAGCATCCCACGGATGACCTCCCTGCCAGAGGCCGCCGCCACGCTTGTCGAACGGGGGCTCGATGTACCGCCACACATCCTGGGACCGCTCCAGGATATGACCGTCCGCGTCAATCACTGGACCTCGTACCATGTCGCCCTCCTCAGGCCGCTCGTGCCAGGCTGCTTCGGGACATCTCAATACGGCGTGTCGTTCAGGATATTATCCCCGGCGGCCCCACCCGCCAACTCCGGGACGAAGGACTGCCGAGCGGACAGCATCTCAAACAGCAAGCCGTTCCGGAGTGCTACACTCCTTTCCAGCACATGTGCGGGATATTCGGATACACCGGCCCTCGTGACGCCTCCAGCATCCTGCTGGACGGGCTCACGCGTCTCTCCTACCGCGGGTACGACAGCGCCGGGCTTGCCGTCGTGGACGATTTCAGGCACCTCTCCGTCCGCCGGGCGGCGGGCAAGTTGGACAACCTGCGGCGGCTCGTGGAGAACGAACCGGTCACCGGACGGCAAGGCATCGGCCACACACGCTGGGCCACACACGGCCCCGCCTCCAACGTGAACGCGCACCCGCACACGGACGGCACCGGCGAGGTCGTGGTCGTTCACAACGGCATCGTCGAGAACTATGCCTTGCTCAAGGCGCGGCTGACCGCGAACGGCCACCAGTTTTTCTCGCAGACGGACACGGAGATCATTCCCCACACGATCGAGGAGCTGCTGGCGGAAGGCCTGCCATTCGAGGAGGCGGTGCGCGTCGCCGCGGGACGGCTGCGGGGCGCACACGCGATAGCCTGCATGCACACGCGTACGCCGGAGATGCTCGTCGTTGCGCGCATCGGCAACGCGGGCGGCATCGCCGTGGGCACCGGCGAGGGCGAGATGCTCATCGCAAGCGATCTCCCGGCGCTGACACCGTATACGTCGACGGCGATCTTCCTGGAGCCGGGTGAGTCCGCAGTGGTGAGGCCGGAGGGGTTCGAGCTCCGCACGCTGGACGGGCGACCGTCCACACGTGCGCTCCGTCCCGTGGGTGTGAGCGGCGGAGCCGCCGCGAAGGGCGGCTACAAGCACTTCACGTTGAAGGAGATACACGAGCAGCCGGAGTCGGCGATGAGCGCGCTGCATGGGCGTATCGCGTTCTCACAGGGCAAAGCGCAACTGGATGAGATGCTGCTGCCGTTGACCGACTCGGAGGTGGCGGCGCTGACGCGTGTGGTGTTCCTGGGTATGGGCACGAGCGTCCACGCGGGGCTGGTGGGCGCTCGCTACGTGGAAACACTCGCCCGGGTCCCGGCGTCAGCCGAGAACGCCGCTGAGTTCCTCCACCGCGACCCTGTGCTGGACAGGCACACGCTGGTCGTGGGCGTCACCCAGTCCGGCGAAACGGCAGACACCCTGCAGGCGCTGCACGAGGCACGGATACGCGGCGCCCGGACGGCCGTCATCACCAACGTGCCAGAGAGCGAAGCCACGCGCGCCGTGGAGTATCCCCTGCTCATGCACGCGGGACACGAGGTCGGCGTCGCGTCCACAAAGACGATGGTCAACTCGATGGTCGTGATGTACCTCGCCGCCTGCGCTCTGGGGCTGCAGCGCGACGTCCTGAGCACGGAGAGCGCCACGCGCTGCGTCGAGGAGATCACGCGCCTCCCAGCCTTGATCGGCGCCACGATCGAGACGACGGAGCGCGACGCAGAGGAGATTGCGCGGCGTTACATGAACGCTCGGCGCTTCCTCTTCTTGGGGCGGGGGCTGATGGAACCCGTAGCGCGCGAAGGCGCGTACAAGATGAAGGAGACCAGCTACATCCACGCGGAGGGCATGTCAGCCGCGGAGATCAAGCACGGCCCCATAGCGCTCATCGACCACGAGACGCCGGTCGTCGCGGTAGCGCCGCGCAATGCGCTGTACGAGAAGATGCTCATCAGCATGTCGGAGGTGCGCGCTCGCGACGGGAAGGTCATCGCCGTTGCGACGGCGGGCAGCGCGGAAGTCGCGGCGTATGCGGACGACGCACTCTGGATACCGGAGTGCCCGCCCCTGCTGCAGCCGATGGTGGCTGTCGTGCCGTTGCAGCTGTTCGCCTACCGGACCGCTGATCTGCTGGGAAACGACGTGGACCAGCCGCGCAATCTCGCGAAGAGCGTCACCGTCGAGTAGGCCCCGCACGCGCGTATGAAGCTCGGCGTCACGTACCTCGGCAACCGGTTCGTCCGGCACTACGCGGAGCGCGACCTTCCCGAGATTGTCGAGGCCGGGTGCGACTACGTCGTTCATACCTTCAGCGAGTATGATCTCGCCTTTCATTCCGGCGAGATAAGCGCTCTGGTAGACGCCACACACACAGCCGGCCTCGAGGCCTGGGTGGACTGCTGGGGGCTGGGGGGACTCTTCGCGGGCGAGGCGTTCAGTGACTTCTTGTTGCGGCATCCTGCGTCATGGCAGGTAAGGCCTGGCGGTGAGCGGGTCCCCGTGGCCTGCCCCAACGCACTTGCGTTTCGCGAACTGCTCCAAGCGTGGATCGAGGCGGCAGCCAGGGCGGGGGCCGACGCCGTGTTCTTCGACGACCCGCTGGCTCCCGCGGAGGTGACCTGCGTTTGCGATGGCTGCCAGGAAGCGCTAGCGGTTCTCTCTGGAGCAGATGAGCCGGGGGGTGCAGGCCTGGCGGGCAGGCGGACAGTCCTGCAGTTGGGTCTTGTCCGTTTGCTGGAGGACGCGTGCGGCAGCGCCCGCAGACTTGGCCTGCACACCGCAGTCGGCGTGCTCCCAGGGTCAAGTCTTCCGGAGCAGTTGACGGCTGCCCGCGCGGCTGACGTAGTCGCAGTGTCGCCCTTGTGGCGAGCGCACGGACAGCCTATCGCCCCGTACGTGTATGACGCGTGCGCCACGGTCGCTGCTGCATGCCGTGACTCCGGGCAGGAGCCCATGGCCTGGCTGCAGGCGTTCTCGATCCCGGCGGGCCGGGAGGACGAGATTGCTCGGGCCGCGGAGGCGATGGCCGCAGCCGGGATAGCCAACGTCTCGACGTGGTGCTATCGAGCGGGCGAGCAGATGACGGCGGTCCGCTCGGAGCAGGCGCAGGTGGCGTGGGAAACGGTGGTGGCGGCGTACCGTCGTCTCAAGACCGCGCCCGCAGGCGGATGACGCAGGCTTATGGGCGGGCCAGCACCAGCCCGAACATATCCTCGGGGTCCGTGATCCACCGGACGTTGCCGAAGCCCGCGTCATGGAGCGTCTCGGCGAAACCGTCCTTCGTGAACTTGTAGGAGCTCTCGGTCCAGATCGTCTCTCCAGCGCGGACACGGACGGTGTCCCTGCTCCCGGGCAGCGTGAAGGCAACATCAGCCGTCGCCTCCAGGTGCATCTCGATCCGAGAGTGCTCGTCGTCGAACACGGCGCAATGTCTGAACAGGCTGGTGTCGATGTCGACGTCCAGCAGTTCGTTCACCGCCTTCAGGGAGTTGAGATTGAACAGCGCGGTCACGCCCCTTGCGTCGTTGTAGGCCGCCTCGATGACGCGCGTGTCCTTGATGAGGTCTGCGCCCAGAAGCAGTGCGTCCTCGCTCCGGGGCATCAACGCTCGGACCTCCCTGAGGAAGCGGCTTCGCTCCTCGGGGTGAAGGTTCCCGATCGTCGAGCCCAGGAACGCGATGAGCCGCGTCCCCTGTGGCTGGGGGATGGCGGAGAGGTGACGCTCGAAGTCGCCCACGACGGCGGCGATCTCGGCGAGGCCCGGGTACGCATCGAACAGCGCTTGCGCCCCCTCGCGGACTGCCGATTCGCTGATATCGAACGGTATGTAGCGCTTCAGAACTCCCGCTTCCAGGGCGGGCCCGATGAGCGTCCCGCTCTTGGCGCTGTTGCCGGGCCCCAACTCGACGATCTCGTGAGGCCGGACTTCGCGGACGATCTCGGCCCCGAAGCCGTCGAGCAGCGAACGCTCGATACGGGTGGGGTAGTACTCCTCCAACCGGGTAATCTCGTCGAACAGACCGGAACCCTCCTCGTGGTAGAGGAACTTGGGGCTGAGGGTCTTCTGGTCAGCCGTCAAGCCCCGGATGATCTCCGCCACGGCGGAGACGCGCTCTTCCTCCGCGGACGTGTGGACCGTAACGTTGAGTAGTCCCGTCATCAGGAAAACCTCTGTTCTATCGTTTCGCGTCCCTTTGCGAGGCGGGCAAGCACCCAGTCTCCGAAGGCCTGGGCAACGGAAGAGTCGAGCGATGTCCGCCTGATCATGTACAGGCTGCGTGCCGTATCGAGGCCGGTCAGCCGCGCCGGATAGACCTGGTCGAACTCGTGCTCGTAGGTCGCGAGCGACGAGACGATGCTGAACCCGAAGCCGTTGTTGACGGCTGCGAGGGTCGCGTGGGTCGAGTTGACGACCATCACGGGAGTGTAGCCGGGCTCCTTCACTCCCGCCCTCTCCAGCGCACGGCGAAGACCGCTCCAGGTGCCGGAGCCGGGCTCCCGTTCGATGAAGGGCAGACCCTTCAGTTCGGCCACGTCAACCGACGCCCTGCCTGCGAACGGATGCCTTCCGGGCACCGCGAGCACCAACTCGTCTTCGGCGACGATCGTCCATTCGAGGGATGGACCTCCCGCTCTCATACCTACGAACCCCAGGTCGGAGTGGCCATCCCCCACCTGCTCGGTCGCCGATGCCGAGTCGGTAACGACAACGCGTGGGCGCACCTGTGGATATATCTCGGTGAACTGTGACAGGAGGCCTGGCAACAGGTATTCCCCTGGCGCGGTGCTCGCCGCGATCCGGAGTTCCCCCTCGACCGCCGCATCATCGCGCGCGAGTGACCCGATGATACGGTCATGTGCGGCTATGCTGTCCACGGCATAGGCAAAGAGCCTGCTGCCGGCAGCAGTCGGCACGACACGCTTCCGGTGGCGGACCAGCAGGACCACGCCGAGCTCTGTTTCGAGCCGCTGCACGTGTCTGCTCACGCCCGGCTGACTGACGTGCCGTTCACGGGCTGCTTCCCGGAAGCTGCCGGAGCGACAGACAGCAACAAAGCTTCTCAGCGCGCTCACGTCCATCGTTCGATGATAGTTTGTAATCGTTCATAGTGCCAACCATCACGAGACGGTATCATAGCCGCATCCCCACTTTGAGGTTCATGGAGAGTTATGCGAAAGATCGTCATAGTGATAGCTGCTGTCATGCTGGCAGCGCTGGTTGGATGTTCGAGTGAAGAAGAGCCGGAGCTGCTTATCGCCGGCATCCCCGATCAGGACGTGAGCCTGTTGGAAGCGCGTTTCAACAATCTGGCCGAGTACCTCTCCGAGGAGACAGGCATGAAAGTCCGCTACGTGCCGCAGGCGGACTACGCCGCCGTCGTCACCTCCTTCAAGCAGGGCGACGTCCATCTCGTGTGGTACGGCGCAGTCACCGGCGTGCAGGCGCGGATCGCCGTCCCCGAGGCCGACGCGATCGCGCACCGCCCGCGCGACGGCGAGTTCCATTCCGTCTTCGTCGCGGCGCCCGGCTCGGGCATCAGCAGCCTCGAGGACCTGCGCGGCAAGACGGTGACGTTCGGCTCCGAAAGCTCCACCTCCGGGCACCTGATGCCCCGCTACTACCTGAGCCAGGCGGGAGTCGACACGGAGACGGAGCTCGCCGCTATCAGCTTCAGCGGTTCACACGACACGACATGGAAGCTCGTGGAGGCTGGCTCGTTTGACGCCGGCGCGCTCAGCGAGGCCGTTTGGGAGAGACGCGTCGCGAACGGCGAGATCGACACGTCCAAGGTCGACGTGTTCTACCGAACGCCGGCGTACGTTAACTACCACTGGGTGGCGCATCCCTCGATCGGCGAGGAGTTCGGCGAGGACGCGTTGGATAACATCACCGAAGCGCTGCTCACCGTCGACGTTGACCGGGGCGGGCAGGCGAAGGAGATTGCCGAATCCTTCAACGGCGAACGGTTCGTTCGCACGAGCAACGACAGGTACCAGGCGATTGAGGATGCTGCGCGCGAATTCGGCATTATCGAGTAGCGAGACGTCCCTCGCAGCGACGGCGGTCCCTGCCGTCCGCTTCGACGGCGCCTCGATGCGCTACGGCCAAACGACCGTGCTGGCGCCGATGGAGTTCGCCGTCGAGCGCGGCACCCGGGTGGCGATCATCGGGCAGAGCGGCGCGGGCAAGACGACGCTCCTGCGCCTCATAGCGGGAGCAACCGCGCCATCCACGGGGCTCGTCGAGCTGTGGGGAAGGGACGTAGCTGGGCTCCGGCCCGGCCGCGAGCTCGCCCGGCTCGTCGGCATGATCGCCCAACAGTTCGACCTCGTACCCAATCTGTCGGTGCTGCACAACGTGCTGGTCGGACGGCTCGGCGAGTGGAGTTTCGGCAGGTCGCTGCTCTCGCTGGTGTGGCCCCGGGAGCAACGTCTGGCGTTCGACGCCCTCGACCGGGTTGGCGTCACGCACCTCGCGCACCAGCGCGCCGGACGCCTCTCCGGAGGCGAGCAGCAGCGGGTCGCGATAGCCCGCGTCCTCGTCCAGCGCCCCAGCATAGTCCTCGCGGACGAGCCCGTGGCTTCCCTCGACCCCGCACGGGCGAGGGAAGTGGTGCGCCTGCTCACCGACGTCACCGAGGAGCAGGGCGAAACGCTCGTGGCCAGCATCCACTCGGTCGACCTGGCGCGTGAGTTCTTCGACCGTATCGTGGGGCTGCGGAACGGCGTCGTGCAGTTCGACATACCGGCGTTCAGCATCCGCGACCACATGCTCGAAGACCTGTACGAGATCGAAGGGCTGCGGAGTGAGGTCTGAGACCCCCGCATCCCCGGGGCGTCCTCGAGCGATCGAGAGCCGGAGAGCCATCACCCTCATCCTCCTCGGCGCATTCGCGCTGAGCCTCCTTGGGATCGACTGGACCGACGGCGTCTTCAAGCCGCGCGGAGTGAGCGCGATCGGCGAAACGCTCGGTGCGTTCGTCCGGCCCGACCTCTCGCCGGACCTGCTTGGCACAGCGGCGGCTGCCGCGTGGCAGACGGCGGTCTATGCGGTCGCTGGGCTGACGGTCGCCCTGCTCATCGGCATCCCGTTGGGTGTGATTGCCTCTGGAACGTTGGCTCGATCGCGAGCAGGGACCGTCACGCAGGTGGGCGTCGCGCGAGGCACCCTCGCCTTCTTTCGTGCCATCCATGAACTCGTCTGGGCGCTCCTGTTCGTTGCCGCGATTGGCCTCTCGCCGATGGCCGCCGTGCTGGCGCTCGGCATCCCCTACGGAGGCATCCTGGGCCGCATCTACTCCGAGCTGTTGCAGGACGTGCCGCAGGCCCCGCTCGACGCACTCCGGCGCTCCGGCGCGTCCGAGTGGAGGGTGTTTCTGTTCGGACGCCTGCCGATGGCGCTCCCGGACATGGTCTCCTACACGTTCTACAGGCTGGAATGCGGCATCCGGTCGGCAGCCGTGCTCGGCTGGGTCGGGCTCGGGGGGCTGGGATTCCAGGTGCAGATCGCCCTCGCAGACCTCGCCTACTCCCGCGTCTGGACGTTCCTCTGGGTCCTGGTGGCCATGGTTGTGCTCGTGGACCTCTGGAGCTCCCAGGTGCGACGGAGGCTCGCGCCGTGAGCTCGACACCGACCAGCGCTTACACCACTGGGCGCACGCCTCCGAGGCTGACCTTCCTCTCAGGCTCCGTCCTTGTGATGGTCGTCCTCATCCTCACTTCGTGGACGTACCTCATCTTCGGGCAGTCGTGGCCGAGCCACGGCTTCTTCTCCGGGGAGACGGTTTCGCGGGCGTCGTCGTTCCTCGGCGACCTCGCCGGCGTTGGCCGCGAGACCACGCCTGCCTACCTGGAAGGCGAAGCGTGGGCCGAGGCCGGGCGGCTGGCGCTGTCCACGCTCGCCATGAGCGTCCTCGCAGCGGGGCTGGCCGCCGTCGGTGCCCTGCTGACCTTCATGTTCGCGGCCCGCAACGTCATGGCGGGCGAGCTGGCCCCGTACCGGAGCCCGTTCTGGACGGCCTGGCTCGGGATAGTTCGCCTCTTTTATGCGCTGAGCCGCTCGGTACCCGAGCTGATATGGGCGATGCTCCTCGTTTTCATCTTCGCGCCCGGCATCATTCCCGGAGCGCTGGCGCTCGCCATCCACAACTTCGGCATCCTCGGCAAGCTCTCAGCGGAGGTCGTCGAGGGCCTCGACACCCGCCCGGCGCGCGCCCTCAGGACGTCCGGCGCGGGCTGGTTCCAGGTCATCGCCTACGCCATCCTCCCCGCGGCGCTGCCGCGCTTCATCACCTACCTCTTCTACCGCTGGGAGGTCATCATACGGACGACCATCGTCGTTGGACTCGTTGCGGCGGGCGGCCTCGGCATGGAGTTCCGCATCGCCCTGAGCCATTTCCACTACACCACCGTGACCTTGCTCCTCATCTGGTACCTGCTGCTGGTGCTGGGCGTCGATCTCGTGTCGGCGGCGATGCGCCGACTGGCGCGCTAGTTGCCGTCCGGGGCGACCTCGTCGAGGAGTGCTGCCCAGTCGGCGCACTCGTGCTGGGGGTCGATGAGCGAACGCAGCGGCGCCTCGGCTTCTCGAAGGCAGGCAAGGAAGGTGGGATCGCTCTCGCAGCAGAGCAGCAGTCGCCGCAGCTCGGAACTGTCGCCCACGGGGAAGTATCCGGGGTAGTCGTCGCCCAGCAACCCCACGTTGCCGGGCATCCGCGACGCCAGTATCGGGACCCCGTCGACCGCCGCTTCCGAGACTACGTTGGCCCCGCCTTCCGAGAGCGACGAGATCACCATCACGCGCGATCGTTTGAGCAGCCGGCGGGCGCGCCACGCGGGCAGGCCGTGCAGCCAGGTATACCGTGGGTGGTTCGCCGAGAGCGCGTTGGCACGGCGGGTCATGGCCGGGCCCATCGAATCGCCGAGTTGCAGCACGCGGATGCGCGACTCTCGCGGGAGCCGCCTCGTAGCGTCAGCCGTAAGGAACGGATCCTTGACCGGCCTCAGGTGCCCCACGACGCTCACGTCGAAGTGGCGCGCATTCGGCGAAGGGCCGGACGTGGGCGTTGGCCTGGCCGACTGGACGATGGTCCGCACCTTGCCCTTGTGCTCCTCCCTCAGCTCGTCGACGGCGAGGCGCTGGAGTGTGACAAGGCGCTCCGCCGCATCGAGGACGGGGCCGCCGCCCTCCTCGTAGAGCGGGCCGTAGACGTCGGTGCCCGCGAGGAGCACGACGACGGGGCTGTCCGGTCGGCGCGCCTTGAACGCTGCGACAGCCCCCGCGCTCCGCAGTGCGTGGATGGCCACCAGCAGGTCGAAGTCCTGCCCATCGTAGTCCAGGCTGATCGTGA
Organism: Dehalococcoidia bacterium; assembly: GCA_022820645.1. Lineage (GTDB taxonomy): Bacteria > Chloroflexota > Dehalococcoidia > Lucifugimonadales > Australimonadaceae > Bin16. The sequence goes on along the minus strand of JAJEFD010000018.1, from coordinate 20,964 downwards.
CCCGGTGGCCCAGGCTCCGAAGGATCCCTGCCCAGCGGTTCGCCGTGACGCGATTGCCATTCCGGCTGTACGGCGGGGCGGGCGTCACGAGGCCGATATGCACGAGTGCTACCTCCGGGCGATCACGCCGCGCACGTGCGGAAACCGCACATCACGTCGCGCCGGTCGGGCGTATAGAAATTGCGCCAGGTGTTGCGGATGAGGCGGCTGCGGGTGCTCCACGCCCCGCCGCGGAGCACCCTATGACCGCTGAACCACGGTTCTGAGTACTCCTTGTATGGGTCGGCCACGAACCCGGGGTACGGCCCGAACTCTGTCGCTGTCCACTCCCACGCGTTGCCGACCATCTGCCGGCACCCCGAGGGCGTGTCTCCAGCCGGGAGCGCGCGCACGTCGACTGTGCCCCGGCCCCGGAAGTCGAGGTTCGCGCGCTCGGGTGTCGGCGGCTCGTCGCCCCAGGGATAATGGCGCTTCGGAGAGCCGTCCGCGCCGCCCGCTGCCGCCAGCTCCCACTCGGCCTCCGTCGGCAATCGTCTCCCGGCCCAGATGCAGTACGCAGTCGCCTCGTGCCAGTTCACGTGGATGATTGCGGTGTGCGGGTCGATCGGGACCCAGGCGTCATACCGCCGTACGAGCCATGTGCCGTCGCTCTCCCGTCGCCAGTAGACAGGGTGCTCAGCGCCCAGCGCCTGCTTCCACCACCAGCCCTCGTCCGTCCAGCACGAGCGGTCGCGGTAGCCGCCTGCCTCGACGAAACGCAGGAACTCGCCGTTGCTCACCGCGGTGGCCGCTATCGCGAACGGCCCGACGTGGACCTCGTGTCCCCACTTCTCGTTGTCGAACACGAACGGCAGTTCGCCCTCGACCGCGCCCAGCGTGAACGTCCCGCCCGGAACGGCCACGTCGTGCGGCTCGAAATCGAGCTGCGGCGACGGCGCCGCCGTCGGCGGAAGCGTCGGCTCTGGAAAGCCGAGCGTCTGCCGCGTATACGTGAATGCCTCGGCGTGCATGTCGGTGTGGATCGTGGCAAGCTGGATGAAGTACTGCTCCAGCGCATCCGGCTCACCCTGCTCGATGCGGCCGGTCGCGTCGCGGGCTACCTTCAGCGCGAACTCCCGGGTCTCCTCCCAGGTCGGGAAGCTCAACCGCCAGCGCGTGTCGTGCGCGATGGCCGCTGAGTCGTAGAGAGCGTCCGAGTGGGGCACCATGCTCTGCGCTTCGTAGAGGTTGCGCAGCGTCCACTTCTCGAAGAACCACCCTACGTGACCGACCTCCCACAGCGCGGGGTTCACGATGGGGATCATCGGGCCTTGCTGCTCGCGAGTGTCCAGGTCGGCGGTCAGTGCGAGGACGGTCTCGACCGAGTCCAGCGCCTCAGCAACGAGGTCGTTCGTTCTGCGCGGCGGCGCGGGCGGCAGGTCGTAGGCGCTCACGGTGACGACCTCCCCACCGCTAGGCCGCGACCTCTATCGTGTTGGCCGCTTCTCCCTGAGCGACGACCCGCCCGATGACGGCTCCCGTCACGCCGCGCCGGGCGAGGCCGTGCAGCACCCCATGAGTCGATGCCGACGGCACTGCCATGAGCAGGCCGCCCGAGGTCTGCGCGTCGCAGAAGATGAGCTTCTCCTCGTCGGTGATGCCATCGGCCCAGGCGATGTCGGGATCGAACGCATCGAGGTTGTTCCGCGTTCCACCCGGCACGACGCCACGCTCGGCGAGTTCGCGGACGCCCGGCAGCAGCGGTATGTCCGGGAAGCGGATCTTCCCGGCGGTCCCGCTCGCCTTCAGCATGCCGAGCATATGGCCCGCCAGCCCGAAGCCGGTGATGTCGGTCGCGGACTTTACCCCCGCCTCCACCATTGCCTCGCCACCCGCGCGATTCAGCTGGCGCATCGCCGCGACGGCGCCCGCGATGGTCGCTTCGTCGGTGACACCCGCCTTAGCCGCTGTCGTGATGATGCCGGAGCCGAGCGGCTTGGTCAGCACGAGGACGTCGCCAACTGCTGCTGCTGCGTTCGTGACGATGCGGTCGGGCCGAACGATGCCGGTGACCGACAGCCCGTACTTCGGCTCGCGGTCCTTCACCGTGTGGCCGCCGGCGATGACGATGCCCGCCTCTCTGGCAACGTCCATACCGCCGAGCAGCATCCGCCCGAGCACCTCCTTCGGCAGGTCCTCGGGGAAGCAGACGATGTTCAGTGCAAGGAGCGGCGTCCCGCCCATCGCGTAGACGTCGCTCAGGGCGTTCACCGCTGCGATAGCGCCGAAATCGTAGGGGTCGTCGACGATCGGTGGGAAGAAGTCGATCGTCTGCACTACGGCCAGGTCGTCCGTCAGGCGGTAGACGGCCGCGTCGTCGCTCGTGTCGAACCCCACGAGCAGGTCGTCGTGCTGCACGTGGGGGAGGTGGCTCAGGACCTCGCCGAGGTCCTCGGGGCTGAACTTACCGGCTCAACCCGCGCAAGTGGCCAGACTGGTGAGGCGTACTTCTTGCTGTTGCATGCGGTGATTATAGACGCTCGGCACGACGAAGTGCTGTGCCTGGTGATGCCTACGCGATAGCCATTGCTGCCATGACTTGACCGAGGTCGGTCTGCTCATTGAGATGCCAGAAGCGGTCCAAGGCTGCCTGCTGGCGGGACTCATCGAGCAGGCCGGTCGTGAGCCGCCGGAACTTGTCTTCGATGTCGGTGTCGGTCATGGGCTTCTTGAAGTGCCCGGTGTAGTAGGGAACGGACGCCGTGTGCTCGCGGCCGTCCGAGGTACGAACCGTCAGGATGTTGAGGATGGCCTCAGGCCAGGCCGCGTCGCATTCCGGGTCCTGCACGACCTCGATGCGCTGCATCAAGCCCAGCAACACCGGATCGCGCAGGACGTCGTCCTCGAAGTGCGCAGGCTCGACCGTGCCGAACCGAAGTGCGCACGCAACGACGAAGGGGATGCTGTGGTCGGCGGTCTCCCGCGTTTCGGGGCGCCAGCGAGTGGGGTCGCCGGCCATGATGCGTTTGCCGCTCTCGAACGTCCTGATGTGAACGTGGGCGATGTTGCCAGCGTCGGAGATGCCCAGTGCGTCCCGCGCCTCCATCGCGCCTTCGATCGCGGTCTGGGAGACGAAGCCTGCGGGGAATCGCTTGAAACGCGACTCCATGAGCCGGAACGCGCGATCGTTGCCATCTTCTTGAGCGAGCGGTTCCAGCTCGACAGGGGTGCTGGTCACCCCTGCGAAGAACCCGTGCGAACCGGAGAACACCTCCGGCGGCCCCGTCATCCCGCGCCGGGCGAGCATGGCCGCGAAGACGCCGTTCCGGCCCGCGTTCGGGACTGCCGCAGCCTTCCAGTGGGAGATGGTCCCGCGCCGGGCCTCACCGAGCGTCATACTGCTGACCACGGAGATGCGCAGCGCTTCCGCGAGCTGCTCCACCGTGAGGCCGATCACGCTTCCCGCTCCGAGCGGCGCGGAGATGGCGGCGTACGCGGCCTGGTCCCACGCGCCGCCTGACGCGAGGTGGAAGCTGTCTGCCCAGGCAGCCTGCACCTCGTAGGTGAGTGCGATAGCCGCGATGAGCTCCCGGCCCGACGCTCCATGCGCCTCCGCGGCGGCAAGTACCGCGGGTATGTTGTCGGAGGGGTGGGCGATGTCCTTGCCATTGTAGGAGTCGTTGAAGTCCAGGTAGCGCACCATCGTGCCGTTCACGAAAGCGGCCATATCCGGCGTGGTCGTTTCGGTTGTCCCCAGCAGTGTGGCCGGTGACGAACCGTGTACCCCGCGAGCCAGGTCGCGGGCCGCGCGCACCGGATCGGCGTCGTTCGCCGCCAGTCCACAACCCATCGAATCGATCACGAGCCGCTTGACCTGGTGCACAACCTCCTCGGGCAGGTTGTCGTACCTGATGCTGGCTGCGTAACTGGCGAGACGTTCAACAACTGGATCGGTCATGCTCCGCGCCTCCTCTGGTGCTCACCGCTGACCGAGTCTAGTCTGCACGGAGAACAGGTTCCACTCTGGAGCGACTGCACCCGGCAGGTTGCGGCGGCGTGCGTTTGCTGGATAATGCTGCTACCAGCAGCAGAGGAGGCGAGGGATGATCATCGACGCGCACCAGCATCTGGTTACGGGGTCGCAGATCGGTCAGTATCAGGCGTTCCTCATCAATGGGCGCGGGTTCCACGGCAAAGGGCACCCGGGCGTTACAGCGGAGACTGTGGCGAGCTGGAAGACGGCGGGGAAGACGCACTCCCAGTTGTTGGACGACGTGGGGACGGACATGGCCTTCCTCTCTCCGCGCCCGTATTCGCTGATGCACTCGGAGAAGCCAGACAAGATCGTGCACTGGTTCTGCGAGGCGAACAACACGGCGATCTCGCTGGCGGTGCAGAACGAGCCCGACCGCTTCCGGGGTGTCGCGGGCCTGCCGCAGTGCGACGGCGCACCGGTCACGGACACGTTCGAGGAGATCGACCGCTGCATCAACGAGCTGGGGTTCATCGGCATCATGATCAACCCGGACCCGAGCGAAGGCCAGCACACCACACCGACGATGGGCGAGGAGTACTGGTACCCGCTCTACGAGAAGATGGAGAAGGAAGACATACCGGCGCTGATCCATCCGGCAAGCTGCAAGGACCTGCGCGAGTCGTTCCACAACCACTTCATCACGGAGGAGAGCATCGCCATCCTGTCGCTCGCCAAGTCGACGGTGTTCGACGACTTCCCGAACCTCAAGATCATCATGAGCCACGGTGGCGGCTCGATCCCCTACCAGATCGGGCGCTGGCGGGCGCGTATGCGCGGCGCGAACGGAGAGGAAACGTTCGACCGCCACGTGAGGAATCTCTACTACGACACCTGCCTCTACAACCAGGAGTCGCTGGAGCTGCTGTTCAAGATCGTGGGGACGGACCGCTGCCTGTTCGGCACCGAGCGTCCAGGCGCGGGGTCGGCCGACAACCCGCGCACCGGCGAGTGGTACGACAACACGAAGCCGCTCATCGACGACATCGACTTCCTCTCGGACGAGGACCGGGGCGCCATCTACGAAGGCAATGCCCGGAGCGTGTACGGCAAGCGATTTTCGTAAAAGGCAAGGAGGCTGCGGCGACGTCCGGGGCGGCCCGGACGCCTCGCGGGTATTCGAGGAGATAGAAGCGCACCCTCTCCGCTGCAACGACCACGGCGAGGGGCAGCATCCTGGATTGACGCCTTCGACGCTCCAGACAGCGCTCCCTCGGCGATGCCGGCTTACTCGTCTGTGTTCCGATCTGTGACGGACCGAGGATTCTTCAACAGGCCACTTCGGACCGCGAGGGCTACGACCGCCTGTTTCGGAGCGGCCGGAAGAACTCCCGCAGCTCAATTGCTAACAGCTCTGGCTCTTCCCATGCGCCGAAGTGCCCGCCGCTCGGCATCAGTGTGTAGCGCTGGACGTTGTAGGAACGCTCGGCCCATTCGCGTGGGGGCTGGCTCGAGTCGCCGGGGAATATCGCGAAACCGGTGGGCACCTCGACCCGCTCGCCCGGTCCAAAGCGCACCGGGTCCTCGGCCGATTCCTTGTAGAACCGTACGGACGACGAGACCGTCTGCGTGGCCCAATAGATCGTCGCGTTCGTGAGCAGCTCGTCCTTGGTGAACCGGTCCTCGACGTCGCCCTCGTTGTCGCTCCACTTCCAGAACTTCTCGACGATCCAGGCCAGCATCCCAGCGGGTGAGTCGCTGAGCCCGTAGGCGAGCGTCAACGGCTTCGTACGCTGTTCGTGCGAGTACCCATGTTCGGTGGCCTGCCACCAGTCCCGGTGCTTGACGAGCGCCTGTTCGGCTGCGCTGAGAGGCGCGGACCCTTCACCGAGATGCGGCCCAACGATGGTTGCCGAAGTCAGGTGGATCGCGGCGACGTGATCGGAGTGCCCCAGGCCGAGTTGCGTGGTGACCGCAGCGCCCCAGTCGCCCCCGTGGGCCACGAACCGAGTGTAGCCGAGTCCCTCATGAGTTCCGACCACAGCGCGGCCGTACGCTTCGCGCTCATGCCCTTCTCGGACGGTCGGTCAGAGAAGCCATAGCCCGGCAGCGACGGGATGACGACGTCGAAAGCGTCGGCAGCGTCGCCCCTGTGCGCCGCAGGGTCGGAGAGAAGAGGGAGCATCTCCAGCTCTTCGAGGAACGTGCTCGGCCACCCGTGGGTCAGCACGATCGGCAGGGGGTCGGGGCCGTTGCCCCGGACGTGAATGAAGTGGATGCCCAGCCCGCCGACCTCGGCCTGATAGTTAGGCAGCGAGTTCAACCGCGCTTCCTGGGCGTGCCAGTCGAACCCCGTGCGCCAGTACTCTGCCAACTCGCGGACGTAGTCGAGGTTGGCCCCGTAGTCCCAGCCGGCGCCGTCGACCGCGTCCGGCCACCGGGTTCTCGCGAGCCGATCACGCAGGTCGTCGAGGACGTGGTCTTCGATATGGATGGTATAGGGCTGGCTATTCATGGCCGCACCATATAGCGGGTGATTCCGGACATCCAACGACTGGCTGCTCTTTCAGCCGACCGCTGGAGGGAAAGTGGTGCCGAAGGCCAACGCCTCGGCACCATTTCGGGTCGTCTCACTAGTGCTCTTGTCGTACCATCTCCGACTCATGGTGGCCTACTGCACGTGGTTCATGCCGCCCCTTGCGATTCCGGCAGTTGTCAGATAGTATTGCTTCAAAAAGTGATAAATGGAGTGATAAACATGACCTCAGGATTAACACGGCCATCGCGGTTGTCTGGAACCTTTGTTCGTACGGTGAAGGAGCCGGGGCGCTATGGAGACGGACGTGGTGGCCATGGGCTGAGCCTCCTTGTTCAGGCTACAGCGTCAGGCGGATTAAGCAAGACATGGGCGCAGCGGCTCAGGCTGAATGGCAGGCCCTTCAACGTTGGATTGGGGAGTTTCCCTGTCGTCAGGTTGGAGGAAGCCCGCGAGGCTGCGATTGAAAACGTGAGGGCGGTGCGCGTCGGCGTGGACTTGGCGGCGGACCGGCGTCGGCGAGCCTTGATTCCAACCTTTGAGCAGGCCGCCAACAGGACCATAGAGCTACACGCCGCCACGTGGAAGGATGGAGGACGGACAGCCAGGATATGGATGGCACGGCTTGACCAGTACGCTCACCCCTCCCTCGGAGCCAAGCGAGTCGACTCGATCACTACGTCCGACGTGCTGGACATACTGATGCCGATATGGGCGCCGAAGAGGGAAACTGCCACGAAGTTGCTGTCGTACGTCCGCGCAGTCATGAAGTGGTCCGTTGCGCAGGGTTACCGGGAGGACAATCCTGCGGGCGAAGCTGTCACCGCAGCTCTGCCGCGTGGCGGTGTGCAGAGGACCCACTTCCGGGCGTTGGACTGGCGGGAAGTTCCCACGGCGCTCCAGACGATCCAAGAGTCGAGCGCATACCCAACGACGAAGCTGTGTTTCGAATTCATGGTGCTGTGCGCGGTACGCTCCGGCGAGGCTCGGCATGCGACGTGGGCAGAGATTGATTTCGAGGCTGACGTGTGGATGATTCCAGCGTCGCGTACGAAGACCGGGCGCGAGCACAGGGTTCCCCTGTCCTCCGCGGCACTGGCTGTACTCGCCCAGGCGCGAGAGTACAACGACAGTTCGGGGCTGATCTTTCCAAGCCCGACGGGCAAGGCGATGAGCGACAACACGTTGTCAAAGGCGCTCAGGGACCACAGCATCCCGGCGGTACCGCACGGATTCCGGAGCAGTTTCCGCGACTGGTGCGGGGAGACCGGGCAGGCGCGGGAGGTCGCCGAGTCATCGCTGGCCCACCAGGTTGGCAATGCCGTGGAGAGGGCTTACGCCCGTTCCGACATGCTCGCGCGGCGACGCGCACTCATGGATGAATGGGCGGCGGCCATCACTCCGGCGAAGTGACCAAGCATAGGGGCTATCAGTTTATTGGGTTGGGAGAGTCAGGGGACCACATCATGTCTCCTAGGCCCGGGGGTGATAGATCTTGTCGGGGGTACCAGAACCAGCCTTAATCTATGAGTAAAATGTGGCTTTGGGAGAGCCAGTTACCACTTTAGTTACCACAAAAGTGCAGGTCGCTGTACCAGCGCTGGTTGGCCGCTGAGGTCTGACCTCCCCAGCGAAGCCGTCTGCCCGCAGGTGTAGTGCTCACTCCCTCACTCACATTTGCAGGCGCCTGAATTCTGCAGTGACCACCCGAATACCTTTCCTGCTTCGCCCATGATGGCCACCCCGGTCGGCGAGCACATTGGCAGAGGCGAGTCAACTTCAAAGGACCGGCAGTAGTGTTCCGGGCCAGGCCGTGGTGCGGCCCCGGCGCTTCTTCGGCCTGTCGGTCAACCCGGCCAGCCATGCGAACGTGAACGGTTCGCTCGCTAGGCCACTGGCCATCGCCGGCGTCTCGCGCTTCAGGCTCTTGTGGGGCCGTATCTGCTTTACCAGACGGCGTGAAGGGCGACTGCGTAGCAGTTGGTCCTCGACCTTCTTTGAGAATGCTTTGGTCAGCCGTGTGAAGCGACGGATGCTCATGCGCATGGTGAGGTGGTGACGCTCAACGAATGAGGTGTTGATGTCGGCAGGGTTGGGGTTGCCGATCAATCAGTGCCTGCCCACAGTATGGTTTCGCCAGCCGGTGGACTTGACGGTGAGTGCTTTGTCTCCGCCGCTGCGCCGAGCCAGGGCAGACCAACGAACCGACAGAAATCGAACCAGCAGATGATGCGGGACCGATCTTCGGTGCACAGCGAGTCCCTCGCCGCAGCCCTGCTACGCTGCCCCATTCGGCGAGGTCCTGCGCGTGTCGGGTTCGGCACGCTGACCCTTGTTGATGTGTTCATGCCGGAGCAGCTCGTTCCGTCGGTGGTTCGGGTACAGTGTGCTCTACCGCGACGGCGCGCCGGTGTCCGGGGAAGAATTGGGAGCGGTAGGGGCGTCAACGCCAAGGCTCGCTGAGGGTGTAGCCCGTGCTGCGGCGCCTGCACGCCTACGGCGTCGGCAATACCTGATGGCCTCGCCTATAATCGAGAGAATAATGCCGAGAAGCCCGAACGCGAACGCCGCCTCATCCGCTGTTGCCCGATGGCCGGTGGCCAAGCCTAGCACCAGACCGGCCATGCCGAACTCAAGTCCGTCCCGGAACACGTCAACGTAGCGTTGTCTCAGGTCGCGGGGGTGGTGCGTACACTCCTCCAGCGGCTTCCAGAGCAGCAACCAGCCCTTTGCTAGGAAGAGCCCGGTGGCGGCGAACGCGAGCACTCCTTGGAGGATCCAGACGAACCCGTTTTCCCGGACACCGTTCTGTACCTCCAACGCAAGGAGATAGATCAAGTACCCCGCAAACGGCAGGAAGAGCGCCGCCGTGATGTAGGGGAGCCATCGTTTAAGGAGTGCTCTGCCGTTGTCTCTGTCTTCCAAGTCAGCCCCCCTTGTATTCAGGTGGATGTAACACTCACTGTGCTTAGTTGAGAGATACTCGGGGCAGTCTGGGAAGGCTAAGCCAAGACTAGAAGGGCCCGACGTGTCATCGTGTCAATGGATCGGAATCCGTAAACCATCATTCGATGGAGAAGGTCCTCTGGCTGGATACACTGCTCACCTTGCATAATCTCCATCAGCGTGGTCCGTCAGGATTCCCTTATGTCGTCGCACGTTCTGGGCCTTCCATGCAAGAAGAGGTTGAGCTTGTATGCGCTCCGATAACGTCGCCTCGGTTGTCAGGAGGCCCGCGTCAATCTCCCCGGCGTCCAACAAGAGGTCCAGGAATGCCTGCTCCTCCTCATTGAATGGCAAGAGTTCAGACAGCGCCTCCTGGCATCTGTCCACAAGACTGTTGCCATACGCGACCGCATCAGCACCTTGCATGCCGTCACCGCGCAGCGCGGGCACAAGCTGGCTGGATAGCTCATCAGGATCGAACGCCACGTCCTCAATAGACACGGTGCGCCAGTCTCTCCGAACCCCCGCCCCGTAAACCACGAATGCGGTTCTCAGCTTTGCAACATCGAGACCGTCGATGGCAAAGAGCAGGCTGCTGTCGAACAGGTCCCTCGCCCTGCGGCGGGTCAATAGGGCCGCCAGCTTTCCCGCCGCCAGCTCGTGCTTGTCAACCACCGGGATGCCGGTTGCCCGCCAGCTACCCACAGCCCGGGAATCCATGGCCGTGACCGGCCACAAGGGCACGCGGTACATGTAGTTGATGTCCACATCGATCCTGCCGCTCTGGCCGGAAGCGGCCTGATAGCGAAGAGACCACTTGCCTCCAGCGTGTTCTTCGGGAATCCTCCTGATGCTGAAGTCCTCTCGGCTGAAGACGGCCTGTATCGCCTCCTCGACACGGGGACGTTCATCCAGCATGGCTTCGGTGGTCTCGGCGCCCACATAATTCAGGTCGATGTCAACAGACAGCCTCGGTACGTCGAACACGAAGAGGTTCAGAGCAGTCCCTCCCTTAAGTGCCAGTCTCCCCATCAGGAACGGATGGCTGCGGATGGCATCGAGCAATCCCAGCAGCTGTATGACCTTTTCCAGCACATCCGGCTGGAACCCGGTCGCCTCCGCATCCAACGCCAGTCTCTCGGGAGAAACTCTCATGTCACCTCGGCCCAGGACCTCTCAACCACCTCGGTAGGGAGTACCAAGTTCCATGCGGTCACGAGGCTCCCGTCCCCGCCTCTCCTCCGGTCGACGTAGTGGGGCTGCCGTGGACGTCGACTACGGAGCGCCTTTAGATGGCGTTCCTCAACCATCAGGGATTCTCGGTGCTCCTCAAGATAGTAGCCCACCTTCGATGCCGCGGTTGCCTTCCCAAGCAGAAGGGCATACTCCACGACTCTGTCGAGGTTGAAGAACTCCACCGTCTCCAGGGAGCGCCATACCTCCTCCCAACCTCCCGAGACGTGCGTGCGGTCCAGAACGTCCACCAGTGTGCGCTCAAGACTTGTGACCCTCAAAGACATGCCAGCACGCTCGGCCGTCGACACGCCGAATTGCTCCTTGCCGGCACGGATTAGCGCCTCCGGGAATCTGACTCCGCGGTAGAGGTGGCGTCGGAAGGTCAGTGGCTCGAGTGGCCTCGACGCCAGGTAGGTGAGTTGTCGCCAGACTGAGTACGCCCGCCCGTGGAACTCCAGCGCCGTGTGGTACGACAGAACCGCATCCGGCGTGAGCCTGGACCCAATCAGGAAGGGGTCTATGGGGTAGGTATCGCTATTGGCCCCGGGCGGGATGACGGCGAACAGCCCCCGCCGAACCCGAACCAAGCGTCCGGTCTTGGTGTGGTAGCCGACCAGGGATTCTCGCGTTCTTGCTCCCGTCTCGCCGCCGGAGGAGAGATACTCGGATAACTCCTCTCCTGCGAATACCGGGTGCCGACGAAAGAAGGCGTCGTGTTTGATGGTTGGCATCGCTGCCTTTCTGACGAGTTACACAGGTCTTTGCTATGTGTATCGCGGATGTCTGCCACACGCGGTTGGGCATGATGACTTGCCTCTCCAACGACTAACACATGTATATACTATGGGTTATCTGTGGAATACTCAAGTGGCCGTCCTTGGCGTAGAGGCGCCAGTCGGCTAGCGAGGCCAGAGCAACCAGGCCTTGCAGGAGGCAGATCCTTGGAGATACCAGCACGTCTGGCCCGCAGCATGAAGGCTTGGCTCAAGAGCCGGCCACGGTTGGAGATAGAAGAGAGTGCCACGTGGTTCCTATTACTCTTTGCCTATACGCACGGTCTGTCTGCGGAGGGTCTAGGATTCCAGATGGCCGGGATAGTCCCGCAGCTCACGGCGCCGCAAGTGTCCCTCGCAATGGCCTTGCTCTGTCTGGTTGTCTCGGTCGTGGTCCTCATCGAACCACTGTTGCCCTGTAGAGTACGGACGTGGACAAAGAAAACTAGACGGTCCTCATCCGGCCAGGCCCTTCGCGGTCTCAGCGTATTCTTCGCGTTCGTTCTGGGTATGACGGCTGGCTTCAGCCTTCTCGTCGATAAGGCGCCAACCCTGTCGTGGTTAATTGCCATAGTGCTCTACGTCGGTTTCGCAATTTTTGTCGTGATGGAGATCAAGGTCGCCATGCTCTTCTTCCCCCAACGAGAGACAACGACTCGATGACGAGAGACGCAGAGACTGGGCGGATGACATTGGGCGAACTCACGCCGATGCCGATATCCCTGACTTCGCTCCTGCTAGGAACATGCAGCTGGCTGCGCACTGCTATGCGTAGCTGATACGAGAGGCTCCATCGTGGTCGGCGGCCCACTTTTCTATGGCTCGTACGTCTATGGCGAACGCCAAACTGTCGTCATCAGGTAGCCCTGTCATGGGGAACCAACGAGCATTGGCTAAAGTGTGTACCGGCTGGCGAGGCGTTCCCAACCAGACCTGAGCTTGATGTCGGTTTTCGAAATAGAGGCGTTCAGGAACGAAGTCTATGCCCGTCGCCGACCGCGTCTCCCTGATGGCAGCATCCCGACGACTACGACCGTCTGCCGGATTGCCGCCTGGAAGGCTCCACTTGCCTGCCCTGCTGCCTCCCCTTCGCTGGGCCAAGAGCACTTCATTCTGGTCGTTAACGACGAGGGCAAAGCCCGACCTGGACATCTTGGACCCTGGGTAATGCACCCTTCGGCTTCCCTGGTTCTCGCCCGCCCACTTCCCGATGACTCTCTTGTCAAGGCCGAATGCCAGGTTGGCATCGTCGGGCAGCATATCCTTCTGGAACCACTTCGCGTCTAGGCACTCTCTCCGCTGTACCTGCAAGTGCCCACCGATCTGTCTTCCGCGCCAGACTTCCCAATGGTGTCGATTACCCTTCGCGTACAGGCCGTCGACAGTCATCCGGATGCCTGTCTCCTCGTGTGTCTCCCTGCGGGCCGTTTCACTCAAGTCTTCTCCCTTGTCCCTGTTACCGCCGGGAAGGCTCCACTTGCCTTCGCTGCTGCCATAACCTCGCTGGATCAGGAGTATCTCACCTCTGTCATTCACTACGAAGCCGAAAGCGGGCATCCTTCCCTCCGTGATGATTCGCCGGTGGTCTCGCCGATGGGTGCCAACGACCCCGCTTCTGCGTCCAGTTCACTCCCGTGCGGTCCACGTCTGCACGCAGTGTACTCGTTGAGTAAACGGTGAACCACACAAACCTCTTGGTTAGAGATCTGCAGTCCGTCGTGGGGCTCTCGGCCACACGCTTGCTACTGCTGAAGGCTGACGGCCGATAGCCTTCGGGACATCTCGCTGCAGGATTGCTCTCGTGCTCGCTCCATTAGTAAGGTGAGATAGGGAAACACCGAGTGAGCAGCCTCAGCACGAGCAATTGCCTTGCCTGCGTGCGACCTCGTTCCGGAGAACTGCCGCGCAGGGCATCGCCTGTTCCTCCCTCGCTGCTTCGGGCCATCTCAGTCATCGCCCGTGCATACTCCTGGTGCTAGGCGTCTCCATATGCCGACTCGCTCCACAGGCCGTTCCGGGTAGCCTCCACACCATGCCGATCCGTTCAACCCCGATGGACTGTCTCAAGTATGGCTCCCTCGCGCAGCACAGCCTGTTTCCTTAGGGTACGCCGCCAGACAACGGCCAATGGTTGACAGCCAGTGGGAGGTGTTACCATATAAGCGGAGAACGTCGTTGGCTCCGCAGCTCGAGGCGCTGCCCCGTAGTCCTCGTCCTCGCACAGGGCTTGACCTTGGAGCTCAACCAAGACTGCCAACGTTCCAGTCAAAACTCAGGTTACCAGCGGGGAGGCAATCCAAAAGTCTCCTCAGCGACTCCATAAGAGGTGCACACATGGTCCAGATCATAGACAACACTGAGAAAGGGGACTTCCCGTTTAAGGTCAACGGGGTACAGTTCGAGAACCCACTCCAGCAGCTTCTTGCTAGTGAGATTCTAGAAATAGCCAAACAGAAAGACGCAATGCCAGGCCCACCTGGAGAATACATCCTCCAAGGTGAGAAACGCCAATACAACCCGAACGAGTATGTGGACTTGGCACAGGACAACATCTTCATCACGATTCCCAACAAGGCCACACCCGTAGCATAAAGAGACACCAATGTCGACCAGCATTGCTAAAGTACAGTCTGAACTGGAATCCATTGGGTATACAACAAGGCTCTTCGACAGCAGGCAAGGCATCGTAGTTTCCTTCGACTATATCATTGAGGCAGGTTCACATAAAGGGAGGCAAGTCAAGATAGGAGTTAGTTTCCAAGAAGATGGGTATCCAGAATACCCTCCACATTGGATCCATGTATCTCCTCCTTTGGATGACGGGAAAGGTGGCGCCATAGAGCAATATAATGACGCAGAAGGGCGCCAATGGCTCGCCATGAGTAGGGCTCCCTCAGATATCTGGGATAACCTCCCTACAAAACACATGAGTGTCTACCTAAGGGAACACCTTAGGAGAATATGGAAGGATATATGAGGTTTGAAGTAGTACTAACCGAACAGGCTAATGCCATTAGCCAAGAGCATATGCTCCAGCATTATAGGAAGGGCGTGCTGCAAGAGGATCTGTGCTTCGCCGTATGGCAACCTTCAACCGGGAAGGAACGCAGGACTGCATTGATCGATGAGATTCTCTTGCCAAGACCGGGCGAACGGAATCTCCATGGCAATGTCAGCTTTGAACCACAATACCTTGCCAGGGCCATACAAACTGCCCGCGAAAAGGGAGCGGGTCTAGTGTTCATGCATAGCCACCCCACTGATGGATGGCAAGACATGAGCACAGCTGACATCGAGGCTGAACAATACACTCTTGCATACCCCGCCGGTGCAACAGACCTGCCATTAGTGGGCTTGACCTTGGGGCAAGATGGTTACTGGAGTGCTCGCTTCTGGGAATCCAACAATCAACAGATGCGACGCCATTGGTGCGAGAAGGTCCGTGTAGTCGGCCCAAAATCATATGACTTTCATTTCAACAATAGAATCTCCCCGTTGCCCGAACGAAGAAATATCCTGCGCCGGACTGTTGATACATGGGGCTATGAATCTCAAAGTACTATTGGCAGACTGAGGGTTGGCATAGTAGGTCTTGGAAGCGTAGGGAGCATCGTCGCTGAAGCACTGGCGCGAATTGGCGTCTCCCACATCACGCTAATCGACCCTGACATTATTGAAGAACATAACCTTGACAGGTTACTCAATGCTACAGCGGCCGAGATTGGGCAGCAAAAGGTGCAACTGGCAGCCGCATCCATAGCCCAACATGCCACAGCAGATCACGTTTCGACTACCATTCTACCCATTTCAATTCACAATACCCCAGCTTACGAGGCAGCGCTGGATTGCGATGTCCTTTTTAGCTGTGTGGATCGACCTATCGCTCGTGATGTTCTGAACTACATCGCGCATGCCCATCTCATACCAGTAATCGATGGTGGAATAGCAGTCGAAACCAACAGGAAGCAGTCCACGCTATTCTCTGCACATTGGCGCGCCCATATTGTCACGCCTTTTCACCAGTGTCTCCGTTGCAATGGCCAATACAATTCAAGTATGGTAATCATGGAATTGGATGGGTCACTAGATGACCCTTCATACATCAGCAATCTGCCTGTCGAACAAAGAGCGAGCAATCAAAATGTATTTCCCTTTAGCCTGAGTGCAGCAGCAATGGAAGTCAATCTAATGCTACGTTATATCCTTTCTCCTTCTTGGTGGCCTCTAGTACGTCAGCAAGACTATCAATTTGTGGCAGCTGAGACACGAATCATCAATGAGGAGTGTCATCCACACTGTTCATTTCGCGGACGTCGTGCCCTTGGCGATAAGGAAAGGCCGTTCTACATTGCACCTGTTTCTGTAGAACCATCGCGTTCAGGCCTACTATCCATATGGAGGAAGTTCCTTAGAATCTTCGGTATGGTATGCCTGAGCGAGTGACGCTCAGTTGGGCCGTCAGTCCTGCGCGATCTCGCAAAATCTCTAAGGAACGACACAAATCGGTGGCATCGCTGACGCACGGGCCGATAGTAATGCGGCTGCCTGACACTACCATGTTCTGAATCGTGAGATCGTTGTGTTCATGATAATGCCGCAACAGTACTCGCCCATCGCCTATAAGTTTACGTTCGAAACAAATGTCCTTGGGCTGGGCATCTGAAAAGTACACAACCAGACGGCACTCGCGTTCATATTGATAAGCCTCACTCTTGTATAGGTAGCGCACTCGGCCGAGATATTCCCAGAATTGCGAGGCCAGCATTTGACGAACGTCTTCTTGCATAGACGCTAGAGGTTTGAGTGAATCGAGGACCGGCCGTAGCTTTACAATCGCTCGCTGTGCATGCCGCTTACCATAAAGAACTCGCCGTAGCTGAGAACTGGCGACATTGACCCGCAATGAGCAGCCCAAGCCTTCTTGTCCATATGTACGCCAGAACATAAGGCTGTTGCTCGCATCATCTTTGTTCTTGGCGTCGGGGATGATGAAAGACGCGACGTAAGCATGGGAGGGTTCAGTATGTAGAGCCCACCCATGCTTCTGCGGTAAACAAGCACTAAGGTAGTTCCCTTCCTCGGGATCATTGAAGTGCACCGAGTCATATAGGCGCAAAGAAGCGGGCTTCCCTTGGGAAGCATTCTCAAGCAGCGATATAACAGTGTCTATACTTGTATAGTGCACTACGTAGTTTGTTCCTGAACCCGAATCAAGGTGGTGCAGGTAATCAATCTCAGAGCTAATCTGCTTGAGTACATCCTCCAGCCTTGGTAGTACTACGCCGCCTACGTATCCTGAGAGGTTCGTCCTGTCCTGTTGGAAGAGTCGAATAGTGTCTCTAACCAGAGACTGGAACTCATCTATACCCAGTCCCGATTCTCCCATGTCTGCTTCCATGTTCTAACTATACACGCAGGAATACGGACTCCGTCAAGATACAAATGCCCATACTGAGCAAAGCGCTGTTGGTATCTCGTCTCAGGTCGTTGGTTGTCGAATCTCGCGTCTACCATCACGGAGCTGCTCACTTCACTCCCTCCAGCTGAGCGTCTCTGCTCCCGAATGAACTCAGCGCCGCTGCCGGGGAGTATCCTGTTCCCGAAAGTACTTCTTCTGGAGCCCTTCGAACCGCCAAACGTCAGACCAACCGGAAGCAGGGCAACAAAGAAGGCTGGCATATATGGCCCGCACAGGGGGGAGACCATCGCAAAGCGCGACGGTCTCCCTCCTGCCTGCTATGACAGCATCGGTGCTCACTCGAACCTCGAGAGGGTTGCGGGCTGAGGCAGGCTCGGCCTTCAGAGTAACCGAGGCATCTCGGGTTGCCGTTGGGCTTCCTGTTCGTTGGGGGTTGAAGCTTGTGCCGACGCTTGCCCGCGCCGAGTCTGACGTCTGGCCGGGGGAGCAGGTTTGACGTAAGCCGGATGTCTGGGCTCGCCTTCCCACCTGGCTCTCGCTCTCTCGGTCACCGACGGGACCTCCTGCGCCAGCCCCGACAGGTCATGGTCGTCGAACGACTCGATGTGCGGGTCCGACTTGGGCTGCTGCACCCCAATGGTGGCCCTGCCTCCTTTTATGGACACGACCACCTTCAGCTCCTCCGGCGGAGTGACATGCACCTCGCCGTCGTTAGAACGCTGCGGTTCCTGTGCGGCCTCCCCGTTGGAGTCTTCTTCTTCGGTAACTGCGGCAGCCGCGTCCTCCACCACGTCGGCGAAGGGGCTGTCGTCGACGCTCGGGGAATCCGAGCTGGCTGTTGCGGTTGCAATCTCGTCAGGCATGGTCTCTCCTTCCCTTGTAGTTCTCCGGCTACGTTCACGTGCGGCGGTGACTAGGCCGCCCTCCTCGACGACTCTCTCCTGATCTCACCGAGGGTCATGGGCTTCCAGTAGAGGTCGCGCTCCACGGCGGGGACGTTGCCGAACACGGTCGCCTCCGCCAGTTCGGTGAGGTCGAAGTAGCCCAGCTCGGTCTCGAAGCCCTCGACGAGGCCGAAGCAGAGCCCGGTTTCGGCCTCCCACTCGGTGATGTACCAGCGCCAACCGATGTACGGGCTGAACAGCTTCACCCTGGCAACGACGGCGTCGGGGTCGTCCGCTGCCTCATTGGCGTACAGGGGCGGGATCGTCTCCGCGAGCTCCTTCGTCATGAGCTTGTGCCGGCGGTACCGGTTGTGGTTGTCCTGCCAGATCGTCGTGGTTCCCTTGTCGTCAGACATGACTTCTCCTTCTTCTTGCTTTCTCTGCATGGGATCCGTGAGGGCCTTACTCTTCGGAAGCTGGCCCGGCATCGGCCCCCATGATTCGCTCCGCCGCCTCCGGCGTGGCGTAGGTTGGGGTGACCGTGCCGAGGTCCATGTCCAGGTAGAGGCCCATGAAAGGGCAGGAGCCAGCCGCCATGCGGCGGACCACCTGTAGCACCAGGGAGGCCATCATCTGGTTGATGGTGGGGTCCTGGTCGGTGAGGTCGAGGGCGGCCGCGCAGTCCACGTCCGGCGGCGTGGTCGATACGGCCGTCAGCAGGTCGGGGCGCTGCAGCGTGGGCGCCGGCAGCAGGTAGCACGTCTCGTCGACGAACGCAGGCTCGTCCCAATCATCCGGGTCGGCCACGTTGCCGATCAGCACCTGCCCCCAGTTGGTGTCGTTGCCCGCGTCGACGAGCCACCGACGCCGATCCCCCGGCAGGCTCTCGGCCATCGCCTTCCGCGCGGCTGCGTTGTCGGCGCAGCCGATGAGCAGGCAGTCGCCGTAGCCCGGCAGACCGGGGTAGCGATGCCCGTAGGCGTGAGTGCCGGATTCCCGGAAGGGGTAGACCGAGTAGCCGATGGGTCGCCGGTAGGCCCGCGCCAGCCTGTCGGCCAGCGCCTGGCTCTTGAACCTGCCGACATCCTCGGCGTAGAAGTTCTGGCGCAGCAGGTTGTGGGGCTCCACCCGGTCGTGGTCGACCAGGGTGATGGTGGCCTCCCGTCCCTGGAAGAGGCGGCAGAGGCCCTCGGCGACGAAGCCGCCGGTCCCGCCGCAGCCGACCACGGTGATCCACGGCCTCTCCAGCAGGAACGTGTTGTCCAGGTAGTAGGGCATGCTCAGTTACCTCCCTGTTGTTGAATGATGTCGAGCAGTGATTCCGGCTCCTCTCCGGACAGCCGGACGTCAGGGGCCGGGCCGTCGAAGACGTGCGACCACTCCACCGGAGCGAAGTGGCCGTAGACGCCGACCCGGAGACGCAGCTCGGGCCGGGCGGAGTGAAGGCGTCCCGCGACGCCGTAGATGCGGCAACCCTGCTCGTCCCGGTCGTCGGTTGCCGAGAAGAAGGCGGAGAGGCTTCCGTGCGAATGGAACTCTGCGACCACACCGCTGGGGGGCTGGTAGATGAGGGACGCCCGTGAGCCGGCCTGCGGAGGCACCACGGGCCGGTAGGCGTGACCGTCCCAGCGGACGGCGAAGAATCGCTCCGTGTCAGGCGCGTCCTGGAACCAGCGCAGCCCCTCTTCGAAGAGCCGCGCCGGGATGCGGCCGTGGGGCAGCGTCACCTTCTCGCTCACGGGTGCGAGCCCGCGCACGAGGCAGGGAGCGATCAGCACCCGCGCCGTCAGGTGGGCGCTCGCGGACTGGACGTAGACGCCGCCCGCGCCCAGCACGTAGTCGTAGCCGATCCCCTGGACGCCGGTGAGTCCGGCGTGGTGATTGACGAGGTGGCCCACCGGCATCGGCGCAGGATCAGCGGTAGCCACGTCTCCCTTCGGAGACCGCCATGACGTGGGCCACCGTACACTGGGGAACCAGGTCCTCCATCGGGTACTCGGTTGTTCCATCGAGCTCCTCCCATAGGGTTTGCAGGTTGTCGGGGTGTTTCTTCGAGCGATCATGGCTTTCGCCGGTGAGCGAGAAGAAGGACTGGAAGAACGATTCCGGTATCAGCCAGACCTCGTCGGGGTACCGGTGGCTGCCCGGACACGTCCTCCCGTCGCGGAAGACGTTGAAGGCCGGCATCCGGTAGAGCTGCTGCTCGGGGTCGGACGGCCGCTCCGTTGCGGCGTAGACCCAGGGCGCACGCGCCGGCGAGCAGACGAAGAGCAGTCCCGGCATCGGGACCTTCAGCCGGGCGGGAGGCTTGAACGCCTCCCGTTGCAGGGCGACCGGCCACACCTGCGGCGGGCGCCAGAGGCCCACCACCTGCCCGGTCTCGCCCTGGTTCCACCAGAGGGCGTCGGCCGGCAGCAGCCCGGAGGAGAACCCCAGGTGCTGGGTGAGCACGCTCGCGATCCCGTCGGCCGAGACGGTCCTGACCCAGGCCGAGCCGGTCTCGAAGCAGCGCAGCAGGAGCGTCTCCTCGTAGACCTCCAACTGCATCTTCAGGTCGTCCCTGGGCGCATCGTTCACGCCCGGCAGGGACCATCCGGTGACATCGACGTCAACAGTCATGTTCCTTTGCCTCCTGTTCTTGATCGGGGAGCCGTGGCAGGACGAAGTCCAGCATCTCGGCGAAGCGGCCGGGGAGGTCCTCCTCCAGCCAGTCCGTCAGCCGGCCCACCGCGTCCATGAGCGCCGTGGCCCGCCGCCACTCCTCGGTGCCCTCCGCGATCAGGTCGTCGTCCCAGGGGTCGGAGAAGCCGTTGTATTCCCCGTCGTCGTAGCTCGCGTCGAGGAAGAAGTTGCCGGTCTCGCCCCAGATCCAGTTGCCTGCCTGCGCCGCCCCCTCGAACGGCGTTCCCTGCAACGCCCCGGTGAGGACGTCGAGGGGTATGCCGTCGCTGGGGATGCGTTCGAGGGTCTGTCGCGGGATGTGCTCGGCTGCGGCCTCCAGCCACGCCACCCGTATCCCGTCCGGCACCACGTAGCAGGCCTCGGGAGGTCTGGCCAGCAGCGCCAGGGACGAGAGTCCCTCGCGGTAGCGGTCCCACATCTCGTGGACGGCGTCGTAGCCGAAGCCGAACAGGTCGAAGGGGATGCCCCTGCGCAGCCAGGTGAAGGGAGGATCGTCCCCCTCGTCCCAGTAGAGGTCGAGGTATGCCCCGTAGAGG
>JAJEFD010000011.1 GCA_022820645.1 Dehalococcoidia bacterium | reverse complement strand
TTCGCCGCCGACCTCGCCCCCGAGGGTTGCCTGTGGGGTAAGGTGCTCCGCAGCCCGCACGCCCACGCGCGCATCGTACGCATCGACACCTCTGCCGCCGAGCGCGTACCCGGCGTGCAAGCCGTCCTCACCGGCGCGCAGCACCCCCACTGGATAGGACGCATCATGCGCGACCTCCCCGTCCTCGCAGTCGGGAAGGTGCGCTTCATCGGCGAGCGCGTCGCAGCCGTCGCCGCGGAGTCGGCGGACGCCGCGAACGTGGCGCTGGCGCTCATCGAGGTCGAGTACGAGGAGCTGCCTGCCGTGTTCGACGTTCCCGAGGCGCTCGCGCCGGGCGCCCCGCTCGTGCACGACGACCCCACGCAGTACGCAGGCGCGTTCGTGCACCCGGAACGGCCCGACCTGCCCAACCTCTGCTCCTACGGGCGCTGGACGCACGGCGATATCGAGGGCGCGCTCGCAGGCTCGCACCGCGTGTTCGAGAACACGTTCGTCACCCAGAAGGAGCACCACGTCTACATGGAGACGCACGCGTGCGCCGTTTCCGTCCACCCGGACGGCACGGCTGACGTGTGGGCGTCGAACAAGAGCCCCCACATGCTGCGGGGCCAACTGGCCGCCGCGATGGGCGTGGAGGTACCGACCATCCGTGTGCACCCCATGCCCGTGGGCGGCGACTTCGGCGGCAAGGGCTCGCCGATGGACACGCCCGTCGCCTACCTGCTGTCGCAGGCGACAGGGCGCCCGGTCAAGATCGTGATGTCCTACCAGGAGGAATTGCTCGCCGCGAACAGCCGTCACCCCGGAACGATCACGGTGCGCACGGGCGTCATGGAGGATGGCTACCTCACCGGCATGCAGATAGAGGCATACTTCGACAGCGGCGCGTACGGGGCGTTCAAGCCCGCCCCCAACGTCAATCTGCACGGGCTGGAGCAAGCCGGCAGTTGCTACCGGTTCACGGCGCTGGACGTGACGAGCTACATCGTCTACACGAATACGCTCCCCTCCGGACACATGCGTTCGCCCGGCGGGCCGCAGGTCAACTTCGCCGTCGAGTCGCAACTGGACATCGTCGCGGCGGAGGTGGGGATGGACGCCGCGGAGTTCCGCAGGCGGAACCTGCTGCGCCCCGGCGATACCGCACCGAACGGCGAGCGGTGGGGCGCGATCAAGGCGATCGAGGCACTCGACGCTGCGGTCGAGGCGATCGGCTGGAGCGGGCCGAAGCCTCCGTACGTCGGGCGGGGCGTCTCCCTGTACGAGCGCGGCCCCATCGGCGGCGACTCCAGCTGCCGGCTCGTGCTGCACCCGGACGCCTCGCTCACGCTGTACGTGCCCATCGCCGACCCCGGCCAGGGCGCGTACACCGCGATGCAGCAGGTCATCGCGGAAGAGCTAGGCATCGAGCCGGAGACCATCAACGTGCTCCCCGCCCCCACCGACGAGCTGACGTTCGACTTCGGCGTCTCCGGCAGCCGCACCACGTTCGCGCTCGGGGTAACGGTGCAGGAGTCCATCAACACCCTGCGCGCGCAGTTGCGCGAGGCCGCGGGCGACGCCCCGTTCACCGAGGCTGCTGCAGAGCTCTGCCGCGCCAACGGCGGCGACGTGTCGGTGAACACGTACAAGAAGGTGCCACTCTTCCCGGACCCGCCCACCACCGAGTTCACCGCGCAGGCCGCCGAGGTCGAGGTGGACCCGGAGACGGGGAACGTCACCGTGCGCAGGATCGTGAGCGCGCACGACGTGGGCACCATCATCAACCCGGAGGGACACCGAGGCCAGATACTCGGCGGGGCGATACAGGGCCTCGGCATGGCCACGGTCGAGGAGCACATCATCGAGGACGGACGCCCCGTCGCGCTCAACCTCGCCGACTACAAGATACCGAACATCGCCGACATACCGGCGTTCGAGACCGTGCTCATCCCGAGCGATGAAGGGCCGGGGCCGTTCAATGCAGGTGCGATAGCCGAGTCAGCAAACGTGCCGACTGCCTCCGCCATCGCGAACGCGGTACACGACGCCATCGGCATGCCGGTCCACGCACTACCGCTTTCGGCGGAGCGGGTCTACAACATGCTGCATCCAGGCAGCTAGCACACAAGCAAAGGAGACCACCATGGCAGAGGGAGTGCTGAACGGCAAGACGATCATCGTTACAGGAGCAGGCTCGCCCATCGGCATGGGACGCCATATGTCCATCGCTCTCGCGTCCGCGGGTGCGAACGTGGTGATGATGGACATCGACGGCGCAACGCTGGAAGCGAGCGCGAACGACGCCCGCGAGGCCAGCAGCGACGAGCAGATCCTGACCGTGGTTGCCGACGTAACGAGCTACGCCGACGCGCAGCGCACCGTGCAGTCGGCGCTGGACCACTTCGGCGGGCTGCACGTGCTCGTCAACAACGCGGGCACGAACCAGCGGAACGTCGGCATGAGCAACACGCTCATGGAGCCGTGGTGGGAGGTGTCGCCTGAGGCGTGGGCCCGCGTCATCGCGGTCAACTTCAGCGGGCCGTTCCACATGGCGCACGCCGCGGTCGGCCACATGCTGGAGCAGGGCTGGGGCCGCATCATCGGCGTCACGACGAGCCTAGACACGATGATCCGCATCAACATGTCGCCCTACGGCCCGTCCAAGGCCGGGCACGAGGCGCTCGTCGCCACGATGGCCACGGAACTGGAGGGCACCGGCGTCACCGCGAACGTGCTCGTCCCCGGCGGGCCGGTGAACACGAACCTGCTCCCGCCCGACTCGCCGTTCGACCGGGCGAAGCTCATCCAGCCGGACATCATGCGCGTGCCGGTGGTCTGGCTCGCGTCCGATGCCGCCGACGGCGTCAACGGCCGCCGGTTCATCGCCTACGACTGGGATGAGTCGCTCCCCATCGAGGAGCGTCTCGAAAAGGCCGGCGCACCTGCTGCCTGGCCGCAGATACCGAGCAAGGCGGTCTACCCGGTGTAGATTACCTGCCCGCGGCGCGCGCGAAGATCTCCTCAGCGGTGCGGGCGATGGGGCCGTACTTGCCGGTCGGGCTCCGCACGAGCTTGCCCGTGTCGGGGTCCTTCTCGCCGGACATCGGCAGGGCCTGGAACGCTCCGCCTATCCGGCGGCGTCCCTTCAGACGCCGCTCGCCGGGTGCGCGGTGCTCGTCGAAGGTGAAGATGATCTCGTTCTCCGCCGGGTCGCGGAAGGTGTTCATCGGGTCGACGCCGTCCTCAACCAGCCGCATCTG
The DNA here is from genome assembly GCA_022820645.1 of Dehalococcoidia bacterium. Classification (GTDB taxonomy): domain Bacteria; phylum Chloroflexota; class Dehalococcoidia; order Lucifugimonadales; family Australimonadaceae; genus Bin16. The sequence goes on along the minus strand of JAJEFD010000011.1, from coordinate 51,430 downwards.
CTCCTCCAGCAGCTTGCGGTACATGATGATGCCGATGTCCGACTGCCCCAGCTTCTCCAGTTCGCGCCTGGCGATGGGCCCCTGAGTCCACCACGCCATCGTGTCCTGCCCGATGACGAAGTTCACTGCGGCGCGACCCTCTTCGTCGACGTACGGCACGTCGTAGCCGGGTATCTCCTCCTGCGGCTCCAGCTCGACGCCCTCCGGCGGCACGTAGACGTTGTAGAGGATGTGCCAGGTGTGGGTGTCGTCTATCGGCACCCGCATCTGGAAGCCGGTGGTGCCGCCAAGCCAGTTCGGGAAGATGATGGGGTGGCCGATCGTCCACTCCGGGTCGTCCTCCGTTGTGCCCTCGACGACGCGCTTCTTCACGAGGCCGTTCGCATAGCGGTCGAACCCGATCTTCTGGTGCGTGCGCCGGGCGATCTCGCTGCGGTCAGCTATCGCACCCTCGCGCTCCAGCACGGCGCTCGTCAGGTAGACGTGCAGCCACTCGGTGTGGACAGGGTCGAGCGAGTTCTCCATGCACTGGAGCCAGTTGCACGGCAGGACAGTGGTCCCGATGTCGCGCAGCACGTTGTCCCACGCGAGCAGGTCCCAGCGCGGCAGCAGCGGCGCAGGATCAGGGCCCATGTACGCCCAGAGCAGCCCGCCAAGCTCCTGCACCGGGTAGGCAGTGACGCGCACCTTCTCCTTGAACCTTCCGTCCGGGTGAACGGTTTCCTCGAACGGCTGCTCGATGCACTGGCCGGTCTCGTCCATCATCCAGCCGTGGTACATGCAGCGCAGGCCGTGCTCCTCCGGTATGCCGTAGGAGAGGTCGACGCGCCGGTGGGGGCAGAAGCGGTCGATCAGGCCGTACTCGCCCGAGCGGTCTCGGTAGAGGACGAGGTCTTCGCTCAAGATGCGGACGGGACGTGTGGGTCTGGTGTTGAGTTCCGACGTGACGGCGACAGGTTGCCAGTAGCGCCGCATCAACTCGCCCATAGGCGTGCCCGGCCCCACCCGCGTGAGTCGTTCGTTCTCAGCCGTCGACAGCATGATGGCGCCCTCCACGTCAGCGTTGCGGGCGCATCATACGCCGGGGTATGCGGAGCGTCTACGCGGACGGCGCAGCCTTGCGCTGCGCCTGCGCGAACGTCTCCTCCGCCGTAAAGGCGATGGGGCTGTACCTGCCCGTGAGGCTGCGGACGTGCCTGCCCGTTTCGAGGTCGCGCTCGCCGGACATGGCAACGGACATGAACGCGCCGCCGAGTTGCAGGATGCCCGCTCGATGCACTGGCCATCGCTACTGACTGCCCTTGCCCTCCGACTCGTATCGGCGTACTCTCGCACGAAACGAACGGCTGGGAGCGCGCCATGTACGACCTGCTGATCAAGAATGGGAGAGTCGCCGACGGATCGGGCATGCCATCGTTCATCGCCGACGTGGGCATCGTGGACGGTCGCATCGCCGACGTGGGCCGCCTCTCCGGCCCCGCGCAGCGCACCATCGACGCCGAGGGACGCGTCGTCGCGCCGGGGTTCATCGACAATCACTGCCACTTCGACGCCCAGGTGACGTGGGACCCGCTCTGCACGTTCTCGCCGCAGCACGGCGTTACCAGCGTCATCTTCGGCAACTGCTCACTGACGCTCGCGCCGGTGAAGCCGGAGGACCACGACGCCCTCGCCATGATGCTCTCGCGCGTCGAGGCGATCCCCATGGAGAGCCTGCAGGAAGGCATCCCGTGGGAGTGGACGACGTTCGGCAGCTACCTCGACTACCTGGACCAGCGCCTCGGCGTCAACGCGGGCGCGCTCGTCGGCCACTCCGCGGTACGCCGCTGGGTGATGGGCGAGGAGTCGTTCCAGCGGGCCGAGGCCACGCCCGCCGAAATGGAAGAGATGAAGCAGCTCGTCCGCGACTCCATCCGGCAGGGTGCGCTCGGCCTCTCGTTCAACCGCAACAGCGGCCACATGGACCTGCTCGGACGCCCCATCCCCGGCATCGTGCCTCCTGTCGAGGAGCTGTACGAGCTCGCGACCGCGCTCCGCGACGTGGGCGCCGGCGTCGTGCAGTGCGGCGCGGCGTACCCGCTGGAGATACGCGACGGCTTCGCCACGAAACTCGGCGAGCACGCGCAGCGCCCCGTGGTCTACAACCAGATCGTCTACCACCCCAGCGAGCCGGACCGGTGGCAGCGGCATCTGGACATCGTGGAGCGCGGCATCGCCGAAGGGAAGCAGGTCTACCCCGTCATCAACCCGCGTCCCCAGGCGCAGCGGTTCACCATGCGCAACGCCCAGATATTCGACCGGATGCCCACCTGGCGCGAGGTGATGCTCGGCTCCGTCGAAGAGAAGGCTGCCGCCTTCCGCGACCCCGCGGTGCGCGAGAAACTCCGCGCCGAGGCTGTCGACGGCAAGGACCTACCTTCAGGCGCCCTGCCGGTCACGTGGGAGCGCATCTTCATCACCCGCACGCTCAAGGAGCGCAACAGCGCCTACAAGGGCATGAGCATCGCGGAGATGGCGGACGCCCAGGGGAAGGACGTCATCGACGGTTTCCTCGACCTCGTGCTGGACGAGGACCTCGGCACCGGCCTGCAGAACAGCCAGTCCGGCGCAGACGGCGGCGTGATGGGCAGGCTCATCGCCAGCCCCTACACCGTCATCGGCCTCTCTGACGCCGGCGCGCACGTCGTGTTCGAGGCGGGCTACGGCTACAGCACGCTCGTCCTGGGACGCTGGGTCCGCGAGGAGGGCGCGCTCTCGCTGGAGGAGGCGGTGCGCAAGCTCAGCTTCATGCAGGCGTCGCTCTTCGGGCTGCACGATCGCGGCCTGCTGCGCCCCGGTTTCGCCGCCGACGTCGTGGTGTTCGACCCGGACACCGTCGGCGCGGAGGAGCCGGACGAGGTGAACGACCTCCCCGGCGGGCTGATGCGCCTGCGCCAGAAGGCGAACGGCGTGGACTACACCATCGTCAACGGCGAGGTCCTGCTGGAGGACGGCGAGCACACCGGCGCATACCCGGGCCGCACGCTCCGCAGCCGCGCCCCCGTCCCCGCGTAGTAACCATGGCCGGAAGCAACGGTGACCAGGAGGTCCGGAGTATGACGACCGAGATGGCCACGCTGGCCGGGGGATGCTTCTGGTGCCTCGAGGCCGTGTACGAACAGGTGCGCGGCGTCGAGAAGGTCGTCAACGGCTACACCGGGGGCTCGACCGTCGACCCCACCTACTACGAGGTCTGCTCCGGCAACACGGGCCACGCGGAGGCTGTGCAGCTCACCTACGACCCCGACGTGGTGTCATACCGGCAGCTGGTTGAACTCTTCTTCACGATGCACGACCCGACGACGCTCAACCGCCAGGGGCCGGACACCGGCACGCAGTACCGCTCCGCCGTCTACTACCACGACGAGGAACAGCGCCGGATAGCGGAGGAAGTGATGGCGGACTTCGCGGAGCGCCGCGTCTGGCGGGACCCCATCGTCACCGAGTTGCAGCCGCTCGACGTCTTCTACGACGCCGAGGACTACCACCAGCAGTACTTCCGCAACAATCCGTGGGCGGGCTACTGCCAGATCATCATCGCGCCGAAGGTCGCCAAGCTCCGCAAGGAGCACCTCGAAGCGCTCAAGGCATAGCCCCGGCCTCGCCGCAATCCCTTAACGGGCGCGGCGTTGACCCGCCGGCGCAACCCCACTGATACTTGAGATGCGCCCGATGGCGCACATCTTCGGACTGATCCCCAAGGAGGAGTTATGGCAATCACCAGATCCGCGCACGCCGTCTGGAGCGGCGACCTGTTCTCCGGCACCGGCACGGTGACCGCGTTGTCGTCCGGCGCGTACAACGAGCTTCCTGTCTCGTGGAAGGCGCGCAGCGACGAGACCGCAGGCCCCAGCACGAGCCCCGAGGAGCTGGTTGCGGCGGCGCACGCGAGCTGCTTCTGCATGGCGCTCTCCGCCCGCCTGGGAGCCGACGGAAAGGTTGCGACCCGGTTGGAGGCGGACGCCACCGTCACGTTCGAACTGTTCGAGGGCGGCGCGAAGGTCGCATCGAGCGCGCTCAAGGTCGTCGGCGAGGTGCCCGGCATGAGCGAGGACGACTTCCGGCAGGCCGCCGAGGACGCCAAGAACGGCTGCCCCATCTCGACCGCGATGGCGGGCAACGTCGAGCTCAGCGTCGAGGCTTCGCTCGCGTAGCGTCTACACGAAGCGGACGTATACGAAGGAGCCCTCCCGGTTTGGGAGGGCTCCTCTGTGTCGTACTTCGTTCCGGTGGGGCTAGTCCACGCCGCCCGCGAGAATGATGAAGCCCTCGCGAAGCACCGGGTCCTCGAGCGCCGTCAAGCCGTCCTGCAGCACCTGGACGATCTCGTCAGGCCCTGCGTAGCCCACCTCGCGATTGAGGAGAGCCATTGCCTCAAGGAACTCGGGGTCATGTGCCGTGGCACGGAACGCGTCCACCCAGACCTGGTAGATGTGGTCAGGCGTGTCCGGGTGCATGATGAACAGACGCGACATCTTGTCGTTGATGGTCTCGGTAACGCTGAACAGCGTCTTCTGCTCCTCCGTCAGGTCGATGATGTCGAACACGTGCGGAGGTAGCTCTGCGCCGAGGTCGTTGACGACGTAGTTGGTGAACGCCTGGTCCGTAGCAGGGTCCGCGCCCCAGTAGAAGAGCGGCACGATCTGCTGTTGCTCCACCCATTCGGGGAAGAGGCTCTTCGCCGTCGCTTCACTACCTCGCGTGGTGATGTCGATCTCGCGGCGGTCGAACGCCGCAGCGATGTCGGACGAACCGGGGTAACCGTAGATGTTCTTGACCGGCCCGCCGACGAGCTCAATGAACGTCGTGGCGAGGCCACCGCTGTCACCAGGCTCAGTCGCGCCGACCTTGAGCTCTCCGCCGGCGTTCGCCACTGCCTCATCCCACGTCGTGCCCAGGTCACGGAATGTGAACTGCGCGCTTACCGTCGATACCGCCGAAGCCGTGCCGATGATCCTGATCTCATTCATGTCGAAGTCGGGCACGTCTATGCCAACAAGCTCACGCTTGAAGAAACGCGGGTGGACCACCGCAGCTGCGTAGCCCTCAGGTTCGATATCCACCAGCGTTGGCCGGAAGATCCGCTCGCCGCCGCCGCCAGTGAGGTTCCGCACAAGGACGCGCGGGTTGCCGGGGAGGTGCTTGGGCAGGAATTTCGCCACCACTCGCCCGAACGTGTCGTAGCCGCCGCCCGGCGAGAACCCCACGTTGATGGAGATGCGCTTGTTCTTGAAGTGCTCCTCCGGGTCGAAGCCGGGGATAGGGGTCGCTGTCGGGGGAGGAGGAGACGTCGGAGTCGGGGTAGGCGGAGGTGGGGTAACGCCCGGCGGAAGGGGGGTCGGCGTGGCTGCCGGTTCCGCCGGTGTCATGGTGTCTGCCGGTGTCGGCGTTGGCTCAGCAGCAGGCACGGGCGTCGGTGTCGCCGTGGGATCGGGCTCAGGCTCGGGCTCGTCGCCTCCACAGGCAATGGCCAGCAGTGCAGCGCACAGCAGCGCTACGGTCAGTGCGAAATATCGTGTCATGTGCATGAAGATCCTCCCGTCCTGCAACTAATCTATGCCGCCCGCAAGTACGATGAAGCCCTCCCTGAGCTCGTCGTCCTTCAGCGCTTCCAGGCCGTCTCTCAATACCTGTGCGATGTCGTCCGGTCCGAAGTAGCCGACGTCCCTGTTCAGGAGCGCGGCCGCCTCGATGAACGCAGGGTCATGCGCCGTGGCGCGGAAGGCGTCCACCCAGATCTGGTAGATGTGTTCCGGCGTGTCCGGATGCATGACGAACAGCTGGGACATTCCCTCGTTGATCGTTTCCGTAACGCTGTACAGCGTCTTCTGTTCGGGAGTGAGGTCGATGATGTCGAACAGATGTGGAGGAATCTCGGCCCCGAGGTCGTTGACAACGTAGTTGACGAAACCAGGGTCGTCCTCCGGGTCCGCGCCGTACCGGAAGACCGGCACGATCTGCTGGTTCTCCACCCACTCTGGGTAGAGACTCTTGGCCGTGGCCTCGGCGCCACGGCCGGAGATGTCGATCTCACGCCGGTCGAACGCGGCAGCGATGTCGGCTGTGCCGGGGTAGCCGTAAATATTCTTGATGGGGCCGCCGACCAGTTCGATGAACGTGGGCGCAAGCCCCCCGCTGTCACCGCGTTCAGTGGCGCCGGTCTTCAATTCACCGGCATTGGCAACAGCCTCTTCCCACGTCGTCCCCAGGTCACGGAAGACGAACTGCGCACCAGTGGTAAGCACGGCCGAAGCTGTCCCGATGATCTTGACCGTGTTCAGGTCGAAATCGGGTACGTCGACGCCCACCAGTTCACGCTTGAAGAAGCGCGGATGCACGAGGGCAACCGAGTAGCCGTCGGCATCGCCCGCCAACGCTGGGCGGATGACGCGTTCTCCGCCTCCCCCTGAAAGATTACGCACCACGAAACTGGGGTCGCCGGGCATGTGGTTCGGCAGGAACTTCGCCATCAGCCGGGAATACGTGTCGTAGCCCCCGCCCGGCGAGAAGCCAACGTAGATGGAGATGCGCTTGTTGTTGAAGTACTCCGCCGCATCGAAGCCGGGGACCGGCGTCGCCGTCGGGGGCGGTGGTGAAGTCGGAGTGGGGGTCGGAGGAGGAGGTGTGACGCCCGGCGGGAGCGGCGTCGGCGTGGCCGTGGGGTCCGCTGCCGTCATCGTGTCCGCAGGCGTGGGGGTCGGAGTCGCCGCGGGTACAGGCGTCGGCGTCGAGGTAGGTGCCGGTTCAGGCTCCTCATCGCCTCCGCAGGCGACGGCCAGGAGCGCCGCGATGAGCAGGGCTGCGGTCAGTGCGAAGTATCGTGTTACACGCATGACTCTCCTCCCGTCCTGCGACTGGCTCGCAGACGCGGGGAACGATAACAGGCGTTGACTGTCAATGCCAAGCGTTGGGCGCGGTTTCGCTGCTGGAGTAGAGCAGGTTTGATTGGACCCTTCATAAGTGATAACCTTTCTGCAAATCTTCGCAAGAGCGATTCGATGCAACACCAGAACGACACAGCCGAAGCGCTACATGCTGCAGGGCATCGCGTCACCATACAGCGCGTCGCTGTGCTGGAGGCCATCCGCGAGATGGAAGGGCACGTCGCCGTCGACCAGGTCGCCGCAAAGGTGCGTGAGAAGCATCCTCAGATGGATCTGGCGACGGTATACCGTACCGCAGGACTGCTCAGCCGCCTGCACCTGCTCAACGAGGTCTCCATCGGCGGCGTGAGTCACTACGAGTACGCCGCTCCGGGCAAGCGGCACGGCCACATGGTGTGCGAGCACTGCGGCAAAACCATCCATGCATCGACCACGCACCTCGATGAACTGCGCGAGGAGCTGCTGCGCGACACCGGCTTCGAACTCCACCTGGAGCATCTCACGATGAGCGGGCTCTGTCGTGAGTGCAGGCAGGACGAGGGGCACTCGCACAGCGGCCACACGCATGCGCAAGCCCAACACCACGAACACCCCGAGGCAGGCATACGCCGGCACGCCGAGGGCGAAGAGGAGGGACACGATGATTGAAGCCGGTACCGGCGTATGGGCCATCCTCGCCATCGGGATGCTCCTGGGCCTGAAGCACGCGACCGATGCCGACCACGTCGTGGCCGTCGCAACCTTCGCGACCGAGCACGGGAACGCCTGGCGCGGCCTGTGGGTCGGCGCGTCATGGGGACTCGGGCACACGACGCCGCTGCTCATCCTTGGCATCGTCATCCTGCTCGTGAAGGAGGCCCTGCTCGACCGCTATGAGGCCGTTGCTCCCGTCCTGGAGTTCGGAGTCGGAATCATGCTGGTCTTCCTCGGAGCGCAGGTGTTCTACAAACTGCGGCGCGGCTCACTGCACGCGCACGTACACCAACACCAGGGCCAGGCGCACGCACACGTCCACGTCACGCACCGCGAGGGCAGCGAACCCAGCAATGGCAACGGTCTCCACGAGGCGCTCCGTCCCAGCTTCCGCCTCAAGTCCTACGGTGTCGGCATCGTACACGGCCTTGCCGGGAGTGCAGCAGTGATGCTCGTGCTCCTGCCCCAGATCGAGGTGTTCTGGGTGGGGCTGGGCTACCTCGTGCTGTTCGGCATCGGTACGGTCGCATCGATGGGTGTCATCACGATCATCCTTGGCGTGCCGTTCGCGGTCATGTCGCAGGCACAGCATTGGTACCGGGCCGTCGCGGGAATCGCAGGAGCGGCCAGCCTTCTATTCGGCGTGGCGCTCATGGCTGAGATAGCGACCGGAGTAGCCATCATCCCGTTCTAGAGCTCAGCCACCACCCGCAGAGCTTCTACCGGCTGTAAACGCAGGGTCAGCCGCTCAGACCGGCAACCCGCGCTCCGGCGCCGGTGGCGACTATGTCGAACAACACCTCGACGAAGTCCGGCGAGTCGTTCGGCATCTCGATACGCGAGAGGCGCACGCCGAGGTCTTCCGCCGCTCGCTTCGCCGTGATGTCGACGTCGAACAGTATCTCGAGGTGGTCGCAGACGAAGCCGGACGGGACGACGAGCACGTTCTTCCTGCCCTCGCGCGCGATCTCTGCGATGCTTTCGAGGATGTCCGGCCCCAGCCACGGCGTGCCGGTCTTCGCCGCGCTCTGGTAGGCGAAGCGCCACGACGCGATGCCCGCTGCCTGGGCCACTGCTGCGGCGCTCTCCGCCAACTCCTCAGGATACGGGTCGTCCTCATCGACTATCCGCGCGGGCAGGCTGTGTGCGGTGAACAGGACTTCCACGTCCGACTGGTCAGCGTCGGCCTGCGCCAGCGCGTCCCTGACCCGCTGCGCAATGAGCGCTGTGAACTGCGGGTTCGCGTGCCAGCTCTCGATGAACCGCGTTGGCGGAGACGACGAAGCCTGCGCCATGCTGCGCGCCACGGCATCGCGGTATCCGCCGGTGCTCATCCGTGAATAGTGCGGCGCCAGCGGAAGTGCAACGAGTTCGTCTACCCCGTCAGCCACGATGCTCTCGACGGTTTCCGCAATGTACGGATGCCAGTGTTTCATGCCGACGTAGACGCGCCATATGACGTCTTCGCCACCGCGGTTCAGGCGCTGCTCCAACAGGCCCGCGACGCTCCGGGTGGTCTCCAGCAGCGGCGTCCTGCCGCCCACCGCGCGGTACCGCTCCGTCAGCGTGGCTACCGCTTCAGGGCTGGGTTCCCGCCCACCGAGTATGTCGCGGTAGTACGGCTCGACGTCGCTCAGGTGCTCCGGCGTCCCGTACGCCATCAGCAGAACGCCTTTCAACCCTGACACCCCTTCGCTCCGCTCTCCACACTCAGACGCTCGTGGCCTGCGCTGCGCCCCGATGCGCGAACGCATGGACCCGCTCCGCGGCGTCGCGGCCCTGCCGGATGCAGTCGGGAACGCCGACACCACGGTAGGACGCGCCGCACAGGAACAGACCGGGATGTGCGTCGAGTTCCCTGTCCACGCTCTCCAGCCACTCCGTGTGGTCGACCTTGTATTGGGGCAAGCCGTCCGCCGACCGGTACACCCATGTACGTTCGGGTGCGCCTGTTATGCCGAGAAGAGGGCGCAGCGCCTCGGTCGCGGCATCGATCAAGTCCGCGTCGCTGTCACCGGTCGACGCATCGGTCTCGGTCCGCATGAACACGCGCAGCAGTACGTAGTCCTGCGGACTGCGGCCCGGCCACTTGGACGACATCCAGGTACACCCCGCGACCGGCCCTTGCTCGGAGCGCGGCGACAGGAAGCCGGAACCATCCAGCGGATGGGCGACATTCTCGCACCGGAACGCCAGGGAGACGCTGACGGCCGATGCGCTCTGCATCCGTCCCAGCAGCCCGGCCAGTCCAGGCGCGAATGAGCCGACGAGGTTTCCCGCGTCCTGCGCAGGCGCCGCGAGCACAACAGCGTCCCCCTCGAACGACCGTTCGTCGTCCAGCGTGACGCGGTACGGAGGGGCCGCGTTTCCGATCCGGTCGACCCCAACAGCCGTGCGCCCGCTGACGACCTCTGTCCGCTCGAGTCCTTCCGCAACCGCCTGCACGAGCCGGTGCGTTCCTCCCTTCAGCGAGAAGAACGCGCTCGGCGCCTGTTCGGCGCCGCGTGCTGCTTTCCGGGCCTCCCGCATCCCGCGCGTGATGCTGCCGTAGCGCTGCTCCCACTCCCCCAACATCGGGAACAGCGCGTCGAGGCTCATGTCGTAGGAATCGCTTCCGTATATCCCGGCGGTGAGCGGTTCCAGCAGCGTGTCGGTGAATTCTGCGCCCATACGCCTGCGCAGGAACCCGCCCAGCGACTCACGGCCCCCAGCCTTGCGCTTTCGCACCAACGGTTCGAGGCTGGCGCGCAGCTTGCCGCGCCACGACAGGAACGACGCGTCCCACACGTCCTTCCGGCTGGCAGGCGCAGGCCCCATGAGGCCTGCAGGTATGCGGTGCAGTTCCCCTTTACTGAGGAGCGATGCGCCGGTCGCTTGCATGTAGACGACGTCGTCCGCGATGCCGAGTTCGTTCGCGAGTTCGAACGCCCACGGCTTCCTCGTGAGGAAACCGTCCGGCCCTCCCTCCACGATGAAGCCGTCCTCATTCAGTGTGCTGATCTTGCCGCCGAGGCTGTTCTCCCGCTCCACCAAGACGATGGAGAGGTCGGTCCCGCTCTGCCGGGAGGCCTTTTCGAGATACCACGCCGTGGCGAGCCCGGCGATGCCGCCTCCGACGACGACTACCGAGAGACGATTCCCGTCCGATGTGCCATGGTCAGGAGGCATGGGAGGCGTCCCACTCCCGTACGCAATCGATCATGTGCATGATGTTGTCGACCGGGGTCTGGGGCAGGAAGCCGTGGCCGAGGTTGAAGATGTGGCCGGGCCGCCCTCCGGCGCGCCTCAGCACGTCACGCGTCTGCTCCCGCACCACGTCGGGGGGGCCAAGCAGGACGGCGGGGTCGAGGTTCCCCTGCACGGCGACGTCTCCCAGCGATGCCCACGCCTCATCCAGCGGAACACGCCAGTCCACTCCGATCACGTCCGCGCCGCTGTCCCTGATGACTTCGTTGAGCCCGCCGGAACCGGTCGCGAAGTGGATGACCGGAACGCCGGTCGCCTTGACCGCGGCGACGATCTCGCGGGTGTAGGGGAAGACGTATTCGCTGTAGTCCCGCCTGCTCAGCCAGCCGACCCAGCTGTCGAACAGCTGCAGCATCTGCGCCCCGGCGCCCGCCTGGGCACGCAGGTAGGCGACGATCATGTCGCTGAGCCTGCTCATCAGACCGTGCCACAGGTCAGGCTGGCCGTACATCATCGCCTTGGTCGTGGCGTAGTTCCGGGACGGGCCGCCCTCGATGAGGTAGGTAGCGAGTGTGAACGGAGCGCCGGAGAAGCCTACGAGCGCCTTCTCCACAGGCAACGCGCTCCGCACGAGCCTGAGCGCCTCCAGCATGTACGGCACGTCCTCTCCGGGGTCGAGTGGACGCAGGCGTTCGAGGTCACCCTCCGAACGGATCGGCGGGTCGATGACGGGCCCGACTTTCTCGACCAACTGCACGTCGATGCCGACCCCTACCAATGGCGTCACGATGTCGGCGAATATGATTGCGGCGTCCACGTCGAAGCGCTCGACGGGCTGCATCGTTACTGTCGCGGCGAGCTCCGGGTTCCGGCAGATGTCCAGCAGGCTGTGCTTGCCGCGCACCTTCCGGTACTCGGGCAGCACCCGCCCGGCTTGCCGCATGAACCAGAGGGGCGTGCCCCTGGCCTTCTCCATCCGGGCGGCTTTCAGCAGCGCAGGCTCACGCTCGGTCTGTATCGTAGAGGTGTTCATCGAAGATGCGCCCGGCTACCCGAGCATGTCCAGGATACGTTCAGGCTCTCGCTTCACACACGTGAAGATGGGAGTGTCGCGCAGGGTGTGACGCCTCGCCTCGGTGGAGCGGAGCTCGACGACGAGGTCCTGGAACTCGGCGAGTGAGTCGGTCTCGTACCCCACGATGAACTCCTGGTCGCCCAGCCCCGTCGAGTAGAGCAGTATCTGGCTGATGTCCGGGTGCTTCCGCCCCACGCGGATGTGCTCGTTCATCATCCCCTGCCTTGCCTCGCGGGAAGTGAGGTACCACTCTATCGTCTTGGTGAAGGGGTAGAGCACGAAGTACCTGCCCTTCTCCTGTGACTGTTCCGCGTGGTCCTGCTCCGTACGAGCCTTGCCGTAGGTGGAGCGCCTCAGCAGCCCGAAGAACGAATGGCTGACCTCCAGGAACGACCCCAGTTCCGTCGAAAGCAGGTCTCCAAGTGTCTCCTCGAGACATTCGAGCCCGGTCGACGCCCGCCAGAGCATGAAGTCGGTGTCGGCGCGCAGTCCGAGCGTGCTATAGGAATGCGTCGGCACCTGGACCTCCGTCTCGCGGAGGGCGGTCAGAAACTCCTCTTTCTGCTCCACTTTCGTTCCCGCAGGTTGCCGTCGCCAGGACGGATCAACCTTGAAGAAGACGAACTGGACGCAGTTGTCGTCTGTTCCTGTACCGTTGTCGGTCAACTCATTCCGTCCTTGTTACCAGACAGGACGCCGGCCTGGCTGCCCCGCCTGGATTCGAACCAGGGTCAACAGATCCAAAGTCTGCTGTGCTACCGCTGCACCACGGGGCACCAACGGCGTCCCCTTATTCTACCGCACGGCTGCGAGTCCGCCGGGGTTACGCAGGGAGTTGCGGCGAGAACGACGTTGCCTCCCAGATCGCGTTCTCGATCCGGGCGACTATGGGGCCGTCTTTCTCGGTCTCGGCGAACGCGCGTATGCGCTCCGGGTCATCGCGGAACTCGGCCCACTTCGCGCGGCGCTCCGCGTCATCCTCCCAGGCCAGCATGTAGTGGAACTTCGTGTTGTCGCCCACCGACTCCGTCCAGTAACCCACGGGGCGGAACCCGTACTTCAGGAAGAGTTCGTGGGTGACGTCCGCGAACCGCTGCACGACCGCGCGCAGCTTGCCCGGCATCGCATAGTAGGTGCGCATCTCGTAGATCATGGGACCCTCCTCGTCCGCGCGAGGATACCCCATCACGCCGGTTCATGGTTGCGGCGTGAACGTAACGACCGACCCTTCGCCGATGCCAAGCTCCTCGGCGAGCCCGGCGTTGATCTCGAGCACGTACCGGATGGGCACGCCGGACGAATAGAGCGGCAGCGCCGAGTCCGGCGTCCCCGGCTCGGGGAACGGCAACCGCTCCGCCACGCCCGTCACCACGAGGTCGTCCGCTATCCACACGATGTCTATAGGGAAGCGCATCCCGCGCATCCAGAACGTCGCTCCCCCCGTGCCGCCCATGTCGAACCACATACCGACCTCGCGCGCCATCACGTCGCGTCCGCCAAGGCCGAGACCGCGCCGCTCCCACGTGTCCGCCACGTCCACCAGGAACGTGAACCCCTCCACCGTCACCTCCGCCTGCGGATAGCCGGACGGCGTTGCGGTCGGCGCGGGGGTAGGCGTCGACGTCGGCACAGGGGTCGAGGTGGGAGTCGGGGTAAGCGTTGGCGTGGGCGTCCGAGTGGGGGTCGCCGTCGGCGTTGGGGTAGGCGTTGGCGTTGGAGTGAGAGTCGCTGTCGGCGTCGGGGTGGGAGCAGGCGCGGGGGTCGACGTTGGGTCGGGAGTGCACGCGAGCGCCGCGAGAACAAGCACGAGGCAAGACAGCAGAGCGATGCGAAGTTGCATGGCCGAGGGCACGGTGTCGGTCGTCAGGCCTCTTGCGCCTGTCGCTGCTGCAACTCCTCGGTTTCGCGGTAGAGTTGCACGATGGTGTCGCGGTCCGGGCAGTACCTGTCAACGTCGTCGTCGATGTAGAGCCAGCCGCCCTTGGACACCTTGTGGAAGTTGGCGCGGTAGTAGACCGTCCCTCGTGCCCCGCGGCTGGCCAGCACCCTGGCAGCTGTCTCGCTATCCTGTTCCAGCACACGTTCAGGGCGCTCTATCGTGGACGGGTCGCGGAACACGTTCATCGGCTCGCCGCCGTCCTGCACCACCTTGATCTGCTCCTTCAGCAGGTTCCGGTACGCGATGACGCAGGCGTCCGAGACGCCAAGATGCTCCTGTGTCCTGTCCGCTATCTCGCCCTGCGACCACCACGCGATCATGTCCTGCGAGAGCACGTTGTCCAGTATCGGCTCACCGTTCTCGTAGTCCAGCGGCACCTCGGCGTAGGGCACGCCGTCCTGCTCCGGCACGTCCACGCCCGGCGGGAAGTCGTAGTAGAAGTACTGGAAGTGCCAGGTGCTCGTGTCGTCCAGCGGCACGCCTATCTGGTACGACTTGCGGATAGTCCCCGGCTGGTACGGTGCGAACGTGAGGATGTACGGGAAGAGGAACGAGTTCGCGCCGATGTTCCAGGACGGCGAGTCCTCGCTCTTGTCCGATTCCAGGTTGCCCTTGCTGAACCCGAACTGGTTCCACACGGGCTGGTACTTCGTATAGACGCCACGGTCGAGCCTGTCCTGCTGCTGGCGCATCGTTGCGTTGTAACGCGCGCGGGAGTCGTCGGTCAGCCTGCCCTGTCGTTCGAGTGCGTACTGCGCAAGCCGCCCGTGGAGATAGGTCGCGTGGCCCAGGTCGCCCCGGTTCTCCATCACCTGCAGCCAGTTGCACGGCAAGTGATGCGCGACGATCTGTCGGAAGCCGCCCGGTCGCACGAAGAGGTCCCAGCGCGGGAGCAACGGCGCGGGCGATGGGCCCAGGTACGCCCAGACGAGCCCGCCCATCTCCTGCACCGGGTAGTGCAGCGTCTGCACCTTCTCCTTGAATGTACTGTCCGGCGGCTCCAGCGGAGTCTCGATGCAGCGGCCCTCTTCGTCGAACATCCAGCCGTGGTAGCCGCAGCGCAGCCCGTGCTCCTCCGGGATGCCGTACTCCAGGCTCATCAGCCGGTGGGGGCAGCGCAGGCCGAGCAGCCCCAGCGTTCCGGAGCGGTCGCGGTAGAGCGCCAACTCCTCGCCGAGGATCTTCACCTTGCGGACGGGGTTCTGGTCCAGTTGCTGCGTCGCTAGGATGGGATGCCAGTATCTCCGCTGCAGTTCGCCTCCGGGCGTGCCCGGCCCTACCCGCGTCAACAGTTCGTTGTCTTGCGCAGTCAGCATCGCATCTCCCTCCCGTCACTGACCTGTGCTGTCCCACAGCTGCGGCTGCCCGACCGCGAGGCGGGGCGGGGGCGTAAGGCCCAGGTGTTCGTACGCCGCCCGGGTCAGCATACGGCCTCGCGGCGTGCGGTTCAGGAAGCCGAGCTGCATCAGGTACGGCTCGTAGACGTCCATGATGGTGTCTGCCTCCTCGCCGGTGGACGCCGCGAGCGTATCCAGCCCCACCGGCCCGCCGCCGTACTTCTCCGCGATCATCCGCACGAGTCGGTGGTCGACCTCATCGAGGCCGAGCGCGTCAACCTCCATCAGACCGAGCGCCTGCGAAGCCACGTCGCGCGTGACACGACCATCGGCGCGCACCTGCGCGAAGTCCCGCACCCGGCGCAGCAGCCGGTTCGCCACGCGGGGCGTTCCCCGCGCACGCTTGGCGACCTCTTCCACGCCGCCCTCGTCGGTCTCGAGTTCCATGATGCGCGCCGAGCGCCGAACGATCGCCTGCATCGCGGCCTCGTCGTAGAAGTCGAGGCGGTACACCGAGCCGAACCGGTCGCGCAGCGGCGCGCTCAGCATCGAGTAGCGCGTCGTCGCGCCGACCAGCGTGAACGGCTCCACCTTCAGGTTGATGCTCTGCGCCTGCAGCCCCTTCCCCATCACCCACGAGAGCGAGTAGTCCTCCATCGCCGGGTAGAGGATCTCCTCCACGAGCTTGCTCAGCCGGTGTATCTCGTCGATGAACAGCACGTCACCGGGCTTGAGCTGCGTGAGGAGCGACGCCATATCGCCGGGACGCTCGATGGCCGGGCCCGCCGTCGTGCGCAGGTTCGCGCCCATCTCCGCCGAGATGATGGTGGCGAGCGTCGTCTTGCCGAGGCCGGGCGGGCCGTAGAGCAGCACGTGGTCGAGCGGTTCGCCGCGCTGGATGGCGGCGTCCATGGAGATGGTGAGCGTCTCCTTCACGCGCTCCTGGCCGATGTACTCGGCGAGACGTCGCGGGCGCAGCCCGCCCTCCGAGCCCCGGTCTTCCTCGCGCGCAGCCCCTGAGACGATGCGTTCGTTGGCCATCCCGCCGCGATTCTAGCGCATGGGGCGCGTACGAGAGCACGCACCCTGTACACTAACCCCATGACCGACGACGCCCACGAGCGCTGGCAGCGCGAGACGTACGAGCCCGCCGTGCGGCGCGTGCCGGAGCGCAAGCCCGCTTTCCCCACCGAGTCCGGCCTCGAGGCCGCGCCCCTTTACGGACCGGACGGCCAGCAGACAGACGAGGAGCGCCTCGGCTACCCCGGCGAGTACCCGTTCACGCGCGGCGTGCAGCCGACCATGTACCGCGGGCGGCTCTGGACGATGCGCCAGTACGCGGGCTACTCGACGCCGGAAGACTCCAACGCACGCTACCGCTTCCTGCTCTCGCAGGGACAGACCGGCCTGTCGGTCGCATTCGACCTCCCGACCCAGACCGGCTACGACGCCGATCACGACATGGCGCGCGCGGAGATCGGCAAGGTCGGCGTGCCCATATCCAGCCTCGCGGACATGGAAGCGCTGTTCGACGGCATCCCGCTCGCCGAAGTCACCACGTCCATGACCATCAACGCTACTGCGCCGATGCTGCTCGCGCTCTACCTCGCGGTCGCGCGCAAGCAGGGCGCGCCGTTCGCCGACATCGGCGGCACCACGCAGAACGACGTGCTGAAGGAGTACATCGCGCGCGGCACGCACATCTTCCCCCCCTTGCCCTCGCTGCGGTTGGCGACGGACATGTTCGCCTATTGCGCCGCCGAGGTCCCCCGCTGGAACACGATCAGCATCAGCGGCTACCACATGCGCGAGGCGGGCGGGACGGCCCCGCAGGAGCTCGCATTCACGCTGGCGAACGGCATCGCCTACGTACAGGCCGCGGTCGACGCCGGGCTGAACGTGGACGACTTCGCAGGGCGGCTCTCGTTCTTCTTCGCCTCGCACAACAACCTGTTCGAGGAGGCGGCGAAGTTCCGGGCGGCGCGCCGCATGTGGGCGGGCATCATGCGCCACCGCTTCGGCGCGAAGGACCCGCGCTCCTGGATGCTCCGCTTCCATACGCAGACCGCCGGCGTCACGCTCCAGGCGCAGCAGCCCGACGTGAACGTCGTCCGCACGACGGTGCAAGCGCTCGCCGCGGTGCTCGGCGGCACGCAGTCGCTCCACGTGAACTCGAAGGACGAGGCGCTCGGTCTGCCGACGGAGGACTCGGCGGCGCTGGCGCTGCGCACGCAGCAGGTGCTCGCGAACGAGTCCGGCGTCGCCGAGACGATAGACCCGCTCGGCGGCTCATACTACGTCGAGCACCTGACCGACGCCGTCGAGCGCGAGGCCTCGGCCTACATCGAGCGGATCGACGCTATGGGCGGCGCGGTCGCAGCCATCGAGGCCGGCTTCCAGCGCGGCGAGATAGAGGAGGCCGCGTACCGCCACTTCCAGCTCGTGGAGAGCGGCGAGCGCGTCATCGTCGGCGTCAACGCCTTCACCTCGGAGGAGGACGAACGCATCGAGCTCCAGACCATCCCACCGCACGCGGCGCAGCGCCAGCTCGACCGCCTCGCCCGCGTCCGCAACGAGCGCGACTCCGGCGTGAGCGAGGCAGCGCTGCAACGGCTCGGCGAGGCGGCGCGAACGCCGTCGACGAACCTCATGCCGCCCATCCTCGAGTGCGTCGAGTCCTACGCCACGCTCGGCGAGATCTGCTCCACGCTGCGCGACGTCTTCGGCACGTTCGAGCCGCCCGCCTAGAGGTGCGACACACCCCGCGCGTGCTACAATCCCGCCAATCTGCCTGCATCGGGAGGATGAAGGATGCTCTCCGCACAGGACAACGAACGCCTCACGCAGGTCGGCCCCGGCACTCCCATGGGCGAGTTGATGCGCCGCTACTGGCACCCCTTCGCCGCCGCGACGGAACTCGATGAACGCCCCACCAAGGCTGTCAGGCTGCTCGGCGAGGACCTCGTCCTCTACAAGGACAAGTCCGGAACGCTCGGCCTCATCGAACGCTTCTGCCCCCACCGCCGCGTCGACCTCTCCTACGGCATCCCCGAGGAGCATGGCCTCCGCTGCATGTACCACGGCTGGATGATGGACGAGACCGGCCAGTGCATCGAGCAGCCCTTCGAGGAGACCGTCCACCCGGACGGGCGCTTCAAGGAGAAGGTCAAGGTCGCCGGCTACCCCGTGCAGGAGATGGCGGGGATGCTCTGGGCGTACATGGGCCCCTCCCCTGCGCCGCTCATCCCGATGTGGGAGCCGTATACCTACGAGAACGGCTACTCGGACATCGGCATCGCCGAACTGCCCTGCAACTGGCTCCAGTGCCAGGAGAACTCCCACGACCCCGTGCACCTCGAGTGGCTGCACGGCTACTGGGGCGTCGTGCAGCAGCGCGAGAAGGCCATCGCCCTCGGCGGCGAGCCGGACCTCAGCCCCATCATCCCGCGCAACCACAAGGAGATCGGCTTCACCGAGTTCGAGCACGGCATCATCAAGCGCCGCGTCGTCGAGGGCACCTCGAAGGAGGACCACGACTGGAAGGTCGGTCACCCCGCGCTCTTCCCCAACATCCTCTTCGTCGGCGACGGCGTGAAGTGCAACTTCCAGTACCGCACTCCGGTCGACGACACCACGACCCTGCACATCACCTGGTTCTTCTACAAGGCCGCTCCCGGCACGACGCTGCCGAAGCAGGAGAAGGTGCCGCACTTCATCGTCCCGCTCTACGACGAGTCCGGCAGCCTCATCCCTGACCTCGTGAACCACCAGGACTTCGTCGCGTGGATCACGCAGGGCCCGAATGCCGACCGCGTCCAGGAGAAGCTCGGCGAGTCCGACCGCGGCATCATCCTGCTCCGCAAGCAGCTGATGGAGCAGATGAAGATCGTCGAGGACGGCGGTGACCCGATGAACGTCATCCGCGACGCGGAGAAGAACAGCAGCATCGAACTGCCGTTGGAGCGCTGGCCGTCCCTGCAGGAAGTGAACCGGCTCTCGGTCTACGTTACGGCGCAGGCCGGGGAGGCCGAGCAGGTGAAGAGCGACATCCAAAGCGTGCTCGACACCTGGGCCGGCCACGCCGACGAGGTGATTGCCAGCAACAGGAGCTAGGACGCGAGGCGCTACGCGCCACTGAACAACATGCACGGGAGGAGCAGCGATGGCTAAGGACGGCTTCCTCATCTTCGACAGCGACATGCACATCATGGAGCCGCCGGACCTCTGGCAGCGCTACATCGACGAGCGCTACAAGAGCGCCGCGCCGGTCGGCATCACCTCGGAGAACGTGCGCGACCTGCGCATCAGCTGGCCCGACCTCGAACGCGTCGCGGACGGCACCGGGGCCACCGGCATCAACCGCCGCGGCCACAACTATGAGAAGAACCAGGTCCTCTACAAGGACCACTCCTCGCGAGGGTGGGACTCCTACTGCCAGCTCGAGGCGATGGAGGCCGAGGGCATCGACGTCGCGGTCATGTTCCCCAGCCGCGGACTCAGCGTCCTCACCCGGCCCGACATAGACCCCGGTCTCGGCGCCGCCATCGCCCGCGCCTACAACGACTGGATGTACGACTTCTGCTCCGTCGACCCCAACCGCATGTTCGGCGCGGGCATGATCTCCGTCTACGACATCAACGACGCCGTAGCCGAGACACGGCGCGCGGTGCAGGAACTCGGCTTCAAGGCCGTCTTCGTCCGCTCCAACGTCGTCAACGGCAGAAACTGGCACGACACCTGGTACGACCCGCTGTGGGAGACGCTGCAGGAGTTGGACATTCCCATCGGCTTCCACGAGGCCTCCGGCTCCATGTCCAAGCAGGCCGGCGAGCACTTCGACAACTTCATGCTGCGCCGCGTTTACGCCCAGCCGTTCGAGCAGATGATGGGCCTCGGCAGCTTCGTCGGCGGCGGCGTGCTGGAGCGTCACCCGAAGCTCCGCGCCGCGTTCCTGGAAGCGAACTGCGCCTGGCTGCCCTGGCTCCTCTGGCGCATCGAGGAGATGCACGAACTCGAACTCGACGCCTACATGCCGGAGCTCCAGGAGAACCCCATCGAGCTCTTCAAGCGCCAGTGCTGGGTCTCCATCGAGCCGGACGAGGCGCCCGCCAAGTACGCCATCGACTACGTCGGCAGCGACCAGCTCGTCTTCTCGACCGACTACCCCCACGGCGACTCGCGCTACCCGAACGCGGTCAACGCGTTCCTCGAGCTCGACATCACCGACGAGGACAAGCGCAAGATCCTCTGGGACAACTGCGCCCGCTTCTACAAGGTGGAGGCGCCGGTGCCGGTCTAGGCCCACCGGCCAACGTTTCGCACCACAGGGGCAGGCAGCCTTGTTGCCTGCCCCCTTCCATTTGTGCGCGAGGCGCTATTGAGATACGCTTGCCCCACATCCAACGGAGAGAGGTGACGCCAGATGGTAATGCAAGGCACCGACATGAAGGTGGCGGAGACGCCAACCGGGCAGCTCGAGGACTTCCGCATCCCCGACGCCTATGAGAACTGGCTGGAGAAGGAAGGGGTCATGGTCCACAAGACCTACTACGTCCCCAACTGGCATGAGGTCGAGGTCGGCCCGTGGGAGCGCAAGGGCGGCGAAGGCTCCGTCATCCACATCGACAACGCCCACATGCCCAACGACCTGCACGTGGTCGACATCAAGCCCGGCGGCAAGTCCGAGCCCGAACACCACATGTACGAGATCAACTTCTACATCGTCCAGGGGCGCGGCGCGACCACCGTCTGGATGGACGAGTCGAGCAAGCAGACCTTCGAGTGGAGGGCGGGCAGCCTCTTCACCATCCCCCTGAACTCCTGGTACCAGCACTTCAACGGCTCCGGCGACGAGAAGGTGCGCTACATGGCCACCACCAACGCCCCGCCCATGATGCGCCTCTTCCGCGACACGGACTTCATGTTCAACAACGACTTCATGTTCCGCTCCCGCTACTCGGACGACGAGTCCTACTTCTCCGGTAACGGCACGCTCTACAACAAGCGCATCTGGGAGACGAACTTCATCCCGAACGCCCCCGACATGGCCCTCTACGGCTGGAAGGAGCGCGGCGCGGGCGGCATCAACGCCATGCTGCAGATGGGGCAGAACGACATGGGCAACCACATCTCCGAGTTCCCCATCGGCACGTACAAGAAGGCCCACCGCCACGGCCCCGGCGCGCACCTCTTCCTCCTCAGCGGCGACTCCGGCTTCTCCCTCCTGTGGACCAAGCCCGACCGCTCCGACATGGTGAAGTGCGACTGGCAGATCGGCTCCATCGTCATCATCCCGAGTGACGGCACCTACCACCAGCACTTCAACTCCGGCACCAAGCGCGCCCGCTACATGGCGCTGCGCGGCGGCAACGGCGGCTTCTACGCCCCCAACCAGCGTGCCACCGCCGACGTCAGCATCAAGGAGGGCGGCATCCAAGTCGAGTACGAGGACGAGGACCGCGAGATCCACGAGATCTTCGAGGCCGAGCTCGCCAAGTCCGGCGCCCAGTGCAACATGAAGGCCTTCATCCCCTACTGCACCGGCGTCGCAGGCGTCACCAGCGAGCGCGACACGTAGTCTCTCAAGCCCCTCTCCTGAGGGAGAGGGTGCCGCCGCGCCAGCGGCGGCGGGTGAGGGCCCTGTGGTGGCGAGGTCGGGTGGGAACCACGCCCGTCACGCATAGGCAGGCAAACGAAGGGCGGGGGCTGGTGCTCCCGCCCTTTCGCTATCAGAGCGGAAGGAGCAACGCCATGACCACCGGCGCCGACACCCACGACGGCAAGATGCTGCGGGCCGAGGAGCCCGCCGAGCCCCTCGGCGACTTCGAGGTCGACGACCCGTACATGGCGTGGGTGCGCGAGCAGGGTGTCCGGCACATCGTCGAGTATGCCTTCGAGGACCTGAACGCACTCGAACTCTCGCCGTGGGAACCGAAGGGCGGGAGCGGCGCGATCATCAACATCCCCAACCGCGTGCTCCCGAACGATGCCCACGTCGTCGAGATCGCGCCCGGCGGCAAGTCGGAGCCCGTCCACCACATGTACGAGACGCAGATGTACGTCCTCTCCGGCAGGGGCGCGACGAGCATCTGGGTGGACGAGAGCCGCAAGCAGACGTTCGAGTGGAAGGCGGGCAGCGTCTTCGCCATCCCGCTCAACGCCTGGTACCAGCTCTTCAATGGTTCCGGGGCGGAACCCGCGCGCTACATCGCCGTCACCAGCGCGCCGCCCATCATGCGGCTCTACCGCGACAACCACTTCATCTTCAACCTGCCCTACATCTTCGCCAACCGCTACGCCGACGACTCCTACAACGGCAGCGGCAGGCTCTACAACGGGCGCATCTGGGAGTCCAACTTCATCCCCAACGCCGACAATATGCCACTCTACGGCATGCCCCTGCGCGGCGCGGGCGGCATCAACGCCCAATTGGAGATGGCGAAGAACAGCATCACAGCGCACATCTCCGAGTTCCCCGTCGGCACCTACAAGAAGGCGCACCACCACGGCCCCGGCGCGCACCTCATCATCCTCAGCGGCGACGCCGGCTTCTCACTCCTCTGGAACGAGGACGACCGCTCCGACATGCGCAAGGTGGACTGGAAGAAGGGCTCCATGGTCGTCGTCCCGAGCGAGCGGACGTTCCACCAGCACTTCAACGCCGGCACGAAGCGGGCGCGCTACCTCGCCCTCCGGCAGGGCGAGCACGGCATGGTTCCGCCCTACGGCGGCTCTCGCCCCGGCGCCGACGTCAGCATGAGAGCCGGGGGCAGGCAGATCGAGTACGAGGACGAGGCCCGCGCGATTCACGAACTGTTCGAGGCGGAGCTCGCAAAGACCGGCGCGACCTGCCACATGAAGAACTTCATCCCCTACTGCACCGGCGACGCCGCCGTCACCAACGAACGCGAGACCTGACGCACCTCTCCATTGAGGGGAGAGGTCGCCGCGGAGGCGGCGGGTGAAGGTGAACCGTGACATCCGCCCCTTACGCCAACCACCCCTGCCCGCGTACGCTGTTCTCCGGCGACCCACCACCCGCACGGCCGATGGCTTTGCGGCCTGCGAGCGCTATGGCGCCGATAAGACCAAGTGAACCGGCAGGCGATGCTCCAGTCCGCTCAGGGGTGCGATGTTACCAATTGTTGCCGAATGTTACCGCTGGCGCGGCGAAGCCTCTGCCCTCTGCTCGTGTATGGCAGAACAGCACGCCTTGATGAGGAGCAACACCAACTCACTTCACGGTACGCCGGCCCGTCGCGCAGAGGTCGGAGAGGACACAGGACGCGCATCGAGGCTCGCGCTTGGTGCATACGTCCTTGGCGTGCGCGTCCAGCAGCGCGTGGTACTCGTTGAAGAGCGGCGCTTCGTGCGGCAGGTGACGTTCGAACAGCGCCTGGTAGGCGTCGTAGCCTCGCAGGCCGTGGCGCGGCAGCATCCGGTCGACGATCCGCTGGGTGTAGACGTCCATCACGAACGACGGCAGACCCGCCACATAGAGCACGATGTCATCCGCCGTCTCCGGCCCGATGCCGTGCACCGCCAGCAGTTCGGCGCGCAGCGTTTTCGGCTGCATCGTCCGCCACGGTTCTATGGTGTCGCCGTAGCGGCCAAGGAAGTCAGCCATGGCCTTCAGCTTGCGCGCCTTGGCGTTGAAATAGCCGCTGGGACGGACGACCTCCGCCAGCGCCTCCTCCGGCATCGCGCGCAGCGCGGCAGCCGACATCGCGCCCGCCGCCTTCAGGTTGTCGATGGCGCGTGCGGCGTTCGTCCACGCCGTGTTCTGCGTGAGTATCGCTCCGACGATCGTCTCGAACGGGCCGTCGCCCGGCCACCAGCCCTGCGGGCCGTAGTGCGCGAGCAGGCGGTCGTACATGGTAGTGAGGAGCCGAGCAACGCGGGGCGAACGGCGCATCGCGGCGGAAGCAGGTCGTGCCATGCGCCCGATGCTACCAGCCGCCCGCGCTTGGTACACTGGCAACCATGAGCACGTTCATCGAACAACTGGACGCCGCCGCCGCACGGAACCGGAGCCTTCTGTGCGTCGGCCTCGACCCCTCGCGGGCCTCGATGCCCATCGACGACATCGCCGAGTTCAATCGCGCCATCATCGCCGCCACGAGCGACCTCGTCTGCGCCTACAAGCCGCAATGGGCGTTCTACGAGGCTGAGGGCATCCCCGGCATCGAGGCGCTGCAGGCCACCATCGAGGCCGTGCCGGACGACGTGCCCGTCCTGCTCGACGCCAAGCGCGGCGACATGGACAACACCTCCCGGGCCTACGCGAAGGCTGCATTCGAGGCATGGGGCGCAGATGCCCTTACCGTGAACCCGTACCAGGGACAAGACGCCGTGCAGCCGTTCCTCGACTACGCGGACAGGGGGGTGTTCGTCCTCGTTCGCACCTCCAACCCCGGCAGCGCCGAGTTCCAGGACCTCACCGTACGCGGCAACGGAGTCGAGGGCCCGCTCTACGAGGAGGTCGCCCGGCAGGCGGTAGCGTGGAACGACAACGGCAACGTCGGAGTGGTCGTCGGCGCAACGGCGCCGGACGAGCTCGCACGGGTGCGGAGCATCGTCGGTTCGATGCCGATCCTCATCCCCGGCATCGGCGCGCAGGGCGGCGACCTCGAAGCCTCCGTGCGGAACGGTACCGACGCCAACGGACGCAGGGCGCTCATCGCCGCGTCCCGCAGTGTGATCTACGCGTCGAAGGGCGCGGACTTCGCGGAGGCCGCACGCGCCGAGGCCGAGCGCCTGCGCACCGCCATCAACGCCGAGCTGGACCGGATAGGCAAGCCGTGGCCGTAGAGTTCCACCTCGGCGAGCGGCTCACGCTCCGCAAGCCGCACCCGTGCGGCGGCGTGGAGTGGCGCGTCGAGCGGCTCGGCGCGGACGTCGGCATCCGTTGCCTCACCTGCGGCCACTACCTGCTCACCCCTCGCCGGAAGCTGGAGCGCGCCACGAAGTCGCACCAGCCCCCACTCTCCGTAGAGTCATGTTGAGCGGAGCCGGAGGCGAAGTCGAAACATCTCTCAGGAGAAGGAAGAAGGATGCACCCACTAGATAGCGTGTGCCCACAATGCAACGCAATGCCAGGAGACCCGTGCCACAGCAAAGAGGGGACAGAGTGGAACGAACTGCTCTACCACAGAAGCAGGCATACCTTCGCGTACCCCTGCACGACTTGTGGGGCAGCCGAAGGCGAGCCGTGCGTCAGAGCGAGAGGCAGCCGCAAGCCTTATCCGAACACTGTCCACGAAGGTCGCTATCCTCCCAGGTAAAAGGAACGGGTAGCGAGGTTACGGTCACGCAGCCCTGCTCTCGCTCTCGCCTCTGGACGCAGCGTAGAGCAGTGGCGTAAGCAGCGCGGTCACGGTCATCAGCGCCCCAGCGGCGATGAACGAGAAGGTGAGGCTCGTGACCGCGGCGAGCGGCCCGAACAGCAGCGGCCCCAGCATCTGCCCGGACGCCCAGTAGATGCCGACGACTGCCATGAACACGCCCCGCTGCTCCGGGTTGCTCACCATCGCCGTGATGCTCACGTTCAGCACGCGCCCCGCGTTGAACGACAGCCCGAGGATGAACATCAGCGCGACCGCCATCGGATAGCTGCCGCCCCACAGTACGATCCCGATGAGCGGCAGGCCGTGGAGGGCCATCGTCACCGCGAAGGTCGGCCGCTGTCCCACCCGCTGCAGGAACCGCGCGAACAGGAAACCGGCCACTATCGCGCCGCCTGCGTGGATCGCCATCAGCACGCCGAACGCGTCGTCGTCGAACCCGAACTCCTTGTAGACCGCGGCGCCCACGGAGGAGAGCACCGAGACGTGCAGCGAGGTCCCGAGCGCCATGACCGCGGGCAGCAGTGTGGCGCGCTTGCGGAAGACCCCCGGCACCGGGCCGAGTATCTGGCGCAGCGTCATCGCCGCCCGTCTCGGCAGCTGCGGCATCACCGCGACCACGACCATCGCCCCGGCCGATATGGCCGCAGCGATGAGGAACCCCTCCTGGTAGCCCAGCACCACCGCGACGAACCCGCCCCCTGCGTTACCCGCCAGCCCTCCCACCGCCGCGAACCCGAAGAACCGCCCCATCAGCGTTGTCGGACGGGACTCGTCGATGCGGCTGCCGTACGACTGGGACGACGTCCAGTAGATGGCGCGGGAACCGCCGTACAGCACCTGCGCCGCCAGCAGCGCGAACAGTGACGAGGAGAAAGCGAGTCCGAGCGAGCCCACCACCAGCGCCGCGAAGCTCGCCTGGATCACCCAACGCTCACCGATGCGGTCGGAGAGGACGCCGCCGAAGAGCCGCAGCGCCACCTGGAACAGCCCCTGTCCGGCAATGATGACGCCGAGCCAGCCCGGGTTGTAGCCGAGCGAGATGATATACAGCGGCACGAGGACGATGATGCCGCCCAGCACGACGCTGTACGCAGTAGTATGAACGTAGAGGCCTGTCTCAGCGACGAGTGCGCGGGGTGCGGCGGACATAACCCGCGCATGCTACCGCACCTGAATGCGGCATGTAGGGCGCGAGGGGTCGCGCCTGATGCTGTGCGCCTAGCCCTTCGCCTTCAGCGCATCCACTTCGCTGCGCAGGGAAGCGACCTCAGCACGAAGCGACGCCAGTTCAACGCGCACCTGCTTGAGTTCGACTTCCACAACCGTCAGTTCCGATTTGCTGACCATGCTGCTCTGCTCCCTGAGAATCTGTGCTTAGCCCTCGCCCGACTGCCCGGTGCGGAATGCGCCGGCGCGCGGGACCCGCAGGGTGTAACCGTCCTTCGAGGCGAAGACGGACGGCAGCCTTGCCGCCTCCTTGCCGCACGACGGGCACTCCGCCGGACTGTCCGCCTCGCTCATCGGCTTGCGCTGCTCGAACTCGGTCCCGCAATCCGTGCAGCGGTACTCGTAAAGCGCCATCTGGCCCGCTCCTTCAGTGTCGTTGCGCAGAGGTAGTTTATCGCGTCAGCCGGTATGCTGTGGATATGCAGTTGAGCGCGGTCTTCTTCACGCTGGACAGCATCGTGGTAGACGGCACGGAGAAGCCGGGCGCCTCCGCATTGTTCGGCGCTTTGGACGCGCGCGGTGTCGTCTCCGCCGTGCTGGCGAACAGCCCATCCGAACCCACAAGGACACTCCTCGAAACGCTGGGACTCATCCCGCACGCGCTGGTGGGGACGAACGGCGATCGGAAGCCGATACCCGCGCCGGACCTGCTCTTCCGCGCCTGTGAGGTACTGGCCGTGCCGCCGTGGGAAGTGCTGCTGGTGGACTCTTCGGATGCCGGACGGCAGGCCGCAGCGTCCGCCGGGTGCCTCTTCGCGGGCATGAACACGTCCGGAGCGTTCACGATAGGCGGACTCGAGGAGGTGGTCGGCATCGTGGACGGCGCGGGGCCGTCGCGTTAAGCCGCGTGAGCGATGTCGTGAGCGGATGGCGGGGGGAAGGCCGCGACGAAACTGTTGACCCCCACCTTTACCGTCTCCCCCACCTCGGCGGGGATGTGCACGCCCATCACGCAGCGCACCGGCCTGCCGGAGCGGAGCCGCAGGTTCACCGCCTTGGAGGTGCCGTGGAACTCGACGGAGGTCACGACCCCCTCGACCGACGCGTCCGACTCCGTGTGCAGGCGCACCGTTTCCGGGCGTATGCACACGATCACCAGTCCCTTCGGAGGATCGGGATTGCCCACCGGAAGCACGCCCAGTTCGCAGCGGACGTAGCCGCCTGAACACTCGCCGGGCAGGATGTTTGCGACTCCCATGAACCGCGCAACGCCGAGTGACGCAGGGTAGAGGTACACGTCCTCCGGCGCGCCTGTCTGTTCGAGCCGATTGTCCAGCATGACACACAGCTTGTCGGCGATGCTGAACGCCTCATCCTGGTCGTGCGTCACGAAAACCGAGGTGGCCTCCGCGTCCCGCAGTATCTGGCGGATGTGACCCCGGACCTGCCTCCTTAGATTAGCGTCCAGGTTCGAGAACGGCTCGTCGAGCAGCACGACGCTCGGTTTGGGAGCGAGCGCCCGCGCGAGTGCGACGCGCTGCTGCTGTCCGCCGGAGAGCTGGTCCGGCATCCGCTCTGCTTCCGCGCTCATGCCCACGAGTTCCAACGCCTGTTGCACAGCACGGTCCCGGTCAGGGCCATGCGGTACCCCGAACGCGACGTTCTTACGGACAGTGAGATGGGGAAAGAGGGCATAGTCCTGGAACACCATGCCGACCCGGCGGCGCTCCGGAGGGATGAACCGTCCGGGCGCAGCAACGGTCTGGCCGGCAATGGTGACAGTTCCGGCGTCGGGCGTCTCAAACCCGGCAACGAGCCGCAGCGTCGTCGTCTTTCCGCATCCGCTCGGGCCAAGGAGGGCGACCATGCTGCCGCGCTCGGCATCGAACGTGGCCTCGCGGAGGGCGGTTGTGCCGTTGAACGACTTGGCCAGTCCCTCGATCCGGACGGCAGGGCCGTCGCAGGGAGAGGCCTCCTCGTGCGTTCTGCGACGCGGGAGAGATACGCGCATACGCAAACGATACGTCTAACCGATGCGCAGCGCAATGGGCGCACGTAGTCAGTCTCTGGTATTGCCTTCCCCGTCTGCTTCGATGAGCCGGTCGTGCACTTCCGCTTGCACGAGTGCGTCCCTTATCACGCGCGACCTGCCTTCGTACGCCGCCGTACCGATAGTGTGCCGGTCGTATGCATCGCGAAGGGCACGAGCCTCGGCAAGCAGCTGCTCCCTGCTGGCGCCGCCCATGGCCGCGGCACGTCGACGGCGCAACGACAGCAGCAGGAGAACTGCAACCGTCAAGCCAACGACAGCGGGAACGACATACCGGACGTACCACTCACCGGCAGACTCACGCGCTGCATCGAACGCCGATTTGCCCGGCAAGTCGGCGACAGCAAGCGGCAGCACCTCGGCAGGCGCGATGTTCTGCCCTTCCAGCAGGCGCAGCAGACGCCCGTTGAGTTCGGTCGCGCCGAGGTCTGCCAGGCGAGCCGACGACGGTGTGGCAACGTCCACCGGCACCACGAAACGCACCGACTCCGCGCCGAACCGCATCGTGCGCGAGAGGTCCAGCGCTGGGCCGTCGTAGTCGAGGCGGTAGACGAACTCGAACTGGTGAGGCAATCCCGGAGCAGTTGGAGGGACGGGCGAGTTGATCGCGAAACCGCGGTCGACCTCCAGCACCTGCCCTCCGGTGATGTTCGACCGCACGTCCAGGTTGTACGCACCGGGCGGGAGAGCGAAGCGCAGGAAACTCAGCATCGCCGGACCCTGAGCATTCAAATCAGGGGTAAGCGTGAGGTTGCTGTCGTTCCGCACCATGACACGTTCGAGGATCTCCACGAACCCGTCGTCCGGCACCGCACCGGTGACGATGACGGTGTGACTCTGTACCGCGAGAACGGAGGTGTCGTTCGTAGCGTCAAAGACAGTAACGACCACAGGTTCACTCAACTCGCTCGCATCGCGCACGGCGGAGTAGTTCGCGCCCTGGTACTCGACTGAGAAGAAATAGGTGCGTCCTTCGGCAGCAGTAGCCGTGAAGTTGAACGCGCCGGACTCATCCGGTAGCGCGGAGTCCTGCGAGACGAGCGTGATCCCTTCCAGCACGTTGAGCGTTACCCGCGCCTGCGTGGGATCGAACGAGGCAGCACCCGCTCCGTGTTCCACGCGCCCCGCTATCTCGACCTCACCCACTTCCTGCGCGAGCGCCGG
The DNA here is from genome assembly GCA_022820645.1 of Dehalococcoidia bacterium. Taxonomy (GTDB): domain Bacteria; phylum Chloroflexota; class Dehalococcoidia; order Lucifugimonadales; family Australimonadaceae; genus Bin16. The sequence goes on along the minus strand of JAJEFD010000011.1, from coordinate 21,550 downwards.
GGCAGGCATCAGCAACGCGGCCAGCAGGACAACGACCGATGCAACGGCACGCTTCACGCTTCTTCCTTCCCTTCCCCATCGCGCGGAATGAGTTCACGCAACTCCGTATCCACGCGGTCTTCGATGGCAGCAGCAGTCTCATTCACCTGCTGTTGCTCACGGATCAGTTCCGCAGCTCGCCGGCGGGCCGCTTGCAGTTGTGCGCGGTATTCGGCCTCGGTCATGTTCCCCAGGAAGTACTCCTGCTGCAAGGCGCGTATCTCTTCGTAGACGCGGTCGCGGGCACGGCGGATGCCAGCCTCGAGGTCTCGCGCAGGGTTGTCGAAGAGTACGCTCCCGTACCGTGCCGCCCAGAACGGATAGACGAGGACGACTATCGCCACGAGCACGAGCAGCGTAAGGACGAGGATGGTCATGACTACCCTACCGGGGTCGGCACCACAGCCCGCCTAGGGCGCGCCGCCGCTCGGCGCAGTACCCGGCACCCTGGGAATCGCGTAAGCAACCGCGCGTTGGCGAGCGGGCCAGAGGGCGACCACAGTACCGAGGATGACGAACGGCCCAGCAAGCCACATCCACCAGACCATGGGGTTCACCAGCAGGCGGAACGCCGCGGTCCGGCCGTCCGGTTGCAGTTCGCTGAATATCACATAGAGGTCTTCCTGGGGCGTAGAGCGTATGCCCGCCCGGGTCGAGATCATGGAGAACGACGGGTAGACCCCCTGCCACGCGCTGAGCGTGCCGAGGCTCTCGCCTCCTCTCGTAACGCTCAGGATTGCAGTGCGCTCAGTGCGGTCGGCGAACGTCTCGGCACTGACGTCCATGAACTCGACGGTGTACTCGCCTATCGCGGCCTGGTCCCCGACGGACATGAACACATCGCGCTCCTCGTCGTAGAACGAAGAGCCCACGATGCCGAAGGCAAGCATGACCACGGCAAGGTGCACGACGTAGCCGCCGTAGCGCGGACGGTTCGAGGCGATCAGCCGCCCGAACGCCACGGGCCACAGCGCACCGGTGGAGCGGCTGCGCGCCAACGTTCCCCGTACCCACTCCTGCAGGATGCTGATGCCCGCGAACGTGCTGACCGCGATGCCGAGCACCACAACGGGCACAGTGACGCGGAAGAGGAGCGCGGCTGCCGCGGTGATGACGAGCGTAATGACACCGGGAACCAACAGCGCACGGCGAACGCTCTGCCATGTCGCCGTGCGCCAAGGGAGCAACGGCCCGATGCCCATCAGCAGGATGAGCGCGAGCATGAGCGGGCCGTTCACGCTGTTGAAGAACGGCTCGCCCACGGTGATGGTACGCCCTGTTGCCAGCTCCGAGATAAGCGGAAAGACGACGCCCCACAGCGTAACGAACGCGATGCCTAGCAGGAGCAGGTTGTTCACGAGGAAGGCGGCCTCACGCGAGAGCGCCGATTCGAGAGACGACGGGCTGCGCAGGACGGCCATCCGATAGAAGAAGAGGGCGAAAGATGCAACCGTTACCACGCCGAGGAACGTGAGAAACACCCAACCCAGCGTGGACGCGCCGAACGAGTGCACCGACGGCACAGGCCCGCCCCGGTTGATGAAGATACCGAACGCGCCCAGGGTGAAGCTGATGTTGATGAGCGCGATGTTCCACATGCGGAACATGCCCCGGCGCTTCTGGACCATGATGGAGTGGATGAAGGCGGTGAGCGCCAGCCAGGGCATGAAAGCGGCGTTCTCAACCGGGTCCCACGCCCAGTAGCCGCCCCAGCCGAGGATCGTGTACGCCCACCAGGAGCCGAGCAGCAGACCGATTGCGAGCAGCACCCACGCGGCGAGCCCCCAGACACGCCCGGCGTCCACCCAGTCATCGTCGATGCGTCCGCGCAGGAGCGCCCCGACAGCAAGCGAGAACGGCACTGCTATGGCGACGAGCCCGGTCATGATGAGCGGCGGGTGTGCGAACATGCCGGGGTGCGTGAGCAACGGGTTGATGCCCTGCCCGTCCGCCGGAGCCCGCTCCAGCGTGTCGAACGGGTTCGCGAGGAAGAAAAGCACGACGAGGAAGAACAACAGGATGAGCATGAGCACGCCGTTCGCGTACGGGCGGAGAGGGCCCAGCCGCTGGGGAGCGAGCGCCATGGAGAGCGCCGCCATGCCGCTCAACGCGAAGGCGACGTACAGGAGCGAGCCCGCGTTCCCCGCGTAGAAGGCGACCCAGGTGTAGATACGCGGCATCGCGAGGTTACTGTTTTCCGCCACGTACCGGATGCTGAAGTCGTTCTCCAGGAACGCGTAGACGAGCGCTCCCATCGATACCGCCAGCGTGAGCGTGGTCAGATAGTTCGCACGTTGGGCGCTGACGACAGCGGGAGCATCGCCCCGCTTCGCGCCCACGAACGACGTCAGCACACTGTACGCAGTCAGGAGCAGTGCGATGAGTATGGTTGCCGTGCCCAGGTTTGCCATTCGTTTCAGCGTTCCTCCGCCGCGTGTGTGTCCTCGCCCAACTCTCTGTCCACGAGGTCGAACGGCAACGGCGCCCCGCCTGGCGCAGCCACGACAATCCCGGCGTCCCCGACAACGGCAGGTCCGGTCACCGAACGCCCACGCATGTTTCGTATCGTAATGAACACAGCGACCGCGCCAAGCAGGAGCGCAAGCGGCGGGACGAGCCAGGCCAGGAGAGAGAATCCGCGCGTCGGAGGTGAAGCCAGGATGCTCTCGCCATACGATTGTACGAGGCCGTCCATGATGGCGTCGTCCGATGCGCCGTTGCGCAGTTGCGCCTGGATCGCCGTGCGCATGGCCTCGGCGATGGGGGCGTTCGATTCGTCGATAGTCTGCCCCGCGCATTGAGGACACATGACGCCGGAGTAGATGCGCTGCGCGCGTTCCTCCAGATCGGGAGGAAGTTCCTCATACGTCTGAGCGCTCGCGGGAGCGACCGACATAATGGAGAGGGCGGCGCACGCCATGAGAAGGGCGGCGGTGTGACGGAGGCGCAGATTGACGTGTGTGCTTCTCACGGCAGCCGTCGCCGAGCGGCTCCAAGCCGCATGCGCTAGAGCTGCCCCCGCAGCCGGAGAAGGTCGAGGGTGCGCTGCTCTTCCGGGATGTCGTTGATCGACTCGAGCACGGCCTGCCTCTCAGCAACGGTAGCGTCGATGAGCGTGACGAGCGCCCAGCGGTCCTCTACCGAGAGCAGAGGCTCGAACGCGGGCATGAACCCCTTGCCACCGGAGATATTCCCGAATGTCTCACCCGGGCTTACTTCGGTCGTGCCGGTATCGCGGATCACTACCACGCCCTCGCCGTCTCCGAACGCGGGAGGACGGGTGACGTTGTATTCACTGAGCAATCCACCCACGTAGCCGTCGCCATCCGCGGTGAGGCCATGGCAGACCGAGCAGTTCTGCTTGTAGAGCAGGGCGCCGCGGTGAAGTGCAAGGGGATCGCTGGCGAGCGGGTTCTCCAGCTCCGCTATGTTCTCGATCTCGTCAACGGGGATGTAGCCACCCTCCACCGGGTAGGAGTCCTCGGGCGGCAGGAAGCGCGGAGGCTCCTGCGACTTCACGGTCTGGTTGTAGTGCATCTCCTGGAAGACGTCTATGGGATAAGAACCGGTGGCGCGGAAGGGGTCTCCCGGCGAGCATGCTGCAGCGACCGATGCCATCAGCACGACAGCGGTCAGCAGCAGAAGGGTGTTGCGGCGGCGGATCTGCACGGGTTGCCTAGCCCTCTTCCCTCTTGATCTCTTCAGCGCCCGCACCCTGGAGCGCAGTCTCGGCCGCGGTGGCGCGCTCCTCGGGGCAGTCGACGATGATGCCGATGTAGCCCTCGGTGATGCGCTCGTCGTAGAGGCCCAGCTTGCGGCGCGGCAGGCGGGACTCGAACAGCACGCCAAGCACTGTGAAGATGATCGCGCCGAGCATCGTGTTCTCGTACATGATGATGGTCATGGGCGGGATGCTGAGCAGTGGCTTGCCCCCCGTGACCAGCGGGTAGGAGATCTGCGTGCCGGCCGTCCACAGCAGGCCGATGGCGAAGCCGACGAGCGCGCCCACGAGAGGAAACATGAACAGCCGCATCTCCGGCTCATGTTCGCCGAAGGAACCCTCGGGGAACGGGCTGCCCGAGTAGACATCCAGGTCCTCGACGGGGAAGCCGTCCTCCTTGAGCTTGGTCATGGCCCCTGCGGCTTGTTCAGGGTCCTGGAACAGCCCCATCAGTTTCGTGTTTGCCATCGAACTCTCCTCACTCCGCCTGCTAGTGCTCTTTCACCAAAGCAGGGACCACGCGGTCGCCGACCTTGACCTCGTCTATCAATTTCTGGCCTTCCTTCTCCTCCCAGATGGGAATGAGCGGGAAGAACTTGCTGAACAGCATCAGGAGTAACGCCACCAGCGCGATGGAGCCGACGATCAGCGTCACCTCCACGGCACTCGGGCGGTACGTGTCGTACGTGAATACCCACGGCCCTTTCCGCATGAGCGCGGGCACGATGATGATGAGACGTTCCAGGAACATGCCGACGTTCACCATGAGGCTCGTCCAGAGCATCCAGGTGAAGCTCCGTCTAACGCGCCGGAACATCCATAACGGCACCGGGATGATGTACGAGAAGACGATGAACGCCAGGAACAGCCAGCTCCACGGCGGCTCGAAGAGGCGGAGGTGCCACACGGTCATCTCCTGCTCTTCTTTCAACCACAGGGCGAAGACGAGGTCCAGCCAGAAGAAGAAGAGCCATGCGGTGGCGACCACGATGAGCAGCCTCGCCACGGCGTCGATGTGCTCTTCCCAGATGAAGTTCTCGAGTTTGTACAGCTTGCGCATCAGAATCATGAGCGTGACGACCGCCGACACGCCCGAGTGCACCGCTCCGATAACGAAGTACGGCGCGAAGACGGTTACGTGCCACGACGGGACAAGGCTCACACCGAAGTCCCACGACACGATGCTGTGCACCGAGACGAACACCGGCAGGATGAGGGCCGAGAGCAGGATGCCCGCGATGCCCTGCAGCTTCCACTGCCTCGGGTTGCCGTGCCAGCCGAGCGCCAGGATGCCGTAGACCGTGCGGCGCCAGCCGGTGCTGCGGTCACGGATGATGGCGAGGTCGGGGATCAGCGCGGTGTAGACGAACAGCGAACTGGACGTGAGGTAGGTGATGATGGCAGTGGGGTCCCACACCAGCGGCGACCGCACGTCCGGCCAGATGCCGCGCGCCCAGTCGTACGGGAATACCCAGTAGAAGATGCGCCACGGCCTGCCCGCATGGATGAGCGGTTGCAGCAGGGAAGTCATCAGCGCGAAGACCGTCATGGTCTCCGCCGCGCGCACCATCGGCCTGCGCCACTCTGCCTGGCTCAGCCGCAGGATGGCGGAGATCATCACACCCGCATGGCTGATGCCGACCCAGAAGATGAAGTTGGTGATGAAGAAGCCCCAGAAGATGGGCTGCTGCAAGCCGGTGACGCCAAGGCCCTGGTTCATCATGAAGCCGAACGCGCTCGCCGCGCCCGCCACGATGAGCCCCAGGATGGAGACGATAACGACCCACCACACGGGCGTCCTGAGAACGACGTCCAGGAGCTCCCTGTTTATCTGTGCGTCGGTTAGCGTTCTGCGGTAATACATCCGGCTGTTGTCCGTGCCTGTGCGGCTAGTGCGACTTGGCTATCACTCTTGCGTAGCGGTTCAGGTAACGCCTCACCTTCACGAGTCTGAGTCCTTCGCCGACCTCCCAGATGGAGACCACCGGAATGATCTTGCTGACGAGCATGAAGAGCAGCACGCACCCTGAGATGGCGCCGACCATGATGAGCAGGTCCGGCGCGTCGGGCCACTGCGTTGCGGGGCGCGGGTGCATCACGTGCTGGCTCGGGTCTGCGACCGAGAAGGCCGAAACGTAGAGCCGCACCTGGTTCACAAGCGCTCCGATGACCACGCCCGTGCCAACGAGCGCGGGGCCCCATACGCTGCGACGCACGGGGTTCCAGACCAGTGCGATGAGCGGGCCGATGAAGTTGAGGAAGAAGGAGATCATCAGCGCGCCCCGGTATTCGTCCAGCACCAGCAGGCGGATGACCTCGCTCTCGCCGGGCTGACGTCCGTACCAGAAGGTGATGAAGCTCGCCCACCAGAAGTAGAACCAGAGCAGGGAGAACGCCAGCAACGGCTTGGAGAGCGCCCAGAACTGCTCCACGCTGAAGTACCTCTCGTAGTTCCCCAGCCGGCGCATCAGGTACATGGTGAGCAGGGTCATGCCCACCGCGCCCTGCAGGCCGTTGACCACAACCGTCGCCGGGATGATGGCGTCCTTCAACCCCGGTATGAGGCCGTGGTGGAAGTCCGAAATCATGAGCGTCTGCACGAGCGGGTACGTGAGCAGGTACATCGCACCGGCGAGCAGCGAGCCCTGGTAGAGCACGCGCCACTGGCGCACACCGCCGACCCAGCCGAGCGACAACCAGCCGATAACGCGCTGGCGTGTCGAAGCGGGAAGATGGTCTCGCGCCGCCGCCAGGTCGGGCAGAGCGACGCCCCAGAGGAGGGCCAGGCCGATGAACGCCAGCGTGCCGTAGCCGATGACGTCCCATACGCCGGGGGCGCCCAGCGGGAACTCGAACCAGATGCTGAGCCTGCCGTTTATGGAAGGCAGAGCGATGAGCGCGGGGATGAGCATGAGCACAACGAGCAGGCCCGTGATGGCCATGTTCTCCGTCACGCGCGTGAGCGGCCGCCTCCAGTTCGCCTTCGCGAGACGCAGCCCCGCCGAGATAACCGGCATGGCCGTGAACGTGGTGACGATGAACGCGAGCGTCGCGACGAAGTAGCCCCAGTTCGCACGGTTCTCGTCGCTGAAGCCTTCCGACAAGCGGATGATGAACCCAACGACCCCGAGGACGAACAGGAACGCGAGCACTGTTACCCAGCCCCAGTACCGGTGTCCCAGGTCCTGGAAGCGGCCAAGCACATCCCTCGCGACGTCCTGATGCGTCGGGAGAGGGCCGGCCGTGAGTTCGTGTTCGCCGTTATGCATGAGCGTCTACCTGCTTCAGGTACTTCACGCTGGGGTTGGTGCCGAGTGCTTCCAGCACACGGAAGGCACGTTCGTCCTCCCACTTGTGCGAGACGCGGGAGTCAGGGTTGTTGAGGTCGCCGAACGTCATGGCGTCGGTCGGGCACGCCTGCACGCATGCAGGGTTGAACGCCTGGTCCTCCACCTGCTTGCCGCCCCGGGTGCTGCGGCGGATGCGCTGGATGCAGAAGGTGCACTTCTCCATGATGCCGCGCGTTCGCACCGTAACGTCCGGGTTCAACTGGTTCCGGAAGTCTTCCGGCCAGACCGGCTCCCAGTAGTTGAACAGCCGGGCGTGGTACGGGCAGTTGTTGCCGCAGAAGCGTGTGCCCACGCAGCGGTTGTACACCTGCACGTTCAGTCCTTCGTTGTTGTGGTAGGTCGCGTACACCGGGCAGACAGACTCGCACGGGGCGTTGTCACAGTGCTGGCAGAGCACCGGCAGGAAGCGTGCCTTGATGTCCGGGTAGTCACCTTCCCAGTAGCGCTCCACGCGTATCCACTCAATGGCCCGACCGTCCAGAAAGGCGGCCTGATCGTTGAGGGGGATGTTGTTCTCAGACTGACAGGCGATGACGCATGCCTGGCAGCCGGTGCAGCGGTCCAGGTCTATGACCATCCCCCATTTGTGGTCTGCCCGTGTGCTCTGTGTACGCGTCGCCATGACAAGTCCTGCTTTGCTATGCCTTGTGCACGAATATGAGTTCTTCGCCGTGGAGCTGGCGGGCGGGCTCGATGCCTTCCAACTTCGGAATCACCCTTGTCCGGGTGGTGCCGGAGATGCGGACGCGGGTGGCGCCCCAGGCGAATGCCCCGGTCTCTGCATCTTCCGTGGGCTCCAGTATGTCCAGCACGTTCGCACCCCGGCGTGCCGCGTAACTCGTAAAGGCCCGGTGACCCTGCCCCATGGGCACAGCGGCCACGTCGGGAGGCGTGGCAGGATTGATGTAGACCGGCACACGGATGGTGCGACCCGTGGACGACTCCACGATGACGATGTCGTTGTTCTTGAGTCCCATCTCATCGGCGGTGTGCGGGTTGAGTTCCACCCACGTGTCCCACGCTGCGCTGGTGATGGGATCCGGTGTCGACTGTGCCCACGGGAGGTGCGCGTACTGCCCTGCGCCCACTCCGATACCCTCGAACGGCACGAGGTGAAGCGGGTAGCGGTTCGGATCAGCCGATGAAACCGCCGGCGCGCTCCTCGCAAGTTCAGGCAGGTCAGGCCGTGAGCCGTCTGCCGTTGCACCCGTGTCCCACCAGCCGCCGCGCTCCAGCGTTCGTTTCCAGAACTCCGCGAACGTGGGCTGCACGACGGAGCCGCGTCCCCGCTCGTGGAGGTCCTGCGCGAGCGAGCGCACTGCCTCACGCATGTTCTCCCACGGCAGACCGGGCAGGCCGAGTTGACTCCCTGTCTGCAGCAGAACGTCGCCGAAGCTCAGCGTGTCGTGGAAGCGGTTCACTGCAGGCTGTTGGAAGCCGATGGTCGTGTAGCCGGGGCCGGGGTTCGGCTCGTCCGTGCCCCACTCCTCCAACGGGGTGTGGCACGGCAGAATGAGGTCTGCAAGTTCGCTCGTCTCATCGAGGAAGCTGGAGAAGCTGACGATAGTCTCCACGCTGCGCAGCGCACCACGGGCATCGAGTGCTCCGGGCAGGCCGTAGGCCAGGTCCGACTCGCGCACGAGCACGGCGGTGATGTCACCGGAGCGCATGTCGGCGAGCGTCTGCTTCCATTCGCGCAGTGAGGCGGAACTGACCCGCCCGCTGATCGGTTCAGGGTTGAAGACGAGTCCACCGGAACGGTTCACCGACCCCACGAGTGCATTGAGCGCGTAGACGGCAAGCATGTTGAACAGACCGTTCGCCTGGGCTGCTGCCGGGCCGCCGCCGATAACGAGCGCGGGATGATGCTTCTTGTCCGCCAGTTCGTGGGCAAGTTCGGAGATAACGTGCGCATCAACACCGATGCGCGCCGCCACACGCTCCGGCGCGAAAGCCTGCAACGCCCTCGCGCCGTGCCCGCCGGTCAACGCCGACGCCGCATCCGGGTCCGCCGTGCCTTCGTCGATCATCGTGTACGCGATCGACATCGCCAGCAGCCCCTCTGAGCCGGGGATTGCGTATACCCAGTGGTCGGCGGCTGCCGCTGTAGTGGAGTACCGCGCGCCGACGTGCACCAAGCGACCTCGCGAGCGGCCATCGCCCTGGCGGAATTCGCCGTAGCCACGTGAGAAGCGGGTGGGGTTGATCCAGGTGCCGAGGAAGTCGGCGCCGAAGTTGAGTATGTAGTTCGCGTGGGCGATATCGAGATCGGGTTGCGCGTTCTGGCCATAGAGCTGGCGCAGCGCCTCCCGGGCGACGCTTTCGCAACCGAGCGCATCGAAGCCCTGGAGCCGTATGCCGGAGCCGCTGGCGAACGCCTGCACGACGTCCGCGGCACGCCCGCGCAGCAACGGGGTCGCGAGCAGTACCTCGTTCGGGTCGCGGTCGCTGATGATGGCTGTGAGCCGCTCGATGGCCTCAGCCCACTCGATCTTGCGGAACGGTCCGCCCTTGGCGATGCGGAGCAACGGGTGTTTGATCCTGTCAGGATGGTAGAGCGCCTGCAGGAGAGCCTCAGCACGGATGCCGTGCTTACCGGTGTTTACCGGATGGTCAGGGTTGCCTTCTATCTTCTTGGCACGGCCTTCCATCACGCGGACGAGCAGTCCTTCGCTCGCCGGACCGAGTTGGGCAGCGGTGGCGTAGTAGTTGTCTCTGCCGGTGACGAGGTCTTCCGGCATCTCGACGGGGCTCTGGACCTGGATCTCGTGGTCCGGTACCCGGCAGCCGTTGAAGACGACAGCGCCGATGCCGGTCACGCCCGCCCATTTCAGAAACTGTCTACGAGTCAGCGCCATTCGTTCTTCCTAGTAGTGGCACGTTGTGCAATCGGTCGGCGCACTATTGTCGCGGTGGCAGTCGACGCAATCGCGCATCTTCAAGTTACGGACCTGCTCGACGACCTCCATGCTCGCGATGTCTCCGTGGCACGTGGAGCAAGAGAAGCCTTGCTGGATATGAGGGGCATGCACGAACTGCACGTGGTCGGGAAGACGGTGGACACGCACCCAGTTGATGGGCTCAGGCCCTTCCAGGGGGTCTCCTATGAGTTTGGCTATCTCGGCCTCTGCCGTGGGTGAGGAGGACTGCTCGCCCGTGATACGGGTGAAGTCATGGCAGAACTGGCACTGCGCCACGGCAGGAACGGTGGCTGCCTCCTCTGTGGAGACGGTGCGATGGCAGAACTGGCAGTCCAGTCCGGCGGTGGTCACGTGCACCGTGTGGGGAAAGGCTATCGGCTGCGTCGGGCCATCTCCGAAACCGAGAACAGCGGGAGGCTGCGCCCACCAAGCCTGTACGAAGAAGTAGGCCACGAAGGCGAGAACCAGAGCTGCAACGAGACCGATGACCGGAACAGCTATCTTGATCAGGGAGTTGCTCATTGCGTGCACGCCGGGGTACCCCGGCCCTACTGCGCCCCCCTGTAGAACAGATCAGATATGAGGTCCAGCCTCTCGATGAAGAGCGAGATGGCATAGAACCCAAGCAGCAGGAAGAGGACCGCCCCCGCGTAGAGGGGGATGCGGATACGGCGAGCCACGTGCGCGGGGATGTCTCGCGAGACGGCAAGGGACGGAATCATGCCGTGGGCAAGGAGCATGCACGCTCCGAAGCCAAGGGCCGACCCGAGAAGGAACCAGAGCGCTGCGAGGAGATCAGCAGCAGCAGCCCAGTCAGATGCCGTCATGAACGTGGGGTCTGGGCCGGTCATTCACATCGTCCGAGGGCCTGCGTTTCAAACAGCGTCACCGGAAGCCCTGCCTGCTTCTGGATTGGGCGGAGAGACGCTGCACGAACGTACCATCGGCGATGCTCCCGCCAAGAAGAGCACGTTAAACCACCTCTAGGGCGGGTGTCAACAGTTTGTGATGAATTTCGCATTCGGGGTAGACACACACGCCGAAACTCCTGATCCCAAAGGCTCGGGCGCCCCCCTCGTAGAGGGTCCGCCGCTTGCAATCCCCCACCGTCCGTCTACAATTACGCGCCGTGGCCGGCTTGGCCACAGGAGCGCAGCAGACGATGGCAGGCCAGAACGAAGCGAGCACCCGAAACACCGTAACGCGGCGCGGCTTCCTGAAGCGCGCAGCGTTGGTAGGCGCCGCAGCGTCCGCGCTGGGCATCCTCTCCAGAGGACGCATCGGCGGCATCGGGCAGCAAGGGCGCTCCACACCTGCCGACCTCCCGGGCGCAGGCTCCATCTTCCAGCCCCGGGGCGACACGCGGATCCAGCGCTGAGCGCCACGAATCGCGCGTATTCCTGCTGATTCGTAAGGAACGCGTCGCAGATATCCCCTCTTGCGGCGATTAACATTCCTCTAATCGTTGACGGTGCATGAATCCTCTTATACGATGCACCCCGCATCCCTGACGATGCGCCATAGCATGCTTAGCGCTCGTGTGCGGAGGACGTCTTGGACAACATCGACCGACGGATCATCGAAACCCTCCAGCAGGACGGCCGGGCCTCGCACGCGCAGATGGCCCGCGAGTTGGGGCTTAGTGAGGGAACAGCCCGCCGCCGCCTTGCCAAGCTGCTGCAGGACAAGGTCATCAAGGTCGCCGCGATCCCAGACCCGGAACGTCTCGGTTACCACACGTCCGCGTTCATCGGGCTGCAGGTGGACCCGTCGCGGGTTGAAGCCGTGGCGGACGAACTGTCCGAGCTGGCGGAGGCCGAGCACGTCTCCATCACCACCGGCAGTTACGACATCTTCATCTGGGTAAACCTGACGAGCTCCGAAGCCCTCGCCTCGTTCCTGCACAACAAGGTAGGCATCGTGCAGGGTATCCGGCATACGGAGACGTTCGTGAGCCTGGAGACGCGCAAGCGCGCCCTGGGCGCAGGGCTCTTGTAGCGCTCCACGCCGGTTGACACGCTCCAGGCCGCTCCGTAGCATGAAATGACCGGGCCGAGGTAGCTCAGTTGGTAGAGCACAGCACTGAAAATGCTGGTGTCCCCAGTTCAAGTCTGGGCCTCGGCACCAGGCTGTAAGGGCCCGGTAACTGGCACGAGCGGAAGTGGCTCAGGGGTAGAGCGTCTCCTTGCCAAGGAGAAGGTCGCGGGTTCAAATCCCGTCTTCCGCTCCAGCTCCATCTCCAGGAGCGTGAAACTGTCCACCCTGGCGTATTGAGCAAGCCGCCCTCAGCGCGCGCTGAGGGCAGAGTCAGCGCAACCTGCTTCGCTATAATCCGAACCGATGCCGAAGTGGCGGAATGGTAGACGCGACGGTCTCAAAAACCGTTGAGGGCAACCTCATGCCGGTTCGAATCCGGCCTTCGGCACCAAGAACCCCCTATTTTAGGAGTAAATGGAGACTTTCTGCGTTCTGTTATCACTTCACCTATCACACTTTCACCTAGCCTGCGAAGCCAAAGGGGCCCCGGAATCCTGCGGCGCAGGGCTCATCCGTCCCAAGCCAGGATCGCCTCGACATGGCGCTGACAGCATGGTAGCTCTCGTGCTTGACCAATGAAGCAAACGGACCCGCCGCTCCAAGTCAAGTGCCTGTGAGGGGTCATCCCAACCCGATGCACCGCAGACAATGTCGGTTGCAATCTCGCAACGGGGAGGTGCAGCGTATGGAAAAGAGGTTGATGCGATTACCGGAGGTTCTTGATCGGCTCGGCGTCGCACGGTCGACGCTCTATCGTTTGGTAGCCAATGACCCGACCTTTCCGAAGCCCGTCAAGGTAGGGCGAAAGGTTGTCGCGTGGCGGTCCGACCTCCTGGATGAGTGGATAGTCAGCCAAGAGCAGCAACGGGCTGCGTGATCGTGCCGAGGGACGTCTCACCCCTTCGACTGATGGGTTCCTACTATCCTCATCGGAACAGGGCGCAACGGCAGCGGGGAATGATCCCGCTCCGGGACGCGTACTACAAGCCGACGGCCGGCATGGAGGCGACCTGGTCGCCCGCCTTCACGAGCGACAAGGGATGCTCGCCGCGGTCAAGCCAGTACAGCGCTCGCGCGCGACACCTCGGGCAGCGACGCGTCAGTTCACGCAGGCTCGCCTCGCGGTCGACGCTCCCGAAATCTATCGGATCGACGCTGGGGAAGACGACGCGCGGCAAGTACTCGCGTCTGCGCATCTCTATCTCTATCTCGGCGTGGCGCTCGTGCATGAGCCGCGCTTCGACGAACTCCCGCGAGGCCGTCAGCGCCCCCCGCTTGCGTATCATGCCTGCTATGGCATGCAGTTCCCTGTGCTCGCCAAGAAGGTGCTGACGGCACATGATGCGGGGATTGACCATCCACATTCTCACTGCTGTCCTCCGTTTAACCGGTAGGCCCGCCCCGGCACGCTGGGGAAGGAGGCAACGTACCCCTCTGCCGGGAGGCCCAAGCTTGCTTCCATGCTCGTGGGCCCTGATGCCGGCGCGTTCGCACAGTCCACCTTGCCGGTAGCTTGCGCCCACAGCGAGGAGGGCGATCGGTCGGTGACGTTCATCTGCTGCCTCCAGCGCGCGGGCTCGTCACCACTGCAGCCCGTGACCTACGGCGAAGGTCCCTGGTCCGGCCCGGCCTGATGGGACGCGCTCTCCTGCACCGGAGGCGCAAGCAGCTCGCCGGGGGCCACGTCCAGCGCATGCGCTATCTTCAACACCGCCCCGATAGTGAGGTTCTGCCTCCCATGCTCCACCGAACTGATGTAGGAGCGCTCCAAGCCGGAAGCATCCGCCAGGTCGAGCTGCGTCATCCGCAGCCTGGTGCGGGCCGCCTTGATCCGTTGACCCATCCACTCCAGCTGCTCCTGGAGCGTCGCTCTCTCTGCGGTCAGGCCGACGAGGCGGCGCGCCTCGGCCAGCGCCTCGATGGCGCTGCAGGCTATCGCATCGCACCCAAGCAACTCCGGGTCCTCGTCGCCGCCGGCGACGGCTGCGCCCCCCAGCAGCACCTTCGGCCTCGGTGGACGCAGTGCGCGCACTGCGTCCGCGGCGACCCGCGCGTTGAGGAGCAACTCGGGCATCGTTGCGGAGAGCGCAACGAGGTCGGCCCGCCGCTGCTGAACGAATGCGGCGAGATCAGCAGCGGGCGTGCCGTTCCCGAGGAAGTCGACCTCCCAGCCATCCATCAGGAGGAGGTCGGCAACCATACGTGCGCCGACGTAGTGCTGGTCTCCCTCGACCGGGGTGACCACCGCCCGCACACCCAGGCTCTTCCGGGGCGCCATCGTCTGTCGGAGCAGGTCCATCATCTCCATAGTGACCGTGGTGGCCAGGTGCTCCTGCGCGGTGTTGATCTCTCCCTCGTGCCACAGCTCCCCCATCCGCACCTGCGCCGGGGTGAGCACCTGCAGGTAGAGGTCGGCATGGCTGATGCCCCGGTCGATCGCCTGCTCGAGCACCGACCGCGCCAGCGCGCGCTCACCGAGCAGCGCTGCCCTGCTGTACTGCTCTCTCGCTTCGGTGATCCGGTTCGCTTGGTTCATCAAGTCCCTTCCCAGGGAATCTGCTCCTCGTAAGTCTATTATACTAGACATATCTTTCCATATATGTTATGTTTATACCGCATCATACAGCAGGTCCCGAAGGAGGAACCCCATGGAAGTAGTCCAGATCATAGCGATTGTCCTGGCAGCGGTCGGTGCGTTGAACTGGGGGCTGGTCGCGCTGTTCCGGTTCGACCTCGTAGCCCTCGTGGCCGGCGGCCTGAAGTTCGGCGAGGTCAACTTGTTCTCCCGGCTCGTCTACGTGCTTGTGGCCATAGCCGGAATCGTCAGCCTGACGGCGATCGGCGAGATCGCCTGATCGCCCAGTGCCAGGACTCCGGTTCGTTGAAGGGTTTCGCCGTCGTCGTGAGCCACCCCGCGGCGGCGGCGCCCTGGCCTTCCTGTAGTGACTGCCTGTCGGCACAGGACCCAGCCGTCTTGATGCAAGCAGGACATCCACGTCGGGCCAGAACTCCTCCAATGTACAACGTCGTTGGACTCTTCACGATGCCTTGCTGCGAAGGAAGCGGATCGTGTTCGGCCGTCTGACCGACTTCGTATCGAGTCCTCGCGGCAAGTGGATCACGCTCGCCTCCTGGGTGGTCGTCGCAGGCGTGCTGCTGTCGCAGCTCCCATCGCTGGACGAAGCAAGCGAGAACGAGCAGGCGCTCTTTCTGCCCGGGGACGCCGAGGCTACCCGGGCCTACGAGTTCGCACGGGAGCACTTCCCCTCTGCCGGTACTCCCGTGCTGATCGTGTTCCGGCAGCCGGACGGCCTCGGCCCGGCCGCATACGCGGCGGCCGAGGAGGTCGCGGGGTGGCTTGCCGGCCCGAACGCACCGGACAACGTGGGCCAGGTGCTCAGTCCCGGTGCGGGCGCGGGCCTGGTGTCCCCCGACGGCACGACGATGTACGTCTTCGCCGAGGTCGCAGGCGAACCCGCCGAGCAGCCGTTCCTCGACACGCTGGACGCCATCCGGGATCGGTCGGCTTCCCTCGACCTTGCCGGGGTGGAGGTCGCCGTGGGCGGACCGGGCGGCCTCGTCGCCGACCTCGTCGGCGTCTTCGCGCAGATCGATACCCTCCTCCTGCTGGTGACGGTCCTGCTCGTGCTCACCCTGCTGGTCATCATCTATCGCTCGCCCGTCATGGCGGCGGTCCCGCTGCTGGGTGTGGGACTCGTCTTCCAGATCGCAGGAGCCCTGGCTGCCTGGTACGCGCTCACCTTCGGCGTGCCGGTATCCGGGCAGACCACGGGAATCATGACGGTGGTGCTCTTCGGCACCGGGACCGACTACGTCCTCTTCATCTCGGCGCGCTTCCGCGAGGAGCTGGCCCGCAGCGACGACCGCCACGAAGCGATGAGGCGGACCATGCGGGGCGTCGGCGCCGCCGTGGCTTCCGCGGGCGCCACCATCCTCGTCGCCTGCGCCGCGCTCGTGCTCGCGACGCTGCGCTCCTACCAGGCGCTCGGTCCCGTCATCGCCCTCGCCGTCGCGCTGATGATGTTGGCTGCGCTCACCCTCATCCCAGCGGTGCTGACGATCCTGGGCAGGCGCGCCTTCTGGCCCGTGAAGCCCCGCCCGGCGAGCACAACGGAGACCCAGGCCGACTGGCGTCGCAGCGTGTACGGCAGGATCGGCGGCGTGGTGCTGCGCAGGCCGGGCCTGACCCTTACCGCGACGGTCCTGGCCCTCATGGTGCTGGTTGCGGGGCTGACCTCGTACCGAACCAACTACGACCAACTCGAGAGCCTGCCAGGGAGCGCCGAGTCCGTCCGCAGCTTCGAGCTGCTGCGGGGCGGCTTCCCGGCGGGCGAGCTCTCGCCGACGCGGCTGTACGTCTCCCTGCCCCCGGGTTCCGGCCTCGATCCCGTCGTGCTCAATCGGTTGGATGTCCTGACGCTGGAGATGCTGCAGCACCCGGCCGTCGCCGACGTCTCCGGACCTACCAAGCCCCTGGGCGCAGAAAGCCCCCCGGCCTCCTCACTGCCGGAGTCCGTCGCACAGCGCTTCGTCTCCGCCGATGGAGATGCGGCGCTCATCGAGATCGTCCTCAAGGACAACCCGTTCTCACGGGAAGCCCTGGACGCGGTGCCCGATCTGCGTGCCCTCGCCCGAGCAAGTGCAGAGCGCCTCGGTCTGCCCGCCGGGAGCGTGCTCATCGGAGGGGACACCGCGGAGTCCTACGACACGCGAACGGCAGGCGACCGGGACTCGCTCGTGGTGCTTCCCCTGATCCTCCTGGCCATCGGTGTCGTGCTGGCGCTGCTGCTGCGCTCGCTGATCGCGCCCCTCTACCTCATGGCCACGATTGCCTTCACGTACTTCGCCACGCTCGGCTTCTCCGTTGTGGTGTTCGTCGGCGTGATGGGTCATGCCGGGGTCGGGCCGGCCGTTCCGTTCTACTTGTTCGTGTTCCTCAACGCGCTGAGCGTCGACTACAACATCTACCTCATGTCGCGGGTCCGCGAGGAGGCGAGGAGCGCCCCGCTCACCGACGCGACCCACTACGCCCTCGCACGCACCGGACCCGTCATCACCTCGGCGGGCATCATCCTCGCCGGCACGTTCTCGGCGCTCATGACGCTCCCCCTGCAGGACCTGCTGCAGCTCGGATTCGGGGTCGCAGTCGGCGTGCTGATCGATACGTTCGTCACCCGAACGCTGATAGTGCCGTCGCTGGTCTCCATGATCGGCCGGTGGAACTGGTGGCCCTCACGCGTCGGGAGCTGACGCGACCCTGCTCCGGTTGGCGGCCGACGTGCGAGCGGACGGCGCACTTCCCAGGGAGATGGGGCGGGCTTCCGCTTCCGTGAGACCGCATGGCGGACGGGACGCGGGCCTGCGGAGCAGCAGAGGAAAGATTGGTAGCGAACGCGGTGACCGGGTCGTGGGCGAGGCCGGCGTGGCACTGCGTGCCTGGGACGGGGCGGCAGAGTAGCCGCCGGGTCACGTGAGGGGAGGCGCGATGGGATTCACGAATGTCCTGGTGATCATCAGCCTGCTGCTCGAGGCGGCGGCACTCGCGGTTGTGTGGTTCTCGATGCAGCGCAACGACGGCGAGGTGGTAGCCCGCGATGCGAAGAGAGCAGTGCTGGTCGCGGGCGCGGGTCTGGTGTTGCTGCTCGTCGCGACCCTGATGGGTTCGTTCTAGCCCACAGCGCAGCCAGCCCCCCATACACCCAAGCAGCAACCAGGAGTTCGCCGCAGTGCGCGCTGCTCAACGGTCCGCCCGTGGTTTCAGAGAGCACACGCCCGTCGAACTGGAATCGTGCCTCGCCGTCACGATGGCCAGCGCGGCCAGCAGCGCCGAGGCTATTGCAGGGCTGGCACTGCTTCACGAAGAGTTGCAGGCGCCAATGTTCCTCGCATAACCTCCAGCACCCATGAACACCAACTGGCAGAACATCGCTATCGCATTCCTACTTGGCCTCATCCTGGGCGCCACCATCGTAGGCGGCCTCTGGTACGGCCAAGCCACGTTCCAATAGTGCGAGGGCCTCCCGGCACAACGGGCAATAGCCCAACCAGGAGCACGGGAACGGCATCTGTGCAAGCCACGTCCCGGGTGCCTGTCAGGAAGACGGGTTGAACGACCTGATGCTGTTACTGGCCCACCGGCGTCGGGGACGGTGCCGGGGTCGGGGTGGGGGTCGGTGTCGGGGTGGGGGTCGGACGGTGCCGATGAGACACGCCGCCATGGTCCGACGAGGTCGTGTGGCCGTGGTCTCTTATCGAGGTACGGCCCGTGGAAGCGTAGTACTCCTGGTAGTAGTACGAAGACTCGGAGTTGTACTCCGCACGCGACTCACACGACAACCATCCGATGTTGGAATCGGATGTCCCGTGGTTATGGATCAGCACCTCACCGTTATCACACGTTTTCCACGACCTGCCCTCCTGACGGAACAGGTCGTCCTCGATATCCCTGGTCTCCGACCAAGTCTCGTTGGACGAGCCGTAGTAGTAGACCGGAGTAGGTTCCGACCTGCTTGTCCGTTCAGGTCGAATCCACACAGGAACCGGGGTGCCTGCCATTGAACCGGAAGAAGGTACGATGGTCGCGAGCACATGACCGGGCGGCCTCTCCGGCTCCAGGTTGTTGAGGAAATCCCGCCGGAAGCGACGGTCGTAGTCATAGTCCTTCGATGAGTACACGCCTGGGTAACCCTCATAGTCCGGCCGCTGGTCCTCCGGAATGCTGGTACTCAGCGGCGCTGTGACCTGATTCGTAGCACGGCAGACGTCCGCTGTACCATCCCCGTCCCTGTCCGCCATGCGGGAGATGTACGTGCGACCGTCGCCGTCTTCAGACAGCCCACACACGTCGCCTATGTTGTAGTCGGCGCGGGCGACCACGTAGACCGTCAGGACCAGGGCCACCACGACTACCAATCCGACGATCCTGTAGACCATGTCGTTCTTCTTCAATACGCCGTCCTATACCGGTGAGGAGGGTTAGGCGGCCATGTTCCCTCCGTCAGCCCAGGGAGGCTAGGTCTGATTGCACACACAATCGGGGCGTGAGTTCGGTGCTCCCCTGGGAGGTAATCGCCTCTCCGTACGGTGGAGGATCACTCCTCCTCTTCCAGCAACCCTTCCCGCACGGCCCACACCACGAGCTCCTGCTTCGACGCGATGTTCAGCTTGTCCTGGATACGGTAGATGGCATTCCTGGCCGTCACCATCTTGACGCCCAACTCCTCGCCTATCCCCGCGTACGACTTCCCCCTGGCGAAGTGGGAGAGGATCTCCCGCTCTCTCGCCGTCAGCACCCCCGGGCTCGGCTGGGGCGCGGACCCATCGCGTATCAGCCTGAAGACCCGCACCACGGCCTCGTCCGGGACCACCAGCTTCCCCACCGCAACGTGCCGGACGGCCTCCACCATCTCGTCGCTGCCCGAGTACTTCTGGACGAAGCCCGTGGCCCCGGCGGCTATCGCCTCGATCACCGCGTCGCCCTCCGGGGAGGCGGTGAGCATCAGCACCTTCGTGTCCGGCAGCAGGCCCAGGATGTCCCGGCAGGCCTCCACTCCGTCCTTCTTCGGCATCATCACGTCCATGACGATGACGTCGGGCCGGGTCTCTTCCGCCATGCCGACGGCCTCCTCACCGTCGGCCGCCTGCGCCACCACCTCGAAGCCGCCCGAGTCCTCCAGCACCTCCCGCAGGCCCCTCCGCACGAGGGGGTGGTCGTCCACCAGCATCACCCTTATCCCATCGGTCGCCGACATATCAACCTCCTCTCCCGGCGGACCCGAGGGGGACCACACAGGTGATGGTCGTTCCCCCGTCCGTTCCGCCCGATTCGACGATAAGCCTGCCGCCCATCCGTTCCGCCTCCTTCTCCATGCCGCCGAAGCCGCGACCCCGCCCGGCGTAGTCGTCCGGCAGGCCGACGCCATCGTCGGAGACGGAGAGGCGCACGCTGTCATCCTCGAAGTCCAGTCTGACCTCAACCCTCGCGGCCTGCGCGTGCAGGAAGGCGTTGGCGAGCGCGTTGTGCGCGATGGTGAAGAGGCCCGTCCTGACATCCGTCGGCAGCGGCGGCTCCTTCCCCGACTTCACCATCCCAGCAGGGACGGATGCTATCTTCGCGAATGCCGCGGTGTGGGAGTCCAGCACACGCCCCAGGTCGAGCCCCTTGAAGATGCGGCCCATGTCGATGGGCCCCCTGAGCTCCCACATGGCCGACCTGGACAGCGCCGCCGTGGCGGCGAGCCGCTCGGTCAGCCGGGGGTCCGAGTCTCCGGCCAGCTTCATGGCGCCCTCGATGCCGAGGCCGATCATGTACGCGGTCTGGGCGTTGGTGTCGTGGATGGTCTGGGAGAGCTCGATGCGCTCCTGCTGGAGCCGCCGCTCCCTCGCCATGGCCGCCTCTCTCCTGGCGCGCTCGAACCGGGCGACCAGGTTCACGCCCACGGGGACGAGAAACATCATGACCAGCCTCGCCAGCAACACGTTGTCCTGGCCCGCCTCCAGGTCCACGCCGGGGCCCGCCGTCAGCGACACCAAGGTGTAGACGGCGGCCGTCATCGACACCCACGCCAGGACGAGCCGGAGCGAGGAGAAGACCACGGCGAAGACGGCGAGGGACGGGTAGTAAGCGAGGAAGACGAGGTTGTCGAGGTTGCCGGTCGCCGCGGCGTTCACGGCGACGTTGGCCGTGATGAGCGCAACGTCCGCGGCGCTGAGGGCCACCATCCAGCGCCACGTCACGGGCCCGTTCCTCAGGAGCCGGTAGTGGACCAGGCCGTTGACCACCGCCAGCGAGACGTTCAGGTAGACGAATTCGACCTGCTCGGGGTACCAGACGTCCGGGCGGCGGGCGAGCATGCCGGCGCCTGCCAGCCAGATGAGCCAGCGCCCCCATACCGAGACCCATACCGTGTGGCGCAGCACCTCGGCGTCGGCCTCGACCAGCGGTCCGAGCCGTTTCCACGCGGTCCTTGCGTTCGTCATCCGGATACCAGCGATCAACCCTCACCGTGCCGGGCGGGAACTCCCACAGCCTGCCTCAGGTCATCGTTCCGGAACATACGCCCGGACGGGAGCGAAGGCTAGGTGGGAATGCACACAACCCGGTGTGTGTGAATGAATACACCATTCTGTGCATCACTCTGCACCCTGAGGATAAGCAGTCCCTCCCTGGAGTACACGCCAAGAACTCACGACCAATTGTGTTCAAACGAATCTAGTCGCGGCTTCCGGCTGGCTTCTACGCTTTCAAATGGGACATTGCGTGATGGCTCCGTGGCATGGACAAGGCCACGGAGGACTTTGTTTGGGAACAATCGGATGCGGAACAGCGACGAAACGATAGCATGACGGACTCCGCCCTCAGCGACCCAAGCCATCCAGAGCCGGCCGAATCCGCGCCGGAGGAACTGCTCTCCAGGCTCACTCAGGCCGTCCTGTGGATCAACCGGGATCTTGATGCGGAC
>JAJEFD010000007.1 GCA_022820645.1 Dehalococcoidia bacterium | reverse complement strand
ATGAGGGCCATGACCACGACGCTCACGCCGGGCACGACCATGGCCACGAGGGCCATGACCACGATGCTCATGCCGGGCACGACCACGGCCACGAGGGCCATGACCACGATGCGCACGCCGGGCATGACCATGACGACCATGGACACGGCGGGCACGACCATCACGGGCATGGGCACGATCACGACCATGACCACGCCCACGATCTGCGTGGAGCGAGTAAGAAAAGTCTCGTCATCGCCCTGGCGCTGATCTCCAGCTTCATGTTCGTAGAGGTGGTGGGCGGCATACTGTCCGGCAGCCTCGCCCTTCTCGCGGACGCGGGCCACATGCTCACGGACGCCGCGGCGATTCTTCTTGCGCTCTTCGCCATGTGGATAGCGGAGCGCCCTGCCTCGGTCGAGAGTACGTTCGGCTACTACCGGACCGAGGTGCTCGCCGCGCTGTTCAACACGCTCAGCCTGTGGGTCATCGCGGCATGGATATTCTTCGAGGCCTACCACCGCATCCGTGAGACGCCGGAGGTCGAGGGGCCCCTGCTGCTCGGCGTCGGCGCGGCGGGTCTGGTCGTCAACATCCTGGCGGCCTACGTCCTCCATCGTGCGGCAGGCGAGAGCCTGAACGCCGAAGGCGCGTTCCAGCACGTCATGGCGGACCTCTTCGGCTCCATCGGCGTCGTGGTGTCCGGTGTGCTGATCCTTGCGTTCGCGACGACCCCGGACTCTCCCTGGTTCATCGTCGACCCCATCCTGAGCATCGGCATCGGCCTGCTCATCCTGCGAAGCTCCTGGGGCCTGTTCATGCGGGTGTTCAAGGTGCTCATCGAAGGCACGCCCAAGCACCTGGACATGTACCGCATCTGCAGCGACATGGAAGACATCCCCGGCGTGACCATCATCCACGACGTGCACGCCTGGACGATTACCTCCGGCTACGACGCCATGACCGCCCACGTGCTGGTGGACTCCGCCCAACGCGGCAATGAGGACAACATGCTCGCCCGGCTGCGCGAGATCGCCTACGGCTACGGCATCGGCCACGTGACCTTGCAGTTGGAGTACTCCGCCACGGAATGCGAGGAGAACCACCACGTCGAGCACCTCGTTGCGCGTTCGCGGGCATAGCGCGGAGCAGATACATCACAGAAGAGGGGGCGCACCCGCGCCCCCTCTCTTTATTGCCCCAGCCTCGCTTGCACGGTTGACGCTTGCCGCTGTGCCCCGCGCCTCGTAACCTTCCGTGCGGAGGTGGGACATGGCTGACTATGCCCGGAACGACCTGCTCGTCGAGACGGACTGGCTCGCGGAGCACCTGACGGACCCGAACGTGCGTGTCATCGAGATGGCGGAAAAGGGCGACGACTTCGAGGCCGGGCACATCCCCGGCGCGGCGCTCTCGCCGACGTGGCAGGTCAAGGGCTCGGAGCAGAGGCGGCTCGTCGCGCCGCCGGACGAGGCGAAGGTGTGGTTCGAGTCCGTAGGCATCGGCGACGACACGCTCGTCGTGGGGTACGACCGCTTCCACAGCCGGGACGCATCACGCCTGTGGTGGGTGCTCAACTACTACGGTCACACGAACGTCCGCGTGCTGAACGGCGGCTGGACGAAGTGGACGGCGGAAGGCCGCGAGGTGGAGACCGGCCCGTCGCAGGTTGCCGGTGGCGGCGTCACGTTCACACCGTCGCAGAACCACGCTATCGAGTCGACGGTCGACAAGCTCAAGGCCGCCATCGGCGCCGACGACACCGTCATCTGGGACGTGCGGACGGAGGCCGAGTACACGGGCGAGAACTCGCGCGGCAACGCGCGGGTAGGGCACGTGCCGGGCGCCGCGTTCCTGGAGTGGGTGCACCTCGTGGCGGAGGACGACACGTTCAAGTCCGCCGAGGAGATCGAGGAGATAGCGCGCGGCCTCGGCATCACGCCGGAGAAGACGGTCCACGTCTACTGACAGGGGGGAGTGCGTGCGTCGCACGCCATGGTTGCGCTCAAGCTCATCGGCCACGAGTCCGTCTGTATGTACGACGGCTCGATGGGCGAGTGGGCGAACCGCGACGACACCCCATTGGAGGTGTAGGCGCGCCTACGCTGGGTTTCCGTCATTCCGAGCGGAGTCGAGGAATCTCTCGGGGAACGTTCGTGTATGTTCGTACAACTCCCCGAGAGATGCTCGGCTGCGCTCCGCTGAAATGACGATTCGTCACTCGATAGCGAACACGGCCTGCACGCGCACGCTCACTTCGAGTTCGCCGCCGAAGAACTGCGTCGGTGGGCCCGCCGAGTCCATCGCCATCGCGAAGCGCGCCTCGGCGACCGGAAACGCGTCGAATGTGCTCTCCGAAATCGAGACCAGCGGCCCGCGAACGACCTCCAGCTGTTCAGCGTAGAGGTCTGCCTTCGCCAGCGCGTCGTCGATGGCCAGGACGCGCGCCTCTTCCTCCAGTGCGCTCGTGTCCTCGATTTGGAACGAGACACTCTGAACGCGCGTGAGGTCGCCGCCCGCGGTCACCGCGCGGTCCACGATGTCCCCGGTGGCGTTCAGGTCGCGCAGCGTCACATTGAGCGTGTTCGTCACTTGGAAGCCGAGCAGTTGCTGCTGGCCGTCGCGCACGTACTCGTAGCGCGGGTTGATGGAGAAGCGCGCCGTCCGGATGTCGTCCTCGGCGATTCCGGCCTCGCGTAGTTCCTCGACGATGGCCGCCAGGGCGCGCGCGGCGTCGTCCCGCGCCTCGCTCACGCTGTCGCGCAATGCCTCGACACCCAGCGAGATGACCGCTATGTCCGGCTCGCCGGAGACGGTGCCGACCCCGGCTGCGTGGATGCCGCTGTTCGTGTCGTAGACGATCGTGCTGCTGTTGCTGCGGAGATCGGTCGCCGCGGGACCGTTGCCGTTCGCGTCTCCGCTGCCCTCGCCGTTGCCGGAGCACGCCGCCAATGCAGCCGCCATCACCAGCGCTGCGCTCAGCAGCAGGAAAGTCTTTCTGGCTCCGGATGTCGTAATGGTGGTCATGTGTTCTCCTGTTCTGCCGCTGGTTTGTAGCGGGTCTCGTTAAGAATAACGTTCCGAACCGTGGCGTGGCTCCCCTGCGGGAGTCTCGTATACTGGAGAGTACGCGCCGGGCCGCGCGTTCGTTCCCTGTCATGCGTTCTATCCTCCGTGAAACCATCCAGACCATCGCGCTTGCGACGTTCTTCATCCTGCTGCTGCAGGGCGGTGTGCAGAACTACCGGGTGGAAGGCCCCAGCATGCAGCCCCTCCTGGAGGACCAGGACGGCGTGTTCGTCAACAAGCTCGCTTACGAGGCGGTCGACGCGGAACACGCTGCCCGCTGGATCCCGGGGCTGGGCGCCGCGCCGGGCGAGTTATGGCATCCGTTCGGCGAGCCAGAATACGGCGACGTGGTCGTCTTCCGCTGGCCGAGGGACGAGCGGCAGTACTTCGTGAAGCGCATCATCGGCAAGCCCGGGGACGCGATCCAGATCGAGCGCGGCGAGATCTACCGCAACGGCGAACCGCTCGTCGAGCCGTACGTGGAGCATGCGTCCGGCGAGACCATCATCGAGCGTGTCGTGCCGGAGGGCCACTACTACGTGCTGGGCGACAACCGCGCGCAGAGCGACGACTCCCGACGCTGGGGGTTCGTGCCGGCGGAGAACATCGTGGGCGAGCTGTGGTTCGGCTACTGGCCGCTGGAGCGTTTCGGCTTCTTCTAAGGCAGGGCAACCCTCACCCGCGGCGCGACAGCGCCGCGACCTCTCCCCCGGGGAGAGGTGAGAAGCGACGTTTTGCGATAGCCTGTAAGGGATGCCCCCGTAGCTCAATGGCAGAGCGCCGGGCTTTTAACCCGGGCGTTGCAGGTTCGAGTCCTGTCGGGGGTACCAGAAGCCATATCGCCGTCCAGCGTGATGGTGGCTGGCGCGGGGAGTCCCTCGTTGGCGGTGCAGGCTGCTATTCCGCTGGCAGGGGTCGGGCCTGGCGGCCGGGGCCGCCGGCACCTTCGCGCACGTCCCTCGCCGACGCCTCGTCGACGCCCCTGGGCCAACGGCGCTTGAGCGGGTCGCTCACCGAGAAAGTGAAGCTGCCCACGCCCTCAACGCCCATCTCGATGGTGTCGCCGTCCTGCATCGCGCCGAGCCCCTGGTGGTTGGTGCCCATGAAGAGCACGTCGCCGGGGCTGATCTCCTCGATAGCCGCCACGAACTCTATCGACTCAGCGATGGAGTGAGCGAGGTCGTCGGTGTTGTAGTTGACGCGCAGTTCGCCGTCGACGCTCAAGGTGACCTGCAACTTCTCCGGGTCCGCGATCTCGTCCTTGGTCACTATGCAGGGACCGAGGGGACAGAAGGTGGGGTGCGACTTGTGCTCCGCGACGGGCAGCGTGTTGGGCACCCGGCCGCCGCCAGGCGCCGGCATCCGCGCCGAGACGTCCACACCCGCCGTGTAGCCGAAGACGTGGTCCATGGCCTCCGACGCAGGGATGTCCTTGCCGCCCTTGCCGAAGACCAACACGAGCTCCGCCTCGTGGTGGAAGATGTTGGCGTCTATGTCAGGGAGGACCACGGTGCCGCCCGGGCTCAGGATGGCGTGGAGGCTCTTGGTGAAGCCCCACATCGGTGAAGGCTCCCGTGCACCGAACTCGCGGTAGTTGCCGCCCATACAGAGGATCTTGTTGGGGCGCGGCAGCGGCGCCTGCAGTTGCGCACCGGCGACCGGCGTGCCCTCGACCGCGCGGGCGTCGAGTTGGGCTTTCAGGTCGTCGTAGTTGGTGACCAGGTGGACCATGGCGGCCTGGCCGCCGCCGGGGCAGAGATCACCGATGTCTATAACGCCCGCATCGGTCAGAATGCCCGGCTGGTTGTCGTTGTACATCACGAACTTCATCGATCCCTCCTTGATTGAACGGCAGTTCCGAAATGGGACGATAGACTTCAATCACCTCGTCGGCAAATTCAAGGCTGCTGGCCAACCGCGATAACATATCCCACTTCCCACTGGAAGTTCGCAGTGCAGCCTCCTCGAGGGTACCATGGTGTACCGAACGTCCCGGCGGTGGGTCCGAGCGCTCCCTCGGGTGGGAGGCGGAGAGTGTCGTCTGTTGTGGACCACTGGGAACCAGACACTGAATGTGAGGAGGACGATCGATGGCCGCCGCGACAACCCTGACCACGATAGACGCCGACACGCACATCGACGAGACCGAGGACACCTGGGAATACATGGCCTCCAGCGAGGCACAGTTCAAGCCCGTCGTGGGCTATCCCAGCAATCCCAGTCCGGGCAGGGCGACGCAGCGGTTCTGGGTCATCGACGGCGACCGACAGCCACGGCTGCACCGGGAAGACTCGAGGACGATGACCACCGTCGAGACCCGTGAACTGCTCGACGTAGAGGCGCGGCTCCGGGACATGGACGAGCTCAGCGTCCGTACCCAGATCATCTATCCCACACTCTTCCTCGTTCAGCCCACCACCAAGGTGGAAGGAGACGTCGCCCTCAAACGTGCGTACAACCGCTGGTTGGGGGACAGGTGTGCCGAGTCCGAAGGCCGGTTGGGATGGCTGTGCCTCCCTCCGCTGATGGACATGGACGAAGCGGTCAAGGAAGTACGATGGGCGAAGGACCACGGAGCGGTCGGCATCTTCAAGAAGGGCAACCGGGAAGCCGACCACAACTTCACGGACGAATACTTCGACCCGTTGTGGGAGGCCGCGAACGAACTGGAGATGGCGGTCTGTATGCACATCGGCAGCGGCATCCCCAATATCCGCGAGAACCGGACGGACGGCGATTTCCGGGGGCCGCGGGTGCCCTTTGCCTATCTGCCCGAAACGTTTACGTCACTGGTGCTCAACAAGCTGCCTCACCGGTACCCGAACATCCGATGGGGGTTCATCGAAGCCGCAGCGGGCTGGATACCGCACGAGCTCTACCAGATAAGGCGCCGCCTCGATCACCCGGGTTCGCTGGGGCCGTCCCCCCGGACCCTCACCTATGCCGACCTGCCGGACGGCTTCGATACCCTGCACGACACGCTGCGGGAGTTGAACATCTTCGTTACCTGCCTCGTGGATGAAGACCTGCCCTACATCCTCAAGTTCGCAGGCGAGGACAACATCCTGGTGGGCTCCGACTACACACATGCTGACCAGTCTCAGGAGCGCCATTTCCAGGAAGCGCTCCAGGCACGCGTGAACGCAGGCGAGGTCTCGCAGCAGGCTGTCGACAAGATCCTCTGTGATAATCCGAAGCGCCTGTACGGCTTGTAAGGATCCCGCTGCCGAGCACTGTGCGACGGGGAGGGACCATGCCTCACGCACTCGATGGAATACGGGTCATCGACCTCACGACCGGCATCGCCGGCCCCGGCACGGCGGTGTACCTTGCCGATCAGGGCGCCGAGGTCATCAGGGTCGAACCTCCGCCCGGGTCCGCTTCTGCCGACCCGGCCGCCGACGGGGGCACGGGCTACGTGGTGCAGAACCGGAACAAGCAGAGCCTGACGCTGGACCTGAGCGCTCCGGAGGGCAGGGAGGTCTTCAGGAGGCTCGCTGAGTCCTCCGACATCCTTATCGGCAACATGCGTCTCGCTGCGGCGCAGAAGCTCGGGGTCGACTACGGATCGATCCAGGCGATCAACCCCCGGCTCATCTACGCGTCGATCAGCGCCTACGGCAGCAAGGGCCCATACGCAGGGAAACCCGGTTACGACCGGCTCACGCAGGGATTCTCGGGCGCGCAGTACCGGCGCTGGGAGAATGGCGTGCCGGTGAGCACCGGCATTTTCCTCTCGGACCCGTCGATACCGATGCTGCTGGGCTACGCCATCGCGCTGGCTCTCCTCCAGCGTGAAAGGACAGGACGCGGGCAACTGATCGAGACCTCGCTCCTGCACGCCGCGATAGCCATGCAGATGACCAACCTGGTCAAATTCGAGAACGCGGACGACCCCGTTCGTGAACTGGAGATGCCGGCTTACGGCATCTACCGGTGCGCCGACAACGTCTACCTCAACGTGACCGCGCTCCGGCCGGCCCAGTTCTACCGGCTGTGCATGGTGCTCGACCTGCCGCACATCGCTGAAGACCCCCGTGCGAAGTTGCCGAACAACGGCACCAGGGACTTCCGCGAGGAGATATACCCGGTTATCGAGGCGGTCTTCGAGACCAAGCCCTCGAAGGAATGGCTGAGGTTGCTCGACGACGCGGATGTCCCGGTTGCTCCGGTGCTCGAACGTGATGAGGTCTTCTGCGAGCCGCAGATGGTTGAGAACGGTATGTTCGTCCGGGTCAATCATCCCGAGAGGGGGCCGGTGCTCTCGTTCGCGCCTCCATTCACCATGTCCGCGGTTGACCCTGTAGACCACCGGCCGCCTCCTCTGTTGGGGGAACATACCGACCGGGTGCTGGGCAGTCTGGGATACTCACCCGAAGAGATCGCCGGGCTGCACGCCCGGGGTGTGGTCTAGTCTCCACACGGCGTTCGCCGACCACGATGAAGGCAGGTGCCTCGATGGCAGAAGTCCACTACGAAAAACGGGGGTACGTGGTGCTCCTCACGATGGAGGGGGACAACGACCTCAACCTGGGGATGACTACGGAGCTGCTGTACGATCGCCTCGCTGACTACGCAGCGGACGACGAACTTCGTTGCGCGATCATCACGGGCGCGGGGAAACGGGCCTTCTCGGCAGGGGGAGACCTCAAGAACGCCGCTCGGTCCGGCCGCATCGGCGGGCCGGGCTCCGTCTGGGACCCGAGTCCCTTGACCATCATCAACGGCCTCGAACTGCGCAAACCCATCATCGCCGCGGTCAACGGCTATGCCATCGGAGGCGGCTGCATGCTGGCTCTCGCCTGCGATATACGTATCGCTTCCGAGAACGCGGAGTTCGGCATCCCTGAGATCAAGTACGGCATTCCTCCCGGCATGGGCGCTGCTCAGCGCCTTCCCGGACTTGTTCCCATGGGCGCTGCGTTGGAGATGCTCCTCACCGGCGACCGGATCAAGGCTGACCAGGCCTTGCAGTGGGGTCTGGTCAACCGTGTCGTGCCGCAGGACGAGTTACTGGACGCTGCGTTCGACCTTGCCAACCGTATCGCGGCCAGTCCTCCCCTCGCCGTGAAGGCGGTCAAGGAGATCGTCTACAGGTCGCGGGAGATGTCGTTCAGAGACGCCGTCCGCATGTCGGAACTGCTCGGACACATAGGTCGCGGGACCGAAGACGCCCGGGAGGGTCTCCGGGCGTTCGCTGAGAAGCGGCAGCCGGACTTCAAGGGACGCTGATGACGGGGCGTACGTGAACAGGACCGCCTTCCTGGATGAAGTCGACGTCCCCGTAACCCACGTTGCGCCGCCAGGAGATCAGGCTATGGCTTCGGCCTCTTCGAGCCGTCGCCGCTCCTCCGGAGACAGCTCGAGCAGCGTACCGAACACATAGTCGTTCGCTCCCCCGAATATCGGGCGGCCGTCCATCTGCTGCCGGCCCGGAGTCTCCGGGAGGTGGATCGAGAGGCCGGTGACGTCCATGGGTCCTGATTCGGGGTCGTCAACCGGAACGACGAAGCCGCGTTCACGGAGGTGGACGTCGAAATACACGTCCTCGCCGGTCTGCACCGCGGCGGCGGGTACGCCTGCTTTCTGCAGCATGTGCATGACCTGCCTTGGCGTGAGTTCGCTGGTCCAGGATGTGATGATCTCGTCCAATTCATCGGCGTTCCCGGCCCTGTCCGCCAGGGTTGCGAAGCGTGCGTCGTTGGCAAGGTGGGCGCGGCCCATGGTGCGGCACAGGGCTTCCCACTGCTCATCGGTCACGCACGTGATGGCGCAATAGGCGTCGTGCCCCCGGCAGGCGTAGACGTCGTAGGGTGCGGCGTCTAGCTTCCGGTTGCCGGCGGGCTGCCAGTCGCGGCTGTTGACCGAGGAATCGAGCAGCCCCACGCCCAGCGCGGCGACGAGCGCTTCCAGCTGGGCGATCTCGATCTCCTGCCCGGCCCCGATCGCATCCCGGGCGTGGAGCGCGGCTGTCACTGCCAGGGCGCCCTGCGCGCCTCCGAGGAAATCGGGGATGGCTGCCCGCCCGCGTCGTTCCACCGGTGTATCGGGCTGACCCCAGATGTAGAACAGGCCCGAATCGGCCATCAGCTGCGCCCCGTGGGAAGCGTTCAGCCGCCCCGGGCCGGTGCTGCCGTAGCCCGGCATGCTGAGGACGATGATGCCCGGGTTCACCTTGCGGAGCTCCTCGTAGCCGAGGTTGAACCGCTCCAGCGTCCCTGGGCGGTAGTTGTTTACGAGGACGTCGCTCTGCTCAGCCAGGCGCTTGACGAGTCCCTGGCCCTCCGGGTGGTGAAGGTCGATCGTGATGCTGATCTTGTTGCGGTTGAGTTCCGTGTATATCCCGGCGCGTCCCTCCCGCTGGGTGTCGAACTTGCCGGACTCGATCTTGATGACCTCGGCGCCGTAGTCGGCGAGCAATCGCGCGCAGAAGGGACCTGCCCATGCCCGGGTCAGGTCGATGACCCGGATGCCCTTCAGGGGAGGGCCTTCCTCGCGCCCGCTTCCTGCGCCTGGCCGGCGACCCTCGGCTCCTGCCGCCTGCAGCACCTCTCCGGTATGCTCGCCGAGGAGCGGGGCGGAGCGATAGTACCCCGGCGGCGTGGCGCTCATCGTCCAGGGGAAACCGGGCATGTTGACTTCGCCCAGTTCCGCGTGGACCACGTCCTTGAACCAGCTGCGCCCGAGGAGGACCGGGCTGCGCCGTACGTCGGAGAACGTGTTGACCGGCGCAACGGGCAGTCCCCGCTTCCGTCCTCCGCTCACGAACTCCTCGGTGGTCATCGAGGCGGTGAACTCCTTGATGATCTCTTCGGCTACCTCGGCGCTCTCGCTGCGGGCCTCGGTGCTGAGCCAGTAGGGGTCCTTCAGCACGGGATGGTCGATCCATTCGACGAGCTTCTGCCACAGTTGCGCGAAGTGGATGTTCATCTGGGCGTACCCGTCCGAGCATGGGTAGCAGTTGACGCCCGCGGCGTTGGTGTGGGACCCCATCCGGCGCATGATCTGGGTAGCGGCTGAGAAGCGTCCGATGGGGAAGGAGGATGCCGACGCGGTCATCGCCTCATGCACCGACACGTCCACGTGCTGACCCCGTCCCGATCCCCGGCGGGTGTAGAGGGCCAGGAGCGTGCCCAGCGCTGCGTGAGTGCTGCCGATGTGCGTGCTGGGGTCGCCCGGTGCGGCGCAGGGGTGGTCCCCTTCGTCGCCGACGTTCCACATCCAGTCCGACATCGCTTGAGCGATCAGGTCGCTCCCCTTCATACTGGCATACGGTCCCGCCTGGCCGAAGGGCGTAACCGAAGTAACGACGATCGCCGGGTTCGCCTCGCGCATACGTGCGTAACCCAGGCCCAACCCTTCCAGGTAGCCGGGTGAGAAGTCCTCGACCAGCGCATCCGCGCCGGATGTGAGCCGGAGCAGCCTGGCGCGGTCGCCCTCGTGCTCGAGGTCGAGGACGACGCTCCTCTTGTTGGAGTTGAGATGGAGGAAGGTGAGACTTCGATCCGGCCCGGGCCGGTCCTGTGCGAAGGGCGACGCTCTTCGTGACGGTCCGCCATCGGGAGGCTCGATACGGACCACGTCCGCGCCGAGGTCTGCGAGAAGCCGGGTCGCGTACTGGCCCGGACCCTGTGTCAGGTCGAGGATCCGAAAGGCCCCCAGCGCTGTTTGCTCCGGCGCCATACGCCAACTCCTATCCGCGCTTCTGGTCGACGAGGCAACCCTGCATTCACCGCTCGCCTGCCTGGCCGGTGGTCAGCCTGTGAGTTGGAATTTCGGCAAGGTGAACTCCGGCGTAACGTCGTCCCAGACCACCTCAACGCGCGCTCCGATCTCGATACTGTCGTGGTCGCAGTTGACGATGTTCGTGTTCATTCGCCATCCCTCGTCCAGTTCCACGATGGCCAGCACGTAGGGGACATCGTCAGCGAACCCCGGGTGCGCCGGCTGATAGGAGATGGTGTAGGAGTAGATCCATCCCTTACCGGTGGACTCCACCCATTCCAGGGTTCCGACGCCGAAGCACTGCGGGCCCGGACAGACGTCGCGAGGATAGAACACCCGCGTGCCGCATGACCGGCAGCGTTGGTATACCAGCCGGTGCTCCTTCGTGGCATCCCAGAATGGCTGGCTCACGGCGCTGGGGGTGGGCAAGGGTTTGTTGTATGCGGGTTCACTCGTCATCGCGTGTTCCTGGCCCGGATCGACTACAGCGTCGCCTCGCTGCCGAGCAGCATCGCGGACTGCTGTGAGAACGCGCCTCCGGAACCGGTGACGTAGACGAGGTCGGTCGGCCCCGGCACCTGGTGCTCGCCGCCGTCCCGCCGGATCTGTCGGACGGCCTCTGTGACCTGGGCGCAGCCTCCTGCCGTCGAAGCCTGTCCGTAGGACAGCTGACCTCCGTGCGTGTTCATGGGCTTGTCGCCCTTGAACGTCAGATCGTGCGCCTGTATCCAGTCGGCGGCCTCACCCTTCTCGCAGAAACCGGACTCTTCCAGCTCGCACATCACGGTGATCGTGAACGAATCGTATATCTCCATCACCTGCACGTCGGACGGCCCGTAGCCTGCCATGGAGAAAGCCTTCCTCGCCCCGCGTCCCACGGGGCTGACCGTTATCTCTCCGACGTGCGTCAGGTTGCCCCGCAGTATCCCCAGGCCGCCGCCGAGGATGTACGCAGGCTTGTGCGGCAGACTCTGCGCGGCCTCCGCGCTGGTGACCACGAAGGCGCATCCTCCCGCGCACGGCATAACGCACTCCAGCAGGTGCAGCGGGTCTGCCACGATGCGGGAGTTCACCACGTCGTCCACGGTGATGGGAGTGTCGTGGAATATCGCCATGGGGTTGTGGTTGGCGTTGTAGCGGAAGTCGACGGACACCTTCGCGCGCTTCTCCACGGTGGCCCCGTACAGCGCCTCGTACCGCTTGGCGATCATGGCGTACCACCCGTTCGCCGCGACTGTCGGGCCGAATGGCGCCTGGAACTCCGTGGTGGCGGTCTCGGTCCGCCCGCCGGCTGGGGGCCTGCGGCGCATCGCAGGGTCTACAGCCGCACCCATGCCGCACAGGACGTACGTGGCCAGCCCTGCGTTGATGTAGGCGGCAGCCTGCAACGCCATCGCAACCCCTGCTGCGCCTTGCGCGTCGCAGCCTGTCGCCCAGGTGGGGTAGATGCCCATGTACTCGGCCATCCGGGCCGCGTAGCCTCCGCCGCTCCCAACGGCCAACTCCGGGTCGACGATCATCCCGTCGATGTCGGACTTGGCGAGACCGGCATCCTGTATAGCCAGGTACGCGGCTTCTGCCAGCAGGCTCATCGCGTCCCTGCCGGGACGGGTGCGCTCCGGCTTCAGCTCTCCGATCCCTACTATCGCGGCGGCGCCACGCAGACTGTCGTCCATCGGACTCGCCTCGCTTGCTCAACTGTGCAACGACGCACGCACCGCACCCGGCCGGGGCTTCTGCCCTGAGTCTCGCGCTGCGCGTGGTATCCGGAGGGGAAGATGGCGGCAATCTATAGAGCGGGTAGGAGGGTGTCAAACTCTTGGTCCACGAGTAGGCAGGGCGGGGTGGGCGTTGTGTGTCGGAAGCCGTCACTCCGTGGAGATCGATAATCCCTCGACGAACTCCAGGCCCGGCAGCTTCTCCATCTCCTGCGGCGCCATCTTCAGCTTACCGGACCGGCTGCCCGCTCCAAGGATGATGTAGTCCATCTCCAGGAGGCGCACGTCAGCATAGACCGGCAACCCCTCCGGCAGAGCCAGCGCCGTAACCCCACCGATCATCATCCCCGTCACTTCGCGGGTCACCTCCGCCGAAGCGAAAGACGCCCGCGACACCCCCATCAACCCGCGCACGCGCTTGTTCACGTCCAGCCGGTCGCACGCCCGCACGATCCCCGCGCAATACGCTGCCGGCCCCCGCTTGCCGGCCACGATGATCGTATTGGCGGAATGGGGCAGGTCATACCCGTACCGTTCGCAGAAGTCCGCGGTGTCGGCGTACTGCGGATCGATCGTGATCCACTCCCAGCCTGCGATGCCCAGTTCGTCCAGCGCCGCCCGCACGCGCCCTTCGATCTCTTCAGGTGTACTCAAGGTGTTGTCCCCCGCGGGGATTCTACAATCGTTCCGGTTGCGTACCTCGCACGACAGGCCGGGAACTTCGCGGCACACAGCGTCTGGCTGACGGTCTGCTAGACTGCTCACAACCGGACCGCAGGGAGCGCAACCGCAATGGGAGTGCCTGCCTCACAAGCGTGGACAGTAGCATCCCACGTGATCAAGCAACGTCTGGCGGGACGCAAACGCTATCCGCTCGTGCTCATGCTGGAGCCGCTGCTACGCTGTAACCTCGCATGCGCGGGGTGCGGGAAGATCCAGTACCCGCCGCACGTGCTCAAGCGCGCTCTGACCGTCGAGCAGTGCCTGGCTGCGGTGGAGGAGTGCGGCGCCCCCATCGTCAGCATCCCCGGCGGCGAGCCTCTGCTCTACCCCCACATCGGCGAACTGGTGGAGGAACTGACGCGCCGCAGGAAGTACGTGTACCTCTGCACCAACGCGCTGTTGCTTAAGGAGAAGCTGGAGCAGAACGTCTTCACTCCCTCCAGCCGTCTCAGTTTCAGCGTGCACATGGACGGCCTGCGCGAGGAGCACGACGCTTCCGTCTGCCGCGACGGCGTGTACGACGTCGCTGTCGACGCGATACGGGAAGCCGTCCGGCGCGGGTTCCGTGTCACCACCAACACGACGTTGTTCAACACCTCCGAGCCGATGCGCGTCCGCGACTTCTTCGACGCGATGATGGACCTGGATGTCGAGGGCATGATGGTGTCGCCGGGGTACAGCTACGAGAAAGCCCCGGACCAGGACTCGTTCCTGGAGCGCGAACGGACGCAGGAGCTCTTCTCCGAGGTGCTCGCGGGCAGGAAGAAGCGCTGGCGGTTCAACCAGTCCCCGCTGTTCCTCCAGTTCCTCATGGGCAAGCGCGATTTCGAGTGCACGCCGTGGGGCAACCCGCTCTACACGATCTTCGGATGGCAGCGCCCCTGCTACCTGCTGCAGGACGGCTACGCCGCTACCTTCCGGGAGTTGATGGACGAAACGCCCTGGGATGAGTACGGCAGGCACAGCGGCAATCCGCACTGCCAGGACTGCATGGTGCATTCCGGATACGAACCTACCGCCGTCCATGCGACGTTCACGACGTGGCGCGGTCTGCGCGACTCCGCCGTCGCCACTCTTACCGGCAAGCTGTGAGCCATGTACGAGCACGAGACACCGGCCGGTGCTGCAGGCCAGGGAGACGCTGAGGGCGTGGCCGGACTCGTCGAGCGTGCTTTCCAGTATCGCGGCGACGTCACTGTGCGCACCGACGACGGCAACGCCGTCACAGGCTATCTCTTCAACCGGGATACGCGTGCGAGCGAACCGTTCGTCCAGCTGTTCGAGACACAGACCGGACGCGAGGTATCGCTCCCGTACCGCAGCATCACCGGTGTGCTCTTCACCGGGCGTGATGCCGCCGCCGCGGCAGACCAGCGTTTCGAGGCCTTGCAGGTCCGTTCGGGGACAGAACGCCATGGAGACTGAGACCGCGCTGGCCCCGCTCCTGACCATCGCCCCCACCCAACGGGAGTTGGGAGGACTGGGTTACGGCAATGCGCGTACCCGCACGAGCATCGTCGGTATCGGACGCGTCGCGGGAAGGCAGGTCGCAACTCTCCTGGACGCCGCGCCGTGTCGACTGCTGGTTTCGCTGGGATACGCAGGCGCGCTCGATCCACACCTCCATCCCGGCGACCTCGTTGTGGCGAACGCGTACCTCCACGGAGCAAGCGCACCGGTCCCCGGCGCTCTGCACACGACCCGTGCAGCGATGCTGCTGCGGCAGGCCGGCATCTCCGCCCTCGAAGGGCCGGTGCTGACCGTGGACGAACCGCTCCTTTCGCCCCGGGCCAAGCGCAGAGCGTTCCAGGGCAGCGGTGCGCTGGTGGTCGACATGGAAGGACGCTGGATCGCGGAAGAGGCAACGTCGAGAGGCGTCCCGCTCATCGGCATCCGCGCAGTGCTCGACGAGGCCCACTATCCGCTGCCTTCCTTCATCGCAACCATCGTCGCCGATGCCGGGCGGCGGGAATGGGCCCACGCCGTGCGGGCGCTGTCGCACCCGTCAGCGGTCAGGAGCTTCCTTCCGCTGGCGTTGAAATCACGCGGAGCGTCGCGCGCCTTGCAGACGGCCGTGCAAAGCATCCTTCCGGAGCTCGCTCGTCAGCTCTGAGCCGGACCGATGGCGAACCTGGTCGAACAAGGCATGAAGAGCCGTCTCCGCGAAGCGCTGAAGCGGACGCAGGACTACTTCCTTCGTACGCAGCACGAGGACGGTTACTGGTGGGGGGAGCTGGAGTCCAACCCCACCATGGAGGCGGAGTACATCATGCTCACGCACTTCATGGGGTCGGACGAGGGCGACCGCATCCCCCGCGTTGCGGAAGACATCCGGCGCAGACAGTCCGAAGACGGCTCCTGGCGGATGTACTACGGCGCGCCTGGAGACCTGAGCACGTCCATCGAGTGCTACTTCGCACTCAAGCTCGTCGGCGATTCCACCGATGCTCCCCACATGGCGCGCGCACGCGCCTTCATCCTGGCGCAGGGCGGGGTGCCCCGGGCGCGCGTATTCACAAAGATATGGCTGGCCCTCTTCGGTCAGTGGGATTGGAAGGGAACACCGGCCATGCCTCCGGACATGATGCTGCTGCCGAAGTGGGCGCCCTTCAACATCTACCGCTTCGCGAGTTGGGCGCGCGCGACCATCGTGCCGATGACCATCATCCTCACGCTTCACCCCACGCGTCCGCCGCGCGAGAGCGCATGGATCGCTGAACTCTACCCCGAAGGCCCCGTCACGTTCACCCTGTCGCGCTGGAAGGCGAAGCCCTTCTCCCTCAGGGGAGGGTTCCTGGTGCTGGACAAGGCGATACGCATCTACCGCAACCTGCCGTTCATCCCCGGACGGGAGCGGGCGCTCAGGGCCGCCGTCGACTGGATCGTCAGCCACCAGGAGGCGGACGGCTCGTGGGGCGGCATACAGCCGCCGTGGGTCTACTCCCTGATCGCACTGAGCGCCCTCGGTTATGGGCTGGACCACCCGGTCGTTGCGAAAGGGCTGGAGGGGTTCAGGCGGCACTGGAGCCTCCCGTCGGAAGACGGGGAGGCGCTCAGGGTGCAGGCGTGTCTCTCGCCCGTCTGGGACACGTGCCTGGCCCTGCGCGGACTCCTCGACTCAGGCGTGCCGCCCGACCATCCCTCCATCCGGCGCGCCGCGGACTGGCTCATCCGCGAGGAGATACGGGTGAAGGGCGACTGGGCCGTCTATCGTCCTCATCTCGAACCCAGCGGATGGGCGTTCGAGTTCGACAACGTCCACTATCCGGACATCGACGACTCAGCCATCATCGTGACCGACCTCGCGCTCGCGCGGATGAACGACGACGCAGGCAAACGGGCCAGGGCGGCATCCGTCGACCGTGCCGTCGCGTGGCTGACGGGCATGCAGTCCTCGGGCGGAGGATGGGCCGCGTTCGACTGGAACAACGAGTCCCGCGAGCTGGCGGACATCCCGTTCGCCGACTTCGGCGAGCTCCTGGACCCGCCCAGCGTGGACGTCACCGCGCACGTGCTGGAGATGTACGGGATGCTGGGGTACGGGGTGGACCATCCCCCCGTCCGCCGGGGGCTTGCCTACATATGGGACCAGCAGGAGCACGACGGCGCGTGGTTCGGGCGCTGGGGCGTGAACTACGTCTACGGCACCGGCGCGGTGCTGCCCGCTTTGCAAGCGCTGGGAGTGGACATGACGCAGCCCCGTGTGCGCCGTGCGGTCGAATGGCTCCTCGCGCACCAGAACCCGGACGGCGGATGGGGAGAGACCTGCGTCAGCTACCCGGACCCGTCCCTGCGCGGGCAGGGCGAGAGTACGCCCTCGCAGACGTCGTGGGCGCTCATCGCGCTCATCGCGGCAGGTGAAGCGCTCAGTGAGTCCGTCCGGAGAGGCGTCGAGTTCCTCCTTCAGCGCCAGCAGGACGAGGGAACGTGGGATGAGCCGCAGTTCACGGGTTGCGGTTTCCCCGGCTACGGCCCCGGCAGCCAGCCCGAGAGATACGAACCGCTCGACGACCCGAACTCGCAGGGCCCCGAACTGAGCGCTGCGTTCATGATCAACTACCACTTGTATCGCAACTACTTCCCGCTCTGGGCGCTGGGGCGGTACGCGCAGACGCTTTAGCTGACCCGCTCAGGCCGGACCGGCCCGGCGTGGCACGCGCGACTGCGAGGCCCTGCGGCGGAAAACGTCATCGAAACGTAATCGGTTTTCGCCTGAAAGTCACCCTATTTTCATCTCGAAGGGCGTATGTTGAAGTACACCGGCTCGCACACGGGCAGCCCTGCATGGCGCCTGCGGCGAGACGGCGGATGAGCGCCCTTTACGCCCCGCTGGTCGGAGAGCACCTGCCGGCGGGGATCGAGGCTTCGTGGGGGAAGCACAGGGGACTGGGGCTTTCCCCACGGGGGACCTCCTGGGCATGAGGTAAAACTGCCCACTTAGTGAGCCGTCCCTTTCGGCCACACCGGCGCCTGCGCGGCGGCCGCGGTGGACTTAGTTGGGATCGATCAGGGGGTTTTGAGTTGCTGGACCTATTGCTCACAGCGCTGGCAGGTATCGTGGTAGGCGCGGTACTGCTTGTCTTCGGCCTCGTCATACATGCGCGGCGTCAACGGCCTTGAAGCATTGCTCGGGCGCCGATGACTGATGCCAGCGCGAGAATCTCTAAGTAATCACTGATCATCTCCGGACTGCACCCTCAGCCGGCGCTTGCCCGTTGCAGCCAACCGCCGTTCACGCATGCTTGGAAGTTGCCGGCAGGCGCATCGGTTCGGGCAGGAACTATAATGGGCCGTGGCGATGACGCAGGGGTGACTTTCAGAGTGTAGCTCGGTTACGGTATGGTGACGTTCCGCAGAGCCGCATCAGCTTCCTGCAGTCCCCACCGTGCTCCATGCGAGCATACCGCGAGCGAGGTCACCAAATGACACAGCCGGACGTGCCAGACCGGGAGATAGCAGAACTGCGCGAGCGGCTGTCCAGGCTGAGCGAGGCCGGCCTCCGCATCACTGAAGACCTCGATTTCAACTCCGTTCTGCAGGGTGTGCTCGACTCCGCCCGCTCCCTCACCGGGGCCCGCTACGGCGTCATCACCCTGCAAGACGCCGCCGGGAACGTGGAGGACTTCCTCTCCTCCGGCATGACCAACGACGAGGCCCAGAGGCTGTGGACGCAGCCGGACGGGCTAAGACACTTCGCCTATCTCGGCAGTATCCCCGGACCCCTGCGCGTCCCCGACCTGCCCGCCCACCTCAGGTCGGTGGGCCTCCCCGAACTCCGCATCCCGATGCCGGTCGGCGGCAAGGTCTCCTTCCTGGCTTCCCCCGTCCTGCATCGGGGCGAACGTGTCGGCAGCATCTACCTCGCCGGAAAGGAGCGGGAGCAGGAGTTCACCCGGGAGGACGAGGAGACCCTCGTTCTGTTCGCCTCACAGGCCGCCATGGCCATTGCCAACGCACGAAGGCACAGGGAGGAGCGCCGTGCCAGGGCTGACCTCGAGACCCTGGTCGACACCTCTCCGGTCGGCGTCGTGGTCTTCGACGCCATGACGGGAGTTCCGAAGTCCTTCAACCGGGAAGCCCGCAGGATCGTCGACTGCCTGCGAAACTCCGACCAGACGCCC
>JAJEFD010000008.1 GCA_022820645.1 Dehalococcoidia bacterium | reverse complement strand
CGGTCAGCACCACCCATGGTGGGGCTGGGCCGAGCCGCCCGGTCCCGAGCACCGGCTTGGGGCCGGGCAATGCCTGGAACCGGGGCGAACGCTCCGGCTCCACCGCGCGTCCGGCGAGCCACCGGACGCGCCCGCCGGGGGTCAGGTCGGGGACGACGACCATCCCCGCGAACCGCTCGCCGTGCTCGACGAACAGCCCGGACTGCCTCAGCCGCTGCGGAGAGAACCCCGCCGCAGCGAGCTGGGCGCGCAGCCCCGTCCCCGGCGCGTAGCCGAGCCCGAGACGGGCTGCCGTGGGGGATGAGATGCCCCGCGAGCGCAGGTACGCCTGCGCGACGGGGCTGCGCCGCAGCCGGCCGGCGTAGAACCGGGCGACCGCGGTCAGCAGGGTGGGATCGAACGGAGGGGGAGAGAGCGAGCGCCGGGGCGGGGTCACCGGCCCCGGACGCACGACGGCGGCGCTGGTGTCGCTTCCAGCACCGCCGTTCAGCCGTCTGATCGCCTGGGGGAGGTCCAGGTTCTCAATGCGGCCAATGAAGTCGAGGACGTCGCCGCCCTCGCCGCACCCGAAACAGTACCACCGTTCCGAGTCACCGTACACCGTGAAGCTGCCCTCGTTTTCTTCGTGGAACGGGCAGACCCCCTGGCGCACCCTGCCGCGCCCGAGCAGCTGCACCCCGTACCCTTCCACGACGTCGCCTAAGGGGTGACGCCGCTTCAGCGCCGGCAGGTCGACCGTCGTCATGACGCGCCTCCCGCCAGCGGACGCAGCCCGCGCAGGCTCCGCCGCGAGACCCCCTGTCCCGGCTGCCAGCGCATGCCGAGCACGGCCAGCACCTCGAGCATCCCGTCCTCCCCGTCGGGGGCGAGGACCGCCGCCCTGCCCGTTCCCGGGCTGTACACGACGGCATCTCGTTCCGCGAAGCGCCGCCGCGCCAGGCTTACCCACTCGCCGTACGCCCACCGCGCCTCGGTCTCCGAGGCGTCTGCGGGGTCGAGGTCCGCGAACGCAGCCAGCGCCCCGTGGAGGTCACCCGCCTGACGCAGCCGCCGCGCATCGTGCACGGCCCGCGCCACGCTCTGCTCGCGCTTCCCGCCGATGCTGGCGAGCAGCGCGTCAATCACGAGGCCAGCCAGCTCCTCCAGCCTCCGCTCGGGCCGTTCCGTCACCATCCGGTTGGTCAGTCGCACTGTTGCCGTCGTCATCGGGTCCTCCTTCTCGTTGTAGTCTTGTTCCGGTTGCCAGTTCCCGCGAGCCGCACGAGCAGCAGCCCCGCCCAGGCGAGGCCCGCCGCGTTCAGCAGCACGACTTCGCCGCTGCCGGTCAGCGGCAGCGGCCCCACCACCAGCAGCAGCACCGCCACAATCGCGAACGGTCTCCTGCGCCTGCCCATGAATCCCACTGCCACCCTGATCAGAGTCCAGACGTTCACGTGCATCTCCTTGGCGTTAAGCGCGAGAAGGGGCTGCAGGTTGTCCCGCAGCCCCTTCTCTTCGCTGACGTTCGTTGCGGACCTAGATGCCGTCCTCGTTCTCCCCGCCGTGGCAGTCGCGGCAGACCGAGAACCCGCGCGGGTACCGCACGGCCTTGTCGTCCGGCACCCCGCAGTACGCGCACTCGGGCGTGTACCGCACGGGGGCTTCCGCTCTCCTGCGTCGTCCAACGACTCCCGTGACCAGTCGAATCAGTCCTCCGGCGTGCATTGCGCACCTCCCTCGTGGTGTTGCCCGGCACCCGGCATCCGGGGCGGCGGGCGCGCTCGATGGCTGGTTGGCAAAAGGACACACTCCGCCGCGGTGGATGCCTGACGCGGGAGACGGAGCCTTAGGGATGGAATGCCCGGCCTGCGCGCGGTTGGAACGCGGAGCAGCCGTGGCGAAAGACGCGCGGAAGCATCGGATCCCCTCGGTGGGGAACCGGTTCCGCGCGCACGTGACGAGGCCAGCCTGCGACTCGTTGCTGCTGACCGGCTCTCGGAGTGACAGGCCAGGGCGCGAGGTGCGCTCCAGCCAAGCTAACGTGAGGCGTTCCGCTCGACGCGACTGCCTCTTCCGGTCCACGCTGCGGGCGAAGGACTGTTCACTTGCGCCTCAGCAGCAGCTCCCTCTTGGGCGGACGGTGAGTCCAACCCGGGCAGACAGGGATCATGCCCCCAGCGTTGTCTCTGGTTGGGAAACGCTGGTAAAGCCAAACAACGGGTTCAGTATTGGCTCCGCTTCGCGGTGCTCGCTATCCCTCTTCAGGGGGTTCATTCACGCTCCCTGCGCAGGGAGCGGCCCCCACGCCGCTACTCCCACCAGAACCCCAGCGTCAGCACTTGCCGCAGCCACCTCCGCCGCTCCGCCCTCGCCCGATCGCGTCGCACGCGGTCGAAGGCCTTCCGACGCCAGCCGGTCTGCCCGTCCCGCCACATCCCCCGCAGCGGTTCCTTCTCCGGAGGCAATGTCAGCCCATGCTCCTCCAGCATCGCCAGCTCGAGTTCCCTGATGCGCTCCTCGACAACGAGCCACTGCAGTCCCCTGCCGTCGGGCTCGTGGTCCGCCCACAGCCGGCGCCACTCGTCGACCAGCGGCCACGCCGCGCCGTAGACCTCCTCGTCGTCCGGCGCGGGCTCCCAGGCCACGAGGTCGGGGTACCTTCGAGACCCGGCATCTCCATGGTCCGCGTCGTCCTCCCCGTGCTGCGTCGCCCCAACGCGACCCCGCTCGGCCTCGATCCGGGCCAGCCGTCGCCCCAGGCGCAGCTCCAGGCCCGACAGCACCTGCGCCCGCTCCGCCCGCAGCATCTCGGGCAGGCTGTTCACGGCCTCGCGCATCTCCTGCACCGTCTGCATGACCTCCGGCAGGCCTTTGACCGCATCACGCATCTCCTGCGTCATCCGCTCCAGCTCACCGACGCGCGACACCACCCCCTCGATCCGCTCCTCTTCCAGCAGCCGTTCCAGCGCCCGCTCCACCCGCCGCGACAGCCCTCCCGTCTCCAGGCACGCGCTCACGGTCCGGTGGTCGACGTCCAGCAACCTGGCGACTCCCTTGCGGCCCAGCCTGTCCGCCCGCTCCCGCAGCAGTTCCATGAGTCGCTGGTCCTGGCCCGCTGTCGTCCCTTCTTCCTGCTCGACCGTCGTCACAGCGTCATCCATCACTTCGCGCCTCCTTCCGGTGCAGAATGCACCCCATCACTCGTATTGACGGGTGCTCACCCCACAGTGGCCGGCGGGTGCAAAATGTAACCCTGCACTCGTGGCCGGAGCTCCCCGCGGTGGAACCAGCCCGCGCAGGAAAGTGCTCGCTCTCAGACCTGCGCGATGCCCGTCCGATAGGCCACGGCCTTGCCCACGACCCAGTCGCACCCTGTCGACACAAGTCGGATCTCTGTACACGTCCTATGACGCCACAACGCCTCCCCGATACCCATCTCTTGTAGAGGAGTGCATCCATGACCCTCGCAACGGCATGGGAGCGATGGTGGCAGCGACACAGTGAAGGGACGAATGTCGACCATTCGGCGCCCCACCGGTTGCCGAGGAGTTGCTGCAACTCCTTCCCTGCAACAGATGCGTTTGCCATAGAGCGATTCAGGTTTGATGCATCCGGGTGCCTCGTCGCACACGGCAAGCTATGGACGCAAACGCAACACGGGATTTCGAACAGAGCACATAAACTCAGCACGGGTGAACGTGCAAGCGAACCTGGGCTGCCGGCCCTCTGGATAAGTAGGGTTCGTTAAGCATGAAATTCACGGGGCGGAAGAACCTCTTGTCTCAGCAAGGGCTGGTCTTCAGCGTCGCCACTACGCAATCCGCAACGCAGGGAAGGGGACAGGATGAAGGGACAGTGGACCAGGACTCTTCGAGGGCTCAAAGTGCTTGCGGCGGTAGTACTGTTCTCGTTCGGCAATTACGCGCTTAGCGTTTTGTGGCCACCCATTCTGTCTGGCCTATCGGGTCAGGGAGTGAGTTGGCCTCCGGAAGTCTGGGGGCTACTGATTACTGCCATCCTCGCGTACGGGGGACTGGCAGCGATCGCCACCATGTGGCTCAACGAGAAGGATCAGTGAGTGCCTAGGACAGCGGTGCGCGGGGTGTAATACTCCCACACGTCCTCACTCCGCTCATGCACATGGTCCCTCGCGTCGGCAACGAGGGACCCTCGTGCGTCCGGGGGAATGTGTGCTGGCTAGCATTGGCGGCTCGGAGATCACGGGGCGCTGAGTTGCTAGGAATGAGTTCGGTAATGGTTGGTGGGCCTGTCGAACCCTCCTGCGGGGGCAGGAACCTCGCATCCCCGTAGACACCCTGTCCAGTGTAGGGGCGGTTCGCGAACCGCACCCTCTCCCTCCCACCATCGGGAGAGGAAGCTGCGCAGTTGTCACCCGGAGGAAGAGCGAAGCCCTACTTGGGAAGCGGCTCGAACCGTCCTAGGTAATCCTGCGGGTCTCTCGCGCCCAGCGGGACCCTCGCCATGACGATTGACCGGGGTAGGAGTATGCCGCCCGAGAATACAAGTTTCATGGCGTCATCTACCGA
Source organism: Dehalococcoidia bacterium (assembly GCA_022820645.1). GTDB lineage: Bacteria > Chloroflexota > Dehalococcoidia > Lucifugimonadales > Australimonadaceae > Bin16. The sequence goes on along the minus strand of JAJEFD010000008.1, from coordinate 15,044 downwards.
GATGTTCGTCTCCATGACGTCGTCTTCGATGATGAAGGCCATGTTCCCGGACGTCGGATTGGGAACGGTTGGGATATACACGGCGACCATGGACTTCTCCCCGTCCTCCGCGTACACCTGCCCGGTCACGAACCCCATCGCCACCATCCCTTCCCGCGGCCACTCCACGAAGACAACCCGGCTGAAGTTGAACTGGCCGGAGAACGACGTGATCGCCTGGTGGGTGACTCCGAATATCGTCCCAACCATGGGAATGTTGCGCAGGACCACGTCCTTCGCCCGCATCAGCATGCGTCCGGGTGGAGTGGTGATGATGATTCCCACAACGTAGGAGACGACGATGATGATGATCAATCCAACGCCGGGAAAGTCCCAGGGCTGACCAGCTATGAATGGTAGCTCCCTCACCAGGTCGGCGTAGCCGACGATGAAGAAGATGACTAGCACCGTGACGATGAGCGGAGTCAACTCGAGTAGCCCCGCAACCACTCTGCCTTGGAAGTGACGCTGCACCCGTTTCGGCCCGGAAGGGGGCGGCTTTGGCTGGCGTAGAACCTCGGGACTATTCTGATCGACCATGGTTTGCTCCTTGTCAGCATTCAGCAAGCCTGGGCTCCCGGTAGTCAGAACGGTCAGCCCCACCCATACGTGGGCACCTTTTGCATTTGCGGAGCGTGCGGCCGAAGCGCCGGCCACTTGTGCAGCCCCTTTTGCGTTTTCAGTAGAAGGGCGACGCGACCTCCGGGGCCCCGCGCCAGATGGCGTCCAGCACGTCGGGGATGTGCGCGTTGGTCAGCTCGCCCTTCCAGTAGGCGGCGCGCTCGGCCTTGGCGAGGCTGGCCCCCTGAACCTTCCATCCTGGGTTGGACTCCCGGACCGCGCGGGCGATGTCGGCGAGCGTCGCTCCCCGTGTGCAGAAGTCGTCGACGACGATCACGAGGCCGGGATCGCCTCCGATGGGGGCAGCGAGGTACACCCCGTCCACGGTGGCGTCCCGCTTGGCCGCGGGGGTGATGCCGGTGAGACGGGGATGCCGGTCCTTGGTAACGTGATGCGGAAGCCACTCCCAGCCGCGGGATCGTGCAAGCGCGGACGCCAGTGTCGACGCGGGCGTGTCGTGTTGCGCAATGTTCTGCCCTGAAGAGACCGAGGAGACGACGACGATGCGGGGGTTCCCGGGGGGAAGGAAGTCCTCGAACGCCGCACAGAAGGTGCGGGCGGCCGCCTTCGCGGCGGTAGGTTCGCCGTACTTGAAACGGTTGAAGCGCCGGGTCCACTTCTCGCCGGGCCGGTCCGTGATGCGGAAACCGATAGTGAGCAATCCCAGGTCGCCGACCGGGAGCCGGTCGATGATCATCAACCGGCCCATTACGCCGTAGTTGTCCGCGGCGTCCTCGCCGAACATGCGCGCCGCGTAGCTGGACGGCGTTTCCGTTGCCGGTCTCTTTTTCCTGTCCATGCGTTCTCCTCCTGCACGGTCCTGCATAAGAACCCGGCTGCACGTGCGTGACTGTGCCGGTGCGTCAGTCGTTGTCGCGCAGCTCGACGATGGTGTTGTGCAGTCAAGCTACACAGGCACCGGGTTGTTCTGCCGTCTCATCTGCGGCGAACCTCTTCGCCCTGATGGCGGTGGCGGGCGACCTTGGCCTGAGCCATCTGCTGCCGACGGGGAGGCCGGAGCCGTACGCGCAGCCGACGCTCCTTGGCCTCGGCAGGTTGGGCTGACACGCCGACTACCTGCCATACGGTGAGCCGATGCCGGCACGCCTACCGCCGCCTGCCCATGTACGCCACGAAGCCCGCTACCAGTGCGGCAAGCAGGAGCAGCAGGAGCAGCCATAGCCACCATGGCAAGCCGCCCTCGTCATCGGGCTGCTCAACAACCGGAACGGGGCCCGGCGTGGGCGTTGCCGTGGGTGTGACTGTTGGCGTCGGCGTCGGCGTGGCGGTGGCCGTCGGGACCGTCGTCGGGGTTGGCGCGGGCGTGGACGTTGCAGTGGGCGTGGGTGTGGGCGTGGGCGACGGTGTCGGCGTCGCAGTGGGAACAGGTGTCGGCGTCGCAGTGGGAACAACCGTCGGCGTCGCAGTGGGGACCGGCGTCGGCGTCGGCGTGGGCTCCGGTTCCTGATCGACCACGTGGATGATGACCCGGATGTAATCGTCTCCCCCGTCCTCGGCCCTCACGCCAACTACCACGCGGTAGACGCGCTTGGTCTCGTAGTCCAGGACAGCGCCCGTGTACAGCTGCCCGGTCTCCGGGTCGATGGTGAACAACTCCTTGTCGCGGCCTATCCCCGTGAGGAAGAACGTCAGCATCTCGGAGTCCGGGTCCCTGGCCGCGAACGGCGCACCGACCGGGGCGCCGGGCTCCGAGTTCTCCAGCACCTCGCGGGAGGTCTCGCCGCCTTCGACTAAGGTTGGATCCACCGGGCCCGGCGGGCCGCTGCTGACCCCACCGCCGCTCCCACCGCCGCCTGATACCTCAGGAGGCGGTGGCGGCGCGGCGGCGCGGGTGACCGTGACCGTGTAGGTCTGGGTAGTCGTGCCATCCTCCGCCGTCACCACTACCGTGATGCTGTTCGTGCCCACGGCCAGGTTCACCGTGCCGTCGGAGTCGACGACCCCGTCCAGAGCAATCGCCACCGTGGCGCCCGGGTGAGTTGTGGCCGGAGTCACGGTAGTTGAGGAAACCCTGTTCGCTGCGTTGGCGGTATAGGAAATAGTCGACGGCGAGAAGGCCGGGGCGAGGGTCACCCCACTCAAGCTCAGCGAGGAGAGCGTTGCGTCTGTGGATACAGCGCGGGTGACCGTGACCGTGTAGGTCTGAGTGGTCGTCCCGTCCTCCGCGGTAACCTCCACGGTGATCGTGTTGGACCCAACCGCGAGGTCCACCGTGCTGTCTGCGTCGACGACTCCACCCAGCTTGACCACCGCCGTGGCGCCCGAGTGCGTGGTTGCCGCAGTCACGGTGGTGGAGGACACGCTGCTTGCGGCGTCGACAGTATATGAGGTGGTTGACGGCGAGAAGGCCGGGGCGAGGGTCACCCCACTCAAGCTCAGCGAGGAGAGCGTTGCGTCTGTGGATGCAGCGCGGGTGACCGTGACCGTGTAGGTCCGCGTCGTCACCCCGTCCTCGGCGGTGACCTCCACCGTGATGATGTTGGACCCAACCGCGAGGTCCACCGTTCCGTCTGCTTCGGCGACTCCACCCAGCTTAACCACTACCGTGGCGTCGACGTCGAGAGGTAACGGTTTCACGGTGGTTTGTGAAAGTGCTGATGGCACAGTCGCAGTGTAGGTATCCTCGCTGCTATCGAATGCCGGGGAAAGACTCAACTCGCTCAACTCCAGCCCACGCAACCGGGTTACGGCAGCCGGCGGTCTTTGCCTTTCGACCAAGACGTCGTACCTCTGAGTCGAGGTCTGGTCTTCGGATGTAATCACCCAACTAACCCCGGGTTCTCGCGCCAAATCGAACTGGTGTCCGTTTGCGAGTTCATCGGCATCCGGAAAGAATGTACTCTAGGTCGCCAGTGATGACCTGGGTGTGGGGATGAGGGTCACCACCTCCGTGGCTTGAGGGACGGTCAGGCCGTATAACGTATTGCCATCGCCTGGCGGTACAAAGGGTGGCCTAAGCGTACCTAGGGTTAACGTAAGGGCACTCATGCCAACGTCATCGGCCGACGTACAGGGGCTGGTGTCAGTGAGGCGCAGTGCGTTCAGCGCGGTCAGCTTGGCGCGGATGGCGCTTTCGGTAGGGCTTGTACTGAAGGTGTTCGAGCCGATATTCAGGTACGTCAGGGAAGTTGCGAAGGGATCGAACAGGGTGAGGTCCAACGCGGTGAGTGCATTGCAGGAGAGGTCCAGCGTTGTTAGGCCTGTCAGTCCGGCGAAGATGCCGGAAGGCAAAGCTGTAAGGCCGTTGCCCCTCAGGTAGAGCCATTCAAGGTCATCGTCCAGGTCCTCGAACACCCCTGCTGGAAGCGAGGTGATTCTGTTGTCGTGCAGATAGAGGCGCTGGAGGGCGGCGAGGCCATCGAAGATATCCGCATGCAATGAGCTGAGCTCATTGTCGTCCAGCCAGAGCCATGCCAGACCGGTAACTGGTTCGAATAAGTCTTCGCCCAGGGTCTCCAGTTCGTTGCTGTACAAGGTCAGGGCGAAGAGGCTCCCCAAGCCATCAAACACGTCGTCGGGAAGGCTGGTGAGTTCGTTGCCGGATAGCGTGATTATTTGTACCCCTGTCACTCCGTCGAAGATGTCCGCAGGCAGGGTAGCCAGCTGATTGTCGCGGAGCCAGAGCCATAGCAGGGTGCTACCAAGGGGATCGAAGATGTCCTCGTCCAGCGTTGTGAGGCCGTTGCCATCCAAGTAGAGTCGCGTGAGAGAGGAGAGGTCGTCGAAGATGTCCTCGTCCAGTGTCGTGAGGGTGTCGGTGTTCCTCAGTTGTAATTCCTCAAGGTTGGAGAGTCCGTCGAAGATATCCTCGTCCAGCGTCGTCAGCTGGTTGCTGGACAGATAGAGCGTCTCGAGGTTGGAGAGGCCGTCGAAGATATCCTCGTCCAGCGTTGCCAACTGGTTACCGTCCATACGTAAAAACTCGAGGTTGGAGAGTCCGTCGAAGATATCCTCGTCCAGCGTCGTCAGCTGGTTGCTGAACAGATAGAGAGTATCGAGGTTGGAGAGTCCGTCGAAGATATCCTCGTCCAGCGTCGTCAGTTGGTTCCCATTGAGAGTGAGATTTGTCAGGTTGGAGAGGCCGTCGAAGGTATTCTCGTCCAGCGTCGTCAGTTGGTTTTCCACCAGACCGAGCCACTCGAGGTTGGAGAGGCCATCGAACAGGTCAGGATCCACCTCCGTGAGGCCTAAGTTGCTGATGTGGAGGCTGGTTAATGCGGTAAGCCCGGAGAAGATGTCTTCGTCCAGTCTCTTGATGGGGTTGGAGCTCATGATGAGACGCTCTAGTGAGGTCAGATCCCTAAAGATGCCCACTTCCAGTCCCTGGAGGGAGCCGTCTGTGAGGTACATAGTCTGCAGGGCCGTAAGACCGTCGAACGCTGCCTTCTCGATCTCCTCGATGCCGCTGTCAGCGAAGTTGATCTCTATGATTTGGGACTTTGCCAGTTCGGAGAATGCGTCGGCAGGAACGCGCTTGAGCGCGGGCGAGCTTCTTATACGGACTGCGCTTATCCCGGTCAGCCCTGCAAAGTCACTGCTGAGGACTTCAGGGCTGCTGTATTTGGTGATTTCGAAAGCAGCGGTAATGGCCGCCAGTTGGGCACTGGTAACGGTCGAACAGGTGGCGCTGGGCGTGGCAGACTGGACCTCCTCCAGGATCCACGCCTCAGCCTCCGGCGTGCGGTCACAGATGTTGACTACGGTCTGCTGTAGTGGTGCAGCAGACAGAGGGCGGTCGGCGAGGGCGAAAAGCAGCATTGCCGCGAGCGCCAAGGCAGGCATCCATGATCGTCGCCACGGTCGGGGGGGAGGCACGGGTTCTTAGCTCCTAGCACTTGTCGATGATCTAGCCCGCGTGCTGGCTGCCGCAGTCGGTGCAGTCTTCATGGCTCTCCTCCGACATGCGCGTCAGATACCTGAACGGTGAGACCTCCATGGCCTCTTCCGCGCCGCTGGGTTCTCACGCGATTGCGGAGCAGCCTAGACACCGGCCTGAGCCGCCGCCTAGATTCGCTTGCACACAATCCGGTGGTGAGTTCGATGCTCACTCTCGCGCGTGAGCCGTGGAGTGTTCCGGTGCAGAGAATGGTGTGTGCAGAGCGGTGCGCATCCGCACACAGCGGCTTGCGCCTGCATTGCGCCCATGCTCCGCTCCCGGCCGGGGCACATGCGCCATGGCCGAGCCGTCATCCCCGCAGCCGAGTGCGCGTCGTTCCCCTGTGGAGCTCATCGGGCGCGCGTCGACAGCCGCAACTGTAGCCACTGCTCTTCGGGGGGTGGGCCCACCCCGCCAGGTTCATACGCGGCAGGCCTCGCCGCGCCCCTCTGACGACCCTGCTGAACGTGCTATGACGCCACAACACGTTCGCAATGCCCATCTCCTGTGGAAGGATGCATCCGTGTACCCTGAAAGAAGAGACCGGGTGCCGGGGACGGGACGTCCCATCGATCGTCGAACCGGGTCACTACTGTGTGCCCGACCTCTCGTCGCCTGCTGTTTCTATACGGGGGGTCGAAAATTCAGCACATGAGCGGAAATGGGCGTCTCCTGATATACTCATATATCGAGAAGGCATGATGACCAGCCAGACTGAAAATTCTCCGCCTCCGGTGTATCACCTCGCAGGATCGTTTGCGGGGCTCACCGGTCGTGGACGCCGGCAGTTGGTCATGCTCAATCGCGCATTCGATGGCCCATTCGACGCCACGCAAGCCGCATCGGTGCTCGGCATTGACCTTGCCCGCGTGCGCCGCCTGCTCGCAGCTCTTGCTAAGAGCGGGTGGCTTGCCCGCGTCCGAAAGGGCTGGTACATCGGCGTGCCTCTCGACGCATCCGAACCCGGGGAGTGGAGAGAAGATCCCTGGGTCGTGGCGGCGACCCTCTTCTCTCCCGGCTACATCGGCGGCTGGACTGCCATTGAGCACTGGGGGCTGTCCGATCAGATCTTCAACGTGGTGTACGTCTTCGCAGGACGTAAGGTCGCACCGACCCGACAGACGATACAGGGAACGGACTACCTGATCCGGACCGTGCATGAACGGACGTTGTTCGGGACGCGTCGAGTCTGGCGTCAGCGCGTGGCAGTGAACGTGTCCGACCCTCACCGCACGCTCATCGACATCCTCGACGTCCCTGCGGCTGGGGGTGGTGTGCTGCACGTGTCCGAGGTTCTGCGGGAGTACTTCGAGGGTGAGTACGGCGACATCGTCAGGCTCCTCGAGTACGGTGACCGTCTTGGTAAGGGGACGGTCTTCAAGCGGCTGGGATATCTGACGGAACGGGCGGGCCTCGCAGGCCCCGACTTCGTGGAAGCGTGCCGCAGTCGGATCACGAAGGGTGTGAGCCGCCTCGACCCGGACGGCCCGCCGAGCGGGCGGATCGTATCCCGGTGGAGCCTGCGCATCAACGTGCAGCGGCTCGACTCCGGTGAGAGGGACGGAGCGTGATCTCTCGCGCCGATATCGACGAGCGTGTTCGTCTCTGGGAGCTTCGCGAAGACGTGGTCGAGAAAGACTACGTTCTCGGGTGGGTGCTGTGGGGCATAGGCACCGACCCGCAGCTGTCCCGCACTTGGGTGTTCAAGGGCGGGACGTGCCTCAAGAAATGCTACATCGAGACCTACCGCTTCTCGGAGGACCTCGATTTCACGCTGCTTGAGGATGGGCCCATCGAGCCTGGCGAGGTGCTTGGTGCGTTCACGCGCCTGCTGGACCGCGTCAACCAGGAGTCCGGCATCGACTTCACGGTGCGCGAACCGACCTACCGGGTCCGGTCGTCGGGTCGTTCGGCCGAGATGCGCGTCTACTACCGAGGGCCCAGAAACGCACCGGGGCCGGCAAGCATCAAGTTCGACCTGACGAAGGACGAGGTTGTCGTTTGCCCGCCGGTCCTGAGGCTCATCAGCCACGACTATCCTGATGCCCTGCCCGCACCGGGACAGGTCCGCTGCTACAGCTTCGAGGAGGTTTTCGCCGAGAAGCTGCGTGCCATGGGAGAGCGCGCTCGCCCGCGAGACCTCTACGACATAGTCAACCTCTTCCGCCGGCGTGACTTCCGTCAGCACGGCGGGCTGGTCCTCGACGTGCTCAGGCAGAAGTGCGAGACCAAGGGCGTTCCCGTGCCCTCAGCCGAGGGTATCCGCTCCTCGCCGATGTTCGACGAGCTCGAGCGCGAATGGGCGAACATGCTTGCGCACCAGTTGCGGGCCTTGCCCGAGTTCGACTACTTCTGGGCCGAGGTGCCGCGCATCTTCGCGTGGCTCAATGGCTCCGAACCGGTCGAGGAGCTCGAACCCCTGCCTCTTGGACATGACGAGGAGCTGTGGACGCCGCCCCCGACGTTCTGGACATCGGGGGCGGGAAGCCGCTTGGAGCCCGTGCGGTTCGCTGCCGTCAATCGCCTTCTGGTCGATCTCGGGTACAACGGGCGGCATCGACTGATAGAGCCGTATTCGCTGCGCCGGACAGGGGCCGGCAACGTCCTCCTGCACGCCATCCGCGCAGCCGATGGAGAAAGCCGGTCGTACCGAGTGGACCGCATCCGGTCCGTCAGGGTGACCACCGATCCTTTCACGCCACGGTTCGTGGTCGAGTTCCCGGCCGCGGGAGCGCTCCCTGTACCGCCCTCGCGGAGCGCACAGCCTTTCCCGAGCCCCTCTACCAGACGGCCGAACCGCCGGGAGTACGTCGTGCGGTGCTCCGTGTGCGGAAAGCGCTTCCGGCGCCTGCGGCGGAGCACATCGCTGCGTCCTCACAAGGACCGGCGTGGCTGGGATTGCATGGGACGGGTGGGCTACCCGGAGAGTCTATGAACAGCTGAGGGAGTTCCTGTTGGACATCTCGAAACCCCGATTCCCATTCCGAAACCACCGATTGGTCTTTGAAAGAGGACCTGCCCGTCGATCGGAGAATGAAGGTGCGCTCAGGCACCCGCGGGGTTGATGTAGTCTTGGTGCTCGGCGGCGAGCACACACCGGGATAGCTGCGCACTCGGCCAGCAGCACGCTCGCGACGGTCCTGATTTGCCTGAGGCGCTACAGCAAAGGGTTGCATGAACAAGAAGAGTGTGTTCATAAGCTTCGACTACGACCACGACAACGACTTGCGAGGCAACCTCGTTGCGCAGGCGAACCGCGCTGACTCGCCGTTCAGCATCGCAGACTGGTCCGTGCAGGAGCCGTTCGACGAGGACTGGCGGCAGAAGGTGCATGACCTCATAGGCAGGGCACACCTGACCATCGTCATCTGCGGGGAACACACGCACGATGCGAAAGGGGTGGAAGCGGAAGTCACCATGGCGCAGCAGCTGGGGAAACCCTACTTCCTGCTGAAGGGCCGCAGAAAGAAGACCTGCACCCGCCCGAAGTCGGCCCCGAAACGCAAGAGGATTCATCCATGGAGGTGGCCGACCTTGAAAGAGCTCATTGCCAATCCGGAGGAAGGATGAGCGACCAAGCGCGCAGGCCCTTGATCCGCCAGGCCGACGATTCCGACGACGGGTCGTTCGAGGCGCGCCTCCTCGAACAGTACAAGGCGTACGTGCAATCCGCCGACAACGCCAGCGCTCGACGCGTCGCGTCGGGCCGTTACCTGTTGACTATCAACGCTGCGCTCGTCGCTGCATACGGTTTCCAGGCGGCGCTGTCGGAGCGTGCGATGCTGGCTGTCTTCGTGGCACTGGCAGGCATCATGCTCTCGCTGTTGTCGTACAGCATCATCAAGTCGTTCCGGGACTTGAACACCGTGAAGTTCAAAATCATCCACGAACTCGAAGAGCGTCTGCCCGCTGCCCCGTACACCTACGAATGGCAGTTATTGGAGGAGGGGCGCGGAAAGGCGTACTGGCCCACGACGCATGTCGAAAGGTGGATGCCGTTCGTGTTTCTCGCACTTCACGTGCTGGCGCTGGGATTGAGCGCCGTTTTCGCAGTATGGGGCGCGCCGGACTGGGCCAGGTAGTGCCGCCTAGTCCCGGTGCACAGCATTGCGATCGACCTCTCCTACACAACACGGGTGTTCCAGAACCATATTCTCGGCAATAATGATACGGGCAGACAATGAAAAAGTAGGAGGCTCAAAATGAGAAGCGACCTATCCCAAGCGATAATCCTGCTGGCTTTTTCTATCGCCGCTCTCTACCTATACGGCGCGACGGGCGGCGATGATGCGATTACTGCGGGGATCGCTGGCGGAGCGTTTGTGGCCTCGTACTCCAAGTTTCTCAACTGGCTGTTCAACCGAAAGCGCGACAAGAAGTGCGACGTTACCGATGCTGGCGCAGGCGCGTCGTCAACCTAGAGGATGATTGCCGCCCCGCGCTGCGATAGAATGCGGGAGGGCACCCACAGTCATCATCCCTGCAATAGGGATGTAGCCACTTACGCAACCAGACCGCAGGGCGCCGTAAGTGGCGTAGGAGGCGGGAACGGGCGATCTAGGGCCTATTGTCAGTCCGTATCCAAGGTCCTTCGACCGTGTGCTGGTAATGCTGGATCATGAGAGTGAGTTGGACCACCGCATGAGCAAGTCGCTTGAGGAAATGGCGCAAGATTTGTTCAAGTCGGTCGTGGGCGGATTTTCTGTGTTTGTTCCTTCTGATGGTCTCACGGGCGCTCACGCCGAGCAGGCGGAAGGCCCTTCCCCCACGCCTGGGAAAACGTCGAGGAACGGAGCAATCGGGCTGCTGAGCGTGAAGTCCCGCGCCGAGGATGGTGCTGGGGAGGTGTAGGATGGCTGTGGCGCTAGAGAATCCCAACGAGGGATGGGTTGAACATGCCGCGAGAATGCTCGAACAGCTTTCGCGCTCCACGGTGGCGATATCAGATTTTCCGGGTTACCCTCCGAGGGGACTCAAGCTGAAAGAGTATGCCTCGCTTCTCCTCAAGTCAAAAGACAATGATGAAATGCAATTGCCTCAGAGTTGGTTCCGCCTCCATTTCAAGAAGCACCTGGAAGAAGCAGTGCAACTGATGCAGGACCATCCGGTGATTCGGGAAGCCCTCAATAATACGAAATACAAGTATCTGGGAGCTGCCGTTCTGAACACTGGATTTGGAGGGTACGACCCACTTTACACCATTCGAAGAATAATAGAAGGCGCCATGCGGCGTATGCTCATGAGCGATGCTCTGACTGCGGCGCGAGACCTGGACCGGCTGCTGGTGCTGGGGCAATCCAGAGAATTGCCTGGGTATGAGGTCACTCTCGTTTATGGGCTGCAACTGGCAGATCGAACGGAAATCGAAGAAGGACTGTTTGCGGTTCCATACAATGGAACCGGAGATGAATGGCAGACCCGCAGATTCTCCACCCCCGGCACATTCGAACCGGAATCTACCGGTATGGTCATCAGGGAGTTCCAATGGGGCCAGTTTCTACAGGTCGACGATGACAGGCCCTTGCCCACTGTGTTCTTTCGTTCCGATGCCGACCTCGTCAAACTTATGGAGGTGTTCTCACTGGCCACTGAGAGACCCTTGGGGATCCTCTACCGGTATCGCTGCGTGCCGCAATGGATAAGGGAGTTCGGATACCCTTTCCCAAGCGACTACCGGATATACAACCTGTCGTCGCCGTGGAACTTCAGGGATGAATCGCTTGCAGAGAAGGATATCGATGAACTTAGGTCGCTCTGGCGGCGCTACAAGGAATATAGAGGAGAGCGCCTGCCTATTGAGCGCGTCGTCGAGCACCTTGCGAGAGCATTGGCCAGGCATGGCAGGTTTGCCTCCCAGGACGGAATCCTCGATACCGCGATTGCATTGGAGACCGTCTACACTGCCGATGCCCGCACCGAGATAGCCTACCGATTGGCCACCCGCGCTGCGTCCTTCCTCGGGGTTGATCCTGACGACCGCACCTCAATAGCCAAGAGTGTCAGGTCGTTCTACAACATCCGCTCGCGAATAGCCCACGGGGACGTTGGCCAGCGCGACGACCTGCCTGCTGCCTGGCGTGACGGTTTTGACATCGCCAAGAGGACGCTGCTCAAGCTGCTGCATGACGGCGATCTACCCGGCGATTGGGACGAGGTGGTACAGGGTTAGGTTGCTGGGTGCGAGGGTACCGGCTTGCCCGGAATCTGGGGCGGAACACGGGCCAAGGCCTACAACGTCTCCAATGTTGGGATTGATAACCACCTCGCGCATGTGTTGGTAGTTGCAAGAACTGCATCCCGTCGGACTGCCGAATCTCATCCCTACGCTCTTTTCTTTTCGATTTGCTTCCGGCAAGACTCACAGAGTCGTGCTGGAGTCCTGAACATCGGAGCAGCATGGTTGAGTGCGTCCTCCACAGTTTCAAACCGTGGCGACCGGCTATAGTCCTTAGCCCTCCTGGCGTGGCTGCAATCGTCTCGGTGAATCAGAGGTTCAAATGGCTCATCGGGATATGGGATGATCAGATAGGACATCGTATTCCGTTCGCCAGTACTGCCGGATGCGTTTGTCTTTGTGGGAGTCAGGTCCTCAAGATAGCTGAGGCCAAGGAGGCTGAGCCCAGAGAAGAGAAACATCGGTGCAGATACAATCAACGCTCTCGCGGCTTCGAAATCATCTCTCAGTGACTGACCTCCGATAGCGATGCCAACCGCGACTTGTATGGCTGCCATGGCGGCAAGCAAGGTGTGGAAGGCCGTCAGCGCAAAGAACCCCAGAGCGGCCGCGTTGCTGACCTCCCTCCACATGATCGGTGGCCTTGGCTCATCTCCCGTCCGATTTTGACGAAATTTCCTCTGCACCCATCGTGGCACTACGTAGATGACGATTGGCAGTGCAACTGCAAATCCGACTATTATGAGCAAGAATATCGTGTCCATATAGTAGTACCATGACTCCTCGAATAGGAGGAGAGATATGAATGAGCTAAAGACGAAGATCACCGGTAGAGCAAGTGCGGCTTCTGTCCAGCGGACAACCTGCTTCTTTTGATCTCTTGACCCGGATGACCAGAACTGTGAGAACCTCCGCCAGGCCGGAGCGATTGCAACCATGTCGACTGCAAGCAATGCTGCGGCTAGCAAGATGATGTTGGTTGCAAGGGTCTGCTCAAGTGGTCCCATTACGTCCCTGCGATCGACCAGACTGAAGCGAAAACACTATACAGCAAAGCCCACTGCTCTCAGGGAGCCCTGACGCGCGGGTTCATGGCGTCATGGGACGTGAATGCCTTGCCTGATTCCAGCCGGACTCAGCTAGGGAACCATTCGATGCCGTATTCGGCGTGCACGGCTAGCCGTGCGAGGGCGCGCAACCCCTGCTCAAACAACTCCCGGTGCTCGGGGGATAGGGGGACGGTGGCCCTGAGCTCCCCGAGGGCTGCTATTCGACCGGGTTCTTCCTTGGCCTGCCGCGCCGCCGCCGATCGGTGCCCCAGAAGTAGACCGCGTTCGCCGTCCGGCGGACGTCGAGGGTAGTGCCCAGCGCCTCCGCAGCCGCATTCAGCCTGCGCCGGAGCGCCTGCGTCGTCTCGCCCTCCGATACGGTCAGCCTTCCTGCTTCCCCAGGCGCCACGCGCTGGATGTAGCCGATGTACTCCTGGAGGAGTTCGGCCCGCTTTCCGGTTGCGCTCCTGCTCCGCGCCTCGCCGATCGTGATGATGTCGAACGTGGGCATGCCGTCCACCTCCTGATGCTGGCCGGGCCGCGTCTGTGGCCCGGCGGCGGTCACTATAGCGGAGCCCGGCCCGGCGCGTCTTCCCCACGGACACACATGCACCGGCCCCCGCGGGAGTTCCCGCGCGCACCCCCACACGGGCCATTACGCGCATGTCCCCGCGCGTCCAGACTCGACTGCCGTCAACCCACTCCGTCCGATGCAAGGAGGCTCCGTGCGACCGCAGTCGGCCATCAGGACCAGGACCGCAGGAAGGAAACGCATCATCACACTGACCGCAGCGCTGCTGCTCGCCGCGCTGGCCATGGCGATGGCGGGCAGCGCGGTTTTCGCCCAGAGCGGCGGGCTCGACCTCGTCAACCACGACAGGGACTTCGTCGAGCGCAAGAAGAGCGGCGGTTTCGTCGCCCGTCCCGTCTTCGACCGGCAGGTCGAGGCCATCCACTACGGCATCCGCCATCCGGAGACCGGCGACTGGATCGCGCCCATGTACCGCGTCCACTCCTCGGGCGGTGCGGTCGAGGACGGCTGGGAGTACTCCTGGTCGTACCCCGTGCACGATCAGCAGCCGGAGCTCTCCCGCGAGGAGGCGTTCCTGCTCGTCATCGTCGCGGTCCGCGGCGGCGACGCCCACACCTTCAACGTCGTCATCCCCATCTACCAGCCCACGAGCCTGTGGGACCGCATCCTCGCCGCGCTCGACCCGGCGCGGTGGGCGCGCGCGTTCGCCGTGTGGATGGTCGAGGCCGTCCACGGCGCGCTCTGCGGCATCGTCGAGCAGATATCCGGCGCCGACGTCTGCAGGGGGGCATAGCCTCCATGAACGACGTCCTCACCGGCACCCCGGCGGAGCTCACCTACATGCACCCCATCGTCGTCCAGGCCTGGACGACGGTCTGGGCCGGCACCTCAGGCCTGCTCGTCGTCATCATCGCCTGGATCGGGCTCAGCCTGATCGTCTCGGAGCACCTCGGCAGGCCCCAGGCGGGCTGGCGGGAGATCGTGCCCCGGCTCGTGCTGGGGCTGGTCGCAGCCGCGTCCTCGCTCTGGTGGTGCGCCCTCGTCATCGACACCGCCGACGCGGTCACCGGCTTCGTCGCGGCCGAGCTCGGCTTCACGGCGGGCGACCTGCTCAGGGCATCGAAGGACACGCTGCTCGCCGCGGCCGAGGCGGGGAGCGTGGGCATGGCCCTGCTGGTCGGCCTGCTGTACCTCGTCTACGGCTTCTTCGTCGTCTACGTCCTGGTGCAGATGGTGCTGCGCATCGCGCTGATCGACCTGCTGCTGGCGCTGGCGCCCATCGCCCTGGGGCTCTGGATCCTGCCCCACACGGCGGGTTGGGGGAAGCACTGGCTCAGGCTGTTCATGACCGCGGTCTTCCAGCAGGCGGTCCAGATCATCGCGCTGTCGATGGGCTTCTCGATGCTGAACGAGTTCGCCGCCATCGGCTCCTTCGAGCCGGTCCAGGACTTGGTGTGGAAGCTGATCCTCTCGGCGGCCTTCATCTACCTCGCCACGCGGGTGCCCTCGATGCTCGGCAACGCGGGCACGTTCGACGCCTGGCTCCACACCCTCTACTTCGGGCTGTCGCTGCCGACCACCGCCCTGCGGGCCGCGCGGTCGATCGGGCCGATGCTCGCGGGGGCCGCGGGAGGACCGGGCGGCATCGCAGCGGGAGCGGCGGCGGCGCAGGGCGCGGCCAGCGTGGCCGGCGGCATCGGGGGCGCCGCGGCGGGAGCGATGTCGGGTGGG
>JAJEFD010000014.1 GCA_022820645.1 Dehalococcoidia bacterium | reverse complement strand
CGCCGCACCACAAGTACCGTCGGACACCGGTCCCCTTCGCCGGTCCCTCACCACGATCAGCGCGTTGCCGGATCCAACCGCGCCCTGCCTCGCCGCCGCAGAACGGGTTGGGCAGCCGACGAAGAAGAGCCGCACCCAACTTGGATTGGCACACGCACTGGAGAAACCAGTCGTGCTTATTTCGTCGAACGAAGAGGATGTGCCTTTTGACCTACAACATATTCGAGTCATCTACTACGATGTCATGGATCCATTCTGGGGCCAGAAACTGCTGGACAAGGTCGCCGAGAACATCCTCTCGGCAATAAAGAACCCAGAAGAGGCAATTTTCAAGCGCGCGGTCGCCGATCAAGAGTGACAATCGCACGAACCTGAATGCGTGCTGATGGCATTATTGTGATGAGCGAAACAAACGATCGTCTCCGTGTTCATAGGAGCGTGATCCCTTCGCCTTCGACGGCTTCGTGGAACGCGAATCCCCAACTGAGACCCTCGGTCCACTCGGACTCGGTCCTCGTCAGCACGCACGGGGCCGCCTGCCAGCACTCGGCCGAGAACACCAGCTCGTCCGCCATTTCCGCGATGCTCTCCTGAGCGTCTGCCGCCTCGTCCCTGACGATCACCATCACGTCGATGTCGCTCGCGGTCGTCCGGTCGCCACGGGCCTTCGACCCGAAGAGCAGCGCCTTGTTGACGACCTCGGGGTAGTGGGCGGCCAAGGCTTCGCGGAACCGCTCGAGCCAGCGTTGCTCGTCGGGGTGCCACCCTCTGGTCACCTCCCGGTCCGTCCGCATCGGATTCGGCATTGGGTCTCGTCCTGCCAGACTGCGAACCGGCGACAACGTGGCCGTTCGCGAACGCCGGATGCGCCCACAGGACTGCGCGGTCGGCGTCGCCGACGAAGGCCAGCCGGTGGCCGTCGTCAGGACCGACGTCAGGAAGGTCAGGAAGATGGCCCGCCAGCACGACGGTTCCTGCCCCGCTGGAGTGGTAGCGGGCGGGAGCAGCGCCGCACCCACCGGGCGGACTGACCCCGGCGCGGCCCCGGCGGATCTCCGCGACGTGGCACCGCCGCCCGGCCCCACCGCGATGCCGCCGGAGTGGGCGTGGTGGGAGTTCGTCTCGCGATCATGTCCGCAGGCGACCTGGACTGGTCCAGCGCAGGTTGGGAAACCGCGCGAAGTCGTTGTCGAAAGAGATGAGCGTGGCGCCGTGAGAAATAGCGAGCGCGGCCAGATGTGCGTCGGTTGCGAGATTCCCGCCCATGCCGCTCGCTGAGAGCAAGCGTTCCAGATGGAGCCAGTGCTCGTTGGTCTCTCGCACCAGTCGAACTGTCGGTTGCGCCAGCCAACGGTTCACCCGCTGGCACGCCTGCTCAACGGTGAGGGGGCGTGGAAGGACCGACCCCTGCGTGCTCAAGCGCAGGAACCCGATGATGACGGGCCACGCGAGGCCGACCGGTTCATCCCCGTTGATCGCGGATTCCCACCACGTTCGCGCTTCGGCGTGATGCGGGGCGGCGGTGTTGATCGCGTAGAGGACGACGTTGAGATCGACGAGCGTCACGTCCGTTGCTCGAGCTTGCGAAGCGTCTCGTTGTCCTCCAGCCGCGCGGCGATCGCCAAGGCATGATCGAGATTGACACGCGGCTCACCGAGATCGCCGACCTCCTCCCGATAGCGGCGCCGGGGGGAGGAACTGACACGCCGGTCGAGCCCGGCGCGCAGGACATCGTTCGCCGCACGCGTCAGCGACACGCCTGTCTCGTGAGCCAGCGCCTTCAGCTCTCGAAGGTTGTCGTCGGCGATGGAGAGCGTGGTCCGCATAGATGCATCATAGCATCATCAGGACCACCCCACGGACGTGCCCGCGTTCCCCGGCGTCCCGCTCGACCGGCGAGGCGATGCGGGGAACGACGCGGACGGGCCCGGATCGCTTCTACGGCGACGACTCCCGCTCCGGGAGGGCGAAGACGTAGAGTCCGTTCCCGGACGGGGGCTGGTAGATGTCCGGGCTGAGCACCCCGCTGAGGCCGCGGAAGATGCCGACGCCGGTGGGGACGGCCACGTACTGCCTGCCGCCCGCGGCGTACGAGATTGGGAACCCGTGACCGGACTGGCCGAGACGCGTTTCCCAGAGGACCTCGCCCGTGCGAACGTCGAACGCGCGGAAGTAGCGGTCGACGTCGCCGACGAAGGCCAGCCCGGTGGCCGTCGTCAGGACAGACGTCAGGAAGATGGCCCGCTGCTCGCGGCTACAGACCTCCTCCATCGTGCGCACGTCGTACGCGGCGAGGCGTCCGAGCATGCCGTTCGTGCCCGGCATCTCGTGCAGCTCGATGGCCGAGACCCCGAGGCCTCCGCCCCCCTCCACCCGCTCGACGTGACGGCCGGTCAGCGTCATGCACGCCTGGTGCAGCGGGTAGATGATCACCTGCGCCTCGGGGCTGTAGCCCGAGGCCTGCCAGTTGTGGCCGCCGTAAAGGCTGGGGCAGGCATCCACCGCGTCGTCGACACCGGCGTCGCGAATGTCCTGTCGGTAGCGCACGCGCCCCGTCTCGAGGTCGATCGACTCGAAGATGTCCTGGTGCAGCATCTCGGCCAGATCGACGAAGGCCCCCGTGCGCCGGTCGAGCTTCCAGAGGATGGCGTCCTTGCCGGCCGTGAACAGCCACTTGTGATCGTCGACGTCCACCAGCACCCGCTCGAAGACGATGTCCAGGTCGAGGGTCTCGCCCGGCACGTGCTGGAAGTACCAGGCGACCTGCCCCGTGCGCGGGTTCAGGGCCAGCGTCGAGTTGGTATAGAGGGCGTCGTTGTAGGTCGACATCCCGCGGCTCGCCGCCACCCACGGCTTGGCCTGCGCGGTGCCGATGAAGAAGAGGTCGAGGTCCGGATCGTAGGCGCCCGGAATCCAGGTGTCGCCGCCGCCGCGCAGGTGCGGCGGGATGTCTCCCCAGGTCCCGCTGTTGACGTCGCCCGGCTGGGCGATGGTCGAGGTGCGCCAGAGCTCCTCGCCGGTGTCCGGGTCGTGCCCGGTGATGAAGCAGCCTTCGTCCTCGAAA